>NZ_AMRM01000004.1 GCF_000300335.1 Nitratireductor pacificus pht-3B | reverse complement strand
GGTCGGCGGGCACCGTCAGCGTCTGACCGCTGCGGGCGGCTTCAGGCGGAACTCGTGATCGGCCCAGTCCGACATCTCCGGAAGCGCGCTATGCTCCCAGTGCATGGAATCGTGCCGCCATCCCTGTGCGAGAGCAACACTGAAGACGCCGTCCATGCATTGAGGCTAGCACGGCAACAACGACCCAGACGTTATCCGTTGCGACGGTGTAGACTCCGTATCGAAGGCGCTCTGGCCTTGGACGCGTCGCGCGCCGGGTCTTTCCGGTCCTTAGATGGCGTCAGAAATCCTGCCCGAGGGGACCGAAAGCGCAGGCTGTCGGGGCCGGGCTCTCCCCGCGGAGCAGGTCATCTCCCGAAGGAAACGGTCATTGTTGCGGCCAGCCACGCTCGATCGCACGCGCTATTGCCTTCGTTCTGGAGGTTGTCCCGAAGCTCTTCAGAATTGCCGAGACATGGGTTTTGACCGTGCTCTCGGACAGTTGCAACTGCCTTGCGATCTCCTTGTTGGCCAGGCCCTCTCGCATCAAGGCGAACACCTCGCACTGCCGATCAGTGAGAACGACGTTCTTGCCGCTTTCCTCCGTCCTGACTTCGCCATCCGGATCATAGCTTTGGAGGAAGCTCCGGGGCAGAAACATCTCACCCCGAAGCATAAGAGAGACGGCGTGCGTCAGAATCTGCGGATCTGCTGACTTCGGGATGAACCCATCTGCCCCGATGCTGAGCGCGGCGCGGATCGTCTCGTTGTCATCAGTTCCGGAGATGAGCGCCACGGCAGAAGCCGGATGGCTTTGCTTCAGTCGGGTCAGCCCATCGAGCGCGGAGGCGTCGGGAAGCTTGAGATCCATCAGCACCAGGTCGACGTCACCACTGTCGGCAAGAAACGTCAGGGCGGCCGCAACGCTGTCGGCACCTTCGACCCGGGTATCGGGAAACTCACTTTCGAGAAGGTTCTTCACCCCCGCACGGATCAGATGATGATCATCAACTATCAACACGACGGTCATGCTCTGTTTCCCCCACCCAAGAGATAAGCAAGCCTGTACCATCAAACCCGGAACGAAGTCACTTCCCCGCACATCTTGCGCCCTCGTCCGCACCTCACCTCAATCGGGACCGGACCGGTCGTCAGGGATCAGACCCCGACCTTCGATGCGGTGAGTATGTGATAGTAGATGCGTGAAAAATCCCGCAGCAACTCATTGTGCAGCGATGTCGTGTTGATGGACGAGATCTCGCGCTCTTCCAGCCGGTTGAAATGCGCAAGACGGCTCTTGTCGACAAGCCTTTCCAGCTCTTTTCGCTGTTTTTGAATACCCTTTCTCACTCTGTTGTCGTTCTGGAGCGACGCGGACAAGGCGATGCGCACGCCATTGCGGATGAGCTCCAGCATCTCCAGCAACTCCTCTGCGCCATTGGCGGAGAACCTGTTTTTCTCCTCCGACGGGGCGGCATAACTCTCGACGGCATTGGCAATCAGATCCGACACATGCGACAGATTGGTCGACAGCAGCAGCAGGTTGATTGCCGCCGCGCTGTCCGCTTCCGAGATCTCCTCACGCGTGATCTTCGTGAGGTAGAGTCTGATCTCCTCTACGATCCTGGATACGCGCGCGCGATTTTCACGGGCAGGTCGAGGATCCGGCGGGATGTTCGATTCAATGCCGTTCGTCAGGAGCGCGAGCATATCCTCAATGTATTCGTTGACCCGATAGAGCTCTCGCGTTGCACCGGTCAGCGCCAATGACGGCGACCCGACCAACTCGTGGTCCAGATACTTCGTGACCGGCTCCGAATCGGTTGGCGCAGGCAGGGGAATGCAGCGTTTGAGCAACCGGGCTGCCGGCCCGACCCAGGGCAGGAACACAAGGACCACAAAGACGTTGAAGGCCGTGTGCACATGCAGCATGATCTGCGGGTCGCCGGCATGTTCCTGAAGAGCATCCGTGACGAGCGGCACGAAGGGCAGAAGCACCAGGCTGGCGGCCAGTTTGAAGCATGCATTGCCGATCGCTGAATGCTGTCCCTGACCACCGGCACGCATCGTCGCCAGTATCGGAGGGACGGTGCCGCCGATGTTCGCACCAAGAACCATGATCACCCCGGTTCCCATCGGGATCACCCCGGATGCGGCCATGGTAGCAATCAGCAAGACCATCGCCACGCTGGAGTGCGCCAACCATGTCAGGATGGCGGCGAAGAACAGGGTCAGCAGAACCTCATTGTCCAGGGCGGCGAAGATGAAGGTCAGGACCTCGGATTCACGCAAGGGTTCCGAGGAAGCACGGATGAGGCTCAGTGAAATCAGCACGAGCCCCAACCCCAGAACCGCGCGGCCGATTTGTCGCCTTGCGTAGTTTTCCGATCTCTCGTGCAAGACGTAGCCGAGCAACATCGCCGTGTATGCCATCCATGTGGGATTGAACGAGAGGATCTGCGCGGCGATCGACGTTCCGACATCAGCCCCCAGCATAACCGCCAGGGCGGCCGCCGTCGTGACCAATCCCTTTGCCGCAAACGAAGACACGATCAAAGCTGTCGCCGTGCTGCTCTGCAGGAAGATCGTGACCACCATGCCCACAGCGAACGAGGACATGCGCCCGTTTACGGCGACTCCGAGGTGCTGCCGGAGCGTCGCGCCGAAAGCCCGCATGATGCCTGTGCGAACCAAGCGGATACCCCATAGCAGCAGCGCTACAGAGCCCACGATCTGCAAAAGAACCACTGAACCGAAAATGATCTTATCTCCCTGGGCGCAGCAGGTGGGTCTGGAATATCGGACCGAAAGGCGGAATCGGGCTTTTAGTCCGGTGCTCCATCATCGTTTTGATCGTCTTTTGTGCTCGCGAATGGACGGACGCCAACTAGTGCGACAGGATCTGGCTGAGGAACTTCTGGGTCCGGTCCATCCGGGGCGAGTCAAAGAATGCGGCCGGCGCGTTCTCCTCGACGATCTCGCCCTCATCCATAAAGATCACCCTGTCGGCCACGGAACGGGCAAACGACATCTCGTGCGTCACGCAGAGCATGGTCATGCCGGTTTCGGCGAGCTCGATCATGACGTCGAGGACCTCCTTGATCATCTCCGGATCAAGCGCGGATGTCGGTTCGTCGAACAGCATGATTGACGGGCTCATGCACAATGCCCGCGCTATCGCGACGCGCTGTTGCTGCCCGCCTGACAATTGGCCGGGATACTTGTTCTTCTGTTCTCCAATCCCGACCCGCTCCAGGTATCGCAAGGCGGTTTCCTCGGCCTCGGCGCGAGGCATGTTGCGAGCCCAGACCGGGGCAAAGCACAGATTGTCGAGAATGGTCATGTGCGGAAACAGGTTGAACTGCTGAAACACCATTCCGACTTCACGTCGAATGTGTGTGATGTTCTTCAGGTTCTCATCGAGGCGCGTGCCATTAACGGTGATCTCTCCTTCCTGATGCTCCTCCAAATGGTTGATGCAACGGATCATCGTCGATTTGCCTGATCCCGATGGGCCGCAGATCACGA
Source organism: Nitratireductor pacificus pht-3B (assembly GCF_000300335.1). Classification (GTDB taxonomy): domain Bacteria; phylum Pseudomonadota; class Alphaproteobacteria; order Rhizobiales; family Rhizobiaceae; genus Nitratireductor; species Nitratireductor pacificus. Next base: position 242,569 of record NZ_AMRM01000004.1, on the reverse strand, counting down.
TCCTTTCACCCTTCGCCACGGTTAGATTGATGTCCTTGAGGACATGAAAACTGCCGTACCATTTGTTGACATTGCGCATCTCGATGACGGTTTCATCGGTGGCGATGTTGCTTTCGATCTTGGCGGACATGGAAGTCTCCGGAAACTAGGTGTGGGCACTCGGGCCGCGTTGTTCCAACCGCCTGCCGTAGAGGCTGAGGCTGTAGCAGATCAGCCAGTAGACAAAGGCGGCAAAGACGTAGGCTTCGGCTTGAAATCCAAGCCAATCGGTATCGAGGGCAGCACCCTTGACCATGCCGAGGAAGTCCAGGAGGCCCACGATGATGACAAGTGAGGTATCCTTGAACAGCGCGATACAGCGGCCGATCAACGGAGGCAGCACGTGCCGCAGGGCCTGCGGCACCACTACGAACGCGATGGTCCGCGCCGGCGTCACCCCAAGCGAAAGCGAAGCCTCGGTCTGGCCTTTCGGAATAGCCTGCAGCCCGCCGCGCACAACCTCGGCCATATAGGCGGAGGAGAACAGGATCATGCCGATCTGAATCCGCAGGAGATTGTTGATCACCAGTTCTGGCGGCAGAAACAGGGGCATCATCACGGAGGCCATGAACAGGATCGTGATCAGTGGCACGCCGCGCAGAAGTTCGATGAATGTGACGCAAAGGACCTTGACGGTTGGCGAACCGTAGTGACGGCCCAGGGCCAGCAATACCCCCAGCGGGATTGAGACGATGACCCCGACCAGCGCCAGCATGATGCTCAGCATCAGGCCGCCCCAGACCGATTGATCGACCTTCTGCATCCCGAAAGCGCCGCCGATCATGATGAGGGCGAAGATCGGCAAGATGGCCCAGGCGGCAATCAGCGTCACGCCACGGATACGGCCTGAGTATGTGAGCGCCGCAAGCCCCATCAGAGCAAGCGCGCTGACGGCCGGACGCCAGGACAGGTCTTGCGGATAGACCCCGATCATCAGCACCTGAAACTTCTCGATGATGAAAGGCCAGCAAGCCCCGCCATTCTGGCGGCAGACGTCGTCATCGCCCTGATAGGTCGCGTTCAGGAACAGCCATTGAATCAGATCCGGGACGAATGACAGCAGTATCGCCAGAAGAACGAGCGTGATGGCGGTGTCCTTCCAGCCGCCAAAGAGGTTACGGCGCATCCAGCCTATCGCGTTGGTCTGGTTGACTGGCGCCGGACGTGGCGGAGAGGCGTGAAAGGTGACGGTCCTGCTTTGCATCTTCTTACCTTTCAACAACCTGCACACGGGCGTTCAGCACGTTCATCACCAGCGAGATAATGAGGTTGATTGTCAGATAGACGGCCATCCACATCGCTATGATTTCAATGGCTTGCCCGTTTTGCCCGATGATTGTTCCGCCGATGGAAACCATATCGGGATAGCCGATCGCCACAGCGAGCGAGCTGTTCTTCACGAGGCTCGCATAATCGTTTGTCGTCGCCGGAATCGTTACCCGCAACGCCTGCGGCAGCAATACGAGGCGGGTGACCACGCCGCGCGAGACGCCCAGGGCATTGGCAGCCTCGATCTGTCCGGCCTGCACCGATTGAATGCCGCTTCGGACATTCTCGCCGATGAAGGCTGCCGTGTAGAGGATCAGCCCAATCAACAGCGCCGCGAACTCCGGCTTGAGCGCCAGCCCGCCCTTGAAGTTGAACCCCTTATAGACGGGAAGTTCGCTGCCGATGGGGCTGTTGCTGGCCAGATAGGCAAGCGTAGCAAGTGTTCCGAAGATCGCCAGCCCACCCCAGAACCCCGGAACCGATGTGCCTGTGCGTCGCTTGTAGGCGCCCGCCCACCGCCAGAAAATGACAGCAAGCAGCAAGGCGATACACACAGCGGCCACGAAAATGCCGAACCCCTCCTCCGCCACTGGGCGCGGCAGGTAGACACCCCGCTTCGAGAGGAAATAGCCTTCGGCGAGCACGATGGCTTCGCGTGGGTGCGGCAAGGAGGCGAGCACGACGCTGTAGACAAAAAAGAGCGTGAGCAGCAGCGGCAGGTTGCGCAGGGTCTCCACGTAGATCGCGGCGCATTTTGCCAGGAGCCAGTTGTTGGAAACACGGGCGACGCCGACCATCACGCCAAGAATGGTGGCGAAGACTATGGCGAGGGCTGAAACCAGAAGAGTGTTCAGAACTCCGACCAGAAAGGCATAGCCGTAGCTGCGGGATGGGTCATACTCGATGAGGCTGTCGCCGATCGGCAAACCGGCCTCACGCCAGAGAAACGCGAACCCGCTTTCAATCCCTCGGATCTCCAGATTTTCCTGGGTGGTCGCAAAGAGAATGTAAGCGACCCCGAGAACCGCGGCGAGAACCATGCCTTGCAGCAGAAGCGACACCAGCTTCTTTGCCAACAGACCCGGCCTTGACCCGATGTACGTGTTCTTCATGTCTTCTGACCGCCCTGCGTGGCTTGCTGCGCCCGGCAAGGTCGGCCGGGCGCATGACTGCGCGAGATTGTGACGGGGCTCAGCGGATCGGCATGGCGTAGAGCAGGCCTCCGGCAGTCCATTGCGCGTTCAACCCACGCTCCAGCCCAAGCGTTGCCGTCAGGTTGCGCTCATAGATTTCGCCGTAGTTGCCGACGGCGCTCAGAACGTCGACCATCCAGGTGCTGCCCAAGCCGACGAGACCCCCGGTATCGCCCGAACTGCCCAGCATTCGCTGAATGGAGGGATTTCCCGAATTCGCGGCCATGTCAGCCACATTGGCCTGGGTCACGCCCAGTTCCTCAGCCTCGATCAGACCATAGACCACCCAGGTCACAACATCCTTCCACTGGTTGTCGCCATGGGCCACCAGCGGAGCAAGAGGCTCCTTGGAGATCACCTCGGGAAGGATGACATGCGCGGACGGGTCCGCGAATCCGGTACGGAAGGCGGCCAGCTGGCTGGAATCCGTGGTCAGAGCGTCGCATCGACCCGAAGCGTAGGCCTCGACCGCTTCGCGTTTACCCTCGAAGACAACTGCTTCCATGGTCAGGTTGTTGGCGCGCGCAAAGTCGGTCATGTTCAGTTCGGTCGTTGTGCCGGTCGTCAGGCATACCGTCACATCGTTCAGCTCGGTCGCACTGGAAATGCCGGCATCGGCACTGATCATAAAGCCTTGCCCGTCGTAGTAGACGACAGCCGTGAAATCGACGCCCTCCGCGCCGTCACGCTTCATGGTCCACGTCGTCGTGCGTGACGTCAGGTCGACCTGGCCACTTGAAACCGCCAGCACTTTCTGTTTGGAGGCGAGCGGCACAAACCGGACAGCACCCGCGTCACCGAGGACCGCCGCGGCGACAGCCCGACAGACATCCGCATCCAGACCTTCCCAGATCCCTTCGGAGTTCGCATTCGAAAAGCCCGGCACGCCCTCGCTAACGCCGCAGGCCAACTCGCCTGCCGCGCGAACATCTTCCAATGTTCCGGCCAATGTCGGGCTGGTTCCCGCCAGCATCACGGCTGTCATGGCTGCAAATTTCGCAGAACTGCGCATTTGGTTCTCCCTCTTACTTCGCACCATCAGCGGCTTGAACGTTTTCATATTGCGGGCGTGGCGCTCCAGATTTGGGAGGCTTGAACCCGAGGCCTATGACGCTAGGCGGAAAACCGGCCGCCAAGACATTGGCCAGAGGTATGACCGCGCCGTGCCAAAGCCGTTCGGCTGCGCCAACGGCGGGGTCAAAGGGACTAGTCCCTGGATACGGGGATCGACAAAACCAATTGAAATCAGCTTCTTGCACACGCCCCGCCCCGACGCCGCCCTCTCCGACCGGAGGGCCTTCTGGCGTATTGGTCATTAGCCGGATCAAGTGACATGCTCTGCTCAGACAGACTCACAATGGATTCAGGCATGGACTGGAGACTGATCCTCATCGGGGAGAATGGCCCGACGCCGAAGCACGCTGAAAGAATGACCGAGGCTTTGCGCGTGGCTGGAGCGACATCGGAAATCGCCTCCGGAGGAACCAGCGAGGCCTCCCTCTTCCCAGTGCTGGAGGTACGAGACCCGCAAGACAGGCTCGATCGAGCGAAGATCCATCGGATCGCGGCGCAGCTTGAAATGGATGTTCACATCGCCGCTCGCCCGCCCGCCGAATGCAAGCTGCTGGTGGCGGACATGGAAGCAACGATAATCGAGGACGAGATGCTCGATCTGCTCGCGGATATGCGAGGCATCGGGCCAGCCGTCGCGGACATCACCGCGCGTACGATGGCGGGTGAGCTTGATTTCTCACAATCGCTGAAAGCGAGGACGAAGCTTCTAGCAGGGACGTCGGAAAATCTGCTGAGAGAGCTTTGCGGCCGGATCAGATATACGCCTGGCGCAAAAGCGCTGGTTCAAACCATGCGGACGGCTGGAGCCAAGACGGTTCTGGTGACAGGCGGCTATGACATCTTTGCCCAGGTGGTTGCACGCCATTGCGGATTCGACGAGGTCGTGTCCAATCATCCCGTTTTTCGCGATGGCGTCATGACCGGCGAACTTCAGCTGCCGATCTGCAATGCCCGGACCAAGCGAGAACAGCTGCTGCGATATTGCGGAGAGCTTGGCATTGGGCCACACTCGGCATGCTGCGTGGGCGACGGTGCCAACGATGTCGAGATGTTGCAGAGCTGTGGGCTTGCGGTGAGTTACAAAGGAAAGCCGGTTGTGCAGAAGATCGTTGATCTGAACATCACAAACGGTAGCCTCATCGCCGCGCTTTATGCCCAAGGCTTCACAGCGGCCCGGATTGCCGATCACTGATGGCGGGCCGCCTGATCTCTCTTGGAGCTCTCCTGGCTCTGCTGGCGCACCCGGCCCTGGCCGAGGACGCTGGTCGGACACAAGCGGCGGTGCAGGAGCGCGGTTATCTGATCTGCGGCGTCGGCGTCGATGACATCGGCTTCGCGACCCAAACCGTGAACGGTAACTGGGTCGGCTTCGAAGTGGATTTGTGCCGTGGCGTCGCTGCGGCCGTGCTGGAAGACGCCAACGCGGTGGAGTTCGTGCCGCTTGACAGCTTGAACCGGCTGAACGTGCTCGCCGAGGGCGGCGTGGACGTCCTGTTCCGCACCACCACCTACAACTTCGCGCGCGACGTGATGAGGGGCTTCGAGTTCCCGGCCATCACCTATTATGACGTGCAACGGGTTCTGGTGTTTGCGGATACCGGCGCGACCCGGCTTCGCGATCTTGACGGCCGGACCATTTGCGCCAATTCGGGCACCACCAGCATCGACAATATTCGTGCGGCCATCGCTCGGGCGGGTATAGACACCGATGTTCTCGAGATCGCCTCGCAATCCGGCCGCTGGCGCGCCTTCTTCGGGCGTGAATGCGATGCGGTGACGGCCGATGGAAGCGACCTGGCGGCGCGGATTGCAAGCCAGCCGCAATATCGCGATGACTTCGTTTTTCTTGAAGAGGAAATCTCCAACGAACCGCTTGGGGCCGTCGTGCGCGACGACGACACCAAGTGGACACAGATCATCCGCTGGGTGGTCAACCTGACCATTGTCGCTGAAGCCGCGGATGTTGGCCAGAGCAGCGATGCTGCGAGCCTCGCCAGCCTTCATATTCCAGGTGGGGCAGGTCTCGGGCTGAAGGATGGTTGGGGCGCTTCGGTGATACGCCAGGTGGGTCACTACGGAGAGATATTCGACCGCAATCTCGGCGCGGGATCGGACCTGAAGTTACCGCGCGGACTGAACCGCCTTTGGAAAGACGGTGGACTGATGTACCCGTTGCCGATGGGACATCCCTAACGCTCATGCGCGACTCGTCGGCCAGCAGCGTGGGGCGTATCGTCTTTCTCACCCTGTTATGCATGTCGATCGGTGCGGCGGCCATCGGATTTGTGGCCGTCTTCGGCATACAATCCATCCGCCAGGAATTCGAACGGATGGTGGAGGCTGACCTGCCTCAAGCCACGGTAGCCACCCGGCTCAATGCGGACATCTCTGGCCTTACAAACCAGATGGGCCTGCTGCTGACGGCGAGATCCGAGATCGCGCTCGATACGATCCGCATTCAAACGCGCGATCAGCTGGATGCCATCAACCGGCAGAAAGAGCGGCTACGCGAGTTTCAACTGCGACCTGGAGAGTACGCAGAGATCAATCGTACGCTGGTGGCGCTGGTTGAAAACCTTGATGAAATGGGCGCGCTGAGTACTCGCCGACTGCGATCCGAGGCGCTTGCCCGAACCCTGGAGGAACGCGCTCGGGAGAAGGCTGCATCATCGGACATCGGCAAGGACTTCCTGCTGTGGTCCAGGAATGTGGAAGCGGCCACACGCCTCCGTCAGGTCGACCGGCTCGGCGGGCCGCTTCAAGCGATGATGGCTGAGGCAAAAACCCCGGGCCTGCTGGAACTGGGCACTGACCTGCTGGAACAGCGACGCGACATCATCGAGATCGAAACGACCATTCAAGGCCGCCTGCACCACTATACTCAGTTGTCTGACCGTCTGACCGATGCCACCCGCTTCATGTCATCACGCCTGATATCGGAGGCCAACGCTCGCAGCGGGTCCATTCAGTCGCTCATCCAGATAAACCTGTACCTGATACTCGCCTGTTTTCTCGCCTTCGCTACCGTTGGCGCCTTCATCTATTCCTATCTCGACAAGAATGTCGTCGGCCGCATCCAGGAACTGACCCGCAGGATGAATGCATATGACGGCCAAAGCGCCCCAAGCGGTGAAGCGCGCAATGAAATCACGCTGATGGAAGCCTCTTTCGCGTGGCTGACCAATGCGATAGCCGAACGCGAAAGCCGCCTTGTGGCTCTCAATGAAACAGCGGTCGATGCCCGCCGCGAAGCGGAGAAGGCAAACAGATCGAAATCCACCCTGTTGGCGGCCGCCAGTCACGATCTGCGCCAGCCGATTCATGCGATGGGGCTGCTGATCGGTGGAATCGACCGCAAAGCGCTGCCGGTCCGATCGCGCGAAACAGTGGATCAACTGGCGGCTCTCATGCAGGAGACCGTGGGGCTTTTCAATTCGATCCTCGATATGTCGAAATTGGAAGCCGGAACCTTCACCGCCAAGCAGGTCCCGGTCGATCTCGCTGCTCTCTTCAGCCGCATCACGGCGGATTTTTCGCCGCGCGCCCAGAATACGGGAGCCGCACTCAAGGTCGAAATGCCGCGCGATCGGACGTTCGTCCAAGGCGACGAGAATGCGCTCTACAGGATTCTCAGCAACCTCCTGATCAATGCCATCCAATACGCGCAAGAGGGCGCGATCGAACTCAGAAGTGAGAACCGGGGGAAGGTCTGCACGCTGATCGTGGCAGACAATGGGCCGGGATTGAACCTGGATGCGCTTGATGCGCGTGGCAGTGGCGAGAGATCGGATTTGAAGGGCTACGGCCTGGGTCTCTCAATCAGCTTTGCGCTAGCAGCCGCGATGAAGAGCGAGCTGACTTTCACCTCACCGGAATCCGGAGGCACCCGCTTCGCCTTGTCTCTTCAGACCTGTGAGCCGCCGGCAAAGAATGCAGGCAACGGCCTGCCCACATCAAGGCTCCGCGAACCCGTGAGCGGCCTGAAGATCATCTTCTTGGAGGACAGTGCGGACGTCCACGCCGCAACCCTTGAAGGCCTGAAGCAACTGGGCTGCACTGTGGCCGCGTATACCGCGCCTGAGCAGGCAAGGCGCGCCATTCGAAATGCACGCGCTCCCTTCGTCCTGATTACGGATCTCAATCTCGGCCGCGGCCATTCGGCGGGGAATGTCATAGATGAGGCGCTCGCCCGTACGCCTCATCTTGTCTCGGTGATCATCACAACGGCGACCCGGCTCGAAACGAACAATCACTGGGTCGAGCACGAGAAGATCCAGATCATCGAGAAGCCTTTTTCAATTGGGCGTCTGGCCAGTCTCATTCGTTTCGTTGCGTTGCACGATGGTTAGAACCGCGGGCGGAACCTCACCGCTTGCTGTCGGGAGGACCGGAAGGAAATCGGGGGTTGTTTCCTTCCCTGCAAGCCAGAATTCCAGGCGCTCACCGAACGCACAAGACATTACAACCTGTTGATAAATATCGGTTTATTATCTGCGTCGGTGGTTGAAGACCAAGAGGCTACCACCACATGATACCCGCAAAGGCGCAATCGATCCGCGACCCGCAGGCGCCATCAAACAGGTTTCTTCGTCGCCTCCATATGCGCAGCCGCATTTTCGCGTATGAGGCGACGAAGCCCGAAGCTCCCTCGCCGGCCGGCTTCTACAGATCGATCACCAGTTCACCGTCCTTCGCCGCCGCGCGCGAACAGCACAGCAGCATTCGTTCCGCCCTCTCCTTGTTGGACAGAACGAAATCGCGATGCTCGACATCGCCCTCGATCAGAGGGACGGCGCAGCCCGAAGCTCCCTCGCCGGCCGGCTTCTACAGATCGATCACCAGTTCACTGTCCTTCGCCGCCGCGCGCGAACAGCACAGCAGCATTCGTTCTGCCCGCTCCTTGTTGGATAGCACGAAATCGCGATGCTTCACATCGCCGTCGATCAAAGGGACGCCGCAGATGCCTTCCGAACATTTCGTGTCCACATGAATGCCGATTTCGGTCAGCATGTCGGTGGCGCTCCGGTCGGCGGGCACCGTCAGCGTCTGGCCGCTGCGGGCGAGTTTCAGGCGGAATTCGTGATTGACCCAGTCCGGCGTTTCCGGAAGCGCGAAATACTCCCGGTGCATGGAATCATGCGGCCAGCCCTGCGCGAGCGCTGCATCGAAGACGCCGTCCATAAACTGCGGCGAGCCGCAGGTGTAGACATGATCGCCGTCTTGATAGGGTCCGAGGATGGTCTCGAGTTCGGCCCGCTGTCCCTCGGAAGAGACGTGCAGATGAACAAGGTCACGCCATGGAGCCTCTTCCAGCGTGTCGAGGAAGCCGCCTGTCGCGCGACTGCGGATGCTGTAGTGCAGCTGGAACGGCTTGCCGATCCGGTGCAGCCGGTGCGCCATGGCGATCATCGGCGTGATGCCGATCCCGCCGCCGATCAGGATGCTGCGATTGGCGTCCTCGTGGAGCGGGAAATGATTGATCGGCCGGGAGATGAACACCTTTCGCCCCGCGTCGAAGATGCGGTGCATCAGTTTCGACCCGCCCCGCCCCTCATCCTCGCGGAGCACGCCGATGACGTAGCGGCCGGCGTCGGCGGGATCGCCGGCCAGGCTGTACTGGCGGAAATATTCCGGCGCGACCACCACGTCGATATGCGCCCCCGCCTCGAAGGGCGGCAAAGGCGCGCCGTCGGCTGATACGAACTCGTAGCGGGCGATCGCGTTCGACATCATCTCGACCTTGTCGAGCCGCACCTGGATGACGGGAGCCGGCCCTTCGGGCGCTTTCGGCAGGGAGACGAGGCCTTCGGTGCGTCCCTCGGCAAGACGCGCCCGATAGTCGGCGGGATCGAGCAGGCTGCGATAGGCCGCGATCCCCTTTTCGCGGTCCAGCGGAAACGGAAAGGGATAGGGCGGCGGCGTCAGGTCCGCCGTGTAGGCCGCCAGCGTCTGATCCTCGCTCCTGAGAACCAGGTTCGGGTTGATCTCGCGCGTGTTGACCTGGCTGGCCGGCGTGTAGGAACCGTCGGCGCCAAGCTCGACATCCCACCACCATTTCTTGACGGGATTGATGCGGCCGTTGCCCAGCCGGTCGTCCAGCCAGGCAAGGAAACGCGCGGCGCGCGGCATGTGCATCGCCACCCAGCGGAAAGGCGCCTCGACGAACAGGCCTTCCAGGTTCCAGGGACAGGTCTTCATGCACCGACCACACATCGCGCCGGCCGCGTTGGTGACGCGGTAGCGCGTGCATTTCTCAGCATCCGACTTCCAGATCTCGTAGCCGTTGAACATCTTCTTCGGGCCGGCGGGGATCGATCCGGAGGGGCATTCGCGCGCGCATTTGTTGCAGGCACCGCAGAAGGCCTGGAGGCCGAAGTCGATCGGCTTGTCGTGGACAAGTGGCATGTCGGTCGTCACCACGCCGGATTTCAGGCGCGGACCGAGCAGGGGATTGAGGATCACGTCGCCGATGCGGCTGACCTCGCCCAGCCCTGACAGGAGGAGCAACGGTGGCTGCAGGACCTCGCCGTCGACGACCGAGTGGACGCGGGCGGAATAGCCGAGCCGGCGGATCTGCTCGGCCACGACGCCGCCCAGGATCTGCGAACGCAGATAGGCGCGCATCGACTGCGCGACGGCGATCCAGTCATCACCGCTCGAGCCTTCCATCGTTTCGTGGCCCTGGTCGATGATCGTCGAGATGGCATTGTTGTGGTAGGGCGTGATCGGATTGCCGTTGGCGTCGTGCGAATAATAGGCGTAGTCCGGGCAGCGCGAGATGCCGACGGCATCGCATCCGAGGAAATACAGCGCGGCCTTGACGTCATGCGCGTTCTTCTGCGGATCCTTCGCGCTGGCCGCGACATGCGGCGCCTTCTCGCCATTCTGCAGAAGCATGAACGCCCCGAGCGCACGGCGCGCGCAGTAGCCGATCGGGCTCTTGAGGACGTAGTGTCCGCCCTTGGCGGCGGCCTGCATTCCCTTGCCCATGTCGCCGAACAGGGCACGGGCGAACATGTCGGCGCGCTTCGGAACCCTTGGCACCCGGGGTTCGTCGATGAAGGTCGTGGGTTCGTCGACGGATTTCAACTTCTCGAAGGGCAGCGCACCCTTGGCGAAATCACGTCCGGCATAGGGCGTCCTGTTCAGGGCGCTCTTGTAAAACCCCTTGCCGACCCACCAGGCGGGACCGTGCGAGCGCCATCTGTCAGCCAGTCCGCGCGCGGCCAGCGGCTTGTCGACCGCCATCTCGCAGGTGGTCGTCACGGCGGCCAGGCTGTAGCGCGTGCCGACATAGGGATTGACCAGTTCCACGCCGCCGGAACTGCCGCGCTTCTCGACCAGTCCGGCGGCCAGCGCCAGCTTGCCCAGATGCACGTCCGTGCTGGTCATCGTGTGGGCGCGGGCGGGGTATCCGAGAATGCGCAGATAGTTGGCAAGGACCACCGCCACTTCCGCGACCCGCAGCGCCGAGCGCTGCTCGGTGGTTCCCGCAAGCCAGCCGCCGCCCGGCTCATCCGCCCGGGGTTCGCGGGGATGCTCGACCAGGTAGACGATGGCATGGCTGTGATCGGCGACGCTGCCGAGCCTGGCGCGCGCGGAATCCCTGACATCCGCCATGATGGCGTCGATGCCGGAGGCAAACGTCTTGGTTTCGATGTTCTCGGCCCGTCTGGCGAGATCGTCGATCACCGGGTTGCGGAGCGACCGCTCGAGCAGCGCCTGCGCCGGGAGGCGGCAGATGCCCGCCATGGTCGCGTCGAAGAACATGCCCGCAGCCTTCATGTGGCGGGCGCGCTCCTCCGGGGAATCGGGGATGATCGAGCGCTTCGCCGCCACGGGACCGTTGCGAATGACGTCCAGCATTCCGACGAAGAGCTGGAGCGGATCGGCCAGCGTCTCCTCCCCCGCTCCGCCCGGCACAGCCGCGTTCATCGCCGGAACGTCGTCGAAATGCGGCTGCGTCTCGCTGCGCTTCAGTCTTTCGAGCGGATAGGGACCCAGGTGAAACGGACGGTTCTTGTAGCTGAAGAAGCGCATGGGGCGTTGATTGCCTTTGATCTCTCCGGAGAGCTCAAAGGGCCGGCAGCGCACCCTCCTCGCCTTCCATCATCTTGTCCAACACGGTCTTGAGCATCTCGAACTCGTCTTCCGTGAGCTTGCTCTTGAAATGCTCGGTCGTGAGCGTCGCCTTGGGCAGGAACACCTCCAGTTTGTGCTGCCCCAGCTCCGTCAGGCCGATATCGCGGCCCCGCCGGTCCCCATCCTGTTGCCGCCGCAGGACGAGCCCCTGCTTCTCCATCTCCCTCAGCACGCGCGAGATAGCGGTTCTGTTGACGCTGAGGAACTCGGCCATCGCCGAAGGTGCGGCGATGCCATAGCTGCCCACCATCACGAGGACACACCACATCAGGCGCGACAGGCCGATTTCGGCCAGAAGCTGCTCGTAGTGGCGCTCCATCACGCGCGCTGTGCGCGACATGCGGAAACCAAGCCCGTCGCGGAGCTGATAAATCTGATCTTCAGTCATATAGTTGTCATTGTCAATTAACTGTGTTCATAATATAAGTGTTAGACGCGAACGTGCTGGGAGGCAAATGGTTCGCGCTGTCCGGAATCAAACCAGAATTGAACGAGAACCGCCATCGAGCGGCATAACGGGAGGGAACCATGTTTTCTGGAAAGCTGCCCGCGGCCTTAGCGGCCGTGGCATTGGTCTGCGCGGCGACATTTGCCGAAGCCCGCGAATTGAAACTTGCATCCTTCGTACCGCCGCAGCATCCGATGGATCGCGCCGCGATCACGCCGATGGCCGAAGCATTCAACGCCGCCGCCAATGGCACCTCCACGATCAAGGTCTATCCCTCCGGTGAGCTCGGGGCCGGACCGGTCCAGCAGTACAAGCGCGTCGTCACCGGGATCGCCGACATCGTCTTCGGTATTCCGGAATACACGCCCGAACAGTTTCCGCGCACGACATTGATGAACCTGCCCGGCCTGTTCGAGACCCCCGAGGCCGGCACGACCGCCCTGTGGGACCATTATGAACTGTTCGAGCCCGATTTCGCTCAAGTCAAGATGCTTGCCTTCTGGACCAACAGCCCGGCCATCCTGATCACGCGCGAGAAGCCGGTTCGCGGCATCGCAGATCTGGCGGGCATGAAAATCCGCGTTCCCGATCCCGCCGCCGCCAAGATGGCCGAGGCCTGGGGTGCAATCCCCGTCTCGACGCCGACGACCGAAACCTACAACGCCATGAGCACCGGTATCGTCGACGCGGTCTGGATCGGGCCATCGGGGATCGGTTCCTACAAACTGCACGAGGTCGGCAAATATCTCGTCACCAACCTGCCGAGCCCGCTGGCCACCTTCTATCTGGCGATGAACAAGGACAGCTGGGCGGCCCTTTCGCCGGACGAGCAGGCCGCGCTCGAGAAGGTCAGCGGCCGCGACCTGTCCATGACGGCGGCAGCCGCATTCGACAAGGCGGGAGCGGACGGGCTGGCCCTGGCCAAAGAGGCTGCGCTGGAGTTCATCACGCTGGACGAAGCCTCCGTCGCCGAACTGACCGACAAGAGCCAGGACGTGCTCGATGCGCTGGCCGAGGAAGCAGCGGCCAAGGGCGGTTTCGACGCTAAGATGATCCTCTCCACCGTGACAAGCCGCTGACGCCAGCCGCATCATGGAGAACCGGATCGAAAACGAAACTGTGCCGGAAGCCGGCACAGTGACGGCGCTGGGCCGTCTCATGAAGCTCGCCCTGGGTGTCGCGGGGGGCATCGCCCTCTGCGCGATGATGGTCCTGTCCGTCTACGACGCGCTCGGCCGCAGTCTGTTCAACGCCCCGCTGTTCGGCGCCAACGACATCACCCAGGTGCTCCTGGTCACCACTGTCGCCGCCGCGCTGCCGCTCTGCATTCTCGCAGGGCAGGCGATCAGGATCGATATCCTGGCCGACATGCTGCCCCCGGCGCTCGGCCGCATGGTCGATGCCGTCCTGCGCTGGGTCGGCGCGGTCATGCTCGGCTATCTCGCATGGCGCTGTCTGCTGAACGGTCTGGAAGCCACCAGGTTCGGCGAGACGACGATGCTGCTCCTGATATCGCATGCCCCCTTCTACCTGCTTCTGGCAGGCGGCCTCGCCCTGGGAGCGCTGATCCTGCTCTTCCCGCAACTCGTCAAAAGGCAATCCCGATGAGCGCGACCATGACCGGCCTTGCAGGCTTTGCCGCGCTGTTCGTCCTGATGGGCCTCGGCATGCCCGTCGGCATCGCCATGCTGCTCGTGGGTTTCGTGGGGATCGTCAGCCTGTCGTCGTTGAACGCGGCGGCCTACACGATCTCGGGCCAGGCCTTCGAGATCGCGTCCATGTACGATCTTTCGGTGCTGCCGCTGTTCATCCTGATGGGCAATCTCGCATCCGCCAGCGGCCTCAGCAGGGATCTCTACACAGCGGCCTATTCCTGGTTCGGCCATCGGAAGGGAGGACTTGCCGGCGCGACCGTTCTTGGCTGCGCGGGCTTCGCAGCGCTCTCCGGCTCGTCCATCGCCTCGGCGGTCACGATGGGCCGCGTCGCCTATCCCGAGATGCGGCGTTTCAACTACGGCAGCAGACTGTCCACCGGCGTCATCGCCGCCGGCGGCACGCTGGGGATCCTCATCCCTCCGTCGACCGGCTTCGTCATGTATGCCATCCTGACGGAGCAATCCATCGGGCGGCTGTTCATGGCGGGCGTGCTGCCGGGCATCCTGCTCACCGCGCTGTTCCTGCTCGTCATCGCCCTGATCGTTCACTTCAGGCCGGCGGAGGGTCCCGCCGGGCCGCTTTCGAGCACGGCGGAGCGCCTAGCCGCCTCGCGCCGCGCGCTCGGCATCCTGACCATCATCGTGCTCACCATCGGCGGCATCTACACCGGCGTGTTCACCCCGGTGGAGGCGGCGGGCGTCGGCGCGGCGTTTGCGCTCGTCATGCTCGTGCTGCGGCGGCAGGCGCGCCCGGAGGTCATCAGGCATGTCGTCCTCGAGACGCTCCAGACGTCGGGCATGTGTTTCCTCATCCTGATCGGCGCCAGCGCATTCTCGCCGTTCATCGCCTTGTCGGAACTGCCGCGCGACGCGGCGGCCATGTTCACGGGCCTCGGCCTCGGGCCATACGGGACGATCATCCTTCTGCTGATCGCCTATGCGGTGCTGGGCATGTTCATCGAGGGACTGTCGCTCCTGGTGATCACCCTGCCGATCGTCTTTCCCGTGATCATGGCACTCGGCTTCGACCCGATCTGGTTCGGCGTCATCATGGTCGTCGTTCTCGAGATGGGGCTGATCAGCCCGCCCGTCGGCGTCAACTGCTTCGTCGTCAAGACGGTCGCGGACGATGTGAAGCTGCAGTCCGTCTTTGCGGGGGTCATGCCCTTCTGGGCCGCGATGATGGTCTGCCTGGCCATGCTGATCGCCTTTCCGCAGATCGCCCTGCTGTTGCCCAACGCAATGTTCTAGCATTCTGCGGTCAGGTGGTTCCGCCTGACCGCAGATACTTGAAATGACATCTGCAGGACCGCGCACGGCGCGG
Source organism: Nitratireductor pacificus pht-3B (assembly GCF_000300335.1). GTDB lineage: Bacteria > Pseudomonadota > Alphaproteobacteria > Rhizobiales > Rhizobiaceae > Nitratireductor > Nitratireductor pacificus. Next base: position 227,425 of record NZ_AMRM01000004.1, on the reverse strand, counting down.
AGGAGGATGCCTCAGTCCCCGTCCACCTTGCCGGGCGCCAGGCCCAGCATGGCGGCATACCAGGTCGCTTCCGCGCGCGAGGAAATCCCGAGCTTCCGGTAGATCGACTTGATGTGTGTGGCGACCGTGTTGCCGGAGAGGGAAAGCTGCTCGGAGACATCGACGTTGCGCATGCCACGGCTGATGAGGGCCAGAACCTCTTTCTCGCGCTCGGTCAGGCTCTCCTCCGGCGCGGCGGCAGGCCCCGTCAACTGGAAATGCTCCATGATCCGGCGGGCGATGGCGGGCGAAAGGGCGGGAATGCCCTCCGCAAGCTGCGACAATTGCCGGATGATCGTGTCGGACGGCTGCTCCTTCAGGAGATAGCCGTTGGCTCCGGCCGACAGTGCCGCGACGATGTGGGCGTCGTCGCCCATGGCGGTGGTGATCACGCAGAGCGTATCGGGGCTCTTCTGGCGCAGGGCGCGGAGCACTTCTATGCCCGAGCCGTCCGGCAGCCTGAGATCGATCAGGGCTACCTCGTAGTCGCGCCGCGACGCGAGAGCGAGGCCGGCCTGCAGGGTTGCCGCCGTGTCGATCTCGTGCGGGGCCGGGAACGCGGCTCGCGCGATCCCGTCGAGCCAGGTGCGCGCCTCGGCCAGATCCTCGACGATGAGAACGCGTGTCATTCCAGCTCGCCCTCGTAGAGAGGAAACCTGGCCTGGACCAGCAGGCCCGGTCCCGCATCCGAGAAGGCAAGCGTGCCCTTGAGGGCCACCAGCCTGGCCTCGATGTTGGAAAGGCCGTTGCCGCTTCCCCACCGGTCGGCCGCAAGCCCCTTGCCGTCATCGCTCAGATCGAGGCTGATGACCCTGTCCTGAAGCGCGAACTTCACCCGCATCGTCCGGGCGCCGGAATGCCGGATCGTGTTGCTGACGATCTCGCGCAGGATGGAGCGCAGGGAGTGGGCGATGTTCGGGGTGAGCACCATTTCGCGGTTGTCGCACGTGTCCTCCCAACTCAGCCTGATGTCCGCCGAGGCCAGGCGTTCCAGCGCCTCGACCTTGAGATCGGCGAGCACCTCGTCGAGGCTCTTGCCGCCGCGCGCGGCGTTGTTGACGATGTCGCGCAGGTCGGAGATCGTCTCGCGGATCAGCGTGTCCTTGCGCTCGGGCACGTCGCTGTGGAGCGCGGAAAGAAGCTGTGCGCCCATATTGTCGTGCATGTCGCGCGCGATCCGCATGCGTTCCTCGGTCGCGCCCTTCTCATGGGCGTCGCGGCTCGCGATCGCATGCGCGAGCATGGCGCAGATCTCGGCAGCGAAACGCCGGTCCTGCGGGCTGAACAGGCGCCGGCCCGAATGGGCGTAGGACAGCCTGAGCGGCGCGATGTCGGAGATGCCCGGGAGCAGAAGCGCCAGTCCGTCCTCGGCGATCACCGGTGCGGTCGGGGCGGACCGCGCCCCGGCGGTCATGCGCAGGGGCTGAAATGCGTCCTGCAGAACCTGACGCCAGCGGCCTTCCCGCGCCGCATCCTTGATCAGCGCGACGTCGACGATGCGGCCGAACAGCTCCTCGCGGTCTGTTTCCCGTCGCGGCATGAGCCGCTTCGCCAGCCAGTCTCGGAACGGCAGGTAGATGAGCGCGACGATCAGCAGCGACAGAGCGAACGCGGCCGGCCGGTCCATCGCGACGAAGGAAATCAGCGCCGCGTCGAACAGCACGAGCAGCATGACCGCCCCGAAATAGGTGAGGATCGAGAAGGCCCAGCCTTCCAGCTCGAACAGGCGATAGCGCGCGACGCCGACCGCCACCCCCAGGAACAGCATGCCGAACAGGACGAAGGCATAACCCTGCGAAACCGTGGGGCGCATGCCGAACAGATTGGGCATGAGCACGACGGTGACGAAGGTGCCGGCGCACAGGCCGACCGAAAGGGCAAACCAGCGGATCGCAGCCTGGGCGGCCGGGTCGCCCCTGCTGGTGCGGTATTGCAGGAACGCGCCGAGCAGGATCCCGACCATCAGGATCACCGTCGGCAGGTGATAGCCTTCCGCCGGGCCGGGAAAGCCGATCCATGCCGTATCCATGATCCAGATCGCGCCGTAGACGACCGGCAGGATCCAGAGGGCGCGAACCGGGACCAGGCGGCGCGGATAGACGAGAAAAAGGGCGACCATGGCCACGCCGAAGGTGAGCGCGCCGAAATGGTTGATGGCCGAGAGCGCGTGGAACAGCGCGCCCGGCAGGGCGACCTCGCGCGACGAGTAGACCGCGGCGGGAAACGCGGCGAGAAGGATCCCCGCCCCCGCCCCGGCGAGAAGCCCGGCCGACAGCTCCCCGCGACGCAGGCTCCACACCCATGCGCCCACAATCATGCTGACAAGGCCGGTGGCGATCTGGACCCAGAAGACCAGCGGGAGGCTTGTGACCGGTCGGCGGGGAGCAGGTGTCACCACCTGATGCGCAGCGGAGGCCCCGCCCGTCTCCAGCGTCACCTCCGGGGACGCGAGCGCGGCATGAAGCGCGCCCTGCCGGTCAAGGAAGCGCTTCAGCGCCGGATAGCTTTCCGCGACATCGGGCTCCTCGACGAGATCGCCGGCTTCGATCGCCATGCCGCCGACCCCGGTCAGAGGCGTCCCCGGCACCAGAGACGCCGCAGGGCCGTTCGCGGTCACGGCGTCGATGCGGACGAGGCCGGACTGTTCTTCAACGGAGAGACGGAGGCCGAGCCATGGCTGATCGAGCGTGACGAGCGTGGCGGCCAGGGTGGCGGCAAGCCCGAAAAGCGCGGTGAAGACGAGCATCGTGAACGGCGTGAACTTCTTGACCACGTGAAAGACGTCTCCCCCCGGAACGGTTCCGCTATCCCCTATAGCAGACCAGGCCGCATGCCGCTCACCTGTTCAGGTGATGCCCCTGCCGCGCCCGCTCGGCTATCTCGTCACCGTATAAATCAATGAACTGCAAAAGGGCACGTTTTCAATGAAGGCGGGGAAATACAAGGGGCTTCTTCAAACGACAGCGCTGGTATCGTTGTCACTTCTGACAGCGCTTCCCGGGTTTGCCGACGACACGGCGAGCATCAACCGGGACATAACGCCGGCACAGGACACCCGCGATTACTACGGCGATGACGATCCCGCCGATGACGCGTTCAGTTCCTCGTTGACCGAACGGGCCCTCATCGGCGGAATCTCGGCCGATGGCAGCTCCTTCGTCGGGACCGTGTATCGCGGCTATGCGAAAAGCGTCTACAGCGGTTTCGTCTGGACCGCCGAAGAGGGCGTCCAGCCGGTCGGCGACCGGGATCCGGACGCACCGCTGAACGCGAGCCAATACTACACGGCTGCCGGCATCTCCGCCGACGGCAAGGTCATCGTCGGCAAGGCCGCGCCCGGTGTGTCGGGCGGGGATTTCGGCCAGAGGGCATACCGCTGGACGGCCGCCGGCGGCTTTCAGCTGCTCGGATCGCTTCCCGGACAATCCAATCTGTTCTCCGAGGCAACAGCGGTTTCCGGCGACGGCAAGGTTGCGGTCGGCTATGTCGGCGCCACCGGCGGCGAGGCGTTCCGCTGGTCCGAAGAAGACGGGATGCAGAGCCTCGGCTGGCTGGAAGGCCGCAGTGAAGCCGGCAATGACAAGGCCCTGGCCGCTTCCTATGACGGCTCGGTGATCGTCGGCTCGGCGCTGTCGAGCAGCAGCAAGTTCCAGGCGTTCCACTGGACCGAGGAAGCGGGCATGGTGGCGCTGCCGACCCTTGCCGCATATTCCTCGAGCAACAACACCGCGACCGCGACCGGCATCTCCTGGGACGGGCGCATCGTGGTGGGCCACTCGTTGAAGGGATACATGAACCAGGCGGTCCGCTGGGTGGATGGCGACATCTTCTCGCTGGGCGGCCTTGGGGGAGCGAGCAGTTCCCTGTCCAAGGCCTACGGGATTTCCGGGAACGGCCATGTCATCGTGGGCGAGGTAAGCGGCAACGATAGCCGGACCAACGGTTTCCGCTGGAGCGAAGAAGAGGGAATGCTGACGGTCGAGGACTGGCTGCGGGCCAGCGGCGCGACCATCGAGTCCAATTTTCCGGGCCGCTCCGAAATCACCCTCACCGCCGAGGCCACCAATGAAGATGGTTCGGTGGTCGTCGGTCTGACGCGTGACGACAAGGTCTATATCGCGCGTGGCACCGGGACGGGCCCTTCAGGCAGCGGCACCGGCGGCGGTGATACAGGCGGGGGTGAGACTGGTGGAGGCGAGACCGGCGGAGGCGAGACCGGCGGAGGCGAGACCGGTGGAGGCGAGACTGGTGGAGGCGAGACCGGCGGCGGCGAGACTGGCGGCGGCGAGACCGGCGGCGGCGAGACCGGCGGAGGCAACACCGGTGGGGGCAACACCGGTGGGGGCAACACCGGTGGGGGCAACACCGGTGGGGGCAACACCGGCGGCGGAAATGGCGGCGGTAGCGGTCTCATCACCCTGGAAGATCTCGGAGCGAGCATCGGGACGTCCGGAGCGGCCAAGACCTCGGTCGTCAACAGCCTGGGCATCATCCTCAACGGCGCCGGCTCCCGGCCCCTCGATCATCGCGTGCCGGACGGCAAGTTCACGATGTGGGTCGGCGGCGACTGGGGCCGCGACGACCATGGCGGCCGCGACGGAGTGCTCGGCCTCGGCGAAGTCGGATTGGGGTATAATTTCGGTCCCCTTCAGCTGAACGGCGTCGCGGGCTACACCGGCCTCGACCAGGACACGATCCTGGGCGGGACCACGGAGGTCCGCGCCGGGTATGTCAAGCTCGAGGCGCTCGGCCAGATCACCGGGGATCAGAACAGTGGTCTTTGGGGCGTCGTGACGGCAACCGGCTTGTGGGGGAAGGCCGACATCACCCGCAACTACCTCGTCGGCGGCGGGCTGATCGACAGCTCTTCCGGACGGACGGACGTGGAGGGCTACGGCATCCGTGGACGCCTGCAGTGGGAAAATCTCCTCCCTTACGTCTCGCCCTACGGCGAACTCTCCTACGCCCACACCTGCATGGGAGGCTACACGGAGGCGGGCGGCGCCTTTGCGGCAGGCTTCAACAAGCTGTGCGACAGCAGCACCGAAGTCCGCTACGGCATCGACGCGAAGCTCCCCATCACGGAGCAGCTTCGCCTGATCGGAACTCTGGAAGGCGTCCATCGCTTCGAAAGCAGCGGATCGAACGTCACCGGTCAGGTGATCGGCCTCGGCGGCTTCGATCTCGGCGCCGCGGCTTATCAGCAAGACTGGTTGCGCGCCGGCGCGGGCTTCGAAGTCGACATATCGGGATCGACGCTTTCCGTGATGGGCAACGCCACCACGAAAGGCGAAGCCTCGAACGCATGGGTCGCCGCCAACTGGCGCGTGACGTTCTGACCATGGAACCCGCGGCCGGCATTTCCGCCGGTCCGCTGTTCCAGACCTCGTGGAATGGGGCACGACGAGGTCTTCGGTGCGGCCGGTAGCGGTGACGACCGCTATCGGCCGCACTCCTTTTCGCGTCTTGTGAGGCGCGGACGCTACAGGCGGACCTGCTTCGGCGTGACGCCATAGGCCCTTCGGAAGGCCGTCGTGAAGCTCGAGATGTTGTTGTACCCGGCCAGATGCGCGGCATGCGCGATGGGGATGCCGTCATCCGCCAGCGCCGAGCGCGCGGCCTCGAGGCGCTTCTGCCGGATGAAGTCGAACACGGTCATCCCGAAATGCGTCTTGAAATGCCGCTGCAGGGTGGAGGTGCCCCAGCCCACCTCCCGGGCGATCCGATCGATGGTCAGATCCTTGTCGAGATTTGCGGTGACGAAATCGCGCACCCGTTCGCAGAAGCGCAACGTCATCAGGCTCGGCGCGGGAAGGTGGTCCTTCTTGTCGGCCAGCATCGTCAGCAGCGACTGCCACATCATGTCCATTCCCTGCGCCCTCAGATACAGGGAGTTCAACTCGCCCTCGAGCGCGGGCGGCGGGCTGATGATCTTCTGGGCCGTCTGCACGATGTGCTGGCCCGGCTCGAAGGAATGTTGGGCGAGATGCTGCGAGAAGAACTTCCGCAGTACCGATTTCTGCGCCTCGTCCTGAACGTCGAACAGGCGCTGCAGCCATGGCAGCGGCGCCGATATCATCACCTTGCGCAACGGCGTCTGGCTATCGTTGAGGAAGCGTAACCGGCTGTCCTTCGCGACGTTCAGCATGAAGACGACAGGCGTGCTCTCCTCTTCGGGGCCTGCGTCGATCTCGAAATGCCTGTCGTCGATGACGAAGCGCTGCGTGCCCTGCAGCAGGACCATCAGCATGAATTTCGGCCAGATATGGAGCTCGCGCGTTTCGGGCGTGCAGTTCGGCACCCCCTGGATGGCACCGACGAAAAGCTCTTGTGAGGTGTACTGCATTCGATGACCCTGACGCCGGCCCGGCGGATTGAACGCCGGAAACGGCACGATGCCGTTTGCGCCTAAGAAATTGCGGTTCTGGCCAAACTCTTTCGGCTCGACTCCATCTTAGCGCCAAACATATACATGACCAATCTTCTCAAGATTAAACCGAGCCGCGGCGAGAAGCAAGTCGGCCGCCGCTGGCGGCTTGTGATCGCCTCCGGCGCAGGTCTTGGGACGACAGCAGGCAGGGGGCAGTCACAATGGGACGCGGAACGCGGCACGAAGGCATCGGCCGACGCTCTCCAGGCGTCGCGTTCCATTCCACATCCCCTCTGCAACGACGGACTTATGGCCGGAAAGCCGGGGCCAAGCGCTGGCCGGTCGGGGATTAACAGGAAAAGCACATGTCATTCACGCGGATACTGCCGCTCACCGGCGCCTCCCTGCTCGCAATCGCTTCGGCGTTGCAGGCGCAGGAAACCAGTCAGGGCACCACCGTGCTCGACACGATCACGGTCATCAGCGACGGCAAGGAGAACATCGAGGCGACCGGCGGAACCGTCGTCACGCAGGAGGATCTGGAGATTCTGCAGCCGAGCAATGTCTCCGAGCTGTTCGCCCACGAATCCTCGATCAGCGTCTCGGGCGGCGGCGGCCCCTCGAAGCGCATCCACGTCTTCGGCATGGAGCAGTCGAACCTGGCCGTCAGCGTGGACGGCGTCCCGCAGAACGCGACGAGCTGGCACCACACAGGCTCCAATGTCGTCGATCCCGTGTTCCTGAAGCGCGTCGAGGTCGAAGCCGGCGCGGCGGCGGCCGATTCCGGCTTTGGCGCAGCGGCCGGCGCCATCCGCTATGAAACCGTCGGCGCGCTCGACCTGCTCGAGGACGGCAAGAATCTCGGCGCCCGGTTCGGCCTCTCCTACGGCACGAACGGCCGCGGCTTCTCGGGCAGCGCCGCCGGTTACGGGCGGCATGAGGGCTTCGACTGGTTCGTGATGACCCACGGCGCGACAGGCAAGAACTACGAGAACGGCGACGGGATCGAGATCCGGGGTACGGAGCCTGCGGCACGCAACATCCTCGCCAAGCTCGGCTACGAGTTCGACGGCCATCGCCTCGAGTTCGGCTATGAACGCAGCCGCGACGAGGCCGACCGCCTGATCAAGATGAATCTGGGCCTCGCCAGCGACACCGTGCATCCGCTGGAGGTGGCGCGCGATGCGGTCAACCTGAAATACACCACCACGGCGCCCACCGACATGTGGGACCCGGAGGTGATCGTCTACTACAGCGAGAACGATTACTGGCGCCCCAACTACCAGAGCCGCACCAACGGCAACATGGCCCTCAAGGAGGACCTGTTCGGCGGAAAGGTGCAGAACCGCTTCACCTTCGACAACGGCAACATCACGGCAGGCGTCGATTTCGGCCGGCATGGCTATTTCACCGACAATTACGGGAACAACGACCGCCGCTACCGCGACTTCTCGACCTTCCAGATCGGCGCCTTCGCGCAGGGGCGTTTCGAGTTCGACAACGGCTTCAACCTGTCGACCGGCGTGCGGTATGACGGTCACCGCTTCACCGACTGGGACGACAACACGTTCTCCGACAGCGGCGCCAGCGCGAACGCGACCGTTTCCTACAAGTTCAACGACCATTTCGAGGTCTTCGCGGGCGCCTCGCGCACCTGGCTCGGCTATGTCATCGGGGACTACGGCTACGTCCATGCCCGCGACAACAGCTTCAGCACCGATCCCAATTTCAGCGCCGGCACCGCGCAGAACCTGAAGGTGGGCGCCAATCTCGGCGGCGAGAACTGGAATGCCGGCATCACCTTCTTCGACACGCGGATCGACGGGCTGCCCCTCTACGCCTGGGGTCCGGGCGCCATGCTGCAGAACCATCCGGACGAGTTCCGTTCGCGCGGCGTGACGCTGAATGCCGGCTATCGCTGGGAGAACACGAAGATCGGCGCCACCTTCACCAAGGCGAAGGTCACGGCGGGCGGCATCTCGGTGCTGCCGAACAGCGGAACCTTCATGCCGATCGGCGACATGGCGACGCTCTATATCGACCACGAGCTTCCCGACTACAATCTGAAGCTCGGCGCGTCGCTCGCCTGGGCCGGCAAGATCTCGGACGCGGTCGCGACCGCGGCAACGCACCGCGACCAACCCGCCTACACCGTGGTCAACACCTATGCGGAATGGACCCCGCCCGCATACGAAAACATGTCCATTCGCGTTGGCGTCGAGAACCTCTTCAACGAGACCTATTACGAGCGCACGGGCTTCGCGGCGCGGGGCAACGGCAATATCGAGCCGGTCTACGCCCCGGGGCGGACGTTCACCTTCCACACGGCGGTGAAATTCTGATCGCATCGGACCGCGGACTGACACCGCCATCTCCCCCGCCGCCGGCGGTGGAGGCTGCCGAACCGAGAAAGGCCGACCATGGCGACATGGTCGGCCTTTTTCGTCCGCCTGCTTGAGTCCCGACATTCTGACCGCAGCCGGTCCGATTGGCCACAGCCCTGTAAAAAACCTGTCGCATGCATTCGCTAGGAGTCGCGGACTGTGCCGCACCAGCCCGGCCCAGCCAGCCAAACAGCCAAAGGAATGCCGTCATGAAAAAGCAGGATATGATCCGCCTGTCCTGGGATGAATTCGATGAAATGCGCGATCCCCGTCCCGACGCGAATGCCTTCGACGCCGTCGTCGAACGCGCGATTTCGCGCCGCGGCTTCCTGGGCGGCGCGCTCGCCTTCGGTTCGGCCGCAGCCGTGATGGGAGCCGGGGTGCTCTCCTCGACGCGTCCGGTAAGCGCCGCAGGCGCGGCGTTCACCTTCGAACCGATCGGCATCGCCACCGACCAGGAAATTCACGTGCCGAACGGCTATGGCTGGAAGACGCTCGTGCGCTGGGGCGACCCGCTGTTCAAGGAAGCGGAAGGCGCCTATTCGCCCGAAACGGGCGTCCCCGTCGAGATGTCGGACAAGGTGTTCGGCGAGAACACGGACGGCATGGAGACCTTCACCGACGGCGAAAAGACCATCCTGGCCATCAACTCCGAATATGTGAACCCCGAGATCAACCTGCCGGCGGAAGCCGAGGGCATGCCCCGCGACGCCAGCGAGGTGCTGCTCCTGAAGAACATGCAGGGCGTGACCGTGATGGAGATCGCCGACAATGGCGAGGGCTACGCGGTGGTGCTCGACAGCCCCTATAACCGCCGCATCACGCACGAGACACAGATGACCATGGACGGTCCCGCCGCCGGTTCCGACCTGGTCAGGACGAATGCCGATCCGGAAGGACGCTCGCCGAAGGGCACGATGAACAATTGCGGCTCCGGCAAGACGCTCTGGGGCACCTATCTGACCTGCGAGGAGAACTTCAACGGCTATTTCGGCGCCACCGCCGAACGCGAGGCGACGGAGGGCGAGGTGCGCTACGGCGTCGGCGGCGAAGGCCGCTACGCCTACGAGAAGTTCGACGAGCGCTTCGACCTGGCGAAGGAGCCGAACGAGCCGAACCGCCATGGCTGGGTTACCGAGATCGACCCGCTCGACCCCGCCTCCACGCCGGTCAAGCACACGGCGCTCGGTCGCTTCAAGCATGAGAACGCCGAGATGGTGCAGGCCGCCGACGGGCGCATCGTGGTCTATATGGGCGACGACGAGCGCGGCGAGTTCATCTACCGGTACGTGTCCAAGGGTACCTGGGCCGAGGGCCAGCCGACGGAGGGGCTTCTCTCCGAGGGAACGCTGTATGTGGCCAGGTTCGACGACGACATGACCGGCAAGTGGCTGGCGCTCACGCCGGAAACGACGGGCATGCCGATCGAGGAGATTCTCGTCTTCTCGCGCATCGCCGGCTCGAAGGTCGGTGCCACGACGATGGACCGTCCGGAATGGGTCGCCGCCAATCCGCTGCGGGTCGAGGCCTATTGCGCCCTGACCAACAACAAGGACCGGGGCGTCAAGGCCAATGCCGGCGGCGACGAACAGCCGGTCAACGGCCCCAACCCGCGCGACACCAATAATTTCGGCCAGATCGTGCGCTGGCGTCCCGAGGGCGAGGACCATGGCGCGGAGACCTTCACCTGGGATCTCTATGTCATGGCCGGCAACCCGAAGGTCTACAACAACGTCTATGCCGGGTCGGACAACGTCACGGAAGGCAACATGTTCAACTCGCCGGATGGCATGGCCTTCTCCTCAGACGGCATGCTGTGGATCCAGACCGACGGCGAGGACAGCAATGAAGGCGAGTTCGAGGGACAGGGCAACAACCAGATGCTGGTCGGCAATCCCGAAACCGGCGAGATCGCCCGCTTCCTGACCGCGCCGAAGGGCGCGGAGGTGACCGGTCTTTGCTGGTCGCCGGACATGAAGGTGGCGTTCGTCGGCATCCAGCACCCGGGCGGTGCGTGGCCGGACGGGAACGGCAAGCCGCGCTCTTCGGTCATCGCCGTCTGGCGCGAGGATGGCAAGGCCATCGGCTGAGGCGCCTCCAAAGCCCGTGCAGCGCCCGGCGGGTCCAGAACGTCCCGCCGGGAGCGACCGGATGGTCCGCCGGGGCCGTGAATCACGAGGCAGGACGAACGCCGGGCGGCGTTGCCTGCCTCGATCTGCGACTCCGCATGGGCGCCCCGATCTGTTGCCGGGCGATTGGTCACCCAGCGGAGCCCAGGCGGGTTCGTCGCTTCATCGAAACGCTCCCCCGACCTGTCTCCCTGCATTTCCGCGATGCGGATGTCAGGCATTCCCGCCTGACGGCAGTGTCCGTCAGCGGACGACGAAGCCGAGACCGACCGGGTCGGTCTGGTCGACGAGCCACTTGGCATAGCCGATGACCTTCGCCGTCCCCTTGACCGTGGGGATGACAGCGCGCTGATCGCCGAGCTTCGTCTCGCCCAGCAGGCAGCCCTCGAAACGGCCGCAGCCGAGCAGGCCCTCGGACTTGATGGTCTGGCCGATCTTGATCTTCCCGCGCGCCTCGAACACCGCCATCATCATGCTGGTGCCGGTGCCGCCCGGCGAGCGGTCGAGCTTGCCATCGCTGAACACATGGACGTTGCGGTAAAGGCTGTCTGCGTGGTCCGGCTCCTGCCAGAAGGTGGTGAAGTTCAGGCCACGGATGTGCTTCTCGGTCGGGTGGCGCACATCCATCTTGGCGTTGATCTGGTCCTTCACGAGGACGCCCATGTCGGACAGGAGACGGCCGTTCTCGGGACCGATCGGACGTTCCTGATCCGGCCATTTCACGACCGCGAAGAAGTTGCCGCCGAAGGCGATGTCGGCGGTCAGCGCGCCGTAGCCCGGCAGTTCGATCGGCACGTCCTGCTCGAGCACAAAGGCCGGCACGTTCTGGAACCGGGTCCACTGGACCTGACCGTTCTCGGAGGCAACCTCGGAGATCACCATGCCCGCCGGCGTCTCGAAGCGGATCTTCGTGACCGGCTCGGCGACGTTGTGGACGAGGCCGTGCGACACCATCGCCATCGAAAGCGCGATGGTTCCGTGGCCGCACATCTCCATGAAATCGTCGCCGTCGGCCCACAGCATGCCGGCATCCGCATCGGGGCTGGAAGGCGGCGTCACGAACACGCCGACCATGTCGTTGTGGCCGCGCGGCTCGCGCAGCAGCGCGGTGCGGACATAATCGTAATTGTCGCGAATGAACTGGCGCTTGCCGACGATATCGAGCCCGTGCGGATAGGGAATGCCGCCATGGATGATGCAGGTGGGCTCACCATCGGTGTGCGTGTAGATCACATCGATGTACCTGTTCTTGTTCATCATTTCGATGAGTCCTTTTCTATGCGTAAGACGGTAGGAGGGTCAGAGGCCCAGCGCGCGCGGGACCCAGAGCACGATCAGCTCGGGAAAGAGGATCACCAGGCCCAGCACCGCCACCATGACGGCGATGAAGGGAAGATTGGCGAGCGTCAGGCTGAAGATGTTGACGCGGGCGATCACGCTGGTGATGAACAGCGCCGCGCCGACGGGCGGTGTCTGCTGGCCGATGCCCCAGCACAGGACGACGACCATGCCGAAATGCACCGGGTCGATGCCCAGGAGCTGGACCGCCGGGAAGAAGAGCGGCACCACGATGAAGATCATGGCGATGCCGTCCAGGAAGGTGCCGGCGATGATCAGCACCACGCTGAGCACGATCAGGAAGGTGACCGGCGACATCTCCATCTGCGCGATCGGCCCGAGCAGGCTGTCGGCAAGCTGTTCGAAGGTGAAGGCGTAGCCCATCACATGGGCCGTCGCGGTGACGAACATCACCGCCCCGCTCAGCACCGCCGCCTCGCAGAAGGTCTCGTAGAGGGCGCGGAGGGTGAGCGTGCGATAGTAGCCGACGCCGACCAGGATGCCGTAGACGACCGCCACGGCGGAGGCTTCGGTGGGGGTGAAGATGCCGCCCAGAATGCCACCCAGGATGATGACGGGCATGGTCAGCGCCGGCGTCGCCCGCAGCAGCGCGCGCAGCATTACCCGGAAGCTGAACTTGTCCTCCACCGGGTATCCGCGCCGCACCGAGATGCCCCAGGCGACGGCGATCAGCGCCAGGCCGAGCAGGAGCCCCGAGACGATGCCCGCCGCGAACAGCGCGCCGGTCGAGATGCCGAGATAGGCGCCGAGGATGACCATCGGCACGCTCGGCGGGATGATGATGCCGATGGTGGAGGAGGATGCGGTGACGGCGGCGGTGAAGGCCCGGCTGTAGCCGCGCTTGATCATCGGGTCGATCAGCATGCCGCCGACGGCGGCCGTGTCGGACATGGAGGTGCCGCTCATGCCGGCGAAGAACATGCTGGTGACGATGTTGACCGCCGCGAGGCCGCCGCGCATCTGGCCGACAAGCGTCTTGGCGAACTCCACCAGATGTGCGGAAATGCCGCTGCGGCTCATGATCTGGCCGGCCAGAATGAAAAGCGGGACCGCCAGAAGCGGGAAGCTCTGCACGCCGCGATAGAGGCGCTGCGCGACGATCACCAGATCGACATCGCCGAAGAACAGGACGCCGACGGCGATCACCAGCAGCGCGAAGGCGATCGGCAGGCCGACGCCGATCAACCCCAGCAGGATGCAAAGAACGAAGAGCAGTTCCATGGGAGATCTCAGATTTCGTTTTTGCCGGACAGGGGCGCTTCGTCATGCGGCGCCTCGCCTGCCGCGTAGCGGCGCAGACCGACGACGATCCGGGTGGCCGCGTCGATGCAGATGAGAAGTCCGCACAGCGGAATGGCGGCGTAGAGATAGGCGTTCGATATCTCGAGGACCTGGGTCGTCTGGTCCTGGAACAGCACCGTCTGCCGCCATCCCTGGCGCAGCATCAGAAGCCCGATCAGGCCGATCACCGCCTGATTGCCGAGAAACAGCACGAGCTGTCCCGGCCGCGGCAGGACGTTCGTCAGGAAGTCCACCCGCAGATGGGCGTTCTTGCGCAGCGCCAGATAGGCGCCGATGAAGGTGATGTAGGTCAGGAGGCCGAGCAGCGCCTCGAAGCTCCAGGACAGGGCGTTGTCGAAGACATAGCGGTAGATCACCGCCAGGAAGCCGATGACGACCGTGGCCAGGAGGAGCGCGGCGCAGATCGCTTCAAGAATTCGATTGATCATGGCCGCGCTCCCGTTTTCACTGCGCCGATGCGCGGATCAGATCGACGAGCTTCTGGGCGTCGTCGCCACGCTCGGCGACCCAGTTCGACCAGATTTCCTCGGACGCCGCGGTGAACGCGGGAATGTCGGCGTCGTTCACCTCCATGCCCTGCTCCTTCAGGAAGGTGACGATGTCGCGGTCGGCGGCGATGCCGAGTTCGACGGACTTCTTCACCGCTTCCTCACCGGCCTCCGCGAAGACCGCCTGCACGTTCTCCGGCAGCTTCTGGAAAGCCTTCTCGCTCATCAGAAGGTAGGTCACCGTATAGAGATGGTTGGTCAGCGAGAGGTATTTCTGGACTTCGTAGAACTTCGTGCTCTGCGCCCAGATGACCGGGTTCTCCTGGCCGTCGAACACGCCGGTTTGGAGGGCCGAGTAGAGTTCCTGGAAGGGCAACGGCGAGGCGTTCGCGCCATAATGGTTGAAGATGTCGATGCGCAGCTTGCTGTCGGGCGTGCGCATCTTGACGCCCTTCAGGTCTTCCGGCTTGACGATCGGACGGACATTGTTGGTGATCTGGCGGAAACCGCCCTCGAGGTAGCCGATGACGCGCAGGCCCTTCGCGGCCAGCCGCTCGCGGATCCAGTCGCCGGCCTCGCCGCCGAGTGCCCGCGCGATGTGATCGCGGCCGGTGAAGATGTAGGGCAGCGCCGTCGCGCCGAGAACCGGGTCGACGCCGGTGATCGGCGTTTCGATGGTGGCCATGTCGAGGATGCCCACCTGGAGCGATTCCAGGGAGCTCGGCTGATCGCCCAGCGCGCTGGAATGGAACACCTTGATGGCGACCTCGCCACCCGTCTTTTCCTTGACGATATCGGCGAAGTGCTGGACGGAACGGAAGGCGATGCCCTCCTCGTTGCCGGGCACGTTGGCCTTGAGCTGAACGTCCTGGGCCATCGCGGAGAAACCCGAAAGCGCCAGACCGGCAGCCATCGCAAGCATTGCGGCTTTCTTGAACATATCCTGTTCCCTTTTGTTGTCTCGCACTCTACCGGAGCGATCTACCAGCCATGAGACTACGGCCATAACCTCGGGCTTCGCGAGAAGATTTCAGTCACATTATTGAACATTTTGGCCAAATCTCTATGCTTTCGCGGCATTGCCATGCCTGAAACCGCGTGAAACAGCGCCGAAGCGGGACAAGAGATCGGATGCGTCCGGAGAGAGAACAGGGTCAGCAATTGCGGGTCGGCTTCGTGCTGCTTGAATCCTTCACGCTCAACGCCTTCTCCGGATTCATAGAGGCGATGCGGCTTTCCGCGGACAAGGGCGGGCGCAGCCGGCAGATCGCCTGCGGCTGGGAGATCATGGGCGGGCAGGACGTCACGGCGAGCTGCGGGCTGAAGATCACGCCCACCAGCGACCTGGCCGACCCCACCCAGTTCGACTACATCGCCGTGTGCGGCGGCAACGGCTACATGGAGCGGCGCCAGCCGCGCTGGCTCGACGACTATCTCCACCGCGCCGCGGCCGCCGGCACGCCCCTGATCGGCCTCTGCACGGGCACCTTCAACATCGCCCGCGCCGGCCTGATGGAAGGCTATGTCGCCTGCGTGCACTGGAACGTGTTCGAGGCGTTCAGCGAGCAGTTCCCGCACATCCAGGCAGTGCCCGACCGCATCTTCATCCATGCCGGCGACAGGATCAGCTGCGCGGGATCCGCCGGCGCCTGCGACCTCGCCCTGCATCTCATCACGCAGCATTGCGGCCACGAGAAGGCCCAGCAGAGCATACGCCACATGATGCTGCAGGGCGTGCGCCCGTCGACGCATCCCCAGGCCCATTTCTACGGAGAGATGCAGAATGTGCAGGACAGTGCCGTGCGCCGCGTCGTGCATCTGATGGAGCAGTCCCTGAACGAGCCGCCGCCCGTTCCAGAACTCGCCCGGCAGGCCGGCATCAGCCCGCGGCAACTGGACCGGCGCTTCATCGCCGCGCTCAACCAGACGCCGTCACGCTATTTCCGCGACATGCGCCTGCGCTACGGCGCCTGGCTGCTGACCCACACGACGGACAGGATCGCGCAGATCGCCGCCGACACCGGCTTCGCCGACGCCGCGCATTTCAGCCGCGCCTTCCGCGCGCTCTACGACGCCGCGCCCCAGGCCTACCGGACGGTGATGCAGCCGGAACCCCAGATCCGGGAGGTCCCGGACCAGGCGCTTTCCGCGGCGTAGGTTTCAGGTCCGGGCTTTTCCCTGCTTGACGCGGGCAGGGTTTCGCACCACCTGTGGGCCACGCTGAAACCCGGAAACACCATTGTGCCCAGCCTGAAGACCTTCATCGAATCGCGGCGCTTCGAAGCCGCGATCACCGTCCTGATCATCATCAACGCCATCACGCTCGGCCTTGAAACCTCCGGGCGCGCGATGGCCGCCTTCGGGCCGCTGCTGATGATCGTCGATCAGGCGATCCTCGGCGTGTTCGTCGCCGAACTTCTGGCGCGGCTCGCCGTCTACCGGCAATCGTTCTTCCGCGACCCGTGGCGCATCTTCGACCTGGTGGTGGTCGGCATCGCCCTGGTGCCCGCGACGGCCGGACTGTCCGTGCTGCGGGCGCTGCGCATCCTGCGCGTGCTCCGGCTGGTCAGCATGGTGCCGTCGCTGCGCCGGGTGGTCGGCGGCCTGATCTCGGCGCTGCCGGGCATGGGGTCGATCATGCTGCTTCTGGGGCTCGTCTATTACGTCTTCGCGGTGATGGCGACCAAGCTGTTCGGCGCCTCGTTCCCCGACTGGTTCGGCACGATCGGCCTGTCGGCCTACTCGCTGTTCCAGATCATGACGCTCGAGAGCTGGTCGATGGGCATCGTCCGGCCGGTGATGGAGGTCTATCCGCTGGCGTGGCTGTTCTTCATCCCGTTCATCGTCTCCACCACCTTCACCGTGCTCAACCTGTTCATCGGTATCATCGTCTCGGCCATGCAGGCCGAGCACGATGCGGAAGCCTCCGCGGAGCGGACGGCCCTGCAGGCGGAACAGGAGACGATCCTGAACGAGATCCGCGCGCTGCGCGAGGAAGTGCGGGCGCTCGGCCCGAAAGGAAAGGTCAGCGCGGCCGGAAGTGCTTCGAAAGCTTCAGCGACTGGCCCTGGTAGTTCGACCTGAGGTCGGCGCCGTAGAGCGCGTCCGGCCGCGACAGCATCGCCTCGTAGACGAGCCGACCGACGATCTGTCCGTGCTCGAGGATGAACGGGACTTCATGGCTGCGCACCTCGAGCACCGCCCGGCTGCCCGTGCCACCGGCTGCGGAGTGGCCGAAGCCGGGGTCGAAGAAGCCGGCATAGTGCACGCGAAACTCGCCCACCAGCGGGTCGAACGGCGTCATCTCGGCGGCATGGTGCGGCGGCACATGGACCGCCTCCCGGCTCACCAGGATGTAGAATTCGTCCGGATCGAGGATCAGGCCACCCGCCCCGTCATTCGCCAGCGGCTCCCAGAAATCGAGCGTTTCGAGGACGCCGCGCTTGTCGACGTCGATCAGCGCCGTGTGATGCTTGGCGCGGTAGCCGATCAGCCCGTTCTCGTCGCCGCTCAGATCGACCGACAGGGCGATGCCGCCGCCGGTGATGTTGGGGTCCTCCGAGGCGACCAAAATTTCGCGCGCATGGAGATCGGCGAGTTCCGCCTCCTCCAGCAGCGCCTTGCCGGTGCGGAACCGGATCTGCGACAGGCGCGAGCCGGTGCGCACGACGATCGGGAAGGTGCGCGGGCTGACCTCGAGATAGAGCGGACCGGAGTAGCCGGCCGGGATCTTGTCGAACTCCTGGCCGTAGTCGGTCATCACCCGGGTGAAGATGTCGAGCCGGCCGGTGGAGCTTTTCGGATTGGCCGAAGCGGAAATCCCCTCCGGCAGATCCAGCCCTTCGAGCAGCGGCACGATATAGACGCAACCCGTCTCCAGCACGGCGCCCTGGTCGAGCGGGATCTCGTGCAGCCGCAGCTTCTCCAGCTTCGCGGAGACGGGATGCTGCGGCCCGGGCAGGAAGCTCGCGCGCACGCGGTAGGCGACTGTGCCGAGACGGAGGTCGAGGCTGGCGGGCTGGATCTGGTCTTCGTCGAGCGGCCGCGCCGATGTCAGCGCCTTGCCGTCGAACAGCGCCGCGATGTCCCTGTCCGGCAAGATGCCTGCCTTCGCGCCCGCTTGCACCAACACCCTCTCCTTCCACGCAGAGCCTTATCTCCCGATGGTTTAGCGCCGCCTCGCGTTGACGCAAGGCGCTTGAGGCGCTATTGACCTTTTATCCCGTGGTGATTTGGCCGGTCGGCTTGCAGCCACGTAAAAAAAGTCGCTAAAAAGGCCGCGCTCGATCCCGAACCGGCATGCGTCTTTCGCGGCCGGTTTTTTGTTGGGTGTTGAGAGCGATGACAGACCATTCCGAAGACAGCTGGAACCCACAGACCGCGCTGGTGCATGGCGGTGTGCAGAGATCGCATTTCGGCGAGACGTCCGAGGCGATCTATCTGACGCAGGGCTTCGTCTACGACAGCGCGGAGGCCGCCGAAGCCCGCTTCAAGGGCGAGGAGCCTGGCTTCGTCTACTCGCGCTACGCGAACCCGACGGTCGACATGTTCGAACGCCGCATGTGTGCACTGGAAGGCGCCGAGGAGGCGCGCGCCATGGCATCGGGCATGGCCGCCGTCACGGCCGCCCTGCTCTGCGCGCTGCGGGCCGGCGATCACGTGGTGGCGGGCCGCGCCCTGTTCGGTTCCTGTCGCTGGGTCGTCGAAACCTTGATGCCCCGCTACGGCATCGAAGCCACGCTGATCGACGGCTCGAAGATCGCCGAGTGGAAGGCGGCCATCCGCCCGAACACCAGGCTGCTCTTCCTGGAGAGCCCGACCAATCCGACCCTGGAAGTGGCGGACATCGCGGCGGTCGCAGACCTCGCCAACGAGATCGGCGCGCGCCTCGTGGTCGACAACGTCTTCGCCACGCCGCTGCTGCAGAAGCCGCTGGAACTCGGCGCTCACACAGTCGTCTATTCGGCCACCAAGCACATCGACGGCCAGGGGCGCTGCCTCGGCGGCGTGGTGCTTTCCGACAAGGAATGGGTCGACGAGCACCTGCAGGATTTCTTCCGGCATACCGGGCCGAGCCTGTCGCCCTTCAACGCGTGGACGCTGCTCAAGGGCCTTGAAACCCTGCCGCTGCGCGTGCGCCAGCAGACGGAGAGCGCGGGGCGCATCGCAGACTTCCTCGCCGGACACAGGAAGATCGCCCGGGTCATCTATCCCGGCCGTCCGGACCATCCCCAGGCCGACATCATCGCGCGCCAGATGAAGGGCGGCTCAACCCTGCTCTGCTTCGAGGTGGCGGGCGGCAAGAGCGGCGCCTTCGCCTTCCAGAACGCCCTGAGGACGGTGAAGCTGTCCAACAATCTGGGCGACGCCAAGAGCCTGATCACCCATCCCGCCACGACCACGCACAAGAACCTCTCCGAGGAGGCCCGTGCGGAACTCGGCATCGGCGACGGCACGCTGCGGCTGTCGGTCGGCATCGAGCATGGCGACGACCTCATCGCCGATATCGAGCGGGCGCTGGCGGCGGCCTAGGATATCAAGCGCCGTCGCATCGGCGTGGTGCGTGGTTCGTGGTTCGACAAGCTCACCATGAGGGAGGTGGCATGGTTGCAGGCTCCGTCCGCTACATCTCGGAGCTTAGCCTGTTGCCCGATCCGACGTTCCTCATGGTGAGCTTGTCGAACCACGCACCACGCACGACACTGCTGCAGCACGACCCGAAAAGCAGAGCACCAAGAAGCCTGGCGTGCTCAGCCGAACCGCCTTGCCGCCAGCACGATGCGCGAGACTGTCGTGTAGAACGTCACGGCGGCGAAGAGATAGGCCAGCGCGGCGAACCACTGCGGAAGAAGGCACATCAGCGCGAAGACCGCCAGCGTCTCGGTGGCCTCGGCCAGGCCGGTGGTGAAGAACAGCGACTTCTCGCCCCGCGCCTCAGTCGCCAATCCGCGCTTCTCCGCCATCACCGCATAGGCGAGGAAGCTCGCGCCATTGACGTAGAAGGTGAGCAGCAGGACGGCCCCGGCGATCGCGTTCTGCGTCGGATCGGCGAGGATGAAGCCGAGCGGCACCGCGCCGTAGAAGGCGAAGTCGAGCACGATATCCAGATAGCCGCCATAATCGGTCTTGCCCTGAAGGCGCGCCACCGCCCCGTCGAGGCCATCGCATAACCGGCTGGCGAGGATCAGCGCGAGGCCGATCCAGAAATGGCCGAACGCAATCGCCGCCGCTGCGACAAGCCCCAGTCCCAGTCCGGTCCAGGTGATCGCGTTGGCGCCGATACCGGCGGCGGCCAGCCTTCCGGCCATCGCACCCAGCCCCGGATCGATCTTTTCACGCGCCCAGCCGTCAAGCATCCTTCAGTTCATGTCCCGTTTCATTCAGGCTACGCCTTACAGAAAATCGCAGTCGAACGCCGCTCACAATAGTGTCATGGCCGTTTTCGCCCGCGCACACGGCGGCTTGACCGGGCCGGCCCGGCGGCTCATGCTTGCGCCTTTCCGATGCGTGCAGGCCCCATGTACAGAGCCGTTACCCAGTCCATCGAGGTGTGTGCCGAACCGAGCTATCTGCCGGCCCAGTCCGAGCCGGAGTCGGGACATTTCGTCTGGGCGTACCAGATCACCATCACCAACAATTCCCCCGAGACGGTGCAGCTCGTGTCGCGCTACTGGCACATCACGGATGCTTCCGGCCATGTGCAGGAGGTGCGGGGGGAAGGCGTGGTGGGCGAACAGCCCGTTCTGAAGCCCGGCGACAGCTACAGCTACACCTCCGGCTGCCCCCTCTCCACGCCATCCGGGATCATGGTCGGCCGCTACACGATGCGCGGTCCGCGCGGCGCGTTCTTCGACATCGACATTCCCGCCTTCTCGCTCGACGTGCCGGGCGCAGCCATGCGCCTCAACTGAACGGAGGCAGCGTCCCGGCGGCGCCGTTCAGTCGAATTCGGCGGGATCGAAATCATACTCCGTCGAGCAGAACTCGCAGGTAACGCGGATCACGCCGTCCTCGATGCTCTCGGCCATCTCCTCGGGCGTGAAACCTTCGAGAATGGTCCTGATCTTGTCGCGGGAACAGGAGCAATCGTCGAGCACGGTCGTGCCTTCGTAGACGCGCACGCCGTGCTCGTGGAACAGGCGGTAGAGCAGCCGCTCGGTGCCGACCGTCGGATCGACCAGCTCGGTCATCTCGATGGTCGCCATCAGGGCCAGCGCCTCCTGCCAGGCGTCGTCGTCGGGATGGGCGGCGCCGTCATTCTCCTCGTCGCCGTCGCCGCCATGCAGGTCCGGCATGCGCATGCGCTCGGGGGAACCCGGCAGGAACTGAAGCAGCAGGCCGCCGGCGCGCCAGTGCTCGCGGGTCGCCTCGGCGCCCGGAAGCACCATCTTCGCGACACCGAGGCGCACCTCGGTCGGGATCTGCTCCGACTGGCGGAAATAGGTGCGCGCCACATCCTCGAGCGTCGATCCGTCGAGCTGGACGATGCCCTGGTAGCGCTGCATGTCCGGCCCCTGATCGACCGTCAGCGCGAGAACGCCGGCGCCGAGCAGGGCCTCCGGCGTGTCGTTGCCGGCGGCAACGGCGTCTGCCAGCGCCGCCTCGTCGAAGCGGGCATAGGCACGCACGGCGCTCGGTGTCGAGAAGTCGGCGACCAGCATGTCGACCGGTCCGTCGGTGCGGGTCTGGACGATGAACTTTCCGTCGAACTTCAGGGCGCTGCCCAGGAGTACCGTCAGCACCATCACCTCGGCCAGAAGCCGGGCGACCGGTTCCGGATAGGTGTGGCGGGCGAGAATCTGGTCGAGCATCGGCCCGAGTTGGACGGCGCGGCCGCGCACGTCGAGCGGCTCGACGTCGAACGGGACCACGTGATCGTCGCCGGCGAAACCGAATTCGCCGAGTTTCCTCTCTTCTGCACTCACCGGCCGAGACACCATGCAAGAACCGCCTTCTGCGCGTGGAGACGGTTTTCCGCCTCGTCGAAAACCACCGAATGCGGACCGTCGATCACCTCGTCGGTGACCTCTTCGCCGCGATGGGCGGGCAGGCAGTGCATGAACAGGGCATCGGGCCTGGCGTGCTGCATCAGCGCGCCGTTGACCTGATAGGGCTTGAAGACATTGTCGCCGCGGGCGCGGTGTTCCTGCCCCATCGACACCCAGGTGTCGGTCACGACACAATCTGCATCGGTGACGGCTTCCTCGGCGGTCGCCGCGAAGGCGACCCGTCCGCCATGGGCCTTCGCCCAGTCGACATATTTTGCCTCCGGCTCGCTGCCCCTGGGCACGGCGATGTTGAGGCGGAAGTCGAGGCGCGCGGAAGCCTCGATCAGCGAATGCAGGACGTTGTTGCCGTCGCCGGTCCAGGCGAAGAGCTTGTCCTTCACCGGGCCGCGATGCTCCTCGAAGGTCAGCACATCGGCCATGATCTGGCAGGGATGCGTATCGTCGGTCAGGCCGTTGATGACCGGCACCGTGGCGTTCTCGGCCATCTCGACCAGCCGTTCATGGGCGGTGGTGCGGATCATGATCGCATCGACATAGCGGGACAGGACCTTGGCCGTGTCGGCGATGGTCTCCGAGCGGCCGAGCTGCATTTCCGTGCCGGTCAGCATGATCGTCTCGCCGCCAAGCTGGCGCATGCCCACATCGAAGGAAACGCGGGTGCGGGTCGACGGCTTGTCGAAGATCATCGCCAGGACCTTGCCCTCGAAGGGCCTGTCGCGCTCGCCGGCCTTCAGGCGCTCCTTGCGGGCGCGGGCATCATCCAGCATGAAGCGCAACTCCTGCGGCGCAACCGCCGAAAGGTCGATGAAGTGGCGAAGACCGCCGGCCATGCCCGCCTCCCTGTTTCTCTCAAGCATCGGCTTTTTCGGCTGCCTGGATGGCAGCGGCGGCGTTGTGAATGCGGGCCACCGCCTCGCGGATCTCCTCCTCGCTCACCGTGAGCGGAGGCAGGAGGCGCAAGACGTTGTCGCCGGCCGGGACCGCGAGCAGCTTCTCCGCGCGAAGCGCCTGCTGCACGGCGGCGTTGGGCGCCTTGCACTTCAGGCCGAGCATCAGCCCTTCGCCGCGAATGCCCTCGATGACATCCGGGAACTCGTCGGCGACCGCCGCAAGGCCCTGCTTGAACAGAAGCCCCTTGCGGGCGATCTCCTCGAGGAAGCCGTCTTCCAGCACGACATCCAGCACGGCATTGCCGACGGCCATGGCCAGCGGATTGCCGCCGAACGTGGTGCCATGCGTGCCGGGCGTCATGCCCTTGGCGGCCTCGGCCGTCGCCAGGCAGGCGCCCACCGGGAAGCCGCCGCCGATGCCCTTGGCGACCGCCATCAGGTCCGGCGTGATCTCCGCCCACTCATGGGCGAACAGCTTGCCGGTCCGGCCGACGCCGCTCTGCACCTCGTCGAGGATGAGCAGCAGGCCGTGGCGGTCGCATAATTCGCGCAGGCGGCGCAGCGAGGCGTTCGGCAGGGTGCGGATACCGCCCTCGCCCTGCAGCGGCTCGACCAGTATGCCGGCGGTCTCCGGGCCGATCGCCTTCACGACGGCATCGATGTCGCCGAACGGAACCTGATCGAACCCCTCGACCTTGGGGCCGAAGCCCTCCAGATACTTCGCCTGGCCGCCGGCGGCGATGGTCGCCAGCGTGCGCCCGTGAAAGGCGCCCTCGAAGGTGATGATGCGATATCGCTCCGGCGCGCCGTTGACAAAGTGGTAGCGGCGGGCCGTCTTGATGGCGCATTCCAGCGCCTCGCCGCCCGAATTGGTGAAGAACACCCTGTCGGCGAAGGTATTGGCGACAAGGCGCTCGCCGAGGCGGCTCTGGCCGGGGATCTCGTAGAGGTTCGACACGTGCCACAGCTTGCCGGCCTGCTCGGTCAGCGCGGCGACAAGATGCGGATGCGCGTGTCCCAGCGAATTGACGGCGATGCCCGCGGCGAAGTCCAGATAGCGCTCGCCGTCGGTCGTGATGATCCAGCATCCCTCGCCCCGTTCGAAAGCGAGGGGCTGACGGGCGAAAGTTTCATAAAGCGCAGATTCACGCATCCACACGGTCTCCGCTGAGCCTGAGATTGGTTCCCGCGCCTCCTGGCCATCCAGACACGGGACGATGAAATCAAAATGCCGCCCGAGGGGCGGCAGTGCCATGTTTTATCTGTTTTTTCCGATCGGCTGTCAACGCAAACGGCACGACGGCTGGATGACAGCGAAAACGAGCAAACTGGGGAAAACCAAAAAAAGCGAATCAGCTTACGGTAAGGACTCTTGTCACGGAGTCAGCCGATAAGGTAGTTTCAGCCCAAGCAAAAAACTACATTTTGTGCGGCAACCCATACCAACCATCTTAATGTGGTGCTCACTCGGCTTTGGTCGGGCGAAGGAGGATTCGGATTCCGCGCACTGGACAGGAGCATGTCCCCATGAACTGGACTGACGAGCGGGTCGAGACCTTAAAGAAACTCTGGGCCGAAGGCCTGAGCGCCAGCCAAATTGCCGCACAGCTCGGCGGCGTCAGCCGCAATGCGGTCATCGGCAAGGTCCACCGCCTCAAGCTGTCCAGCCGCGGCCGCGCGACAAGCCAGCGCACGAGGCAGAAGAAGCCCCCCCAGCCGGGGACGACCACCACGCGACGCCCGCGCAACACCCGCCCGATGACGGCGACGGTGGGCGCCACCGCCCTCCAGGCGCAGTTCGAGGAAGAGCCGGTCGCCCGGACCTACCTGCAGCCGGTCGGCAATGTCGTCGTGCCGATCTCCCGCAAGCTGGAGCTGACGCAGCTCACCGAAATGACCTGCAAATGGCCGAATGGCGATCCGCTGTCCGACGATTTCAGCTTCTGCGGCAACGAGGCCGGCGAATCCGGCCCCTATTGCGGCTATCATTCCCGGCTTGCCTATCAGCCCGCGTCCGAGCGCCGCAGGAGCCGGTAGACTATCGGTTCAGCGCCGCACGGGAGCGCGATCCCGCGCGGCCTTCGCGCTTCCACGAGTGTCAGGCATTCCCGTCCGGCGGCGGACGCCCCTGCATCATTTCGCGGGCGTCGCCACGACCCTGTGGCTCTCGTCCTCCTTGGGTCGCTCCAGGGGCAATTGCCGCCCGGTGACGATGTGATGCACCGTTTCGGCGATGTTGGTGGCATGATCGCCGATGCGTTCGATGTTCTTGGCGCAGAAGAGCAGATGGGTGCACGCGGTGATGTTGCGCGGGTCCTCCATCATGTAGGTCAGGAGCTCGCGGAACAGCGACGTGTACATGGCGTCGATTTCCTCGTCGCGGTCGCGCACGAAGCCGATGCGCTCGATCGACCGTGACGCGTAGACGTCCAGCACTTCCTTCAACTGCGTCAGGGCGAGGTCGGCCAGCGCCTCGAGGCCGCGGAACAGGCGCATCGGCTGCCTGCCTTCGGTCACCGCGACAACCCGCTTGGCAATGTTCTTGCCCAGATCGCCGATGCGCTCCAGATCGGAGGAAATGCGGATCGCGCCGACGATCTCGCGCAAATCGTCCGCCACGGGCTGCCGCCTGCCGATGATGATGACCGAGCGCTCCCCGATCTCGCGTTCCTTCTCGTCCAGGAACACGTCGTCGGCGACCACCTTGCGGGCGAGCCCCGCATCCGACTGGATCAGCGCCTCGATGGATTCCGCCACCATGCGCTCGGCGTAGCCGCCCATCGCGGCGATCTGGTCTGCCAGGTATTTCAGCTCGTCATCGAAGGAGCGCATGGTGTGCTGGGTCTGCATGTCTTCATCCGTTCTTGGGCGTCTTTGCGCTCTTGGTAAGCTATTGCGATGGCACGAAAATGAAAGTCCCGAAGAGATTGATTTCCTGCGCCGCCGCAGCCTGAGAAAAGGGGATCACCCCCGTGCCGCGGGCGGCACCGGGGGGAAGTGCACGGTGAACGCCGCCCCCTCGCCCGGTTTCGACCGGACCGAAAGCCGGGCATCGTGGCGCGTCAGGATATGCTTCACGATGGACAGGCCGAGGCCCGTGCCCTTCTGGGCACGGCTGGTTTCCACATCGACGCGGTAGAAGCGCTCGGTGATGCGCGGGATATGCTCTTCGGCGATGCCCGGACCGAAGTCGCGGACGGTGACGCGCACCTCCTCAAGCGGATTCTTCTGCTCCGCCGAAACCTGGATCCTGCCGCCCGCTCCGCCATACTTGCAGGCATTCTCCAGGAGGTTCTCGAAGACCTGCGTCAGTTCGTCGGGATTGCCGGCGATCGGGATCGGCGCGTCGGGGAGCGTGCTTTCGATGACGACGCCGTACTCGCCCGCCAGATGGCGCGTCGCCTCGATGACGCCCTCGACGAGGCGGACGACATCGATCTGCCCGCCCGGCTTCAGATAGGGCTTCATCTCGAGCCGCGACAGCGACAGGAGATCGTCGATGAGCCGCGCCATGCGCTGGGTCTGGTTGTGCATGATCTGGAGAAAGTTCTCGCGCGCCACGGGGTCGTCGCGGGCCGGACCGCGCAGCGTCTCGATGAAGCCGGCGATCGAGGCAAGCGGGGTGCGCAGCTCGTGGCTGGCATTGGCGATGAAATCCGCGCGCATGCGGTCGATGCGACGCGCCTCGCTCTGGTCCTTGAACAGGAGAACGAACAGGCCCGTCTCGTTGCCGATGCGGCTTGCCACGACGCGGTAGGCCCGCTCCACGGGAACCCGCTCCGAATAGTTGATCGCCACCGACGCCTCGTTGCCCGCGACGGCCTTGCCGACCAGTTCGTGCATCTCCGGCGCGCGGAACTTCAGGCGCAGGGA
The DNA here is from genome assembly GCF_000300335.1 of Nitratireductor pacificus pht-3B. Lineage (GTDB taxonomy): Bacteria > Pseudomonadota > Alphaproteobacteria > Rhizobiales > Rhizobiaceae > Nitratireductor > Nitratireductor pacificus. The sequence continues at coordinate 200,582 of NZ_AMRM01000004.1, read as the reverse complement.
CGCACCCCTCGCCACGGGGCCGAAGGCACGGTCCGCCGCCTCATTGGCATGGAGAATTTCGGCATCCGGGCCGAAGATGTAGAGCGGATCGGGAACCGCCGCCGCCAGAAAAACCGCAGGCAGCGCATCGATGCTTCCGGCGGCGACGGCGGCATCCTCGGCGGGCGCAGCGGCGTCGGCGGAGAACAGCCTGGCAAGGCGTTGGGTCAGGGGCAGGACCAGCGCGCTCCCGAGCCGCTGCCGGAAGCCCGGGGCCGTTTCCCGATGTTCTTTTTCCATGGCATTCATTCCCGCCGGCATCCCCGCTGGACCTTGTAGCAAGCTGCAAATAGCATGCACACTCCCATGTTTCAGGATCGATTGTATGAACAAGTCTTTGGAAAAACCCGGCCCCGTGAAAAGCGATCCGGTCACGCTCACCGTTTCCGGCAAGAAGCGGACCTTCGACATCGACGATCCGGACCTGCCCAAATGGGTCAAGGAGCATTCGCTGAGCGCCGGCGGCTATCCGTACGATGACGAGCTGGGCAACAAGGAATACGAGAAGCAGCTCGAGGCGCTGCAGGTCGAGCTGGTCAAGTTGCAGGGCTGGATGCAGTCGAGCGGCGCGCGGATCATGGCCCTGTTCGAGGGGCGGGATGCGGCCGGCAAGGGCGGCACGATCTCGCGCATCCGCGCCTACATGAACCCGCGCACCGCGCGCAACGTCGCCCTGCCCAAGCCGACCGAGACGGAGCGCGGCCAGTGGTACTTCCAGCGCTATGTGGCGCATTTCCCGACCAGCGGCGAGTTCGTCACATTCGACCGTTCCTGGTACAATAGGGGCGGCGTCGAACCCGTCATGGGTTTCTGCACGCCGGCGCAGCACGAGCAGTTTCTCGACGAGGCGCCCGATTTCGAGCGCGCCATCGTCAATGACGGGATTCATCTGTTCAAGTTCTGGCTGAACATCGGCCAGGAGACCCAGCTCGAGCGGTTTCACGACCGTCGCCACAGCAAGCTCAAATACTGGAAGTTCTCGCCGATGGACGTCGCCGGCATCGCGAAATGGGACGACTACACGCGGATGCGCGACCTGATGCTCGAGCGGACGCACAGCCCGCATGCGCCATGGACGGTGGTGCGCGCCAACGACAAGCGCCGGGCCAGGCTCGCCGTCATGCGCCGCATTCTCCTGACGGTCGCCTATGAAGGACGGGATCTGGACGCGATCGGCGCCGAGGACCCCAGGATCATCGGCTCGGGAGGGTCCTTCCTCGGCTGACGGGCCGCCCGCTGGGAGGGGCGGTGCATGGTCTTCTCCCAGTGGTGTGGCCGCCAGTAAAGCTGCCACAAGCAGCGCCATGCGGCGATGGAGATCAGCACCCAATAGACGGGTGTGCAGACAATGCGCTTCCAGAACTCCGGGCGCTCCGTCTTCCCCAGCGTGGACCAGCCGAGCATCAGGAACGACAGGTGGCCGCAGACGATGTTGACCCCGTCGAGGACCAGCAGGCCGAGATGCGATGACCGCAGATCTCCATAGATGGCAAGGCACAGCAGCAGTCCCGCCGCCGTGGCCAGGAAAACGGAATAGGCGAGCGCCGACAGCACCATCCCGGCGAACATCACCTGCATCACGACGAAGGATGTCAGGCCGAGTTCCCGGTGCGTCGCCGCCGGGTCGCGCATGTGGACCAGCCAGGTCTGCGCCCATCCCTTGAACCAGCGGGTCCGCTGCGGCAGCCAGGTGCGCAGGTCGGTCGGCGCGTCCTCGAAGGTGGGGCTGTGGATCACGTCCGTCCTGTAGCCCTGGCGCCGCAGCCGGACCCCGAGGTCGGCGTCCTCGGTCACGTTGTAGGGGTCCCACCCGTTGACCGCAGTCAGCGCGCTGCGGCGAAAATGGTTCGACGTGCCGCCGAGCGGCAACACCAGCCCGTGTCGAGCGAACCAGGGCAGGATGCCGCGAAAGAGCGCCGAATATTCCAGCGCGAACATGGCAGAGATCCAGCTCTCGCGCTTGTTGGAGATGTTGAGCGGGGCCTGGAGGCAGGCCAGGGTGCGGTCGCTCTCCCTGAAGCGCTGCCATGCCTCGACCAGTTGAAACGGATGCGGCCGGTCTTCGGCATCGTAAAGGACGACGAAATCTCCCGACGTCATCGGCAGCGCGTATGAGAGCGCCTTCGGCTTGGTGCGCGGCCCGCCCGGCGGCACTTCGATGATCTCGATGTAGGAGCGCAGTTCCTGGGCGCGGATCGCATTCAGCGTTTCCGTGTCGTCGCCCTCGCAGACGAGCTTGATCTCAAGCTTGGCGCGCGGCCAGACGATGCGCCCCAGCGCCACCAGAAGGTCGGGCACGACCTCCGCCTCCTTGTAGAGCGCCACCAGCACCGTGTAGACCGGCATTTCGCCCGGCCGGATCGTGCTGAGTTTCGGCGTGTGCGGCTTCGACGGCGCGAGGCCGACGCTCACCCGCAGGGCAACGCAGGCGAGGAACACCAGGGACAGCACGCCGTGCACGGCCAGCAGGGTCCCGCCCGGGACCAGCACCGCCGCAAACAGCAGCGATACGCTCAACGCGCCGAAGATCGCCCCCTGCCAGGCGTTGACAACGAAGCGCGCGGACTGGTCGGGCAGCGCGGCAAACAGGGCGCCGGTGGCGATGCGCATCAGGCTCTGGGTGCTGCGCGCGGCGATGGCGCGGCGTAGCGCGGAGGGCGGCACGACCCGGATGCGCGTCGATGCGCGCGGATAGCGGGCGATGAAGTTCCGAAGACCCTGAATGTCGAGCTTCTCGGGAGCGATCAGGACAAGTGACTGGCCGCCGCCACGCAGCGACAGTGCGATGCCGGCGCCACCCCTGCTCGCCAGAGCGGCCAGTCGCTGCCAGTCCTGCATGACCAGTTCGTCCGGGTCGGGCTGGTCGAGAAAAGGCAGCCCGAGACTGTCGGCCAGCTCATGAAACAGTCCACGCTCGGAAACGAGGCCGGAGGCCAGAAGCTCGGCCTGAAACGGAACGCCAGCGAGAACCGCGCGCGCCTCGATGCGGGCCGCCTCCTCAGCGGAGATGCTGAGGCGCTCGAGGATGGGCAGCCAATCGGCGGCGGTCGATGGCGTACCGACCTGGTCGAACGCTGCATCGATGCCCCGCTTCCTGGACATGGCGTCGTGCCCCTCGGCCTGCGCGCCATCACCCGTTTTCCCGAAGGGTTCCATCGGGACTGCTAGAAATCGGTGTCGGGATGTCTGTACTGCACCGGATCGTGGACCTTGAAGCCCCGGCTCCGGCAGGCGTTGATACAATCTGAGAAAGCGATGCTCCCCAACGCCGAAGAACTTCCGGCAGACGCCGGACGTCCCCTCGAAGCCAGAGCTCTCGCCGTGGAAACAGACCTCGAGCCAAGGAGGCCCAATATAACGTTCCGCCCCGTCCGCATCTTTCTACCCCCATGCTGCACAAACCAAAAGAATGCACGCCCCGGTGGCATAATGGTAACATCCTATTCAAGCGTCAATAGATGTTCTGGGAACATCTATTGACGGAAAGCCAGTCAATCGAGAACACCGCACCTTATGGCTTCCGCAACAGCATGGGCACGATTCGTCGCGCCGAGTTTTGTCTTTGCATTCAGAAGATGCTTTTCGGCGGTGTGCTCGGAAATGCCCAGGATCTGGGACACTTCCCATTCCGACTTCCCGAGCGCGGCCCATTGCAGGCATTCCTTCTCGCGCGGCGTGAGCCTGGGCGGCTCGCCCAGCCGGTGCAAGGTGTGTCCGGGACCAAGCTTGCTCTTCGCCCGCGAGACGAGCTGCTGGACCTCCTTCTCGGCCAGCCTTAGGAGATCGGCCACGTCGAGCACAGACTTGCCGCGTGCCGTCCAGTGGAGGCATTCCTTCTCCAGCGGCTCGAGCTCGGCGAACATGTCGGCCCCGCGCAGGCTGAGCGCATGGCCCACCGCATAGGCGGAAATGAAGGAGATGGCGTGCATGTCCTCCGGAGCCATCTCGACCGCGGCGCCGCTGTACGACATCACGACGGAGCCTCCGTCGAGCGTCGAGATCGACAGGGATATGCCGTCGATCATATCGAATTCACGCGCCTCGCCGAAGAGTTGCGATACCTTGCGGGCGTCGCCGCCGCCCATGGACCGGGCCTCGCCCCACAGCATCGCCCGCTGGGTCCGGTGAACATGATGCACCAGCGGATCATGAAAGATGTAGTCGCACGCGATGTAGCGGTCGACCCACTCGGTCGGCCAGGTGTTCAGGATCAGATGCCCGACCTGGTCGCGGCCGGCCGAACCGGTTGGCGGCACCGTGCCGGCGCAAAGAGACCGCACTCCGAAGCGGGACGTGACCGAAAGCAGCGCATCGCATATCGCAGCAGGAGACCGCGCCTTCTGAATCTGGTCGATGAATTCGCGTGTCTGATCGAATTCCCGCATGCAGGATCATCCCCCAATCGGTGACATTCGAACAGAGTACACCCTATGCCGCGCTTGTTTCCAATGCTATCGGCCTATTTGCTCTAAAAGGCTAACAATGCAACGCTGAACAGTCCTTTCCTTCAGGTTTCGTGCAGATCTTCGTCTCTGCTGCACGATACTTTCCGGCAACGCGCGACTGGAGAACCCGACATGCGCTTCCTGATGGCTTTCGCGATCTCCGCCTTCCTGTGCGGTGCGGGGCATGCGGCGCAGTTCTCCGCATCGCCGGCAAATCAGGCGCCCGGCTTCGGAGCGCCGCAGCAGCGCCTTTCGAAGCCCGACCTCGCGACCCTGCCGAGGCTCCGCTTCCTGACGACGGCCGACTTCTTCCCCTTCAACTATCTGGACGCCACCGGCATCCTCAGCGGCTTTCACGTGGACCTCGCCCGCAAGATCTGCGCCGAACTCGACCTGACCGAGCGATGCCAGATCCAGGCGCTGCCCTGGTCCGAGGTCCAGCCGGCCCTGGCCAACAAGCAAGGCGAAGCGATCATCGCCGGCATCGCGGTCACCGCCGAGAACCGCGACCGCTATCTGTTCTCGCAGACCTATATGCGTTTCCCGGCCCGGCTGGTGACGCGCCGATCGGCCATGCTCACCGAGCCGCTTGTCGGGACGCTCGCCGGCAAGCGCGTCGGCGTCATGGCGGGCACGGCCCACGAGACGCTGCTGCGCGCCCTGTTCCCGCAGGCCAGGGCCGTCACCTACACCCGGGCGAACTGGCTGCGCGAGGACCTGAAAGCGGGAAAGATCGACGCCCTGTTCGGCGACGGAATGCGGCTCAGCTTCTGGCTGGCCGGCAAGGACGCCGCCGATTGCTGCGCCTTTGCCGGCGGCCCCTATCTGGCGGCAGGATATCTCGGCCAGGGCCTGTCGATCGCCGTGCCGCAGGGCCAGCCGGCGCTCGCCGAGGCGATCGATTTCGCCCTGACCCAGATCGAGGCCAGCGGCGCATTCGCCGAGCTCTACCTGCGCTATTTCCCGGTCAGCTTCTACTGAGCCGACGCCCCTTTTTTCGTGCCCCGCCGCCGCAGCGCGCGGAAAGGCAGGAGCAGCATCCAGCCGAGCCGCGCCGTCAGCGCGCCGCGATAGTCCGACAGGCCAATCTCCATCGCGCGGTGGCCGAGACGCGGCGCGTCGATATAGGTCCCGAAAAGCCGGTCCCAGAAGGGAAAGTTGAAGCCGTAGTTGGAATCGGTCTCGCGCGGGATGGTGGAATGATGAACGCGATGCATGTCCGGCGTCACCAGCACGTGGCGCAGCACGCGATCGACCTTTCGCGGAAGATCGACATTCGAATGATTGAACATCGAGCTGCCGTTGAGCACGATCTCGAAGATCAGGACGGCCAGCACCGGCGCGCCGAGAAGCACGACGATCCCGGCCTTCCACAGCATGGACAGCAGGATTTCCAGCGGATGGAACCGCAGACCCGTCGTGACGTCGAACCCGTTGTCGGCGTGGTGCATGCGGTGGATGCGCCACAGGACCGGTATCTTGTGGCTCGCCACGTGCTCCAGCCAGACGGCGAAATCCAGAAGCACGAACGAAACGATCCCCGCGATGAGCGGATCGAGACCGAGCGTGTGGAACAGGCCCCATCCCTGCGCCTCGGCCCAGACGGCAGCGCCGACGGCTGCGGCGGGGAACACCACGCGCAGCACAAGCGACGAGATCAGCACCATCGACAGATTGGCGAACCAGCGGCGCGTTTTCAGCGCGCCGCTCATCTCCGGCCGTTCGAGGCGTGGCGACCAGAGCTCGAATGCGGCCATGGCGGCAAAGATGCCGAGGAAGGCGGCGAGCCTCACCGCCGCCTCGGAAAACAGAAAGGCGCTCATGCCGCGACTATCCCGAAGCTGGCCATGACGCGCCAGTCACATGGTCTTGATCGGCAGCCGCCTCAGGCGAGGGCGCGTCGCTTGGCCTGCGCGGCCCGCTCGATGGCGGCCGCCACCAGCGGCTCCAGATGCAGCCGGCTGCGCACGATGTGCAGCATGCGCTTTTCCTCCGGCTCCAGATGCTTGTCGGCGGCAGCGACCTCGACCGCCAGCGCATAAGCCGTGTCGTGGAGCTTTGCCGGCACGGTGTCGCGCACGGCGCCGAGAATGCGTTCCAGACCGCTGTCCTCCTGCAATATCTGCTGGCACTGCCGCGCCACCTCGATGATGCGGTTCTCGTCGAATGTCCGGAACACCGGCCATGTGCGGATCGTGTCGCCGATGATGGCGAGTTCCGCATCGGTCATGTCCCGGTCGGCCGCCGACATAACGACCATCAGGTAGATCAGGGCTTCGTGGGCTGTCGGCTCTGCCATTTCATACTCCGGTTGCAGGGACGCGAAGTCCGAAAGGTAGGGAGGCGGACGCGATGCCGCAACGAAAAACTGTGGCCTCGATTGACGCATGGGCGAGGTCGCCTTACAGGCTTGGCTCTCAAGAACCCATTTGTGTGAAACCAGTTTCTGGAATGCGATATGACGATGCCGAGCACGGACGCGCTTGAACTGACGCCCGAAGTGATGGAAGCCGCCGCGCAGAGCAAGGCGTGGCCCTTCGAGGAAGCGCGCAAGATCGTCAAACGCTACGAGGGCAAGGCGTTCCCGGAAACGGTTCTGTTCGAGACCGGCTATGGCCCTTCCGGCCTGCCGCATATCGGTACGTTCGGCGAGGTCAATCGCACGTCGATGGTCCGACATGCCTTCCGTGTGCTGACCGAAGACCGGGTGAAGACCAAGATTCTGTGCTTCTCCGACGACATGGACGGACTGCGCAAGGTGCCGGACAACGTGCCGAACAAGGAGATGCTGCGCACCCATCTCGGCAAGCCGCTGACCCGGGTTCCCGACCCATTTTCCAACGAGTATCCCTCGTTCGGCGCGGCGAACAACGCACGCCTGCGCGCATTCCTCGACCGGTTCGGCTTCGATTACGAATTCGCCTCCTCGACCGAGTACTATGCGGCCGGCCGCTTCGACGCGACGCTTCTCACCATGCTCGAGCGCTACGACGCCGTCATGGAGATCATGCTGCCATCGCTGCGCGAGGAGCGGGCGCAGACCTATTCGCCGTTCCTGCCCATTCACCCGAAGACCGGCGTCGTGATGCAGGTGCCGCTGGAGGAGCGCAAGCTCGACGCCGGTACCATCGTCTGGCGCGATCCCGACAGTGGCGAGCTGTTCGAGACGCCCGTGACCGGCGGGCATTGCAAGCTGCAGTGGAAGCCCGACTGGGCGATGCGCTGGGCGGCCCTCAAGGTGGACTACGAGATGTCCGGCAAGGACCTGATCGACAGCGTCAAGCTGGCGGCGCAGATCTGCACGGCTCTCGGCGAAACGCCGCCGGAGGGCTTCAACTACGAACTGTTCCTCGACGAGAACGGGCAGAAGATCTCGAAGTCGAAGGGCAACGGCCTGACCATCGACGAATGGCTTTCCTACGCGCCCACCGAGAGCCTGTCGCTGTTCATGTTCCAGAAACCGAAGGCCGCGAAGAAGCTCTATTTCGACGTCATTCCGCGGGCGGTCGACGAGTATTACAGCTTCCTCTCCACCTATCCGCGGCAGGACTGGAAGAACCGGCTCGGCAATCCCGTCTGGCACATGCATGACGGCGCGCCGCCGTCGATCGATCTGCCGGTACCCTTCGCGCTGCTGCTCAACCTCGTCAGCGCCTCGAACGCGCAGAACACGGACGTTCTGTGGGGCTTCATCTCGCGCCACGCGCCGGGCGTGACGGCCGAGACGCATCCCGAACTCGACCGCCTGACCGGCTACGCGCTGCGCTATTTCGAGGATTTCGTCAAACCGGCCAAAGCGTTCCGCGCGCCTGACGCGGTGGAGCGGGAGGCGCTCGCGGCGCTCTCGCAGACCTTCGGCGCGCTGCCGGAGGATGCCGATGCCGAGGCGATCCAGAACGCCATTCTCGACGTGGCGCGCGGCATCGAGCGCTACCAGGATCACGAACGCAAGAGCCCGACAGGCGGCCCCGGCGTTTCGGGGAGCTTCTTCCAGATGCTGTATCAGGTCCTGCTGGGACAGGAGCGCGGTCCGCGCTTCGGCTCCTTCGCGGCGCTCTACGGCGTGCGGGAAACGCGCGCCATGATCGACGCTGCGCTGGACGGCACGCCGTCAAGCTGACCCCGCACTCAGGAGGGGGACGGCCCGCCGCTGAAAATGCCCTTGCGCGTTTCGCGGGCCGTCTCGGCCTCTTCCGCATAGGGGCCGTCGGGGTCGGCCAGCGCCCAGCCGTTCTCCACCAGCCATTTGCCGACGTCATAGCCCGCCAGCGTGCAGCGTAGGGGTGTCTCGGCGTTCTCTTCCGTCACATCCGCGCCTGCGCCGCACTCCACCGCCCGGCCGCGCAGCCAGTAGCGGAACGCGGTGCGCGCCTGCTTGCCGCACGGCCAGACCCCGCCCGCCCGCGCGTCGCAGACCCGGTCGGGCGCAACGATGCGAATCCCGGCGATGGTGATGGTGCGCCCCTCGGATTCGATCAGGCCCGCAGCGATGGCGACGGGGCGGTAATACAGCGTATCCGCGCGCTTTGGCTCCGGTGACGGGCCGGCAAGATCGCTGAGCGGCGCACGCGGGGTCAGGCGGTTGAGCATCGAGGGATCAACGGGCGGCGGCGCGATCAGCTCAGGCGCGATGATGCGCGGCGCGCGGCGCTCCTGCGCCAAGGCGGGCAGCAGGCCGGGACCTGCCAGAAGCAGCGCCGACACAACCAATAGGCAACGCCCCGCCCGCATCGTCTACTGGCTCGCCCAGACGATGCGCGCCATCCATTCCAGTTCGGACTTGCGCAGCACGCGGTTGGCGTGTTCCGGGTTGAGCGACAGAAGCTCGACCGCCTCGCCGGTCTGGCGCTGCAGGATCTTGGCCATCACCTCCCCGCCCGCCGTCTTGACCACGACGCGGTCGCCGCGCCGCAGCCGGGCTGCGGGGTCGACGATCAGCGTGTCGCCGTCACGATAGAGCGGCAACATGGACTCGCCCTGGACCTGCAGCGCATAGGCTCCTTCCCGTGCCGGAGCCGGGAGGTCGATATGATCCCACCCCTGCCCCGCCGGGAAGCCCGCGTCATCGAAGAACCCCCCGGCGCCCGCCTGCGCGAAGCCGATCAGCGGGACGCTGGAGGGCGGCGCTTCATAGGGAGCCGAGGGAGCCCCGCCGCCCTGCAGCAGGGCCAGGAAATCCGACAGGGTGATGCCGGTCGCCTCGATGATCTTGGACAGGGATTCCGTGGAAGGCCAGCGCGGGCGGCCGTCGGCGGAGAGACGCTTGGACTTGTTGAAAGCCGTCGAATCGAGCCCGGCCTTCCGGGCCAGGCCCGAGGCCGACAAGGAATGACGCGCGGCCAGCGCATCTATGGCTGCCCAGACCTTCTCGTGCGAAAGCACGGCGGCTCATCCTTCTGGAACACTGGAACAGGAAAAAATACCTGTCATGCAGTTGTAACGCCGCGCGCAGCACTTGTCCATAAACAGTGATTTGCCGGCGTCACCGCACAGCCGGCAAACCCGCCTTCAGCGCGGAGCGCGCTTTGCCAGAATGCGCTGCAGGGTGCGGCGGTGCATGTTCAGGCGGCGCGCCGTCTCGGATACATTACGGTCGCACATCTCGTAGACGCGCTGGATATGCTCCCAGCGCACGCGGTCGGCCGACATCGGGTTTTCGGGTGGCGCCACCTTCTCGCCGGAGCCACGGGTCAGGGCCGTGAAGATGTCGTCCGCATCGGCGGGCTTGGCGAGATAGTCGACGGCACCCAGTTTCACCGCGGTCACGGCGGTGGCGATGTTGCCGTATCCGGTCAGGATGATCGTCCGCGCGTCCTTGCGCTTCTCGCGGATCGCCGCGACCACATCCAGCCCGTTGCCGTCAGCAAGGCGCATGTCGACCACGGCGAAGGCCGGCGGCGCGGCCTTGGCGCGCGCCACGGCATCCTCGACGCTTTCGGCCGTATCGACGACGAAACCGCGGCTTTCCATCGCCCGGGCAAGCCGCGTGAGGAAGGGTTTGTCGTCATCGACGATCAGGAGAGAGCGGTCTTCGCCCAGTGCGATCTCCGGGTCTTCTGCGGTTTCGCTTGTCATATCCAGCACGTTCAGCACGTTTCTTTTCCTAGAATGTTTCTAGCCTAAATCCGTCAGTTTTCCAATTTAGGGTTCTTTTCATCCGGTTCCAGACCGGCGGGCGGGGCCAGGAACAGGGCGCGAGGCCAGATCACCTCGGCGAAAGCCCCCTTGCCCTTCTCGGCGAGGTTGCCGAAGCGAATGGTCGCACCCGAGCGCTCGAGGAGCGTCTTTGCGATGAACAGGCCAAGCCCCAGGCCGCCGCCGCTGCTGGCGCTGGCCGACCGCTTGGACATGTAAGGCTCGCCGATGCGGTCGAGGATCTCCACCGGGAAGCCATGCCCATCGTCGATGACCAGCAACCCCACGGTTTCTTCGTCCCAATGCCAGCGGATCGTCACGGATTCCCGGGCGAAGTCGACCGCGTTCTCGACCAGGTTTCCGAGGCCGTAGAGGACACCGGGATTGCGCCGGCCGACGGGTTCCGGCCCCTCGGTCGCCCCCGGCTCAAAACGGATGTCGATGCCGAAATCGCGATGCGGCGCGGCCGTCTCCTCGATCAGAGAGGTGAAGGGCAGGCGCGCCATGTGCGCCTCCCCTTCCGAGGACAGGCTGGTGAGTTGTTTCAATATGTCGCGGCACCGCTCGCTCTGCGTGCGCAGCAGCGTGACGTCCTCGCTGAAACGCTCGTCCTTGCCGAGCGCCCGTTCCATCTCGCGGGCCACCAGGGCGATGGTGGCGAGCGGCGTGCCCAGCTCGTGGGCGGCGGCAGCGGCCAGCCCGTCGAGCGCGGAGATGTGCTGCTCGCGCTGCAGGACGAGTTCCGTCGCGGCGAGCGCATTGGCAAGGAGCCGCGCCTCCTCCGCCACGCGGTAGGCGTAGATGCCGGTGAAGGCGATGCTGGAAACGACCGCGATCCACATGCCGATCACGTAGATGAGCGGCATCACCAGCTCGGTGCCGGGGAACCAGGGGAGCGGACGATGGAAGACCGCGAGGGCGGTGGTGAGCGCCACGACGAGGAAGCCGAGCAGCGCCGTCCAGCGCAGCCGCAGCGATGTCGCCGAGATGACCACGGGAACGGTCATCAGCAGCGAAAACGGATTGGTGAGACCGCCCGTCATGGACAGCAGGCCGGCGAGCTGGAACGCGTCGAAGGTCAGGATGCCCAGCGCGGCCAGCGGCGCCAGGCGGTGCGCCGCCGAATAGCGCAGCGCCAGATGGACGTTCAGCCATGCCGACGCGGCGATCAGCGCGAAGCACAGGCCGACCGGCAGCGGAAAATCCAGACCGTAGGCGACGACGATGACCGCGGCGCTCTGGCCGATGATCGCCAGCCAGCGCAGCTTGATCAGCGTGTTCAGCCGCAAGCCGTGGTTCGGATCGTGTGCCCTGATGTCCTCAAGCATCGCCGGTTTATGCGGGAAGTCCGCCGCCGCTCCAAGTCTTATTTGCCGCGCGGCTTGGCGCGATGTGTCGCGGCGGCATTGGCCGGATCCTCGGGCCAGACGTGCTTGGGATAGCGGCCGCGCATGTCGGCGCGCACATCGGCCCAGGAACCCGCCCAGAAGCCGGGCAGGTCCAGCGTCGTCTGGATCGGCCGGTGGGCCGGCGAGAGCAGTTCCAGCTTGAGCGGCACGCCGTCGGCCACGGTCGGGTGCGTTTTCAGGCCGAACAGTTCCTGCACGCGGATCGCCAGCACCGGCCCCTCCTCCTCGTAGCGGATCGGAACGTGGCTGCCCGACGGCGCGTCGTAGTGGGTCGGCGTCAGCGCCGACAGGCGGCGCTGCAGGTCGTGCGGCACCAGCGCCGTCAGGCCCTCGCGCAGGATCGCCGGCCTGATCCGCGACAGGCTGGCATCGCCAGTGAGGAACGGCAGGAGCCAGTCCTCAAGACCGTCGAGCAGCGCCGCGTCGTCCATCTGCGGCCAGGGATCGCCCTTGGCATTGCGGAGCCATGCCAGCCGGCGGCGCAGGGCGACCGCCTCCTTGTCCCATGGCAGGAGCTCCAGCCCGTGCGTGCGCACCGCGGCGACGATCGCGCGGTCCGCGTCTGCTCCCGACGGGGGCGGCAGCGGCTGCGCCGAAAGCACCAGCGCGCCAAGCCGGCGCAACCGGCGCTGGCGCACCGCGCCCTTGTCGCGATCGAATGCGGTTTCGGCGGCCTCGACGATCTCGTCGCCCAGTTCGGCAAGGATCTCGTTCTCGTCGATGGCGGCGGCCGAGGCGATGCGGGCGTTCTCGGCGCGGCCCTGAAGATCGGCGACGACCAGATAGGGCGAACCGGCGAGACGCTCCTCGGCAGCCAGCATGCCGCCGCGCCCGTTGGCCAGCACGAAACGACCGAAGGCGCCGCGCGCCTTGGCGACCCGGTCCGGCCAGGCATGGATCAGCAGCGAACCGGCGGAAGGCTGATCGTCCACCTTGCCACCGCCCGCGGATTTCGCGAGCCGCATGGCGAGCTTGCGCGCGCCCTCGGCGCGGGGTCCGCGTTCGCGCCGAAAGCGCTGCCAGCGCTCGTCCAGATCGACCGAAGTCCCGCCCAGCCCGCGTTCCGACAGGAGAACCGCCAGTTCAGCGGCCGCCAGCGCCTGCCCCTTCCCGGCGGCCATGGCCACCATATGCGCCAGCCGCACGGGCAGCGCCAGCCGCCGCATGGCCTCGCCGGTCTGCGTCAGCCGGCCGTCGGCATCGAGCGCGCCGAGGCGCTGAAGCAGGCCGCGCGCTTCGGCCAGGGCGGGCTGGGGTGGCGGATCGAGAAAAGCGAGAGCGGCGGGGTCGGCGACGCCGAAGGCCGCGCAGTCGAGCAGCAGGCCGGACAGGTCGGCCTCGAGGATTTCCGGCGGCGCGAAGGCCGGCAGGGCCGCCGTCTGCTCGGCGCGCCAAAGCCTGAGCGCGATGCCGGGCGCCGTGCGGCCGGCGCGGCCGGCGCGCTGGTCGGCGGAGGCGCGCGAGACGCGCACCGTCTCGAGCCGCGTCAGGCCGGTGGACGGTTCGTATTTCGGCAGGCGGGAGAGACCGCTGTCGATCACCACGCGCACGCCGTCGATGGTGACGGAGGTCTCGGCGATGGCGGTCGCCAGAACGACCTTGCGCCGCCCCGCCGACGCCGGCCGGATCGCCGCATCCTGCGCCTTCCCGTCGAGGCCGCCATAGAGCGGCGTGATGTCGACATCGGCCGGCAGCCTGTCCGCCAGCCGCTCGGCGGTGCGCTCGATCTCGCGCTGGCCGGGCAGGAAGGCGAGCACACTGCCCTCCTCGTCCGACAGGACCGCGCGGATCGTCCGCGCCATCGTGTCCTCGACCGGCTCGCCGGCCGGACGCTCCGCATGGCGCAGATCGACGGGAAAGCTGCGGCCCTCACTCTCGATCACCGGAGCATCGCCCAGAAGTGCTGCCACACGCGCGCCGTCGAGCGTCGCCGACATGACCAGAAGCCGCAGGTCCGGCCTGAGCGCGCCCTGCGCGTCGAGCGCCAGCGCCAGCGCGAAATCGCCGTCCAGGGAGCGCTCGTGGAACTCGTCGAACAGCACGGCGGAGACACCGGACAGTTCCGGATCCTCGACGATCATGCGCGCCAGAACGCCTTCCGTGACGACGAGGATGCGGGTCCTGCCGGACACCTTCCGCTCCATGCGCATGGCGTAGCCGACCGTTTCTCCCGGCTCCTCGCCGAGAAGTGCCGCCATGCGGCGCGCCGCGGCGCGGGCGGCCAGACGGCGCGGCTCCAGGAGCACGATCCGGCCCGAGGCGGCCCAGCCGGCGTCGAGCAGCGCCAGCGGCGCCAGCGTGGTCTTCCCCGCTCCAGGCGGCGCCACCAGCACGGCCCGGCCATCCCGGTCGAGCGCCTCGCGTAAGGCCGGCAGGACGGCCGTTACCGGCAGGTCGGGCAGTTTGGGCATCTATCCGCCGATCTCGACGATGTCGCCGCCGGCGGCCTGTGCGTCGGCCACATCATGGGTGACCAGCAGGACCGGCAGGCCGCTCTCGCGTGCCTTGGCGAAAACCAGTTCGCGCATCTGCGCGCGAAGCGCGGCGTCGAGCTTGGAGAACGGCTCGTCGAGCAGCAGGGCGCGCGGCGCGGAAGCGAGAACCCGGGCCAGCGCGACACGCGCCTTCTGCCCGCCCGACAGGGTCGCCGGATCGCGCTCCTCGAGCCCCGCCAGGCCGACGCCCTCCAGCGCGCGGCACATGCGTTCGCGCCGCGCCCGGCGCCCGCGCACCTCCTGCGGCAGCGCGAACATCAGGTTGCCGCCGACGCTCATATGAGGAAACAGCAGCGGATCCTGGAACAGGATGCCCATATGGCGGGCCTCCGGCTTCAGCGCCGTGATCTCCACATCGTCCACATAGGCGCGGCCGCTCGCGGTGAAGGCCGGATCGAGGAAGCCGCCGACATAGGCAAGCAGAGTCGATTTTCCGGCGCCCGAAGGTCCCATAACGGTCAGCACCGCGCCCGGCGCCACGCGCCGCGTCAGCGTGACGATCTCGCGCCCGTCGAGCGCGATGGTCACCCGGTCGAGAAAAAGGCCGGCCTCGGTCAAGCGGGAGTTCATCCGGTTTCAAACCTGCATGTCGCGATGACGCCGGAATATCAGCGCCGGCACAAGAGTGGCAACGGCAAAGCCGATGGCGGGAAGCATCATCTGCAGAAAGGCATAGATGCCGATGACGCGACGGTTGCCGCCCGAGGCCAGCGCGACCGCCTCGGTGGTGACGGTGGTGAGCCGCCCCGCCCCGATCAGCAGGGTGGGGAGGTAGAGGCCGATCGAGACGGAGAAGCCGATCGCCGCGACGGTCAGGACCGGCCGCGTCATCATCGGCAGGCGGATCAGGAGGAAGCGCCGCCAGGCCGCCTTGCCGAGCCCGGCCGCAAGCTGATCGTAGCGCCTATCGAAGGCGCGCCACGGGTCCTTCAGGCACAGATAGGCATAGGGCAGGACGAAGACGAGATGGGCGAGGATGAGCGCCGTCATCGTCGCCACGGAGCCGATCAGGATGAACAGCAGTTGCAGGCCGAACAGGAAGGCGACCTGCGGCACGATCAGCGGCAGGTAGATCAGACGCAGTGCGCCGCGCCCTGGTGGCCGGCCCATCTCGTCCTCGCGCGCCAGGCAGAGGATCGCGATGGCCGTCGCGACGGCCGTCGAGACAAGCCCGACGATCAGGGTCGTCAGGAGGGGATCGAGCAGATGCGGCAGGACGCGCGCCCAGTTGCGCAGTTCGAAGGACGCAGGCAACGCATCGGGAAACTGCCAGAGGCCGGCGAAGGACCACAGCGCCAGCGTCGCGAGGCCGGCGAAGATCGTCAGGGCGGAAAGGAGCATCAGACCGAACGCCGTCCACCGCACCGGCGCATCACCGCGCAGGCGCAGCCCGGCACAGGCGCAGCGCTCGCGCAGACGGGCAGTAAGCTTTTCAAGGACAATCCAGATGCCGATCGCCGCGGCGGTCACGGCAAGCTGCAGCAGCGCACCGGCGGAAGCGAGGAAGCGCATCGACAGGTCGGGGTCGTTCATCCAGCCCACCAGCCGGACGGCCAGCGGCGGCGGGGTCGTCGGCCCCAGGATCGCCGCGACGTCGACCACGGAGGTGGCGAAGGCGATGACGGCGAAGACCGGCAGGCGTATCTGCGGATAGATCTGCGGCCAGAGGCCGAACACGAAGCCGCCGATCCGCCCGTAGCCCATCGCCGCGATGAGCGCGCGCGTGCGGGCCGGATGCACCTGCGGAAGGGCGGCGAGCGTCACCAGCAGCAGGAACGGGATTTCCTTGACGACGAGGCCCGCCATCATGGCGAGGCCCATCGGATCGTGCACGACAAGCAGGTCCGGCGGCCGGTGCCAGCCGGTCAGTTCCGGCGAGATCATCCGGGCGAGCAGCCCCGAGGGGGCAATTAGGAAAGCGAGCGCGAAGGCCGCGGCCGCGTGCGGCACGGACAGCAGCGGCGAGATCAGGTGCTGGACCCTTGCGAAGGCCCGCGTGCCGCTCCAGGCGGCGGTGAAGAGCATCACCACGCCGAGCGAGACCAGCGTCGTCACCAGCCCCGTGACGAGGCTCATCAGCGCCGAGTAGACGATGGCCGGCTCGCCGGCGAGCGCCATCAGAGGCGCAAGGCTGAACCCGGTACCGCCCAGCGCGGGCAGGAAACCGAAGGCAGGCAGGATGGTGCCCGCCAGCCCGAAGGCGACGGGCGCGGTGAGCAGGCCGATGGCAAGGACAGGGCCGAGACGGGTCAGCATGACAATGGCTTCCCGGCGTTGCTGCCCCCTCCGGCAAGCCCAGGAGGCCAGAGGGGAGTGGGGAACACCGCCAAGCTCAACAAGAACGCTGTCCTAGACTCGTTCAAGCTTTCATCGAAACGCACAACGGGCCCATCTCTTTGTTTTTCCGCGTTTATGCGGGCGTCAGGTGTTATCACCTGACTGCAAAACGCTCTAGTTCGCCACGCCGTAGCGCCGCTTCCACTCGGTTTCGATGCGCTCCATCCAGCTTGGATGCGGTTCGTCCAGCGCGGGTCCGAGTTCGTCGGGGCGCAGCGTCGCGACGCCGAGGTCGATGGCGTCGAAGCGCGCGCGGTCGTCCGCATCGAGCTTGCCGAGGGCCAGAACGGTGGGATCGCCCCAGATGGCGGGATCCTGCTTGCGCGCCTGCGCCTCCGGCGAAAGGAGGAAGTTCGCCGCCACCAGCGCCCCCGCCTTCGCGGCGGCGTTGTAGGGGATCGTCAGGAAATGCGTGTTGGCCAGCGTGCCGCCCGGGAAGGTGAACGAGCGCACCGTGTCCGGCAGTTCGCCATTGGCGACGGCGCTCGACGCTTCCGCCGGGTTGAAGGCGAAGATGATGTCCAGCTCGGCATCGGCCAGAAGCTGCTTCATGGCCGGATAGTTCTGCGGATAGGCCCGGCCCGAGCGCCACATCAGCGGGTTGAGCGCATCCAGATAGTCGAACAGCGGCTTCGTCACCGCGTCGAAGCTTGCCTCGTCGACGGGCTGTTGCAGCAGTGTCCTGTCGGCGATCTTCTCGGCGAGCACCTGCTTCAGGAAGGACGAACCGATGAAGTCCGGCGGCTGCGGATAGGAGAAGCGGCCCGGATTGGCCTTCGCCCATTCGAGCAGCCCGTCGGCATCCTGCGGCAGCGCGTCCGCGTCGGTGCGCGCGGAATCGTAGAAGAAGACGAGCTTGGCCATGCCCCAGGGGCTTTCCAGCCCATCGACGGGAATGGTGAAGTCGGTGCGGATCGTCGGCTTGTTCTCGACATCCACATAGGACCAGTTCGGCAGTTCCTCGGCCCAGCCCGGCGCCATGATGAGGCCCTGGCGCTTCATGGCGGCGAAATTCTCGCCATTGATCCAGATCAGGTCGACCGTGCCTGCCGTATCCCGGCCGGCCGCTTTCTCGGCGACCACGGTGGTGACTGCGGTGGCCGTGTCCTCCAGCTTGACGTGCTTCAGCGTCACGCCGTAGCGCTGCATCAGTTCGCCGCCGGCCCAGTCGATATAGGCGTTGATGTTCTGCGACCCGCCCCAGGCGTTGAAATAGACGGTTTCGCCCCGCGCGCCGGCCAGCACCTCATCCCATTTCCGGGGATCGGGGTTCATCGCGTCGGCCAGCGCCGGCACGGCGCCGAGCGCCATCAGCGCCAAGGATAAAACGGTTCTGCGCACTTCGATCTCCCAGATCGCGGGTTGAAAGCAAAGGTAGCCGATAGAGCATGCCGACCCTGTGCAAATCAATGCGATGCGGCGCCTGACCGGGTCACTTCCCAGTGAGCATCAAGTGAGTAGCCCGGGAAGCGCTAGTCCCGCGCCTTGCCGGCGCTCCCGGCGACATGCAGCTCGATCCGGTCGGCGGCGAAGCGGGTTTCCGAATACTGCACAGGCCGCCCATCCGCATCGACATTGACGGCGATGGTAACGATCACGATGGCGCCCGGCGACAGCCGCAGATCGCGCAGGTCGGCGGCGTCGGCATGGCGGGCCGTAACCACCGTCGAGAGCCGCAGATAGTCGGCAAGCCCGAGCGCCCTGAAGGACGCGGTCACGGAACGCGTGCGGGCAAAGGCTTCGGCCATGCCGCCGAAGCGCTCCGCGTCGAACCAGCTGCGGGCGCGTGAGACGGGCCTGCCGTCGGCTTCGGATATGGTTTCGAGCCTTATGGCGGGTGTTCCCGGCGCAATGCCCAGCGCCGCCGCCGCCTCATCCGGGGCGGGTTCGACGGCATGGTCGAGCAATGTGGCCTTCAGATCGCGCGACTGGCCGGCAAGGCCGTCGGAGAAGCGGGTGCGCTCGCTGATCGGGTAGGCCAGGCGCCGGCGTTTCTCGACAAAGGTGCCGCGTCCCTGCTCGGCGCGCAGCACCCCTTCCTGAACCAGCGCCGCGATGGCCGAGCGGACCGTGTGCCGGTTGACGCCGAAGCGCTGCGCAAGCGCCACCTCGGGCGGCATGCGTCCCGCCTCGTCGGCCAGCCCCGCGCCGATCTCGCGCCGCATGCGGTCGGCGATCTGCCGCCACAGGGCGACCCCGCTGCGGCGCTCCACCACCGTTTCCCACCGATCCCCCATAATCGTCCCGCTCCTCAGCCGGCTGTCATCAACACGTCATCGACAGCGTTTAGAGAAAGTCTATAATATGTTTAGTTGTCTAGAGCAATAGACAAATTATCGATGCAGGCTGAGGAAAGGCCCGATGGTCTCACGCCAGGAAAGACAGACAGTGATGCAACAGCGCCGCGAGGCAATGGCCGTGCTGGCGGCAGCGCCCGGACAGGACCTTCTGGGTCTGTGGAACGCAGCGGCGCTGCCCGACGAAGCCGCCCTGCTGCGCGGTCCCGAAACGGGCCTTGTGACCCTGCGCGGCCGCATGGGCGGCGGGGGCGCGGCCTTCAATTTCGGCGAAGCGACGGTGACGCGCGCGACGGTCAAGCTGCCATCCGGCGTGGTCGGCCACGCCTATGCGCTCGGCCGGGAGAAGGAGAAGGTGCGCGTCGCGGCGGTCATCGACGCCCTGCGGCAGCAGCCGGAGTTCGAGACGGCGATCGAGGAGAAGATCCTCGCCCCGCTGCGCCGCCGGCAGGCCGAGACGGACGAGACCCGCCGCACCGAGACGGCGGCGACGCGGGTGGATTTCTTCACCATGGTTCGGGGAGAGGATTGATGACGCTCGATTCCATCGCCATCGAGGGCGGCTTCAAGGACCCTGTCTTCGATGCGCAGACAATGTTCCGCGCCATCATGCAGGCCATGGCCGAACCGGGCACCGTGCACCACGGCATCGCGCTGACGAAGCCGCCGGCACCGCTGACGCCCGAGGCCGCCGGCGTCGCCCTGACGCTCTGCGACCAGGACACGCCGGTCTGGCTCGATCCGGCGCTGCAGGCGGACGAAGCGGTCGGCGCCTGGCTCGCCTTCCACACCGGCGCGCCGATCGCCAATACCCCTGCCGACGCGCATTTCGCCCTGGTCGCGGACCCGGAGAACCTGATCGGCCTTGAGAACTTCGCGCAGGGCTCGCAGGAATATCCTGACCGCTCTGCGACGCTCGTCCTGCAGGTCGCGAGCCTGACCGGCGGCGCCGAACTGCTGCTCGAAGGCCCGGGCATCCAACACCAGGCCCGGCTCTCGCCGCGGCCGATGCCGCGTCATTTCGCGCGCCAATGGGCGCAGAACCGGGCGCGCTTCCCGCGCGGCATCGACATCGTCCTCGTCAGCCGGGAGGGCCTCGCGGCCCTGCCGCGCACCACCCGCATCGCCGATCAGGAGGATTGAGCCATGTATGTTGCCGTCAAGGGCGGTGAGGCCGCCATCCGCAACGCCCACACGCTCCTGGCCGACCGCCGTCGCGGCGCGCGCGACGTGCCGGCGCTGACGCTGGAGCAGATCGCCGAGCAATTGGCGCTCGCCGTCGACCGGGTCATGGCGGAAGGTTCGCTCTACGACACGGGACTTGCCGCCCTGGCCGTCAAGCAGGCGCGCGGCGACATGATCGAGGCGATCTTCCTGCTGCGCGCCTACCGCACGACGTTGCCCCGCTTCGGCTACACGCGCACCATCGACACGGCGGCCATGCTGGTCGAGCGGCGCATTTCGGCCACCTACAAGGACCTGCCCGGCGGGCAGTTGCTTGGTCCCACCTTCGACTACACGCACCGCCTGCTCGACCCGGAGCTGGCCGAGGACCAGGAACCCGCCGCGCCGGAGGCCCGCGCCGCCGACCATGAGGCCATGCCCCGCGTTTCGGAGATCCTGGCGCAGGAAGGGCTGATCGAGGAAGACGGTTCCCTGCCGGAAGAACGCGAGCCGGGCGACATCACCCGCGAGCCGCCGGAATTTCCGATGCAGCGCGACCTGCGCCTGCAGGCCCTGTCGCGCGGCGACGAAGGCTTCCTGCTGGCGCTTGGCTATTCGACGCAGCGCGGCTTCGGCCGCAACCACCCCTTCGCCGGCGAGATCCGCATCGGCGAGGTGGAGGTGGAGATCGACGTTCCCGAACTCGGCTTCCCGGTCCCGCTGGGGCGCATCCGCGTCACCGAATGCCAGATGGTCAACCAGTTCAAGGGATCGATGAAGGTGCCGCCGCAATTCACCCGCGGCTACGGCCTCGTCTTCGGCCAGTCCGAACGCAAGGCCATGGCCATGGCGCTCTGCGACCGTGCGCTTCGCGCCGGCGAACTGGGCGAAGACATCACGGCACCGGCGCAGGACGAGGAATTCGTGATCTCGCATTCCGACAATGTCCAGGCGACCGGCTTCGTCGAGCACCTGAAGCTGCCGCACTATGTCGATTTCCAGGCCGAGCTCGGCCTGGTGCGTCAGATGCGCCGCGAATATGAGGAACGCCGCGCAGGTGCAGCCACCGAGCGCCGGGAGGCCGCGGAATGACCCTAGCTGTCGCTCTCGTCAAAAGCCGACCCGTCGCCGAACTCCTCGATCCAGTCATCGTTCGCTCCCGCGACACGGGACGGCTTCTCGTTCCGCTTCTGGCGCAGCGCGCGCCGGAGCATGGCCACGATCAGAACCAGCATGACGACAATCGCAACGCCCTCAAGAATTTTCCAGTCGAGCATGGCATCCTCAAATTTCTATCTAGAGTTGAATCAATAGATAGAGCAAAACCATTAATGGAATATTGGAGCCGGTGATGACCGAGATTGCCCAGTACAATTTCGCCTATCTGGACGAGCAGACCAAGCGCATGATCCGCCGCGCGATCCTCAAGGCGATCGCCATTCCCGGCTATCAGGTACCGTTCGCCAGCCGCGAGATGCCGATGCCCTATGGCTGGGGCACGGGGGGCGTGCAGGTCACCGCATCGGTTATCGGTCCGGACGACGTGCTCAAGGTCATCGACCAGGGCGCCGACGACACCACCAATGCCGTCTCCATCCGCGCCTTCTTCCAGAAGGTGGCCAATGTGGCCGTCACCACCCACACCGGCGACGCGACCATCATCCAGACGCGCCACCGCATTCCCGAGGAGCGACTGAAGGCCGGTCAGGTCCTCGTCTACCAAGTGCCGATCCCCGAGCCGCTGCGCTTCCTCGAACCGCGCGAGACCGAGACGCGCAAGATGCATGCGCTCGAGGAATACGGCCTGATGCACGTCAAGCTCTACGAGGACATCGCCCAGCACGGCCACATCGCCACCACCTTCGCCTATCCGGTCAAGGTCGAGGGACGCTATGTCATGGACCCCTCGCCGACGCCGAAATTCGACAATCCGAAGATGCACATGTCGGCGGCGCTGCAGCTCTTCGGGGCGGGCCGCGAGAAGCGCATCTACGCCATCCCGCCCCATACGCGCGTCGAAAGCCTCGACTTCGAGGATCATCCCTTCGAGGTGCAGCGCTTCGCGGATCCCTGCGCGCTGTGCGGCGGCACCGACGTCTATCTCGACGAGGTCATCCTCGACGACCGGGGCGGGCGGATGTTCGTCTGCTCCGACACCGACCATTGCGAGGGACGCCGCGCGGAGGGCCACAGGGGACACCTGGCGGGAGAGGCGGTGGGAGCATGAGAACCGACAGCGCATCGATGACAGCGCCGCGGAACGCCCCTCACCCTTACCCTCTCCCCGCTTGCGGGGAGAGGGGGACACCAACGTTGAGGCCATTCTCCTTCTCCCCGCTGGCGGGGAGAAGGTGCCGGCAGGCGGATGAGGGGCTGTTCGAACGTCCAGAAACTCGTGGAGAAACCCAATGACCGACGAACCACTCCTGCGCGTTCGTTCCATCTCGAAATTCTACGGCAACCGCATCGGATGCAGCGACATCTCCTTCGATCTCTGGCCGGGCGAAGTGCTCGCCGTCGTGGGCGAATCCGGCTCCGGCAAGACGACGCTGCTCAACTGCCTTTCGACGCGCCTCCTGCCGACCTCGGGCACAGTATCCTACCGCATGCGCGACGGGGCCTTTCACGACCTCTACCGCATGAGCGAGGCGGAACGGCGCTTCCTGATGCGCACGGACTGGGGTTTCGTGCACCAGAACCCGGCGGACGGGCTGCGCATGACCGTCTCCGCCGGCGCCAATGTGGGCGAGCGGCTGATGGCCGTCGGCGACCGGCATTACGGCCAGATCCGCGCCGCCGCCACCGACTGGCTGGGCCGCGTCGAGATTGCCGAGGACCGCATCGACGACCAGCCGCGCGCCTTCTCCGGCGGCATGCGCCAGCGCCTGCAGATCGCCCGCAACCTGGTCACCGGCCCGCGCCTCGTCTTCATGGACGAGCCGACCGGCGGCCTCGACGTCTCAGTGCAGGCGCGCCTGCTCGACCTCCTGCGCGGACTTGTCCACGAGCTCGGCCTCTCGGCCATCGTCGTCACGCACGACCTCGCCGTTGCCCGTCTCCTTTCGCACCGCATGATCGTGATGAAGGACGGCCATGTGGTCGAGAGCGGCCTGACCGACCGGGTGCTCGACGATCCGCAGGCGCCCTACACGCAGCTTCTCGTTTCCTCCATCCTGCAGGTCTGACCATGGCAACGCCCCTCGTCGTCTCCGAAGTCGCCAAGAGCTTCACCATGCATCTCCAGGGCGGCATCCGTCTCCCCGTGGTATCGGGCGCCTCCTTCTCGCTCGCCGCCGGCGCGTGTGCCGTGCTCGGAGGCCCGTCGGGCGCCGGCAAGAGCTCGATCCTGAAGATGATCTATGGCAGCTATGCCGTCGACTTCGGCCAGATCATCGTCACGCATAACGACAATCTGGTGGATCTCGCCGCCGCCGACCCGCGCACCGTCATCGCCATCCGCCGCGACACGATCGGCTATGTGAGCCAGTTCCTGCGGGCGGTGCCGCGCGTGCCGGCGCGCGATGTGGTGGCGGAACCGCTGGTCGCCCGCGGCGAAGCGGCTGCCACGGCGCGCGGGCGGGCGGAGGCCCTGCTCGCCCGCCTCAACCTGCCGGAACGCCTGTGGGACCTGCCGCCCGCCACCTTCTCCGGCGGAGAGCAGCAGCGCGTCAACATCGCGCGCGGCTTCATCACGGACCATCCGATCCTGCTTCTCGACGAGCCGACAGCGTCGCTCGACAAGGCGAACCGTGAGATCGTGACCGCGATGATCGCCGAGAAGAAGGAGGCCGGCGTGGCCCTGCTCGGCATTTTCCACGACCAGGAGGTGCGGGACGCGGTGGCCGACCGCATCATCGACGTGACCGACTTCGCACCCGACCGGCACGCCGCATGAAACGGCTCTCCGAAACGCCCTACGTTCACCCGACAGCGGACGTGTCCGGCTCGACGCTCGGCCGCTACACGGAAGTGGCGGAGCGCTGCCGTATCCACGAGGCGGTACTGGGCGATTACTCCTACATCATGCAGGACGGCGGCGTCTGGTGCGCCGAGATCGGCAAGTTCTCCAACATCGCCGCCGCGGTGCGCATCAACGCCACCAACCACCCAACCTGGCGGCCGACCCTGCATCACTTCACCTACCGCTCGTCCGACTACTGGCCGGACGCCGAGCATGACGATGCCTTCTTCGACTGGCGGCGCGGCAACAAGGTAAGCATCGGGCACGACACCTGGCTTGGGCACGGCGCGACCATATTGCCGGGTGTCACGGTCGGCGACGGAGCCGTGGTCGGCGCGGGCGCCGTGGTCTCGAAGGACGTCGCGCCCTACATGATCGTCGGCGGCGTTCCGGCGCGGCCGATCCGCGAACGCTTCGACCGCAGGACGGCCGACCGCTTCCAGGCCCTCGCCTGGTGGGACTGGGATCACCTGCGCCTGCGCGACGCGCTCGACGATTTCCGCGCTCTCGCGGCGGAAGCCTTCCTGGAGAAGTACGAGGGCTGAGCGCCCGCGCCAACGCGTCGCGGCTTTCCCTGAACATTGTTGTCAGGTTTTTGTTGACAGGAGCACGCGCTCGCGTGTTCTATGAGCCCGCATCCGCGCGATGCGTCCATGATGTCGGGGCCTTTAACCCTTTCGATCGCAGGACGTCTGTCGTCGCCCGCCTGACCTGCATGCCGTCGAACCTGCCGGCATGAGGTGTCAGCGATCAGGGCACTCCCTCCGACAAACTCCCGCACGAAGGTTGAGGCCTCGCCTATGGGCTTGACCTTGCAAAGCCACGGAGTTTCCGACGTCGCCATGCTCGTCTGTCAGTGCAATCTGATTACCCAGAAAGAGGTTGAGGATACGATCGTCTCGATGCTGGACGAGGATCCCTGGCAACTCATCGTGCCGGCCAAGGTCTATCACACGCTTTCGAAACGTGGCCGCTGTTGCGGCTGCTTCCCAAATGTGGTGGAAACGATTATCCGTGTAACGGAGCAATACCACCAGCGTCACGATGAATGCGAGGGAGCTGAAGTCGTGACATATCTAGACCAGGTTCGCGCCCTGCGCGAGCGCTATGGGAGCAGGTTCAATGAAAGGCGACAAAAAGGTTATCGAGCGGCTTAACGAGGCGCTGACTCACGAGCTCGGAGCGGTCAACCAGTACTGGCTGCACTATCGCCTTCTTGAAGATTGGGGTTACACCAAGCTTGCCAAGAAGGAGCGCGAGGAATCCATCGAGGAGATGCATCACGCCGACAAGCTGGTGGAACGCATCATCTTCCTCGAGGGTCATCCCAACCTCCAGGTCGTCGGACCGCTGCGCATCGGCCAGAACATCAAGGAAGTCCTGGAAGCCGACCTCGCCGGCGAACATGATGCCCGCAAGCTGTACAAGGCCTCCCGCGACGACTGCCACGCAGCGGGCGATTACGTCTCCATGAAGCTCTTCGAGGAACTGCTGGCCGACGAGGAAGGCCATATTGACTACCTCGAAACGCAGCTCGAACTGCTGGAGAAGATCGGCGAGGCTAAATATGGCCAGCTCAACGCCGGGTCGGCCGACGAGGCGGAGTAAGGCATTCCCTGAACAGGGGTTCCACGGCAGACAAGGGCGGCGTTCGGGCCGCCCTTTCCATAGACCCGTTCAACGTTTCATAGAAACGCTGCAAGGGTCTATCTATCCTATTGCTTCCCGCGTTTATGCGGGCGTCAGGTGAGTCCACCTGACTGCAAAACGCTCCGGGCTCATACCGAATCGCTGACGGCGCTCCACGCAACCGCCCGGCGCAGCACGTCCTGAAACCGTTCTCCCGCCTCTTCGAGCGGGCCGGAATTGTCGATCACCAGCGCATCGGCGACCACCAGTTCGCGGGCATGCGCCCGTTGCAGCCGGTCGAGCACCTCTTCCCTGGTCTCCCGCCCGCGCCGCGACAGCCGCTCGGCCAGCACGGCTCGCTCGGCGGTGACGATGACCGCGATCACGTTGCCGTAGCGCTCGCGCAAGGCGGGAATGACCGCGCGCGACACGTTGGCGACGGCGACATGGCCGGCGCGCACCACATCGTCGACACGCGCAGGCAGCGCATATTTCAGCCCATTGGCTTCCCAGCTGACAGCGAACGCGCCACGCGCCCGCGCCGCCTCGAACTCGGCATCCGTCGGGCAGTCGTGCACCTCGCCCGCCCCGTCCATCGGCCGCGTGATGGCGCGCCGGACGAAAACCACGTCGCTGTCCTGCGGGCCGAGCCGCTGGCGCGCATAGTCCATCACCGAATCCTTGCCGGCGCCCGAGGGGCCGGCAACAGCGACGAACACGCCATGGCGGATCGGAAAATCCTGCTCGTCGATGACGCGCTCGAGCGAGGCGGAAGCCCTCATGCCACCCGCGCTCCCTCGCGCCAGACCGAACGGACGATCGGCACATGCTCGTCAACGCGCACGCGCACCAGATCGGCGCGGCGGCCGATGGCGATGATGCCGCGGTCATCGAGGCCGACGGCCTCGGCGGGGTTCTTCGACACCATGGCGACGGCCTGCGGCAGCGAGATGTGCTCGACGGTCTCGCCGAGCGAGAAGGCGGCCTGGATCAGGCTGAAGGGGATGTAGTCCGACGACAGGATGTCGAGCGTGCGCCCCTCGGCCAGGCTGCGGGCCGAGACATTGCCGGAGTGGGATCCGCCGCGCACCACGTTCGGCGCGCCCATCAGGATCGCCATGCCGGCCTCGTGCGAAGCGCGCGCAGCCTCCTGGGTGGTCGGGAACTCCGCCACGCGCACGCCCTGCGCGACCGCCTCGCCCACATGGTCGAGCGTTGCGTCGTCATGGCTCGCCAGCACGATGCCGCGCTCCCGGCACATGTCGGCGATGGCGCTGCGGTTGACGCCGGAATGCCGGCGCGACTGCTCCATGCGCTTCTCGCAGAAACTGCGGAACTGCTCGTCGCTCATCCCCGTCTTGCCGCGATAATAGACCTCGTAGGTGTCCATCCGGGTGAACTGGCGCTGGCCCGGCGAATGGTCCATCAGCGAGGCGAGCTTCACCCGGCTGTCGCCCTCGAACAGGCCGAAGCCTTCGAGGCAGTCGGGCGCGGAGACCTCGCAGCGCAGATGCAGGAAGTGATCGGCGCGCAGGCGGCCTGCCTCGACGCTGCTCTCGATGGCGTTGCCCAGGTCGCGCATCTCGCGCGCTTCCAGATCGCTGTCCTCGTCGAGACCGATGCGCAGGGCGTCGAACACCGTGGTGATGCCCGAGGCGGCGATCTGCGCGTCATGCGCCAGCACGGCGGCGATCGGATTCCAGCGCACTTTCGGGCGCGGCGCGTAATGGCGCTCCAGATGATCGGTGTGCAGCTCGACGAGGCCGGGGATCAGGTAGTCGCCCTGCATGTCCTCGCCGGTGGTCGTCGCTCCCGTGGAGACATCGGCGATCTGCCCGTCGCGGATCGCGATGCTGCCCTCGACGATCTCGTCGGCAAGCACGATGCGGGCGTTGTTCAATACCAACTCATGCGTCATTTTCAGGCGGTCTTTCTTTCTTTTTTCCAGCCGAGCTCATGGAAGGACTTCACCAGGAAGGGTGCCCCAGGCTCGGGCTCGACGAACAGGGCCAGCGAGGAGATTTCCAATGGCTCGGCCAGAAGAGGGCCGAAGAATGTGTCGATTGCGCGTTCCATGCGCACGGCCTCGCCCTGCGGCACGCGGCCGGTGAGGGTCATGTGGAAGCGGAATTCCTCGAAGACGTAGGGATAGCCCCATTTCTGGAGGTTCTTCAGCTGCGCCGGGGTGAGGCTCTCGGGGTTGCGCCTTTCGACCTCCTCGCCGCTCAGCGGCGCGCGGAAGCGCTCGAACTCGGTCACGACACCCGCGGCAAAGGCATCGAGCGCGGCAAACGGCTCCTCGGGAACCAGCGCGTAAAACCCGTCGAGACGGCGCACCACGGCGCGCGGAACGCAGACAGGCGCGCTGTGCCGGGAGAAATCGTCAAGCGCGGCGATCAGGTCCCGCTCCGTCTCGCCCTCGGCCAGCCGGAACGGCGCCTTCAGCGTCGCGTGGAAGCCGTAACGGCGGGCGGCCGCGGTGTGAAACGCGATCTCCGCCGCCGAGAAGGGCGCGACCGCCACGGGCGGCGTCTGCTCGCCATCAAAGGGATCGCGGCCGAGCCAGCGCGCGGCGGCGCGCGTCAGCGGGTCGTCCTGATGTGGGGTAAAGTAGATCGCGTAACGCATCGTGTTTTCCTCGCCAATCGCGATGCAATAGGCGATTTGCATGACAGAATAACGAATCCCCTGAACGGGATGATGAAACTAGCAGCAGACGGCAACCGCGTCACTTCTCCCCGCGTCAGCCCGCCTGCCTGCCGATCAGCCGCTGGCGGAGCATGGTCGATATGTTGTCGAAGACGAACACGACGATCAGGATCAGGATCACCATATAGGCGACGTTCTCCCAGTCCTGGTTGGTGCGCATGGCTTCCCAGAGTTTCAGGCCGATGCCGCCGGCGCCAACCGCGCCGATGATGGTGGCGGAGCGCGTGTTCGATTCCCAGAAATAGAGCGACTGGCTGAGGAACACGGGCAGGACCTGCGGCACGACACCGAAGCGCTGCACCGACGCCGGCGAAGCGCCGACCGACCGCACGCCCTCGCGCTGCTTGTCGTCGATGTTCTCCAGCGCCTCGGAATAGAGCTTTCCGAAAGTGCCGGTATCGGTGAAGAAGATCGCCGATATGCCCGCCAGAGGACCGGGTCCGAAGGCGCGGGTGAAGAACAGCGCCCAGATCAGCATGTCGACCGACCGCAGGAAATCGAAGAAGCGCTTCAGCGCCTGGTTGGCGAACCGGTTGGGCGTGATGTTCCGCGCGGCCGCAAAGGCCAGCGGGAAGGCGAGGAGCGAAGCAAGCACCGTGCCAGCGAAGGCCATGACGATGGTCTGCAGCAGCTTCAGCCAGACATCGCCATGCTGCCAGTCGGCATTGTTGACGATGTTGTCCCAGGCGAGCGCCAGGTTCGAGCGCGCCGGCTCGATCCGCTCGCCGAAGGCGACAAGACCCAGAACCTCGGAGGCCGGTTTCCCCCAATAGGACGAGCGGGTGTCGAAGACGAAGTTCTCCCAGCCGAGGAACCGGCGACGTACCTTGACCTCGTCATCCTCGATCTCGGCGCGGCCGGCGAAGCCGAAGCGCACGATCACCTTGGCGCCGGGGGCGCGCTGGCTCGCCCATTCGGGCAGATCACCCTGTGGAGTGACGCTGACATTGCGCTCGACATCGAGCACCAGCGTCTCGTCTCCACGCGTGACGGCGACGCGGCCGGGTTCGATCAGAATGCGGTTCTCGCCGCCCAGCGAGACATCGGCGCGCACCACCACCTCGCGGGTCGCGGCCGCCGGCTGAATGGCGGGTTGCCCGGGAGCCGATTCGGACGCCGGCGCCTGGCCGCCAACCGGTCCGAGGAAACTCTCTTGCGGCCTCTCTGCGGGCGAACTGTCGGCGGGTTTGCCGCCCAACGCACCGAGGAAGCCCTCGCCGCTGGTGGCGCCGCCACCCTGTCCCGCCGCCTCGCCTGCCGCCGAGCTGCGGCTTTCGACCAGCGCGGTTTCCGTGACGAGCCATTCCGGCCTGGGGTCGTCGCCGAGCGGCGAGAAGCGCGGAAAGCTGATCGCCAGCGCATTGTCCTCGAAATCGATGTTCGGCCGCACCTCGTAGGACACCCAGTCGGCCAGATAGGTGCCGGCGATGTCCCAGTTTCCGCCCGAGACGACCTGACCGATGGCAAACAGCCACCATGCGAACACCAGGTAAAGACCGATGCCGGCGGCCACCAGGAACCCGCGCAGGCGTTCCATCAGGGGGCGATTGAAGACTGCGGGGTGACGCGCCATCAATGCGCTCGAATCTGCTTCTGTCATCGTCATGCTCCCCTGCCGAATTCGAAGGCCTGCCTGCCGACGATGCGGCTGCGCAGCCAGGCCGAAAGCTGGTCCACCGCCACGATGGTGCAGAACAGGAGCAGGATGATCGCCAGCGTCTTGGCTTCATGGTTGCGGCTGATCGACAGGCGCAGCGCCTCGCCGATGCCGCCGCCGCCCACCGCGCCGATGATGGTCGAGGCGCGCACGTTGATCTCGAGCCGGAGCAGCCCGTAGCTCAGGAAGTTCGGCATGACCTGCGGCACGATGGAGAACCAGACGCGCTCGACCCAGTTCGCTCCGGCCGCCCGCAGTCCCTCCTCCGCCTTCATGTCGGCGTTCTCGACCACCTCGAAGAACATCTTGCCCAGCGCGCCGACCGTATGGATCGAGACGGCGATGATGGCCGGAACGGCGCCGATGCTCAGCACGGCCAGGAAAAAGCCGGCGATGACGATTTCGGGAAAGGCGCGCAGCACTTCCATGAAGCGGCGCACGAAGAAGCGAAGCCAGCGCCGCGTCGTCAGGTTCGAAGCGGCCAGGAAACAGAGCAGGAAGCCGAGGCCGAAGCCAACCAGCGTGGAGGCCAGTGCGATGTTGATCGTCTCCAGCATCTTGTAGAAATATTCGGGCAGGTAGAGCGTTTCGGTGAAATAGACCCGCCCGTCGGGATAGTTGTATTTCAGGCTGCCATCGTCATAGGGGGACGACAGATCGAACAGGGCGCGCCAGATCTCCCATCCGTCACGCGGCACCATCTGGCCGGCGAAGTCGAAGAGATAAGGCAGGCGGTCGAAGAACTTTCCCGCATTGGAATCATTGGCGAACCAGAGCGACCCGCTCATGGCGAGCACCAGGAACAGGATGCCGCCGACCGTGTAGAGCCGCCGGCGTCCGGCCAGCTCGCGCCAGTGGCGCTCGACGGCGAGGCCCGCTTCGGAAAGCGGCCGGGGATGAGGGATTGTCGTCATGAATGGCACGCCGATGCGACGGCGCCGCCGGCGCAGGCCGGCGACGCGTCAGGGTTGGAACTGGATCAGGAACCGATCTTGGCGCGGCGCGCCTCGATGATCGGCTCGTAGAAGGCCGGCGTCACCTCGGTGTAGCCCGTGTAGTCACCGCCCTGGATGGCCGAGAAGCAGGCCGGATCCTTCTTCGGCAGTTCCATCATGAAGGCCTTGAACGCCTGGCGCATGCTGTCGTCCATCGACGTGCGCACCACGACCGGGCCGTTCGGGATCAGCGGCGACTTCCACAGCTCGACCAGATCGTCCATGTCGACGAGGCCCTTCTCGACCATCTTGTGCAGATTGCCGGAGGAATAGCCGTCGGAGAACTCGCCAACGCCCGAGGCCCAGGTGGTGCCGGCGTCGAACGTGCCCTTCAGCACTTCGAGGACCAGGTTTTCATGGCCGCCGCCGAAGCCGGTCTCGGAGAAGAAATCCTCGACCTTGGCGTTGATCGCCTTCGGCAGGGTGACGGAGGGGATCAGGAAGCCGGAGGTGGAGTCCGGGTCGGCATAGCCGAGCTTCTTGCCCTTCATGTCTTCCAGCGTCGCGATGCCGGAATCCTTGCGCGCCACCATGACCGAGTGATAGCCGGTCGAACCGTCGGTCTGCACCGTCGTCAGGATCGGATCGACGGCCTTCGGGTCTTCCAGATAGATCTTCGCATAGCCCGATGCACCGAGCTCGGCATAGTCGAGCGTGCCGCCGAGCAGGCCCTGGATGACGCCGTCATAGTCGGCGGCGGGGAACAGCGAGACCTTCTCGACGCCCAGCACTTCCGGAAGCTGGTCGACCATGCACTGGAAGTTGCGCAGGCGGTCGGCTTCATTCTCGCCGCCGAGAATGCCGATGCGGAATTCCTTCAGGTCCTCGGCCTGCGCGGCGCCGACGGCTAAGGCGGTGAGCGCGACAGCACCCATAAGAGCTTTCTTGAACATGACATCTCTCCTGTTTGCAGCCGGCCCCGCCGACTGGTTTCTCGAGTGAAAGGCCCGTTACGCGGGCAAGACGATCCCGGCGTCAGACGGCGGCAAGCGCCGGCACGGCCTGGCCGGAAGATTCCCTGACGGGCTTTAGCGGCACGGAAATGCTGGTCGAGGTGATCGCCTCGGACAGCTCCGCGCCTTCCTCGCCGCCATAGATCATGCGCACCGCCTCGCCGGTCAGCGCCTCCGGCGGGCCATCGAAGACGACCGCGCCGTTCGCCATGCCGACGATGCGGCTGCAATAGGCGCGGGCCGTGTCCAGCGTGTGCAGATTGGTGATCACGGTAATGCCCTCACGGGCGTTGATGTCGGCCAGCGAATCCATCACCACCTTGGCGTTGAGCGGGTCGAGCGAAGCGATCGGCTCGTCGGCGAGGATCACCTTCGGCTCCTGCATCAGGGCGCGGGCGATGGCGACGCGCTGCTGCTGGCCGCCGGACAGCGTGCCGGCACGCTGGAGCGCGGTCTGGGCGATGTCGAGCCGCTCCAGCGCGGCGATGGCGCCGATGCGCTCCTCGCGCGTGAACATGCTCATCAGGTTGAGGACGGTGGAGCGGCGGTTCAGCCGGCCGAGCAGGACGTTGGTCAACACGTCGAGGCGGGGCACGAGGTTGAACTGCTGGAAGATCATGGCGCAGTCGCGCTGCCAGCGGCGCAGCGGCGCGCCGCGCAGCGCGGACACCTCCTGGCCATGGAAGGAGATCGATCCCTCCGAGGGGTCGATCAGGCGGTTGATCATGCGCAGAAGCGTCGACTTGCCGGCGCCGGACCGTCCGATCACGCCGACCATTTCACCCTGTTCGATTTCCAGCGTCACATCGCGCACGGCCGTGTTCGGCCCGAAGCGTCGGGTGACTTGGCGGATTTCCAGCATCTGGCTTCCCCGTTAGACGCCATTTTTGGCTCACCAGGGCTTTGCGCCCTTCTCGCCAAACCGCCTAACGGGTGTGCATGAAGGCCAGATGTCGTTCACATGTCAGATTTCTGACAGTCCACAGAAGCGCCCCGACTTTCATCGTCCAGGAAACGGCCGATGGCGCCTCATGGCGCCCGGTGCGCGGGCGGCTTTACCTCACCGGGGACACCGCCGGAAGCGGGACCGGCCAGACACGAAAAGGGCCGGCTCGTGGCCGGCCCCTGTCGCGGGAGGAACTGACTTGCGCTTACTCGGCCGCTTACTCGGCGCCGATCTCGTCGAGACCGGCCCGGGCGCAGCCTGCGTCGATGTCGCCCGAGGGGGCGCCGCCGACGCCGATGCCGCCCACCAGCGCGCCGCCGATCCGGATCGGCAGGCCGCCGGCCTGGATGACGAGGCGCGGATCCATGTCGCGCAGGCCGGCATTCTGCTGGTTGTCGGTGATGAACTGGGCAAGCCCGGCCGTGTCGCGGCCCATGGCGGCAGAGGTGAAGGCCTTGCCCTCGGCGCTGCTCGCGGTGTGCGGTCCGGAATTGTCGGCCTTGAGCAGAACCTTGGTGGCGCCGTCGCGCCCAACGATGGCGACACTGACATTGTGGCTCGACGCGGCGCAGGACCGGAGCGCGGTCTGGGCCGCGGTCACGGCCATTTCCAGCGGCAGGTAGGGCGCCGACGGAAGCTCCTGAGCGGAAGCGGCGGCAGGCGCTGCGATGGACGCGGCAAGAATGAAGTTGCGGATCATTGCGGGTCTCCTTTTCTGTGATGAAAAGAAGCTAGCGCCGGCCGGGCGCGGGCGACATTCGTAGCGGTTGCGCGCCGATCCGTAGTTCTACGGAGCCTCGCGGCCCTCGAGCCAGATGCGGGTCAGCTCGGCCTGCGAGGTGGTGCCGAGCTTGGCGCCGATGGCGGCGCGGTGGCTTTCCACGGTGCGCGGCGAGAGGCCCAGCCCTTCGGCGATCTGGCGTGTGGTGAAACCCTCGCTGATGCGGTCGAGCACCTCGCGCTCGCGCGCCGTCAGCTTTTCGAGCAGGCCCAGCGCCTCCGCCTTCTCGGCGCGCAAACGCAACGTCTTCTCAAGGGCCTCCTGTCCCTTCTGGATCGCGTCGATCAGGTCCTGCTCGTCGACGGGCTTGGACAGGAAGTCCAGCGCGCCGTTGCGGAACGCCCGGCGGCAGGCTTCGATGTCGCCATGGCCGGAGATGACGATGGTCGGCCAGTCTATGCCGCGCTCGCCCAGCCGCTCCTGGAGCTTCAGGCCGGAGATCGCCGGCATGCGGATGTCGAGGATCAGGCAGCCGGGTTCGAGCTGGTCCACCCGCGCCAGGAACGCCTGCGGATCGGCAAAAGCCGTCGCCTCGATGCCCACGGTCGACAGGAGCAGGCAGAGCGCGCCGCGCACCGCCTCGTCGTCGTCCACCAGATAGACCGGCGCGCTCACTGGGCCGCCTCCCGCATCGCGCCGGCAAGCGGCAGGACGACGCGAAACGTCGCGCCGGCCGTGCCGTCCAGCAGGGATATCTCGCCGCCGGCCCGCTCAACGAGGCGCTGGCTGAGCGCGAGGCCGAGCCCGGTGCCGCCCGGCCGCGTCGTGGTGAAGGGCGCGAACAGACGCTCGCGCAGCGCCTGCGGCACGCCGGGACCGTTGTCGGCGATGTCCAGCGTCGCGATGGCAACGTCACAGGTCAGGCCAACCGTCACCCGGCGCGCGCCGTCCCGACCTTCCAGCGCCTCGATGGCGTTGCGCATGAGGTTGAAGACCACCTGCTCCATCTCCACCGCATCGGCGCTGACGATGACCGGCGCGTCCGGCAGATGCAGGTCGAAGCGGACCGCCTGCGCGGCACTTGCCTGTTCCAGAAGCGCGCGGACATTGCGGATCGCATCGCGCAGGTCGAACGGCGCCGCGGGCGCCTGCTGCGGGCGCGACCAGTCGCGGAAGCGCCGGAGGATATCGGAGGCGCGACGCGCCTGCGTCACCGTGTCGTCGAGCACGGGAACCAGCGCCGCATGATCGCCGCGCGACAGGAACCGGCGGCCGGCCTGCGCCTGCGCGAGGATCGCGGTCAGCGGCTGGGTCAGCTCGTGCACGAGACCGCTCGCCAGCTCGCCGAGCGCATTGACGCGCGAGGCATGGGTGAGGCGCGTCTCCATGGCGCTCAGCCGCACCTGCTGCATGGCGCTGCGCGCCCGCGCCCGCTGGCGCATCACGGCCAGCCCCGCCAGAAAGAGAAGGCTGACGCCGAGCAGCGTCAGCAAGACGCGCGGTGCCGGGAGGAGATCGGCGAGGCCGATGTCCATGCCCGTCTGCAGAAGAAGCGGCTGCGAGGCGCTGCCCAGCGTGTTCTCGTAGCGCGCCGAAACCGGCAGCGTCTCGGATCCGACGAGAATCCCGCCTTCCGGCAGCAGGAGGCGCATGTCGACCCCCGGCTGCGACCAGAACGGCCCGGCATCCGCCACCAGTTTTCCCGCATCGATCCGCAGGGTCAGGCCATAGCGCGCCGCGTCGTTGTTGGGGCTGCGCTTGATCATCCGGTAGTGATCGGGGAGGTCGCGGTCGGGCAGAAGGACGATGCCGCCATCGGCGGCACCCGCCGCCGCGCGGATCTCCTCGGCCAGCGCCGGGGCGAGCGGCCCGGTGCCGACCGTTTCGCTCTGCCCGTCCAGGGAGACGAGCTGCACCGCGACGATGCGCGGATAGAAGCGGGTGATCGTGGCCGCGACTTCCAGAAACAGATCGAAACTGCGTCCGTCACCGGCCACGGCAATGGCCGAAAGCGCGGTCATGTGGGCGTCGTGCTGGTCGGCCTGCTGCGAGGCAAGGCGATGCAGGGTCGCGCTCTGCCGCTCCAGCTCGGCGACCAGAACCATGCGCTGGTAAGCCGCCAGCGCCGCGCCGGCCAGAACCACCAGAACGCACCAGACCAGAAACGGTCTCAGCCAGCCATTGCCCCCGGATTTTGCGTCGCCGTTCGTCATGACCGGAAACTAGCAGGTTGACGGAGCATGACGATAGATGGCGCGCATTCGTGAGTGAGGAGCGAGATGCAGGCTGGAAACCGCTTCACGCCCAGCCTCAAGCGGGTCTAGCCGCAGAGCCTCTCCCTCGCCGCCGCATACTCGGCCGCGAGCCTGTCCACCAGCGCTCCGGTGCCGGTGATCTCGCTCACCGCGCCGACCCCCTGGCCGCTGCCCCAGATGTCGCGCCAGGCCTTGGCGTCGGCGCTGGCGAAATTCATCTTCGATGGATCGGCCTCCGGCAGGTTGTTCGGGTCCATGCCGGCCTTCTCGATGGAACCCTTCAGGTAATTGCCGTGCACGCCGGTGAAGAGGTTCGAATAGACGATGTCGGCGGCACGCGAGGAGACGATCATCTCCTTGTAGGCGTCGGGCGCGCGCGCCTCGTTCGTGGCGATGAAGGGCGAGCCGATATAGGCGAGGTCCGCGCCCATGGCTTCGGCCGCCAGCACCGCACCGCCATTGGCGATGGCGCCGGACAGAAGCAGCGGGCCATCGAACCACTGGCGAATTTCCTGAACCAGGGCGAAAGGCGACAGCGTGCCGGCATGGCCGCCCGCCCCAGCGGCGACCGCGATCAGTCCGTCCGCCCCCTTCTCGATCGCCTTGCGCGCATGGCGGTCGTGGATGATGTCGTGCAGCACGATGCCGCCATAGGAGTGCACGGCCTGATTGACCTCCTCCACCGCGCCCAGCGAGGTGATGACGATCGGCACCTTGTGCTTCACGCAGACGGCGAGATCGTGCTCCAGCCGGTCGTTCGAGCGGTGCACGATCTGGTTGACGGCGAAGGGAGCGGCGGGACGCCCGGGATTGGCGGCGTCGTGCGCGGCCAATCCCTCGGAGATTTCCGACAGCCAGTCGTCGAGCTGTTCCTTCGGTCGCGCGTTGAGCGCCGGAAACGATCCGACGACGCCCGCCTTGCACTGGGCCATGACCAGCGGAGGATGCGAGATGATGAAGAGCGGAGCCGCCACCACGGGCAGGCGCAAGCCATTCAGAACTGCCGGAAGCGCCATGGGACGGCCTTTCTTTCAATTGACGTTCTCGTAAACGTCAAACCTTCTACAGCAAGTGCCACCAAGGAGGAAAGCTCTCCCGTCATTTTTCGGCAATGCGCGGGCGAGCCTCGAGGCGTTCTGCCGTCAAGCGGCTCCATCCGGCATCCACGGTAATGCGGAAGACAACAAGATGGAACGGTCGGTTTATCGAAGGTTCAACCGCGCCAGGCCATGGCTTCATTAGCGCGGATTCACTGCCAAGCAGACCGGTTCATCTCCCTGTTTTTCGCGCTTACGCCGGTGCCGGATGAAGCGCCAGACTGCAAGATGCACTGCCGGCGCATCTGACGAATGCCGGATGTCGGCAAACACGATTGCCCAAATCATTTGTTCCCTTTATGTTCATACTAAAGTTCGGCGATTGTATATTTGACAAACCCACCCGAGATTCCTATATTGGGATCAAGGAGATGGGAAAATGTCTGTTCTGAACCGCCCTTATTTTTATGATGAAGCCGCAGCATTCGAGCATGTGGAGTCTATCCTGTGGCCCCAGGGTCCGGTTTGCCCGCATTGCGGTGGAATGGACAAGCACTACAAACTGGTAGGCGTTCGCACGAAGCCCTCCAAGAAGAACCCGGAAGGCATCGAACGCCACGGCCTGTACAAGTGTGGTGAGTGCCGCAAGCAGTACACCGTGCGCATTGGCACGATCTTCGAGGAAAGCCACCTGCCGCTCCACAAGTGGTTGCAGGCAATCCACCTGATGTGTTCCAGCAAGAAGGGCATCAGCGCCCATCAGCTCCACCGCACTCTGGAGGTGACCTACAAGACCGCTTGGTTTCTGGCGCACCGCATTCGTGAAGCCATGCGCTCGGATGATTTCACGCCTATGGGCGGCAATGGCATGACGGTAGAGGCTGATGAGACCTATATTGGTCGCCTAGCCGGCGTACCGAAGCAGATGGCTTCTGGCGCTCATAAGAACATCGTCATGACGCTGGTGGAGCGTGGTGGCCGTGCCCGTTCGTTCCATATCGACGCAACCACGGTTGCCCGCGTCATTCCTATCGTGCGCGAGAACATCGCCAAGGAAAGCCAGCTAATGACTGACGAGGCGGTCCACTACAAGCGCGTCGGCAAGGAATTCGCGTTTCATGGTCGCGTCGAGCATTCGGCTAAAGAATATGGCCGCACAGAATACGGCCACGATGGCGAACGCATCTTCTCCGTGAACATCAACACGAACACGGTGGAAGGCTACTACAGCATCTTCAAGCGTGGCATGAAGGGCGTATATCAGCATTGCGCCGAACACCACCTGCACCGCTATCTGGCGGAATTCGATTTCCGCTATTCCAACCGCTCTGCCCTTGGAGTTGAAGATAGCGCCCGCGCGGCTAAAGCACTGGAGGGCTTCCAGGGCCGCCGCCTCACCTATAGGCAACCTCATTGATGCGAAGAATGAGCACTATCGGAAGCCTGTTCAGATGAAGCTACCACTTTGGAGAGGGTTGTTTCGGAGGCGGAATGAACCTTGATTCTAAAGGGGAAACCCACTATATTTCTAATGGGTGGGAGTAGCCGAAAGGGATCATGCTTACTGGTCCTGAATCCTTCGGGATAGGTGCTCCTGCTCAAAGTCTGAAGTGCCAGATGTGAAAACCGAACTCAGGCCAAACTGTTTCGGCGCTCCAGTCTGGCCACGCGAAAACATGTTTCATATATCGATAAACCTCTGCTCGCGGCGTGCTTGGCTCGGACTCGAACTTCCCATTGCAGGCGTAGCCAACAGCACCGATGAGCAAATCTGCAACCTGCATACACCTCGTTTGTTTGACCGGCAGGAAGTCAACTTGGATGTAGGGTCGCCGCATCACCGGCAACGTTATCTTGATTGAATTGTTGAGGCACTTGTGGAGTTCGCTCAGATCGTATCCAGTTTCCATGTTGCCATGGAAGCAGCGAAACTTCGCTGACTTCCCATAGTGTCGCGACCACTTGAGATGATGCTGATATAGAAACTTGAAGAAGCCCTTCTCTGGGTCACTCTCGTTGTATTTGTCGTGGTCGATTTTTCGGCTATCGAAAACTATGCACCCGAAATCCAGGCGGCGCGCATAGCGCCACTCGGCAACCAGATCGATCACCGCTTTATAGGCCTCTACCTTGGCTTTGCTCGTAGACTTCCACTGGATCGATTCCGGCCACCGATACGGTTTGTAAATTTCGGAAACGGCGGATGAGAATTTGTGCGCATCGGCGCTGCGCAGTAGAATGCCGCCAATGACCATGTATGTGTTGCTACCATCGCTGTGGCTTTCGTCAGAGAAAGCCGCATAGTCGTGGCAACGGTCATCGCTAACAAGGGGTCCAGAAGGCATGTCAGCGAAGCTAGCCGATAAACCTAAAGAACAGATAGACAAATTCCGTGAAGCCGCCCGCGAACTGGAAACGGACGAGTCCGAGGAAGCCTTTGACCGGATCGTGAAGAAGGTCGCGAAGAAGCCGTCCGAAAATGACGGTAAGTCGAAGCAGTGAATGTTTGTGACGGCCCTACCAGCGCGTGGGGCTAAATCGGCTGCTCATCATCGCCTACGTCTACCGCAAACCATGGTGAATTGATGCCAAGGCGTCGGTCTAAATAACCCACCATCGACGGCACAAGGTACTCTGTCTGTTCAACGCCGACGACGACAACTGAATTGCCGGTGTCAGGGATTGTGATCTTCGTAACGGAGTGCGACTTGCCCGACTGGTCGGGGGCGCTACCACTTTGTGCGGTAGCGCCATGGTCTTTGCGAGCCTGTCCTATATAATCCGCGAGACGCGGGTGACCGCCAAACGGATATGCCATGTCTACGCAGCCAGCGCCATTTCGTAGTGGTCGCTATTTGCTGACATAGGTGTGTAGCTCCCCGCCTTTTTATCCCACATGCGCTGGAAGTGAGCGGGCGCAGGCGCGATATTGTCAAGGCCGCCACTCTCGCTCTCAAGGCGAACGGCAACTTCAAGACGACCATAAAGATCGTCAAGACTATCGGCCTGAACGCAGATATCGTGTTCGAGTGCCTGCGCAAGCCATACACCGTGATCCTGATAGCAGATCACGCGCAGTTTTTCACTCATGGCAAAACTCCAGTAAATTAGGACGGGTTAAGTCCAACATCACCATATATGCGAAATTCGCGAAGGCGCAATACGATCCATATCAAACGCGCCTTTCCCAACGCTTACCTGAAAGCGCAATCACCGATCCGCATGCCATGTCAGATAGGGTGTTCGGGTTTGTCAAATATACAATCGCCTAAAGTTCTGCAGCAGCAACCGATGGGGCAGCATGAGAGACAGCTTGAGAACAAAGGCCCTTGCAACCTGCGAGGAGAAGATCGCGAGGAAGGGAGAGGGCGTAGGTCTTTCCTTTTACGCGTTCTTCGCCAACAAGAACGATGATCCCGAACTGCTTATGGAAGCGGCGGAATGGTGGATCAGGACGCACACGTTGGATCACTTCGAGAAAGCCGCCAAAATTCGGGACATGATCCGATCGGGCGCCTAGGGTCAGGACACTGGTTGCGCAGCATCCATGAGCCCGCGCGCTAGGCAGCGGCAATGTCGTTGTGGTGGCGCTGCAGGAAA
This sequence comes from Nitratireductor pacificus pht-3B, assembly GCF_000300335.1. Classification (GTDB taxonomy): domain Bacteria; phylum Pseudomonadota; class Alphaproteobacteria; order Rhizobiales; family Rhizobiaceae; genus Nitratireductor; species Nitratireductor pacificus. The sequence continues at coordinate 159,798 of NZ_AMRM01000004.1, read as the reverse complement.
CGGCGCATCGCCGCGAGCCCATCCTCGACGCCACGCCTGCCGAAGCCGATGCGGAAGCGATCCGCCGGCGCGGCGATCAGTTCGGAGCGATAGACGGAGGCGGGCAGCAGAAGGACACCCTCCTCCTCGACAATCTCGCGGCAGAATGCCTCCACACCATTGCGGCCCCGGTAGCGCGGATAGGCGATGCAGCCGCCGTCGGGATGCGCCCAGTCGAACAGGTGCGGGTAGTCGGCGAAGAACGCGTCGAGCCTCGCGAGGTTCTCCGTCATCAGCGCGCGGTTCCGGGCAAGGATCCGGTCGCGCACCGAAAGCGCCATGACGGCAAGCCGCTCGCTCGGCGCGGCGTTGCAGATCGAGAGGTAGTGCTTGTAGCGCTCGAGTTTCTGCAGCACGGCCCTGTCACGGCAGGCGATCCAGCCGATGCGCAGGCCCGGCAGGCCGTAGGCCTTCGACATGACGTTGAGCGACAGCGCCTTCTCATAGGCGTCGGCCGCCTGCGGCAGGCGCTTTTGCGGATCCTGCTCGAGCAGGTGGTAGACCTCGTCCGAGAACAGGTAGAGGCCATGCCCGCGGCAGATGGCGATCAGCGCGTCGAAATCGGCGCGCGGCATCAACGCGCCGGTGGGATTGTTGGGCAGGTTGATCGAGACAAGCCTGGTGTTCGGCCGGATCGCCGCCTGCAGCGCGTCGAGATCGAGCCGCCAGCGGTCGTCCTCCAGCAGGGGCACGCCGGTGACGGCGCAGATGCCGAGCGGAACGGTTTCCGCCGCCTGGTAGTTCGGCACGGCGACGATGGCGTGGTCGTCGGGACCGAGCAGGATGCGCATCGCCGCGTAGAGCCCCTCCTCCGCTCCCGCGAAGCAGAGAATATCGCCTGCCTCCAGCGTCTCGTATGTGCCGGCAATCGCGGCGCGCAGGTCCGGCGCCCCCCAGGTTTCCGTGTAGCCGAGCCACAGATCGTCAAGGCCGGCGCGCACATCGCCGCCCGCCATCGCCGCCAGTTCGCCCAGCGTCATGCTTTCCGCATCCGAGGCGGTCATGTGGTGTCTGGCGTTGAATTCCCAGCGCGAGAAATGGACTTCCAGGGCGAAATCGCGCATCGCGCTTCTCCTTGCGGCCGGCCCGGCACGGCAACGGCTTGTTCACAGCTTGTTATGACCGTTGATTGCATACTCACCAACGGTTAACCATGGAGCGGGGTTATGCGTAAAGAGGGCCGCCAGCCTTGGACGCGATAGAAAAAGCGATCAGAAGCGCGTTCGGCAAGGGCAATGCCCGGGATCGGGCCTTCCGCGAGAAAGTGTACCGTTCCGCCTTTGCGGCGCTGGAGCGTACGCTGCAAAGCCGCGACGACCTGCCGGAAGCGACGAAGCGCGCCCGGCGCGAGGCGCTGAAGGCGAAGATCACGGAGATCGAGACCGAGTTCATGCCGGCAGCGCGCGCTGCCGCGCCGCGGCCTGAAACCCGGCCGCAGCCCACTTCCGCCCCTGCCCGGCAGGAGCCCGCCGCGCCGCCCGTGGAGCCGGCCGCCCCCGCCCGGCAGCAACAGGGTCCGGGTAGCGGCCGCAACGTCGATGCCGCGCCGCGCATCGAGCGTGAGGACCGCAGATCGCCCGCCGCATCCGAGAGCGCACGGGAAACCGCGCGACGCATCCGGGAAGCCCTGCCCAGGCGCCGGCGGCCATTTGCCATGCTCTTCCTCGTCACGACGCTCGTCGCGTTTGTCGGAATCGGCATCTGGTGGACGATGAGCAGCGGCATCCTGATGTCCAGCGAGGAGCGCGACACGAGCGTCCGCAATCCGCCGATGCGGCTGCAGGAAGAAGACTTCAGCGCGGGCGAGAACGCCGACGGCGCGCAGCCCGGCAGCCGCGCCACGGAAAACTGGCTTACCGTGTTCACGCCGTCCGACCCGACGACCGTCGCCGCGCCGGGCAGCGCCAGCGCCGAGGTGATGCAGGACGACGAAAGACAGTTCCTGCGCATCAGCAGCAGCGCCGACGCCGGGGTCGTCTTCGATGTGGGCCGCGGCGTCCTCGAGGAACTTGCCGGACGGCGCGCCATCTTCGCCGTGGATGCGCGCACCGACGACGGCGCCGACACGCAGATTGCCATCTCCTGTCATTTCGGCACGCTGGGCGATTGTGGACGCAAGCGCTATGTGGTCGGCCCGTCGCAAACGGAATATCTGTTCGAGGTGGACTTCCCGGCGGCCACGCCCACTGGCGGCGGCACCATCGCCATCATCCCGGATGTCAGCGGCGAAGGCCGCGTGCTCGACGTCCTCTCCATCAGGGCCGCGGTCGCCGACCAGTAACCTCCGGCGCAGCGCTTCATTCTGCAAGAAGCGCCGTCAGCGTCTCGATGCGGTCGGCCTCGGCAGCGGGCTTATCCCAGCGCAGCCGGGAAATGCGCGGAAAGCGCATGGCGACGCCCGACTTGTGGCGTGTCGAACGGTTCAGACCCTCGAAGGCGACTTCGAGCACCAGCCCGTGGCCGGGTTCGGCGCGCACAGAACGGACCGGGCCGAAGCGCTCCACCGTGTTGTCGCGCACATATTTGTCGATCAGCTTCAACTCCTCGTCGGTGAAGCCGAAATAGGCCTTGCCGACCGGCACGAGCTGAAGATCGTCTTCCGCTCCCGCCCAGACGCCGAACGTGTAGTCGGAGTAGTAACTCGACCGCTTGCCGTGGCCGCGCTGCGCATACATCAGCACGGCATCGACGATGAACGGGTCGCGCTTCCACTTGAACCAAGGGCCTTTCGGCCGGCCCGGAGAATAGACGGCGTCGCGGCGCTTCAGCATGACGCCCTCGATGACCGGATGCGGCGGGTCGCGGCGCAGGCCGTCGAGCTCATCCCAGCGCGAGAAGGCGACCAGGGGCGAGAGGTCGAAGCGATGCCGATCGAGCGCCGGCACGACCTTCTCCAGGACCGCACGACGTTCCTCGAAGGCGCGCTGGCGCAGGTCCTCACCCTCCCAGTGCAGCAGATCGTAGCAGCGCATGAAGACGGGGTAGTCGGCCAGCATCCTCTTCGAAACGGTCTTCCGGTTCAGGCGCTGTTGCAGGTCGGAGAAGCTGCCGGTGCGCACGATGGGATCGCCGACAAGCAGTTCGCCGTCCAGCGCGACGTCGCCGCCAAAGGCGGCCACCAGATCGGGAAAGGCGCCGGAGATGTCATCGCCGGTGCGCGAATAGAGGCGCTTCACACCGCCTTCGCTAACGGCCTGGACGCGGATGCCGTCCCACTTCCACTCGGCCACGTATTCGGCGGGATCGAGCCTCTCCAGATCGCCCTCTCCCACCGGATGCGCCAGCATGACCGGGCGGAACAGCGCCCTCGCCGCGCTCTCGGGCTTTCCGGCGCGACCTTCCAGCCAGGCGAACAGCGTCTCGTAAGGCTGTTCCAGACCGTGCCAGAGTTCCTCGATTTCGCCGACATCCCTGCCGCCCAGCGCCGCGAGCGCCTGCTTGGCGAGCCGCGCCGAGACGCCGATCCGCATGCCGCCGGTGGCGAGCTTAATCAGCGCGAAGCGCGCCGACGGGTCCAGCCGGTCGAGAAGGCCGGCGATGACCGTCGGCGCATCGGAACGGCTGACCCGGCTCAAAGTCTCGACCACATGGCCGAGTGCCGGCGCCTCCACCTCATCCACGCTCTCCGGCGCGGGCCAGACCAGCGAGATGGTTTCGGCCAGGTCGCCGACATAGTCGTAGGAATAGGCGAACAGCACCTCGTCCATCCGCTCCATCACCAGCGCGCGCAGCATGGCGGGTTTCACGGAGGGGAAATCGAGCCCGCCGGTCAGCGCGGCCAGCGCATGGCCCCGGTCGGGATCGGGAACGCCTGCGAAATAATCCGTGAGGAGGCGCAGCTTCCCGTTGCGCGACGGGGTGAGAACCAGCCTGTCGAGGAGTTCGGAGAAGCGGCGCATCACTCCGCCTCGTCTTCGTAGCCGATCAGGTTGAGCGGACGCGCGGCGATGCCGTTCAGCTCGCACCAGCGCACCAGCGCTTCCTCGCGGCCATGCGTCACCCAGACCTCGCCGGCGCCGGTCTCGCGGATGGTCGCCGTCAGCTCGTTCCAGTCGGCATGGTCGGACAGGATCAGCGGCAGCTCGACGCCGCGCTGCCGGGCGCGCTGGCGGATGCGCATCCAGCCCGAGGCGAACACGCTGAGCGGGTCGGCGAAGCGACGTGTCCAGCGGTCGCCGAGCACGGAGGGAGGCGCAACGACGATCTGCCCCGCCGCGCGCGTCCCCGCGCCCTCTTCGACGGTTGCCGGCTCCAGCCGGCCGAGCCTGATGCCCTGCCCCTGATAATAGCGGCTGATCTTCGCCAGCGCGCCATGGATGAGGATCGGCGCGTCGTGCCCGCCGGCGCGCAGCAGGCTGATGATGCGCTGCGCCTTGCCCAGCGAATAGGCCCCGACGATGTGCGCGCGTTCGGGAAACTGCGCAAGCGAGGCGATCAGGCGCGCCGTCTCGGCCTCCGGCGCGGGATGCACGAAGACCGGCAGGCCGAACGTCGCCTCGGTGATGAAGACATCGCAGCGGACCGGCTCGAACGGCGCGCAGGTGGCGTCCAGATGCCGCTTGTAGTCGCCCGAGGCGACGATGCGCAGACCGTTCGCCTCGACGGCGATCTGCGCCGAGCCGAGCACATGCCCGGCCGGGTGAAACGACACGACCACACCGCCCAGATCGATCGTCTCGCCATAGGCGGCGGTCTGCCTGCTCTCGGCAAAGTCCTTGCCGTAGCGCAGGCGCATGATGTCGAGGGTTTCCCTGGTCGCCAGCACGGAGCTATGGCCGGCGCGGGCGTGATCGGCATGGGCATGGGTGATCAGCGCCCGGTCGACGGGGCGCACCGGGTCGATGAAGAAGTCGCCCGGCGGACAGTACAGGCCCTCGGGGCGCGGGTGGAGCAGGTCCTGCGGCTTCATGCGTCTGAAGGATAGGCTTTTTTTCCCGCTGCGAAAGACACGCTTGTCAGGAGTGTCGTTCTCGATCATAAGCCGCGAACGCCCGCCGAAGGGCTTTCCGGAAAACATGCTGCATGAACCTGCTTTCCTTCTCCTCGGGGAATCTCCTGGCCGACCGCCGGGCCGAATACGCCTGGATGCTGTTCGAAGCCGGTGACCTGAAGGCCGCCGCCGAGCTGATGGGCGAAGCGCTGGCGCTGACCCCGTCCTGGACGGCCGGGCATTTCTGCCTCGGCGAGATGCTGGCGGAGGCCGGCGAACATGCGGCCGCGATCGACGCCTGGCGTGCCGCGCTGCGCCTCGACCCGGAAGACCGGCTGGGCGCCAGCCTCAAGCTCGAACTCCACGGCGCGCTCGATGGCATGGAGGCCGCGCCCTCGGCCTTCGTCGAGACCTTGTTCGACCAGTATGCCGAGACGTTCGATACGGCGCTGGTGGAGAAGCTCGCCTACCGGGTTCCAGAACTGCTCACCGAGGCCATCGGGCGCCAGGCGCGCGACCGCTTCGCCCATGCGGTCGACCTCGGCTGCGGCACCGGCCTGATGGGCGAGCGCCTGCGCGCGTCGGTCAGCTTTCTCGAAGGCATGGACATCTCGGCCGAAATGCTGAAGCGCGCCGAGGCGAAGCATGTCTACGACCGGCTGGCGCGCGCCGACCTGATGACCCTGCCCGACCTGCCGCGCCAGGCCGATCTGGTCACGGCGGCCGACGTGTTCATGTATCTGGGGGCGCTGGAGCAATTGTTCGCGGTGATCGCCGCGGCGCTCGGCCCCGGTTCCCTGTTTGCCTTCTCCGTGGAGCATCATGCCGGGCCGGAGCCCATGGTGCTGCGCGATTCGCGCCGCTACGCCCACAGCGAGCCGCATCTGCGCGCGGCCCTCGCCGCCGCCGGTTTCGAAACCGCGTCGCTCGACAGGGCGGTGATCCGCATGGATCGCGGCGACCCGATCGAGGGGCTGATCGTCGTTGCCGTGCGGAAAGGCGCGGAAGCCGGCGTCGGGGATGCGGCCCCGACGGCTGCGAGCAAGGACAGGCCGCCGGCGCATTGACGCTGGACCCGTTCAACATTTCACAGGAACGCTGAACGGGGCCAGCTCCGAGTCCTTCCGCGCTTTGCGGGCATCAGGTGATTCCGCCCGACCGCAAAACACCAGGCGCCGTTTGCGGCTTCCGGCCCTTGGCGGACCGTCTGTTCTGGTTTAGTTCTAGCCGATCTTGGAACATCGGACGCCCCCTATCAGCGGCTTCGCCGCCCCCGACCTGCCCGCGCCCTTCGGCGAATGGTTCGCCACGCGCGGATGGCAGCCGCGCGCGCACCAGCTCGACCTCCTGGCGCGCACCCGGGCAGGCCGGTCGGCCCTGCTCATCGCGCCGACCGGTGCCGGCAAGACGCTGGCCGGCTTCCTGCCGGCCCTGACGGATCTCGCCGGACGGCCGAAGGCGAAACCGGGCGAAGCCAGGCGCGGCGTCCACACGCTCTACATCTCGCCGCTGAAGGCGCTGGCCGTCGACATCCAGCGCAATCTGGCCATGCCCGTCGCCGAGATGAGCCTGCCGATCACCATCGAGACGCGCACCGGCGACACGCCGTCCCACAAGCGCCAGCGGCAGAAACATGCGCCGCCGGACATCCTTTTGACGACGCCGGAACAGCTCGCCCTGCTGATCGCCTCCCCCGATGCCGACCGCTTCTTTTCCGACCTGCGTTTCGTCGTGCTCGACGAGCTTCATTCGCTGGTGATCTCCAAGCGGGGACATCTCCTGTCGCTCGGCCTGGCGCGGCTGCGCGCCCTGCGCCCGGCGCTGCAGGCCATCGGCCTCTCGGCGACCGTCGCGGAACCGGAAGCGCTGCGCCGCTGGCTGGTGCCGCAGGATCCGCCCGGGGCGATGGCCGACATCGTCACCGTCGCCGGCGGCGCCAAGCCGGACATCAGCATCCTCGAAACGGACGACCGGGTGCCCTGGTCCGGTCATTCGGCGCGCTATGCGATCCCCAAGGTCTACGAGGCGATCCGCGCGCATCGCACGACGCTCCTGTTCGTGAACACGCGCAGCCAGGCGGAGCTTCTGTTTCGCGAGCTGTGGCGGATCAACGACGACAATCTGCCGATCGCCCTGCACCATGGCTCGCTCGATGTCGGCCAGCGCCGCAAGGTGGAGAAGGCGATGGAGACGAACAGTCTCCGAGCCATCGTCGCCACCTCGACGCTTGATCTCGGCATTGACTGGGGCGACGTGGATCTGGTCGTGCATGTGGGCGCGCCGAAGGGGGCGAGCCGGCTCGCCCAGCGTATCGGCCGCTCGAACCACCGCATGGACGAGCCCAGCCGGGCGATCCTCGTGCCGGCCAACCGATTCGAGGTGATGGAGTGCCGGGCCGCGCTGGAAGCCAATTATCTCGGCGCGCAGGACACGCCGCCGCTGGTCGAGGGGGCGCTCGACGTGCTGGCGCAGCATGTGCTGGGGGCTGCCTGCGCCGCGCCCTTCGACGCCGACCGGCTGCACGCGGAGATCGTCAGCGCCGCGCCCTATGCGGCGCTCGACCGACCGACCTTCGACCGCATTGTCGATTTCGTCGCCACCGGCGGCTATGCGCTGAAAAGCTACGAGCGGTATGCGCGCATCCGCAGGACGAAGGAGGGGTTGTGGCGCGTCTCCAATCCGCGGGTCGCCCAGCAATACCGGCTCAATGTCGGCACCATCGTCGAGGCGCCTATGCTGAACATCCGCATGACGCGGCGCGGGCGCGGTGGCGCGGCGCGCGGCGGGCCGGTGCTCGGCAAGGTCGAGGAGTATTTTCTGGAAACGCTCAGCCCCGGCGACACGTTCCTGTTCTCCGGCCGGGTGCTGCGCTTCGAGGGCATCCGCGAGAACGAGTGCTACGTCTCGACCGGCACGGGCGAGGACGCGATGGTGCCTTCCTATGCCGGCGGCAAGTTTCCGCTCTCCACCTATCTGGCGGGCGAGGTCCGCGCCATGCTCGCCGATCCGAAGCGCTGGAAGACGCTGCCCTCGCAGGTCTCGGAATGGCTGGCGCTGCAGCGCGACAAATCCGTCCTGCCGCGCCGCGAGGACCTGCTGGTCGAGACGTTTCCGCGCGGCAACCGGCACTACATGGTGCTCTACCCGTTCGAGGGCCGGCTGGCGCACCAGACGCTCGGCATGCTCCTGACGCGGCGGCTCGAGCGCGCCGGAACGCACCCGCTGGGCTTCGTCGCCTCCGACTACGCCATCGCGGTCTGGAGCCTCAACGACATGAGCGCCATGCTGCGGGACGGCAGCCTCGGCCTCGCCGCACTGCTCGACGAGGACATGCTGGGCGACGACCTCGAAGCCTGGATCGCCGACAGCTGGCTCCTGAAACGCACCTTCCGCAACTGTGCGCTGATCTCCGGCCTGGTGGAGAAACGCCATCCCGGCCAGGAGAAATCGGGCCGGCAGGTGACCGTTTCCGCCGACCTGATCTACGATGTCCTGCGCGCCCACGAGCCGGACCACATCCTGCTGCGGGCCACCTGGGCGGACGCGGCGCTCGGCCTGCTCGATGTCAGGAGACTGGGCGAGATGCTGTCGCGCGTGCGGGGGCGAATCGTGCATAAATCGCTCGACCGGATCTCGCCGCTCGCCGTGCCGATCATGCTGGAGATCGGCAAGGAAGCGGTCGCCGGCGATGCGAACGAGGCGCTGCTCGGCGAGGCTTCGCGGCTTTCGGGCGAGGAACTGATGCAGGAGGCGATGGACGGATGAACAGCCTTGCGCCAGCAAACGACGCCAGCACCGCGCTGACCATCGCGTTCGGCGGCGCTCAGGCCGTGTGCGACCGGCGCGGCGTCCTGTTCTTTGCGGCCCTCGATCTTCTCGTCGTCTCGGACCTGCATCTGGAAAAGGGCGCGGCCTTCGCCCGGCGCGGACGCCTCCTGCCGCCTTACGACACCGCCGCCACGCTGAAGCGTCTCGCCGGCGTGATCGCCGATTACGATCCCGGCATCGTCATCAGCCTCGGCGACAGTTTCCACGATCATGACGGCGCGGCGGAGATGCCGGCGCCCTTCCGCGAAACGCTGGCCGGGCTGATGGCGAAACGCGACTGGTACTGGATCGCCGGCAATCACGACCCGGCGCCGCCCGCCGACCTGCCGGGGCATTCGGCGCAGGAGATCGCCATCGACGGCCTTGTCTTCCGGCACGAGCCCGTGCCCGGCGCGGCGCCGGGCGAGATCGCCGGGCACCTGCATCCCGGCGCGCGCATCGTGCGGCGCGGCCGGAGCGTGCGGCGCGCCTGTTTCGCCTGCGACGGCGACCGGCTGATCATGCCGGCCTTCGGCAGCCTGACCGGCACGCTGAACGTTCTGGACCGCGCCTTTGCGGGGCTGTTCGACCGCGAGCGGCTGACCGCCTACATGCTCGGCGGAAAGGGCATCTACGCCATCGCCGGCGGCATGCTGCGTTAGAGCGTCTTACGCTTCCCGCGCGACCGTGCGCGATACTCGGCCATCTTCATGCGCGCGGAGCAGGCGTCGGAACAATAGAGCCTCGACCCGTTGCGCGTGACGTCGACATAGACGCGATCACACGTCCTGGCGTGGCAGACCCCGAAGCGGCGGCGCGCGAAGGCATCCATCAGGAGCGCCAGGGACACGGCGAGCTCCGCCGCAAGCGCCTCCACATCGGTTTCGCCATCCCCAAGGAAGTGGAGATGATAGGGCTGCCCCGAATCCACGAAGAGACAGGGGCGGGCGGCATAGTCGCACATCAGCCGGTTGAGGATCGCCGCCGCCGCGCCGTCATCGTCGGCTTCGAAGACCGGGCGGAGCGCCCCTGCCACGGCAAAGAGCCGCGCGCCTGCGTCCTTCACCGAGAGAAGCCGCCGCCGCATGCCGTCTGAAAGATCGACGCAGAACGCTTCCGCGAGCGCATCGTCGCGGAGGCCCGCATAGGGACGCCCTCCCGCGCTGCCCTCCATCGCAAGGTTGACGAGGACGGCAGCCAAACCGGCTTGCCTCTGTGAGTTACTTTCAATTTGCATTTGACAGGTAACCAACCCCTCTTGCACTGTTACCACTTAAATCACAAACGAGGGTAATTCCATGGGTATCGGGGGAAGTTATGTCGCCGTGCTGCGCAACGATGGGGTCGTTCGTCTTGTCGGCGCGATGGCCACGAGCCGGCTGACGACGTCCATGCTGAGCCTCTCGCTCCTGCTGGCTGTCTCCGAGAGCAGGGATTCGTATGCCGAGGCCGGCGCCGTCCTGTTCGCGCACGCGCTGGCGCTTGCGGTCACCGCTCCGCTCGGCGGCCGGCTCGCGGACCGATACGGTGCGCGGCGGGTGCTCCTCGCGTTCATCGGCCTTCACGCGCTCGCCTATGCGGCGATGCTGGCCGCGCTCCTGCAGGACCTGCCGGCGGCGAGCCTCCTCGCGGCGGCGGCCCTGCTGGGCGGCTCGACACCGCCATCGGGCGCGATCGTGCGCAGCACATGGCCACGCCTCGTGCCGGAAAGAACGCTGCCCAGCGCCTACGCGCTGGACACGGCGATCAATTCCGGAACCTTCATCATCGGCCCCGCGCTTGTGGGCGGTCTCATCCTGATCATGCCGGCAGACATGGTCATCGGCCTCTGCGCGGTCGCGAAGATCGCCGGAGACCTGCTGATCGCGACCGGGCCCTCCGCGGCGAAGGTGCCGGAAGGGCATCGCGGGACGATGTGGGGAGCGCTCGCAAACCCCGCATTGATCCTGCTGTTCGCGATCATCGCCATCGACACGTTCACCATTGGAGCCCTGCAGGTCGGCGCGGCGGCAAGCACCGGGGCCGCGGCGACGGGCCTGCTGTTCAGCGCCTTCGCCATGGGAGAGGTTGCCGGCGGTCTGCTCTACGGAGCGCGCAAGGGACCGGCCAGCGTCAAGCCGCACATGATCTCCCTCCATCTGGTGACGGCCTGCTTCCTTCTCCTGATGAGCCAGGTGACGGGTCTCTGGGCGCTGCTTGCCCTTTATCTCGCGGCAGGCCTTTTCGGCGGCGCGCGCGACACGCTCGGCCAGCTCGCGGTCGGCCTCGGCGCCCAACCCGGGCACAGGACGGAAGCGTTCGGATGGCTCGCCAGCTTCATGTGGGCCGGCTACGGCCTCGGGACGCTCGTTTCCGGCCGTGTGGATGCGGAATGGGGCAGGGACAGCCTCTATCTCGTGGCCGGGGCCCTCTCCGTACTGGCGGCAGTGGCCGCCCTTGGCTTGCGGACGAGACGCGCACAGAGCCTTCCCGCCTGAAGCCGCACAGAGGATCGGACCGAACAGCGAATCCGGGTCAGCGGGGTTCGACCGCCCGCGTGAAAGTCTCCAGGAACATTCCGAGCGCCTCGTGCTTCGACATCCGGCTGGACGCGTTCATCAGCCAGGCCGCATAGAACAGGCTCCACAGAACCTGGGCGACCCATGCCGCCGGAAGCTCGCGGGCGATCGACCCATCACCCTGCCCCTTCAGGATCAGCGCGTTCAGAGCAGGGTCGGCGTTCTGCCCGTCCGCGATCTCGGTCTCCCGGCCAGGGTTTCCGTATGCCGCCACCAGAAGGTCACTCTTCTCGAAGAGTTCCTGGCCGAAGCGCAGGAGTGCGTCCAGAGCGGTTCCGCCGGCCGACGCGCTGCGCTCATGCGCCGAGACCAGTTCGCTGTTCGCATAATCCTCCAGCGCATCGACGAGATCGCCCCGCTCGGGAAAGTGGCGATGCACCGTGCTGCGGGCGACGCCTGCCGCGTCGGCCACCTCGGCCATGGTCGCATTCGCCTTTCGGGCAACCAGATGCGCCGCGGCGTCGAGAATGGCCAGCTTCGTCCGTCTACCGGCTGCGCCGCGGCTCATCTTCAATCCCCCAAGCCAGAAAGACCCGATTATAAATAGGACATCAATGTCCTATTTTAGGTCTATTGTGACCTGTCTGTGTCCGCCTGACAACCGGCTTGGCGCAGCGGGCCGACGCTTTCGAGAAGACAACGGGATCGGGACCATGGGTCAACCAACACGTCGCGGGGTGCTGAGCGGTGCGGCGGCACTTCTGCTTGCTCCATCGCTGCCCGCTTCCGCCACGCCACGGCGGAAGCCGATCGAGAACCATGGCGTCACCTACGACACCGGGACCGACTACGGGTCAATGATGTCGCGGGATTCCTGGCACGAGACCCAGGTCGCAGAAGAACTCCGGGCGCTGCGCGAGACCCTGAAATGCAACGCCGTCATCGTGACAGGCACGATCGAGAGCCGGCTCGAACATGCGGCACGCACGGCGCATTCCCTCGGCATGCGTCTGTGGCTCCAGCCCCGTCTCTATGAAGCCACCGCGGCGGAGCAGATCGAGCACATCGGAAGGGTGGCGAGGCTGGCGGAACGGCTGAGCGGGGAAGGGATCGACCTGACCTTCGTGGCCGGTTGCGAGGTCTCTCTTTTCCAGCGCGGACTGGTTCCGGGCACCGGCTTCGAGGATCGTCTGGGCGTGATCTTCGGCGGGGAGCGCGGCGGCCCGGGTCAGTACATGGCGGAGGTCAACGCGTTCCTGCGGCGGTGCCTCGCCGAGGTGCGGCGCCATTTCGGCGGGCGCGCCACCTATGCGGCCGGCGCCTGGGAGACGATCGACTGGGACATCTTCGACATCGTCGGGATCAATCTCTATCGCGACCGGAACAATCACGCCGTCTTCGGGGAAGAGCTGCGCCGCTACAAGGCGACCGGCAAACCCGTCGCGATAACGGAGTTCGGCTGCAGCACCTTCCGGGGTGCCGGAGCCTATGGCGGCGGCGGCTTCACCGTCGTGGACTATTCGGACGGAAGGGGTCGCATTCCCGAGGCATTCGAGCGCGACGAGGCCGAACAGGCGCGAGAGCTCACGGAGCAGCTCGCCATCTTCGAGAACGAGGGCGTTTTCGGCGCCTTCGTCTACACCTTCCTCTCCCAGTATCTCTGGCACGACGGGCAGGACCCGTCGCGCGATCTCGACATCGCCAGTCATGCCCTGGTCAAGGTTCAGCCTACCCGGGAGGGGACGGCCCCCCTTCGCTGGGCGCCCAAGCAGTCCTTTACGGCCGTGGCCGAGGTGTTCTCGCGCCTGTCCTCGACGTAAGGCGCGCCAGCGCCGGTCAGTCCTTGCGGAAGATCAGCCGTCCCAGCCATCCCGTGACGATCGCCACCAGGACGGCGAGGATGCCGTAGATCAGCCCGTGCCGCTGGGCGAACTCGAACAGGCGCTGTTCCAGGCCGGCCTTGCGGATGGTCAGCTGGGCGGAGGTTTCGCGCAGGAAGCTGCCGTTGCGGAACAGGAAGGCGCGGGCGCGGTGCGTGCCGACCGCCACGTTCGGCGCCAGGGTGAGCGTCGCCCGGAACAGGTTCTGCGACAGGAACCGCACGCCGCCGACGCGGGTCGAGTACAGGCCGGTGGCCTCCTTGCGATCGCGCAGCGCGGCGGTGAATTCCTCGATGGTCTTGGGATCGCCGTCGGCATCGAGCGGCTGGAGATGGATGTTCTCCGTGCCGAGCGCCAGCCGCCGGTAACCGTCGGGATCGGTGATGTCCTGCGGAGCCCGGGTCAGGGCCATCGAGTAGGAAGCGGGAACATCCCTGAAGACCTCCGACTGGGTGTTGATCCACATGCCGAGGACGCGGGTCTTCTTGCGCACCACGACCGGGCGCGCCGGTCCCTCCAGCACCACCACCACGTCGTAGCGCCCCTGCCGGCTGATCAGCGGATCGGCATTGTCGAGCGCGCCGAAGATCGTCAGCTCGGCGCCGGCGAAGTCGGACGTGATCGAAACCCGGTCCGTCGACAGGCCGATCTGGATGCCTTCGGGAATGCCGTTCTGCGCGGACGCGCCGAGGGGCAGGAATGCGGAGAGGAACGACACGAGACCGATGCAGCGCTTGAACCGCATGCTAAACGCCTCCCATCGACAGGGAGTAGACGCTCGCCGGCCTGACGAAGAGGTCGAACGCCAGGCGCAGCGCGACGGCGAGCACCAGAAGGGCGAGGAGGGCGCGCAACTGCTCGCCGCGCAGGCGCTGCCCGACGCGGGCACCGTACTGGGCGCCGGCCACGCCGCCAACCATCAGCAGGAAGGCCAGCACGACGTCCACCGTCTGGTTGGCGGTGGAATGGATGATGGTGGTAAAGGCGGCGACGAAGATGATCTGGAACAGCGAGGTGCCGATGACCACGTTGGTCGGCACCTTCAGGAGATAGATCAGCGCCGGCACCATGATGAAGCCGCCGCCGACGCCCATGATCGACGCCAGAAAGCCGATGAAGGCGCCGAGCACCAGGATGGGGATGACGCTGACGAACAGCTTCGACGCGCGAAAGCGCATCTTGAGCGGCAGGCGATGGATCCAGTTGTGCTGGCCGGGCTTTCTCAGCGAGACGGTCTGGCCGCTGCGCGCGCGGCGCAGGGCGCGGACGCTTTCCAGGAGCATCAGGCCGCCGACCACGCCGAGGAACAGCACGTAGAGCAGCGAGACGATCAGGTCGAGCTGACCGAGGCGGCGCAGATAGGCGAACGCCATCGCGCCCAGCGACGCGCCGACGATGCCGCCGGCCAGCAGCACCGTCCCCAGCTTGACGTCGAGCGTCTTGCGCTTGAAGTGCACCAGCGCGCCGGAGAAAGAAGAGGCGATCACCTGATTGGCGCCGGTCGCGACGGCGATGGCCGGCGGGATGTTGTAGAAGATCAGGAGTGGTGTAATCAGGAAGCCGCCGCCGACGCCGAACATTCCGGAGAGGAACCCGACCGCGCCGCCCATGGCAAGCAGCACGAACACGTTGACGGACATTTCGGCGATGGGGAGATAAATACCCACCCGCGGCACCCGAGTACTTGTAAGCTCCGCGGCGAGCGCGCCGAGCCATGTGTGGAAGCATTATGCGTCGTTTCGTTCTGCTCCCTGACGCAGGCGAAGTCAAACCGAGTCGGGGCAAAATACGGAAAACAATGAACGACTTGACGGAACAATCGCGTCCCGGACCGTGATTGTTCTGATGGCTGCGCCGCAACGCCGGAAATGGCGGCGGCGTCCGGCCGAACCTGTATCCTGGCTCAGGCCCTCAGTCGAGCGCCCAGGCCGGCCGTCTCAGTCGGCGGCCTTGGCGCTCTTGTTGCGCTCGAGCAGCGCCCGCACCAGAACCTCGTCCACCTCGCCCGTGGGCTGCATGCCATTGGCTTTCTGGAATGCGGCGATGGCGGTCTTGGTCTTCTGGCCCATCACGCCGTCCGCCGCGCCTGCATCGAACCCCTGCTGGTTGAGGATGAGCTGGATGTTGGTGATCGCCTTCTTCATGTCGATGCTCGCGGTGACCTCACCGCTCTCGCGCCAGCTTTCGGGGATGTCCACCAGGTTCGCTTCCGGATTGACGGGCTTCGCCTTCCACAGCTCGGTCTTGTCCTGCGCCTGCTTGAGCTGGTCCGGGCCGAGCGTCGCCGCGATCTCGTCGCGCTTGCCGAGCGCGTCCTTGTCGCCCGTCCTGGCGACCAGCGCGAACCACTTGTAGGCCTCGACCAGATCCTGCGGCATGCCCATACCCTTGGCCGTCAGGATGCCGAGATTGAACTGGCTGTCCTTGACACCGTGCTCGGCAGCCTTGATGAACCAGCGCGCCGCCGATTCATTGTCCGCGGGGCCGTCGGCGCCCATGGCGTAGAGCACGCCCAGATTGTGCATCGCGCTGGCATTGCCCTGCTGCGCGGCGAGCTGGAACCACATCTTCGCCTTCGCCGCGTCGCGCTCGACACCGCTGCCCTTCTGGTAGAGATCACCGATGCGGAACTGCGCGGGCGCGAAGCCTGTCTCTGCGGCCTTCATGTACCATGTCATCGCCTTCTCGGGATCGGCACTGGTGCCGCGGCCCTCGGCATAGCGGCTGCCGATCTCGTAGACCGCCTTCACCTCTCCGGCAGCGGCCGCTTCGCGCAGCGGCAGCGGACCCGCATCGAGCGGAATATCGTCGATCACGATCTCGGAAGACAGCGCTTCCGGTGTCGCGGAAGCTGCAGGTTCATCGCTGGCGCCCGGCAGCGTCTGCGCCAGCGGCGCGTCGTCCTTCGAGATGCCGCCCGTGACGATCTCGTCGCGCGCGTCGGGAATTGCCGCCAGCGTATCGACTGCCGCGTCGCTCACCGGATCGTTATCCACCACCCGCACGGGTCGGTTCGTCTGCGGTGCCGCGGCGGGGACGTCCTCGGGCACGACCTGTGCGAGCTTGGGCGCGGACACGATGGTCTGGCTGCTCTGCTGCGGCGGTATGGCGGTCGTTTCGGCGAGGTAGATCTTGCTTGCCTCAAGTCCGCCGACGACCAGAAGGCCGGCGCCGAGCGTCAGTGCCAGCGGCTTCCGCGCACGCTTGAAAATCTTGCCGATGCCGAAGCGCCCTGCCGTCTCCGCGGTATCGGACTGCCGCTTCTTCAGGATCTCCGCCTCGGCCGCGGCCGCTTGCGCGGCGCGGCGGGCGGCCGCGATGAAGTCCGATTTGGCGGCGTCGTTGCTCTCGCGGACGGGCGCCTTCTTCTCGTCGCGCACGCGGCGCATGATGGCGTTCAGATCGGGAGCGCCGGTGCCCGGCTCGAGCGGTTCGTTGATGCGCTCGGCATCGATCTCGACCGCCTCGGTGCTGAGGGCGACCTCCGGCTCGTCGCGCTCGTCGGCAACCACGTGCCGGTCGCGGCGGCTGGTGAGGGCGCGCGACAGACCGCCCAGCAGCGATGTCCTCGCGCCCTTGGCCTGCGCCTCCTCATTGTCCTCGTCGAGCGCCGCACGGGCTGCCGCTGCGGCGGCCTCGGCGGGCGAGCGGTTCTGCTGAACGTCGTCGGCCCCGTCATCCGCCAGCATCCCGCTGTCGTCGCCCGGCTCGATCGAAGGCGCCGCTTCGACGGCGATCTTTCCCGCGCGCATCTGCGGGGCGGACGTGGCCTTCGCGGTGCTCTCGACGGTTCCCAGACGGTCGACGATCTTCAGCAGCGTGTCGTGGATCGCCTCGAAGGTCTTGGTGTTGCGCTCGTCGGATTTGCGGGTCAGAACCTCGAGCGCCTTCAGTTCGTCGCGCAGGCCCTGGTCCGGCGCGTCGGAAGCGGTTTTGGCAAACGCGCCGATCGCCTGCTCGGCGGCCTGGCGGGCGGCGTCGAGCACGGCGGTGCGGTTCTCGCGCAGCGAGCGTTCGATGTTCTCCAGACGCGGCGTGATGTCCTCGAACTCAGGCACCTCGGCCGTCGGCCGGGCCAGGTGTTCGGACAGGCTGCGCACCTGTGCTTCCAGATTGTGAAGCACGTCCGGATCGATCGAGGATGCCTGCTGCGCGGTCGTCTGCAAGCGCCCCGAGATGTCGTCGAGGCGCATTTCGAGCGCGCGCAGCGTGCCGGCTTCCGCCGGCTCGCCAATGCTTGCCTGGAGGCGCGCGGCCAGTTCGTTGAACCGCGCATCGATGGTGGCCATGATTCCGTCGCCGGCCTGCATCGCATCGGCACGTTGGTCGATGCGCGCGGTGATCTCCTGCAGGCGCTGCTCCAGGTCGTGAACCAGGTTGCGGCCCTGCTCCAGCGCGTCGCCCTGCCGCTGCTCGATGAGTCGCGACAGATGCGCGAAACGGTCCTCCATGCCGCGCAGCACGACATCGGCTGCCTGCGGCGCGGGCACGGTATCCAGCTTCTGCGCAATGCCGGCGATCTGGTGCGCCAGACGCTCGACCATCTGGTCCGGGATGTCGATGCGGTTGGCGATCTCATCGACCCGCAGCGACAGGGAGCTCATCTGCTGGCTGAGATGATCGACCGCCTGCTCGCCGGAACGATCGGCCAGCACCTCGGCGACCTGATTGGCGAGCGACGAGATGCGCGCCTCGATGCGCTCGAACGGCTGGGGGTCGAAGTTCGCCACCGGGCTCTTCGGCGTGGATGCGACGATGGCCCGCGAGATCTCGTCGAGCCGCTCGTCGATCGCCGCGTAGAGTTCCGGATTGGCGGTCTTGCGGTTGACCAGCTGGTCGAGCGCCGATGCGAGCGAGCGCACCCGCTCCTCCAGCGAGCGCAATGACAGGGACTCGGGAAGCCGGTTGACAGCCTGGCCGATCTCCTCGATCCGCTGATGCAGGAGGTCGAGCGCTGGATCGGGGGCGCGCATGTCGCTCGACAGCCGGTCCTCGAAAGCGGTCCAGCGGGTGTCGAACGTGTCCCAGCGCCGATCGACCGCGCGCAGGGTTTCCTCCCGCGCCAGCGAAGCGATGGACGATTTCAGCTCCTCCATCTCGAGCCGCAGCATCTTGACGTTCTTGTCGTCGCTGCGGTCGGCAAGCTGCGCGATCGCATCGGACAGGCGCTCGAACTCCATCACCAGCTCGCCGTTCAGCGCCGAATTGGGCACCTCCGCGAGGATCGACGCCAGCTCGCGCCGCAGCATCTCGAACTCGTCATTCATTCCGGCGCGCATCGCATCGCGCAGCTCTTCGCGGAGGATCTTCAACTCAGCCGCGATCCCGCCGATCGACGAGACTTCGTGCTCCTGGCGCCGCGCGCGCTCCAGCTCGAAGGCGGCGCGCTCGAGCGAGGCGCGCGAGGACGAGGGGCGGACGGCTGGCTCCGCCCAGCGTCCCGCCTGACTGTCCGGCCGCTCATGCGGCCGGGAGACGGATTGCGAGAGCTTCTCGATGCGCCGGGTGATCTCGTTCTCATCGGATTTCGGCGCGCCCCGCTCGATGGCGCGGCCAAGCCGGCTTTCCAGCCGGTCGAGCGTCTTGCTGATCTCATCCAGCGAGGTGTCAGGCTCGGGACGGCGGCGTCGACCTTCATTGATGTTATCCAGATAAGAACGCTTGTTTTCCATCGGAACGCCCGCCTCTCCACCGTTTCCGGTTGGCCGTCGAGATTGCATGTAGCGCGGGGCCTGGCCTGCACCTGCCGAAGGGTGGCAAAGCAACGCCGAAGGGCGCCCGCTGCCAGAACCCCGTCGCCGGAAGAATTCCGCGAAAGCACGGTGCACTGACGGACTTACAATTCACCGTTCATGGTAAACAAGCGGTTAATAATGGTTATCTATGATTAAGCAGCGGAACGTAATTTCACGACAACCCTGTTGATGGAATGTTCACAATTCACTGCCTTGCCCTTGTAATGCCGCATTGTGCGCCTCATAAGCCGACCTTCAGCGAATCGTCCGGACCGGGCCGCCTCTTGCCGGGCAAGACTGACGGCCGCCGGACCCAACGTCCTGCCCTGGTCCCGTAGCCGGGGCGGACTATCCGATACGGAACAGTGATCATGATGAACATTGCTATGGCTGCTCGGCGAGCCGCCGCGGGAGATGATTTACCCGATGCCTCCGAAGACTACACGCGCATCGGCGACATGGCGCGGGAATTCAACGTCACGCTGCGCGCCCTGCGCTTCTACGAGGACAAGGGCCTGCTGACGCCGGCCCGCATGGGCACGACGCGGCTCTATGCCGCAAACGACAAGCGACGCCTCCAGCAGATCCTGCTCGGACGCAAGATCGGCTTCTCCCTGAGCGACATCAAGGAAGTGCTCGACCTGCAGGACCCGCGCGGCGCGAACGAACAGCAGCTCCGCCTGGTGCTGAAGAAGTCGCAGCGGCAGATGACGCGCCTCGAGAAGCAGCGGCAGGCCATCGGCGAAGCGATCGCCGACCTGAAGCAGCTCATGGCAACCGTGTCCGCCAAGCTCGACACCCTGCGCCCGGTCGGCAACGAGGGCTGACGCGCGCGTCGACGCAGCGCCGCTACGCCGCCTCCTCCCGTCACATGATTGAAACCCGGTCCGGCGATCACCGGACCGGCGATTTCGCGCGCCCAGCGTCAATTTTGACGTTTACGCAAACGTCAAAATTTGCTAGAGGCCGTTCGACACGGTGCGGCACCGGATGGCCGCGCCCCTGATCAGGGAATTGGAGGATCCTCATGCCGAGCTATCGGGCACCCGTACGCGACACGCTGTTCGTGCTGAATGACGTGATCGGCTATGGCAATCACGACAATCTGCCGGGCTTTGCCGACGCCTCCCCCGACATCATCGAGGCGATCCTGACGGAAGGCGCGAAGCTTGCCGAGAACGTCATGCAGCCGCTCAACCGCGTCGGCGACCAGCAGGGCTGCACGCGCCATGCGGATGGTTCGGTGACGACGCCGAAGGGCTTCGACGACGCCTACCGGCAATATTGCGAGGGCGGCTGGATGGGCCTTGCCGTTCCCGCCGAATTTGGCGGCCAGGGCCTGCCCTACACCGTGCATTCGGCGGTCGGCGAATATCTGGTCTCGGCCAATATGGCGCTGATGATGTATCCCGGCCTGACGCAGGGGGCGATCGCCGCGATCCTCGCCCACGGCACCGACGCGCAGAAGCGGAAATGGCTGCCGAAGATGGTCGAGGGCGCGTGGACTGGCACGATGAACCTGACGGAGCCGCATTGCGGCACCGATCTCGGCCTGCTCACCTCGAAGGCCGTGCCGAACGGCGACGGCAGCTACAAGATCTCCGGCCAGAAGATCTTCATCTCCGCCGGCGAACACGATCTCTCGGAAAACATCATCCATCTGGTTCTGGCACGCATCGAGGGGGCGCCGGCCGGCGTCAAGGGCATCTCGCTCTTCATCGTGCCAAAGGTCGCGGTCGACGATGACGGGGCACTCGGCGAGAGCAACGCCGTCTCCTGCGGCGCCATCGAGGAGAAGATGGGCATTCACGGCAACGCCACCTGCGTCATGAACTATGATGAGGCGACGGGCTATCTGCTCGGCGAGGAGAATGGCGGGCTGAAGGCCATGTTCACGATGATGAACGAGGCGCGCCTCGGTGTCGGCCTGCAGGGTCACGCCATGGGCGAGGCCGCCTATCAGGGTGCGGTGGACTATGCCCGCGAACGGCTGCAGGGCCGCTCCCTCTCCGGCCCCAAGGCGCCGGAGAAGAAGGCCGACCCGATCATCGTCCACCCGGACATCCGCCGCAATCTGATGAGCATGCGCGCCTTCAACGAGGGAGGCCGGGCGCTGATCCTGCTGACGGCGCTCAAGTCGGACATCGCGCATCTCTCCGAGGACGCGGCCGAGCGGCAGGCGGCCGAGGACCATCTGGCGCTGATGACGCCGGTGATCAAGGGCGTGCTGACGGACAAGGGTTTCGAGCATGCGGTGATGGCACAGCAGGTGTTCGGCGGCCATGGCTATGTCGAGGAACATGGCATGAGCCAGTTCGTGCGCGACGCGCGCATCGCCATGATCTACGAGGGCGCCAACGGCATCCAGGCGCTCGATCTCGTCGGGCGCAAGCTGCCGGCCAATGGCGGGCGGGCCGCGCAGGCCTTCTTCAGGGACGTGGCGGAGTTCTGCGAGGCGCATCGCGCCGACGAACAGATGGCGCCCTATACCAAGGCGCTGAAGAAGGGACTGAACGACCTGCAGGCCGCATCGCTGTGGCTGATGCAGAATGCGGTCCAGAAACCGGACAATGCGGGCGCGGCCTCCTACGACTACATGCATCTGTTCGGCCTGGTGGCGCTCGGACTGATGTGGGGCCGCATGATCAAGGCGGCGCAGGACAGGCTTGCCGGAGACGCCGATGGCGATGCATCCTTCCTCGAGGCGAAGATCGTCACAGGGCGGTATTTCATGGAGCGCATCATGCCGGAGACCGTGGCCCATCTGGCGCGCATTTCCACCGGCGCCGACACGATGATGGCGCTGCCAGCAGAAGCGTTTTGATTGGCGGAAGGGATCGGCCTGTTCTAGCTTGAACAAACTTTCCCATGGACGCCGGTGAGGAGACGTACAGGTGGCAGACCCTCAATCCATACTCGGTCTTCCCCGCCCCGACTGGGCGGGCGACGACGTGGCCATGCTCTACGACATGGCGAGCCGCTTCCTCGCAGAGGAGATCGGTCCGCGCTACGAGGAATTCGAGAAAGCGGAGATGTTCGACCGCGCGAGCTGGGAGAAGGCCGGCGCGGCCGGCCTGCTGTGCGCCTCGATGCCGGAAGAGTATGGCGGGGCCGGCGGCACCTTCGCCCATGAGAGCGCCATCGCCGAGGCGATCAGCCATGTCGGCGTCGACGGTTTCGGCATCGCACTGCACAACTCCATCGTCGCGCCCTACATCCTCCATTACGGTTCGGAGGAACAGAAGAAGCGCTGGCTGCCGAGGCTTGCGACGGGCGAGCTGATCGGCGCCATCGCCATGAGCGAGCCGGGCGCGGGATCCGACCTGCAGGGCGTGAAAACCCGCGCCGAGAAGGACGGCAACCAGTACCGGCTGAACGGCTCGAAGACCTTCATCACCAACGGGCAGCTCGCCAATCTCGTCATTGTCGTCGCCAAGACCGATCCCGCGCAGGGCGCCAAGGGCACGTCGCTGATCGTCGTCGAGACCGATGATGCCGAGGGTTTCGAGCGCGGGCGCAACCTCGACAAGATCGGGTTGAAGTCGAACGACACCTCGGAGCTCTTCTTCAACGATGTGCTTGTGCCGACGGCGAACCTCATCGGCCACGAGGAAGGCCAGGGCTTCGTCCAGCTCATGCAGCAATTGCCGCAGGAGCGGTTGCTGATCGCCGCCCAGGCGATCGCCATGATCGAGCGGGCGCTGGCGGTGACGATCGACTACGTGAAGGAGCGCAAGGCGTTCGGCGCGAAGGTGATCGACTTCCAGAACACGCAGTTCAAGCTCGCGGAGCTGAAAACCGAAGCCACCATCGGCCGCGTGTTCTATAATGACTGCGTTGCCCGTCACATTGCCGGCGGGCTCGACACCGTCACGGCCTCAATGGCCAAGTGCTGGCTGACGGACCTGCAATGCAAGCTGGTGGACGAGTGCCTGCAGCTGCATGGCGGCTACGGCTACATGAACGAATATCCGATTGCCCGTATGTATCGCGATGCCCGCGTGCAGCGCATCTATGGCGGCACCAACGAGATCATGAAGCTGGTGATCGCCAGAAGCCTTTGAACAAACCGCTCGGCCCGACGTTGGGTCGGGAAACAGGGAGACCGATATGGCTGACGCTTATGTTTACGACGCCGTGCGCACGCCGCGCGGCCGCGGCAAGAAGGACGGATCGCTGCACGAAGTGCCGGCGGTGCGCCTCGGCGCGAAGGTGCTGGAAGCCCTGCGCGACCGCAACGGGCTGGACACCGCGAAGGTCGACGACATCATCTTCGGCTGCGTCGATCCGGTCGGCGAGGCCGGCTCGGTGATCCCGCGCTCCTCGGCTTTCGAAGCGGGCTACCGGAACGAGGCGCCGGGCATGCAGATCTCGCGCTTCTGCGCCTCGGGCCTCGACGCCATCAATCTCGGCGCGGCGAAGATCGCCGGCGGCTCGGACGAGATCGTCATCGCCGGCGGCGTCGAATCCATGTCGCGCGTCGGCATGGGCATGTCGGGCGGTGCCTGGTTCATGGACCCCTCGGTCGGCCTGCCGTCCTATTTCATGCCGCAGGGCGTCTCCGCCGACCTGATCGCCACCAAATACGGCTTCTCGCGCGACGACGTGGACGCCTACGCCGTCGAGAGCCAGAAGCGCGCCAAGCATGCCTGGGACAAGGGCTACTTCAAGAACTCGGTCATCCCCGTCGAGGACCAGAACGGTCTCACCATCCTCGACCATGACGAACATATGCGCCCGGGCACCGACATGCAGTCTCTCGCCGCCCTCAACGCCTCCTTCGTCATGCCGGGCGAGATGGGCGGGTTCGACGCGGTCGCCGTGCAGCGCTATCCGGAGCTGGAAGGCGTCAACCACGTCCACCACGCCGGCAATTCGTCGGGCATCGTCGACGGCGCTTCGGCCGTCCTGCTCGGCTCGCGCAAGGCCGGCAAGTCGATGGACCTGAAGCCCCGCGCGCGCATCCACACCTTCACCAATATCGGCTCGGAACCGGCGATCATGCTGACGGGACCGGTGGACGTGACGGAGAAGCTTCTGAAGAAGGCGAAGATGAAGCTGTCGGACATCGACCTGTTCGAGCTCAACGAGGCCTTCGCCTCGGTGGTGCTGCGCTACATGCAGGCCTTCGACATCGACCATTCGAAGATCAACGCGAACGGCGGCGCCATAGCCATGGGGCATCCGCTGGGTGCCACCGGCGCGATGATCTTCGGCACGGTGCTGGACGAACTGGAACGGCGCGACCTCAACACCGCGCTCGTGACGCTGTGCATCGGCGCCGGCATGGGCACCGCCACCATCATCGAACGCGTCTGAACCGCCGGGAGAGGATCTGAACCATGACCGACTACAAGAACTTCACCGTCGACGTGGACAAGGACGGCATCGCGCTCGTCACCTGGGACATGCCCGACCGCTCGATGAACGTCTTCACCGAGGCGGTGATGGACGAGATCGAGGCGATCGTCGACCATGTGGCGGCGACCGACGGCATCAAGGGCGCGGTCTTCACCTCCGGCAAGGAGACCTTCTCCGGCGGCGCGGACCTGACCATGCTGCAGAAGATGCTGGGCCTGTTCGAGAAGGAGAAGGCCCGGGACCGCAAGAAGGCGGTCAAGCTGCTGTTCGACAATGCCGGTCGCATGAGCTGGCTGTGGCGCAAGCTCGAGACCTGCGGCAAGCCGTGGGTCTCGGCCATCAACGGCACCTGCATGGGCGGCGCGTTCGAGATCTCGCTCGCCTGCCATGGGCGCGTCGTCGCCGACAGCCCCTCCGTCAAGATGGCGCTGCCCGAGGTCAAGGTCGGCATCTTCCCGGGCGCCGGCGGCACCCAGCGCGTGCCGCGGCTCGCCAACACGCAGGAAGCGCTGCAGATGCTGACCACCGGCCAGACGCTCTCGCCGCAGAAGGCGAAGGCGATGGGCCTGGTGCATCACGTCGTGCCGCCGAAGAAGCTGATCGACGCCGCGAAGAAGATGATCCTCGACGGGCTGAAGCCCGTGCAGCCCTGGGACGAGAAGGGTTTCAAGCTGCCGGGCGGCCCGGTCTATTCGGCGGCGGGCGCCAATCTCTTCCCGCCGGCGATCGCCATCCTGCGCCGCGAGACCTACGGCAACTACCCGGCGGCGACGGCGATCGTGAAATGCGTCTATGAGGGCCTGCTGGTGCCGTTCGACACGGCGCTCACCATCGAGCAGCGCTACTTCACCGAGATCATGCAGACGACCGAAGCGAAGATGATGATCCGCTCGCTGTTCGTCTCTCTGCAGGAGCTCAACAAGGGCGCGCGCCGTCCCGAGGGCGTGCCGGCCAAGAAGTTCCGGAAGATCGGCGTCGTCGGCGCCGGCTTCATGGGCGCGGGCATCGCCTATGTGACGGCCAAGGCCGGCATCCCGGTGGTGCTGGTCGATCGCGACATGCCGGCGGCGGAGAAGGGCAAGGCCCATTCGGCGGGGCTGATGGATGGCCTCATCAAGAAGGGCCGCGCCAGCGCGGAGGACAAGGACGCGCTCCTGTCGCTGATCACGCCGGCCGACGACTACGCCGCTCTCGAGGGCTGCGACCTCGTGATCGAGGCGGTGTTCGAGGATTCGGCGATCAAGAAGGATGTGACGGAGAAGGTGGAGGCGGTGCTGAAGCCCTCCGCGGTCTTCGCCTCCAACACCTCGACCATCCCGATCACCGGCCTGGCCAAGAACTCGAAGCGCCCGAAGAACTTCATCGGCATCCATTTCTTCTCGCCGGTCGACAAGATGATGCTGGTCGAGATCATCATGGGCAGGAAGACCGAGGACAAGGCACTCGCCGTCGCCATGGACTATGTGCGCGCCATCAAGAAGACGCCCATCGTCGTCAACGACACGCGCGGCTTCTACGTCAACCGCTGCGTGCTGCGCTACATGCAGGAAGCCTTCTCGATGCTGATCGAGGGCGTGCCGGCACCGATGATCGAGAATGCGGCGAAGATGGCCGGCATGCCGGTCGGCCCGCTGGCGCTGACCGACGAGACGGCCATCGACCTGGCGCAAAAGATCATGAAGCAGACGATCCGCGATCTCGGCCCGAAGGCCGTCGAGCCGCGCCATGTGGAACTGATCGACACGCTGGTCGACAAGCACGGGCGGCTCGGGCGCAAAAACGGCAAGGGTTTTTACGACTATCCGGCGAAGCCAGCGAAGAAGCATCTCTGGGCCGGGCTGAAGGATCTCTATCCGCAGAAGAAGCCCGAGAAGGTGGATGTCGAGGAACTGAAGCAGCGCCTGCTCTCGACCATCGCCCTGGAAGCGGCGCGCGTGATGGAGGAAGGCATCGTCACCGACCCGCGCGAGGCGGATGTCGGCTCGATCCTCGCCTTCGGCTTCGCGCCGTATACGGGCGGCGCCCTGTCCTACATAGACGGGATGGGCGCGGAAAAATTCGTCGCCATGACCAGAGGCCTCGCCAAGAAATACGGCAAGCAGTTCAAGGCGCCAAAACTCCTGCTGGAGATGGCCGAGAGCGGCGAGACCTTCTACCAGCGCTTCGCGCCGGAGCGGGCAGCCGGAGCGAAGAAAGCCGCCTGAACCGCCATGTATGTCTGGATGCGCCTGTTACGCGTCGCGGCGACCCGCAGTCGCCGCGGCCCCTATCGGCTCGGCGAGGAAAGCCGGCTCGGCTTCCGCTGCCTGCCGACCGACATCGACATGAACATCCACCTGAACAACGCCCGCTACATGATGCTGGCGGATATGGGGCGGATCGACATCTTCCTGCGCTCGGGTCTGGTGAGCGCGGCCCGCAAGCGCGGCTGGGCGCCCATGCTGGGCGGCCTGCAGACCGTCTATGTCCGCGAGGTGCGGCTGTGGCAGCGCTTCGAGGTGGTCTCCACCATAGAGACCTGGAACGAGACGCAGATCCTCGGCAGGCATCGCTTCATGCTGGAGGACGGGCGCGTCGCGGCGATCATCCTGACGACGGGCGGCATCTACGATTCCCGCGGCAGGCGCTTCATCCAGGTGGACGAGGTGATGGGCGCGCTCGGCCATCAGGCCGCCCCGCGCCCGCTGGACCCCGAGGAAAGCGCCTTCATCGCCTCGCACCAGGGGCTGAGGGCTCGCGCAAAAGTGTTGTCCTGACGTCTTTGCCCGGCGGGCGCCTGCCGCTACGGTCCCGGTTCGATCCAGTCCGGAGAACCGCATGCCCGCCACCATCGACTACTATTTCACCTCCGCCTCGCCTTTCGTCTATCTCGGCCATCAGGCCCTGCGTGCCGCGGTTGCCCGCCATGGTGCGGTGGTCCGCGTGAAGCCGATCAACCTGATGGGTGTCTGGGAGGTTTCCGGGGCGGTGCCGCCGGCGAAACGTCCGCCCGTGCGCCAGCGCCTGCGGCTGGTCGAGATGCAGCGCATCGCCGACTACCGTGGCCTGCCGATCAACACGCAGCCAAAACACTGGCCAGTCGATCCGCAGCTTTCCGATCATGTCGCCGCCGCGCTGGTCGCCGCCGGACACGATCCGATGGGGTATATGGGCCGCGCCTTCGCGTCGGTCTGGGCGAACGAGGAAGACATCGCCGATCCGGCCACCCTGGCGCGGCATCTGGCGGCGGAAGGGTTTGACGCCGACGCCATTCTCGAAACCGCCGGGACCGATGCGATTGCCGAGATCCGCGCAGAGAATACGCGCGACGCTGTGGCCGCCGACGCGGTCGGCGTTCCGACCTATGTGCTCAACGGGGAAGCCTTTTTCGGCCAGGACCGCATCGAGTATCTGGAGCATGCGCTTGCCACGGGGCGCAAGCCGATCAGCGCGTAATCGTCAGGGCGCTTCGTCGTTTGCCAGCGGAACCTCGATGCCGGCCAGTTCGGCGGCGGTGATGCGTGCCGCGCCGGCGCGGGCGAAGCGCAGCATCATCGCCTTGCGCGTAGCGGCGGCCAGGCGATGCTCGTCCGCCTCGCGCAGGATTTCCGCGCCGTAGCCGTCCGACAGGATGAACCCGCACTCTTCCGGAAAGATCTCCGCCGGCACGTCCGGATGGGTGGCGAAGAAGAACCGGTCCGAATGCAGGCGGTATTCCGGCCATTTGCGGTCGACGCGGAAATCCTCCACCGAGGACTTGATCTCGATGATCCAGATGTCGCCCTTGCCCGTCAGCGCCACCAGATCGGCGCGCCGTCCCGTGGAAAGGGTCAGTTCCGGCAGCACCACCGCCCCCATCTGGAGGAGCAGGCGCTGCACGCCGCGGCGAATGACCATGGCGCGCTCGGACTGACGGCCATCGGCCAGGGGATTGATGGGAATCGGTGAGATGATCGGCATCGCGGGACTATGCCATCAACGGAACGAAACGTGAAGATCGCCCCGAAGTTGAGCCTCGGGAAAAAGCCCGTTCAAGCCTTCCGCGCGCCGGCGATGTCATCGAGGATCGGGCAATCGGGCCGCTGATCGCCGTGACAGGCGTCGATCAGATGGCTCAGCGTCGCGCGCATCGCCTCCAGCTCGGCGATCTTCGCATCGATGGCGGCCACATGAGACACGGTAATCTCGCGCACGTCCTGGCTGGCGCGCTGCTTGTCGCGATAGAGCGCCATCAGCTGGCGGCATTCCTCGATGGCGAAACCCAGCCCGCGCGCGCGGCGCAGGAAGATCAGGAAATGCACGTCGTCGTCGCTGTAGCTGCGATAGCCGTTGGCGCTGCGGTCGGGCGCGATCAGCCCGATCTCCTCATAATAGCGAATCGTCTTCGCCGGCAGGCCCGAGCGACGGGCCGCGTCTCCTACGTTCATGGCTCCCTCACAGGCGCATACATCAATTGTTGAATTGATATTCCTGTTGCCGTTTTGCAATGTTCAGGGTGAATAACAGCGGGAAACGACGGGCGACAAGGTCGAAGTCTTGGCAATTTGTTAACCAACAATTTAAGAATGATGACCAAAGTGTGGCGCAGTTCAGGAAGCGTCAAGCAATTGGGGGAACGAGACAGCATGAAATTCAGATCTTTTGTCATCGCCGCGGCATTGGGGCTTGCGACGGCTCTGGCAGGCTGTACCGCCGGAGGCCCCCTCAAGGTCTTCACCTCCGACTACGGAACGGTGAGAGACGCGGGCTACCAGCTGCCGCGCATTCCGATCAACCAGGTTCCCCGGCAGTATCACCGCCAGATCGTGACCTACGACACCAAGGAGAAGCCGGGCACCATCATCGTCGATACGGGGGCCAAGTTCCTGTATTTCGTGATGGAAGGCGGCAAGGCCATGCGCTACGGCATCGGCGTCGGCCGCGAGGGCTTCGAATGGGCGGGCACGGCGCGCGTCGCAATGAAGCGCGAATGGCCCACCTGGACGCCGCCGGCAGCAATGATCGGCCGCCAGCCCGAGCTTGCCAAGTGGCGCGGCGGCATGCCCCCCGGGCTGAAGAACCCGCTCGGCGCCCGCGCGCTCTACCTGTTCAACAAGGGTGGCGACACCGGCTACCGCCTGCACGGCACGCCCGAATGGGCTTCGATCGGCAAGGCGATGTCGTCCGGCTGCATCAGAATGATGAACCAGGACGTCATCGATCTTTACAACCGGACCGAGATCGGTGCTAAAGTGATCGTCAAGCGGTAGAACCGTCTCAGGAATATGCGCTGCGCAACGGCGCAACAAAAAACCGGGCCACCAGCCCGGTTTTTTTGTTGCTCTCTCCGCTGATGCGAAGGCCGTCAGGTGATCTGCTCGACCTGCTGGACCTCGGGCACGAAATGATGCAGCAGGTTCTGGATGCCATGCTTCAGCGTTGCCGTCGATGAGGGGCAGCCGGCGCAGGCGCCCTTCATGTGCAGGAAGACCGTGCCCTTCTCGTAACCGCGGAAGGTGATGTCGCCGCCATCCTGCGCGACGGCCGGACGAACGCGCGTCTCCAGAAGCTCCTTGATCGTCGACACGATCTCCTCGTCGGCCGCATCGTAGAATTCACCATCCTCGGAAGCGGGAACGGTGTTTCCAGCCGACGCCATGACCGGCTGGCCGGACATGAAATGCTCCATGATCGTACCGAGGATCGCCGGTTTCAGATGCTGCCAGTCCGGCCCGCCATCCTTGGTGACCGTGATGAAATCATATCCGAAGAAAACGCCGGTCACGCCCTGCACCTCGAACAGGCGCCCGGCGAGCGGCGAGGCCGCGCCGGCAGCTTCCGCATCACGGAAATCGGCGGTCCCGTCTTGCAGCACAACGCGGCCGGGCAGGAATTTCAGCGTCGCGGGATTGGGGGTCGCTTCGGTCTGAATGAACATCTTGGGCTTCCGTGTTGGCTTCGTAAGGCGTGTTTCTTGGAATAATTCTAAAATAGGCGGAAAGCGGCTGCTGTTCAAGCGGCGTTGTGCAGCCTTCCGCCGCGACATATGGGGGCGGCGGAGCCGCTATGCCAGGGTTTCGATCTCTTCGTCGCTGAGATTCTGAGGCACCACGGTGACGGGAATCGGAAAGGCGGCGCTCTTGCCGGCGATGGAGGACACGAGCGGACCCGGCCCCTCCTTGGCGTTGCCAGCCGCCAGCACCAGGATGGCGATGTCCTGGTCCTCCTCGATCAGCTTGTGGATTTCCTCGGCGGGCTTGCCCTCGCGCACCACTAGTTCCGGCTCGATGCCGATGGTTTCGCGGATCCTGGCTGCATGGGTGTCGAGCGTGGCGTTCGCCGTGGCGAGCGCCTCCTCGCGCATGATCTGCTCGACGCCCAGCCAGTGCTGGAAATCGCCCGGCTCGATCACGAACAGCAGGACCAGGCCGCCATTGGTCGCCTGCACGCGCCGCGCGGCATAGGCCGCAGCCCGCTCGCATTCGGGCGTGTCGTCCATGATGGCGAGGAATTTTCGGCGGTGCCCCGCTTCGCGGATCAGTCGCTTGGAAACCATTCAGACGTCCTGTTTCGCAGGCGAAGGAGCCGCCCCATCCGCTCGCAATCTGCCATCGCCGATGGCTTTGGGCAAGACGGGCGGCATCAAGCCATCAGCCGTTGATCAGCCCGATGATCTCGCGCACCATCTTCATGGTCGCCTCGGCCTTCTCCCGCGCGCGGCCCGCGCCATCGCGCAGGACGCCGTCGATATAGGCCGGATCGGCCGAGATGCGGCGCATCTCGCCGGCGATGGGCGAAAGCTTCTCGACGGCGAGTTCGGCGAGCGCCGGCTTGAAGTCGGAGAACTGGCGGCCGCCGAAATCGGCGAGCACCTCGGCGCGCGTGACCCCGGCCAGCGCCGAATAGATGCCGACGAGGTTCTGCGCCTCGGGCCGTCCCTCGAGACCGGCAACCTCGGAAGGCAGCGCCTCGGGATCGGTCTTCGCCTTCTTGATCTTGCGGGAGATCGCGTCGGCGTCGTCGGTCAGATTGATGCGCGACAGGTCGGAGGGATCCGATTTCGACATCTTCTTCGAACCGTCGCGCAGGCTCATGACGCGCGTCACGGGTCCTTCGATCAGCGGCTCGGTCAGCGGGAAGAAGCCGCTTACCTTCTCCTCGCCCACCTGCATGTCGATGCCGTGGCCGAGCGCGGCGATACGCCCGGAGAAGTCGTTGTTGAATTTCTGCGCGATGTCCCGCGTCAGCTCTAGATGCTGCTTCTGGTCGTCGCCGACCGGCACATGGGTGGCGCGGTAGACGAGGATGTCCGCGGCCATCAGGCTGGGATAGGCAAGCAGGCCGAGCGACGCGTTCTCGCGGTCCTTGCCGGCCTTGTCTTTGAACTGCGTCATGCGGTTCATCCAGCCGATGCGGGCGACGCAGTTGAACACCCACGCGAGTTCCGCGTGCTGCATCACCTGGCTCTGGTTGAACACGATGTGCTTCTTCGGGTCGATGCCGCTCGCCAGGAAGGCGGCGGTGATCGACCGCGTCTGCTCCGCCAGGTCGTCATGCACCAGTGTCGCCGTCAGCGAATGCAGGTCGACGACGCAGTAGATGCATTCATGGCTTTCCTGCAGCGCGACGAATTTCTGCAGCGCGCCCAGATAGTTGCCGAGGTGGAGATTGCCCGTCGGCTGGACGCCGGAGAAGACGAGCTCCTTGAATTCGCTCATGGATCATTCCCGAGTAATGGCCAGTCGGCCGGCGCGACGCCGGCCCGCGCGGTGCCGCGCGCCTTGGCTTATGAACGACGCGAAACCGGCAATCAAGCCCCATGGGGCGCGCGGGTTGCGACGCCCTCGTCGTCCGCCCGCGACCTGTGCCGTGGTGCGAGCCCCAGCAGGAGGCCGGCCCTGCCCGGCAAGAGCTCTGCGGCGATGGCGAACAGCAGCGAACCGGCGAAGGTGGCGAACAGCACCAGCGCGTATTCCTGCCAGACGCCGAGGCCGAGCGGCAGCACGTAATATAGGGCCGCGACGACGACGGTCTGATGCACGATGTAGAGCGGAAAGACCTTGCGGTTGAGCCAGGAAACGGTGGCGCTGGGAGCGTTCACATGGCGCGCGGCAAAGCCGGTCAGCGCCAGGATCATCATCCATGCAAGAGCAAGGATGCATGCCTTGAACAGCGGCGTCATGCGGTCGTAATCCCCGAGCGAGAACCCGCCGCGATCCGTCCACGAGAAGAGATAGAGCGCCGCCGACAGCGCGAGGGCGAGTGCCGCGCTCATCCAGCGCCGGGCGACGATGCCGTCGATCAGGGCGCGATGATGGCGGGCGAAGAGAAAGCCCAGGCCGAACCAGCTTGCCCAGACGGCGAACCATGCGCCGTCATTGTAGAGCGCATTGGTCTGGCGCGGAAAGAACGGCGAGAACACGAGATTGAGCACCAGCGGCAGGAGAAAGAAGAGGTAGACCCAGGAGGAGGAGGCCGTCCGCTCGAACCAGTCCGTCACGGGCTTCATGCGCGACTGGTTGAGCAGGGCGAACACCGGGTAGCAGACGAAGGTCATCACCAGGAGATAGGCGACGAACCACATATGCGCCCAGGTGAAGTTGCCGTCCGGGTATTTTCCTTCCGTGAAGTAGCGGGTGAGCCAGAAGGTGAGAAACGACCCCTGATAACCGTCCTCGAACATGCGCTCGTACCAGACCTGCGGCACGACGATGACGCACATGGCGAAGATGAGTGGCGGGAACAGGCGCATGAAGCGCCCCTTCAGGAAGGCGTAGCCGGAAACCCGGCGGAAGACGAACCATGTGCCCATGCCCGAGACGAAGAACAGCAATGCCAGCCGCCAGGCGCGCGGATGTTTCATCAGCAGCGACAGGGTGGCACTCCCCTCCGGCGCCTCGATCAGCCACTTCATGTCAGGGAAGAAGGCGACCGACGCGTGATAGGCGATCAGCAGGAGAAACGCCGAAACGCGCAGGAAATCGATGTAGTAAAGCCGTTGCCGTTGCATGCCGCTGCCCCCATCCACGGCGCAGTGTAGGTGCAACGGCTTCGCGATCGGTTAATCCGCAGCCGGTTTTTTCCCGCGGCGCATCGAACGGGTCAGTTCCCGGCGATCCACGGCGCCTGTGATCAAGACCGTCGCGAAATAGGCGCCCGCCGCCAGGGCGATGATCGCCATCACCCACAGGATCCGGACGACCAGCAGCGGGTGGGCGACGAGGCCGGCGGAGACCGAGAGCAGTGCCCAGACGACCAGCCCCATGACCATGCTCGCCAGCAGCATGAACAGGATGCGCCGCAGGGTCAGCGCCGAGGGGCGGAAGTCGCCGCGCCGCCACAGCGTCGAGGCGAGCAGCAGGACGTTGACCCAGGCAGAAAGCGCGGTCGCGCCTGCGATCGCCACATGGCCGTAGAGCGGGAACAGCGCCAGGCTGGCCGCTATGTTGACGATGACGGTGACCAGCGAGAACCACATCGGCGTCTTCATGTCCTCGCGGGCGAAGAAGCCCGGCTGGAAGACCTTGGTCAGCACATAGGCGGGCAGGCCGGAAGCGAAGGCGGCCAGCGCCGCCGCCGTCAGCGCGGTGTCCTGCGCCGTGAACTGGCCACGCTCATAGAGGATGGCGACGATGGGGGCCGGCATGATCATCAGGCCGACCGCAGCCGGCAAAGTCAGGCCGAGCGCGAACTCAAGCGAGCGATTCTGCAGGTGCTGCGCGTCGACGAAATCGCCCGCCTTCAACGCGCGCGACAGTTCCGGCAGCAGCACCACACCGACGGCGATGCCGATGACGCCGAGCGGGAGCTGGTTGATGCGGTCGGCGAAATTCAGGAGGCCGATGGCATTGTCCTGCGTCGAGGCGATGATCTGCCCGACCAGCAGGTTGATCTGCATGATGCCGCCCGTGACGAGGGCCGGCCCCATCAGGATCAGGAGACGCCTGACGCCCGGCGTCAGGCGCGGCCGGCGGATGCGCATCGAGAAGCCTTCGCGCCCCGCCCCGCGGATCAGGAAGAAAAGCTGCGCCAGGCCCGAGACGAAGACGCCCCAGGCAAGCCAGACGCCGGTTTCGCGCGGGTCGAGCCGGAGATGGAGCGCGGCCAGCAGGACGCCGATCAGGACGACATTCAGCAGGGTCGGCACCAGCGCCGCCAGGAAATAGCGCCGCATGGCGTTCAGGATGCCCGAGAACATCGCCACCAGCGACATGCAGAACAGGTAGGGGAACATGATGCGCGTCATGACCACGGTCAGGTCGAACTTCTCCGGAGAATCGGAGAAGCCAGGCGCGATGATGGTCGCGACCAGGACGGGCATGGCGATCATGGCAAGCGCCGACAGCGCCAGCAGCGCCGTCATGAGCACGGCCAGCACATCCTCGCCGAAGCGGCGCGCCGCGTCCACCCCGCCCGCCTCCAGTTCCTTGGAGAACAGCGGGATGAATGCCGTGTTGAAGGCGCCCTCCGCAAACAGCCTGCGGAACAGGTTCGGAAAGCGGAAGGCGGCGTAGAAGGCGTCCGTCACCGGCCCGACGCCGAGCGCCGCCGCGATCAGAGCCTCGCGCGCGAAGCCCAGGATGCGGCTTGCCATGGTGGCGCTGCCGACGCTGGCGAACTTTTTGATGAGGCTCATGGGTGACTAAGTCCAGATTTGCGGTGGCGCCCGGCATCACCCCCCTCTGCCCTGCCGGGCATCTCCCCCTCAAGGGGGGAGATTGGCCGAGACCGAGGTTTTCGCCAGTTCTCAACAAAAGAGGAAGCACAGGACATCGACGAAAGCCGATCTCCCCCCCTGAGGGGGAGATGCCCGGCAGGGCAGAGGGGGGCAGTCCCGCCGAAAGCGAATGGGCTGCCCCTCATTCCGCGGCCACCCTGGCCTTGGTCTTGCCCTTGGCGGGCCGCTCGACGCCGCTTTCCAGCGTTTGCAGCAGGGTCTTGCGGATGGTCTCCAGCCGGTCCGGACTGACGATCTTCTGGCCGGTCAGGTCGGTCACGTAGAACGTATCGATAACCTTCTCGCCGAAGGTGGTGATGTGCGCCGAGGCGATGTCGAGCGACAGGTCGGAAAGGGTCTCGGTCAGCTCCGAGAGCAGTCCTGGGCGATCCAGCCCGCGCACCTCGACGACCGAGAAACGGTTCGACAACGTGTTGCCGATCTCGACGCGCGGCACGACCCGGAAGGCCTTGGTGCCGCGGCGCGGCTTGGCGCGCTTCTCGATCATCTCCGGCAGGTAGGATTTGCCGGACAGGACGTCCTCGATCAGCTTGCCGATGCGCTCGGCGCGGCGGCGCTCGTCGGCGTCGAAGTCGAACTCGCGGCTGATCAGGATCGTGTCGAGCGCGCGGCCATGCGTGGTGGTGAAGATCTGCGCATCGACGATGTTCGCGCCGGCCGCCGAACAGGCCCCCGCGATGATCGACAGCAGGCGCGGGTGGTCGGGCGCGAAGACGGTGATCTCCGTCACTGCCTCGAAGGTGTGCGGTTTGACCATGGTGGCGAGCGCGCGGTCCTGCCCGTCCGCCTCGCGGATGAATTCGGCGTGGCGGAGCTGGTCCTCCAGATCGACGGCCAGCAGATAGGCGGTGTAGTGCAGGTCGAGATAGGCGTCGATGTCGGCCTGCGGCCACTGACGCTCGGCAAGCGCCTGCGCCAGCCGCTGGCGCGCCTCGTCGGCGCGGATCGCGCGCGAGGCTTCCGAGAAGCCGCCCGTCAGGAGAACTTCTGTTTCATAGTAGAGGGTTCGCAGGAGCTGCCCCTTCCAGCCGTTCCATACGCCCGGGCCGACGCCGCGAATGTCGCAGACCGTCAGCACCAGCAGCAGCTTCAGCCGCTCGACCGATTGCGCCGTGTCGGCGAAGTCCTGGATGGTCTTGCGGTCATTCAGGTCGCGGGTCTGGGCCACCATCGACATGTCGAGATGGTGCTCGACCAGCCAGGCGATCATCTCGGTTTCCTTGGCGTCGAAGCCCATGTGCGGGCACAGCCTGCGGGCGATCCTCGCGCCGGCGGTGGAATGATCCTCCGGCCGGCCCTTGGCGATGTCGTGCAGCAGGATCGCCGTGTAGAGCACGGGCCGCCATGCCTTCAGCGACGGCATCAGCGAATGCGACAGGGGATGCAGCTTCTCGCCGTCGCCGTGTTCGATCTCCGACAGGATGCCGATGCAGCGGATCAGGTGCTCGTCCACCGTGTAGTGGTGGTACATGTTGAACTGCATCATCGCCACGATCTTGTTGAAGTCGGGGATGAGCTTGCCGAGCACGCCGGCCTCGTTCATGCGGCGCATGTTGAGCGCCGGGTCGCGGTCGGACGTCAGGATGTCCATGAAGAGGCGGTTCGCCTCCCTGTCGCGGCGCAGATTGCGGTCGATCAGCTTCAGCGAGCGCGTGAGCAGCTTGAGCGCCTCGGGATGATATTCCAGCCCGTGCCTGTCGGCGAACCAGAACAGCCGGAGCAGGTTGACCGGATCGCGCTCGAAGACGCCCTCGTCGGCGACGTTGATGCGGTGGTTGTCGACGATGAAGTCGCTGGTGCCGGCAAGCTTCCTGCGGCGGCGCGAGAAGGTCATGAAGAAGCGGTTGAAGCCGGGCACGTGCTTGCCCTGCTCCTCCTCCAGCGCCGCGCAGAAAATGCGCGTCAGGTCGCCGACGGCCTTAGCGGTCAGGAAGTAGTGCTTCATGAAGCGCTCGACCGCTGAAAGGCCCGGATGGCTGGTGTAGCCTAGGCGCTCGGCGATGTCGCGCTGGATGTCGAAATGCAGGCGTTCCTCGGGCTTTCCGGTGAGGAAATGCATGTGGCAGCGCACCGCCCAGAGGAAATCCTCCGCCTTGCGGAACTGCAGATATTCCTTGCGGGTGAAGACACCCTTGCCGACCAGCTCGTCGGCCTCGCGCACGCGGTAGAAATACTTGCCGATCCAGAACAGCGTGTGCAGGTCGCGCAGGCCCCCCTTGCCGTCCTTGACGTTCGGCTCGACCAGATAGCGGCTCTCGCCCGCCTTGGCGTGGCGCAGGTCGCGCTCGGCGAGCTTCGCCTGGCTGTATTCGGCGCCCGTGTCCTTGACCACCTCCTCGTCGAAGCGCTCGACCAGCTCGTCGTACAGCGCCTCCTCGCCGCAGACGAAGCGGGCTTCCAGCACCGCCGTGCGGATCGTCATGTCGGTGCGCGCCTGGCGAATGCACTCGTCGATGTTGCGGGTGGCGTGGCCGACCTTCAGCCCCATGTCCCACAGCATGTAGAGCGCATATTCGACGATCTGCTCGCCCCAGGGGGTCTGTTTGTAGGGCAGCAGGAACAGGAGATCGATGTCGGAACCGGGCGCCAGCGTGCCGCGGCCATAGCCGCCGACCGCGACGATCGCCATGCGCTCGGCCGAGGAGGGGTTCTGCGAGGGATAGATATGGGTGGCGGCGAAGTGATGGAGGGCTCCGATCACCTCGTCCATCAGGTGCGACAGGCGCGCCGCGCAGGCCGTGCCGCCGCCATCGGCCATCAGCATGACCTCGGCGGCTTTGCGCCCCTCGGCGATGCGCGCCTTCAGAGCCGCCATCACCGCTTTGCGCAGCTCCGCACCGCTCACCTGTCCGGCCAGGGCGCCGAGCTCGGCACGCAGCGCCGCCCCGTCGATGATCTGGTCGAGCTTGAGAGGAATCTTGGCCATGTATTTCCCGTTCCGGCCGGCAAGCCTGCGGAGTGAACAGGGTCGCCGGCGGCGCTGTATAGCGTGTTTTGCCACGTCGCGGAACGGCTGCAAAGCACTCAGTGTTGCGCCGCACCCGCCTTGCGGTTAAGCCGGCGCGATCTCACACGGCAGGACACCGGTTTCCGATGGAGCTTCCCGCAACCCTTCGCCAGGCGGTCGACGCGATGCTTGAGGGAGCGCCGCTCGCCGACATCCAGCGCGCAGCCGACATCCTGTCGCGCCGCTATCGCAGCGAAACGCGCGACGGGCGGCTGCATGTGGGGGATGCGCTGGCGGCGAAAGCCTATCTGGCGACGCGCCTGCCCGCCACCTATGCAGCGGTACGCCGGGCGATGGACGATCTGGCAGAGCGCCGCGCTTCGTTCGCACCGCAGCGTCTGCTCGACATCGGTGCAGGCCCCGGCACCGCTTTCTGGGCCGCGCTCGACCGGTGGCCGGACCTGCGCGCGGCGGAAATGGTCGAGGCAAGCCCCGCCATGCGGCAGGCCGGCCAGAACCTCGCCGCCAGTGCGGGAGCAGCGCTTTCCTGGCGGGACGCCAGCGTCGAGGACGGGTTGCCGGGCGCCGGCGAGGCCGATCTCGTAACTCTGTGCTACGTGCTCGACGAACTCGCGCCGGCCACGCGCGCGGCACTGATCGACC
The DNA here is from genome assembly GCF_000300335.1 of Nitratireductor pacificus pht-3B. Lineage (GTDB taxonomy): Bacteria > Pseudomonadota > Alphaproteobacteria > Rhizobiales > Rhizobiaceae > Nitratireductor > Nitratireductor pacificus. The sequence continues at coordinate 121,242 of NZ_AMRM01000004.1, read as the reverse complement.
GGCTCTGGCACTTGACCGGGGACACGCTGCTGATCGTCGAACCGGGCACGCCGACCGGCTGGCAACGGATCCTGGCGGCGCGCAGCCGCCTGATCGCGCTTGGCGCCCATGTCGTCGCGCCCTGCCCGCATCATGCCCCCTGCCCCGTCAGCCCACCCGACTGGTGCCACTTCTCACGCCGCGTCGCCCGCTCGCGCCTGCACCGCAGGGCGAAGGGCGGCGAGGTGCCATGGGAGGACGAGAAGTTCAGCTACATCGCGGTCTCGCGCCATCCTTCCGGGGGTGTCTACGCCCGGGTTCTCGCCCCGCCGAAGGCAGCGAGCGGCATGGTGCGGCTGAAGCTTTGCCGTGCGGACGGCAGCCTTGAGGATAGGCTGGTGACGCGGCGCGAAGGATCGGTGTTCAAGGCGGCACGCAAGGCTGATTGGGGGGATGCGCTGAACGATTGACGGGGCGCGCACGCCCCTCACCCTTACCCAACCGGGGTCGAGCCACGGGTCTCGACCCGTCCTTCGGACCCCCGCCTGTGGGGAGAGGGGGGCCTCGGCGTTGCGGTCATCCTCCTTCTCCCCGCGAGCGGGGAGAAGGTGCCGGCAGGCGGATGAGGGGCGTGGCGCTACCCCTTCGAAGCGATCCCCTTCAACCGGTAGAGCATGTCCAGCGCCTCGCGCGGGGTCAGCTCGTCCGGATTGACGGTCGCAAGTTCCTCGCCGAGCCGGTCCGGCGCCTTTGCTTTCGCCGGCTCCTTCTTCATCGCGATGGAGAACAGGGGCAGGTCGTCGATCAGCTTCGAGGCCTTGCCGGACATCTCGCCTTCCTCGAGCTGGTGCAGCACCTCGCGGGCGCGCTCAACGACCGCGTGCGGCAGGCCGGCAAGGCGCGCCACCTGCACGCCGTAGGAGCGATCCGCCGCGCCGCGTCCCACCTCGTGCAGGAACACCACCTCGCCGTCAAACTCCTTCACCCGCATGGTGACGTTGGCAAGGCGCGGCAGCTTCTCAGAAAGCGCCGTCATCTCGTGGAAATGCGTGGCGAACAGCGCGCGGCAACGGTTCTGCTCGTGCAGATACTCGACAGCCGCCCAGGCGATGGAGAGGCCGTCGAAGGTCGCCGTGCCGCGGCCGATCTCGTCGAGGATGACCAGCGCCCGCTCGCCGGCCTGATTGAGAATGGCGGCGGTCTCGACCATCTCGACCATGAAGGTCGAGCGGCCGCGCGCCAGATCGTCGGACGCGCCGACGCGGCTGAACAGCCGATCGACCATGCCGATGCGGGCCTCCGCCGCCGGCACGAAGGACCCCATCTGCGCCATCACGACGATCAACGCGTTCTGGCGCAGGAAGGTCGACTTACCACCCATGTTGGGGCCGGTGAGCAGCCAGATCGCGCCGGATTTCTCGTCCCCGACGGGCGAGAGGTCGCAGTCATTCGCAACGAAAGGCTCGGCAAGCTGCTTGCGCAGCGCCTGTTCCACCACCGGATGCCTGCCGCCCTCGATGTGGAAATCTAGGCTCTCGTCCACCTGCGGGCGGCAGTAATTTTCCGCCTCGGCGAGTGTGGCGAGCGCCGTCGACACATCGGCCATCGCCAGCGCATCGGCCGCGGCGCGGATGGCCGCGGCGGCATCGACCGCTTCCTTCTGCAGCGCGTCGAAGACCGCCAGCTCGATGGTCAGAGCGCGGGCGGCGGCGTTGGCGATCTTGGTCTCCATCTCCGCCAATTCGGTCGTCGTGAAGCGCATGGCGTTGGCCATGGTCTGGCGGTGGATGAAACGGGCCTTGGCCTCGTCGCTGCCGTTCAGCGCCTGGGCGTTGTTGGCCGTCACCTCGATGTAGTAGCCGAGCACGTTGTTATGGCGGATCTTCAGGGAGCGGATGCCCGTCTCCTCGATCAGGTCGCGCTCCATTCCAGCGATCACCCGTCGCGACTGGTCGCGCAGGGCGCGCATCTCGTCCAGCTCGGCATCGTAGCCCGCGCGGACGAAGCCGCCGTCGCGCTTGAGCAGCGGCAGCTCGTCGGCCAGCGCCCGCTCCAGATGCGCCGCGATCCCGTAGGGCAGCGCGCGCACCACGTCGCGAATCCCCGCAACCTCGGCGGGCAGGTCAGGCGTCTCGAAAAGATCGGCAATGCCGGCGGCAGCGGAGAAGCCCGCCGCCAGCGCGCCCAGGTCGCGCGGACCGCCACGGTTGAGCGCCAGGCGCGAGAGGGCACGGGCGAAATCGGGAACACCCTTCAGGAGCGCGCGCGCGGCCTCGCGCAGCGAAGGATCGGCGAGGAAGAAGGACACCGCGTCGAGCCGTTCCCGGATATGGCCCGGATCGGTCAGGGGCGACATCAGCCGTTCGGCCAGCAGGCGCTTGCCCGCGCCGGTGACGGTCCGGTCGATCGCCTTCAGGAGGCTGCCCTCGCGGTTGCCGGACAGCGTGCGGGCAAGCTCCAGATTGGCGCGCGTCGCAGCGTCGATGAAAAGGCTCGCCCCTTCCGCGTCGCGCTCTGGGCGGCCGAGCGGCGGGCGCTCCGCCTTCTGGGTCTTCTCCACATAGGCGATGATGCCCGAAACGGCCGACAGTTCGGCGCGCGAGAAATGGCCGAACCCTTCGAGGGTGGCGACCTCGTAGAAGCGCGTCAGGCGCATCTCCGCCGAGGCGGAATCGAACAGATTGGCCGGCTGCGGGCTGGCGGTGCGGCCAAGAACGTCGAAGACGGGACGCAGTCCGGCCTCATGATAGACCGGCTCGGCGACGATCAGTTCGCGCGGGTCGATGCGCAGTATGTCGGCCAGCAGGCGATCGGCGCCGGTCGCGGCGACACGGAAGGCGCCCGTGGAGATGTCGATCCAGGCGAGTGCCAGGCTTTCGCCCTCGCCGCCCTTCACGCGGCCGAGCGCCATAAGATAGTTGCTCTCGGCGGGATCGAGGAGCTTCTCCTCGGTGATGGTGCCCGGCGTGACGAGGCGGATCACGTCGCGCCGCACCACGGATTTGGAGCCGCGCTTCTTGGCTTCCGCCGGGTCCTCCATCTGCTCGCAGACGGCGACGCGATGGCCGAGACCGATCAGCTTCTGCAGATAGTCGTCGGCGGCATGCACCGGCACGCCGCACATGGGAATGTCGTCGCCCTGGTGCTTGCCGCGCTTGGTCAGGGTGATGCCGAGCGCGCGGCTCGCCACCTCTGCGTCGTCGAAGAACAGTTCGTAGAAATCGCCCATCCGGTAGAACAAGAGCGAATCGGGATTGGCCGTCTTGATCTCGATGTACTGCGCCATCATCGGCGTCGCGGCGGCGGCCTGCATTTCAGGACGGCGCATCGGCGTTTCGTCGTTCAAGGAGAGCTCCCGCCTGGTTGAATTCCTGCATCGAAGCAGCTTCAAACTGCTTGGCCATTTACTGGGCGAAAGTGTAGCGTTATGCACCGCTCACTTGCAAAACTCCACAGAAAGCACGAGCCACGCGCCGATCCCCGGGAGGAACGAGACAAAATCATGGCCGCCAAAGAAAAGTCCGAACGACAGGGTCCGTCCGTCAGCCCGCAGGAAGCGCTGGATTTCCATTCGATGGGCCGTCCCGGCAAGCTGGAGATCACGCCCACCAAGCCGATGGCGACGCAGCGCGATCTCTCGCTCGCCTATTCGCCCGGCGTCGCGGTGCCAGTCGTGGCCATTTCCGAGGATCCCAGCCGCGCCTTCGACTACACGACGCGCGGCAACATGGTGGCCGTCATCACCAACGGCACGGCGATCCTCGGCCTCGGCAATCTCGGCGCGCTGGCCTCCAAACCGGTGATGGAAGGCAAGTCGGTTCTGTTCAAGCGCTTCGCTGACGTGGATTCGATTGACCTCGAGGTCGATACCGAAGATGCCGACGCCTTCGTCGACTGCGTCAAGCTGCTCGGCCCGTCCTTCGGCGGCATCAATCTGGAAGACATCAAGGCGCCCGAGTGCTTCATCATCGAAAGCCGGCTGCGCGAGCTGATGGACATCCCCGTCTTCCATGACGACCAGCACGGCACGGCGATCATCGCCGTGGCCGGCTTGATCAACGCGCTGCACCTGACCGACCGCGACATGAAGACGGCGCGGCTCGTCTGCAACGGCGCGGGCGCCGCCGGCATCGCCTGTATCGAGCTTGCCAAGTCGCTCGGCTTCTCGCCGCAGAACGTCATCCTGTGCGACACCAAGGGCGTCGTCTACAAGGGCCGCAAGGAAGGGATGAACCAGTGGAAGTCGGCGCATGCGGTGGAGACCAAGCTGCGCACGCTGGCCGAGGCGCTGGACGGCGCGGACATCTTCTTCGGCCTTTCGGCCAAGGGGGCGCTGACGCCCGCCATGGTGCAGTCCATGGCCAAGAACCCGATCATCTTCGCCATGGCCAATCCCGATCCGGAGATCACGCCGGAGGAGGTGGCGGATATCCGCACCGACGCCATCATGGCGACCGGCCGCTCGGATTATCCGAACCAGGTCAACAACGTGCTCGGTTTCCCCTACATCTTCCGCGGCGCGCTCGACGTGCGCGCCACCACGATCAATGATGCGATGAAGGTGGCGGCCGCCGAGGCGCTCGCCGAACTCGCCCGCCAGGACGTGCCGGACGACGTGGCGGCGGCCTATCAGGGCAACCGGCCGAAATACGGTCCCAACTACATCATTCCCGTGCCGTTCGATCCGCGGCTGATCTCGGCGATCCCGGTGGCGGTTGCCAGGGCGGCGATGGATTCCGGCGTGGCGCGGCGGCCGATCCTCGACATGGAGAAATACGCCAACGAGCTTTCGGCCCGGCGCGACCCCATCGCCTCGACCCTGCAGCGCATCTACGACCGGGTGCGCCGCCAGCCGAAGCGCGTCGTCTTCGCCGAGGGCGAGGAAGAACAGGTGATGCGCGCGGCGGCATCCTATGTGAACCAGAAGCTCGGCACGGCGATCCTGCTCGGCCGCGAGGAGCAGATCAAGGAAACGGCGCGCAATGCCGGCGTCGACCTCTCCAAGCCCGGCATCGAGATCATCAATGCCCGCCTGTCGCGGCGCAACGGCATCTATGCCGACTATCTCTACGAACGCCTCCAGCGGAAGGGCTATCTCTTCCGCGACGCCCAGCGGCTGATCAACAACGACCGCAATCACTTCGCCGCAACCATGGTGGCGCTGGGCGATGCGGATGCGATGGTCAGCGGCGTGACGCGCAATTATTCGACCGTGCTCGACGACGTGTGCCGGGTGATTGACGCCAAGCCAGGGCACCGGGTGATCGGCGTTTCGCTGGCGCTGTGCCGGGGACGCACGGTTCTGGTCGCGGACACTGCCGTCCACGACATGCCCAATGCGGAGGAACTGGCCGACATCGCCGAGGAGGCCGCCGGCCAGGCGCGTCGCATGGGCTACGAGCCGCGCGTCGCCATGCTCGCCTACTCGACCTTCGGCCATCCGCCCGGCGAGCGCTCCGAGCGCGTCCAGGAAGCGGTGAAGATCCTCGACAAGCGGCGTGTCGATTTCGAGTATGACGGCGAGATGGCGGCGGACGTGGCGCTGAACGCGCGGCTGATGCAGCAATACCCGTTCTGCCGCCTGTCGGGACCGGCCAACGTGCTCGTCATGCCGGCGTTCCATTCGGCGTCGATCTCGACCAAGATGCTGCAGGAATTGGGCGGCTCGACCGTTATCGGGCCACTGCTCGTCGGCCTGAACAAGCCGGTGCAGATCGTCTCGCTGAACGCCAAGGATTCCGACATCGTCAACATGGCCGCCATCGCAGCCTACAACGCGGGGGCGTAAGGGCGACGTCGCCCACGCCTCATCCACCTGCCGGCATCTTCTCCCCGCAGGCGGGGAGAAGGAGGCTGATCACGCAGCGAAGCGCTGCGCGTCAGCACCGTAATAGTTGATATAGCGATCCGAGATCGCCTCCACCGGAAGCACGACGAACACATCCGTGGTGCCGAAGTCGTGGTCGATCACGCAGCCCTCGCCGAAGCGCGCGCCGAGCCGCAGATAGCCTTTCACCAGCGGGGGCATGGCCGTGAGGGCCGAGCGCGCCTGGACCGCCTCCTTCGGCATCAGGTCCATGGGCGCGAAGCGACTGGCGACCGCGCGCACGTGCCAGTCGCCCTCGGCCTGGCAGAAATGGCCCAGAAACGACAGGGCCTCCGCATGCGCCGCCGGCACAATTCCGGGGAAAGAAGCGCAGCCCATCATCACGTCGATACGCATCCGACGGCAATACGCCCAGATTCCCTGCCAGAGCAATTCGATGGTCCGCTTGGTGCGGTAGGGCGGCAGGACGCAGGAGCGCCCGAGTTCGAGGAACCGCCGTCCGGCATGCCTGGCCATCAGGCCCTCGATGGCGAATTCATCCTGGGAATAGAAGCGCCCCATCCGGCCGGCCCCTTCCGGCGTCAGCAGGCGGTAGGTGCCGACGATGCGGTCCATATCGTCGCCGGGAAGCGTGCTGTCGATCACGAGAAGATGGTCGCAGACGCTGTCGAAACCGTCCGAATCACGATCCTGCAGCGCGGCCTCGCCCGAGGGGCGCGCGCCCATCTCGTCGTAGAACACGCGGAAGCGAATCGTCTGGGCCGCGGCGATCTCGCGTTCGTCACGCGCCAGCCGCACCTGCAGCGGGCCGATGCGCCCCAGCAGACCATCCTCGGCGATTTCGCCGGGATTGCCGGAAAGCGGCGGCTGGCCGACATCTTCGAGGAAGGCGGTACCGTTCAGCGCCATGCCTTGCATTGCTGATTCTCCTCCGCATCAAACTGCCGCTGGAATAGTGGCCTGTTGCGACAGAACTATGACACTACAGGCGCCGGTCCCGAGCGGCAACTGCCGGCTCAACCGGCCGCGTGCATCTCCAGCGCGGAGAGAAGCTTGTCCGGGTCGAGCGGCTTGGTGACGAAGCCGTTCGCGCCGTGCGCGAGAACGCCGTGCCGGGTCTTTTCCTGGCCGTCGGCGGACAGGACGAGGATCGGAACGGGGGCGAGGCCTGTCTCCTCCTCATGCCGGCGGATGGCGTTGATCGCGTCCAGCCCATCCATCACGGGCATGTGCAGATCCATCAGCACCACGTCGTAGCGATGGCCGGCATCGCTCACCGCTTCCACGGCCGCACGCCCGTTCGATACCAGATCGACCCTGTGCCCGCCCTTGGTGAGCGCGGCGCGCGCCAGCATCGCGTTGATCTCGTTGTCCTCGGCGACCAGCACCCGAAGCCCCGCCTTGTCCTGCACCGGCGGAGCTTCCGGGACCGATCCGGCCTTGTCCGCTCCGACCACCGGAAGCGCGATCTCGCCATGTTCGCTCAGAAGCTGCCGCAGCAGGGTCTTGCCGCGCACCGGGCGCGCCAGGAAGGCGCCGTAGCCGCTGGCGCGAAACGCGGCGAGGCGACCGCGCTCCGACGGCGTGATCAGCGTCAGGGCGCGGCCCGCGCTGACGCCGGACTGATGCAGGCGCGCAATCAGGCTGCCATCGTCGCTCTCGAGCGCCGCATCGATCAGCATCGTGTCGAACGGCCTGCCTGCTTCCTCCGCCAGGCGCGCCGCGTCCTCGGCATTGGCGGCGATCGCCGCGCGCCCGCCATAAACACGGATGGTCATGGCGATGGTCTCGGCCTCCTCCACGTGCGGCGACAGGATGACGGCGTTCACATGGGCGAGGATCGGCTCGACCACGGCGCGCTCCGGCGCGCTTTCGAGCGGCAACAGGACGGCGAACTCGGATCCCTCGCCGGGCGTGCTGGCCACGGTGATCGATCCCTGCATGGCATCGACGATGCGCTTGGTGATGGCGAGGCCGAGTCCGGCGCCGCCGTGGCGGCGGGTGGAACTGCCGTCCACCTGCTCGAAATCCTTGAAGATGCGGGTGATGTCTTCCTTCTCGAGGCCCGGCCCCGAATCGGCAACGGCGATGCGCAGCGCGGGTGCGCCGTTCTTCTCGCCGCGCGTCAGCGACACGGCAACACCGCCCGCATCCGTGAACTTGACCGCATTGCCCAGAAGGTTCATCAGAACCTGGCGCAAGCGGCCCGGATCGGCGGTGATCGTCGACGGCACGTCGGGCGCGATATAGCAGCCGAGGCCGATGTTCTTGGCGAAGGCGCGCGCCGCCAGCAGCTCCACCACGTTCTCGGCCATGTCGTGCACGGATATCTGCTGCTGCTCGAGCTCGAGGCGTCCCGCCTCGATCTTCGAATAGTCGAGCAGGTCCTCGATCAGCGCCACCAGCGCGCTCGCCGAGGTCGAGACCGCGCCGACATAGGTGCGCTGCTCGGCGGTCAGGTTGGTGTCCGCCAGCAATGTCGCCATCCCCATGATGCCGTTCATGGGCGTGCGGATCTCGTGGCTGACAGTGGCGAGAAAACTGGATTTGGCGCGGCTTGCCTGCTCGGCGCGTTCGCGGGCGTTGATCAGCGCCGTTTCGGCGCGCTTGCGGGCGGTGATGTCGCGGGCAATGGCGCGATGCGAAACGGAACCCGCCTTCTCGTCGCGCACGGAATGCTCGATCCAGGAATACCAGCGCATGCCGTTACGGGTGTGGATCGCCACATCCGTAGAACTCAAACACTCGCCGCCCGAGAAGGCCGCATCCGGCACCAGGCCGATATCGATGCCGAGCTGGCTGAGCGTGCGGCCGATGAGCGTGTCGGATTCGCGGTCGAGAAGTTCGGCGAAGATCCGGTTCACATAGACGATGCGCCCGTTGCGGTCGCGGTGGACGATCAGGTCGCCGAGCGCATCGACCAGACCGTGAAAGCGCTCCTCGCTCTCGCGCAGCTCCCACATGCGGTCGGCGAGGTCTTCCAGCTCGCCCCGGCTGTCCGCTTCCTTGCGGGCGAGCGTGGTCACGAGGTGTTCGTCGGCGGCCGCCGTGTGCAGCGCGATGGCCAGGCCGATGGCGCCAAGCGCCGCCAGAAACAGGCTGATCAGCGGGGCAGCGCCCGTCAGATGGGCAAGACCCGCGATCAGCATGACCGCGATCCCGACGATCATTTCGGCGTAGCGGCGCGGCGGGCGGACGAGCTGCGGCACCAGCGCCGGCGGATCGATGCGCAGCCGTTCGCTCCGATGCGCCTTTGGCGCAGCCGTATCGCCGTCCGTTTCCAGAAGTTGGTGTTCCGCCCCGTTCATGACGAAGACGATAACGGACGAGAATTACAGAAGCTTTTGGCGGGTCTCTACAATTTTAACGACCCGCCACTCAGGGCATCTCGACCACGACGCGGCCGCGAATCCTGCCTTCCACGATGTCGGCCGCAGCGGAAATGACGTCCCCGAAGGGCACGAGCGTAGACAGGGCCGCGAGCTTGGCATGGTCGAGTTCCGTGGCGATCCGACGCCAGGCCTCCAGCCGCAGTTCCTTCGGCGCCATGACGGAATCGACGCCGAGCAGCGAGACGCCGCGCAGGATGAACGGGGCGACGCTCGCCGGCAGGTCCATGCCCTGCGCCAGGCCGCAGGCCGCCACAGCCCCGCCATAGGAGGTCATCGACAGCACGTTCGCCAGCGTGTGGCTGCCCACCGCGTCGACGCCGCCCGCCCAGCGCTCCTTGCCGAGCGGCTTCGCCGGACCGGACAGCTCGTCGCGGGCGATGATCTCGGCCGCGCCCAGCCCCTTCAGATAGTCGGCCTCGGCGGGACGGCCGGTCGAGGCGATGACGTGATGGCCGAGGCCGGCGAGCAGGGCCACCGCCACGGAGCCGACGCCGCCGGCGGCTCCGGTGACCACGACGGGTCCGCGTGCCGACGTAATGCCGTGGCGCTCGAGCGCCATGACGCACAGCATGGCCGTGTAGCCCGCCGTGCCGACCGCCATTGCATCGCGCGCGCTCATGCCCTCGGGCAGCGGCACCAGCCAGTCGCCATTGACCCGGGCGCGGGCCGCATAGGCGCCGTAATGGGTCTCGCCGACGCCCCAGCCATTGAGGATGACCCTGTCGCCTTCCTTCCAGCCCGCATGGCTGGTGCGGGTGACCGTGCCGGCGAAGTCGATGCCCGGAACCAGCGGGAAGCGGCGGACGACGGGCGCCTTTCCGGTGATGGCGAGCCCGTCCTTGTAGTTCACCGTGGTGGCCTCGACGGCAACGGTGACATCGCCCTCCATCAGGTCGTCCTCGGTCAGCTCGACCATGTCGACGGACTGGTTCTTGTCCTCGTCGCGCGAAATCAGAACCGCCTGAAACCTATCCGTCATCGCTTACCTCGGCTTGCCGTTGAATGATACCGGACGGACTTTGCGGCGATGGCGGCGCGCGGTCAATCCGTCTGCTTGCCGCGCGCGGCGCGGGCGCGCCGCCAGTCGAGCAGCTCGTCGAGGATCACCAGCCCCGCGCCGACCGTGATGAAGGCGTCCGCCAGGTTGAAGATGGCGAAGGACCAGACCGGCGTGTGGAAGTAGATGTAGTCGGTCACGTAGCCGTTGGTCAGCCGGTCGATCAGGTTGCCAAAGGCGCCGCCCAGGATGAGCGCGAAGCCGAGCCTGGCCCAGTGCTGCGCGGCGCCCGTGCGCATCGCCAGATAGCCGATGAAAACGATCACCCCCGCCATGACGATGCTCAGGCCGGTGCCGCTCATGCCGGAGAACATCGAGAAGGCGATGCCGGTGTTGCGCGCGTGGAGCAGCGCCAGGAAGGGCAGGACGTCGATCTTCTCGTGCAGCGGCAGCGTCGTCTCGACCAGTTCCTTGACGAGCTGGTCGGCCAGCGCGAAGGCCAGCGTCAGGAGACCGTAGAGCGCGATGGCGCGCGGGTTCATGCCTTGCTCCTGTCTTCGAGCGGCAGTGCGTGGCGGCGAATCTCGTAGAGCATCACGCCGGTGGCGACCGCCAGGTTGAGCGAATCGGCGCGCCCGGCCTGCGGGATGCGCACCAGCGTGTCGCAGGCCGACGCCAGGTTTTCGGGCAGGCCCTGCTGCTCGTTGCCCATCATCAGCAGGGTCGGCCCCTTGCGGTAATCGACCGTGCGGTAATCGACCGAGCCTTCGAGATGCGTGCCGACCATGCGCCCCGCATAGCCGCGCCGCCAGGCGAGGAACGCCTCCGGACTGGCGCGGACGATCGGCACGGCGAAGATCGAGCCCATCGTGGCGCGCACCGTCTCGATGGAGAACGAGTCCGTGCAGTCACCGACGAGGATGACGCCCTTGGCGCCCACCGCATCGGCGGTGCGCAGGATGGTTCCGAGATTGCCGGGATCGCGCACCCGGTCGAGCGCCACCCAGACATCGGCGTCAGCCGGCCTGACCGCGTCGAGCGGGAGCGTCTTCTGCTCGAACACGCCGACGACCATCTGCGGGTTGTCGCGCCGAGTCACCGCCGAAAGAACTTTCTCGCTGACCACGAGCACCAGGCCGCCGGCGGCGACGGTGCGGGCGGCCAACCTTTCCACCGCGTCGTTGCCGCGGCCGGCCTTGGCGTAGAGCAGCGTGCGGATCGTCCAGCCGGCCTCGAAGGCATCGATGACCAGCTTCAGACCCTCGGTCATGAAGAGATGCTCACGGTCGCGGAATTTCTTCAGCGCCAGGGCGCGGATATCCTTGATGATCGGATTGGTCAGGCTGGTGACTTCCTTCACCTGCCCCGGCGCCCGCCGCTCTCTTTCATGCCCGCTCATGTGGCCACCCAGCGCGAGAACAGGGAGGTCGACAGCGCGCGGCCCGCCGACTGCTCGCGGATCACCAGCTCGCCCGATTCCACGCAGCCGCCCATGCCGGCGAAGGTGTCGCGCATCAGCGCGTGGATGGCGAAAAAGGACGCCCGGATGGAATAGGCGGTGAGCACCACGGCCAGCGGCTTCGGCGTCAGGATCGAGCGGCAGAGATTTGCCAGATAGGGCAGGTCTTCGAACAGCTGCCAGACCTCGCCCTTGGGTCCACGCCCGTAGGCCGGCGGGTCGAACAGGACGATGTCATAGGCATTGCCGCGCCGTTCCTCGCGCTCGGCGAATTTTACCGCATCCTCGCAGATCCAGCGGATCGGCCTGTCCGAAAGGCCGGCCATCTCCTGGTTCTCGCGCGCCCAGCCGATCGCCTTCTTCGACGCGTCCACATGAGTCACCTCGGCGCCGGCGCGCGCCGCGACGAGCGAGGCAAGACCGGTATAGCCAAACAGGTTCAGGACCTTGACGGGGCGCCCCGCCCCGCGCACCAGCGTTTCCATATGCGACCAGTGCGTCGCCTGCTCTGGGAAAACCCCGACATGGCGGAAAGAGGTGAAGCGGCCGAGATAGTCGATCCCGTCATGGCGCATCGGCCAGGTTTCGCCGAGCGGTTCGCGCGGGAAGCGCCAGCGGCCCATGCCTTCCTCGTCCGTGTCGCCGGTGAAGACGGCATCCGCTTCGTTCCATTCGAGCGGGCCCAGCGCCGGCTGCCAGATGGCCTGGCCCTCGGGCCGGACGATGCGATAGGGACCGTACTGCTCCAGCTTGCGCCCCGCGCCGGAATCGATCAGCGCATAGTCCTCATTGGGCAGCACTTCGAGAATGACCGGAAGGCGCTCGTCGGGCAGCTTTCCGGCACGGCGCGGCGGCGCCGGGCGCGCGCTCTGCTCGGCCTGCCGCTGCGGCTTCTCGCGCGGCTCCGGCGATCTTCGGGGTTCGCGCCGGTCATTCCGGTGCTTGGCGCGCGCAGGCTTCAATCGGGTCTCCGGGGTCCTAGACCCGTCCACCGTTCACGGAAACGCTGAACGGGTCAATCTCGTTGTTTTTCCGCGTTTATGCAGACGTCAGGTGATTCCACCTGACTGCAAAACGCCATAGCCAATCCGGTGTCATCGCCCGCGCTTCTGCCACAGGCCACGCCGGCAGGCAACACGCCTCACGTGCGGCTGCACCGCTCGTAAACGGCGATGCCGGCCGCCAGATCCTCGATCGCCGCCCCGACCGACTTGAACAGCGTGATCTCGTCCGCGCTTTTGCGGCCCGGCTTCTCGCCGCGCGTCAGCTCGTAGAGATCGCCCCTGATATCCTCTTCCTTCAGCGCACCCGACTTGAGTGCCTGCACGATGTCGCCCGCTTCCTTGACCGCCGCGGCGCGCGTATCGACGAACACGGCCGCGCGGGCGACGGCCTCGTCATCGCTCTCGCGCATCGTCGGCGTGAAGGCGCCGATGAGGTCCACATGCGTTCCGGGCTTCAGGACGGCGCCGCGCACCAGCGGCGTCGAGGACAAGGTGGCGCAGGAAACGATGTCGGCCTCCGCGACCGCCCGGTCGAGATCGTCCACGGCTGCGGCATCCATGCCTTCGTCGCGCAGCGCCGCCGCGACCTTGACCGCATTCTCCGGAGAACGGTTCCAGATGCGGACGGTGCGGATGGGACGAACCGCGGAATGGGCGCGCGCGAGCAGCGGCGCCAGCGCGCCGGCGCCGACGATCAGCAGCCGCGAGGCGTCCTCGCGCGCCAGATACGAGGCGGCGAGCCCCGAAGCGCAGGCTGTGCGCCAGACCGTCAGGCTCTGGCCATCGATCAACGCCAGCGGCTCGCCCGTCTGGCCGTTCATCAGCAGATAGACCGCCATCACCGCCGGCTTGCCGATGGCGTTGTTGTCCGGCGAAACCGTCGCGATCTTGACGCCGACATAGCCGTTCTCCCCGCTCGAGACGGTGGAGAAGTCGCTCCAGGCGGGCATCAGGAGCAGCGTCGAATCGCTGCCTTCAGGCCGTTCAACCGTATGATGATGCCGCACGGGCTGCACCGCGCCCTTGCGGAAGGCCGTGCGCAGCGTTTCGACCAGATCCGCCGAAGTCAGACAGGCATCGACCTGGGCCGCCGAGATATTCAGCATCAGTAACCTCTATCGTTCTGGGGGATCTTTGACCGGAATGATCGCTTCATGGAAACGCCGGGCGGTTCGCCGGCGCTGTAACACTTTGAAATGATGCACGTTCGTTGTCTTTCAAATGAATTCATTTGAAAGCGACATGCATCAGGAAGAATGCGGCAGTTGCGGCATGCCGCCGGCGCGGGCGGGCGCTTCGCGCAGCTTGTCGACTTCCTTCTTCCGTTCGCGCGCGATGCGCCGGTAGCGCCCCTGGCGCAGCCAGGTGGCCATGCTGCCGATGACGATGCCCAGACCGAGCGCGGCGAAAAGATAGATGAACAGCGGCCACTCGATGGTGAGAAGCGGATTGCCGGGATTGAAGGGATCGAGCGTGAAAGGCGCGGCGCCCCGGTTGGCGACCGCCAGGGCGATGATGATCACGGCCAGCGGCACGAGAACGACGACAAGAAGAATGCGATTGGCCATTGGGCGTCCATTGCTGGATTGGTCATCCCCGCAGGGATGCTATTTCTCGAGGTTGAGCCGCTCGCGCAATTCCTTGCCGGTCTTGAAGAACGGCACCCACTTCTCCTCGACCTCGACCGATTCACCGGTGCGCGGGTTGCGCCCGACGCGAGCCGGGCGGTTCTTGACCGAAAAGGCGCCGAATCCCCTCAGTTCGACACGATTGCCGTCCGCTAACGCATCCGAGATCTCCTCGAAGATCGCGTTGACGATGTTTTCCACGTCACGGAGATAGAGATGCGGATTGCGGTTGGCGATTGTCTGCACGAGTTCCGACTTGATCATGGATTCTGTTTCCGCCGCTGGATTGGACTTGTTCCCGTCGCCCTGATTGCCTGGCACTTGGATGATTTTGCTTGGTTTTTCAGTCAGGCTAATTGTTATTTTCAGGTTGCCAGACCGATAGCAGACCGTCAAGGAACATGCGATCCGCGCCGAGTTCGCGAAGGATGTCGGCGGCGTTCAGCGGGGAACCGAAAAGGCGCGACGCCATCTCGGGGAGGAAGAAGCCGCCGCCGATCTGGCTTTCCTTCCATTCGACGATTTCCAGCCTGTCGCTGACGCCCTTCGACACCAGCCAGGCCTTCGCCTCGCGCTCGCCGCCCAGTTCATCGACCAGCTTGCGTGTCGCCGCCTGACGTCCGGTGTAGACCGCGCCGTCGGCCAGCTTCAGCACTTCCTCGCGCGACAGGGGACGCCGCTCCGCGACCAGATCGACGAACCAGTCATAGCTGTCGAGGATCATCGAGCGGATCATGGCGCGCTCCTCCTCCGTCGTCGGGTTGAACGGCGAAGGCTCCGCCTTCATGGGCGACGACTTCACCTCTTCCAGCTTGATGCCGAGCTTGTCCATCAGGCCGGTGACATCGGGGAACTGGAACAGGACGCCGATGGAACCGACGATGGACGACTGGCGGGCGACGATGTGGTCGGCCGCGCTGGCGATCATATAGCCAGCGGAGGCAGCGAGCGTGCCCACCTGCGCCACCACCGGCTTTTCGGCCGCGACGCGGCGGATTTCCTCATAGATCGCCTCGCCGCCGGCGGTGGTCCCGCCGGGCGAATCGATCGTGACGATCAGGCCCTTCACCGAAGGCGCCTTGCGGATGCGGTCGAGCCGCTCCAGCAATGCGTCGTCCTCGAGGATCGTGCCGGTGATCTTCACCTGAGCGATGTGGTCCGACGAGACATCGACCGAGCCGCCCAGCAGACGCTGCGTCGCGAAGGCGATGGCGAGCACGATCACCGCCAGCGCGACGACGCGCCAGAAGGTCAGCTTTCGCCTGAGACGTCGCCGGTCGATCAGGTCATCCGCTCGAATGGACATATCCGCCTCGCTTGCAACGGGAATGATGATTGTGGACCAGCGCCTTGTAGTCGAAACGGCATTTAGGGGCTACCGCCTTTGTGCAAGAATCCGGTCCGGCAGGCCCAGGTTGCATGAAATGCACGAAATGCGCGCCAAAGCGCGGCAAACCGCGCCTAAATCATTGTCGTTAATCAAAAAATAGCCATATTGGGGTGAAAATCAAACAGCGATGGCGTACTGAGGGTCTGGAATTTTCCCGCCACGCATACCAGGTTTATCGTCGGCGAACGCTTGCTGACGCCATGGGCTTCGTGTTTTCGAACCGGCAGCGACGCCGATGGCGCTCATCGCATGTTTGATCTGGCCTCGCCATGGTGCCCGGCCCCGAATGAGCGGAACTGCAGTATGAGCCATCCAGTCACCGGTGATGCCCAGGGGCGCGGCGACGACGCCCGAAGCCAGGCGATCCGTGGTAGCGAGCGCGACGACGCCGCCTTTGCGCGCGCCGCGCGCCACTCGGACCGCGTGCGGCTCCTGAAATTCCTGCTGCCGGCATTGGCGGCCGTCATCAGCATCGCTTTCGTCGGGTATTCCTTCTTCGCATCGGCGCCGCGCGGCGCGGTCGATCTTGCTTCCGCCTCGATCGAGGGGGGCTCGCTCGTCATGTCCAGCCCGGAGCTGAACGGTTTCACCAACGACGACCTGCCCTACAAGATGACCGCCGAGCGCGCACGGCAGAAGATCGGCGGCCAGGACATCATCGAGCTCGAGGGCATCCGCGCGCATGTGCCGGTGGACAAGGAGACCTTCGCCACCATCGAGGCGGCGGACGGGGTCTACAACCGTGGCGAGAACCGCCTCGACATCGACAGCCCCATCTCCCTGAAAACCACCTCCGGCATCACAGCCATCCTTCAGTCGGCGCAGATCGACATCGAGGGCAGCAGCCTCGAATCGTCGAAGCCGGTGGAGATCGAACTTGACGGGACGCGCATTGCAGCCGATTCATTCGCCGCAAGCGAAGGTGGAAAAGTGTTCGTTTTCGACAAGCGCGTGCGTGTGACCATCGATCCGTCGCAGGTCCGACAGACCGCGCGGTCTGCCAATCAGGGCAATTAAGGGGAATATGATGCGCATCAACCAGCTCTCCCGGGCGCTTCTCGGACTGGGCCTTCTGGCCGGCCTTCCGGCAGCAGCCCTTGCCCAGGACGCGCAGAGTCGCCTGACCGGCCTGCAGCTTTCCGGAGACCAGCCCATCCAGATCGAGAGCGAGAGACTGGAAGTGCGCGAAGGGGAGAGCGTCGCCGTGTTCTCCGGCAATGTCTCCGTGGTGCAGGGGGCGACCCTGCTGAAGGCCGGCACGATGACCGTCTACTACCTCAAGGACGGCGGCTCGGCAGCCACCGGCAGCGCCAATATCGACCGGCTGGAAGTGGCGGGCAACGTCTATCTCAAGTCCGAGAAGCAGGTGGCGACCGGCGACCGCGGGACCTTCAACATGAAGACCGAGGTCCTCGAGCTTTCCGGCAAGGAAGTCGTCCTTTCGGAGGGCGAGAACGTGATCGTCGGCTGCAAGCTGACCGTGCAGATGAAGAGCGGGCTGGCGAAGCTCGACGGGTGCAAGGGCGGCGGTTCCGGCGGGCGCGTCAAGATGCTGCTGACCCCAGGCTCCCAGAACAATCGGTAAGCGGCCTTGATTTCCAGAAAACGCAAGCAGCCGACCGCAAAGCCGGCGGCCGAGAACCCGGCCAACGGCACGGCAAACGGCAATGGCCGCACCTACAAGGGCACGCTCATCGCGCGCGGCCTGACCAAGGCCTACAAGGGCCGTCAGGTGGTCAGCGGCGTCTCGATCGGCGTGCGCGCCGGCGAGGCCGTCGGCCTCCTGGGTCCCAACGGCGCCGGCAAGACCACATGCTTCTACATGGTCACCGGCCTGGTGCCGGTCGACCAGGGCACGATCCACATCGACGGCCATGACGTGACGTCGATGCCGATGTATCGCCGCGCGCGGCTGGGCATCGGCTATCTGCCGCAGGAGGCGTCGATCTTTCGCGGCCTGAGCGTCGAGCAGAACATCCGCGCCATCCTCGAAGTGGTGGAGCCGAGCCGCAAGGAGCGCGAGAAGAACCTCGATTCCCTGCTCGAGGAGTTCAACATCAGCCATTTGCGCAAGTCGCCCTCGGTGGCGCTTTCGGGCGGCGAGCGGCGGCGGCTGGAGATCGCCCGGGCCCTTGCCAGCCGGCCAAACTTCATGCTGCTCGACGAGCCGTTCGCAGGCATCGACCCGATCGCCGTCACCGACATCCAGCAGCTGGTGCGGCATCTCACGGCGCGCGGCATCGGCGTCCTGATCACCGACCACAATGTGCGCGAGACGCTCGGTCTGATCGACCGCGCCTACATCATCCATGCCGGCCAGGTGCTGACCCATGGCCGGCCCAACGACATCGTCGGCAATGCCGATGTGCGCCGTCTCTACCTGGGCGAAGGTTTTACCCTTTAGGCAAAAGCGGCGCCCGGCTGGCCCCTACGGCCAGTCGCCTGCAGCAGGCGGCGGTAACGGTTTTCTCCCATAGCGCTTGACAAGCAAAAGTCGGGCCAATTGAATCCAGCCCTGTTCCGGCATTGCCCGCCGGATGAAAGGGGCCTTTTCGCCGATGGTGCTTGCGCCGAAACTCCACCTGCGTCAGACGCAATCGCTGGTCATGACGCCGCAATTGCTGCAGTCGATCCGGCTGCTGCAGATGACGCATCTGGAGCTGACGCATTTCCTCGACAGCGAGATCGAGCGCAATCCGCTCCTCGAACGGCAGGAAGACGGCGACCGGGCCGGCGAATGGCGCGAGCAGGAAGCCACCGGAAAGACGGGAAACGATAGCCCGGCGGACAATACCGCCGAAGCCATCTCCGGCAAGCTCGACGCCTCCCTGGAGAATCTCTTTCCCGACGATCCGGGAACCCATGATCGGATCGGCCCCGATCTTTCCGCGCAGTGGAAATCCGCCGGCGGCAACGGCCTGCAGGCCGCGGGCGGCGGTTCCTATGACCTCGAGGACACGACGGCCGCGGCCCGCACGCTGCGCGACCATGTCAACGAGCAGATCGCGCTGGCTTTCACCGACCCGGCGCAGGTTCTGATCGCGCACGAACTGGCGGAGGGGCTGGACGAGGCCGGCTACATGCTGGCAGATCTCGACGAGATCGCAGAGCGCATCGGCGCCGCGCGGCCCCAGATGGACGCCGTTCTGGCGACCTGCCAGACCCTCGACCCGCCCGGACTGTTCGCCCGCAATCTGGCCGAGTGCCTCGCGCTGCAGCTCATCGCGCGCGACCGGTACGACCCGGCGATGCGGGCGATGGTCGACAATCTCGACCTCCTGGCGAAACGCGACTTCCAGGCGCTCGGGAGGCTGTGCGGCGTCGACGCGGAGGATCTGGCCGACATGCTTGCGGAGATCCGCACGCTGGACCCCAAGCCCGGCATGGCCTTCTCCACCGGCACCGCCGATCCGGTCGTGCCCGATGTGATCGTCAAGGCGGCGAGCGACGGCGGCTGGTCTGTCGAACTGAACCCGGAGACCCTCCCCCGTGTGCTGGTGAACGAAGCCTATTACGCGCGGGTTTCGACGCAGACGCGCGACGACGACCGGCATTTCCTGACCGAGTGCCTGCAGAACGCCAACTGGCTGGCGCGCAGCCTCGACCAGCGGGCCAAGACGATCCTCAAGGTGGCCTCGGAAATCGTCCGGCAGCAGGACGCGTTCCTGGTCGGCGGCGTCAGCCATCTGCGGCCGCTCAACCTGCGCACCGTGGCGGACGCCATCGGCATGCACGAATCCACCGTCAGCCGGGTGACGGTCAACAAATACGTGATGACGCCGCGCGGTACGTTCGAGCTGCGCTACTTCTTCTCGTCGGCCCTGGCCTCGGCGTCGGGCGGCGACGCGCACTCCTCGGAGGCGGTGCGCGGGCGCATCCGCCAGCTGATCGACGAGGAGCGGCCTGACGCCGTCCTTTCGGATGATGCGCTTGTGGATATGTTGCGTGGGGAAGGCATCGACATTGCCCGGCGCACCGTCGCCAAGTACCGGGAAGCACTCAACATTCCGTCGTCGGTGCAACGCCGCCGCGAGAAGAAGATGCTGGCCGCAGCCGCGCGTGGCGGACGCAGCGCCGCGTGATCCGGCCGGCCTGTCGATTGACAAGCACAGCCGAACTCACTAGAAGCCCGCCGGCATAAGGCTTTGAGCCGAAACGGGCCCGAACAGGGGTCGCTGGCGCTGAACATCGGAAAAGGAAAACGCGGCCGAAACGAACATCACAATCCGCCGCGGCACCTTGTACATGCAAGCCACACGTATAAACTCACACCGTTCGATGTCTGATCAGGAAAGGTCTGTTTTCAGATGAGCTTACGCATTTCCGGGAAGCACATGGACATCGGCGAGACGTTTCGCTCGCGCATCGAGGAGCGGATCGGTGAGGCCGTCGACAAGTATTTCGATGGCGGGTTTGCCGGCCGCGTTACCGTAGAGAAGGCAGGATCCCGTTATTCCGCCGATTGCATGGTCCATCTCGACACCGGGATGGTGCTGCAGGGGACCGGCGAGGCACAGGATCCGCAGTTCGCATTCGACGCCGCCGCAGAGCGGATCGAGAAGCGGCTGCGCCGCTACAAGCGCCGGCTGAAGTCGCACAGCCCCGGCCAGGGCGCCAACCCGATGGACATCGCCTACCGCGTCATGGCGGCGGTTGCCGACGACGAGGACGAGGTGCCCGAGGATTACGCGCCGACCGTGGTCGCCGAATCGACCATGGCCCTCAGCACGATGTCCGTCGCCTCCGCGGTCATGGAACTCGATACCAAGGACAATCCGGTTTTTGTCTTTCGCAATGCGGCCAACAACGAGGTGAACATCGTTTACCGACGCGCCGACGGCAATATCGGCTGGATCGACCCTTCCGCGGTAGCGCACGCATAGGTTCCGAGCCGGGTCACCACCGGTGAAAGCCGGTGGTAAGACAAGAGCAGAGGATGCATAGACATGGATCTGAGCGATCTGATCGAGCCAAAGGCAATCGTGCCGGCTTTGAAAGCGAATTCCAAAAAGCAGCTGTTGCAACTCCTGGCCGAGAAAGCGGCCAGCGTTACCGGGCTGCCCGAGCGGGAGATCTTCGACACGATCCTGCAGCGCGAGCGGCTTGGGTCCACGGGCGTCGGCAATGGCATCGCCATTCCGCACGGAAAACTGCCCGGGATCGAGCGCATCACCGGCGTTTTCGCCCGGCTTGAGACACCGGTGGACTTCGAAGCGATCGACGACCAGCCGGTCGACCTGATCTTCCTGCTGCTGGCGCCGGAAGGTGCCGGAGCCGACCATTTGAAGGCCCTTTCGCGCATCGCCCGCGTGCTGCGCGACGCCGATACGATGGCCAAGATCCGCGGCACGAAGGATGCCGCGGCAATCCACAGCTTCCTCGCGGAAACGCCGGCTTCCAACGCCGCCTGAAGGGCTTCGCGCTCAGGCCGGAATGGCCTCCTGCGTGACCATGACATCGATCGCCGAGAACGGCCCTGCCGGGTCGTTGCCGCGCCGGATGTGCATGCGGCGGGCAGCCAGATCCATGGCAATGGTGCAGACCGTTCCCTTACGACCGAGAAAGCCGGTGCTGTCCGCATAGGGCGCGAGGATGGCGTGCTTGTCATGTTGCCGGTCCGACAGCACCTCCTTGAGGCGATCAAGGCCGGCCGGCGTGCCGGGCGCGGTCAGCGTTCGGATGCGCGAGAGGCGCGCCGAGGAGTTTTCCAGAAGCTCCGGATCGACCGGCGCGATGCAGGTCAGATAATGGTTGGTATGCGTCGTGGCGTGAACGCCCGGTTTCAGACGCCGCGCGACATCCCCCTCGTACTCTATGTTGATGCCCCGCCCGTCGCTGCCGGCGATCAGGAGATTGAGCGAGCGGCCGACGCCCGCGCGGGCAAGAACATCCTCCACATCCTCCCATGAACGCGCCTCCAGCAAGGCGCGCAGTAGGACGTGCGAGGGCAGGCCGAGTGTCGGCTTGGGGGTCGGCAGGAAGTTCAGGCAGACGGCGAAACCGGCATCGTTGAGGCCGATCTTCGCCAGGATGCCGGGTTCGGTCATGGTCAGGAAACGGCGTCCCTGCTCGTCCTCGCTGCGGATCAGCACCACCAGCGCCTCGAGCGGCTCGGCCCAGTCCCAGTTTTGCCCCACATGTGGCGTGCCGGTGTAGTGGACCGCCGTGCATTCGCCGGCGGACAGCGCCGACAGGAGTTCGCTACGCGCGTTGAGCGCGTAGATCCAGCGCGGATCCACATCGGCGCCGAAGGCGATGCCTTCGATTTCATCGCAAAGCCGCCCATCGAAGGCCGCGATGCCGGTGCGATAGCGGTCGGCAACAGCAAAGATCTCCGCTTCCGGCCGGGCGAAATAGGCCTGATAGATGGAGACGGTGCGCGCGATGCGATCCGCGAAGGCCGCGCCGATCTGCTCGCCGCGACGGCGCGAGCTTCCCCGGACGTCGAGAAGTGGAAATTCCGCGTTGCTGCTGGTCATGGCTCGCTCCCGGACAGGATGACGCCGCTTCTTGCGTTCATCCGTCCTCGCCGCGATGCCGGGCGGTGTCAAGGTCCAGCGGCGGGACCTTGACCGGCCAGAAGCCTCTGGCGCGAGGCGGGCGGCGGGATGCGCCCGGAGCCGTTCATCGCTTCCCGCATTCATGCGGACGCCGGGTGATCCCGCCCGGTTGCAAGTGCTTTAATGCAGGCTGACCGTCTCCAGATCGTTCTGGAAGGCGCCGGCCAGCGCCGCGTCGCGCGCATCGGCGAGCAGGATCGGCTGGCCGTTGGCGGCGAACAGCGCCCATAAGCGCGTGCCCGGCGTCAGGTCGGGCATGCCCGGGAACTTGCCCTGCAGATCCTCGGCATCCATTTCGCGCATGTAGGCGACGGCGCCCTCGCCGATATGGGCGAGCTGCTGCCGGGTGATGGCGATCTTGCGTTCGTGCTCGGTCATGTCAGCCTCCTTAGCGCGGGTGTTTCATCCAGAAACCTGCCCGCTGAAGAGCCCAGGTTCCGGCCGGGTCAGCCCGTCCGGTTTCCTCCCGAATAAGACCAGTGTGTTAGTCTTTCACGGAAATGTTTATTTTTTGTACCAGCCGTTCCGGTTCCGGCCTGTCGAGATCGATGGAGAGAAGTCCGTTCTTCAGGTCGGCGGAGATCACCCGCATGCCCTCGGCCAGCACGAAGATGCGCTGGAACTGGCGCGCCGCGATGCCGCGGTGCAGGTATTCCCGCTCGACTTCCTCGCCCTGCCGGCCACGGATGACGAGCTGGTTTTCCTCGGTCGTCACATCCAGGTCCTCGGCGCTGAAGCCTGCCACGGCCAGCGTGATACGCAGGGTCTCGCCACGGCCCTCGACGGCTCTGATCCGCTCAATGTTGTAGGGCGGGTAGCCATCGCCCGATTTGGCGATCCGCTCGAGGGTCTTCTCCATGCTGTCGAACCCGAGAAGGAGCGGATTCGAGAAAGGCGTCATACGCGTCATTTTCGTGTGTCCTCAAAGAGCGACGTGGATGGAAGAAAACCCTTGCGGCATTCCCTTCGACTTCTCTGATATGGTTGCTAACAATATCTCTTTCAAGCATTTCAGGGGGCCACCGCATGACGGCAGCGCGCAAGATCATCATCGACACGGATCCGGGCCAGGACGACGCCTTGGCCATATTACTGGCGCTGGCAAGCCCGGAACTCGAGGTCGTCGGCATCACCGCCGTTGCCGGAAACGTGCCCCTTGCGCTGACCGAGAAGAACGCCCGTAAGATCTGCGAGCTGGCGGGACGACCCGACACGCCGGTGTTCGCCGGCGCGGAGCGGCCTCTGCTGCGCGATCTGGTGACGGCGGAGCATGTCCATGGCCGCACCGGCCTCGACGGACCCGACCTGCCGGAGCCACGGATGGCGCTGCAGGAGCAATGTGCGGTCGATTTCATCGTCGAGACGCTGATGGCGCATGACGAGGACGAAATCACGCTCTGCCCGCTGGGGCCGCTCACCAACATCGCATTGGCGCTGATCCGCGAGCCGCGCATCGCGCCGCGCATCCGCGAGATCGTGCTGATGGGCGGCGGCTTCTTCGAAGGCGGCAATGTCACGCCCGCCGCCGAATTCAACATCTATGTCGACCCCCACGCGGCCGAAGTGGTGCTGCGTTCCGGCGTGCCGATCGTGATGATGCCGCTCGATGTCACGCACAAGGCGCTGACGACGCGCAAACGCGTCGAGGCGCTGCGTGACATCGGCACACCGGTCTGTCTGGCGGCGGCGATGCTGCTCGATTTCTTCGAGCGCTTCGACGAGGAGAAATACGGCACGGATGGCGGGCCGCTGCACGACCCCTGCGTCATCGCCTATCTGCTGCAGCCCGACCTGTTCCGCGGGCGCACCTGCAACGTGACCGTCGAGACCGGCTCGGAACTGACGATGGGCATGACGGTGATGGACTGGTGGCGCGTGACCGAACGGCCGCAGAACGCGCTCGTCATGCGCGATATCGACGCCGACGGGTTCTTCGCCCTGCTCACAGAGCGGCTCGCGCGGCTCTGATCAGCGGGCCCGCGACAGCGCAATCCACAAGCCGCCGCCCATGAGGAAACCACCGCCGATGCGGGCGATCTGGCGCATGCGGCGCGGCGTCAGGCGCTGGCCGATGCTGCCCGAGGCGACGGCGTAGCCGCCGTCCGAAGCCGCCGAGAACAGCAGAGCCGTCACCCCCATGATGGCGATCTGCACGGCATGATTGGCGGCGGGATCGATGAACTGGGGCAGGAGCGCGCCGAAGAACAGAAGCTGCTTGGGATTGCCCATCGAGACCAGAAAGCCCTGCATGAAGAAGCCGCCGCGCGGCGCGGCGCGCTGCTGCCCCTCCGCCACGCCTTCGCCGCTCGCCCGGATCATCTTCCAGCCGAGCCAGCAGAGATAGGCCGCACCGATGAGCTTGACCCATTCGAACCAGTGGCCCGCCACCTCGATCAGGGAGGTCAGGCCGATACCGGCGATGGCGATCATGATCGTCAGGGAGACAAGCGTCCCGGCCACATTGAGCAATCCCGCGCGCATGCCGTGGCGCATTCCGTTGGCGACGATCAGCATGTTGGTCGGCCCCGGAACCACCGTCGCCACAAGGCAGACGACGAAGAAGGCGGTGTAGGTCTCAAGCGACATCGGCATTTCCTCCACGCTTATAGTGTTTGCAGTCAGGTGGAATCACGTGACGTCCGCATAAATGCGGAAAAAACAAACAGGTAGAGCGTCCTTGTGCGTCCAAATGGACGCACAAGGACGCTCTAGAATGCACGCCGCCACCGGCGCGTCCAGCCCTCACGCGAGGGCGGCATCGACCTCCGCCTTCAGGGGAATGGCAGGCTGCGCGCCCGGTTTCAGGCAGGCGAGCGCACCGGCCGCCGCGGCGCGGCGCATGGCCTCTTCCAGCCCGAACCCCTCGGCCAGGCCGGCGGCGAGATAGCCGCAGAACGTATCGCCGGCCCCGACCGTGTCGACCGGCGTGACCTGAATCGTCGGAACGGTCAGGAAACCGTCCGGCGTCGCCGCCCAGGCACCGTCCGGGCCGAGCGTCACGATCATCACCCGGCCCGTTCTGCGGGCAAAGTCCTGCATCCGCGCGCGCCGGTCCGCGCCGTCGAGTTGCAGGAGCCCCGCATAGAGATCGAACTCGGTCTCGTTGGCGATGACATAGTCCGCCCTTCCCAGAAGGGCGGCCGCGTCGGGCCGGTAGGGCGCGGTGTTGAGCAGCGAGAAGGCGCGCGCTTTGGCGGCCGCATCGAGCGCCGCCTCGACGGTCTCAATGGGAATCTCCAGCTGCAGAAGCAGATGATCGCCCCCGGCAAGACCCGCGTCCGCCACGTCGGCAGGCCGGACTTCGGCATTGGCGCCCGAAATGACGGCGATGACGTTCTCCCCTGCCCGCTCGACCAGGATATGCGCCGTGCCGGTGGCGCTCCGCGCCGTGCGGACCGCCGAAAGATCGACCCCGTCCTCCTTCAGGAGGGCCAGCGCCTCGTCTGCGTAGGGATCGTTTCCAGCCGCCCCGACCATCCGGGTCCGCGCGCCGGCGCGGCGGGCCGCCAGCGCCTGATTTGCGCCCTTGCCGCCCGGCGCGGTGACAAAACTGTCGCCGGGCACGGTCTCTCCGGGCCTCGGCAGGCGTTCGACGGTGGCGATCAGATCGAGATTGATGGAACCGACGACGACGATCAAGGCAGTCTCCCACGCTGTTGGCGTGGGAAACTATCTGCTGGATCAGCGCTTCGCCAGCCTCAAACGGCCTGCGAGAGCTGGCCGGCCTCCCAACCGAGGATGGCGCGCTTGCGCGTCAGGCCCCAGTGATAGCCGGTGAGCGCCCCGGACTTGCCGACCGCGCGATGGCAGGGCACGACGAAGGAAACCGGGTTGGCGCCCACGGCGGCGCCCACGGCGCGCGATGCGGTCGGGTTGCCTATGTCGGCGGCGATGTCGGAATAGGCGCAGGCCTTGCCCATGGGAATTTTCAAGAGCGCGTCCCAGACGCGGACCTGGAAATCCGTGCCGATCAGCACCACGCGCAGCGGCTCCTCGGAGCGCCAGCGGCTCGGGTCAAACACCCGCGCGGCATAGGGCGCGGTCGCGCCGATATCCTCGATGAACTCAGCATTCGGCCAGCGCGAGGCCATGTCCTCGAAGGCGGCCCGTTCGCCGCCGGGATCGCAGAAGGCGAGCCCCGCAAGGCCGCGATCGGTGACCATCACCAGCGCCATTCCGAAAGGCGAGATGTGGATGCCGTGGCGAATGACGAGACCGGCGCCCCGCGCCTTGTACTCACCGGGCGAGATCGCCTCGTGGGTGACGAAAAGGTCGTGCAGGCGGCCGGGACCGGACATGCCAAGCTCGAAGGCGGTGTCGAGCAGGGGCAGGCCGGAATCGAGCAGCCGGCGCGCATGGTCGAGCGTCACCGCCTGCAGGAACGCCTTCGGCGACAGGCCGGCCCAGCGCGTGAAGAGCTTCTGCAGGCCGGTCGGCGTGTCACCCACTTCGGCGGCTATCTCCTCCAGCGAAGGCTGGTCGCGATAGTCGAGGCTGATCTTCTCGATCACGCGACGAACGATCTCGTAGTCGCCGCCCTCCGGCGTGACGTCGCGCAGCATCCGGGCTGTCTGCATGTTCATGGTTCTCGCTCCTGGCGCCTCTTCCCTTAGGAGCGGCGCGCATTCCGTTCATTCTTGGCATGAACATGCCCCGCCCGGCGGCGCCAAACCACCCGATTCCTGCCGAGTTCAGCGTCCTTTCGCGGTCGCCAGCGCACGGCCGAAAGCCGTCGCGAAACGCTCCCGGTCATCGGGGTTGAGGAAGCTGCCGAGCGATACGCTGCGGTCGCGCATTTCCACCGCCATGCCGGTAATGCCGATCTCATCGTGGCGGCTGACACGGAAACGCGTCCAGAACGGGTTGAAACTGTGCTCTTCGGCGCGGCCGGAGGCCGGCACCTTGCAGATGTCGAGGCTGGTGCGCGACAGGCGCACCTCCTCCCGGACCCGCGCGGCGCGGTAGTTCAGCCGGAACGCGATGTAGATCGCCAGCACGTCGAGGCCGAAGAAGCAGAACACCGGCCATGCGCCCATCCTGAGGAACACCGCGCCGAGCGTCAGCCAGACCAGCAGCAGGACACCCATGAGCAGCGCGAACCCCCGTCCGCTCAGCGAGCGATAGGGCTTGAGCAGCGCCTGGAACAGGGGCGCATCGCCAAAGTCGGGCGCGATCGTGTTTGTTTCGGCCATGAAGACGATTATAGAAGACGCATGGAAAAGCCCAAGAGCAAAATCGCCGCGCCACGCCGCAGGCCGGCCCGTCCGGCCAAGTGGAAAACGGCCTATACGCCGGAGGAAATTCACGAGATCTTCCGCCGTTTTTCGGTGCAGCGGCCGGAACCGCGCGGCGAGCTGGAACATGTCAACGCCTTCACGCTGCTCGTCGCCGTGGTGCTTTCGGCGCAGGCGACCGATGCCGGCGTCAACAAGGCGACGCGCGCCCTGTTCAAGATTGCCGACACGCCGGAGAAGATGCTGGCGCTCGGCGAGGCGGAGGTGGGCAACCACATCCGCACCATCGGCCTGTGGCGCAACAAGGCGAAGAACGTCATCGCACTCAGCGAGGCGCTGATCCACGATCACGGATCGGAGGTGCCCGGCAACCGCGAGGCGCTGGTGACCCTGCCGGGCGTCGGCCGCAAGACGGCCAATGTGGTGCTCAACATGGCCTTCGGCCAGCCGACCATGGCGGTGGACACGCATATTCTGCGCATCGGCAACCGGCTGGGACTGGCGCCGGGCAAGACGCCGGAGCAGGTGGAGGACACGCTCGTCCACATCATCCCGCCGGAGTTCATGCGCCATGCGCATCACTGGCTGATCCTGCACGGCCGCTATGTCTGCAAGGCGCGCAAGCCGGACTGCCCGGCCTGCGTCATCGCCGATATCTGCAAGTCGGCGGAGAAGACCAGCGAGATGCCCGCGCCGCTGGTCGAGATTGTCGAGGCCGCACAGTAGCGGCGGCGCCTTGTTTGCCCAGGGTCAGCGCGGCGCCGTTTCCCCGTCCTTCTGCGAAATCATCTTGTGCAGATGCACCATCATCGCCGCCGCGAACAGCGGCGTCAGCAGGTTGAGCAGCGGCACGGCCAAGAAACCGGCGATCACCAGCCCCGCCAGGAAGATCGTGCCGGCATGGCGCCGGCGCAGCGCCTTGGCCTCCATCTCCGGGCGGAAGCGCATGGCCGCGAACTCGAAGAACTCGCGGCCGAGCAGATAGCCGTTGACCAGAAAGAAGGCGAGGATGTTGACGCCCGGTACCAGCAACAGGAAAAGCGCGACGATGTTGCCCAGAATGACCACCCCGAAGAATTTCAGCGACATGGCGATGGCCGGAAGCAGGGGCAAGGGCTTGCCGGGCGGATCGTCCGGATAATCCTCCTTCTCGACCACCGCCGCCACGTCGTCGAGGAAAAGGCCGGCGATGACGGCGGTCACTGGGCCGATCAGCAGGGCAAGGCCGACGGCGAGGCCGAGGCCGGCGGCGATGGCCGCCACGAAGCTCAGCCAGCCCACCCAGGACGGGAGATCCGGGAAGAACGCGTCGAGCCATGGCAGGGCGAAATATTCGAACACTTCCTTGAAGCCGAACCAGACGCCGGCCAGCACCAGCAGGGTCAGGCCCAGCGTCTTGAAGAAGACGGCGCGGAACTCGCGCGAGAAGAGGCGGCTCATGGCCGCGCGGGCGGCGTCAAGGATCATGCGGTCGTTCTGCCCTTATCTGCGGCATCGTTGCCGTCTCGACATAGGAAGCAGCGGCGGCATGCGCAACCCGGCGCTGCGACGCTGAATGCTTGCAAATCCCGCCCAAACCGCTAAACCGCGCCAGACCGAACGAAAATCCTCCCCGAACATCCGACCCTGCATATCTGGAGACCCGATCTTGAGCGAATATGACGTGCTGTGCATCGGCAACGCCATTGTCGACATCATCGCCCGCTGCGACGAAGCGTTCCTCGAGGACAACAACATCATCCGCGGCGCGATGAACCTGATCGACGTCGACCGCGCCACGCTGCTTTACGAGCGCATGGGGCAGGCCATCGAGGCCTCCGGCGGCAGCGCCGGTAACACGGCGGCGGGCATCGCCAGCTTCGGCGGCAGGGCCGCCTATTTCGGCAAGGTCAGCAATGACACGCTCGGCGGCATCTTCACGCACGACATCCGGGCACAAGGCGTCGCCTTCGACACCCGGCCGCTCGACGGCAATCCGCCCACGGCACGGTCGATGATCTTCGTCACGCCGGACGGCGAGCGTTCGATGAACACCTATCTCGGCGCTTGCGTCGAGCTGGGGCCGGAGGACGTCGAGGAGGAGAAGGCCAAAGGGGCCAAGGTCTCCTATTTCGAGGGCTATCTGTGGGATCCGCCGCGCGCCAAGGAGGCTATCCGCATGACGGCGGATGCCGCGCACGCCGCAGGGCGCGAAGTGGCGATGTCGCTCTCCGACCCGTTCTGCGTCGACCGCTACCGCGACGAGTTCCTCGAACTGCTGCGCTCGGGCCGCGTCAACATCGTCTTCGCCAACGAACACGAACTGCTGTCGCTCTACCAGACATCCTCGTTCGAGAGCGCGCTTGACGCCATCCGGAAGGATTGCCGCCTGGCCGCCGTGACCCGCTCGGAGCGCGGCTCCATCGTCGTCAGGGGCGAGGAAACCGTCCCGGTGGACGCGATCACGATCGACGAGGTGGTCGATACGACCGGCGCGGGCGATCTCTATGCGGCAGGGTTCCTCTATGGCTACACCAGCGGGCGCAGCCTTGCCGATTGCGGACGGCTCGGCTCCCTTGCCGCCGGTCTCGTCATCCAGCAGATCGGCCCTCGCCCGCAGAAGAACCTGCGCTACGAAGCCGAGCAGGCGGGCCTGCTATAATTCTTCCGGCGGACGTCCCGGTCGCGATCTGTAGCGCGGGAAGGTCCAGCCGAACTTCAGCGCCCCGCCACGCACAAGGAACGCGGCCGCAATGGAGATCAGCGCGGCCAGCGTCCCATCAAGGCCGGAAATGTCGGCGACGGTGAAGACCCCGGCGCCGACCAGCGCCGCCGTCACATAGACTTCCGGACGCAACAGCACCGAGGGTTCGCCGGTCAGGACATCGCGCAGCACGCCGCCGAACGTCGCCGTCAGCATGCCCGTCACCAGCGCGATGGTCGCGGAGCCGGTGGCGGCAAGCCCCTTTGCCGCTCCCAGCACCGAATAGGCCGAAAGCCCGGCAGCATCGAGCCACAGGAGCAGCCGGTAGCGGTATTCCACCAGCGGTGCGGCGAAATAGACGATGATCGCCACCGCCGCGCAGACGATGATGTAGGTGGGGTTCCAGATCCAGAAGACGGGTGCATCCAGCACCAGGTCGCGCAGCGTGCCGCCGCCCATGCCGGTGATGCCGGCCAAGAAGATGAAGCCGATGATATCGAGTTCCTTGCGCGAGGCGGCGAGCGCACCCGTCGCCGCGAACACGGCCACGCCGGCATAGTCGAGAAGCTGGATCGGGTTCATCGGGTCCTCCGGCATTCTGGATAGCCGAAGGGTGCCGGTATGGGAAGCGGGGCCGCATTGCGCGCCCCGCATCGATGGTCAGGCGTCGCGTTCGGCCTGCGGGTTGGGCGGACCGGGCTCTGCGGTGGCCTCGCCGTTCTTCACGGCCGCCATCTTCGGGCCGCCCTTGGCGACACCGACCATGGCCGGGCGCAGGACGCGCTCGCCGATGACGTAGCCGCGCTGTACCACCTGAACGACGGTGCTCTCGGGCACGCTCGGGTCCGGCACCTCGAACATGGCCTGGTGGAAATGCGGATCGAAGCGCTCGCCCTGCGGGTCGATCTGCTTGACGCCGTGACGCTCGAGCGTCGACAGCATCGAGCGCTCCGTCATCTCGACACCCTCAACCAGCGCGACGAGGCCCGCATCGCCGCTCGCCTGCGCATCGGACGGCACGGCGTCCAGCGCGCGGCGCAGATTATCCGAGACGGTCAGCATGTCGCGCGCGAAGCCGGCGATCGAATAGCTGCGCGCCTCGACCACATCGCGAGCGGTGCGTTTGCGCAGGTTCTCCATCTCGGCGGCGATGCGCAGGGCGCGGTCCTTCAGTTCCTCGTTTTCCTTCGCCAGCCGCAGGAGGACGTCTTCTTCCGAAACGGCCTCGCCGTCACCGGCTGCGGGCATCACGATGTCCTGCTCCTCGGTCGGCTCATTCAGGGGCGCGTCGTTGTCCTTGGCATGATTGGTCATTGCGGTCCGTCTGTGATTTCACGATTGTTCGATGTTTGCGCCCGATATCGAGCTTCGGGGCCGCAAAATCAAGAGGCGAGGCCGACACCGCCCACCGGCTCGGTGCGCGTGCTGGAATCGAAACCGGCGATCAGCGGCCGCGCCTCGGCGATGGCGGCCTGCACGGCGGGAAGCGACAGCGATGCCCGGTGGCTTTCCTCGCGGTCCCAGACCTCGGTGATCCAGATCGCGTCGGCATCCTCCGGATCGCGGGCGATGATGTAGCTGAGGCAGCCGGGCATCGCCTCCGTGCCCTGCGCGAGGATGTCGAGCAGCGCATCGCGTTTGCCCGGCTGGGCGCGCATCTTGCCGATTAGGCCAAACATGGTTCCTCCACTATGAAACGGTCCTCTATCTGAGCAGTCGGCCGACGATCTGGGCGGTGTAGTCGACCATCGGCACAATGCGCGCATAGTTGAGCCGCGTCGGACCGATGACGCCGAGCGCGCCGATGACGCGCGATTCCTGATCGCGGTAGGGTGCCACCACCAGCGACGAGCCGGACAGCGAGAACAGCCGGTTCTCGGAACCGATGAAGATGCGCACGCCCGGCCCTTCCTCGGCCACGTCGAGAAGCTGGATCAGGCCTTCCTTGGTCTCCAGATCCTCGAACAGGCGGCGCAGCAGCTCCAGGTCGGCCTCGGCGGTCAGGTTCTCGAGGAGATTGGCCCGGCCGCGAACGATCAGGCGGGCGGGTTGGCCGCTCTCGGCACCGGCCCAGACGGCCAGCCCCTTCTCGACCAGTTCCTCCGACAGCGTGTCGAGCGCGGCGCGCGTCTCCTCGCGCAGCCGGGCGATCTCGGAGCGCGCCTCGGTCAGCGTGCGGCCGCGGATATGCGCGTTGAGGAAGTTCGACGCCTCGTGCAGTTGCGAGACCGTCACGCCGGCAGGAAGGTCGACGACGCGGTTCTCCACATCGCCATTCTGCGAAACGAGAACGGCTAGCCCCTTGCGTGGCTCGAGCTGGACGAACTCGATATGCTTCAGCGCTGCCTCGGACTTGGCGGCCAGCACGACGCCGGCGCCGCGCGACAGGCCGGAGAGAAGCTGGCTCGCTTCCGTCAGCATGTGGTCGAGCGACTGGCCGCTGCTCGACGCCTTGACTTGGGTGTCGATCATGCGCCGCTCGTCGTCGGAGAGATCGCCGATCTCCATGAAGGCGTCGACGAAGAAGCGCAGCCCCTGCTGGGTCGGCAGGCGGCCGGCCGAGATGTGCGGCGCGTAGATGAGGCCGAGATGCTCCAGGTCGCTCATGACGTTGCGGATCGTCGCCGGTGAAAGCTGGGTCGGCAGGATGCGGGAGAGGTTGCGCGAGCCGAGCGGCTCGCCGTCGCGCAGGTAGGATTCAACGATGAACCGGAAGATCTCGCGGGAGCGGGCGTCCAGCGAGCGCATGGCCTGTTCCTGAAACTCTTTGTCGAAGACGGGCTTCGTCATGGCATACCTCTACCCCGGAATATAAGCGGCGTGCGGGGGAACACAACTCTTCCGGAACCGTTGCGCACACGCTGTTTTTCTTTGCTTTCGGGGTGTGCGAAAGCTACAAGCCGCCAACCATCAAGCGACATCGGAGAGAACCAGCCCATGCGACCATCGAAACGGGAACCGGACGAAATGCGCGCCGTCAGCTTCGAGCGGGGCATTTCCAAGCATGCGGAAGGTTCCTGCCTGGTGCGCTTCGGCGACACGCATGTGCTGTGCACGGCGAGCCTCGAGGAACGCGTTCCGCCATGGCTGCGCAATTCCGGCAAGGGCTGGGTGACGGCGGAATACGGCATGCTGCCGCGCTCGACCGGCGACCGCATGCGCCGCGAGGCCTCCTCCGGCAAGCAGGGCGGCCGCACGCTGGAAATCCAGCGCCTGATCGGCCGCTCGCTGCGCGCGGTGATCGACCTGCAGGCGCTGGGCGAACGGCAGATCACCGTCGACTGCGACGTGATCCAGGCCGATGGCGGCACCCGCACGGCGGCCATTACCGGCGGCTTCATCGCCCTCAGCGACTGTCTGTCGTGGATGGAAGCGCGGCAGATGATCAGCCGCGACAAGGTGCTGAAAGACCATGTGGCGGCCATCTCCTGCGGCATCAGCGGCGGCACCCCGGTACTCGACCTGGACTATGTGGAGGACTCGGCGGCGGAGACCGACGCGAATTTCGTGATGACCGGCAAGGGCGGCATCGTCGAGATCCAGGGCACGGCGGAGAGCGAGCCGTTCTCGGAAGAGGAATTCGCCGCCCTGATGGGACTGGCGCGCAAGGGCATCACGCGCTTGGTGGAACTGCAGAAGCTGGCGATCTCCTGACGCTTTCGCCGGCCGGCGGAATCGCCTAGCTTCGCCAGACGCGGAGCGGATAGCGGCATGACGATGCAACCTTCGGCCCTTCTCGAAGCGGCGCTCTATGTCCGTGACCTGGACGAGGCCGAGCGCTTCTACGGCGGCACGCTCGGCCTGAAGCGCATCGCGAAGGCCGAGGGCCGGCATGTGTTCTTCCAGTGCGGGTCCTGCGTTGTGCTGCTCTTCAACGCCGAGGCCACAAAAACGCCGCCGGAGCCGGGCGCCAATCTGCCCGTGCCGCCGCACGGTGCCCATGGCGAGGGGCATCTGTGCTTCGCTGCGACCGGCGAGGAGATTGCGCGCTGGAGGGCGCATCTGGAGAATGCCGGCATCGCCATCGAGGCCGATTTCGAGTGGCCGAACGGCGGCCGGTCGATCTATTTCCGCGATCCTTCCGGCAACTCGCTGGAATTCGCCGAACCACGCATCTGGGGCCTGACGTCCAGGAACTGACCGGAGACCGAATTGAGACCGATCGACAACAAGACCTTCGTGCTTGCCAGCCACAACAAGGGCAAGCTGCGCGAATTTTCCGACCTGCTCCGCCCGTTCGGCTACGCCGTCCGGTCCGCCGCCGAGCTGGGTCTCGCCGAACCGGAGGAAACCGGCACCACCTTCGAGGAGAACGCCTATATCAAGGCCCATGCCGCCGCCCAGGCGACGGGCCTGCCGGCGCTGTCCGACGATTCCGGCCTGTGCGTCGATGCGCTGGACGGCGCGCCGGGCGTCTACACCGCCGACTGGGCGACCACGGAAGACGGCAGCCGCGACTTCATGATGGCCATGGAGAAGACCGAAGCGCTCCTGCGGGAAAAGGGCGCGAATGCGCCGGAAAGGCGCACCGGCCGCTTCGTCGCCACGCTGTGCCTGTGCTTCCCCGACGGCGAGGCCGAGTATTTCCGCGGCGAGGCGGAAGGCCATCTGGTCTGGCCGCCTCGCGGAACGGACGGGTTCGGCTACGATCCCGTTTTCCAGCCCGAAGGGTTCGACGTGACGTTCGGCGAGATGACGGCGGAAGAGAAACACGGCTGGAAGCCCGGCGACGAGGAAGCGCTGTCGCATCGCGCCCGTGCCTTCCAGAAATTCGCCCGTGCCAGGCTGGGGGTTGCGTGAACGCCGATGGCGACAGGACGCCGGGGTTCGGCGTCTACCTGCATTGGCCGTTCTGCGCAGCCAAGTGCCCCTATTGCGACTTCAACAGCCATGTGCGCCACCAGCCGGTGGACCAGCCGCGCTTCGCCGCCGCCTTCCGGCGCGAGATGGCGACGATGCGCGAACGCACCGGCCCGCGCACGGTGACGAGCATATTCCTCGGCGGCGGCACCCCGTCGCTGATGGAACCCGGCACGGTCGGCGGGCTGCTGGATGCGGTTGCGGAACACTGGGACGTGCCCGACGGGATCGAGGTGACGCTGGAGGCCAATCCCAGCTCGGTCGAGGCGGACCGGTTCCGCGGCTATCGCGCCGCCGGCGTCAACCGGGTGTCGCTCGGCGTTCAGGCGCTGAACGACCGCGACCTGAAGTTTCTCGGACGGCGGCACAACGTGGCGGAGGCGCTGAAGGCGATCGAGCTGGCCCGGTCCACCTTTCCGCGCCTGTCGTTCGACCTGATCTATGCCCGCCCCGGGCAGGACGAGGCGGCATGGGCCGCCGAGCTGGAACAGGCGATCGACCATGCCGCCGACCATCTGTCGCTGTACCAGCTGACCATCGAGGACGGCACCCGCTTCCAGCTCCTGCACGAGGCCGGCAAGTTCGTCATGCCCGATGCCGACCACGCCGCGCGGCTCTACGAGATCACCCATGCGGTGACCGAAGCGCGCGGCCTGCCCGCCTACGAGATTTCGAACCATGCGCGCCCCGGCGCGGAAAGCCGACACAATCTCGTCTACTGGCGGTATGGCGAGTATGTGGGCGTCGGCCCCGGCGCGCACGGACGCTTCGTGCAGGACGGGCGCAGGCACGTCACCTTCACCGAGAAGATGCCGGAAGGCTGGCTCGACCTGGTCGAGGCGAAGGGGCATGGCGTCACGGGCGGCGAGATCCTGACCCGCAGCGAGGAAGCCGACGAACTCCTGCTGATGGGCCTGCGGTTGACCGAGGGGATCGACCTGCCGCGCTATGAAGCGCTGTCGGGCCGGCCGCTGTCAGGACGCCGCATCATGGATCTGCAGGACGAGGGGCTTGTCGAGCCGATCGGCAACACCCACCTGCGCGCCACGGCGCGCGGCATGATCGTGCTCGACGCCGTGGTCGCCGACCTGGCGCGCTGACAACAACGCCTGAGCGTTCACCCGACAACAAGCGCTTCAACTGCCGCCGGCAAACCGCGTCGGCGCCGGATCGATGATCTGCGCTGCGCCGTTCCTCACCTCGTAGACCGCATAGCCCCGTTCGGTCGCTCCGTCGCGCGAGAAGCGGAAGACGCCCGTGTAGCCGGAGAAACCGACGGGATTTTCGATGGCGTTGCGCGGGATGCCGCCGGCGCCCTTGGCAATGTTGGCGACGAGAATCACCGTGTCGTAGGCAAGCGCGGATGTCAGCGACGGCTCCGCGCCGAAGCGCGCCTGGTAGCGCTGCCTGTAGCCGGCGACGCGCCCCTGATCCGTGTCGGCGAACCAGGCCCCCTGCAGGCCGGGATCGCCAAGATTGGCCGTGGTCCACTGGCCGGTTCCCAGCAGCTTCTTCTGCGAAAGGTCGATGCCGGATTCGGTCATGGTGGAGACGATGGTCGCCGGGCTGGTGCCGCCGTCGGGAATGAACACGGCATCCGCCGCGCGGACCGCGTCAGCCACGCTGCCAACCGCTTCATAGACGGAGGCATTGTCATAGGCGTAGCGCGCCACGGCGGTCAGGTCGCCACCGGCCGACAACAGGGTCCGGCGGGCCTCTGCCTCGGCGATGTCGCCGGCCGGCCCGTTGGGCAGGATGGCGACGACGCTGCGCACGCCCTGCCCTGTGGCATAGCGCAGGGTCCTCTCCACGACGCCCTGCGGCAGGAAGGCGTTCAGATAGACGCCAGGGGCAGCCGCGGCACGGTCCGAGGAGAAGGCGATCATCGGGATCCCGGCGGAGGAGAGCGCCGGTGTGGCGGCGCGGACATTCGCCGAGAAGAGCGGCCCCAGGACCGCGGCCGATCCCTCCGCTACCGCCTGCGCGGCGGCGGCACCCGCGCCCTCCTGCGTGCCGGACGTATCCTTGATGACGAGTTCGAGCGCCTCGGGACCGACGTCGCCCATGGCGAGAACCGCCGCGTTCTTCAGTTCGGCGGCGATGCGCGCTGCGTTGCCCTCGCCCGACAGCGGCAGGAGCAACGCGACGCGGGTGGCGCCGGAGCCGACGATCTCGCCTGTCGCGGGCAGGCGCGGTCCGGGCGCGGCGGGCTGTGGCGCGAGCGTCTGCTGGCTATCCGACGCCGGAAGTCCGTAGGGCACATCGCCGCCGACGCAGCCGCCAATGCCAAGAAGCCCCGAAAGCACAGCCGCCAGGGCAACCTTCCGGCGGCCAGCCGAATTCCAAACGCTCATCTGCCGCATCATCCTTAACTTTGCGCGCGACTTTGCAACCGCTATGCCGGCATGTCAAAGAGATGTGCGAACAAGGACGGTCTGGCTTATGGAAAACCCGCGCGGAGAGAAGAGTTTCGTCGTCGGCGCGGCGCGCATCGGTGCCGGCCCGCTGGAACCCGGCCTCTATCTGGTGGCGACGCCCATCGGCAATCTCTCCGACATCACCCTGCGCGCGCTGGAGGTGCTGGCGGCGGCTGATATCCTCGCCTGCGAGGACACACGCACCTCGCGCGTTCTCACCGCCCGCTACGGCATCAGCCGCGCCATGACCGCCTATCACGAGCACAATGCGCGCGAGGCCGGGCCGCGCCTGCTGGCGGCCATCGAGGCAGGGCAGAGCGTTGCACTCATCTCAGATGCCGGCACTCCGCTTGTCTCCGACCCGGGCTACCGCCTGGTGGAGCAGGCGGCGGAAAAGGGTCTCCGCGTGGTCCCCGTGCCCGGTCCGTCGGCCGTGCTGGCGGCGCTCTCCGCCTCGGGCCTGCCGACAGACGCGTTCCTGTTTGCCGGCTTTCTTCCGGTGAAGGACGGCCAGCGGCGCAGGCGCCTCGATACCTACCGGCAGACGCCGGCCACGCTGATCTTCTTCGAATCGCCGCGCCGGCTGACCGAAAGCCTTGCCGCGATGGCGGAGGTTTTGGGCGGGGAACGGCAGGCTTGCGTGGCGCGCGAGATCACCAAGGCGTTCGAGGAGATGCGGCGTGCCACGCTCGCAGACCTGGCCGCGCATTATGCCAAAGCCGGCGCTCCGAAGGGCGAAATCGTCGTCTGCATCGCGCCTCCCGGCGCGCCGGAAGAGGCGAGCGCCGAGGACACCGACCGCCTGCTTCTGTCGCTGGCCGCCGAGATGCCGGCGGCCAAGGCCGCCGGCGAGGCGGCGCGCATGACCGGCGGGCGCAAGTCCGATCTCTACCAGCGCCTGCTCGCGCTGAAAGAGAAGAGCGATGCCGGCTAAGGAGCGGCTCAAGGCCTATCGACGTGGGCATCGCGGCGAATGGCTCGCCGCCCTCGCCCTCATACTCAAGGGCTACCGCATCGTCGCGCGGCGTCACCGAACGAGGCTCGGCGAGATCGACCTGATCGCAAGGCGCGGCGATCTCGTCGCCATCGTCGAGGTGAAGGCAAGGCCGACGCTGGAGCAGGCGATGGAGGCCGTCGGCCTCGCCGCGCAGATCCGCATCGCGCATGCCGCCGACCTTTGGCTTGCCCGCCAGCCGGACTATGCGCGCTTGTCGCTGCGCTTCGACCTGATCGCGGTGCTGCCGCGCCGATGGCCGGTGCATGTGGAGAACGCATTTTCCGGAGGCCGGTAGCCCCTCCGGGTCCTACCGCCGGCTCACCCGCATCGGCAGGCCGCCCTGCGGCTGTGTCGTCAGCTTCTGCACCGGCCACGGTCTGGTCTCCGGCAGCGTGTCGAACCGGTAGCGCCCAAGCAGGACGGCAAGCGCGATCACCGCTTCCTGCATGGCGAACGTGGCGCCGATGCAGACCCGCGGCCCAGCGCCGAAGGGCAGGTACTGATAGCGATCCAGCCGGTCGCGGTTCTCCGGGTGGAAGCGCTCGGGCATGAAGGCTTCCGGGTTCTCCCAGAGCCTGCGGTGGCGATGCACGGTCCAGGGCATGACGAGAACCTGCGCGCCCTTGCGGATGGTGAAATCCCCGTAGCGGTCTTCCGCCAGCGCCTCGCGGTTGATCGACGGCGCCGGCGGGTAGAGCCGCATGGCCTCCTCGAAGGCGGCGCGCGTGAAGGGCATCGCGTCGAGCCATTTCACCGGGTCCGGCTCGCGCGCCAGCACGGCATCGATCTCGGCCTCGATCCGCTCGCGCTCCCACGGCGCTTCGGCAAGACAATAGATGGTCCAGCCCAGCGCGCGGGCCGTCGTCTCATGGCCGGCGCCGATGAAGGTGATCAGATTGTCCTCGATCTCCTGACGCGTGAGGCCGTCAGGTCCCTCGGCGCGCAGGAGCAGGGTGAGGAAATCCTCGGGCACATCGTCGTCGCCCTCCATCCGCCGCCGGCGCATGTCCATGGTCTCGGAGACGATGTTGCGGAAGAAGGCGAGCGAGTTGCGGCCGAGCAGCCGCATGATGCGCGGCAGCCAGTCTGGCGCGCCGAGCAGGTCGAGCGGATCGACGCGGCCCATGGTCTCGAACAGGCGATCAACCTGATGCGCGAAATTGCCGGGATCCCCGGCGATCTCATCTGAAAACAGCGTTTCGGCGAGGATGTCGAAGGTCAGCAGCGTCATGTCGCGCGAGACATCGACCGGTGCGGCCTGCTCCGCGTAGCGGCCGGCGAAGGCTTCCGTCCGCGCTAGCATCGGGACGGCAAAACCGGCGATGTGGCGTGGCGTGAAGACCGGAGCCATGGCCTTGCGCGAGCGGCGCCAGACCTCACCCTCGGCCGTCAGCAGGCCGTCGCGCAGGATCGGCCGCAGGATCTTCTGGCGCACGCGCGCCATCTTGTAGTTCCTGGCATTGTCGACCAGCACGTGGCGGATGAGGCCCGGATCGTTAGCGATGACAAGCGGGCCGCCTATGCCACCCTCGATGGAGATCCACGGCTCGTTGTAGGAAGGCTCGCCCCACAGTTCGAGCGGGTTGCGGTAGACGATCCGCATCATCTGCAGGGTGGAGGGCGGCTTCGTTCGCGGACGCGGCGCAGGCGGTACGAAGGGCGCGGGAATGGTCTCCATCGGACATCCTTTCGCGCTCAATCTAGGGTCTGTCGAACCTTCCTTCAATTCCGGCCTTCAATTCCGGCCTTCAGTTCCGGCAACGTGATCGACGGGAGGGGAACCACCCGGCGGCTGGCGCATTATCAAGCCACCTAGGCCCAATCGAAACAATCCGGAGTGCACTCCGCCCAGATGCGGAAGGAACAGTCATGAATTGGAATCAGATCGAAGGAAACTGGGAGCAGTTCAAGGGCAAGCTGCAGCAGCAGTGGGGCAAGCTCACCAATGACGACCTGGACGTGGTGCGCGGCAACCGCAAGGAACTCGCAGGAAAGCT
Source organism: Nitratireductor pacificus pht-3B (assembly GCF_000300335.1). Classification (GTDB taxonomy): domain Bacteria; phylum Pseudomonadota; class Alphaproteobacteria; order Rhizobiales; family Rhizobiaceae; genus Nitratireductor; species Nitratireductor pacificus. The sequence goes on along the minus strand of NZ_AMRM01000004.1, from coordinate 80,818 downwards.
GCAGGAGCGCTACGGCAAGGCCCAGGAAGACGCCGAACGCGAAATCGACGACTGGCTGGCCCGCCACTAGATCGCCGCGCGTGCCTCCGGGCGCGCAAAGGACGATCTGGATCATCGATGGAGCATCGGCCGGGAAAGGCCGTAACCGGCTTTTCGCCTTCCGATGCGAATGAAGAAAGCCCCGCCTCGCGCGGGGCTTTCTCGTCAGGGTTCCCGGTCAGTGGTTCTCGTGCGCTTCGCCCGAGCCGCCGACCGCGACGATGTTGTAGGGCATGCCCTCGACCGCGATCGAGCGCTCCGCCGCGAATGCCTTGGCGTCCACCACATGGATCGTGCTTTTCAGCGGATCCGTCACCATGATGTCATCGCCGGCCACGGCGATGCGCGGGCGCGGCAGCGACCAGTGACCGTCCATCGAATAAGGCTCCGTCAGCGCCAGCGAACGGTCGACCTCGCCGGCAAGGACGTTGATGCGGTTGAGCTTGCCGTCTTCGGTGAAGACATAGGCGAATTTCGGCCGAACCGGGTCCACCACGAAGTCGACGCGCCGCGTGGGAAGCTCGATCAGACGGAACGCCTGGTCGTCTTCCGGGTCGATCAGCACCACGGCGGACGGGCCGAAATTGCCGAGGAAATACTGCAGCGCCTTGCCGCCGCGAAGCGTGGACACCTTCGTGTCGTCGGGCAGGTCGTCCGCATAGGGCAGGTGCGTGATCTCCGGCACCGCGCTGCGGCCACCCTTGACCAGCAACAGGCCGGTGTCGCAGGCGATGGCGGTCAGGTCGCCGGAGGTCGCCTCGCCGTGCAGGCCGGGGCAGGCCGCCACATCGCCGACGGGGTTGCCCTTGGCGTCGAGAATGCGAACGCCTTCGGGAAGTTCCTTCGGATCGACGCTGTTGGGCACGGTGATCAGGGCATGCGCGCCGAAGGGAATCGCGACGCCATGATGCGGCGCGCTGGTCCTGAGTTCACGGACGTCTGGCTTGCCGTCGCCGACCGCCTTTTCGGAAACCACGCGGGCTACCCCTTCGCCGTCGAAGAAGAGCGCCACTTCGCCGTGATGAGCGACGAAATGCACCGGGCGATCGCCGTCAACGGACCCGTCGAGGGCCTTCGGCGCCGCGACGTCGATATCGGCGTGGTCGCCATGATCGTCGAAACGGATGCCGGAGGAAAAGGCCGTGACGGTGTTCGCGTCGCGCTGCACGGCAAAGACCGTGCGCCCGGTCTCGGTGGCATAGATGCGCGCCGGCGCCTTCAGGGAATAGGTTTCAAGCGTCTCGCCCTTCCCGGCATCCAGCACGCGAAGCACCGGGGCGGTGTGGTCCGCGACGAACAGCCTCCACGCTTCCTTCTCGTCGGCCGCAGCCGTCTGCATCGCGGCCAGGATCAGGCCGGCGCTGCAAAGCAGGGTCTTGGTTCGCATGATCATTCTCTCCTTTATGTGCTAACGTAACAATCTGAACTGAAAATGTGCCGCGCCTTCCGTCCACCTTTCGGAAGGGAGGCGGGCCGGGCGCGAAGAATGCCGCCCGGCCAGGCGCGGGATCGCGCTGTTCATCCCCTGGCCGACAGGCAGTCCTTCAGCGAAGTGGCCATGTTGCGGATCAGGTCGAAATAGAGTTCCGGCCCATCGGCGAGATCGGCGCCCAGCGGGTCGAGAACGCCGGACCGCGCATCGGTCCCCTCCGTCACGACGCTGATCAGGCGCGGCTCGAACTGCGGCTCGGCGAACACGCAGGCGGCATCGAGCGATTTCACCTTGGTGCGGATCTCGTCGACGCGCTGCGCGCCGGGAATCACTTCCGGGCTGACGGTGATCGAGCCGGCCGCGGCAAGGCCGAAGCGCCGCTCGAAATACTGATAGGCGTCGTGGAAGACGATGAACGGACGCTCCTTGACCGGCGCCAGTTCCGCAGTGACCTCTTCCTGTAGCGCATCGAGCTTTTCGCCCAGCCTGGCCGCATTGGCCGCATAGGTCGCGGCGTTCTCCGGATCGGCTTCCGACAGTGCCTCGACGATGGGACCGACCATCAGCCTGGCGTTCTGCGGATCCAGCCACAAATGCATGTCAGGCCCGTGATCGTGCCCATGATCGTGATCGTGATGCGCCGCTTCTTCATGCCCGTGCGCCTCGCCGGCGTGATCGTCCTCGTCGCCGTGCGAATGCGCCTCGAAGGCGCCGCCCTCGCGCATCTCCAGCAGGTCGAGGCCGTCCGTTTCGCCGAGGGTGACCAGCCTGGCTTCGCCAGCCAGCGTTTCCAGCGGCTTTGCCAGAAACACCTCCATTCCGGGGCCGACCCAGAAAACCACATTGGCGCCTGCCAGCATCCGTGCCTGGGAGGGACGCATCGAATACGTATGTGGCGAGCCGGAGCCTTGCAGGATTAGCTCCGGCTCGCCGACGCCCTCCATCACCGCCGCCACCAGGGAGTGGACAGGCTTGATGGACGTGACGACCCCTTCCGCCGCCCCGGCGGCAGCGCCTGTCAATGCCAGCAGAGAAACGGCAAGGGACAGGCTACGCAGAGATTTCATCGTTGATTTCCTCTTGTTGCGAACACGCAGGACAGGCGGGGCGCGACTGGCGCCGGCCCGGTCGTTGCCAGGCCGGCGCCAACGCATTATATGTTATGACATTACATCAATTGCGTTATGCTATAACGTGTGCCATATGCGTTGGCAAGCTGGAAAAATCAGATGCCTGAAAATCACGCTCACTCCTCTTCCCGAACCACCACGCCGCTTGTCGAGATGCACAATGCCGGCGTTTTCCGCGCCGGGCGCTGGCTGGTGCGCGGGGTCGATCTCTCCGTCCGGCGCGGCGAGATCGTGACGCTGATCGGCCCGAACGGTTCGGGCAAGAGCACCACCGCCAAGACGGCAATCGGCGTCATCAGGCCGGATGAGGGGCATGTCCATCGCGCGCCGCGCCTCAGGGTCGGCTACGTGCCGCAGAAGGTGGCGCTCGACTGGACGCTGCCGCTCAGCGTGGCGCGGCTGATGACGCTGACCGGCCCGGCAGAGCCGGCGGCCATGCGCGCCGCCCTCGAAGCCGCCGGCGTGGCGCATCTCGCCGACCGGCAGGTACAGGGCCTTTCCGGCGGCGAGTTCCAGCGGGCACTGCTCGCCCGCGCGCTGCTGCGCGAACCGGATCTGCTGGTCCTAGATGAGCCGGTGCAGGGCGTCGACTTCACCGGCGAGGTGGCGCTTTACGAACTGATCCGCGACATTCGCGACCGCACGGGCTGCGGCATTCTGATGATCTCGCACGACCTGCACATCGTCATGGCCGACACCGATACCGTGATCTGCCTGAACGGCCATGTCTGTTGCCGCGGCGAACCGCAGAGCGTGATGGGCAGCCCGGAGTACCGGAAGCTGTTCGGCGCGCGCGCCGCCGAGGCGCTGGCGCTCTATCGGCACCATCACGACCACACCCATCTGGCCGATGGACGGGTGCAGCACGCCGACGGCTCCATCACGGAGCACTGCCATGCCGAGGACGGGCACCACCACCATTCCCACGACGCCGTGACGGGAGAGCCCGATGCTCGATGACTTCTTCATCCGCGCCCTTCTGGCCGGCGTCGGCCTGGCGCTGGTCACGGGGCCGCTCGGCTGCTTCGTCGTCTGGCGGCGCATGGCCTATTTCGGCGATACGATGGCGCACTCGGCGCTGCTCGGGGTCGCGCTGGCGCTGGTGCTCGAGATCAACCTGATGATCGGCGTGTTCCTCGTCGCCGCCCTGGCGTCGCTCGCGCTGCTCGTCCTGGAGCGGCGCGGCGCGCTGTCCACCGACGCCCTGCTCGGCATTCTGTCGCACTCGACGCTGGCGCTCGGCCTCGTCATGGTGGCGTTCATGACCTGGGTGCGGGTCGACCTGATGGGCTTCCTGTTCGGCGACATCCTCGCCGTCTCGCGGCTCGACATCGCCATCGTCTACGGCGGCGGCGCTGCCGTTCTGGCGCTGCTCGTGCTGCTCTGGCGCCCGCTCCTGGCCGCCACGGTCAATGCCGACATCGCCCGGGCGGAAGGCCTGAACCCGGAACGCTCGCGCCTCATCTTCATGCTGCTGATGGCTGCGGTGATCGCCATCGCGATGAAGATCGTCGGCATCCTGCTGATCACCGCCCTGCTGATCATCCCGGCGGCCACGGCACGGCGCTTCGCAAACGGGCCGGAAATGATGGCCGTTCTTGCCGGCGCGATCGGAGCCGCTTCGGTGGTCGCCGGCCTGGGGGGGTCGCTCCGCTTCGACACGCCCTCCGGCCCGTCCATCGTCGTGGCGGCGCTGGCTCTTTTCGTCCTCAGCCTTGTTCGCCTTCCCCTGCCCCGGCACGGGGAAACCGCCCCGCCAACGGAGGAACGGTCATGACCGCCGATCTCACCCGCAACCAGAACCTGGTGATGAAGACCCTGTCGGGCGCCGAGGGGCCACTCAGCGCCTATACGATCCTCGACCGGTTGCGCGACGACGGGCTGCGCGCGCCGCTGCAGGTCTACCGCGCGCTCGACAAGCTGTTGGAGATGGGGCTGGTCCATAGGCTGGAGAGCCTCAACGCCTTCGTCGCCTGCGCGCATCCGCACTGCCACGAGCAGGAACTGATCGCCTTCGCGATCTGCGATGGCTGCGGCAAGGTCGAGGAATTCTCCGACGACGTCGTCAAGGAACGGCTGGACGGCTGGGCGACCTCCCACAGGTTCAGGGCAGCCAAGACGACCATCGAGATCAGGGGCGATTGCGGCGGCTGCACCGACAGGAGCTGACCGTGACTTTCGCAATCAAGGCCGACATTCCGGATCCGTCGGCGCCTGTACTGACCTTCACCGCGCAGAAGACGATGTATGGCGGAAAGCACATTGCCGAAGGCGACGAGATCTTCCTCTTCGCCAGCGAGAACGAAGGCGGACCGGGCCTCGTTGCATGCGGCGTGGTCATCGCCGCGGAAGCGGTCGCCAGACTGCCCTCCGTCGCCCGCCAGACGCCCCGGGTCAGCATCTCCGTGCGCTGCACGGCGCGGGCGGAAAAGGCGCTCGGGCGGCGCGAGCTGAAGCCGTTCATGGACTGGCAGGACGGCCGACCGGAAACCGAGCTCAACTTCAAGTTCTACCGGCAGGCGACCGACAAGATCGTCGGCCTCTCCGACGAAGCCGCCGCCTATCTGCGCACCTTGTTCTAGGCCCGCTCAAGGTTTCACAGGAACGCTGAACGGACCTATCTCCTTATTGTACCGCGTTTATGCGGGCCATCAGGTGCTTCCACCTGACTGCAAAATGCTATCGACCTGGTCGAACCGCACCCCGTTCGACAGGACGCCGAAGCGGATCAGGCGGCTGTCGGCGACGGCGGCCTGCCGGTGCGCCATCGCCTCCCGGTAGCCCGGGTCGCACAGCATCTCGGTGAAGGCCTCGGGGCTCGGATATCCCGCGATGAAGCAGATGTCCCAGGTCTCGTCGGCGGGGCCGATCATCGACAGTTCGAACCTGCCGCGCCAGCAGATGCGGCCACCCGCCCGGGCGAAGGCCCGCGCGCTCAGGCGCCCGTAGGCTTCGTAGGCCTCCTGGCCGCTGACCGTCCGCCCATCGGGATAGCGTGCCTGCGGGTGGAGTCTGATCAGGTTGAGCATGTGGACAGGACCGGCGCGCCCGTCGGCGCGAAAGGCGGCGAAGGTCTCCTTCGAGAAGGTGGTGTAGGCGTCAGGCATCCTGCACCTCCGCGGCAGCGGCCGACCCGCCGGTCCATGCATGGGAATAGTTCGGTCTGCGCCGGGCAATCCATGCGTCCAGCCCCTCGCGCAGGTCCGGCGTCGGCACCATGCGGGCGAACTGTTCCCCCTCGACCGCGAGGCCTTCCGTGATGCTCATGTTGACGCCGCGCGTGACGGCAGTGAGGATGGCGCCCGCGGCGAGCGAGGAATGACGCATGATGCGGTCGGCGAGATCGAGAGACGCGGCGATCAGATCGCCATGCGGCACCACCTGGTTGACCAGCCCGATCTCATGCGCCCGCTGCGGCGAGAACGCGTCACCGGTCAGGAGCATCTCGAGGGCGCGCTTGCGTCCGGCGAGGCGCGGCAGCCGCTGCGTGCCGCCAAAGGTGGGCGGCATGCCCAGGTTGATCTCCGGCTTGGCGAACAGGGCGCGCTCGCTGGCGATCGCCAGCGGCACGGCCTCCGTGATCTCGCAGCCGCCGCCGAAGGCGAGACCGTTCACGGCGGCGATGACCGGCTTCCGGTAGGCTTCCAGCCTTGCCGTCAAGCCCTGCCCGCGGCCCACGAAATCGCGCAGGGCGGTCTCCGGACCCCGCGCCACGCTCCGCGAGAACTCATGGATGTCGCCGCCCGCGGAAAAGGCGCGTTCGCCGGCCCCGGTAAGAATGATGACCCGAGCGGTCCCGTCGGTCTCCAGAGCGTCAAGACGCGCCGTCAGGCGGTCGATCAGCGCATAGTTCAGGGCATTCAGCTTCCCGGGCCGGTTCAGGGTCAGAACCACGACGGCGCCGGCCCGCTCGCGGTGGCAAAGTACGAGATCGGTCACATCCTTGTCCTTTCGTTGCTCGGGTCGAAGGATGGCGGGTCCCGGCCATTGTGTATATACACTAGTCGGTATACATGGAGGAATGACCAGAGCCGCAAGCACCACGCGCGATCGCATCGTCTCGGCAGCCGCCGCGCTGTTCTACGGCGAGGGCGTGAGGCGCGTGAGCGTCGACGCCGTCGCCGAAAAGGCCGGCGTCACCAAGCGAACGCTCTATTACCATTTCGCGAGCAAGGACGATCTGGTCGCCGCCTATCTGGATGGGCGCGACCAGCCGAGCCTCGCCCTGTTCAGGCGCTGGTTCGCGGAAGCGGAGGGCGACGCCGCAGACCGGGTTCGCGCGGTCTTCGCCAATCTCGCGCGCTCGGCCAGCCACCGGAAATGGAAAGGCTGCGGTTTCCTGCGCACGACGGCGGAGCTGGCGAGCTTGCCCGGCCATCCGGCGGTCCAGGTGGCGCGCCGTCACAAGAAAGCCGTGGAAGACTGGCTTGCGGACGCATTTGCACAGGCGGGCCTCGCCGGCGAGCCGGCCGCACTTGCACGACATGTCATGCTCCTGCTGGAGGGTTCGTTCGCCCTCGTCCTGCTGCACCGGGATCCGCGCTATATGGAGGCCGCCGGCGAAGCGGCGGCAGGGCTGGTGCGGGCGGCAATGCGAGAGCCGGGACCCTCCTGACGGGTTTTGCGGCTTGCCGGCAGGAAACGGGTGGTTTCGGCCGCCATGCTTCCTAGGATGCGCGCTGTTTCGCCGGGAAAGCCCAGATGACACATATCAGCAGACTGACCCTGTCGGCTTATGGGATGAACATCGCCGACCAGATCGCGCTCGTCGCGGTTCCGATCATCGCCGCCACCGTGTTCGGCGCCTCCGCCGCCGCCATCGGCGTTCTCGTCGCCTGCCAGTCGATGGCCCATCTCGTCGGGTCGCTGCCGTTCGGTCTGTTGGTCGACCGCCTCCAGCTGCGCAGCCTCGTCATCCTGTCGGCGCTGATGTCGATGGCCGGTTTCGGCGGTGCTGCCCTGGCCATCCCGGCAGGCAGCCTCACGCTGTTCGGCGCGTTCATCGCCACCGCCGGGCTTGGGATCGTGCTGTTCGGCCTCGCGAGCCTCTCCATTCTCCCCCTGCTCACCGACAGGACCGGCCTGGCGAAAGCCAATGCCCAATTGTCGCTGCCGCGCTCGGTCGCGTCGTTCTTCGTGCCCCTTGGCCTCGGCGCCGTGCTCTCCGTGCAGACCTCGGGCATGGCGTTCTGGGCCGCTGCGGGCTTCTCTCTGCTCGCTCTTGCCGTGCTGCTGAAACTGCCGCGCTTTGATCGGCCGCCGGCCAATCCCGATTCCATTCTCAAGCGGCTGATCGAGGGTGGGACCTATGTGGCGCGCAGCAAGATGCTTCGGCCGATCTCCCTTTGCGCCATCTTCTGGAATCTCGCCTTCGCTATCCTGATGGTGCTCATGGTGCCGGTGATCGTACAGGTCTATCGCGCGGATCCGGCCATTTTCGCGCAGATCATGGCCGCCTTCGGTCTTGCGGCGATCCTCGGAACATGGGTGGTCGCGCGCCTGCCCGCCACGATGCCGCCAAGCATCGTCCTCCTGTTCGGGCCGGGATCCTCCGTGATTGCGGCCGCCATGCTTCCCATCGCCCGCGAGGGGGCGACGCTCCCCCTGCTCCACGCCGCCTTCTTCCTGATGGGGTTCGGCCCTTCCATGTGGCTGGTCACGCAGAACACGGTTCGCCAGCTCGCGACGCCGGCGGCCATGCTCGGCCGGATCAACGCCGTCATCCAGACGGCGATCTACGGCGTTCGCCCTCTTGGCGCCTTCGCCGGCGGCGCCATCGGCAGCTACGTGTCGCTCGAAGCCGGGTTATGGGTGGTCATCGGGCTGTACGGTGCGTCGTTCCTCGCCGCGGCCTGCAGCGCGCTGCGCTCGGTTTCGCGCTGGGAGGATATCACGGTGTAGCCGCGCATGAGGACTCCGCCGACGCGCGCCTACCCCTCCTTCGTCAGGTGATTGTTCCGCAGCCGGGTCACGGCGTTGCCATGCGCGTCAAACCCTTCGTAGCGGGCGAAACGCAGCGTGTGCGGCGCCATTTCGGCATAGCCCTGCGCCGTCACATGGCCGATCGACGTGGTCTTCATGAAATCATGGACGCCGAGCGGCGAGTGGGCGCGCGCCATGCCCGACGTGGGCAGCACGGCGTTCGGCCCCATCGCGTAATTCGCCATCGACCCCGGGGCATACTCGCCGAGCAGAATCTCGGAGGCGTTGCGCACTTTCGACAGATACTCGAACGGCGTCTTCGACAGGATCTGCAGGTGCTCCGGAGCGTAGTCGTTGATGAACGCGAAGGCCTGTTCCGGGGTGTCGGCGAGCACGATGCCGCCGCTGGTTCCCCCGAGCACGTCCGACGAATAGCGCACGCGCTCGGCGTTCATCTCCGCCCAGAATTTCGGCAGCGCCGCGCGCGCCTTCTCGGCCACATCGCGCGACCAGGTCACCAGGAAGTTCGAGCTGTCGCTGCCATGCTCGGCCTCGATCAGCAGGTCGAGCGCGGCGATCTCCGGATCGGCGGTCTCGTCGGCAAGAACGATGCACTCGGTCGGGCCGGCGGGCAGGCGCGAGGCGATCTGGCCCTGCAGCAGCCGCTTCGCCGCCGCGATCCACGGGCTGCCCGGCCCTTCGAACCTGGCGCAGCGCGGCACGGTCGCCGTGCCGTAGGCGGCGGCCGCCACGGCTTGCCCGCCGCCGGCCTTGTAGACATGCCTGACCCCGGAAATCCTCGCGGCGACCAGCGTGGCGGCATCGACCTTGCCGTCGGGTCCGGGCGGGGTGAGCACGATGGGCAGCGGCACGCCGGCCACGACCGCGGGGATCGCGGTCATCAACGTCATCGACGGAAACGTGCCCTTGCCGCGCGGTGAATAGAGCGCCACGCTGTCGACGGGCGTCGCCCGCTCGCCGACCAGAACGCCGGGGCGGATTTCCTTCATCCACATCTCCTGCGGACGCTGCGCCTCGTGGAAGCGGCGGATGTTGTCGGCGCAATATTCGAGCGTCTCGATCATCTCGCGGTCCAGGCTGTCGAAGGCCGCGTCGAAATCGGCTTCCGTCGCGGCGATCTCGCCGACATCGACCGGTGCCTTGTCGAACAGGCGGGCGAAGCGCGACAGCGCCACGTCACCCTCCTCACGCACCGCCTCGATGATCGGCGCGACGTTCTCGAGGAAATGGGTGAGGTCGTCCTCCGTGCGCGTGAGCAGCGTCTTGCGCTCCGCATCGGACAGTTTCGACAGTTCGTGCCAGGCTACGCGGTTCGACATTTCCACCCACCAGTCTCAAGAGTGCGTTTCCGGTGGCACGTATAGATGATTTTCGCCCGAGGCATAGCCCCCGGAGCGGGCCGGCGGCACGGGCCAATCAGCGCAGCATGCCCTCGTAGATGCCGGGGTCGGAGCCAGGTATCTCGATCGCTCCGCACTGCCGCTTGTAGAAATCCACGGGGCCGGCGGCACCAATGACCGCGTAGGCATAGCCGGCATGCCGCATCGCATGGAGTGTCGCCATCAGGAGGCCCGCGCCGACACCGCGGCCGCGCGCCGCCTCCGCCACCCCGGTGGGACCGAAGAAGCCCTTCGCCGTCGCGTCGTAGCAGGCAAAGCCGAGCAAGGCCCCGTCCTCGACGGCGATCAGCACGCCGGCGGGCTGCGCCGCGAAGGCGACGGCGCATTCGCTCGCCCAGTTGCGGCCGAAATGTTGTGTGGCGAAGTCGCAGACCACATGCATTTCCGGCGTGATGGCGCGGCGAATGACGACGCCGTCCTCGCGTGGGGCTTCCGCCGCCAGCTTGTAGAGCGGCACGATCAGGTCAGGCATTCTCCGCCTCCGCATAGGCAACGAAATGGCCGGGCGCCACTTCCCGGTAGCCCGCCACCGGGCGGGCGGCGCTGGCGCGGACGGCCTCGGCCTGCCGGGTGAAGGCAAGCGCGTCATCCGCACCGGCGTCGAAGCGGCGGGCGGGGTCGGGCACCGCCGAGATGAGCAGCTTCGAATAGGCGTGGCGCGGGCTGCTGATGACCGCATCGGAGGGGCCGCGCTCCATCACCTGACCGGCGAACATCACGGCCGTCTCCTCGGCGATGTAATGCGCCGTGGCGATGTCGTGCGTGATGTAGAGGAAGGCGATGTTGCGCTCCTCCTTCAGGCGCCGCATCAGGTCGAGCACGGATTTGCGGATCGAGACGTCGAGCATGGATGTCGGCTCGTCGGCGACGATCAGCTCCGCGCCGACCGCCAGCGCCCGCGCGAAACTGACCCGCTGGCGCTGCCCTCCGGAAAGCTGGTGCGGGAACTTCTCGAGCGTCGTCGCCGGATCGAGTTCGACATCCGAGAGGATCCCGCGCAGACGCGCCTCGAGGTCGCCCGGGCCACCATGCAGGCGCAGCGGACGCTCCAGATGGTGGCGGATCGTGTGGGTCGGGTTGAGCGAGGCGAACGGATCCTGGAACACCATCTGGACGGCCCGCAGATAGGCGCGGTCGCCCTGGCGCGTCCAGCCCTCGAAAATGTCCTCGCCGCGAAAGCGGATCGTCCCGGCGCTCGGTTCGAAATGGCGGATGACGGCCCGCCCGCAGGTGCTCTTGCCCGAACCGCTCTCGCCGACCAGCGCCAGCGCACGGCCGGGATCGACGGAGAGCGTGACGTTGCGCAGCGCCTCGACGCGGCGCACCGCGCCGAGGACGGGGCGGACATGAAACGTCTTGGAAACGCCTTCCAGGCTCAGCAGCGGTGCGGTCATGCGGCGTTCCCCTCGATGCGCGGCATGGCCGCCCAGAGCTTGCGCGTGTAGTCGTGGCGCGGGGCGGCGACCAGCGCCGCCGCCGCACCCTCCTCGACGATGCGCCCTTCCAGCATGATGGCGATGCGGTCGGCGAACTGCGCCATCAGCGCCAGATCATGCGTAATGAAGAGCACCGAGAAGCCGAGCGTGCGGCGCAGCGCGACGATCTCCTGAAGGATCTCCCGCTGCACCACCACGTCGAGCGCCGTCGTCGGCTCGTCCATGATGACCAGGCGCGGGCGCAGGGTCAGCGCCATGGCCAGCACGACGCGCTGGCGCATGCCGCCGGAAAGCTGGTGCGGGAAGGCGTCGAGCCGGTCGGCGGGCAGGCCGACCATGGCCATCATCTCCGCCGCCTTGGCGCGCGCCGCGTCCCGGCCCATCCGCTCGTGGCGGGCGAGCATGTCGCGGAACTGCTCGAAGACCGTCAGCACCGGGTTCAGCGAGTTCATGGCGCTCTGGAACACCATCGACGTGCCGCTCCACCGCCAGGCCTCCAGCCTGCGGCGCGGGAAGGCCAGAATGTCCTCGCCGTCGAACAGGATCCTGCCCTCGCTGATGAAGGCCGGCGGGCGGTGCAGCCGCATCAGGGAAAAGGCGATGGTGCTCTTGCCGCAGCCGCTTTCGCCCGCAAGCCCGACGATCTCGTTGCTTCCGATGTCGAGCGACACGTTGCGCACCGCGCGGAACGTGCCGGTCGGCGTCAGGTAATCGACGCAGAGATTTTGCACCGACAGAAGCGGTTTCGGCGCGCTCATGCCTCTTTCTCCATCAGCCGTTCGCGGTCGAGCCTCTTCTGCAGCTTCATCGCCTTGCCGATGGCGCCCAGCGTGCGCAGGCGCGGGTTCGATATCTCGTCGACGCCGAAATTGAGCAGCGACAGGCCGATGCCGATCAGGACGATCGCCGCGCAGGGCGCCGCCATCTCCCACCACGCGCCGACCGTGATGGCCGAGGCATTGTTGGCGTTGTAAAGCATCGTGCCCCAGGAGACGGACAGTGGATCGCCCAGCCCGAGAAACTCGAGCGTCGCCTGGGTGATGATGGTGAAGATGACGCTGCCGATGAAGTTGAAGCAGATGATCGACAGGAGGTTGGGCAGCATCTCGACCAGGATCATGCGCCAGACCGGCTCGCCGATCAGTTCGGAGGCCTGGATGAACTCGCGGTTCTTCAGCGTCATCGCCTGCGCCCGCGTGACGCGCGCCCCCCAGGCCCATGAGGTCAGGCCGATGATGACCGCGATGGCGAGCGGCCCGACCTGGCCGAGGAAAGCCGCCAGCACGAGCAGCAGGGGAAGCTGCGGCAGGACGAGCACCACATTGGTGGCGAAGTTGAGCGTTTCGTCAGTGGCACCGCCGTAGTAGGCGGCTGTCAGGCCGACGACGGTGCCGATCAGCGTGACGATGAAGCCCGCCAGTATGCCGACCATCAGCGAGGTGCGCGTTCCCCAGACGAGCTGCGTGTAGACATCGCGCCCCATGCGCGTCGTGCCCATCGAATATTCGATGCTCGGCGGCTGGTGCGGGCGGCTGACGCGCTTGTTGGGATCGTGGCTGGTAATCAGCGGCGCGGCCAGCGCCACCACGACATAGAAGACCACGATCAGCAGGCCGGCGGCCGCCTTGCGGTTGCGGATGAATATCTTGAGGAGATCGAGCATCAGGCCCTCCGGAGGCGCGGGTCGAGCGCCACATAGGCGAGGTCGACGGCGAAATTGGCCGCCAGCATGGCCAGCGTCATGATCAGCAATTGTCCCTGGATCAGCGGGAAGTCGCGGGCGATGACCCCCTGGTAGAGCAGGTTTCCGAGGCCCGGATAGTTGAACACCACCTCGGTGATGAGCGAGCCGCCGAAGACGGAGCCGAGGCTGATCGCGAAGGCGGTGATGGAGGGCAGCAGCGCGTTGCGGGCGGCATAGTTGTAGCGCACCCGCGCGTCGGACAGGCCCTTGGCCTCGGCCAGATGCACATAATCCTCGCCGAGCTGGCCGATCATGTTGTTGCGCATGGTGACCAGATAGCCGCCGACCAGGACGAGGCCGAGCGACAGGACCGGCATCAGCGCGTGCTTCAAGGTGGAGGAGAGGAATGTACCGTCGAGCGAAGGCTCGAGCGACGGGTCGTAGGCATAGCCCGTCGGCAGCCAGTTCAGGGAGACCGCGAAGACGAACAGCGCGGTCAGCGCGATGACCACTGCCGGCACCGACTGGAGCGCCAGCGCCATCGGCGAGATCACGCTGTCGAAGCGCCCGCCGCGCTGCCAGGCGGCGCGAATGCCGAACAGCGTGCCGAGCGCATAGGCGAGCAGCGTGGCCGTTCCGGTCAGGAACAGCGTCCAGGGCAGCGCCCGCGTCAGAAGGTCGATCACCGGGGTCGGATAGTATTTGACCGAAAGCCCGAAATCCCAGGTGAAGATCGAGGCGAGATATTTCAGATACTGCAGGTGGAGCGGTTCGTTGATGAAGCCGAACGTCGCCATCAGCGCCTCGCGGGCCTCGGGCGGTATGGTTCCCTGAGACTGCGCCAGCATGATGTCGGCCGGATTGCCGGGCATCAGCCGCGGGATCAGGAAGTTGAAGGTCGCCGCCACCAGGAAGGCAACCAGATAGAATGCGAGCCGACGCAGAACGAAGCGCATTGGATCCCCTATTCGCCGCGCCGTTCACATGGGTTTGCCCACGCCAGCGCCTTCTTGTGTCTGCAGTCTAGCAAACTTGTGTTCTTCTCGAACCTTCCCGGAACCTTCTCCCCGCGGACGGGGAGAAGGCGGGAGGAGGCGACCTTGAAGACGGGTGGTCAGTCTTCCACGGGCCGCAGCGCGAGCAGGTGAAGCAGACGCTCGGGCGTCTCGTCATGGATGACGGGCTTGGCGACCGGGTTTTCGGCGCTGAAGAAGCCCGTGAAGCGCTTGGTGTTGTACTGGTACCAGAGCGGGTTGTTGAAGATGGCGATGTAGGGCATGTCGCGGCCGATCTCCATCTGCATCTCGTTCATGACCTTGCGCTGTTCCTCGACATCGCCGGTCTTGAAGAACCCGTCGAGCAGCTCGTCGAGCTTTTCGTTGTAGTAGCGCGTCGCGCCGAAGCGGGTCTTGCCCTGATGGCGGGAATGAAGGCCGAGATCCATGTGGTATTGCGGGGTGACGCCGGTGAAATAGGCGTTCATCGCCATGTCGTAGTCGCCGTTAATCAGGCTTTCCGACCACACCGCCTGCTCGGGCGTTGCGACCTGTGCCTGGACGCCGACCGCCGTCAGACCCTCGACGGCGAGCTGCACCGTGTTGACCCAATCGGTCCAGCCGTTCGGCACGATGATGTTGAAGGAGATCTTCTTGCCGCTCGGCGTCTCGATACGGCCATCGCCGTCCGTGTCCTTGTAGCCCGCTTCTGCCAGCAGCGCCTTGGCGCCCTCGACATCGTAGCGCGTGTACTTGCCGTACTGCGCGTCCACCTCGGGATTGTTCCACGAGTGGAAGGCCTGGCCGAGGCCGGAGGGATACTGGTTGATCGTCGGATAGCCGTAGCCGGCGATGTCGACCATTGCCTCACGGTCGATGGCCATCGAGACGGCGCGGCGGAAGTTCACGTCGGTGAAGGCCTCGCGGTTGCCCTCGTTCTTCGCTTCCATGTTCATGTTGAAGGCGACGAGTGAGCCGGCTGGGAACCAGTATTTGTGGTTCTCGGGATCCTGCGCGACGAAGGTCTTCTCGATGTCGGGCAGGAACGACCCCATCCAGTCCAGCTCGCCGCGCGCCGCCGCCGCAAGGGCCTGGTCGTTGGTGCCGATCTGCGGGAAGCGCATGCAGTCGACCTTCAGCGTCTCGGCATCCCAGTAATTCTCGTTGCGGCACTGGATGTATTCCTGCGGCGTGAAGCGGCGGATCGTCGTGAGCGGGCCGCTGCCGACCGGGTTCGGATTGGTGAAGGTCACCGGGTCCTCGACGCTTGCCCAGACATGCTCGGGCACCACGGCAAGGCGGACGATCTGGTAGTGCGCGCCCGAATTGGCGTCGGTCAGGTTGAAGCGGATGGTCTTGTCGTCAACGACCTCGGTCGAGGCGACGATCTTGTCGAGGCCGTAGATGTCGAGCGCCTTGTGCTTCTTGACCAGGTCCAGGGTGAAGGCGACGTCCTTGGTGGTGAATGGCTTGCCGTCAGACCAGGTGACGCCGTCGCGCAGGGTAAAGGTCAGGCTCTTCAGATCGTCGGCATATTCATAGGCGGTCGCCAGGCGATAGTTCGCCTCGCCGCCCTTCAGCGTGTTGAAGATGATCAGCGGCTCGTAGATGAAGTCGTTGACCGATGGCAGCCTGGTGGACTGGTTGAACGGATTGTAGTTCTCGATCCACGCCGTGCGCTGCACCGGCAGCGCCGTCAGCACGGCTTCGGCCATCGCCGATGGCGCCTGCACCGCACCCGCGGCCAGGATCAGCCCGGCCGTCAGAAAATGTCTCATCGTTTCCTCCCTCAAGAAAGCAGGCGGACCATCCGCCTCCGCGCCACGCCCCGCGCCTCCTCCGGCCAATGGCAGGCCCGCGCTCTGGTGCAGCAAATCTAGTGTGATGGAACAGACCAGTTTAATGCCACCCTCTTTTTCGTAAATTTCGTCAGTTTCGTCGCATTCGCCGAATCCGGCGGCGCGCGGTCTTGGCGAAGCCGCCCCGTTTCGCTAGCCTGACCCCAGTCGATCGGCTTTTTACGCCGGTCCGGGAGGATTCATGCATTGGCGCCGTCTGGTTCCGGCGGGCTTTCAGGCCCGGCTGCTGACAGTCCTGCTGGTGGTATCCATCATACCGCTGGCCGTCAGCGCCATGGTTTTCTTCTCACTGGTTAATGCCAATATCGCGCGGGAGACGTTCGAGAGAATCGCCTTCGCGCGCGATGCCAAGAAGAGCGAGGTGACCCAGTACATCTCGTTCGCGCGGCGTCAGGCGGAGAGCCTCGCCCAGACCAACATCGCCCGCTATTCGATCGGCGACTTCTACGGCTTCAGCTACGCGATGAGCCAGATGGCGCCCGAAGCGGAAACCGCAGCGGCGAAGCTGCGCGAGCTGTTCGGCGTTACGGGGGACGGAAGCGAAAGCCCCGACCCGCTGAACTATGACCGCCTGCTGCGCGAGGCGCTGGCCTATGCCAATGCGCACAACCAGTTTCACGAGGAATACCAGACCTTCGTCGCCAGCTCGGAATTCGACAATGTCTATCTGGTCAATGCGCGCGGTCGCGTCGTCTACTCCGTCCTGAAAGACGACTATCTGGGCCGGCTCCTGCCGCGAGAAGACACCACCCTGTCGCGCGCGCTGGCGGCGCTGGCGGATAATCCGGACGACAACGGCATCGTCTTCTACGACTTCTCGCGCGACACGCAGACGGGCCGCTTCTCCGCCTATTTTGTCGCCCGCGTGAACCTCTACCAGCGCTCCAGCGGCGCGGCGATCCTGCGCCTGCCGGCGGAGAAGCTGGCGGCGTTGATGGGCGGGCGCGAGGGAGCCAACGGCACGCTCAGCCTGATCTCCTCCCGCGGGACGGTGATCGCCTCTTCCGCCCGGAACGCGCTGCCTCCCGGCGAACCGGTGACGGTCCCCGCCGACATGGAGACGCCGAGCGCGGTGGCGATGCTCGATACGGGACTGCTCGGCGCGCCGGCCCTGTCCGCCTGGACACATCTGCGCCTGCCGGACGCAAGCTGGCTGCTCGCGGTCGATGCAGACGCCGCCTCGGCCTTCGCCGCCAGCAGGCAGCTTCGCGACATCATCCTGACCGTCGGCGCGCTGGCCCTGCCGGTCATCCTGCTCCTGTCCCTGTTCCTGGCGCGCTCACAGACGCGGCCGCTGAAATCGGTCACCGACGCCGCCGAGGCGGTCGCCGCCGGCGCGCTCGACATGCGGCTGCCACGGTTCGACCAGCCGACCGAGTTCGCCCGACTCTCGCAAGCCGTCGGCCGGATGCGCGACGCGCTGCGCGAGCAGGTGAAGCTGATCAGCCAGAAGAACCGCGAGCTGGAAGAGCATATCAGCCAGGTCGCCGAGAAGAACGTCGCGCTGGAACAGGCCGACCGGATGAAGGACCAGTTCCTCGCCAACACATCGCACGAACTGCGCACCCCGCTGAACGGCATCATCGGCATTTCGGAAACGCTGTCGGCGGGCGCGGCAGGCGACATCGCTCCCGCGCAGCGCAACCAGCTGCAACTCATCACCTTCTCGGCACGCCGCCTGTCGCGGCTGGTGGACGATCTGCTCGATCTCTACCGTATCCGCCAGGGCCGGATGCGCCTCGACATCCAGGCGGTCGACGTGGCCACCGGCGTGCGGCAGGTCCTGCTGCTTTCGGAGCCGCTGCTTTCCGGCGAGCCGGTCAGCCTGCGGGTCGATATTCCCGACGAGACGCCGCCGGTGATGGCCGACCCCGTGCGCTTCGAGCAGATCCTCTACAACCTGATCGGCAACGCCATCAAATATGTCGATGACGGGCATATCCATGTCACCGCCTGGCAGGACGGCGATGCGGTGGCGGTTGCCGTCGAGGATACGGGGCGCGGCATCTCGCCGGACAATCTCGAGCGCATCTTCCAGCCGCTCGAGCAGGCAGACAACATCGACATCACCCAGAAGAAGAGCGGCACCGGGCTGGGCCTCGCCATCGCCCGCAATCTCGCCGCCCTGCTCGGCGGCACGCTGACGGCGACGAGCGAGGTCGGCCAGGGATCGCGCTTCGTGCTGCGCCTGCCCGCCGCCGGCGCCGACGCGGCCGAACAGGCGCGCGGCAAGTATCCGGGCGGCCTGCACCAGACCATCAACCCGCTCGACGCGTTCGAAACGCCCGCTCCGTCCGACGGCGGCGCCGACGCGCCGACCATCGTCGTCGTCGACGACGAGCCGATCAATCTGCAGGTGCTGCGCAACGTGCTTCTGCCGCAGGGCTACCGCGTGATCAGCGCCGACAACGGCCGCGCCGGCATAGAGGCGGTGCGCGAGAACAAGCCGGACCTCGTCATCCTCGACGTAATGATGAACGACATGTCCGGGCTGGAGGTGGCCAGGGCGCTGCGCCGGCAGCACTCGCTGATCGACCTGCCGATCATCATGGTCACGGCGCGCAGCCGCACGCGCGACATGATCTCCGGTTTCGAGGCGGGCGCCAACGACTATGTGGTCAAGCCCTTCGTCAAGGACGAGCTCCTGACGCGCATCTCGACGCTGATCGAGGCCCGCCGCGCGCGCAGCCGGGCCGAGGAGAACCTGGCGCTCCGCGACGAGGTCGACCGGCGCATCCAGGTGGAAGACGCGCTCAGGCTTTCCCAGCGGCGTATGGCACGCCTGCTCGACGCGCTGGAAGCCGGGCTCGTCTGCGTCAACGACAAGAGCGTCGTGACCTATGCCAACCGGGCGGCGGAGACGATCTTCGGCAAGCCGCTCGACCGTGCCACGCCGCTTGCCTCCCTGCTGCCCGCCGATATCGTCAACCTGCTCGACAGCCAGTGCCGCGCGGACGGCGAAAGCAGCGCCACGCTGCACCTGGCAGGACGCGAGTTCAGCATCAACGCCTTCGAACTGGAGCCGGAAGCCGGATCCGGCATGGCGCTGGTGTTGAGCGACGCCTCGATCGAGGCCGAAAGCCTGCTCGTCTCCGTGCGCGGGGCCATCGACAGCGCCCTGCCGATCATGGCGCATGAGGAGCGCAACGAACCCGTTTCGGCCGCCGCCGTCGACGAGGCCTATCGCGCGCTGATCGTGCAGGTCATGGCGGGCAGCCTCAATCTGTGGCGCCGCGCCAGCGGCAAGGATCGCATCGAGTTCGCCGAGGAGAGCGGCATCTGGCGCGTCAGCCTCGACAAGACCTCGCTGCAGACCCGTACGCTCGACAAGTATCTGCTGATCGAGACCCTGCCGCTCAACCCGCGCTGGCGCGACGTGATCCGCTCAGCCGAATTCGCGCTGTCGCGCGGCGAGGCACTGGGCAGGGACGCGGACGCCGAGCAGATCGCCGTCCGCCTCGCGGCGGACCTCGCCCGCCTGCGCGAACATCTTCGCCTGACCGCCGCGCCGAAACAGCGGCACGACCAGCCGCATGACACGCCGTCCTGACATCCGAACACATCCCATTCTTCCCGGAGGAGAGACAAACATGACCACCCACGACGCCTGCCGCCTTTACTCCGATTGGAACGAGAAGGACGGCGTGATCGAGCTGACGCTGCAGAACACCGGTCCCGTCGCGCTCAGCGGGGCGAAACTCGCCACGACCTCGCTGTTCCGCATCCATCCCGAATGCGAGATCGAGGGCGCGACGCTGTGCGGGCAACTGTCGAACTATCACGTCTTCGCGCAGCCGAAGGACGCGCAGCTCCGGCCGGGCGAACGCTGGGTCATTCGCGCCAACCGGCTGAGCCATGTGCTGCGTCACTACACCTATGGCGTCAAGAGCGCCTTCATGGTTCTCGAAGACGGTTCGACCGTGCCGGTGGCCGTGGAGCCGATGACGCGCAACGGCCTGACGGGCGCGCCGCGATGGGAGACGACCGGCCGCCATTCTCTGCCCGAAGGCGCGGAACCGCTTTCCGTCATACCGGCGGTTCTGCATGCCGATGTCGAAGGCTTCCGCGACCCTCTCCTGCCGCTGGTGATCTCGGCGGATGCGCCCCTGCCGGCGCAGAAGGCGTTTTCCGCCGTCCGCGCGCTGGCGGCACGTCTCTTCGCCGGCGACGAACCGCTTTACTGCCATGGCGAAGGGCATGCCGTGGCCGCCGAAAGCGACCCGGCCCTGCCCGACGGAGCCTACCGCATCGCCTTCGCTCCGGCCGGGATCACCCTTACCGCCGCCGGCGAGGACGGCTTCCGCCACGGCCTTGTCACGCTCGGGCAGATGCTGCGCGGCGCGCGGCTCAGGCCCGGCGATTTCGCGCTGCCTGAAACCGGCACGATCGACGACAGTCCGCGCTTCGGCTGGCGCGGCGCCCATCTCGACGTGGCGCGCCAGTTCTACGCCATGCAGGACATCATCGACTTCCTCGACTGCCTTGCCTGGAACAAGCTGAACCGCTTTCACATGCATCTGAACGACGACGAGGCGTGGCGCCTGGAGATCCCGGGCTGGCCGGCGCTGACGGAGAAGGCGGCCTTTCGCGGCGTCGGCGAGATCCTGCCGCCACTGCTCGGCGCGCCCGCGGAGAGGACCGGCGGTTTCTACACCGGCGACGACATCCGCGCGCTGGTCGATCACGGTGCGGCCCTGGGCATCGAGATCATCCCCGAGATCGACGTCCCCGGCCATTGCCACTGCGTGCTGGAGGCGCATCCGGAACTGCGCGATTCCGGCGAGACCGGAATCTACCGCTCGATACAGTACTTTCCGAACAACGCGCTCAATCCGGCCGTCGAAGCGACCTGGGATTTTCTCGGCAACGTGTTTGACACGCTGGTCGAGCTGTTCCCGTCCCGCTACATCCATGTCGGCGGCGACGAGCTTGCCGACGGTGCCTGGATGGGATCGCCGAAAGCCATCGCGCTGGGTGAGCGGCTGTACGGCAAGGCCGAGACCTTCACCCTCCAGTCGCATTTCCTGAAACGCGTGCAGGCGATGCTCCGCGAGCGGGGCCGCGACACTGCCGCATGGGAGGAAGCAGCACTCGGCGGCGGGCTGGAGATCGACGGCGTCCTGCTGATGGCGTGGAAGGAATCGAAATCCGGCCGCGCGCTCGCCGAACAGGGCTATCAGGTCGTGCTCACGCCCGCCCAGCACTACTATTTCGACATCGCCCGTTCGACCGAGTGGTGGGAGCCCGGTGCGAGCTGGGCCGGCACCGTGCAACTCAGCGACACCTACCACTACGATCCGGGCAGCGACTGGCCGGAAGCGCTCAGGGCACAACTTGCCGGTGTGCAGTCCTGCCTTTGGTCGGAGAATCTGTCCATGCCGGGACTGTTCCGCCATCTCGTCTTTCCGCGTCTTTCCGCCATGGCGGAGGGCGCCTGGTGCGCCTCCGAGCGAAAGGATTTCGAGCGGTTTCTCGCCATCCAGGACCTGATGCCGACATCGGCCAAGAGCTGAAAAACATTGGTCTGGCCCAGTTCTGAGAGGACGCCGGCACGGCATTTCGCCTGAGCCGGCGCTCCGCCATTCCCTGAACCTTCCCAACGGGAGCGGTCCGCCGCTCCCGCTTTGCCTGCTGGCGCCCTTACCGGTGGTTGCTTGACAAGCACAAGCAGGCGCATTGTTATTCTTCAATTGTAAAGTCTATTCCATAATTACGAAAAGGGGACAAGCAATGCGTCCATCAACGTTTGCCTTTCTTCTCGGCGCAGCGGTGCTGGGGCTCATGCCCGCCGCGTCGGCCCAGGAGAAGGGCGGGGTCATCGACGTCGCAACCATCGGCGAACCGCCGACACTCGACGCCATGGTCAGTTCGACCGACATCGTCGGCATGATTTCGCAGCACATCTTCGAAACCCTGTTCACCTTCGACAGCGACTGGAACGTGGCGCCGCTTCTGGCCAAGTCGCTTCCGACGATCTCCGACGATGCGCGAACCTATACGATCACGCTGCGCGACGGCGTCAAGTTCCACGACGGTTCCGTGATGGCGGCCAGCGATGTCGTCGCCTCCCTGAAGCGCTGGATGGTCGTCGGGGGCCGCGGCAAGCAGGTCGCCGAGAACGTCGCCTCCGTCGAGGCGGTCGACGGCAACGCAATCCAGATCACGCTGAAGGAACCCTATTCCCCGCTGCTCTCGCTGCTCGCCTTCAACAACTCGGCGGCGATCATCATTCCGGAGAAGACGATCCCGCAGGACGGCGGCGTCACGCCGCTGGCGACCTTCGTCGGCACCGGTCCCTACAAGCTGCAGGAGCACAAGCCGGACCAGTACATCCAGCTCGTCCGCTTCGACGACTACAGCATGCGCGACGAGGAGCCTTCCGGCTTCGCGGGCGCACGGCACGCCTATCTCGACGAGATCCGCTTCGTCCCCGTGCCGGACATCAACACCCGCACCGAGGGCGCCATCGCCGGCCAGTTCGCCTTCGCCGACACGCTGCCGGTGGAATCCTACGAGCGTCTCGAGGCGGGCAAGAGCGAACCGGTGCTGCTGGAGCATTTCGGCTGGCCGATCTTCGTGATGAACACCAAGGAAGGCCTGCTCAGCGACATGCGCGTGCGCCAGGCCCTGCAGGCCGCGCTGAACACCGGCGACATGCTGGCCGCCGCCTTCGGCGACACCAAGTTCTATGCGGTCGACGGCCCGATGTATCCGGCCAACTACGCGTGGCGGACGGATGTCGGCGTGGAGCTCTACAACCAGGGCAACGCAGAGAAGGCGAAGGAACTGCTCGCCGCCGCCGGCTATGACGGCAAGCCGCTGCGCATCCTCACCTCGCGCCAGTACGAGTTCCATTACAAGATGGCCCTGGTCGCCCAGGCCTATCTCGAACAGGCCGGCTTCAAGGTGGACATGCAGGTGGTCGACTGGGCAACCCTCGTCCAGCGCAACAAGAAGCCTGACCTCTGGGAGATCTTCATCACCCACAGCCCGTTCCTGCCCGAACCGGCGCTGAACTTCATCCTGTCGAAGTCGGCCGGCGGCTGGTGGGATTCGCCCGAGAAGGAGAAGGCGATGGCCGCCTTCACCAGCACCAGCGACCTGGAAGAGCGCAAGGCGCACTGGGAAGAGATCCAGAAGCTCATCTTCGAGCAGGCGCCCATCGTCAAGGTCGGCGATTTCGCCTCGCTCTCCGCCAAGTCTCCGGCGCTGGAAGGCTTCCGGCCAAGCCCGTGGCCGGCGTTCTGGAACGTTTCCCTGAACGACAAGCAATAACGGGCGGTACAACTCAGGCGGAGCCGTCCTCGCGGCGGCTCCGCTCCTTTTCCAGGCATCGGCAACAGGCGGGCGGACGCGAAATGAGCATTTCGACCTATATCGACGGGCTTTTCTCCGAGTGGAACAACGCGCAATCGCCCGGGATGATCGTTGCCGTCGCGCGGGGCGACGAGGACCTTCACCGCGGCGCCTACGGCATGGCCGACCTGGCGCATGCCGTCCCGATGGACTTCCGAACCGTCACGCGCATCGCCTCGCAGAGCAAGCAGTTCACCACGCTGCTGACGCTGATGCTCGAGCAGGACGGGCTTCTCTCGCTCGATGACGACATTCGCGACCATCTCGACTACCTGCCCGACTACGGCGCCCGCGTGACGGTCCGGCATCTGGCCAACAACACCAGCGGCCTGCGCGACATTCTCGACATGATGATCATCGGCGGAACGCCGATCACCGCGCCCTCCTCGCGCGATCTCGCACGGCGCACGGCCAGCCGCAGCGCCGCGCTGAACTTCGCGCCGGGCACGGAACTCCTCTACAGCAACACGAACTTCCTGTTTCTCACCGAGATCCTGGAGAAAGTATCCGGCCAGCGCTTCGAAACCCTGCTCGCCGAACGGCTGACCGGGCCGCTCGGCATGGACGACACGCGCCTGATGGTGCGCGACGACGCGATCCTGCCCCGGCTCGCCGTTCACCACCGGCGCGGACCGGACGGCGGCTGGCTGCGCGCCGCCTGGGGCATCGCCATCGGCGGCGAGGGCGGCCTCGTCTCCAGCGGGGACGACATGCTGCGCTGGCTGCGCCATCTGGCGCGGCCGACCGTCTGCGACCCGGCGCTGATCGCCCGCATGGAAGCGCCGAGCGCGACCATCCACGGCCTGCCCTCACCCTACGGGTTCGGCTTGATGAGCGCCGTTTGCGCGGGACATCGCTGCATCGGGCATGGCGGCTGGATTTCCGGTTCACGCTCCCAGTCGCTGCGCTTCCCCGATCAGGACATCGCCATCTCCATCCTGTCGAACCACGACGATTTCTCCCCGGTGGTGCTGATGGAGAAGATCGCCGCGCATGTGCTCGGCGACAGGAGCACCAGGGCCGCCACGCGTCCCGCCGCCCTGTCCCCGGGAGCCTACCGGCAGGCGGATGGCGACGAGATCTTCATCATCGACGACGGCGACAGGCAGCAATCGCTGACCACGGGCATGGGGTCGGCGCCGCTTGTCGAAAGCCCCGAAGGCCGCTGGGTGCCGCATTCGTCGATGCCGCCGTTCGAGCTTTCCGCCGGCAAAGACGGCACGGTGGTCACCGAGCATTTCGCCCGCCAGAGGGTTTTCCGTCCGGCCGGGGCCGGCGCTCCTCAGACGCTGAAGGACGGGGCCGCCTATGCCTCCGCGACCGAGGGCCTCTCCGCGACCCTGGAGCGGAACGGGGACGGGTGGCGGCTGCGTCTGGACTCCGCCGGCGACGCCAGCCTCCTGCGGCTGGAACATCGCGACGGGACACTGTTCACGGCGCATCCCGCCGAGACGGACCCGCATGACCAATGGCGCTTCGCGCCCTGGGTGCTGCCCTGGCTGTTCACCGTGCGGATCGAGCCGGACCGGCTGGTGATCAACAGCGACCGCACCCGCAACCTCGTTCTCGACGCCCGCTGAGACCTCAGATGCTTGACTTCTCTCACCCATTGCGTACTATTCTCTTATAACAAATTAAATTTCATAATAAGGGAACAACAGAGAGAGGAGAAGTCATGCATCGTTTCAAGATCGCCCTCGTGCTCGGCGCCGCGGCGCTCAGCCTGACGGCACCGGCGACCGCCCAGGAGAAGGGCGGCGTCATCAAGGTGGCGACCATCGGCGAACCGCCGACGCTCGACCCCATGACGTCCACCGCCGACCTGGTCGGCATCATCACGCAGCACATGTACGAGACGCTCTACACGTTCGACGCCAACTGGGCAGCGACGCCGCTGCTCGCCGCGGAACTGCCGGAAGTCTCCGGTGACGGGCTCGTCTACACGATCCCGCTGCGCCAGGGCATCACCTTCCACGACGGGTCCGACATGACCGCCGAGGACGTGGTCGCCTCGCTCGAGCGCTGGATGAAGATCGCCACGCGCGGCAAGCAGACGGCGGAGCGCATCGCCGGCATCGAGGCGGCGGACGACCACACCGTGCGCATCACGCTGAAGGAACCCTACGCGCCGCTGGTCTCGCTGCTTTCGCTGAACAACTCGGCGGCCATCGTCCTGCCGTCCGAGATCGCCGGCGAGGACGAGATCAAGGAACCCGTAGGCACGGGCCCCTACAAGATGAAGGAACGCAAGCCCGACCAGTACATCGATCTGGTGCGCTTCGACGAGTACAAGAGCCGCGACGGCGAGCCGAACGGCTATGGCGGCGGGCGCATGCAGTATGCGGACGGGATCGTCTTCACGCCGGTGCCCGATCCGAACACGCGCGTCGAAGGCGCAGTGGCGGGCCAGTACGACTACATCGATTCCATACCGGTCGAATCCCACCAGCGGATCGTCGACGGGCGTACCGAACCGGTCATGCTGGCGCCGTTCGGCTGGCCGGTGTTCGTCATGAACACCAAGGAAGGCGTCAATTCCGACCTCAAGGTCCGCAAGGCGATCCAGGCGGCGCTTGCCCCGCAGGACATGCTGATGGCCGCCTTCGGCACGGAGGATTTCTTCAAGGCCGAGGGCGCCATGTATCCGGACAGCTATGTCTGGCATACGGAAGCGGGGACCGACGCCTACAAGCCGGGCGGCGACACCGAGGCGGCCAAGGCACTGCTCGCGGAATCGAGCTATGACGGCTCGCCTCTGCGCATCCTCACCTCGCGCCAGTACGAGTTCCACTACACGATGGCGCAGGTGGCGGCCGAGTATCTGAAAGCCGCCGGCTTCGACGTGCAGCTCGACGTGGTCGAGTGGGCGACGCTGACCCAGCGGCGCACGGATCCGGCGCTGTGGGACATCTACATCACCCATTCGCCCTTCCTGCCCGAGCCGTCGCTGACCGGCATCATGTCCGACTCCTCGCCGGGCTGGTGGGTTTCCGACAACAAGCACAAGGTGCTCGCCGCCTTCAACTCGGAAGCCGACCCGGCGAAGCGCGCCGAACTGTGGGCGGACGTGCAGCAGGCCGTCTACGACGAGGTTCCGGCCTACAAGGTCGGCAACTTCAACGCCGTCGGCGCCCAGTCGCCGAAGCTGAAGGGCATGCGCCCCGCGCCGTGGCCCTATTTCTGGAACGCCTGGCTGGAGAAGTGACCACAAATGGCTGGCGCTCGCCCCTCAGCCTTACCCTCTCCCCGCGTGCGGGGAGAGGGAGACCTCCACGTCAAAGTCATCCTCCTTCTCCCCGTTTGCGGGGAGAAGGTCCCGGCAGGGGGATGAGGGGCGAAAGCGACGCTAACTGATACAATGTGCGGCGGAAGACGCCGCCAACAAGAAAAGAAACCGATTGAAACGCCCATGATACGCGCCGCACTCAACCGCCTGATCGGCATGCTCACGGTGATGCTCCTCGTGGTCACCATCGTCTTCGTGATCGTGCGCGTCACGCCGGGCGACCCAGCCGCCGTCATGCTCGGACCGGAAGCGACCGCGCAGGACATCGAGGATCTTCGCGCGCGCCTCGGCCTCGACGGCTCGCTGATCGAGCAGTTCGGCTCGTATGTGGCGGGCATCGCCCAGGGCGACCTCGGGCAGTCGATCTTCCTCGGCCAGTCGGTCGGAACCGCGCTCTGGCAGCGCGCCGAGCCGACCTTCTTCCTGACCGTCTTCTCGCTGCTGATCGCCATGGTCATCGCCCTGCCGGTCGGCATCGCCTCGGCCTACTGGCGCGGCTCGCTGTTCGACCAGACGATGACGACGCTCGCCATGCTGGCCGCCAGCGTGCCGAGCTTCTGGCTCGGCCTGCTCCTGATCCAGTCCTTCGCCGTCAGCTTCGGCTGGTTCCCGGCGTCGGGCTATGGCGGCCCCGGCACGACCCTGCTGGAACGCCTGCACCACCTGGTGCTGCCGGCGGTTACGCTGGGCGTGGTCAGCTCGGCGCTGATCATGCGCTTCACGCGCGCCTCGATGCTCGACGTGCTCAATGACGACTATGTGCGCACGGCCCGCTCCAAGGGCATGACCGAGTGGCGGGTGGTGTTGAAACACGCGCTCAAGAACGCCCTGATCCCGATCCTCACCGTCATCGGCCTGACCGCGGCGCTGCTCATCTCCGGCGCCATCGTCACCGAGACCGTGTTCGGTCTCCCCGGCGTCGGAAACCTCATCGTGTCGGCGGTGCTGAGGCGCGACTATCCTGTTATCCAGGGGGCGCTGCTGATCGTCGCCGGGCTCTACGTCCTGGTGAACTTCCTGATCGACATGCTGTATCTCCTCGTCGACCCAAGGGTGCGTTACTGATGGCCGGAACCGTTTCCATAGCGGGCCAGGAGCCCAATCTCATGATGCGGCTCGTGTCGCGGCCGACGGCGCTCGCCGGCCTCGTGGTGCTGGTCGTCGTCAGTCTGGCGGCCCTTCTTGCCCCATGGCTCAGCACCCATGCGCCGGGACAGCTCTCCATCGTCAACCGCCTCACGCCGCCGGGCAGCGCCTATCTGATGGGCACGGACGATCTCGGCCGCGACATCTTCTCGCGCGTGCTCTATTCGGGGCGCACCTCGCTGATGGTCGGCTTCCTGGTGGTCGGCGTCGCGTCGGTCATCGGCATCTTCCTCGGCCTGATCGCCGGCTTCTTCCGCAAGGCGGACGCGCCCGTCTCGCGCCTGATCGATGCCATGATGGCGTTTCCCGACATCCTGCTCGCCATCGCCCTGGTGGCCGCACTCGGTCCCTCGGCGGCCAATGTCGTGCTGGCGCTCGGCATCGTCTACGCGCCGCGGCTGGCGCGCGTTGTGCGCGCCTCGACGCTGGTGATCCGCGAACTGCCCTATGTGGAGGCCGCCCG
Organism: Nitratireductor pacificus pht-3B; assembly: GCF_000300335.1. Taxonomy (GTDB): domain Bacteria; phylum Pseudomonadota; class Alphaproteobacteria; order Rhizobiales; family Rhizobiaceae; genus Nitratireductor; species Nitratireductor pacificus. Next base: position 52,649 of record NZ_AMRM01000004.1, on the reverse strand, counting down.
CGCGCTCGCCGTGCCGACGCCGGTCATCCTCGTCCGGCACGTGCTGCGCAACGTCACCTCGCCGCTCCTGGTGCAGGCGACCTTCATCTTCGCCAACGCGATCCTCGCCGAGGCGGGGCTCTCCTTCCTCGGGGTCGGCATCTCGCCCGACATTCCCACCTGGGGAACGATGATCTCCACCGGGCGGCAATTCATGAGCACGGCGGGCTGGATCATGCTCTTCCCCGGCCTCGCCATCGTCGTCACCGTGCTGGCGCTGCAGCTTCTCGGCGACGGCCTGCGCGACCTGCTCGACCCACGCCTTGCAAAGGACATCTGATGATCGGCAACCAGTTCAAGACCGCATCCTCCCCCCTCCTCGTCCGCAAGGCGAAGATGATCGGTTTCGGCATCGCGGAAGGCGAGACGCTCGACATCATGATCGGCGCCGACGGACGCATCGCCGAGATCGCCGCCTCCATCGCGGCCGGCCCGGAGGTCCGCACCGTGGACGCCGGAGGCGCCTACCTGTCGCCGGGCTGGATGGATCTGCACGCCCATGTCTGGTACGGCGGCACGGACATCTCCATCAAGCCGGCGCAGGCGGGCGCGGAACGCGGCGTCACCACCATCGTCGATGCCGGTTCGGCGGGAGAGGCCAATTTCCACGGCCTGCGCGAGCTGATCATCGAGCCGGCGCGCGAGAACATCTACGCCTTCCTCAATCTCGGCTCGATCGGCCTCGTCGCCTGCAACCGCGTGTCGGAGCTGATGGACATGCGCTCCATCGACATCGACCGCATCGCCCATTGCATCGAAGCGAACCGCGACGTGATCGTCGGCCTCAAGGTGCGCGCCAGCGCCGTCATCACCGGCGGCTGGGACCTGACACCCGTGCGCATCGCCAAGAAGATCGGCCGCGTGCTGAAGCTGCCGCTGATGGTGCATGTGGGCGAGCCGCCGCCGCTCTATGACGACATCCTGGCGCTGCTCACCGAGGGTGACATCGTCACCCATTGCTTCAACGGCAAGTTCGGCGGGTCGATCCTCGAGGACGAGGACCTCTACACGCTGGTCGAGCAGGCGGCGGCGCGCGGCGTCGTGCTCGATGTCGGCCATGGCGGCGCATCCTTCTCCTTCGACGTGGCGACCGCGGCGCTGTCGCGCGGCCTGCCGCCGCACACCATCTCGACCGACCTGCACAACCGCTCGATGGACGGCTCGGTCTGGGACATGGCCACGACCATGTCCAAGCTCCTGTCGCTCGGCATGAAGCTGGAGGATGTCGTCACCGCCTCCACCACGCGGCCGCGCCAGGCGATCCGCCTGCCGCATGAGGGGCTGCTCGCCGTCGGCAAGCCGGCGGAGTTCACCGTCTTCGAGATGGAGAAATCGACGCTGGAGGTGAAGGATTCGAAGGGTGCCGTCAGCCGCCTGAACGAGCTCTTTGCGCCGCGCCACGCCATCCTCGGCGCCGAGGCGGTGGCCGCCAGCCGCTACCAGCCGGCCGAGGGCGCCGCCATCCATTCCTGTCCGCATTGCGGATGGGCGCTATGACCACGCTGCCAGCCGATACGATCCTCTCGGTACGCGACCTGCGCACCTGGTTTACCACCAAGCGTTTCACCGCCAAGGCGGTGGACGGGGTGACCTTCGACCTGAAGCGCGGCGAGACGCTGGCCGTCGTCGGCGAAAGCGGGTCGGGCAAATCCGTCACTTCGCTGTCGATCATGGGGCTGGTGTCGAAGCCGGGCGGCATCGCCGGCGGCGAGATCCTGTTCCGCGACCGCAAGGAGCGGGTGCACGATCTGGCGCGGCTTACCCCGAAGGCGTTCCGCGCCATGCGCGGGCGGGAGATCGCGATGATCTTCCAGGAGCCGATGACCAGCCTCAACCCGCTCTACACGGTCGGCGACCAGATCGGCGAGATGATCGCCCTGCATGAACCGGTGTCGCGCCAGGAAAAGCGCAGGCGGGCGCTGGAGATGCTCCAGCATGTGGAGATTCCCGACGCGGCGAACCGTCTCGACGACTATCCGCACCAGATGTCCGGCGGCATGCGCCAGCGCGTCATGATCGCCATGGCGCTGTCCTGCAACCCGTCGCGATGATCTTCCAGGAGCCGATGACCAGCCTCAACCCGCTCTACACGGTCGGCGACCAGATCGGCGAGATGATCGCCCTGCATGAACCGGTGTCGCGCCAGGAAAAGCGCAGGCGGGCGCTGGAGATGCTCCAGCATGTGGAGATTCCCGACGCGGCGAACCGTCTCGACGACTATCCGCACCAGATGTCCGGCGGCATGCGCCAGCGCGTCATGATCGCCATGGCGCTGTCCTGCAACCCGTCGCTCCTGATCGCCGACGAGCCGACCACGGCGCTCGACGTCACCATCCAGGCGCAGATCCTCGACCTCCTGCGCCGGCTGCAGAAGCAGTTCGGCATGTCGATCCTGTTCATCACGCACAATCTCGGCGTCGTCGCGGAGATCGCGCACGAAGTGGTGGTGATGTATGCCGGCCGCGTGGTCGAGCAGGCGCCGGTGGGCGACCTGTTCGCCCACCAGAAGCATCCCTACACCAGGGGCCTGCTCGCCTGCACGCCGCATGCCAAGCGCGATATCGGCGAAAGCGGCGAGCGCAAGGCGCTCTATTCCATCTCCGGTTCCGTGCCGCCGATCACCGCCCTGCCGCCCGGCTGCGCCTTCGCGCCGCGCTGCGACTACGCGGTCGAGGCCTGCAGCGTCGTCCCGCCGGGACTGATGGACGCCGGGCCGGACCGCCTGTCGCGCTGCCTGAGGAGTAACGAACTGTGAGTGTCGAGACCGTGCTGAACGACAAGGACACCGAGGCTCCCCTGCTCCGCATCGAGGGCCTGACCAAGCGCTTCACCGGGCGCGGCGGGCGCACCGTCCATGCGGTCGAGGATGTCAGCTTCGCGATCCGACGCGGCACCACGATCGGGCTGGTCGGCGAATCGGGCTCCGGCAAGACCACCGCCGGACGCGCCATCCTGCGTCTGATCGAGCCGACCGCCGGCAAGGCGGTGTTCGACGGGGTGGACCTCTTCGCCCTGCCGGAGCGCGAGCTGCGCGCCTATCGCCAGCGGCTGCAGATCATCTTCCAGGATCCCTTCTCGAGCCTCAACCCGCGCATGCGCATCGATGCGATCATCGGCGAGGCGCTCGACGCGCGCGGCTTTCCGCGCGGCGCGAAACGGCGCGAGCGCGTCGCCGAGCTTTTGACCCTTGTCGGCCTCTCGCCCGACCATGCGCGGCGTTTCCCGCACGAGTTCTCCGGCGGGCAGCGCCAGCGCATCGGCATCGCCCGGGCGCTGGCCGTCGAGCCGGACTTCGTGGTCGCCGACGAACCGGTCTCCGCGCTCGACGTGTCGGTGCAGGCGCAGGTGCTCAATCTCCTGAGCGACCTCCAGAAGCGGCTTGGCCTGACCCTGCTCTTCATTTCGCACGACCTGTCCGTGGTCGAATATCTCTGCGACGAGGTGGTGGTGATGTATCTCGGCCGCGTCATGGAGCGCGGGCCGGCGCGCCAAGTCTACGCCGAACCGCGCCATCCCTACACGAAGGCGCTGCTCGCCACGGCGCCGGTGCCCGACCCCACGGTCCGGCGCGTCCATGTGCCGCTTGCCGGCGACATTCCAAGCCCGCTCGACCCGCCTTCCGGCTGCGTCTTCCGCACGCGCTGCCCGCATGCGATCGAGGATTGCGCCAAAGCAGTGCCGCCGGCCGAAACCGTGGGCGAGAACCATGCCGTGGCCTGTATCCGCCACAGCGAACTCGCCGCCGCCTGACAGAACAAAGACAGATGATCATTGGAGTTTCCGCATGAGTTTTTCCGAGCTGGCCAAACGCCCGGAAACGACCCCCTACGACCGGCTCGAGGCGCTGGGCATCGTTTTGCCGCCGCCGCCCACGCCGATCGCCAATTTCGTCACGCATGTGCGGGAGGGCAATCTCGTCTTCCTGTCCGGCCAGGGACCGACCGAACCGGACGGCCGCCAGCACACCGGCAAGGTGGGCGGCGACGTGTCGGTGGCCGACGCCTATGACCACGCGCGCCTGACCGGCATCAACCTCATCTCCGTCATGCACGATGCGCTGGGCGACCTTGCGCGCGTCAGGCGGATCGTCAAACTGCTCGGCATGGTCAACGCCACGCCTGAGTTCACGGAGCATCCGGCCGTCATGAACGGCTGCTCGGACCTGTTCATCGACGTCTTCGGCGCGCGCGGCGTGCATGCGCGCTCGGCCGTCGGCTTCGGCTCCCTGCCGGGGCAGATCACCGTCGAGATCGAAGCCGTCATCGCGATAGAGGACTGAACCCATGATCCCCAACGACGACATCCGCGCCCGGCTCGGCCTGCGCCCGGCGATCAATGTGTCGGGCACAATGACCTCGCTCGGCGCGTCCATCGTCGTGCCGCAGGCGATCGAGACCGTCGCCGCCGTCCTCAGCCAGTGGACCGAGATGTCGGACCTGCAGCGTACGGCGAGCCGGACCATCGCGCGGCTGACGGGCGCCGAGGCCGGATGCATCACCGCCTCCTGTTCGGCGGGCATCACGCTCGCGGTCGCCGCCGCCATGACGGGCGCGGATCTCGCCGCCATCGAGCGGCTCCCCGATGCGACGGGCCTGAAGGACGAGGTGGTCATCCAGGCGGGCCACATGGTCAGCTACGGCGCGCCGGTGGAGCAGGCGATCCGCCTCGCCGGCGCCAAGGTCGTGCCGGTCGGGCAGGCGACGAGCGCCCATGCCTACCAGCTCGACGGGGCGATCACCGAGAAGACCGCCGCCGCCGTCTATGTCGTCTCGCATCACGTGGTCGAGTACGGGCAGATCCCGCTCGCCAACTTCATCGCCACGGCGCATGCCAAGGGTGTGCCGGTGATCGTCGACGCCGCCTCGGAATACGACCTCAGGATGTTCATCGCCGCCGGCGCCGACATCGTCCTCTACTCCGGCCACAAATTCCTCGGCGGACCGACCACCGGCATCATCGCCGGGTCGAAGGCGCTGGTCCGCGCCTCCTATCTTCAGAACCGCGGCATCGGGCGCGGCATGAAGGTCGGCAAGGAGGGCATCGCCGGCGTCATCGCGGCGCTGGAGGCATGGGAGAACCGCGACCATGCCGGTATCCGCGCCCGCGAGCGCAAGGCGCTCGACCTCTGGGTGAAGGCGCTTGCCGGACGGCCGGGCGTCACCGCGCGCATCACGCCGGACCCGACGAACAATCCGCTCGACCGGCTGCGCATCGACATCGATCCGGAAGCGGCGCGCATTACCGCCTGGGACCTTGCAGACGCGATGGCCTCGGGCGACCGGCCGGTCATCGTGCGCGACCACGAGGCCGAGCATGGCTATTTCTTCCTCGACCCGTGCAACCTGCACCCCGACGAGGAGGCCATCGTCGCCGAAAGGATCGCCGGCGAGCTGGACAAGGCCGCCGACGCCCCGCGGCCCATCGTGACGTCCTTCGCAGAACGCGCCATGCGGCTCGAGGCCGGGCTTCTGAATTGGCCGGATTGAGCGCAAATGCTATAGAGCCAGAGCCTTAAGCCGGATGGATGGAACCGTGGACGCACAAACGATGACGGAAGAGACGACGCAGAAGCGCACCCGCACCAGCGCGCTCGACCGTATTCTGCAGATTCTCGATTTCCTGCAGGATTCCGACCAGCCGGCCACCGCCTACGAGATCGCCCGTGCCGTCGGCGCGCCGCTGTCGACGGTCTACGGCATCGTCGAGGACATGGTGACCAAGGAACTGCTCGACCGGCAAGAGAACGGGGCGCTGTGGTTCGGGCCGCGCCTCTACCATTACGGCCTCACCTATGCGCGCCGGCTCGACCTGATCTCGGCCGCCACGCAGGAGATGACCGACCTGGCGCTCGGCTCGCGCGAGACGGTGCAGATCTGCGGCCGCGACGGCGACCACATGGTGGTGCTCGCCATGGTCGACGGGCCGGATCACTTCCACGTCTCCTCGCGTGTCGGCTCGCGCACGCCGCTCAACTGGTCGGCCTCCGGCCGCCTGCTGATCGGCCACCTGCCCGACGAGGAACGCCGGGCGATCCTTTCGCACGCTGCGAGGCCGTCGCCCACCGGCAATGCGGAGACCGACGTCGCCACGCTATCGGAAGCGGCGCGCACGGCGTTCGAGGAACGGTTGTCGATCCAGGCGGGCGAGTCCGACTTTTCAGTCGCCTGCATCGCCGCGCCGATCCTGGACGCCGAGGGCGCCTGCCGGGCCACGGTGTCGATCGTCGTGCCGGACCACAAGGTCGAGCAGAAGAACCCGGATCTGAAAGCGCTGGTGCAACAAAGCGCCCGCCGCATCGAGGAACGCCTCGGCTGGTCCCGGCGCGGGTGAGCAGCGGGGTGGCGCGCGCGCCTCATCCGCCTGCCGGCACCTTCTCCCCGTAAACGGGGAGAAGGAAGATGGCCGCAACGCCGACGCCCCCATCTCCCCGCAGGCGGGGGTCCGAAGGACGGGTCGAGACCCGTGGCTCGACCCCGGTCGGGTAAGGGTGAGGGGCGAGCGCCAACCAGGATCTGAAAAATCTACCCCAGCGCGCGGCTCGCCAGATAAGCCGCCTTCGCCGGCACTGAGAGCCAGGCCTTCGCCAGCGCCACGCGTTCGGGCGTGTAGTGATGCTCGACATCGAGCATGTTGACCGTGCCGACCAGCGTGTCGCCGAGCACCACCGGCAGGTTGATGACCGAGCCGCAGCCCAGCCGGCCGATCAGCTCCGCATCGGGAAACACCGTGTCGATGTCGACCAGCGTGTTGGCGACGAAGCATTCGCGGCGCTTGTGCACCGTGTCGAACCAGCGGTCGTAATGGATCGGCTTGGTGCCGGAAACGGGATATTCCACCGGATGCGAGGTGTAGGAGCGGCTGGCCGTCTCCGTCTTCATGTCCGCCGTCATGAAGGTGAAGAGTTTTGTGCCGACCACGGCGCGGGTCAGTTCGAGCAGCGCGTCGAAGGGCGCGTCGGGCGTGGCGGCAAGCGAGAGCGCGCGGTCGAAATCGGCCAGCGGGCCGGTGAAGTCGGTCATGATGCTGTCTCTGGTCAGGCGGGTTGCAGGGTGCCGCCGCTGGCGGCGTAGAGTTCGCGCGAATAGGGATCGGCAAGGCGTCCCGTCTTCAGCGCCTCGGCGTCGGCGATCTCCACTACGCGGCCATGGCGCATCACCGCCAGCCGGTCGCAGAGGAAGGAGACCACCGGCAGATTGTGGGTCACCATCAGATAGGTCAGCCCCTGCTCGCGGCGCAGCTTCTTGAGCAGGTTGAGGATTTCCGCCTGCACCGAGACATCGAGCGCCGAGGTCGGCTCGTCGAGCAGCATCACGCGCGGCTCCAGCATCAGCGCCCGGGCGATCGCCACGCGCTGGCGCTGACCGCCGGAAAGCTGATGCGGAAAGCGGAAGCGGAAACGCTGGTCGAGGCCGACGGCGGCGAGCATGTCCCTGACGCGCTGGTCGCGCCCACCGATGCCGTGCACCGCCAGCGGTTCGGCCAGGCAGTCGTCCACCGTCTTGCGCGGATGGATCGAGCCATAGGGATCCTGAAACACCATCTGGCAGGTCTTGGCAAAGGCACGGTCCGGCGCATGGCCGCGCGGCGCGCCGAGGACGGCGATCCGGCCGGTCCAGTCCGGTGCGAGACCTGTGATGGCGCGCAGGATGGTCGACTTGCCCGACCCGCTCTCGCCGACCAGCGCAAAGCTCTCGCCCTCAGCCACGGAGAAGGTCACGTCATGCACGACGGGCGTCTTGCCGTAGCTGATGGACAGGTTCTCGAGTTCGATCGCGGCCTGGGTCATGTGCCGGCTCCCGTCGTCCAGGCGCTGTGGTCGAGCACCGGCAGTTCCTCGCGGTCCTCGTCCATGCGCGGCATGGCGGCGATGAGCCCGCGCGTGTAGGGATGCGTCGCATTGTGCAGATCGCCGGCCTTGCACGATTCGACGATCTCGCCGCTGTTCATCACCAGGATGCGGTCGCAGTAGCGCGCGACCAGGTTGAGGTCGTGGCTGATCAGGATCAGCCCCATGCCCTTGCCGGTGACCAGGTCGTCGATGATGTCGAGCACCTGCGCCTGCACGGACACGTCGAGCGCCGAGGTCGGCTCGTCGGCGATCAGCAGGTCCGGCTCGGGGATCAGCATCATGGCGATCATGATGCGCTGGCCCATGCCGCCCGAGACCTCGTGCGGATAGAGCTTCGCCACGCGTTCCGGCTCGTTGATGCGCACGGCCTCGAGCATGGAGAGCACGCGCGCCCGCAGTTCGCGGCGCGGCAGCTTCTTGTGCGTCACCAGCGCCTCGGCGATCTGCTCGCCGACCGTCATCACCGGGTTGAGCGAGAATTTCGGGTCCTGCATGACCATCGAGATGCGCGCGCCGCGCAGCCGGCGCATGTCCCTCTCGCTCTGCGCGGTCAGGTCGATGCCGTCGAACACCATCTCGTCGGCGGTGACGCGGCCCGGCTTGCGGATCAGCTTCAGGATGGCGCGGCCGGTCATCGACTTGCCGGACCCCGATTCGCCGACGATGCCGAGCCGTTCGCGCCCCAGCGAGAAGGAGATGCCCTTCACCACGTCGACCGGCCCCGATGCGGTCGGGAAGGTCACGGTGAGGTTTTCCACGTCGAGCAGCGGAACGCTCATTGCTTGCCTCCCTGCTTGGGATCGAGAACGTCGCGCAGGCCGTCGCCGAGGAAGCAGAAGCCGAGCGAGACGAGGATGATGGCGAAGCCCGGCATGGTGGCGACCCACCACTGGTCGAGGATGAAGTTGCGCCCGCGCGCGATCATCGCGCCCCATTCGGGCAGGGGCGGCTGCGCGCCGAGGCCGAGAAAGCCGAGGCCGGCCGCCGTCAGGATGATGCCGGCCATGTCGAGCGTCACGCGGATGATGGTCGAGGAGGCGCAGAGCGGCAGAACGTGGCGCAGGATGACCCGCGCCGCCGACGCGCCCTGCAGCCTGACCGCCGCGATGAACTCGGAATCGCGGAAGGTGATGGTCTCCGCCCGGGCGATGCGCGCATAGACCGGCCATGCGGTGATGGCGATGGCGATGATGGCGTTCTCGATGCCCGGCCCGAGCGCTGCGACGAAGGCCAGCGCCAGGATCAGCTTGGGCATCGACAGGAAGATGTCGGTGACGCCCATCAGGATGCGGTCGGTCCAGCCGCCGAAATAGCCCGACACGGCGCCGATGACGAGGCCGACGGGCGCCGCGATCACCGCCACCATGGTGACGATCAGGAGCGTGATGCGCGCGCCGTAGACGACGCGCGAATAGATGTCGCGGCCCAGCTCGTCCGTGCCCATCCAGTGCGCCGCCGACGGCGGCGTCAGGCGGTTGGCGAGGTCCTGCCCGATCGGCGAATAGGGGGCGATCAGCGGCGCGAAGACCGCCATGACGACCAGCACAAGGATGATCAGCCCGCCGACCACGGCGAGCGGATTGCGCAGCAGCGCGCTCCAGACCCGCCAGGCGCGACCGAGATTGGCCTGCAGGCGCGAGGCCGGGGAATCGTCGAGAAGCCAGGTGCGCAGCGCGGTCATCGGCGGGCCCTCGGGTCAAGGATGCGGTACAGCACGTCGGAGACCTTGTTGATCATGATGAAGACGGCGCCGATCACCAGCGTCGCGCCGAGAACGGCGTTCATGTCGGCGTTGAGCAGCGCCGTGGTGAGGTAGTTGCCGATGCCCGGCCAGGAGAACACGGTCTCGATCATCACGGAACCCTCGAGCAGCGCCGCATAGGACAGGCCGATGACGGTGATCAGCTGGATGCGGATCGGATAGAAGGCGTGCCGCCAGATCACCCGCCGCTCGGAAACGCCCTTCACCCGCGCCGTGGTCACGTATTCCTGCCCGAGCTGGTCGAGCATGAAGGAGCGCGTCATGCGGGCGATGTAGGCGAGCGAGAAGAAGCCGAGGATCGAGGCCGGCAGCGCCAGATGATCGGCGGCGTTCCAGAAGATGTCCCATTCGCCGGCGAGCGCGCTGTCGATCAGGTAGAGGCCGGTGACCGGTTCGAGCAGACCGTCATAGAAGATGTCGACGCGCCCGGGTCCAGCCACCCAGCCGAGGCCGGCATAGAAGACCGCGAGGCCGACGAGGCCCAGCCAGAAGGCGGGGACGGAATAGCCGAGGAGGCCGAGGACGCGGATGAGCTGGTCGATCCAGCTTCCCTGCCGCGTCGCCGCCAGCACGCCCATCGGCACGCCGAGGAGGACGCCGATGATGATGCCGATCGTCGCCATTTCCAGCGTCGCGGGAAAGACGCGCGCCAGATCATCGACGACCGGCCTGCCGGTGGAGACCGAATTGCCGAGATCGCCGGTCAGCACGTCGCCGACATAGGAGAAGAACTGCACGATCAGCGGCCGGTCGAGGCCCATGGCCTGCCGCGCCGCCTCGTAGACTTCCTTGGTCGCCCGGTCGCCCACCACGGACAGAACCGGGTCGATCGGCACGACGCGACCGATGAAGAAGGTGATCGCGAGCAGGCCGAGGAAGGTGCCGGCCAGAACCACGGCGAAGGAGGCAAGGCTCAAGGCGCTGTCGCGCGCCCGCCCGATCAGCGCCGGGCCGGAGATTTTCTTGTTAACGGAGGGTTCAAACGCCATGCCGCACCCCGCGGCATGCGTCCGTCTTGCCAATGGTTCTTTTCAACCGACTGCCCCTGCAATGGTGGAGCTGTCGTCGCCGCGCGCGGCCCCATTGCTCCAAGTTCTTGTTTTCATGCGTCTTTGGCCAACCGGAAGCCGTTAGAGCTTCGCCGCGCCGCGCAAAATAGTTCTTGGATCATACAAAAAAATCTGATTACATCAAAAAAATTTTTGTGGGGGAATAATCTTTGAGCAGCCAGACGGCACGCGCCGGCGCAGAACCCGAGACCCGTATCGGCGTGCTCATCCGCGCGCGCCGGCGGCAGCTCGGGTTGACGCTGCAGCAGTTGGGCGACGCGGCGAACCTGTCGGTCGGCTATCTCAGCCAGGTGGAACGCGACAACGCGACCCCGACGCTCGGCACCCTCGCAGGGATTGCGCGGGCGCTCGGCGTCGGCCTCGACTATTTCGTCGCGCAGCCCCGCGCCGAGGATGCGCTGACCCGGGAGGAAGCGCGGCCGCGCTTCTCGATCGCCGGCTCATCCCTCATCTATGAGCGCCTCGGCACGGAGTTTCCCGGCAACCAGCTCTCCTCATTCATCCTCACCGTGCCGCCCGGCTATGTCTCGGAGACGGTGAGCCATGAGGGCGAGGAGCTGATCTACATCCTCGAAGGATCGATCATCCAGTCTCTCGACGGCCAGGAAATGGTGATGAAGGCAGGCGACAGCCTGCACTATCGCGGCAACACCCCGCACGCCTGGAAAAACCCGAACGACACGCCGGCGCGCCTTCTGTGGGCCGGCACGCTGACCCTGTTCAACGCAGCCGGGCAGCCGGCGAGCCACATCACGCTGGTCTCGCGGGACAAGGCCGGCAAGCCCGCAAGCCCATCCAGCAAGCGCAAACCCGGATCCACATCCAGAACCAAGGAGGAGAAGACATGAAGCTCTTCAAAACGGCACTGCTCGCGGCCGCACTCGCGATGCCCCTGTCGCAGCAGGCACTGGCGGCGACGCCGGACAACCTGCTCGTCGTGGCGCAGAACATCGACGACATCGTCGCCATCGACCCGGCGCAGGCCTACGAATTCTCGTCTGGCGAGCTGGTGTCCAACGTCTATGACCGCCTGGTGCAGTACGACGCCGAGGACACGACCGTGCTGGCGCCCGGCCTCGCCTCCGAGTGGCAGGCGGACGCCGACGCCAAGACGATCACCTTCACCATGCGCGAGGGCGCGACCTTCCATTCGGGCAATCCGGTGCGCGCCGAGGACGTGGTCTTCTCCTTCTCGCGCGTCATCAAGCTCAACCTGACGCCGGCCTTCATCCTGACCCAGCTCGGCTGGACGCCGGAGAATATCGCCGACATGGTCACCGCCGACGGCAACAAGGTGGTCCTGAAGTATGAGGGCGATTTCTCGCCGGCCTTCGTGCTCAACGTCCTCGCCGCGCGTCCCGCCTCCATCGTCGACGAGAAGACGGTGATGGAGCACGAGGCCGATGGCGACATGGGCAACAAGTGGCTCAACGCCAACTCCGCCGGCTCCGGCCCCTTTGCGCTGTCGGCCTACCGGCCGGGCGAGCTGGTCCGCCTGACCGCCAACCAGGACTATTTCAAGGGCGCGCCGAAGGTCGAGGGCGTCATCATCCGTCACGTCGCCGAAGCCGCGACGCAGCAGCTCCTGCTGCAGTCGGGCGATGTGGACATGGCGCGCAACCTGACGCCGGACCAGATCGGCGGCATCACCGCCGACAACATCAAGGTCGAGACCTATCCGCAGGCGGCCGTGCACTTCCTCTCCTTCAACCAGAAGACCGAGGCGCTCCAGCCGGAAGCCGTCTGGGAGGCCGCCCGCTATCTCGTCAACTACAAGGGCATGACCGACAGCTTCCTGAAGGGGCAGATGGAAATCCACCAGGCGTTCTGGCCGAAGGGCTTCCCCGGCTCCTATGACGAGACGCCCTACACCTACGACCCGGAGAAGGCGAAGCAGATCCTGGCCGATGCGGGCATCGAGACGCCGATCAACGTGACGCTCGACGTGATCAACTCGACACCGTTCACCGACATGGCGCAGTCGCTGCAGGCGGGCTTTGCCGAAGGCGGCATCAACTTCGACATCATCCCCGGCACCGGCTCGCAGGTCATCACCAAGTATCGCGAGCGCAGCCATCAGGCGATGCTGCTTTACTGGGGTCCCGACTTCATGGACCCGCACTCCAACGCCAAGGCCTTCGCCTACAACCGCGACAATTCGGACGGCAACTACCAGGCCACCACCACCTGGCGGAACGCCTGGGCCGTACCGGCCGAGATGAACGACAAGACCTCGGCGGCGCTCTCTGAATCCGATCCCGAGAAGCGCAACGCGATCTATGTCGAATTGCAGAAGGAGGTGCAGGCGAAGTCGCCCATCGTCATCATGTTCCAGGCGACCTACCAGGTGGCGATGGACAAGAAGGTCGAGGGCTATGTCAACGGCGCCACGTCGGACTTCGTCTACTACCGCCTCGTGACCAAGAACTGACGCTTCTCCAACATCCCAAGGCCGCCCTCTCCGGGCGGCCTTTTCACGTATCGGTCAATCTCCCGGGAGTTTCCTGATGTCCAACACTTCCGCCCAGCGCCTTGCAGCCCTGCGCGAGCGCATGCGCGAAACCGGCACCGATCTCGTGGCGATCGGTCCGTCCAGCCACATGATGTACATGTCGGGCCTCGACCCGCATGGCGACGAACGGCCGGTGATGCTGCTCGTGGCGGCCGATCATGCCGGCCTCCTCATGCCGGCGCTGAATGTCGACAGCTCACGGCAGAAGACGGGCCTGCCGTTCTTCGCCTGGCGCGACGATGACGGGCCAGGCGAGGCGCTCGCCGCGCTTCTGAAGGCCTCCAGCCTGCCGGAAGGCCCGAGCGTGGTGCTCGACGAGACGATGCGCGCGGATTTCGCGCTGCTCCTGCTCGACGCCCTGCCCGGCGCGAGGCGCCGCTTCACCGACGACACGGTCGGCCATCTGCGCGCCCGCAAGGACGAGGACGAGTACAGGCGCCTTAAGGCAAGCGCCGTGCTCAACGACAGGGCGGCCATGGCCGGGTTCGACGCGCTGCGGCCGGGGATCAGCGAGCTGGAGGTCGCCGCCGCGATCCGCGACGTCTACAAGGCGGCGGGCGCCGTGCCGGTCTTCACCAGCGTCTGCTTCGGCGGCAACGGCGCCTTCCCGCATCACCACACCGGCGAGACCCGGCTGAAGGAAGGCGACGCCGTGCTGATCGACACGGGCGGGCGGCTCGCCGGATACCCCTCCGACATGACCCGCGTCGGCTTCTTCGGCGCTCCTTCAGAGGAATTCGGGAAGGTGCACGCCGTGGTCGACCGGGCGGTCGAGGCAGCCCTCGCGGCAGCGAGACCCGGCGTCGCGGCGAAGGCGGTGGACAAGGCGGCGCGTGATGTCATCGTCGAGGCCGGCTATGGTGCGTATTTCACCCACCGCACCGGCCACGGGCTCGGTATCGACATCCACGAGCCGCCCTATCTGACGGCCACCTCGGAGACGGTGCTGGACGAGGGCATGGTGTTCTCCATCGAACCCGGCATCTACCTGCAGGGCAAGTTCGGCCTCAGGCTGGAGGAGATCGTCATCCTGCGCGCCGACGGGCCGGAGATCCTGTCCGACATGCCGCGCACGGCACAGATCAGGACATAGGCGGGTTCTCTTTCCGCCAGGCATGAAGGCGGCGACCGGGGGCAATCCCGATCGCCGCTTTTCTTTGGGCTGAAGGTTTGATAGGTCCTCAGCCGCCGGGCATCGCCCGGCACCGGTCGCAGCCTACCCGGTCAATAAAACAAGGATCACACCATGAAGACACTCGTCGTCTGCTCCGGCGGACTCGATTCCGTTACCCTTGCCGACAAGGTGGCGCGAGAGAACACGCTCGTCGGCCTGATCTCCTTCGACTACGGCCAAAGGCACCGCACGGAACTAAACCGCGCGCGGCGCGCCGCGGAGCGGCTTTCCGTACCCTTCGACCTCATCGACATCAGCGCCTTCGGCAGGCATCTCGCCGGCTCGGCCCTGACCGACGAGATCGACGTGCCGGACGGCCACTACGCCGAAGAGACCATGCGCATCACGGTCGTGCCCAACCGCAACGCCATCATGCTGACGGTCGCCTTCGGCATCGCCTCGGCGCGCAAGGCCGACGCGGTGGCCGCCGCCTTTCACGGCGGCGACCACTTCATCTATCCCGATTGCCGCCCGGCCTTCACCGACGCTTTCCAGGCCATGCAGAACGCGGCGCTCGACGGCCTCGGCAGGATCGAGCTCTACACGCCGTTCGTCGATCGCAGCAAGGCGGAGATCGTCGCCGAGGGCGCGCGTCTCGGCACGCCCTTCGCCGAGACCTGGTCCTGCTACAAGGGCGGCGCGCGGCATTGCGGGCGCTGCGGCACCTGCGTCGAGCGGCGCGAGGCGTTCCATCTGGCGGATGTTGCTGACCCGACCGGCTATGACGACGCGGATTTCTGGCGCGCGGCGACGCGGGGAAAGGCAAACCATGTACCGGGTTAGCAAGGAGTTCCATTTCTCCGCCTCGCACCGCCTCGCCAACCTGCCCGACGATCATCCCTGCGCCCGCCTGCACGGGCACAACTACATCGTCGTCGTCGAGCTCGCCGGCGCGCAGCTCGACAATCAGGGTTTTGTGCGCGACTACCGCGAGCTGGCCCCGCTGAAGCAGCATATCGACACGGTGCTCGACCACCGCCACCTGAACGAGGTGTTCGGCCATGACGGCGTGACGGCGGAGTTTCTCGCCAGGGCGCTCTACGACTGGTGCAAAGCGCGCTGGCGCGAGGTGTCGGCGGTGCGGGTCAGCGAGACGCCGAAGACCTGGGCGGAATACCGCCCGTGAGCACGCTGCGCATCGCCGAGATCTTCGGCCCGACGATCCAGGGCGAAGGCGCCCTGATCGGCCTGCCGACCGTGTTCGTTCGGGCCGGCGGCTGCGACTTCCGCTGCTCGTGGTGCGACAGCCTGCACGCGGTCGACAACGCCTACCGGCACGACTGGATCCCGATGCAGACCGCCGAGGTCTGGGAGCGCGTGCGCGCATTGTCGGGCGGCCAGCCACTCACCGTCTCCCTGTCGGGCGGCAATCCGGCGATCCAGCCTTTCGGCTTGCTGGTCCGCACCGGCCGGGCGCAGGGCTATCGCTTCGCCATGGAGACGCAGGGGTCGGTGCCGCGCGAATGGTTCGCCGCGCTCGACACGCTCGTACTCAGCCCCAAACCGCCCTCTTCCGGCGAGACGATGGACTGGCAGCGCTTCGAGGAATGCATCGCGGCCGCCCGCGATGCCGCGGTCGTTCTGAAGATCGTGGTGTTCGACGACGATGACTACGCCTGGGCGCGCCTTGTGGCGCAGCGCTATGCATCGCTGCCGCTCTACCTGCAGCCCGGCAATCACACGCCGCCGCCGCCCGATGCGGAGGATGCGGCGATCGACATGGATGGCGTCCTCGACCGCATGCGCTGGCTGGTCAAACGCGCCGCCGCCGACCGCTGGTTCACCCCGCACATCCTGCCGCAGTTGCATGTCCTCCTGTGGGGCAACAGGCGCGGCGTCTGAGACAATGGAGGCCTCGATGACGAGAGATGCCCTGTACGACACGCTCACCCTGCTCGGCGGCAAGACCGAGCTGCCGCAATCGCCCGAAGAGGCCGTACTCGAGCGGGTCGCCAATCCGCAGGCGGATGCGCGCTATGCGGTCAGGTTCACCGCGCCGGAATTCACCTCGCTGTGCCCGCTGACCGGCCAGCCCGATTTCGCCCATCTGGTGATCGACTACGTGCCGGGCGGCTGGCTGGTGGAGAGCAAGTCGCTGAAACTCTATCTCGGCGCCTTCCGCAATCACGGCGCCTTTCACGAGGACTGCACCGTCGGCATCGGCCGGCGGCTCGCAACGCTCCTGGAACCCGAATGGCTGCGCATCGGCGGCTACTGGTATCCGCGCGGCGGCATGCCAATCGACGTGTTCTACCAGACCGGCGAGGCGCCGCGCGACGTGTGGCTGCCCGACCAGGGCGTGCCGCCCTATCGCGGGCGCGGCTGAGGCCGCTAAAGCATTTTGCAGTCGGGTGGAATCACCTGACGTCCGCATAAATGCGGAAAACAACGAGATAGAGCAGTTCATCGTTTTCATGGAACGATGAACTGCTCTAGTCGCTGAATTCGGCGATGCCCTGACGCCGCCGGTCGACCACCAGGCGGGTGATGTCCGGTCGCGAATAATGGCCGGCGACATCGAAGTTCTGCCGCTCGCCGCGCACGCGGGCATGGTCGAGCGTGGCAACCACCAGCGCCTCCCGCCCGACCACCGGCTCGACGACGAATTTTCCGTCGGGACCGACGATCGTGCTGCCGCCATTGGCGTAGAACTCCGCCCCGTCCGCCAAAATCTCGGAGCGCAGCGGCGTGTCCTCGGGAAAATCTTCCGGGCGCATCAGGCTGGAGCAGGCGAGCACATAGCCGCGCAGTTCCCTGGCGATGAACAGCGGGATGTCGCAGGTGTTGTGCAGCCCGCCCGGCCAGACACTGACATGCAGGTCCTCGCCCTGTGCGTAGAGCGCGGCGCGCGACAGCGGCATCCAGTTCTCGTAGCAGTTCAGCCCGCCGACGCGGAAGCGGTGCAGATCGTGGACGCGCAGGCCGTGCCCGTCGCCCGGCGCCCAGGCGAGGCGCTCCTCGAAGGTGGGCTGGAGCTTGCGGTGCACCGAGCCGATGCGGCCCTCGGCATCGATATAGACCAGCGTGCAGTAGAGGCTGGCGCCGCTGCGGTCGGGCGCCCGCTCCATGATGCCGAGATAGATGGCGATGGCATGGTCGCGCGCGAGGCCGCACAGCGCGGCAAGATCGCCGCGTTCGATCACCACGCCCTGGTCGAGATACTCGGCGAAGATCGCCTTCTGCCGCGGATCGTTGAAGCGCGCGCCGTCGGTGCGCTCGATCCAGAAGGGATAGCCCGGCACCAGCGCCTCGCCGAAGACGACGAGCTGGGCGCCCTGCGCAGCGGTAGCCTCGACGGCGGCCTCCACCCTCGCCAGCGTTTCGGCGCGGCGCAGCCAGACCGGCGCGATCTGCGCCAGCGCCACGGTCAGTGCATCCCGTTCGCTGATGGTGCCCGTTTGCGGCGCGACAACAACGTCCATTCGTCCCTCCTCCCAAGCCATCCGGCAGGGGCGCAACAAGCGGCTTCGCAGGCGAGAAAGTCAAGCCTGCACGACCGGGTTCAGGCGATCGACGCGGCAGGCGGGAGACTATCGTTCTGTTCGGCGTGCGGCGTGCCGCGGATCGCCGCCAGGGCCTGCTTCATGAACAGCTCGGCGGCCGGCGAAAGAACCCTTCCCCGGCGTCGGATGAGATAGATCGTGCGCGCCATGTCAGGCTTGCGCAATGCGCGGACGACCAGCTGCCGGCGGATGTCGCGCGGCAGGATGACCGGCGTCACCGCCGTCACGCCGATCCCCTCGCGCACCATCGCGGCGACGATGTCGGCCTTGTTCGCGCGGTAGCGCGTCTCCAGCAGCGTGTCGGAGAGTGACGGCACCTTCTCCAGCACGGCACGGATGCAGTCGTCGTTGCCGGCGTGGATGAAGACGCTGCCCTTCAGGTCCGCCCAGCAGACCGGGTCGGGCTTGCCGGCAAGCGGATGGTCGGGCGGGCAAACCAGCGCCACCGGCTGCGACACCACTTTCTGGTGGCTGATGTCCGCGTCGGGCAGGATCTGGCCGACGATGCCGAAATCGATCTCCTTGGAGGCGACGCGGCGGTGAATGCCGTGCGAGTTCTCGCTGATCACCTCGACATTGATGCCGGGATAGTCGCGCGAGAACTGCGCCACGATGGCCGGCAGCCACTCGGCGGAGACGGAGGGAAGCGCCGCGACGCCGACCCGCCCGCGCCGCAGATGCACCATCGCCTGCATGTCGGCGATGGCCGCATGGAAGTCACGCAGAAGCCGCCTCGCGGTCGGGAAGAACTCGACGCCGGCTTCGGTCAGAGTCACGCGCCTGGTGGTGCGATGGAACAGGGTCAGCCCGACATCGTCCTCGAGCTGGCGGACGGAGACGGTGAGTGCCGATTGCGAGATGGAAAGCGCGTTCGCCGCGCGGGTGAAGCTGCCCAGCTCGGCAACCGAGACGAAGGCCCTGATATGGCGGAGATTGATGTTCGTCCGCGGCTCCAAAGTCCTGCTTTCCATCCCCTCAGCCGCCGGCGGCATGCACGCGGTGGAGCCTTGCTGCCGTGCGGCGTGTCGCGGGCCGGAGGATCGGCCTTCGCGTCGTGGCCGAAGGATCGGCCCTGGCGGGGCGGGCGTCAATCCTTGACGATCGCCTGGGCGACGATTTCGATCAGCACGCCCGGCCCGAGATCGGCCACGCCCAGCGTGGCGCGCGCAGGCAATGCGCCGGCTTCGAAGAAGGCCAGCCATGCCTTGTTCATCTCGTCCTTCAGCGTCATGTCGGTGATGTACACCGTGGCGTGCAGCACATGCGCGCGGTCGGAGCCGTGCGCCAGAAGCAGCGCGTCGATGCGAGCCAGCGCCGCCGCCGTCTGCGTTGCCATGTCGTCGGTCGGCCGGCCGCCGGTGACGCCGGCCAGAAGCAGCGTTCCATTGTGCTCGACGACGCGGTGGAAGGTGGGAGTGGGTTCGGCCCGCTTGATCATGATGGGCAATGCTCCTTGCGTGAAAGAATGGTTCGGTTCAGGCGTTCTGGAGACGCGGCGGGGCCTGCGTCCAGCCGTCGACGGCGAAGGTGTTGAGCTTCAGCACGCGCTTGCGCGAAAGCAGGGCGTCGATATCCTCGTGGACCTTGGAATGGCCAGGCTTCATGCGGTGCCTGTCGATGCAGGACTGGTCGCGCCACAGCTCCGTCAGGACATAGGACCCGTCCTCGCCGGAGACGGGCTGACACAGCTCCATGCGCTCGCAGCCGTCATCCGCGATGGTGTCGATGCAGCTCTCGGCCATCAGCTTCATGAACTGCGGCCGGTTTTCCGCCGCCACTTCATATTCGATGATCAGGACGATCTGCGGCGTCAGTTCTGTCGATGTCACGTTCGGTCTCCATTCTGGTTGAGAGAGTCTGGCTGGTTGAAAATTCGGTTGAGCGAAGGGGAACCGGCGCCGCGCGCCAGTCTGGGCCGGTTCCGCGATGTGGTGGTTGTCAGTTGGCGTTCAGGCCCTTCGCCGCTTCGGCGGCATAGTCGTTGGTCCATGAGGCGGCCACGTGCTCCGGCAGGACCGGGTCGGCGTTCTCCACCTTGGCGGCGAGTTCGTTGACGCGGTCGACCATCTCGCCGTTGATCTCGATGGACGCTGGGAAGGCGCTGGCGTAATCCGCCCAGGCGTCGGCGTAGAGGGCATCGTCGATCCTGGCGTGGTACTTGGCATGCACCTTGTCGCGCACCGCTTCGGCCGTCGCCGGGTCGCGGATCGCCTTGTGGGCCTTCTGCATCGCCCGCAGGAAGCGGACCGTCTGGTCCTCGTGTTCCTTGATCCAGCTCTCGAGGCCGGTATAGGTCAGGTAGAGGAAGCCGTTGTAGGCAGGCACCTGGCCGCCCGACATGTGGAACAGCATCACCCCGTCATGCTCGCGGATCGCCTGGACGGCGACGGGCGAGGAATGGGTGATGGCGTCGACGCGGCGGCGGGCGAAGGCGGCAAGCGTCGTGTCGCCGACACCGAGAACGGTCAGCGTCATGTCGCGTTCGGGATCGACGCCCGCCTCGCCGGCGAGAAACCGCACCAGCTGCGCGCTGCCGCCGGCCGCCGAGGCGACGGCGATGGTGATACCCTTCAACGCCTTCAGGCGTTCCTCGTAGGTGCTGTCCCTGGTCAGGCCGGTCTTCTCGAACCATTGGCGCGTGGCGACGATGTTGGAGGCGTGCTGGTCCATCGCAGCGCCGAGCATGGTCATGTCGGTGCCACCGGCCCGGCCGCGCAAGATGGAGACGGAGGACGAGATGCTGAACTCGACCTCGCCGCTGACCAGCGCCGCATAGACCTTGGTCGCGCCGCCGAGAATGGTCAGCTCGACGTCGAGGCCCTCCTCCTCGTAATAGCCCATCACATCGGCGACGAAGGCCGGTACGAACAGTAGGCCGTCGCTCGACAGACCGACGCGGATCTTGTCATTCGCCAGCGCAGCGCTCGCGCAAAGAGCCATTGCGCCGGCAAACACCCCCGCGACGGCTAGGCGTATCCTGTTGTAGTCCATTGTCATTCCTCCCGTTGGGTTGTTCCCGCCTGTCTTCAGACAGCTCCCTCGAGCTCCTGTTCGGCGGATTTCCATGGCATCAGGCGGCGTTCCAGCAGCCTGACGGCCGTGTTGAAGATCACTGCCAGCACCATGATCGCCACCAGCGCGGCGAACACGCCGGCGGTGTCGAACTCGCCTTGGGCGCGCACCAGAAGCGCGCCCAGTCCCTTGTTCGACGCCATCAGCTCCCCGACGATGGCGCCGATCAGTGAATAGGGCACGGAGATACGCAGGCCGGCGAAGACCCAGGTGATCGCCGAGGGCAGCACCACGCGCCGCAGCACCTGCATCTCGTTGGCGCCCATCAGATAGAGGATCGAGATCAGCTCGCGGCTGACATTGCGCACGCCCGTATAGGTGTTGAGGAACACCAGAAAGAAGACGATCGCCGCCGTGAAGGTGATCTTCATGTCCATGCCGATGCCGATCCAGAGGATGAACAGGGGCGCCAGCGCCACTTTCGGCAGGCTGTAGAAGGTGGTGATGATCGGATCGAGCAGCCTGGCAAGGAAAGGCCGGCGGCCGAGGATCGTGCCGACCACGATGCCGAAGACGCTCCCCAGCAAAAGGCCGGCGCAGGCCTCCGTCGCGGTGATGCCCATGTGGTAGAAGATGTCGCCGCTCCATATCCACCCGCCGAGGCGGCGGAAGATGGCGCTCGGCGCGGAGATGAAGAAGGGCGCGATCAGCCGCCCGGAGGCGAATTCCCACAGGGCGAAGAAGCCGCCGATCATCAGGAGCCGGATGAGGTTCAGCTTGACCCGCTCGCGCGTGCGCGCCTGGCGCGCCTTGTCCATGCGCCGCTTGCGGTCCTCCGCCACCTTCTCGTCGCTCGCCGGCGCGTAGCCGATCTCGGCATTGGTCATGATGCCTCTCCCCGGGTTTCTTGCAGCGTGGGCATGATGAGATCCCAGAGCTCGGCGGTCATTCTCGTGTAGAGCGGATCGTGGCGCAGCGTCGTCAGGTTGCGGTCGCGCGGCAGCGGCGTGTCAGCAATGTGCCGGATGTGACCGGGCCGCGGCGAGAACACCACGGAACGGTCCGACAGGGCGACCGCCTCGTCGAGATCGTGCGTCACGAACAGGATGGTCTTGTTCAGCGAGCGGCTGATGCGCAGCAGCTCGATCTGCATGTTGAGCCTGAGCTGCGCGTCGAGGGCGGCGAAGGGCTCGTCGAGAAGCAGCGTCTCCGGGTCGTAGGCCAGGAGACGCGCCAGAGCGGTGCGCTTGCGCATGCCGCCCGAGAGCTGGGAGGGATAGGACCGCTCGAAACCCTGCAGGCCGACCAGATCGATCAGCTGCTCGACCCGCGCCTCGCGCGTCCCCCGGGCAAGGCCGCGGATTTCGAGCGGCGTGGAAATGTTGCCGACCACGTCGCGCCAGGGCAGGAGATGATCGTTCTGCGTCATGTAGCCGGTCTTCAGATTGTAGCCGTCGACCAGGCTCCCATTGTAGTAGACCTCGCCCGAGGTAGGGTGGAACAGGCCGGCGGCCATGTTCAGAAGCGTGGATTTGCCACAGCCGGACGGCCCGACCAGCACCACGAACTCGCCCCTGGCGACGCTGAGATTCACATTCTCCACCGCACGCACCGTGCGGTCGGAAAGTTCGAACGTCTTCGAGACGTTCTCGAAGCGGATCAGCTCATGACGCGTGTCATGCCCGAACCCCGCAGGCTGCGCAGAAACCAATGTCATTCCTCCCTGGTCGGCGCTCCGGGCGGGGAAGCCGCCACGGCGCCGGTTTGCCGAGAAACGGCTCGACGGGAGGAAGTCTACGGACAGCGCGTCCGATAAGACAAATACAATCTGGATGGAAATTAATAAGCCAAACCGAATAATCGCCAAGCCGGAAAGGAACGGCTAATTCTTTGTTATCTCTACAACTTTCATTTCCCAAGCACCACTTTACCGGATCAAACCTTGAGAACTGCTACGGACGCCTCGCTGTTGTGAACATACTCGTTGGCGTCCGGCTGGCGCTGAACCAGCAGGATGAACAGGAGGTCCGTGACGGCGAGCTGCGCGTCGCGCGCGGTGATCGCCGACGAGCGTGCCCGCTCCTCGTCCGCGACCGTGTGCAGGCGGATGTCGGCCAGCCGCATCAGCGGATTGTCCTGCAACCCCGTCACGGAGATCACGGCCGCGCCGCGCGCCTTGGCGAGTTCGGCGATGCGCAGGGTCTCGATGCTCGTCCCCGAATAGGACAGGGCGAAAACGACGTCATCGCTCCCCAGCGTCGAGACATTCGCCATCTGTACATGGCTGTCACTGACGTGCAGCGCATAACGGCCGAGCTTCTGCAGCTTGTAGGAGAAATCGCGGGCGACCAGCGACGATGCACCGACGCCGGCGATGTGGATGCGGCGCGCGCCGTCCAGCATTGCCAGCGCCTGCGCCATCGCATCCTCGCCGTTGGCGGCGATGGTTTCCTGCATGGACAGAAGCTTGCTGCCGATCAGCTTCTGCAGCACCGTCGCATAATTGTCGTCCACCTCGATGGTGCTGTGAATCATGCCGGGCGGCACCTGCCATTCCTGCGCCTTCGCGCGGCTGACGGCGAGCTTGAGATCCTGATAGCCAGCGAAGCCGAGCTTCTGGCTGAACTTGACGACGCTCGACTGGCTGCGCCCGGTTTCCTCCGCCAGCGCCGCGGAGGAGAGGCGCAGCATGCCATCCGGATTGTCGATGATGAACTGACCGATCTGCTGGTCGGCGGGCGCCATGGTTTCCAGCTTCGCGGCGATGATCTTGAGAATTGACATCCGTTTCCTTCGGAGCTTCGCGCCGGCAACCGGCGACTGGACACGGCCGATGAAATCAGCGAAGGAATAATATATTCCGCCGACCGTCGATACAATGGAATACTCTGGGGAACGGTCGCGACGGTTCCGGCATCCCATTCCGAGAGGCCCAGCCATGGACAGACTGCGGATCATTGGTGGACGAAGGCTGCAGGGCGCCGTCGCGGTATCGGGCGCCAAGAATGCGGCGCTGCCGCAGATCGCCGCCGCCCTGATCAGCCCGCATCCGGTGGAACTGACCAACCTGCCCGCCGTTTCGGACGTGGACAACATGCTGGGCGTGGCGCAGCTCTACGGCGCCCGGATCGAGCGCGACGCGCATGCGACGACGATCGACGCCGGCGCGCTGGTCCCGCGCGAGGTGGCCTACGACACGGTGCGTCGGATGCGCGCGACGGTGCTGTTCCTCGCGCCGCTTCTGGCGCGGTTCGGCGCGGCGCGCGTGTCGCTGCCCGGCGGCTGCGCCATCGGCGCGCGGCCCGTCGACCTGCATCTCAAGGCGCTGACCGCGCTCGGCGCGGAGGTCGCCGTCGAGAATGGCGTGATCGTGGCATCGGCCGCAGGCGAACTCCCGGGCGGCCGCGTGGTGCTCGGGTCGCCTTCCGTTGGCGCGACGCAGACCGCCATGATGGCGGCCACCGCCGCAGCCGGCGAGAGCGAGATCGTCAACGCGGCGCGCGAGCCGGAAGTGGCGGACCTCGCCGCCTGCCTCGTCGCTATGGGCGCCAGGATCGAGGGTGCGGGCACACACCGCATTCTGGTTCAGGGGCGCACGGAATGGCGGCCGGCGAAGCATCACGGCATTCCCGATCGCATCGAGGCGGGAACCTACGCTGTCGCGGCGGCGATCACCGGCGGCCAGCTCGAGCTGACCAATGCACGGATGGAACATCTGGCAGCGGTGATCCAGGTTCTGGAGACGATGGGCGCCAGCGTCTGGCCGAGCAATCGCGGCCTGGTCGTCACCGGCGACGGGGCGTTGCGCACGGCCGACATCACGACGGAGCCCTATCCGGGCTTCCCGACCGATCTGCAGGCGCAGTTCATGGCGCTTGCCTGCTGCGCGCCGGGCACCTCGCTGATCCGCGAAACCATCTTCGAGAACCGCTTCATGCATGTGCCGGAACTGATGCGGCTCGGCGCGGACATCACCCTGCAGGGCACCACGGCCGCCGTGCGCGGCGGCACACCTCTCAAGGGCGCGCAGGTGATGGCGACGGATCTGCGCGCCTCCGTGTCGCTGGTCCTGGCCGCGCTGGCGGCGGAAGGCGAGACGGTGATCAACCGGGTCTACCATCTCGACCGGGGCTATGAGCAGCTCGACAGGAAGCTGGCGCAGTGCGGCGCCGAGATCGAACGGTTGCGCGGCTGACATCATGGGCAAGACCACGGAAAACACGCAGTATTTCCTCGGCGTCGACGGCGGCGGGACGGGCTGTCGCGCCCGCATCGAGAACGAGGCCGGCTCCGTGCTCGGCCAGGGGCTTTCCGGGCCGGCCACGACGCGGCTCGGCATCGAGGAAGCCTGGGCCTCCGTCTCTCGGGCCTTCTCCGCGGCCATCGCGGAAGCGGGACTGGATGACGCCGGCATCGCCCGCATTCATGCCGGCATCGGGCTTGCCGGCATGAGCCGCAAGGGATCGCTGGAGGCCCTCAACGCGCTCGACCATCCGTTCGCCAGCATCGCCTTCGTCAGCGACGGCATCGGCGCCTGCCTCGGCGCGCATTCGGGCCGAGACGGGGCGATCGTCATCGCCGGGACCGGTTCCGTCGGGCTGGGCTTCGTCGATGGGCGCGACCTGCGCCTCGGCGGCTACGGCTTCCCGATCTCGGACGAAGGCAGCGGCGCGGATATCGGGCTGATGGCGCTGCGGCTCGCCCTGCAGGCGCATGACGAACGCATCGAGCGCGGCGCGCTGCTGGCTGAGGTGATGCAGCGCTTTGGCGGCGACCCCGCCGAGGTCGTTCACTGGATGGACCGCGCGACCGCGACCGACTACGCCACCTTCGCGCCGATGGTGCTGCGCCACGCCGACCAGGGCGACGCCGCAGCGCGGCGCATCGTCCAGACCGCCGCCGGGCAGATCGACATGCTGGTGCGCGCGCTGTTCGACAAGGGCGCGCCGCGCGTGACCCTGCTGGGCGGCCTCTCCGGGCCGCTGGAGCCATGGCTTTCCCCCGATGTCCGCCGGCGGCTGAAACCGGCCGACGGGGACGCCGTTTCCGGGGCGATCATCCTGGCCCGGAGGGCGGCGGGACCGTCTGTCGGATAGGAATACATTATTCCTTAATATGATTGACAGTTGGAATTTTCAATTATAACCCTTTGAGGCAGGACAACAGGGAAGGCGCGAAGAAAAACACGGCGCCGCAGTCGATGCCCTGCCGCCGCACAAGCGGCGGCTCTTAGGCATGCCGCTTGCCGGCGCGGTCTTCTCCTCCCTGCTGGAAATGCCAATTCCGGTCGCCCGCGATCCGGCCGGTGTCTTTCGAGAAGAAGTCATGCACGAGCAAGCGTTGATGTCCGAACTGGACAAACTGGTGTCGGAGGGCCGCAACCCGAAGACCATGCAGATAGACCTGCAGTCGACTTCCGACATTCTCGGGCTGATCAATGACGAGGACGGCAATGTCCCGCTGGCCGTCAGGAAGGTGATCCCCGAGATCGCCGCCGCGGTCGACAGGATCGTTGCATCCTTCCAGAAGGGCGGCCGCCTGATCTATATGGGCGCCGGCACCAGCGGGCGGCTCGGCATTCTCGACGCATCCGAATGCCCCCCCACCTTCAGCGTTCCCGAAGACATGGTGTTCGGCCTGATCGCCGGCGGCCCCGAGGCCATGACCCGCGCCATCGAAGGCGCCGAGGACGATCCGGAGCAGGGCCGGCAGGCATTGGCCGATGTGGGTCTGACCGCGCGCGACGTGGTTGTCGGCATCGCCGTCAGCGGGCGCACCCCCTTCGTCATCGGCGGCCTCACCTATGCCAGGGAGATCGGTGCGGCGACCGTCGCGCTCTCCTGCAATCCCGATTCCGTCATCGGCGGCATCGCGGAACTGGCCATTGCGCCGGTCGTCGGCCCCGAGATCCTGACCGGCTCGACGCGCATGAAATCGGGCACGGCGCAGAAGCTCATTCTCAACATGCTTTCCACGGCAAGCATGATCCGCATGGGCAAGATCTACCAGAACCTGATGGTCGACCTGACGGTGAGCAACCAGAAGCTGCTGGCCCGCGCGGTGCGCATCGTCGTCGAGGCGACGGGCTGCAGCGTCGCGGAGGCGGGCGCCTGCCTCAAGGCCACCGGCAACGATGTGAAGCTGGCCATCCTCATCGTCATCACCGGCATGGAGGTGAACGAGGCGCGCGCCGCGCTGGCGCGTGCCGGCGGCTTCCTGCGCCAGGCAATAAACGAGAGACAGCGGGAAGCTGCGGAGCTTAATAATGGTAATGGCTAAGGCGACCGGCTGACCGGCCGCAGGGCAATCATCTTTCTCAGAGGGAGAAGCACCATGGGACTGCCGTTTTTCCAGACAGGGGCCGCCAGAAGGATCGCCTCCGGCGTCGCGCTCGCCGCGATGCTCGGCGCCGCCACGCTCACCGCGCCTGTCGCCGCCGCGACGCTGCGCATGGCATGGTCGCAGGACGCGACGGGCCTCGACCCGCACAAGCAGACGGCGTTTTCCTCGATCCGCCTGCTTGAACTGATCTACGAGCCGCTGGTGCGCCTCGACAGCGATCTGACCATCATTCCGGCGCTCGCCCAGTCCTGGGAATTCGCCGAGGACGGCAAGACGCTGACCTTCAAGCTCGATCCCGACGCGAAATTCCAGAACGGCGAGAAGGTCACCTCGGCCGACGTCAAGGCCTCGTTCGAGCGCCTGATGGCGGAGGAGACGGGTGCTGCCGCGCGCGCGAACTTCCTCTCCATCGCGAGCATCGACACGCCCGACGAGACCACCGCCGTGTTCAACCTGTCGCAGCCGGACGTGCCGATCCTGACCGCAATGACCAGCATCAACGCCGCCGTCGTTCCGGCCAGCGAGATCGCGTCCGGCGGCATCGGCACCAAGGCGATCGGCTCCGGCCCCTTCAAGCTGGAATCATGGGAGCCGAACGCCAAGGAAGTCCTCAGCGCCAACAAGGACTGGGCCGGCGGCACGGTCTCCGTCGACGGCATCGACATCAGCGTCCTGCCCGACGAGACGGCGATCCTCGCGGCGCTGCGCACGAAACAGGTGGATTTCGCCCTGATAAACGATCCGCTGGTGGCCACGCTGGTTCCCAACGAGGCGAGCCTGACGCTCGACCGCACGCCGGTGCTCAACTACCACGTCCTGCAGCTCAACCCGTCGCGCTCGCCGATGACCGAGCTGGGCGTGCGCCAGGCGATCTCCTGCGCCATCGACCGGCAGGACGTGCTCGACACGGCGCTGCTCGGCGAAGGCAAGGTGGCCGGCCCGCTGACCATGCCGGCCTACGCCACCGATCCGGCCGAACTCTTCTGCTACGAGCGCGACGTCGAGAAGGCGAAGCAGCTTCTGGCCGATGCCGGTCATGCGGAGGGCTTCTCGGCCACCGTCATCGCCGCCACGGGCGAGCCGCCGACAGCGGCTGCTGAAGCGCAGGTCATCCAGTCGCAGCTCGCCGAGATCGGCATCAAGCTCGATATCAAGATGATGGAGCTGAACGTCTATATCGACACCTGGCTGAAGGGCGATTTCGACATGGCCGTGGCGCTCAATGGCGGCCGGGCCGATCCCTATTCCATGTACAACCGCTACTGGACCAAGGACGGCAATCTGCAGAAGGTGGCGAACTATATCGACGACACGCTCGACGACCTGATGCAGAAGGGCCGCGTCGAGACCGACCCGGCGAAGCGCAAGGAGATCTTCGCCGCGTTCGAGAAGCACCTCGCCGAGATGTCGCCATGGGTCTGGCTCTACACGTCCTACATCTACACCGCGCAGCAGCAGAACGTGGACGGCTTCGTCGCGACGCCGACCGGCTCGCTGTTCGGCCTGAGCGCGGTGACGATCAAGTAGCGCCGCGCCGCTGGCGCAGCGCCTGTTTCTGACGGGGTGGCCGCTTCATGAATTACCTCACCCGCCGGCTGGTGACCTTTCCGCTGGTCATGCTCGGTGTGTCCATCCTCGTCTTCGTCTCCATCCGTCTCGTGCCGGGCGACGCCATCACGGCGATGCTCGGCACGGAGGCGGGCCTGCTGACGCCCGACCAGCGGGCGGCGCTCGAAGCCTATTTCGGCATCGACCAGGGCTGGCTGGTGCAATATGGGCGCTGGCTCGCGGGGGCGCTGCAGGGCGACCTCGGCATCTCCGTCACCTACGGCAAGCCGGTGCTCGACGTCATCCTCGAGCGCTTTCCGCTGACGCTGGAGCTGGCGCTCCTGTCCATGGCGATCGCGCTGCTCGTCGGCCTGCCGGCCGGCGTCTTCGCCGCCACCCGCAATGAACGATCCTCCGACCTCGTGGTGCGCATCCTCGCCATGATCGGCCAATCGACGCCGAACTTCGTCGTCGGCCTGTTGATCATCTTCGTCCTGTCGGTCGGCTTCGGCGTGCTGCCCGTCATGGGCACCTTCACCCCGTTCTTCGAAAACCCGCTGCAGAATCTCGGCCAGATGATCCTGCCCGCCATCACGCTCGGCTTCGCCTTCGCCGCCTCGGTCACCCGCATTTCACGCTCGGCCATGCTCGACGTGCTGAGCGAGGATTATGTGCGCACGGCGCGCTCGAAGGGCGTTCCCGCGCTCGGCGTCATCTGGCGCCATGCCCTGCCCAACGCGCTGATCCCCGTGGTCACGCTGAGCGGCGTCGAGTTCGGCTATCTCCTGGGCGGGGCCGTCATCGTCGAGCAGATCTTCGCCCTGCCCGGCCTCGGGCGGATGGTGCTCGACGCCATCCTGCAGCGCGACTACGCCCTCGTGCAAGGCAGCGTCCTGTTCATCGCCCTCAACTTCATGATCGTCAATCTGATCGTCGATCTCACCTATGCGCTGCTCGATCCGCGCATCCGGCTGGGAGACCGCTGATGAGCCTCCTGCGCGCCATCCTCGCCCATCCGAGCGGCCGCATCGGCGGTGTGATCGTCGGCGTCTACCTGCTCATCGCCCTGCTCGGCCTTCTCGGCATGACGCCGCACGACCCGCTGATGCAGTTCCGCGTCGACCGGCTGCATGCGCCGGACGCCGTCTACTGGATGGGCACGGACCTGTTCGGCCGCGACGTCGCCAGCCGGCTGATGCTTGGCATCAGCCAGTCCTTCGTCGTCGCCTTCGCCTCGGTGGCGCTCGCCGCCACGGCAGGGACGGTGCTCGGCCTCGCCGCAGCCTGGTTCGGCAAGGGCTGGGACGGCCTCATCATGCGCGTCATGGACGTGCTGCTCGCCTTTCCGGCGATCCTTCTGGCGCTGCTCATCATCGCCGTGGTCGGCCCCGGCACCTGGACCAGCGTGGCGGCCATCGCCATCGTCTACACGCCGATCTTCACCCGCGTCGTGCGCGGGCCCGCCCTGTCGCTGAAGACGCGCGACTTCGTCGATGCGGCGCGCACCTTCGGCTCTAGCCGGCATTACATCCTGACCCGGCACCTGATGCTCAACCTAGTCGCGCCGCTGACCGTGCAGGTCACGCTGGCGCTCGCCTGGGCGCTCCTGACGGAGGCGGGGCTGAGCTTCCTCGGCCTCGGCACGCAGCCGCCTGCCTCGTCGCTGGGCCTGATGCTGAGCGACAGCCGTAACCTCATTGAGATGGCGCCCTGGCTGCTGATCTTCCCCGGGTTGGCGATCATGATCGGCATTCTCGGCTTCAACCTGCTCGGGGACGCCCTGCGCGACATCCTCGATCCGAAGATGCGGAGGGCCGCCGCATGACGCCGCTGCTTTCCGTCCGCGACCTGCATGTGGGCTTCGGGCGCGATCCCGCCGCACACGAGATCGTCCGAGGCGTCAGCTTCGATCTCGACGCCGGCGAGACGCTCGCCATCGTCGGCGAAAGCGGATCCGGCAAATCCGTGACGGCGCTGTCGATCAACCGTCTGATCGACTTCGGCGGCGGGCGCATCACGCGCGGCGCCATCGACCTGAGACGCGCCGACGGCGGCGTCATCGACCTCGCCGCGGCGCCGGAACGCGCGCTGACGAAGATCCGCGGCGGCGAGATCGGCATGATCTTCCAGGAGCCGATGACCTCGCTCAACCCGGTGCTGACCATCGGCGAGCAGATCGAGGAATCGTTCCGCCTGCATCGCGGCCTGACGGGTCGCCAGGCGACCGCCGCCGCGAAGGACGCGCTCGACCGCGTGCGCATTCCCGACGCGGCGCGGCGCCTGAAATACACGCCGCACCAATTGTCCGGCGGCATGCTGCAGCGTGTGATGATCGCCACCGCGCTCTCCTGCAATCCGCGCCTGCTCATCGCCGACGAGCCGACCACGGCGCTCGACGTGACCGTCCAGGCACAGATCATGGCGCTGCTGGCGGAGCTTAAGCGCGAAACCGGCATGGCGATGATCTTCATCACCCACGATATCGGTCTGGTCGCCGGCATCGCCGACAAGGTGATGGTGATGCAGGCCGGCGAGGCGGTGGAGCAGGGCGCGCTCGACGCCGTCCTCGACACACCGCAGCACCCCTATACGAGGCACCTGCTCGGCGCCGTGCCGCATTTCGAAGCCGGCCGCGCCGCGCGCAGCGATTACCGCCGGCCGGAGCCGCCCGTGGCACCCCCGGCGCTCACGGTCGAGGGGCTGACGGTGCGCTTCCCGGTGACGGGCGGCCTGCTGCGCCGGCGGACCGGCAACGTCCACGCCGTCGACGGCGTCGATTTCGACCTGATGCCCGGCGAGACGCTGGCCATCGTCGGCGAGAGCGGCTCGGGCAAGTCGACCACGGCGCGCGCCATTCTGGGCCTCGTGCAGCCGACACGCGGCGCCTTCGCCGCCAACGCCAATACGCGGGAGAGCGGCAACAGGGCGCCGGTGCAGATGGTGTTCCAGAACCCCTATGCCTCGCTCAACCCGCGCCTGCGCGTCGACAGCATTCTCGCCGAACCGGTGATCGCCGCCGGCGGGCGGCTCTCCGCGGAAACGACGGCGCGCATGACGATGCTGTTGGAGCGCGTCGGCCTGCCGCTCGATTCGCTGCAGCGCTATCCGCACGAGTTCTCCGGCGGCCAGCGGCAGCGGCTGTGCATCGCCCGGGCGCTGATGCTCAACCCCTCCGTCGTCGTGCTCGACGAGGCGGTTTCGGCGCTCGACGTGTCCGTTCAGGCCAAGGTGCTGGAACTGCTGGTCGATCTGCAGAAGGAGTTCGGCCTCGCCTATCTGTTCGTCTCGCACGACATGGCGGTGGTCGAGCGCATCGCCCACCGCATCGCCGTGCTCTATGCCGGGCAGATCGTCGAGATCGGCGATGCGCGCTCCGTCCTCTCGGCACCGCGCCATTCCTACACGAAGCAGCTCATCGCCGCCGTTCCCAGCATCGACCGGCGGCACGAGACCTTCGCGCTCGACCTGCGTCAGGTTCCCTCGCTGATCCGCCCGCTCGGCTTCGAACCGGAAGAGGCCGCATGGCAGCGTTTCGGCGCGGACCATCTGGCGCGGGCGGAGGGCTGAGCGATGAACGGCGCGCGCGAGGGGAACGAGCTGGCCGAGCGCTTCGACCGCGCCTTCGCCCCCCTCGATGAAGCCGTCCGCGCGGCGCGCATTCCCGGCGGCGTGCTGGGCATCGTCGAGCGGGACGGCGCGCGGCTGGTCCGGGCGACGGGCTTCGCGCAGACCGTGCCCGACCGGCGGCCGATGCGCGAGGACACATGGTTCGACCTCGCCTCGCTGACCAAGGTCATCTTCACCACGCCGCGCATCCTCACCTATGCGCGCGACGGCGTGATCGACCTCGACGCGCCGCTCACCACCGTCCTGCCGGACCTGCGCCAGTACGACGCCGGCGCCTGGGAGCGGCAGGTGACCTTTCGCCAGTGCCTCGGGCACCAGACGCCGTTTCCCGCCGTCGAGCCGATCTACACCTATGGACGCGACGCGGACCTCCTGCGCGCCTTCGTCCTCCAGCGCCAGTGGCGACGGCTCGACGAGCCGGTCTATTCCGACATCAACTTCATCCTGCTGGGCTTCGCCATGGAGCGGCTGGAGCGCCAGCGGCTCCGCGCCTTCGATCCCGGTTCCGGCTTCGCCTTTTCGGCAGCGCCGGAGACCTGCGCGGCGACAGAGGACTGCACCTGGCGGCATCGGGTGCTCTGCGGCGAGGTGCATGACGACAATTGCGCCGCCCTCGAGGGCGCCGGGCATGCCGGCCTGTTCGGCACGGCCAGTTCGGTGCTCGACTTCGCGCACGGCCTGCTCGGGAAGGATCTCGCCGGCGACGCTTCGGTGGGGCTGATGCGGGCGCCGCTCTCCGGCAGGCGCACCCATGGCTGGGAACGGCCCTATCCCGGCTGGTCCGGCGGCGCGCTCTGCAGTTCCGGCACCATCGGCCATACGGGTTTCACCGGAACCGGGCTGTGGGTGGATTTCGAGCGCGGGCGCGCCTGGACCCTGCTCACCAACCGCATTCACCCGACCCGGCATTTCGACAGCGGCATCGCCGAACTGCGGCAGGCAGTCGGCGACCTCGTCAGCGGAGAGAACCGATGATCGCCGGCGCCAACACCCCTTCGCGCCCCCCTCTGGCCTGCCGGCCATCTCCCCCTCGAGGGGGGAGACCGGCTGGCATTTCGGATTTCGCCAACCATCGGCTGGAAGCACTGACCGCCAATGACGAGACGATCTCCCCCCTTGAGGGGGAGATGCCCGGCAGGGCAGAGGGGGGTGCCGCGCCCACTTCCACGAACCGCTCACCCAACATCAGGACATGACCATGGAACAGACTTTCGAACCCATCTGGGCCGTCGGCCTGATGACAGGAACCGTCCTCGACGGCAACATCGACGTGGCGATGCTGAAGACCGACGGCGAGCGGGTCGCACAGTTCGGTGCCTACACGCTGGCGCCCTACCCCCGGTCCACCCGCGATCTGCTGGAGGAGACGCTGAACCAGGCGCGGGCCTGGAATTTCGACGGGCCGGAACCGGCGATCTTCGCCGAGGCGGAAGCGGTGCTGACCCGCGCCCAGTCCGAAGCGGTGCGGGACCTCGTCGAGAGCCAGGGCCTCGCCATGGCGGATATCGGCATCGTCGGCTTCCACGGCCAGACGGTGCTGCACCGCGCGCCGCAGGCGGGCCGGATCGGCGAGACGCGACAGCTCGGCGACGGGGCGCTGATGCAGTCCATCCTCGGCTGCAAGGTGGCGTATGATTTCCGCTCCGCCGACATGCGGGCCGGCGGCCAGGGCGCGCCGCTTTCGGCCGCCTATCACGCGGCGCTGCTGCGCGACCTCGACACGAGCGGCAAAACGGCCGTGCTCAATCTCGGCGGCGTCGCCAACGTGACCTGGTGGGACGGCAAGGAGCGCGTCGTCGCCTTCGACACCGGCCCGGCCAACGCGCCGATCAACGATTTCGTCAAGGGCCTCGGGCTGGGCGAGATGGACCGCGACGGCGCGCTGGCGCTCTCGGGAAGCGTCGACGAGACACGGCTCGCCGAGCTCCTGAAGCATCCCTACCTCGCCGCGCCCTACCCGAAATCGCTCGACCGGTTCGATTTCGGGGCCTCGATGGCAGACGGTCTTGACGCGAGGACGGGTGCCGCGACCCTTGCCGCCTTCACCACCTCGGCGGTGGGCAAGGCGCTCGACCTCCTGCCGAAGCGGCCACGGCGTCTGATCGTCTGCGGTGGCGGCCGCCACAATCCCGCGATCATGCAGATGCTGGGCAGCCGTGCCGCCGTCGAGGCGGTGCCCGCCGAAGCGGCCGGCTGGCGCGGCGACGCCATCGAGGCGGAGTGCTTCGCCTTCCTGGCCGTGCGCGTCCTGCGCGGCATGCCGATCAGCTTTCCGACCACGACCGGCGCGCCCGAACCGCTCCGCGGCGGACGGCTCGCCGCCTGACCTTGCCGCTGCATGGCCGCAGGCGCGCGCGGCAACAAAAAAACCGGGCCAGAGTGGCCCGGTTTTCGTTTGTACGGCGATGGCCGCAATCCGGCTACATCAGCTTGAACTTGAAGCCTGCGCGAACCGTGTGCGCGGAGGGTTCCACTTCGAACAGCCCGCCCGAACCAAAATCCTCGCTTCCGTAATCGGAGTAACGGTATTCGAGGTTGATGGTGGCGCGCTCGGTCACCGCGGTCTCGATGCCGCCGCCGACGGAGAAGCCGCTCGCACCCCAGTCGTAGACCGAGCCAAGGCCCGAAACGTCGACATCGAAATGCTGGTAGCTGTAGCCGCCGAGCGCGTAGACCAGCGTTCCGCCGCCGATCTTGTAGCCGATGCGCGCGAGGACGTCGAAGCCATAGTCGGCTTCAAGCGAGGCGGAGAAGCCCGGCCCCTTGAGGTCCGTCGACACCGTCGCGTAGCGGGCGTCCGCCAGCACGCCGGCGACCCAGTTGCCACCGAACTCCCGATCGTAGCCGACCGATACCTCGCCGAGGAAGCCCTCGGCCCCGACACCGTTGAAGCCGACGCCCAGGCCTCCGATGCCCACGTCGTGAACGAGGCCGCCGGCGCCGAGAGCGGCGCCGATGGTCAGGCCGTTCCAGTCATAGGCGGGGGTCTCGAACGCCGCGCCGCCGCCATTGTTCATGCCGAAGCGATAGTTCAGGCCGGCATGGAAAGCATGCGAAGACGGGGAAACCTTCAGGAAGCCGCCCGTGTCGAAATCCTCGGATCCGAAATGCGAATAGCGATATTCCGACTTCAGCGTCCAGTTGCCGTCGAGCGCGGTCTCAAGACCAGCGCCCACGACGAAGCCGCTGTTGCTCCAGTCGTATTCGAGACCCGCCGGGTTCGAGGAGACGTCGAAATGCTGCCAGGTGTAACCGCCGAGGACATAGGCGAGCGTGGACGGCGAAATCAGATAGCCGGCGCGCAGGCCGACATCGAAGCCATAGTCGCCCTTCACCTCGATCGAGCCCACGCCGAGGTCGAGGCGCGAGCCGATATTGCCGAAACGGCCATTGGCGAAACCGCCCAGGAGGAACCGGGGGGAAACCATGTAGTCGTAACCGACCGTCAGTTCGCCGAACAGGCCTTCGCCGCCGATCCCGTTGAAGGATGCCGGACCCGCCGGAATTTCCACTTCGCCGATGCGCGCGCCGGCGCCGGCGCCGATGCCGAGATAGAGACCCGACCAGTTGTAACCCCCGGTGGTGCCGCCGGAGAGATCGGCCGACAAGGCAGGCTGCGTGAGTGCCGCGACGCCCAGGCAGGCGGCTAGTAATGCGTTGCTGCGTGATAACATTCAGTTTCCCCAAATCCAGTACCCGGGCGCTGCCTCCCATGGCGAAACATGCGAGTCCATGCACCAGAAGTTGTGGCGCTGACGGAGGGGAAGGTTGTGTTCATAATTGTCATGACGCTGCGTCATTTGCGCCACACCCGTTCGGGTCATGCGGCGGCCCGCCGAGACGATCGTACACAGAGACGATGCAGGTTCCCTGTCTTTCAAACGAATCCATTGAAAGCGACGCGTATCAGCGCCTGCCGGAGCCTTCGCCGAGCCGCTTCTGGAGGAAGATCCTGCTGCGGCCTGCCGGAAAGTCGTCGAGCGCGCCGAAGGGGTGGTAACCCTGCCTCAGGTAGGCCTTGGCCGCGCTCGGGTTGAAGGTGTCGATGAACGCGCCGTGGCACCCGCGCGCGATCGCCTCCCGCTCGGCCTGCTCCAGCATCCGACCGGCCATGCGCTGGCCGCGGAGGCTCTCGGAAACCCAGAGCCGCTGGACATAGAGCCAGCCCCAGGCGGTGTAGCCGGAGATTCCGGCGGCGACGGTGCCCGTGCCGTCGCGGACGAAGACCGAGAGCTGGCGCTTGCCGGAGGCGCCGACATCGGCATCGTTGAACGCCGAAAGGTGCGTCTCGATGAAACGCTCGTCCTTGGGGTCGGGATTGTCGGTCGTCTCGAAGGTCAGGTGCATCGGGGCTCCAGGCGCAGGCAGATGCCGTCGGCGCCGGCATCATCACATCTCAAGGGACAGGGCCATCGCGCTGCCCTGCGCAACGGGTGTATCTCTTTGTTTTTTCGCGTTTATGCAGACGTCATGTGATTCCATCTGACTGCAGAACGCTATATCGCGCCGCGCGTTCCTCACGGCAGGAGGCTCTTCATGTCCCGCGCGCCCACCCAGTAGCGGGGACCGGGGCCCAGAAGCTTGGCGCGATCCTGGGGGTTGGAAAGCTTGCACTGCGAAAGCGACAGGCAGCCGCAGCTGATGCAGTCCGCCAGGCCGTTCTTGAGGCGCTCCAGTTCGGCGATCCGCTCGTCGATGCGCTCGCTCCACACGCTGGACAATTTTTCCCAGTCGGCTCCCGTGGGGATGTGATCGGTGGGCAGCTTGTCCAGCTCGGTCCTGATCTCCTCAAGCCGCAGGCCCACGCGCTGGGCGAAGACGATGAAGGCGATCCGCCGCAGCACGGCGCGTTCATAACGTCGATGGCCGGAGCCGGCGCGTTCAGACCGGATCAGCCCACGTTCCTCGTAATAGCGCAGCGCCGAGGCGGCCACGCCGCTGCGCCTCGAGACTTCCTGTATCGTCAGAAATGCCGCCATCCCGCAGACATCGCATGGACGACGCTTGACTTCAAGCTTACTTGAACTTTTATCACGGAGCGGATTCAACGATCTGGAGACGCATCAGTGACCTCAACGGACAAGACTTCCTCCCGGGCCGGGCCGCGCGAATGGCTCGGGCTGGCGACCCTCGCCCTTCCGACGCTGCTTGTCGCCATCGACATGACCGTGCTCCATCTGGCGGTACCGTCGATCACGACCGCGCTCGAACCCTCCTCGACGCAGATGCTCTGGATCGTCGACATATACGGCTTCATGATCGCCGGGCTGCTGATCAGCATGGGAACGATCGGCGACCGCATCGGCCGCCGGCGCCTGCTGATGATCGGCACCGCGGCCTTCGGCGTCGCCTCGATGCTTGCCGCCTTCGCCGCCTCGCCGGAGATGCTCATCCTCGCCCGGGCGCTGCTCGGCATCACCGCTGCGACGCTGATGCCCTCCACCCTTTCGCTGATCACCAACATGTTCGCCGACGACGGACAGCGCGGCCTCGCCATCGCCCTGTGGTCCAGCGTGTTCATGGCCGGCACGGCGGCCGGGCCGCTGCTCGGCGGCGTCCTGCTCGAGCATTTCTGGTGGGGCAGCGTGTTCCTCCTGAACGTTCCCCTGACGCTGGTCGTCTTGATCGCCGCGCCGCTGCTGTTGCCCGAGCATCGATCCGAGAAACTCGGCCGCATCGATCTGCCGAGCGTGGCCCTGCTGCTGGCCGGCATGCTCGGCGGGGTCTACGGCATCAAGCAGATTGCCGCCCATGGCGCGGACCTGCAGGCCTGGGCCTTCGTCCTTGCCGGCGCGGCGCTCATCTTCATTTTCGCAAGGCGGCAGTTGCGGCTTTCGAACCCGATGATCGATCTCACCCTGTTCAGGATACCGGCCTTCTCGTCCGCGCTCGGCATCCAGTTCCTGGCGATCTTCTCCGTGGGTGCTCCCTATTTCCTCGGCTCGCAATACCTGCAACTCGTGCTCGGCCTTTCACCGCTCGATGCCGGCCTTGCCATGCTGCCCGCGACCGTGGCCGGCATCGTCGGCGCCATCGCCGCATCGAAGCTGGCCATCGTCATGCGGCCGGCCCTCGTCATCGCCCTCATGCTGGGTGTGGGCGCCGCAGGGCTGGCGTTGCTGGCCGGCACCGGAAACCCGCCCGGCCTGCCACTCCTCGTCACCGGACTGACGCTCGCCACCATCGGCTCCAGCGCCACCATGACCCTGACGGTCAACCTGATCGTCAGCGCAGCGCCTCCCGAGCGCGCCGGCGAGGCCTCCGGCCTCTCGGAGACGAGCGGGGAGTTCGGCATGGCGCTGGGCATCGCCGTTCTGGGAAGCCTCAGCGTCGCGGTCTACCGGTCGCAGGTCGCCGGCGACTTGCCCGCCGACCTGCCGCCGAACCTCGCGAACGC
Source organism: Nitratireductor pacificus pht-3B (assembly GCF_000300335.1). GTDB lineage: Bacteria > Pseudomonadota > Alphaproteobacteria > Rhizobiales > Rhizobiaceae > Nitratireductor > Nitratireductor pacificus. Next base: position 13,814 of record NZ_AMRM01000004.1, on the reverse strand, counting down.
GGCGCAGGATTCCCTCGGCATGCTTGCCGCCGCCCTCAACGAAACGGCCCACCCCGTCGCCACTCAGCTCTCCAGCCTCGGCAACGCGGCCTTTGCGAACGGCATGGCTGCGGTCGCCCTCGCCGGAAGCGGCCTCATGGTCGTGCTGGCGGGGATATCGATGGCATTCCTCCGGCGGGCGCGGAGCGATTGAGGGGAGGAGCGGCGCCGCGGACTGAAAGTGCGCCCGCGGCGTCTTCCGAAGGGATGCGCCTGCTTGGCGCTCCCATCAAAGGGACGCAGTCATGCCGCCATCGACGAAGATCATCGAACCGTTCAGATAGCTCATGTCCGGGGAGGCCATGTTCAGAATGGCAGCCGCGATCTCGCGGGGTGCCGCGACCCGCTGCAGGCCGGAGACATTGCTGCGGCTCCAGAGCCCGATCGCCGCGTTCCATGCGGCATCCGGAGCGTCCATGAAGCCCGCCTGCCGGCGGATCATCTCGGTGTCGGTGGCGCCCGGGCAGATCCCGTTCACCCTGAGGCCCCTGCCGGCATATTCCAGCGCCGCGGTCTGCACCAGACCCGCCAGCGCCCGCTTGCTTGCATTGTAGGCGCCGAGACCGGGGCGCGCCCCGTCGATGTTGACCGAGGAGGTCACGATGATCTGGCCGCCGCGATCGAGCATGTGCGGAATCTGCGCCCTCATCGACAGGAAGACGCCGCGCACATTCGTATCCTGCAGGTCGTCCCATTCGTCCGCCCCGATCTCGTGCAGCGGCTTGCTGAAGCTGATGCCGGCATTGTTGAGCGCCAGGTCTATCCCGCCGAACTGCGCCACGGCGCGCCGGACGAAATCGTCGATGTCGTCCTTCTCGCGCACATCCGCCCTGATGTAGAGCGCTTCGCCGCCGGCTTCACGGATGGTGTTCTCCACCTGCGCGCCCAGGGCCTCGCGCCGCCCGCAGAAGACGACCCGCGCGCCCTCCGCCGCAAAGGCTTCGGCGGCCGCCCGGCCGATCCCCGACGTCGCGCCCGTGATCATCACCACCTGATCGGCGAAACGGCGCCTGCCCTCGAAGACCGGCGCGGCCGGCGGGCGCCCCGCCCCGGCCAGCGCCATGCCGCCCGTGATCCCGATCGCCGCACCCGCCAGGGTGCCCGCCGCAGCCGCACCCAGCACACGCCGCCGTCCGGGGCTTGCCGGTTTGTCCGTTCCGGTTTCAGTCATCTCTCGCCAGCCGCCTTGTCCGGGTTACGCATTGAAGTCGCGCAAGGCTAGAACGCGGCTGCAGCCTACGACAATCCGGCCTTAACTGCATGAGCCGTGAAGCATCGCTTCACGATAGAGGCGCCCCGGCCCCGGGGCCGCCCGGTGGCTCAAAGCGACATATGCGCCTCGAGAGAGGGGCGCTGCCGCATCATGTGCTCGACGAAGACCTTGAGCTTCGGCAGGCTCTGGGCGCGGCCGGGATAGTAGAGAAACAGGCCGGGGCTTTCCGGACAGAAGGCGTCCAGCACGGTTTCCAGTGCGCCGCGCCTGACATGGCCGCGCACCAGCGGCTCCGCCAGATAGGCAAGGCCAAGGCCCTTCAGCGCCAGGGAGGGCAGCAGCGTCTCGTCGTTGAGCGTCAGCGGGCCGGGTACGTCAATCTCGACCTCGCGGCCATTCTCGACGAACTCCCAGCGATAGAGCGCGCCCGAACTCTGCAGGCGATAGCGGAGCGCGCGGTGAGCGCCGAGATCGGCAGGCGTCAAGGGCCTGCCGTGCCGGGCGAAATAGGAGGGGGCGCCGACGACGCAGTATCGGAACGGCGGCGTCAGCCGGGCGCCGATCATGTCGGCGTGAACCAGCTCTCCGAGCCTTATGCCGGCGTCGAAACCTTCCGAGACGATGTCGACGAAACCCGAATCCGCCACTATCTCGATGCCGATTTCAGGATAGGCCGCGCAGAACTCCGGCAATGCCGGCTCCAGCACCGGTGCGATCACCGAGCGGGGCGCGGTGATGCGCAGCAGACCGGAGGGGCGCTCGCCGAGGGAGCGGGCAGCCTCGAAAGCCGCGTCGAGATTCTCCATGGCCGGCTTCGCCCGCTCGATGAAGCGCTGACCGGCTTCCGTCAGGCCGACGCTGCGCGTCGAGCGCGAGACCAGCGCCACGCCGACACGCGCTTCAAGCGCCTTCACCGCCTGGCTGACGGCAGAGGGCGACACGCCGAGATCGGCCGCCGCCGCGCGAAAACTGCGGCGCTCGGCGACCCTCAGGAAAGCCGAGACGCCATCCAGCCCGCGGCCGGTCCTTGTAAAGCTCTTCTTCATTCGAAGAAGTGATTACCACGGCCACACTTAACGGTGAACAGGGCCATTCAACGCGAGAACCACCTCGACTTCCTCGTCGAACATGCCGCCGGTCGGCACGAAGCCGAGCTTTTCGTAGAATTTCTGCGGTCCGCCCGCGCCAAGGCCGAAGCTCGTGTAGAGTTCCCGTGCGCCGCGCGCGCGCAGGCGGTCCGCGACCTTCTCGATCGCCCGCTTCCCGAATCCCCGGTTCTGGAACGGCCCAGCGATCATGAAGCGCCACAGATAGGGGCCCGGACAATCGATCCCGTCGTCCCAGTCCGAACCCTCGTGCAGCATCACGAAGCCGATCAGGCACTCATCCGCGTAGACCCCGCGGAACCATGCCGATTCCGAACAGAAGCCTTCCGCGATCGACGTTCCGTTGTCGGCGACGAAATCCCTCTGTTCCTCCGAGAGCGTATCGCTCAGTTCGCATATCTCCGACACATTCGCTGAGGTAACCCGGCGGAGTGTGATCTCGGCATCGCTGCCTGGTGCTTCTTCCTGCATGATCGTCCTGATGAAAACAAAAAAAGCCGTGCCTCGGCGAAAGCCCCGTCCGGGCGCGCCCGAGAGCAGGCTGCCTCTACAGCCAGCGATGCGGTATGTCGATATGTGTGCTTGCGCGGGGCGGGCCACTGGAGAGCGCCGGGCAGCGATGGGACCGATTGCCCGCTGGAGCATTCTGCAGCCAGGCGGGTTCACCCCACGTCCGCGTGAATGCGGAGACACTGGGCCGGTCTAGACCCGTTCAACGTTTCACAGAAACGCCGAACGGGTCTATCTTCTTGTTTTTCCGCATTTATGCGGACGTCAGGTGTTTCCACCTGACTGCAGAATGCTCTAGGCCGGGATGCGCCGCTCCTTGAAGCCGCGCCGGACAATGACCGTGACCAGTATGATCGCCGCGATCGCCGGCAAGGCTTCGCTGACCACCAGCGGCACCAGCGCAACGGCAACGGCACCGACAGGGATAGCCAGCTTGCGCCAATGCGCCGGGGTGAAGCGGTCACGCACGATCCACATCATCAGCATGTAGATCGCCACCGGGATCGCCACCGACAAGCTGGCGGTGAACGCGCCGATCTGGGCATGTCCGCTCGCCACCTCGTGGACGACCGCGAAGCCCGCTCCGGCAGCGGCGCCGGCGGCGAAGATGATGAAATGGCCGTATCCCCAGAACAGTGCGCGGCGCAGCGCATCGTCCCTCAGATGCTCCTCGTCCGTGAAATACAATCCCCACATCGAAAAGGTGATCACGGCCGCGGTGACCGCGAACAGGATGGAATGCCACGAGGCGGGCGACCCCTGTTCGTCAAGCACCAGCATGGCGACGATCGCCAGGAAGCACTCTCCCAGAACGATGATGTTGAGCAGCCCGTACCGCTCGATGATGTGGTGCCGGTGCCAGGTCGTGTCGCCGTAGAAATATTCGGACAGCGCGGGCACCGCCAGTTCGCCGATGATGCCGATCACCAGGAACGGGGCATACATGCCCGCCTGCGGTGCGAGCATCAGGACCGTGGCGATCCAGTAGCACTGCATCACAAGGATGCCGACGCCGTAGCCGAGAGCGGTCTTCCGACGCTCGGGGTCGCCGGCCGCGGCGGCGAACCAGAACAGGGCCATGGCGACGCGCATGACGACATAGCCGGCCAGGCACAGGATGATCGGATTGTGCGAGAAGATCGCCGGTATCCCCGCCGCGACCATCAGGGCGCCGAACATCGCGACCATCGAAAGCACCAGGAAGCCCGGCGAGCCGTTGTCATAGGCCGAGGCGAACCAGGTGTAGTTCATCCAGCTCCACCAGATAGCGAAGAAGGCGAACAGGAACTGGGGAATTGCCTCCAGCGCATGACCTTGCGCAATTCCATGGTGGAGGCCGATCGCGGCGGCCGCAATGGCGATGACCGATGCCAGGTCGAACATCAGCTCCAGCGTCGTAGCGGCCCTGTGAGGTTCGTCCTTATGGCGCGGAGCGAGGTGGAAATAGTTCATGAAGCCTGTCCCGTCACAGGCATTCTGCCCTTGGACGCAGGATGCCGATCTAGGCAACGCCTGCTGAACGCGCCGCCCCCTGGGACAAACTGAGCACGCTGACAGCCGGCAAGTCCATAGCTTTGTGGAATCTGCGTGTGGGAGCGGCCGCGGCAACCGGACGGTTGACTGGCCATTGGGCAGCGCGTAATTGAAGCCCGGCTCGGGACGACCCGCGCCGTTGAACTGCATTCCGGGACGACCCGGCCACTCAGAGGAGGGCCGGATCATGGCCGGACCAATCGAGCAATTCGAGATATCCCGCATTCTGCCGATTGAAATCGGCGGTCTCGACCTGAGCTTCACGAACTCCTCCGCCTACATGGTCGCCATCGTCGGGCTCGCCACCGGGTTTCTCCTGTTTGCAACGTCTGGAAGGCGCCTCGTGCCCGGGCGTCTGCAATCGTCGGCGGAGGTGCTGTACGAATTCGTATCGAAGACGCTCCGGGAGAACGCGGGAGAAGAAGGCATGCGCTTCTTTCCCCTGGTGTTCTCACTGTTCATGTTCGTCCTGTTCGCCAACCTGATCGGCATGTTCCCCTATGCCTTCACGGTCACCAGCCACATCATCGTCACCTTCGCGCTGGCGATGATGGTTTTCCTCACCGTCACCGTCTACGGCCTGTGGCGCAACGGGCTGGGCTTCTTCCGGCTTTTCCTGCCATCCGGCGTGCCGCTCGTGCTCGCGCCGATCATCGTCCCGATCGAGGTCGTTTCATACCTTTCCCGCCCGGTGAGCCATTCGGTGCGTCTTTTTGCGGTCATGCTTGCCGGGCATATCACGCTCAAGGTCTTTGCAGGCTTCGTCGTGTCGCTTGGCGGGCTGGGTGCGCTCGGACTGGCAGGTTCGCTGCTCCCCCTTGCGATGACCATCGCACTGACGGGTCTTGAACTGTTGATGTCGGTCATTCAGGCCTACATCTTCACGATGCTGACCTGCATGTATCTCAACGACGCGCTCCATCCCGGCCATTGATGACGGCGCCGGGCGCACCTATCTATCCGAGACGAGGACGACCTCTCTCATCCAGAACACACCGACCGGGACGGCCCGGCTCTTGAAAGGAGGGCCGTGCCATGGCCTGGATGTATCTTGTTCTCGCTGGCCTGCTCGAAATCGTGTGGGCATTCTTCATGAAGAAATCAGCGGGTTTCACGCTGCTGGTGCCGAGCGCCATCACGATCGTGACGATGATCGCGAGCTTTGCGCTTCTGTCCATATCGATGAAGACACTGCCGCTGGGCACCGCCTATACGATCTGGACCGGGATCGGTGCCGTGGGGGCGTTTGCCGTTGGCGTGATCGTGCTGGGGGAGGCCGCCAATCCGATGCGGCTCCTGGCCGGCGCGCTGATCGTGGCCGGGATCGTCCTCATGAAGCTGTCGAGCACAGCAGCATAAGGGCCGCATCACGGCCGAGTCAGTAGAGCAACTCGGGATATCCCCCATCAGGATTCTCCTAGGATGCCATAAACCAGGCCAATGACGGATAGTCCCACGATATCGGCGATGCCATGTGCAACCATCAGCGGCCAGAGCTTTCCGATCAGCCGGTACAAGGCGAACATCGCAGCTCCCAGGAGCGCCATCGTGAACGCGATATCCAGTCCTTGATAGGTATGAAATCCTGCGCGAACCAGGACGCTGGCGACCATGGCTGCAACCCGCCAGTCCTGACGGACGGCCAGCACGATGCCGACGAGAAACAGCTCCTCGTAAACACCGTTCAGAAGTGCATAGCCTATCGTCAATAACCAGCCACCTGCCGTCGCCGGCGCGACCAACTGCGTTGCAACAGGCACGTCTTCCGGGGATGGCGCGGTCCCTTCGGTCGGGTTCGGCGGCGCTCCTTGCAGCCCATCCAGCACGATCGCGACCAGGTCCTGGCCCAGACCGAGCGCCAGGAAGATCGGGATGCCGAGAAGCGTCGCGTAAACCGTAATCCCCCAGGAAAGCCTCCTGATCGACCATCCGGCAACGTAATAAAGGTAAAGCAGCGCCAGCGTCAGCCGTGAGGTCTGAAACAGCAACATCTGAAAATTGTCCGTGTCGCTGTATGCGGTCACCGCATACGTCTCAACCGACAGCCACGCCGAAGACGAAAACCACAGGAACTCACCGAACATGATGGCCCCCGTGATCAGAATGTGAATTCCTGCAAGGCCCTGATCGGCTGCCCTGGTGTTGTCTGCATTCATGGTCGTGCCTGTTCCTGGCGCTCACGGCGACATCATGCCTGTCGAGCCACCCGGCGAGACCCTGCAACCTGTCCTTGCTATAGGCAAATTGCCGGAGCTTCCGGCCGTCTCCGTCCACCAGGATCGACAAGGAGTCGACGCGGAGCGCCTCAGTTCAGCGTCGGTTTATACGCGCGATGCCGCTGCGCCAGCACATCGCAATGAACATCGGAACGTTCGGGCAGCCCTACTGATGGGAAAACGGCAGATTCGCGAGTGCAACGGCCACAAACGGATCCCGCCCTCCCGTCAGCGGGAGATGCAGCGCAACCACCGAAGGCTAGGCATTTGAAAAAATGAATGAAAAAGATGGATGCTGGCGGAGAGAGAGGGATTCGAACCCTCGATACGGTTTCCCGTATACACGCGTTCCAGGCGTGCGCCTTCAACCACTCGGCCACCTCTCCGGCAGCGCGCTTCCGCTCTCGCGGTCGCGCGCCGAGGGTGATCTAGTCGATCTGATCGCGAATGCCAAGTCCGCCGTGTCACAGATTTGCAATTTGCCGCCGTCATCCGCAACGCATCTCCCGCGATCGCCGTTCTCAACTTTCCGTGCGGGCGATTGCCATCGCCGGCCGCGCCGCCTATCTCTGCGGAAGAATGAAGCGCGGCCCGCCGGCCGCCTGCAGGAGGCATTGATGTTCCGCTGGTTGTTCCGGGTGCTGGCCATGGTTGCCCTGGCGGTTGCCGTCATCATGGCGGTGATCGATGCGACACGCTCCATCGCGGCCTCGGCGCTGACCTTCACCCCGCTCGGCGAAAGCTGGTATTCCGTCTCGCCGGACACGCTCAACCTGTCGCAGGCCGTGGTCCAGCGCTACACGTCCCCCGTCCTGTGGGACCCGGTCGCGATCTTCATCCTGACGCTGCCCGGCTGGCTCGTCTTCGCAGCCCTTTCGCTGCTGTTCTATGCGATCGGGCGCCCGGGGCGACGGACAGTCTCCCTGGCGTGACCGCCCCGCGGCAGGAAACCAGAAAGGAACCGAGACCATGTCAATTCTCAGCACCCTGATGGGCAACAAGAAGCTCTCCATGCCCTCGGCGCAGGATGCCCTGCCCGGGCGCCCGGACCCGATCGCCACCGCCGCGCGGCATTTCGTGTCCGGCCATGCGCTGAAGGGTCCCTATCCGGAAGGCACCGAGAGCGCGCTATTCGGCATGGGCTGCTTCTGGGGCGCCGAGCGGCTGTTCTGGCAGCGCGACGGCGTCTGGGTCACTGCCGTAGGCTATGCCGGGGGCATCACGCCCAATCCCACCTATCGCGAGACCACGACCGGCCTGACCGGCCATGCGGAAGTCGTGCTCGTGGTCTACGACCCGCAGCGGATCTCCTTCGCCGAACTGCTGGCGCTGTTCTGGGAAAGCCACGACCCGACCCAGGGCATGCGGCAGGGGAACGATGTCGGCACCACCTACCGCTCGGCGATCTTCACCACCTCCGCGGCACAGCTCGCCGAGGCGCGCGCCTCGCGCGATGCCTATCAGGCGGCGCTGCGGGATGCCGGGCGCGGCGCGATCACCACGGAGATCGACACGGCGCCGGCGTTCTACTTCGCCGAGGAGGAACACCAGCAATATCTGGCCAAGAATCCGAACGGTTATTGCGGCCTGCAGGGCACGGGCGTCGCCTGCGCGGTCGCCCCGGCAGCGGGCTCCTGAGAGTCCGGACAGGTTTTTCCGAACGGTCAAAATTCCAGGTGAAGTTTCGCCTTGGCTGTGCAAAGGTGGCGGCAAGGGGGAGAAAAACGCTCCCGCTCGTGCCGTTCCGGACCGCTGACGCGGCCTGGATGCTCGTTTGAGCGCAAGGGCAGCGCGGAATGATCTCCGTGGCCGGCGCGGCATCGCAAGCAACACGGCAACCGACAGGGTGTGGATCACATGAAGCGTATCGTCCTTGGCCTCCTGGCCACCACCGCCATGACCGCAGGTGCTTTCGCGGCGGATTTCGCGCCGGCCCTCATCTACGATCTGGGCGGCAAGTTCGACAAATCGTTCAACGAGGCCGCCTATAACGGCGCCGAGCGGTTCAAGACGGAAACCGGCGTCGAATATGTCGAGTTCGAGATTTCCAACGACGCGCAGCGCGAGCAGGCACTGCGCCGCTTCGCCGAAGACGGCCGCAACCCGATCGTCATGGCCGGCTTCACCTGGGTCGACTTCCTCAACAAGGTGGCGCCCGACTATCCGGACGTCAATTTCACCATCATCGACGACAAGGTCGATCAGCCGAACGTGCGCTCGATCACCTTCAAGGAGCAGGAAGGCTCCTATCTGGTCGGCATGATGGCGGCGCTCGCCTCCAAGACCGGCACCGTCGGCTTCGTCGGCGGCATGCAGGTGCCGCTCATCGGCAAGTTCGAGTGCGGCTATGTGGGCGGCGCCAAGGCGGCCAATCCCGACGTGAAGGTGATCCGTAACTACACCGGCGACACGCCGGCCGCCTGGAACGACCCGACCAAGGGCGGCGAGATCACCCGCACGCAGATGGACCAGGGCGCCGACGTGATCTACCACGCGGCAGGCGGCACCGGCGTCGGCGTGCTGCAGGCGGCGGCGGATGCCGGCAAGCTCGGCATCGGCGTCGATTCGAACCAGAACGGCCTGCAGCCGGGCCATGTGCTGACCTCGATGGTCAAGCAGGTCGACGTGGCGGTCTACGATTCCTTCATGGACGCCAAGAATGGCGAGTTCACCTATGGCGTGCAGGATGTCGGCCTTGCAGAAGAAGGCGTCGGCTACGCGATGGACGAGCATAACGCCTCCCTCGTCAGCGACGATATGAAGACCGCCGTCGAGGCCGCCAAAGCGAAGATCATCGCCGGCGAGATCGAGGTGCACAACTTCCTCACGGACAACGCCTGCCCCTACTGAAGCCGGCGGCGCAACCGTCCGAAGAAATCGAGAAAGGTCCGGTCGCGGCCCTTTTTCTTTTGCGATGCCTGCCGTTATAAGGAGGCAGCATCCGCGCTCCCTCCGTTTCCCGCCAGGAGTTCTCCATGTCCGACCTCGCACCGGTTCTCGATCATCTCGACCGCTCCATCGACCAGAGCCTCGAGCGGCTGTTCAGCCTGCTGCGCATCAAGTCGATCTCGACGGATCCGGCCTTCTCCAGCGATTGCCGCGAGGCGGCGGAATGGCTGGTCGAAGACCTGAAGTCGATCGGTTTCGAGGCAAGCGTGCGAGACACGGCCGGGCACCCGATGGTGGTGGCGCATCACGAGGGCGAAGGCCCGCATGTCCTGTTCTACGGCCATTACGACGTGCAGCCGGTGGACCCGCTGGACCTGTGGAACGACGATCCGTTCTCGCCTTCCGTCAAGGAGATCGAGCCCGGCCGCAAGGCGATCATCGGACGCGGCGCTGCCGACGACAAGGGTCAGCTGATGACCTTCGTCGAGGCCTGCCGCGCCTACAAGGCCGTGCACGGCAAGATGCCATGCCGCATCAGCATCCTGTTCGAGGGCGAGGAGGAGTCCGGCTCCCCCTCGCTGAAACCCTTCCTCGAGGCGAACGCCGCCGAGCTGACGGCCGATTTCGCGCTCGTCTGCGACACCGGCATGTGGGACCGCGAAACGCCGGCGGTCTGCGTCGGCCTGCGCGGCCTCGTTGGTGAAGAGATCACCATCCATGCCGCCGACCGCGACCTGCATTCGGGCGAATTCGGCGGCGCCGCGGCAAACCCGATCACCATCCTCGCCCGGGCGCTTGCCGCCATCCATGACGAGAACGGCCGCGTCAGCATTCCGGGCTTCTATGACGGGGTCGAGGAAACGCCTGAGAACATCCTGAAGAGCTGGGCTGGCCTCGGCGAAACGGCGGAAAGCTTCCTCAACCCGATCGGCCTGGCAAAGCCCTTCGGCGAACAGGACCGCTCTGTCCTCGAACTCGTCTGGGCGCGTCCGACCGCCGAGGTCAACGGCATCACCGGCGGTTACACCGGCGCGGGCTTCAAGACCGTGATCGCCGCAAAGGCTTCGGCGAAGGTCTCGTTCCGCCTGGTGCACAAGCAGGACCCGGACAAGATCCGCGCGGCCTTCCGAGCCTTCATCGAGGCGCGCATCCCGGCCGACTGCTCGGTCGAGTTTCACAAGCACGGCGGCGGGCCGGCCTTCCAGCTCGACTACAACATGCCGCTGGTCGTCAAGGCACAGGGCGTGCTGACGGAGGAATGGTCGAAGCCCGCTGTCGCCGTCGCCATGGGCGGCTCGATCCCGATCGTCGGCGACTTCCGCCGCATGCTCGGCATGGAATCGCTGCTGGTCGGCTTCGGCCTGTCGGACGACCGCATTCATTCGCCCAACGAAAAATACGACCTCACCTCGTTTCACCGCGGCCAGCGCTCCTGGGCGCGCATCCTCGATGTCCTGAGCAAGTGAACCAGAAAACCGGGAAGCCGACATGACCATTCGCCTGCACAGGAACGACCTGCCGAACCTCGACCGCTACCGCGTGGAGGCCGTCGCCATCGATACGGAAACGTTGGGCCTCAAGCCGCATCGCGACCGGCTTTGCGTGGTGCAGCTTTCGCCCGGTGACGGCACGGCCGACGTGGTGCAGATCGAGGCGGGGCAGAAGAGCGCGCCGAACATCGAGGCCCTGCTCGGCGACAAGGCGATCACGAAGCTGTTCCATTTCGGGCGCTTCGACATCGCCGTTCTCTACAACGCCTTCGGCGTGATGGCCGAACCTGTGTTCTGCTCGAAGATCGCCTCGCGTCTGACCCGGACCTATACGGACCGGCACGGGCTGAAGGACCTGTGCAACGAACTGCTCGGCGTCTCCCTGTCGAAGGTGCAGCAGTCGTCCGACTGGGCGGCGGAGGAACTGTCGCTCGAACAGCTGGAGTACGCCGCCTCGGACGTCCTCTACCTGCACGGCCTGCGCGAGAAGCTCATGCAGCGGCTCGCCCGGGAGAACCGGACGGCGCAGGCCGAGGCCTGTTTCCGTTTCCTGCCGACCCGCGCCAGGCTCGACCTGATGGGCTGGGAGGAAGAGGACATTTTCGCCCACAGCTGAGCCATTTCGTTCATTTTGACTTAACTGCGCCTTAAACCGCTGGCCTTTACTCTCCGCTGACCCGCATTGCGGGCTGTTTGAGTTGTGCGCCGGGCTTCGTGCCCAGCGCGGCGTTGGCGGGGCAGGAACAGGCATGGCGCGGGATACGCGAAGACGCAGGATCGAACCGACTTTCGATGCGCCGCAGGCGCGCCGGGGCGGCGGGGACCTGTCGCTCGGCGAGAGCGATCGCGTCGTTCCTTCACGCCAGCAGCGCAAGCCACGCAAGTCCACGGCGAAAAGGACCCCGGCGAGGAAGACGGGACGCGGCGGCGGCCGGCGCCGCGGAGGTGGCGGCGGGCGCGGCTTTTTCGGCTTCCTGCGCGGCGCGGTCTACTGGATGCTGGTGCTGGCGCTGTGGGGCGGCATCGCCGGCGCGGGCATCGTCGCCTATTACGGCGCCAAGATGCCGGCAGCCACCACATGGCAAATTCCCGACCGGCCGCCGAACGTCCGGATCGTTTCCTCCGACGGCGCCCTGATCGCCAATCGCGGCATGACCGGCGGCGAGGCGGTCGGCCTGCACGAGATGTCGCCGCACATTCCGCAAGCGGTCATCGCCATCGAGGACCGCCGCTTCTACTCGCATTTCGGCGTCGATCCGATCGGCCTCGCCCGCGCGATGAGCGAGAACGTCATGGCCGGGCGCCTGACCCAGGGCGGCTCGACGCTGACCCAGCAGCTCGCCAAGAACCTGTTCCTGAAGCCCGACCGCACCATCGAGCGCAAGGTGCAGGAGGTGCTGCTGGCGCTGTGGCTGGAGCAGAAGCACTCGAAGGACCAGATCCTCGAGATGTATCTGAACCGCGTCTATTTCGGTTCCGGCGCCTATGGCGTGGAGGCGGCGTCCCGGCGCTATTTCAACAAGTCGGCGCGCGACGTGACGCTGTCGGAAGCGGCGCTGCTCGCCGGCCTTCTGAAGGCGCCGTCCCGCCTGTCGCCGGCGCGCGACCCGCAGGCCGCCGAAACGCGGGCGCAGGTGGTGCTTGCCGCCATGCGCGACCAGGGCATGATCGGCGACAGCGAGATGACCACGGCGATGAGCCAGCCCGCCACGCGCGCCGCCGCCTACTGGACCGGGTCCGAGCATTATGTGGCCGACCGCATCATGGAAGAACTGCCGACGCTGATCGGCGACGGCGGCGCCGACATCGTCGTCGAGACGACCGTCAGCCTCAAACTGCAGAAGCAGGCCGAGAAGACGATCCGCCAGCTGATCGACGAGAAGGGCGGCAAGCTGGCCGTCAGCCAGGGCGTTCTGGTGTCGATCGACACGAGCGGCGCGGTGCGCGCCATGGTCGGCGGATACGACTACGCCAACAGCCAGTTCGATCGTGCCTCGGAAGCGCGGCGGCAACCCGGTTCAGCCTTCAAGCCGTTCGTCTACATGGCGGCGCTGGAGCAGGGCCGCACCCCCGACAGCGTGCGCAACGACGCGCCGATCAAGATCGGGAAGTGGACGCCGGAGAACTACAAGGGCAAGTATTACGGCCCCGTCACCCTGTCGGAAGCGCTCGCCCGCTCGCTCAACTCGGTGGCGGCGCAGCTCGCCATGGAGACCGGGCCGAAGGCCGTAGTCGAGGTGGCGCAGCGCATGGGCATCGAATCCAGTCTCAATGCCAACGCATCGATCGCGCTCGGCACGTCCGAGGTGACGCCGCTGGAACTGACCGCCGCCTATCTGCCCTTCGCCACCGGCGGGCTGCGGCCCGAGGTGCATTTCGTCAGCCGCGTGACCACGACTTCCGGCAAGGTGCTCTACGAGCACGGCAAGCCGCGCCCGACGCGCGTGGCGAGCGCGGAGGTTATCGGCATGATGAACGCGATGATGCAGGGGACCATCGCCTACGGCAGCGCCCAGGCGGCCGATATCGGTCGCCCTGCCGCCGGCAAAACGGGCACCACCCAGCAGTCACGCGACGCCTGGTTCGTCGGCTACACCGCCGACCTTGTGACCGGCGTCTGGTTCGGCAACGACGCCTCGAAGGCGACCAAGGCGACGGGCAGCTCGATGCCGGTTCCCGCCTGGCGCGCCTTCATGGAAGAAGCCGAGAAGGGCCTCCCGGTCAGGCAGCTTCCCGGCTCCTGGACGCCTGGCCGGCCGGCTGCCGGCGTGGCCGCGACGCAACCCGCCGCCCGGCCCGTGCCGACGGCGGCGGTGGG
>NZ_AMRM01000003.1 GCF_000300335.1 Nitratireductor pacificus pht-3B | reverse complement strand
GCCTTCACCAGCGGCGGGCCGCCGAGGAAGATGGTCGCCTGGCCCCTGACCATGATGGTCTCGTCGCTCATCGCAGGCACATAGGCGCCGCCCGCGGTGCACGATCCCATGACGCAGGCGATCTGCGGAATGCCCTTCGCCGACATGTTGGCCTGGTTGTAGAAGATGCGGCCGAAATGCTCGCGGTCCGGGAACACTTCGTCCTGGTTGGGCAGGTTGGCGCCGCCCGAATCCACCAGATAGACGCAGGGCAGGTTGTTTTCGAGCGCGATCTCCTGCGCCCGCAGATGCTTCTTCACCGTCAGCGGGTAGTAGGTGCCACCCTTGACCGTTGCGTCGTTGACGACCACGACGCATTCGCGCCCCTCGATGCGCCCGACGCCGGCGATCATGCCGGCCGAGGCGATGTCGCCGCCATACATGTCGTGGGCGGCGAACTGGCCGATCTCGAGGAACGGCGCGCCGACATCGAGTACCTGCGCCAGCCGCTCGCGGGGCAGGAGCTTGCCGCGCGCCACATGCCGCTCGCGCGCCTCGTCCGGCCCGCCGCGGGCGATGAGCGCGGCCTTCTCGGCCATCTCCGCCACCAGCCCGCTCATGCGGGCGGCGTTGGCCCGGAAGGTTTCGGACGATGTTGAAAGCTGGGATTGAAGGACGGTCATGCGATCTCCTGCGGCGTGTGGGAGGTTCAATCCCACTCGGTGGTTTGATTCCCATAGTCTGGCAAGCCGCCCGATTGGCGCAGCATGCGGGCCATGTGCATCAGGTTAAAGGTCATGAAGGTGAGATTCCGGCGCGTGAACACGCTGTCGTAGCCGGCGCGGCGGCCGTCTTCCGTCTCGTCGCCATAGGATGGACCCGGCCCGGCTTCCCCGATCCAGCCGCAATCGGCCTGCGGCGGGATGGCGTAGCCGATGTGCTGGAGGGAATAGAGAACGGTCTTGGCAACGTGCTTGATGCCATCCTCATTGCCGGTGATGATCGTGCCTCCCACCTTGCCGTAATAGACGTACTGGCCCTTTTCGTTCCGTTGGCCCGAGTGGGCGTAGAGCCGTTCGATGATGACCCGGCAGATGGAACTTTCCTCGCCCAGCCAGATCGGCGAGCCGATGACCAGAATGTCGGCTTCGCGCACTTTTGGCCAGATTTTTTCCGGCCAATCGTCGATCTCCGCCCCTTCCTCGCGCATGTCGGGTGAAACACCGAAGGCGATCCGGAAATCGGCGGCCCGCAGGCACAGGGTCTCGATCCCGCAACCCTTCATGATGGCGATGGAGTCGTCAACAAGGTCCTGCGTGTGGGAGGGAGCCCCGTTGCCCGGCTTCAGCGTGGTGTTGACGAACAAGGCGTTGAGGCCGGTGAAATCGGTCGCGTTGTCGGCGACGAGGCGCTTCTGGAGATCGTTGAGCGGCATGGCTTCTCTCCTTGTGGGCTGAGACGAGGTCAACGCACCGGAAACGATATCGTTCTCAGTCCTCCCCCATCATCTCCCTGCCGATCAGCCAGCGGCGGATCTCGCTGGTGCCGGCGCCGATCTCGTAGAGCTTGGCGTCGCGCAGCAGGCGGCCGGCCGGGAACTCGTTGACATAGCCGTTGCCGCCGAGGAGCTGGATCGCGTCGAGCGCCGTCTGGGTGGCCTTCTCGGCGGCGTAGAGGATGCAGCCGGCCGCGTCCTTGCGGGTCGTCTCGCCGCGGTCGCAGGCGGCCGCCACGGCGTAGACATAGGCGCGGCAGGCATTCATCGTCGTGTACATGTCGGCGAGCTTGCCCTGGACGAGCTGGAAGGCGCCGACCGGCTGGCCGAACTGCCGGCGCTCGCCGACATAGGGCACGGCCACATCCATGCAGGCGGCCATGATGCCGACCGGGCCGCCGGCCAGCACCACGCGCTCATAGTCGAGGCCGGACATCAGGATGGCGACGCCCTTGCCCTCTTCGCCGAGCACGTTCTCGAACGGCACCTCGACGTCCTCGAACACCAGTTCGCCGGTGTTGGAGCCGCGCATGCCGAGCTTGTCGAGCTTCTGCGCTACGGAAAAGCCGGCCATGCCGCGCTCGACGATGAAGGCGGTGATGCCGCGCGGGCCGGCATCGGGGTCGGTCTTGGCATAGACGACCAGCGTGCCGGCGTCCGGCCCGTTGGTGATCCACATCTTCGAGCCGTTCAGCACGTAGCGGTCGTTCTTCTTGTCGGCGCGGAGCTTCATCGAGACGACGTCGGACCCGGCGCCCGTCTCCGACATGGCGAGCGCTCCGACCGTCTCGCCGGAGCACAGCGCCGGCAGGTATTTCTGCTTCTGCTCAGGATTGCCCCAGCGGCGGATCTGGTTGACGCAGAGATTGGAATGGGCGCCGTAGGAGAGGCCGACGGAGGCGGAGGCGCGCGAAATCTCCTCCATCGCCACCACATGCGCCAGATAGCCGAGGCCGGAGCCGCCGAATTCAGGATCGACCGTCATGCCGAGCAGGCCGAGCGCGCCCATTTCCTGCCAGAGCGGGGCGGGGAACTCGTTGCTGGCGTCGATCTCGGCGGCCTGCGGGGCGATCCGCTCCCGGGCGAAGCGGTGCACCATGTCGCGCAGCGCGTCGATGTCCTCGCCGAGCCCGAAATTCATCGATCCCGTATACATGGTCTCCTCCTTCTTCTTTCCCGCCTCAGTCGCCGGCGCGCCCGCTGCCGGGCGTCGGCCCCGCATAACCGACGAGGCGCATGGTCATGGTGTGATAGGTAGCGGCCACCTGGTCTTCGGAAAGGCGCTCGTCCGGCCGGAACCAGACGATGACGCCGGTGATCATCTGGATGATGGCCATGGCGGTCAGCGTCACGTCTGCGACGGCGAAGTCGCCGGTGGCGGCGCCGGCGCGCAGAATGGCGCGTAATTCGCCCTCATAGGCGGTGCGCAGGGCCAGCACATGCGCCAGCCGCGCGTCCGACAGGCTGCGCAGCTCCAGATTGTTGACATGCGTCGAGGCGCGGCGCGCCAGATGGAAACGGATGTGGTTCTCGACGAAGGCGGCCAGTTGGCCCGCCGGGCTCCCGTTGTCGGAGCCTTCGGCGGGCCGGGCTTCCCCCCAGGAAGCAATCAAACCGTCCATATGGGTGCACATCAGCGCGTAGAGCAGCTCTTCCTTGGTGGGGAAGTAGCGGTAGAGGGCCGCCGGCTGCACGCCGACTTCCGCCGCGAGCTGGCGCATGGACATGGCCTCGAAGCCGAGCCGCGCGATGAGCGCCACCGCCGCCTCGCGGATCGCCGCTTCCGTCCTTTCGCCGTCCGAACCCGTGGTGCGCGCCATGCCGAGCCTCCTGGGCGATGTTAATAAAACGAACGTTCAATTAATTCAAGGGGTGGTCTGGAGGCGCGGGGCTTCGTGTCGGGGAGGTGGGGGAGGTGGGGGAGGTCGGGAAGTCGGGAAGTCGGGATGTGGGGGGCTGGAAGTGGAGGTGGAAGTGGACGTTGCCTCCCTTCCCATACCGATCGCAGTGACGTGCCCGGAGAACGGTACGGTCGATCATGCGTGCGCTTCGGTCCCGCTCGACCGGTTCGGCCAGGGTTTCTGGCATCGCCTCGAACCGGCGCTCCCGATCCATCCTCGGTATGGTGGCCGCCCTGCGTCGGATGACGCTGAATGCCTTCGCGCCGGCTGCCGCAGCGATCATGCGCGAGGCGCACGGAAAGCACACACCGCCGGCAGAGCAAAAAATGCTTCCATTCTCAACGTATCGAGCATTTCCGGGGTCCGGTTCTGCAAGGGGGCGAGCAAGCCTCCGGTGCGGCCCCGGAAGCTGGGTTGAACTTGCGCGCACTCGACATGGCGGCCGAATACATGTCTTATCGCGTGCACGTTAAAGTTGCTGCTTTCGGGAAAAACTAGGCATATTGCCGCCGAATGGCCGACGGCGTCTTCCGCCGGTGTCGATCGGCGCGAACGTCAATCAGAGGAAGTGGAACAGGCTTTAATGCAGGAAGATTGCACCAGCGAGAGCATCCGGGCCCGGCTCGAGGAGTTCCGATCGACGCCCCTCATTGTGAACGAGCGAGAGTACGACGGCTTTTTCTGGACCGGCAAGACGTGGTCTTCGCAGGATGAACGATTTAGGCTGAGGCTCGGACAGGCGGAGGATTATGCGTTTCGCGCGGGAGAGCTTGCGCGCGATGGGCTGTTCATCTTCCATGGAGGGATTACCGTCGGGCACCGCTGCCGGATCAATCTCTGCGTCACGCATCGGCTTGAGAAGCTTGAAGCACCCGGCTCGCGACAGCTCCTTCCGGGATTGCCGAGGCCGGCGGGACTTGTCTCGCATGTCACCGTCGAGCGAATGAACTTCGCCGATGCGTGGAGGCACGCGATAGTTGGCCTCGATGAGGCCGACCTGGAACGGCTTGCCGATCTCATTGCGCCGGCACTGGATGAATTCCTTCAGCGTAGCGTGGCGGTGCAGCAGCAGGAACAGGCGCGTCGCGGCCGGCATGGCATCCCGGTGGCTGGAAAGCTCCATTGGGGCTGGCGGGAGCCGGCGCCCGAGCTGGTCGAGTTCCACGATACATGCGCTGCTTTCGTTCGCCAGGCTACCCTTGCGCAGATACTCGGCAGTCCATTCGACAGGTATCGAAGTGAGGGGACCGACGGAGCGTATGGCATGTACAGGTTCATCGACGATCCATCTGTTACGGTCGCTTTTCCTCGAATCAATCGTGAATCGCCCTTCTCCCGTGTCTTTCGCGTGAAGCTCGACGGTGTCTCCATTCCTGTCGAGATTCATGATCTCGGCTCCACCAGCAGGGCTGAGCACAGGCAATTGGCGCTTTCCGATGACAGTATTTTCCGACTGGAGACTTATCTCGCCATCCATCCGCAAAGCCTGCTGCTGAAACCGAGGGAGGATGTGCCGCCGGTGGACCGGAAGACCGCCGACCTGGCAGTGTTCCACGCGCGCAATCTCTGGCTGCAGAAAGCGATAATCGCACCTCTGGAGCCCGAGATCTATGGGACCGTGGAAGGGCAGGTGAGGTGTTCCGACGTGATTGTCGTTTGATCGGGCGCGCCTAATCCGGCGCGTCGAGCACCGGGCCGAGGGGGGAATAGTTGAACAGTTCGAGCCGCATCGTGCCGGAGCCTGCCGGCCGTTCGGCCAGAATGGTCAGGCTGGCGGGTCCGACGGGGATGATCCGCTTCGGCGGCAGGTCGATCAGGCTTTCGAGCAGCGCCCGGATCACACCGCCATGGCAGACCACCAGCAGGCGCTGGCTGGAGCGCAGGGCGTTGAGCACGCTGCCGCTGGTGCGCGCGACGAAGTCGGCCCAGCATTCACCGCTCGGCGGTGTGTGCGTCCCGGCGCGCCAGCCCTGATAGGCGTCCGGCTCCGTCTCGCGGATCGACGCGATCGGCCGGCCCGTCCAGTCGCCGACATCGATCTCGCGCAGCGCCGCGTCGCAGACCGGGTCGGCGATGCCGACGAGGCGGGCGGTGTCGTGGGCGCGCCTGAGGTCGGACGAGATTGTGAGGTCCGGATCGAGGGCAGCCACGACCGGGCGCAGCGCCACCGCCTGTTCGCGGCCGAGCCCCGAAAGCGCGATGTCGGCCTGCCCCTGCAGCCGCCGCTCGGCATTCCATTCCGACTGTCCATGCCGGACGAGCATCACCCGCTTCATGCCAGCAACTCCCCGCCGGGGGCGTAGAGCGCCGCCGGCGTTTCGGGAATGGCGAAATGGACGCTGTCGCCGGGCGCGAATTTCGGCGCGTCGTTGACGACGGCGGTAAGGCGCAGGTCGCCCCGGGTGCCGGTGATCATGACGCGGCCCGCGACGGGGCTGGCCTCGGCGAACTCCAGGGCGATCGTGCGCGCGCCCGGCCTGTCCGAGACGCCGAGGTTTTCGGGCCGGAACATCGCCTGCGCCGGCCGGTCGAGCGCAAAACCCGCCGGCAGGACCTCGCCGGCAAAGGCGATCCGGCCGTCGCCCGCCGGTTCGACGACAATGAGGTTGGCCGGCGGGGTGCCGACGAAGGTCGCCACGAACGCCGTCCGGGGCGCGGCCACCAGATCCCCGGGCGCGCCGAACTGCTCGATCCTGCCGTCCTTGAGGACGGCCACATGCGAGGCCATGGTCATCGCCTCCACCTGGTCGTGGGTGACATAGACCGAGGTCGCTCCCGTCGCCCGATGGACGCGCAGAAGCTCGGTCCGCATCTCGATGCGCAGCTTGGCGTCGAGGTTGGAAAGCGGCTCGTCGAACAGGAGGATGCCGGGCTTCGGCGCGATCATGCGGGCGATTGCCACGCGCTGCTGCTGGCCGCCCGAGATCTCGCTCGGGTAGCGCGCTCCGAGCGTCTCGATGTCAAGGAGCGTCAGCACCTCGTGAACGCGGGCCTTCCGCTCCGCCGAGGGCATCCGCGCCACCTTGAGCGGCCATTCGACATTGCCCGACACGGTCATGTGCGGCCACAGCGCATAGGACTGGAACACCAGGCCGGCATCCCGCTGGGACGGCTCGATGGTCCAGCCCCGCTCGCCGTCCGAGACGGTCTTGTCGTTGAAGGCGATGGTGCCGCCGGTCGGCTTCTCAAGGCCCGCGAGCATGCGCAGGATTGTCGACTTGCCGCAGCCGGAAGGCCCGACCAGCACGAGGAACGCGCCTTTCGGCACCGAAAGACTGACCGATTTGACGGCGTCGAACGTGCCGAACGACTTGGTGAGGTTGGAAATCGTGATCATGGAGCGTGGGCCTAGTTCTTGAGCCAGGGCTGCGACTTGGCCTGCAGGCGGTTGGCAAGCAGCGTGGCGGCAATGGAAATGACGAGGATGACGACGGTGATCGCGTTGGCGAACTGGGCGAAACCCTCCGACGCGTAGCGATAGGCGAGCACGGACAGCACCGGCGTGGTGGGCGTGAACAGGAGGACGACCAGCGACAGGTCGCGCATGATCTTGACGAAGATGATCAGGCTGCCGGCGGCCAGCCCGCGGCTCGCCAGCGGGATCGTGATCGCAATCATGCGCCGCAGGAACCCGGCGCCGGTCAGCCGCGCGCTCTCGTCGAGATTGCCCGACACCTGCTGGATGACCGCCCTGCCGGTCTGCACCGAGAACGGCACCAGATAGGCCGTGCCGGCGATCACCAGCAGGGTGAAGGTGCCGTAGAGCGCAGGAAACGGCCCGACCGGTGCGCCGAACAGCGCGATATAGGCCGCGCCGAAGGCGATGCCGGGCACCAGGAGCGGCAGGAAGGCGAGCTGGTTGATGGCGCCTGAAAGAAAGCCGCTGCGGTGCCGCGCCAGCGTGAAAGCGATCATCAGGCCGAGGACCGAGCCGACGATGGCGACGACGACGCCGAGCGCGACGGTGGTGGTGGTCGCCGAGACGATGAACGGATTGTGCAGCACGCCCGCCTGTCCCTGGGCGATCGACGGCGTGGAAAGGCCTGTCCAGTAGTGCAGCGTCCAGTTGGAAAAGAGCGCCGAGGAACTGGGGGCGAGGGAGGAGGCGATCAGCACCACGACCGGCACGACCGTCGTCAGGAAGCAGATCGTGCCTGCGAGAGCGAACAGCGGATAGCGCGCGGCGCCCAGCTCGAACCGCTTGGCGCGGCCGCCCTTGCCAGTGATCGTCGCATAGGAGCGCCGGCCCGAGATGACCCTGTTGCCGAACCACAGGAAGACCGCCGAAACGACGATCAGCAGGATGGCGATGACATAGCCGCGCGCCGTCTGACCGATCTCGATCATGCCGAACAGGCGGGTCGCCATGGTCTGCATGCGCACCGGCAGCCCGAGCAGGGCGGGGGCGGCGAAGTTCGAGACGGCGCCGGCGAAGGTGAGCGACGCCCCGGCGACGATGGCCGGCAGCGCGACCGGCAGGATGATGCCCATGAAGATCCGGCCGCGCTTCGCCCCCGCCATCTGCGCCGCCTCGACGAGGTCGGAATTGACGGTGGCGAGCGCCGCGGCGATCACGGTGAAGGCGAGGGCGTAGTAATGCGCCGTCAGCACGATCAGGGTCGGGGTCATGCCCCAACTCAGCCAGTCGGGGATCGAAAGGCCGAGCCCTTCGAGATAGCCGGTCTGGCCGCCCATGCGGCTGTTGCGGAACAGGGAGGTCCAGGCGAGCGCCGTGGCAAAACTCGGGATCATGAAGGGCAGGGTGGCCAGAAGCCCGATGGTGCGGCGGAACGGCACGTCGGTCATCACCACCAGCCAGGCGAGAAAGCCTCCGATCAGCACGCAGCCGCCGGCGACGACCACGCCGAGGATCAGCGTGTTGGAAAGCGGCACCCAGAGCAGGTTGCGCGACAGGGGGCTGACGACCACGTCCCTCCAGGCGGAGATGGTTTCTGGCGCCAGCGTGTCGAAAAGGATGCGCGCGAGCGGCGCGGCGATCAGGATGCCGATCACCGCCAGCACCGCGATCTTGAGCGGCAGCCCCTGCGGCAGCGCGTAGCGCGCATGGCTGGCGATGGATGCGAAATTTGCCATCACTTGGTCTCGTCGGATTGGCTCTGGCGGCAGCCGCCGCCAGAGATTTTACAGGATGGCGATTATTGCAGGACCAGGATCATGTCCGCGATCTCCTTGCGGATCTTCGCGGTCGCCGCCGGGTCGACCCGCCAGGCCTTGAATTCGGCGAGCGGGACGGCGTCGGGATGGCTGGCGATGTCGGTGCGGGTCGCGTAGTCGCCCGCCACGTAGAACGGCGCGAAGCCGGCGCCGCCCGTGTCGCTGTCGTCGCCCATCAGGAAGTCGATGACGAGGCGCGCCGCGGCGGGATGCTCCGCCTTGGAAGCCAGCGCCAGCAGGGCCGGGAAGAGGATGCCGTTCGACGGGGCGACATCGTTCGCCACCTGGAGCGCCCAGCCTTCCTCCTCATTGTCCCGGCGGTCGGAATAGGAGGTGAAGCCGATGGGCGGGTTCGTCTGGCCGAGCGCGCCGACGGCGCTGTTGACGTCGTCGGTCGACGAGACGAGGACAACGTCGTTGGCGAACAGGTCGGTGATGAACTGCGCGCCTGCGTTCTCGACGCCGGCGGCAAGTTCGATGGGCTTGCCGAACTCGGTCTCATAGGCCTTCGCCATCTCGTCCGAGCGCAGCACGAACTCGACCATCAGGTCGAGATAGTCACCGCGCTGCAACGGATCGACCATCACCACGCGCCCCTTCCATTCCTCGCGGGTGAGATCCCACAGGGTGTCCACCGGCGCGCCGTCAGGATTGGCTTCCTCATTGTACATCAGGACCTTCGTCGAAAGCCGCTGCGCAAGAAGCGGCGACTTGAATTCCTCGGGCAGGCGGTCGGCCACCCGGGGCGGCACATATGCCTCGATGAGGCCGGTCTCGAGCAGTTCGGGAAGCACGACCGGCGCGTCGGAGATATAGACGACATCCGCCGAGGCGATGCCGGCGGTCGATTCCGCCTTCAGGCGCGCGATCTGCTCCGTCGAGTTGGCGTCGTAGCCGACGAGGTCGATGCCGGGATATTTCTCCTCGAACGCCTTTTCAACGCGCGCGATGCGGCTGGTGAAGGAATAGACGGTGACCGTGCCTTCCTTGAGCGCCAGCGGCAGCAATTCCTCTGCCGTCATGGCGTCGAGGTCCTGCGCCAGTGCGGGCGCAAGCAACAGGCCGGCCGAAACGGTTGTCGCGAATAGGTGTCTGATCATTTCCTGTCTCCTCCGATGGGGTTGCCGGTGCTGCCGGCTTCGTGTGCATTCTGTTTTGCAAGATGATCAGGACTTGCAGATTATCTTGCATCATTCAGGCGCAAAAAATATTCGGCGGTTCCTCCCGGACCGCGGCTAGCGGGATTCGAACTCGCTGATCAGCTCGCCGAGCGTTTCGAGGCGGTCGAGCGTCGAGACCTGGTTCATCTGCGCCAGAGTGAGAACCAGGGCATTGGTGATGGCCATGGGAACGGTCAGCGTCTGAAAGCTGTCGTTGGAACCCGAACGGGGGGCCGAAAGCAGAAGGCCGGGCGCCGGCGCAAGCGCCGGGCCGAGCGAGCCGGATATGGCGATGGAGCGTGCCCCGACCTTGTGCGCCCGGTCGATCAGCGCCGCATAGTGGCGCGGTTGGCGGCGGAAGGCGAAGGCGAGCAGCAGGTCGTCCGCGCCGAGGCGCAGGACCTGTTCCGCCAGGTCGCGCCCGTCGCCGGAAAGGATCTCCACGTCGAAGCCCATGCGCAGGAGCCGCTTCTGCAGAAGCACCGACAGGGTGACGGCGTTGCCGCGCGCGAAGACGAAGATGCGCCGCGCTGCGAGCATCACCCTCGCGGCGTCCTCGATGCGGCTGGAATCCAGATAGCGCGGCAGCGCTCCCAGCGCCTCGATCTCGCGGGCGATCAGCTCGGCGAACAGGTCTCCGCCCTCCGCCGCCTGAAGCGTGTTGCGCACGCGGACCGCTGGGTCGGCCTTGACAATGAACTCGTCGCGGATGGCGTCGCGAAACCCGGCATAGCTCTGGAAGCCCAGCTTCTTGGCAAGGCGCGAGGCCGTCGCTTCATGCACGCCGATGCGCTGTGCCAGGCTCGACGCCGTGCCGAGCGCCACGTCGCGCGGCTTGGCGATGATCTCCCGAACCAGCAGATGCTCCGCACGGGTGAGATTTTCGGCGACGGACTGAACGCGTTCGAGTATCGACATGGGACCTCCAGTAATGGTCTGTATCGTTCTGCAAGTTAATTTGCAAGAATTATTATCAATGCAAGTTTGCAGGCTTTTGCTGCCGGGAGAAGGAAGCCGCCGGGTGTCGCCCGGACCGCCGCGCCGCGAAACTCCGTCATTCACGGGGCCGGTCACCGCATCCGGAGCCCTGTTGTTCACGCGACCAAAAAAAATCGTCTACCCTTGTCGAAAGCCGCCTGCGCCGGACGACTATGGGCGTTACCGGCGCTTAAACATGGAGGTTTGTCATGCGCTATGCCTGTCTCATCTATTACGATCCCAGGAAACTGTTCGGCGGCTCGCCGGAAGCCCAGGCCGCACTGGAGCAATGCGAAGGCTATGACGAGACGCTGAAGGAGAGCGGGCATTTCGTCGCCGCCGAGGCGCTCGAACTGCCGGAAGGCTCGATGACGCTGACCGTGCGCGACGGCAAGATGTCGGCGGTCGACGGGCCGTTCATGGAAACCCGCGACATGCTGGGCGGCATCATCGTCATCGAGGCAGCCGACCTGAACGAGGCGGTGCGCGTCGCCGGCGGGCATCCGCTGGCGAAGATCGGCGCCATCGAGGTGCGGCCGGTCGTCGACTTCAGCACCCCGCCGCCGCAGTTCTGAGCGCGTCATGGCTGTGACGGAAGCCGAACGGGCGCTCGAGGCGGCCTACCGGACGGAGAAGCGTCGTGTCCTGGCGACGCTGATCCGCCTGCTCGGCGGGTTCGACGCGGCGGAGGAGGCCCTGCACGAGGCCTTCGCCGCCGCGGCGCAGCGCTGGCCGCGCGAGGGCGTGCCGCAGAATCCCTATGCGTGGCTGGTGTCGGCCGGCCGCTTCCGGACCATCGACCGCTGGCGCCGCGAAACCCGTCATGCGGCGGCCCTGCCGGATCTTCTGGCGCTGGCGGAGCCGTTCGACGAGCCGGCAATGCCGGAGGCCATCGCCGACGACGAATTGCGGCTGATCTTCACCTGCTGCCATCCGGCGCTGCCGCCCGACCAGCGCATCGCGCTGACGCTGCGCGAGGTGGGCGGACTGACGACCGAGGAGATCGCGCGCGCCTATTTCGCGACGCCGCCGACCATCGCCCAGCGCATCGTCCGCGCCAAGGCGAGGATCCGCGACGAGGCCATTCCCTACGAGGTGCCGGGCCGGGCCGATCTGGTCGAGCGGCTGGAAAGCGTGCTGCGCGTGATCTACCTGGTGTTTTCGGAAGGCTATGCGGCGACCGGGGGACCGGCGCTCACCCGCGCCGACCTGTGCGCCGAGGCGATCCGGCTGGCGCGGCTGGTGGCCGAGCTGACCGGGGAGGCGGAGGCGCGCGGGCTGCTGGCGCTGATGCTGATCAACGAGGCGCGGCGGCCCTCGCGCACCGACGCGGCGGGCGATCTGGTGCTTCTGGAGGCGCAGGACCGCACGCTGTGGAACCGGGCGATGATCGCGGAGGCCGGCGAAATGATCGGCTCCGCCTTCGCCCGCCGCGGCGTCGGCCCCTACACGCTCCAGGCGGCGATCGCCGCGATGCATGCCGAGGCGCCGGATTTCGCCGGGACCGACTGGCAGGCGATCGTCTCGCTCTACGACGTCCTGCTGCGCGTCGATCCTTCGCCGGTGGCCGCGCTCAACCGCGCCGCCGCCATCGGCATGCGCGACGGGCCGCAGGCGGGGCTTGCCGCGGTCGACGCCGTGGCCGCCGGCGGCGGCCTCGAGGCCTATCACCTGTCGCACGCAGCGCGCGCCGACTTCCTGCGCCGGCTGGGGCGGACGGTGGAAGCGCGCACCGCCTACCGCAAGGCCCTGGCCCTGGTGCGCCAGGATGCCGAGCGCCGATTTCTGGAGCGGCGGCTTTCGGCGCTGGAAGATCAGTGAGGGCGGGGCCGCACCGATGCGTGGAAAACGCTTCGCGCGCCCCCGAACCCCAATGACAAACGCCCCGGTCTGTGATCATGCTCGCGGCGCGAAATTTTTCCCGGAACACCCGAATGAGCGCATTCTCGCTTCTGCTCCTGTCGGTCTCGACGGCCACTTTCGTCGGCGCGGCGAGCGCGGCGAAAACCTGGAGCCTGCTGCAGCCGAACTGGCGCTGGCTGGCGCTGACGCTGATCCTCTACACGCTCGGCAATCTGATCATGCTGCGGCTGATCCGCGAGATGGGCCTCGGCGTCGCCATCAGCCTGTCGGCGGTGGTCCAGCTCGTCGCGATCAATTTCGTCGCGCTGGTGATGTTCGGGGAGAAGGTGTCGGGGCTTCAGGGCGTCGGTCTTGGCCTCGCGATCGTCGCGGTGGCGCTGATCACCCTGTTCCCGTCGAACTGAGACGGGCCGAAAGACCCCGTACGGAACCGCCCGGACGGGACAGGAGCGCGTCTGCCGATGCGCCGATGCCAGGTGGGGAAACCGGGAAAATCCATCCTGTATTCCTTACCGTCACGCCCGGTTGACACGGGCGGTTCCGCATGGAGGGCAAACGTCGTCCATCCGGTAAGGTTCCCCTCGCGTACTGGCACGCGGACGCATCTATCCGTCGCGGCTTTCCGCTTCGCCGGCTCAGTTGCCTTCGAGCGCGGCCACCAGGGCCTGCGTGTCCGTGACGGTGCAGAAGTCGAAGCCCAGCGTCGCCACATGCGCAGCCTGGACGGCCTCGGCCGGCACGGTGCCGCCCTTGCCGTCCGGCAGGTCGAAGCAGTCGCAGGCATCGGCCACAAGCGTCATCGGCCAGCCCATATTGGCGCCGGTGCGGATGGTGGTCGACACGCACATGTCCGTCGAGATGCCGCACGCGACCACCTGCTTTGCGCCGAGCCGGCGCAGGCGCAGGTCGAGATCCGTGCCGATGAAGGCCGAGTTGACGCTCTTGGAGACCAGCTCCTCGCCGGCCAGCGGCTCGAAACCGGGGCGCAGCGCATTGCCGGGCTGGCCGGGGCGCAGCGTCGAGCCGGGCTCGACCGAATCGTGCCTGACATGGATGACGGGCCGGCCCGCCGCGCGCCATGCCGCAAGAAGCGTCTTGCCGTTGCGGTCCACGTCGCCGTTCCAGCGGCGCGGCCAGGGCGCATGGTCGAAAGCCTGCTGATAGTCGACCAGGAGAAGGACGGCGCCATCGAGATTCATGCGGATTGCCTCGGATCGGGATTTGAACGGGGAGCGGTGGCCTGACCGGCCGGGACGTCACCCTACAGTATCGGTTCGGCGACCGGTATCGTTTTTCCGGCGTTGCGAAGCTGCTTTGCGATTCCGTCGCTGGAGCCGGCGGTCCGCCAACAGAAGCGCGAGGCTGAGCGTCATGCCCGCGCCGAGAACGAAGCCGGTTGCCGCACCCGCGGCGAGCGGCAGCATCGCGAACAGCACGATGTTGTTGGCGCTTTCCGAGCCTGCCAGCCAGAATGCCTTCGCCACGCCGGCCCGCTCCGCGAGCAGCGCCGTGCTGGCGGGAGCGGCGAGGCCCAGCGCCGCGCCCCAGACGGTGAGTGCCGCAAGCGCTGCCGGCAGCTGCAGGGGAACCAGGAAGAACGCGCCGATCGCCGCCGCGAGGACGAACACGGCGAACGTCAGCACGGCGGCGTCCGTGCCGAGAAGGCGGCGCGCCGGCCCCATCGCCAGATTGCCGAGCGCCAGCCCGAGACCGAAAACGGTCACCGCAAGCCCCGTCTCGGCAGTGTCCGTTCCGTACCGGCCGCGCAGGAACTCCGCGCTCAGCGCGAAGCCGGCAACGGCGGTGCCGTTCCAGAGCGCCTTGGCGATGAACAGGCGGAGCGTTGCGCCCGCAACCCGGAAGCGGAGCCGTTCGGCGGTCTGTATCGAGGCGCTCCCTCCTCCCGGCACGAGCCGGACGACGAGTGGGGCGAGCATCAGGCAGCCGGCGACACTGGCGAGAAAGGGCGCGCGCCAGCCGCAGCTCTCCGCCAGGATGCCGGCCATCGCCGGGCCTCCGGCAATGCCGGCGGTCATGCCGAGCATGGCAAGGCCCATCGCTTGCGCATGCCGGTCCCGGGCGAACAGATCGGCGATCAGCGTGAAGACGGTCGGGACGAGCGCCGCCGCGGCCAGCCCGCCGAGGACGCGCAGCACGATGGCGACGGCAAGGGAGGGCGCCAGCGTCACCGCAAGGCCGTCGGCGGCCAGCAGCAGGAGTGCGGTCACGAGAAGCGCGCGTCGGTCGATGCGATGCGCGACAAGGCCGACCAGCGGCGCGCCGAGGGCATAGGCGAGCGCATAGCCCGAGATCAGCCAGGTGGCGTCCGTCGGCGTCGCCGCGAAGGATGCGGCGATCGGCGACAGAAGCGGCGCGACCATGAACTCGGTGGCGCCGACGAGGAAGACGGCGAGCGAAAGGACGGACAACAGGAACCGCGAGGGCATGGGAAACCTCGATTTGCATCTGAGGGAAGCGGCCTGCAAGGCGCGCTGGCGGTGCATTTCCGGAAGGGGATTGGCCCGAGGGCCTGCGCAGGCGGCATGCGGCAGGAGGCGCAGGGCGCGATGCGGGCGGAAGAGAGAGGGGAGGGGGCCGGCGTTCCGGGCGGCTTGCCCACGCAATCGGCAGCATCGAAATGCCACGGAGCCGCAGACTTTTCAAGCCGGGACGTCACTGAGCGCGTGACGGGGCTGGAAGTTTCTCCGCAACTGGGATGGAATGCGCCGCACACGATTCCAGAGGGGCGAGCATGCATATTTTCATTTCGGTCGACATCGAAGGTGTCGCGGGCGTCTGCGAGGCGCTGCAGGGTCAGCGCGGCAATCCGGAATATGAGGTCGCCCGCCGCCTGATGACGGAGGAGGCCAATGCCGCCATTCGCGGCGCCTTCGCCGGCGGGGCGACGGCGGTCACCGTGGCCGATTCGCACGGCCAGATGCGCAACATGATCGCCGCCGATCTCGATCCGCGTGCCCGGCTGGTCTCCGGCCGGCTGCGGCCCCTGTCTATGATCGAGGGCCTGCGCAAGGAGCATGCCGGCGTCGTGCTGATCGGCTATCACGCGGCGGCCGACAACATCGGCGTCCTGGCGCACACGATCAGCGGGCTGGCCTTCCGGCGCATCGAGGTGAACGGCGTTAGGGCCGGCGAGCCGACCCTGTTCGGCGGCCACGCGGCGGAATTGGGCGTGCCGCTGCTTGCTGTCAGCGGCGACGACCGGCTGGGCGCCGAGATCGCCGAGCAGTTTCCCGCCGCCCGCTTCGTCGAGGTCAAGCGGGCGATCGGCGCCGGCTCGTCCGAAAGCCTGTCGCCTCAGGAAGCGCGCACCGCAATCGAGGAGAGTGTCGCCAAGGCTGTGAAGGCCGCGAAGCAGGCGCCGGTGCAGTCGCCCTGCAAGCCGCCGCTGACCGTAACGGTCGGTTTCTGCCGCCAGAATCAGGCCGATGCCGCCGTGCTGATGCCCTTTGTGGAGCGGACGGGAGCGCTCGAGGTGCGCTTTGCCGCCGGCAGCCATGCGGAGGCGATCGGCGTCCTGTCCGGCTTTTCGCTGATGGCATCCGCCCTGGGGTGACGGTTCGCGGATTGCCGGAAGCCGGCAGACTCGACACGCCCGGCAGGCGGGCGCCAGCGGCATCGTTGAGCAACATTGGGCGGCGCCGTCGACCGTGCGAAGCGTTGCCGGGCGGTCAGGCGATGGTCCGAGACGGCCGGGATGCGATCCTGATTTCCCGGCACCCGGACCTGCCCGCCCTTGCCGCACGCCGTTACGGGGAGTAAGGCAGGGCAAGGTGCCTTCCGGGTGCCAGCCAGCCCTCGCGCGGACCTGATTCTGACCCAGGCCGCGCGCGACAGCCAGCGCTTCCAAGCATGAAAGTCTGGAGACCGCCCGATGCCCGCGCGCTTTTCCCTTTGCATTGCCGCTCTTTGCCTCTCGGTTGCGCCATGCGTGGCCCAGGATGGTGAAGGAGCCGTCGGCCGGGACATCGGCGCACGTGTCGCCGACGGCTTCGTGACGCCGGCGCTGGCCGATTTTGCGCGTACGAGCGGACGACTGGCCGGGGCGATGCGCGTCCTGTGCGGCAATCCCGCGCCGACGGAGCTTGCCGCGGCGCAGGTCGATTTCAGGAAGACCGTGACCGCCTGGGGCCGGGTCTCGGTGCTGCGCTTCGGTCCGCTGACGGCGGAGAACCGTTTCGAGCGGATCTATTTCTGGCCCGATGTGCGGGGCGTGACGCTGCGCCAGGTCCAGGGCTTTCTGGCCTCCGAGGAACCGGTTTCCGCCGCCTCTCTGGCTGAGCGAAGCGTTGCCCTGCAGGGTCTGCCGGCGCTCGAATATGTGCTGTTCGGCACGGGCGCGGAGACGCTCGGCAACGGGGAGGGCGGCAACGGGCAGGGCGGCACGCGGCGCTGCGCCTATGGCGCGGCCATAGCCGACAATGTGGCGGGCATTGCCGGGGAGATCGCGGAATTATGGAGCGAAGGCGGCGATTTCCACGTCTCCTTCACCGCGCCGGGTCCGGACATGAACCCCTACCGCTCCGCCGAGGAAGTCGCGGGCGAGATCGTCAAGGCCGCCGGCACGGCGCTGGAGTTCACCCGCAACGCGGAGCTCCTGCCGGCGCTCGGCAGGGCCAACGGCCAGGCGCACGGCCGGCGCGCGCCGTTCTGGCGCAGCGAATGGACCTTCGGCCTTGTCGCTGCCCAGCTCTCCGCCGTGGAGGACCTGGTGCGCGAAGCCGGATTTGTCGAGGGGCCTGACGAGACCGTCAACGGCTACGGCCGCAGCATGCTTTTCGACATCGGCCATGCCCGCGCGGCGCTGGAAGCGGTGCCCCTTGCACCGGAGCACGCCTTCGAGGAGGCGCAGTGGCGCGCGCGGATCACCTATGCGACGGTGGCGCTGGAAGGGGCGAAACATACGCTGAACGGACAGCTGGCCGGTGCGCTCGGTCTGGTGATGGGATTCAATGCGCTCGACGGAGATTGACCGCCGCACATTCCTCGCTCTCGGCGGGGCCGCCCTCCTTCTGCCGGCCGAAGCGGCCCGCGCCGCCGACGAGGCGCTGTTCCTCGGCGCGCGCCTGCGCGCCGGCGGTTTCGAGGCGGCGGTGATCGATGCCGCCGGCCGCGACCGGCTGGTCCTGCCGCTCGAGGCGCGCGGCCATTCCTTCGCCATCGACGCTCCCCGCCGCAGGGCGGTCGCCTTCGCCCGCTCGCCCGGCCGCTTCGCGGTCGGCTTCGCGATCGACGGCGGGGAGGATCCCGTGGCGTTCGCCCCGCCGCCGGACCGGCATTTCTACGGACACGGTGTGTTCACGCCGGACGGGCGCCTCCTGCTGGCGACCGAGAATGATTTTGCCGGCGAACGGGGCGTGACCGGGCTTTACGATGCCACCGACGGCTTCCGCCGCGTCGGCGAGTTCGCAACGGGCGGCATCGGGCCGCACGAGCTGGTGCTGATGCGTGACGGCAGGACGCTGTGCATTGCCAATGGCGGCATCCTGACCCATCCCGACTACGAGCGGGTCAAGCTCAATCTGGCCACCATGAAGCCGAACCTCGCCTATGTCGACTGCGAGACGGGCGATCTGCTGGAGGAGGCGGAGCTGGCGCCGGAACTGCACCAGCTCTCCATTCGCCACATGGTGCTCGACGGGCAGGGGCATGTCTGGTTCGGCGCGCAGTATCAGGGCGAGGACAGTGCGACGCCGCCGCTCGTCGGCCGCCACAGGCGGGGACATGCGATCGAGCTCTTCACCGGACCCGAGGCGACGCTGAAGGCACTCGACAACTATGTCGGCTCGGTTTCGACGGATCTTTCCGGCGAGATCGTCGCCACCTCGTCGCCGCGCGGCGGCATCGCCGTCTTCTGGGATGCCGCGACGGGAAAATGCCTCGGCGAACGCGTGCTGAAGGACGGCTGCGGGCTGGCGCCGCTGGGACCGCGCCAGCTGATCGAAACCAGCGGCCGCGGCGCGATCGTCCGCACCGGCCCGGACGGCGCGACGGAAAGCCTGCGCCGCGAGGCTGCGGATGCACCCGCCTGGGACAATCACCTGCGGCGGGTATAAAGCGCGCCGCATGGCCGCAACGGCGCGGGACGGATTTTCTCCCGGACAGGGAGCGCTTCCCGCTTGCCGTGACGCGCCGATCTTCCTATGTTCTGCCCGTTCTCAGGGCGGGGTGAAAGTCCCCACCGGCGGTATGCGGCACGAGCCGCGAGCCCGCGAGCGCCTTCCCGGATCACCGTGCCTCCATTCGGAGGCACAATGGATGGTCCAGACCAGCGACGGATCTCGGTCCGATGCGCCGGCCGATAACCGGGAAGGGTCAGCAGACCAGGTGCGATGCCTGGGCCGACGGTCACAGTCCGGATGAGAGAGAACGTGCAGCTGTTTTCCGCGCCCCGGCTCCGGGCCGCGCGGAACGCTGTCCGTGATCGCCTTGGGTGACGTGTCCGTTGCGAAAGGAGATCACGATGACACACACCCGCTATGCCTTCATCAAGGCCAACTGGCATGCCGATATCGTCGACCGCGCGCTGGAGGGATTCTGCACCCTGATTCCGGCCGACCAGGTCGATGTGTTCGACGTTCCCGGCGCCTTCGAGATGCCGCTTCTGGCACGCGATCTCGCGGCCTCGGGCCGCTATGCCTGCGTCGCCGCCGCCGCCTTCGTGGTCGATGGCGGCATCTACCGTCACGATTTCGTGGCGCAGGCCGTCGTCGACGGGCTGATGCGGGCGGGGATGGATACGGGCGTGCCGGTGTTGTCGGTGTCGCTCACCCCGCATCACTATCAGGAGACCGAGCATCACACGCGCATCTATCGCGAGCATTTCGTGGAGAAGGGCCGCGAGGCGGCCAGGGCCGCGCTGATGATCGGCCGGACGCGCGCCGCGCTGGCGGCCTGAAACCGCGGTGGAAAGAAGTTTGCGCCGGGATTCGGTCCCGGCGCTCTGAAAACCAGCAAGGACAAAAGGTTAGCGCGGTCGGCGGAATCGCTTTCTCAAGGCTCCGCCGCCATCAGCGCCGGTTGTGGACCGCCGCCAGCGCCTCGCCGAAGGCTTCCTCGAAGCAGGCGATCTCGTCTTCCGGCCCGACGCTGACCCGGATGCAGCGGTCGAGGCCGGGTGTCGCCGGCTTGCGCACGAAAACGTCGCGCGCCAGAAGCCCCTGCATGACCGCCTCGGCGATCTCCCTGCCGCCGCAATCGATGGCGACGAAGTTGGTCGCCGACGGGACGGCCTTGAGATGATGCGCCGCGGCGATCCCGGCGATGCGCCTCCTGCATGCGGCGATCCTGTCCAGCGTCGCGGCGAGATGGGCTTCGTCCTCGAGCGCGGCCAGGCTGGCCGCCTGTGTGATGAGCGGCATTCCGAAATGATTGCGGATCTTGTCGAAGGCGCGGATCGTCTCCGCCTCGCCGATGGCATAGCCGCAGCGCATGCCGGCCAGCGCATAGGCCTTCGAGAAGGTGCGCATGCGCAGGAGATTGGGCCGTCCGGTGTCGAAGGGCGGCAGGGCCGATGCGGGCGCCGTCTCGCCATAGGCCTCGTCGAGGACGAGCATGGTCGTTTCCGGCAGGCTTGCCGCGAAGGCCGCGATCTCCGCGCCGTCCCACCACGTGCCCATTGGATTGTCGGGATTGGCGAGATAGACGAGCGGCGCGCGCTCCCGGATCGCCGCTTCCCGCAGCCCTTCGAGGTTCTCGCGGTCCCCGTCGTAGGGAACCGTGACGAGACGGCCGCCGAAACCGGCGACGTGATAGTTGAAAGTCGGATAGCCGCCGAGCGAGGTCACGACCGGCGTGCCGGGCTCGATGTAGAGCCGGGCGACGAGGCCGAGCAGCGAATCGATGCCTTCGCCGACAACGATGTTGCCGATGCCGACGCCATGCCGGGCGGCGAGCGCGCTGCGCAGCGCGAAGCTTTCGGGGTCGCCGTATTTCCAGACGTCGCCGGCCGCCTGGCTCATCGCGGCGATGACGCGGGGCGAGGGGCCGAAACCGTTTTCATTGGCGCCGAGCCGGGCGCGGAAGGGACGCCCCATGGCGCGTTCCTGCGTCTCCGGGCCGACGAACGGCACGGTGGAGGGCAGGGAGCCGGCGAGCGGTGTGAGCGGGGGGCGTGATGTCATGGGATGAGGGTCGGCGCTTCGGTTGGAACTGGCGCGACCCTACAGCAAGCCCGGCGCGAACGGTACAGCTTTTGCCGCCGCGCGGAGAGAGGAAGCAGCCCGCGCGATGTCGGGCAAAAAAACAAGGCCCGGGAAAATCCCGGGCCTTGCCTTATCCAGTAACGGGACTTCGGATTAGAAGTCGCGCTGGAAGCGGAGGAAGCCGTGCCACTGGTCGAGATCGCCGGCCGGCGTGTCGAAGCTGGTGTAGTTGACGGCAAGCTTCGCGTTGAAGTTCTGGACGATCTGGTAGTCCAGGGTCGTGCCGAGGTTCCAGGCATCGACGTCAACCAGAGCGACGTCATGACCGACGTTGCTGTAGTACGCGCCGCCGATAGAAGCGGTCAGCTTCGGCGTGGCCTTGAAGCCGAGCACAGCAGCCACGGTCCATTCGGCGCCCGGGTGAATCGCGGTGCCGGCGTAGGTGGTCGTGGCGATGCCGTCGAACGGGTTGGCCGAGTAGAAGCTGATGCCGCTTTCGTACTGGGCGAGGGCTTCGACGAAGAGGCGATCGGTGAGGTTCGCCTTGATGATGCCCTTGATCGCGAATTCTTCAGCCGTTGCGTCGTACGCGGCATAGAGGTTCGCGGAGCCCCAGCCCTGGGTGAGGCCGACGCGACCGACCACATTCGGGGTCCAATCGTAGTCTTCGTCGGCTTCTTCGAGCATGGCGGTGAACGACCAGCCGTTGCCGCCTACGAAGTTGTAGCCGATGAAGTGAACGCGCGAGTACGGGAAGTAGCCGCGGTCCTGCTCACCATGGAGGCCCGTATCCCAGATCGAGTCGGACATACCCATCGAGAGGCCGCCGAGCGAGATGATCGCCTGCTGCAGGTTCACACCCGAGCTCGTCACACCGTGCGAGTATGCATCACCCTCGTTCAGGCCAACGGTCGCCAGAGCCGAGTCGTTGGAGCTGGTGCCGCGCAGCTTGATGAAGGCGCCGAGCGTGCCGTACTCGGTCTCCGAGCGGGCGTCGATGTTCAGCTCGCCGCGAGCATACTTGTCCCAGCCATCGGAATCACCGAAGTCGCCGTTCGAGAAGCCCATCTGGTAGCGAACCATGCCGCTAATCTTGAGGCAGGTCTCGGTGCCGGGGATGTAGAAGAAGCCTGCGCCGTAGACGTCGCAAACGCGGACATATTCCATCGCTTCCGGCTCGGGGACGACGATCGGATCGGCAGCCTTGGCGCCGGTCGCAGCGGCCATCAGGGCCGCGGAGCCAATCAGAAGGCTCTTGAGTTTCATGTTCTGACCTCCAGTCAAAGTTCTAAATACGGGTCTGGGTATTTTGCTGAAGGACAGCGTTCCCTGCCCCATCCCCAAGAAAAGAAAAGTTTGCGCTTTCACGCCCCTTTCCGAGCCTGACATTACTCATGCGGATCGCCGGTTCAACTGCGATTACGCGGCGAGAGGCGGTAGCGACATGCTATCCGTTCCGCCTGTTGCACAAATGACACGATCTGGCGGTGCGGGTCAGACTTTTTTAACTCTTGGCGCCCGCCAGGACACTGTTCGTCGGCTCATTCGTCGCGAAATGCACCGCCGGCACGACGAATCGTGGACCGGAGATTCGCCGGGCGGCACCGATTCCCGGTTCGCAGCGCCCCGGAATGCGCGCCGGGAGCACGAAACGGCTTCCTCCGTGTGCCGCGACACTATAATAGGGCGGTGAAAGGCGAATGCCGTATTGATTGTGCGGCGGGTTTTCTTTATCCAGCCTTTCGCCGGAGAGGTGGCCGAGTGGTCGAAGGCGCTCCCCTGCTAAGGGAGTAGACCCGGAAGGGTCTCGTGGGTTCGAATCCCATCCTCTCCGCCATTATCGCGCTCACGGCAGTCTCGCTTCACTCGACACCTCCGCGGGGGCGGGCGAAAGCCCGGGCCGCGGTCGCGGCCTTTGGCGCCGATTCTGGAACCTCTCTCGGTCTCCCGGCCCTGTTTCCCTAGCGTTTCCATTGTTCCGCTTTTGCAGCGGATTCGAGAGGCATGGCCGCAGAGATCTTTTATTAACCGTTTAACATCAATTGCTTGCCTCTTTTTCCCTTGAGATTTCAGCGATTCTGACTGGAGGTCAGAACATGAAACTCAAGAGCCTTCTGATTGGCTCCGCGGCCCTGATGGCCGCTGCGACCGGCGCCAAGGCTGCCGATCCGATCGTCGTCCCCGAGCCGGAAGCGATGGAATATGTCCGCGTTTGCGACGTCTACGGCGCAGGCTTCTTCTACATCCCCGGCACCGAGACCTGCCTCAAGATCAGCGGCATGGTTCGCTACCAGATCAACTGGACCGAGGACGACGACGGCTGGAAGAAGTTCGCTCGCGGCGAGCTGAACATCGACGCCCGCTCGGAGACCGAGTACGGCACGCTCGGCGCCTTCATCAAGCTGCGCGCTGACAGCAACCACGCTGGCTACACGCCGGCCGGTTCGCCAACGCCGTGGGCAACCACTGCTGGTCCTCTCCCGGCGCCTGGTGTCAACGACGGCGATGCTCTGTCGCTCGGCGTTGGTTCGTCCGTCGGCCTCCAGCAGGCAATCATTTCGCTCGGCGGCCTCTCCATGGGTCTCTCCGACACGCTCTACGACGCCGGCCTGTCCGGTGAGTTCGACAGCGGTGGCGGTGATCGCGTTCACTTCATCAGCTACACCTTCGTGCCCGGCAACGGCGTCGCTGTGACCCTGGCGCTCGAAGAAGCTGACACGAACTACGACTACACGCCGAACGTTGTTGGTAAGGTCGGTCTTACCCAGGGTTGGGGTAGCGTAAACCTCTGGGCTGCTTACGACGCCACGGCTGAAGAGTTCGCCGT
This sequence comes from Nitratireductor pacificus pht-3B, assembly GCF_000300335.1. GTDB lineage: Bacteria > Pseudomonadota > Alphaproteobacteria > Rhizobiales > Rhizobiaceae > Nitratireductor > Nitratireductor pacificus. Next base: position 224,591 of record NZ_AMRM01000003.1, on the reverse strand, counting down.
CAAGGGTATCGTCAAGGCAGACCTGTCTGACCGCCTCTGGGTTGAAGCCATTGCCACCTACGAAAGCGGCATGAACTTCTACTCCGTCGATCCGTTCAACGTTACGGGAACCGGCTATGCATCTTCGCTCCGGTTTGGTTCCGAGTGGTCCGTCGGCGGCTTGATCGGCTACAAGTTCACGCCGAAGCTGAAGGCTTCGCTTGGTGCGCAGTACTACAGCGACGTTGGTCATGACCTGGTTTCGACCACGTTCGGTGGCGATGTTAACTTCCTCAGCGTTGGTGCAACCGTCGATTACACGATCGTCGAGAACTTCAACGCGAAGCTGGCGGTCAACTACGGCAAGCTCGACACGCCTGCTGGCGATTTCGATGGCTGGAACGGCTTCCTGCGCTTCCAGCGTGACTTCTAAGCCAAGCGCTTAGGTAGGAATGTGAAGCCCGGCGGCATACCGCCGGGCTTCATTTCCGGAATTTCCTGTCGGCGCGCGGGCGCCACCTGGCCGGTTCCCGGCTGTGTGGAGAGGTTTGACAGGGATGAACGGCTCGGCTTTCGAAGCCGTACCCACTCGGTGGTCAAAAGGACCGCCTAAAAAATACCTCTCGGTCAATGGTTTATGAACAATGATCCGGGAGTGTGCAAAAAACGATGGACCTTCCTGAGCGGACAGCAGTAGTATCCTTCTGGGGACTGAAATACGTTTGGGGAAACTGAGATTTTACAGCTTCAGGGGTGGGGCGGCACTCAGAGGGATACCGACAGTAGAAACATAACGCGTCCGGGAAATTACCCAACATGAGTTTGGTAATCGATTCGGATGGCGAGTGGAATCTATCGGTTTCCCGCTATTCGGTAACGTTTGGCAGCGAGCGTCTTCGGCTCGTTTCTGAGTTTAGTTTGAAAGAACTCTTCGCAAAGTATGCTGACATACTTTGGGAGCCGGGAAAGCACAGATACAACGTCACTTTCTTCATCGGTGAGCTCGACGAGCTCATGATGGGGCAGCGCTTTAGCGCCTTCGACCAGGAAACGCTTGACGATCTGGTCGGGAAACTGCGTGCCCGCGGAAACAGCAACGCGACCATCAACAGAAAGATGGCCGCGCTGAGCAAGCTTCTGCGGAAGGCGCATAAGATGGGCGACATCCATAGCTTGCCGGAGTTCCGGCGTCAGAAGGAGCGATCCGGACGGATTCGTTTCCTCTCGCGCGACGAAGAGCAGATGCTGTTCGCGGCCATCCGGCGACGCAATGAGGACATGGGCAGGTTATCGGTCTTTCTGGTCGACACCGGCTGTCGCCTGGGCGAGGCGCTCGGTCTCACCTGGAACGACGTGATCGACGGACGCGCCAGCTTCTGGATCACCAAATCGGCCCGCGCCCGGTCCGTGCCTCTGACCCAACGCGCGCAGAAGGCGGTTTCCATTCCCAAAGACGGTGCCAAGGGTCCGTTCGCGATGCTGCGCCAGGCGCAGTACCGCACGGTCTGGAACGAGGCGAAAGCGGAGGTCGGCCTGTCTCAGGACGATCAGGTGGTACCGCACGCGCTGCGCCACACCTGCGCCTCGCGGCTGGTGCAGGGCGGGATCGACCTGCGCCGCGTCCAGATGTGGCTCGGCCACCAGACGCTGACCATGACCATGCGCTACGCCCATCTGGCGACCAGCGATCTGGACCCCTGCGTGAGCGTGCTCGAAGGCTGCCGCAGGACCGGCCGTGGGAAGAAAGCCGGCCGCGACTGAGAACGGAAGCGGCCGGGACGGCGAGGCGCGTCGCCTCTGGGTCGGTTCATCGTTTCACAGAAACGCTGTTCCGTTCCCTCTGCGTGCTTCTCTGCGCTTGCGGGCGTCAGGTGATTCCATCCGGTGGTATAACGCGGCCGTCAAACGGGAACCGCTCTACGGCGCGTTACGTCCATTCGGACGCGCAAGGGACGCTGTCCCTCTGCATTGCCCGGACGTCAGGTGCTGCCGCCTGACAGCAAAATGCTCTACCGCTCGGCCTTCCGGATGAAGGCGGCGATGCGCTTCGGCAGGTCTCCGGTTTCAAGCAGCGGCGCATGTCCCTGACCCTCGACGGTGATCTGTTCCATCGCCGGATTGCGCGCCGCCATTTCCGCCAGCGTCTGCGCCGAGAGCAGGCGGGAGTTTGCGCCGCGGATCGCCATCAGGGGCATGGCAGCGAGCCCGTCGAATTGCGGCCACAGGGCGGGCAGGGGCTGGTCGAGGTCAATCGCCTGCAGCGCCTTCAGGAGCCTGGGGTCGAAGTCCGGCGACAGGAAACCGTCCTTTTCCCGGTAGAGCGCTTCGGCGAAGCGCGCCCAGTCGGCATCCGTCAGGGCGGAAAAATCGTCGCCATGCGCCGCCTTCTGGATCACGACGGCCTCGGCGAGGTTGCGCGGGCGCGGCGCGCGTTTCAGATAGGAGCGGATATGCGCCAGGCCATGGCCGTCGATCACCGGGCCGATATCGTTGAGAATCACCGCCTTCAGCGCCGCCGGCCGCGTCGCGGCGAGGACCATCGCGATCAGCCCGCCGCGCGACGTGCCGATGAAGGCGCCATGCTCGATCCCCATCACGGTCAGGCCCGCCAGGATGTCGGCGGCCTCCACCGCCACGTCATAGCGCTTCCAGTCCGGATCGTAGTCGGAAAGCCCGCGGCCGCGATAGTCGAAGGCGGCGACCCTGCGCCCGTGCTTCTGGGAGAGGAGCACCGCCAGGGCGTGGAAGTCGCGCGCGTTGCGCGACAGACCGGGCAGGCAGATGACGGGCAGGCCGCCATTGCCGGCGCCGTAGAGCCGGGCGTGCAGGCGAAGCCCGTCCTGCGCCGAATAATAGATGTCGCTATAGGTCTCGTCGGCCACCGGCGCCCCGTCCTCCGTCTGCACGATCCGCTTCCGCATCGACAGCTATAGAGTATCTTGCGGTGCGGTGGAAACGCCTGACGCCTGCAGAGGCACGGAGAAGCAGGAAGATGGCGGCATGGCCCGTCGATGACTCGGGAGCGCGCGGCGGCGACGCAAGGCGAGCGGCAGAATGCCTGAAAGGAAGGGCTTGCCGTGAATCAGCCGCCGGCCGCCAGGTCCGCCTCGATCTCGACCCGCCCGGACAGGCGCATCTTGTAGACCTGGTAGTTCTCCATCACCCGCTGCACATAGTTGCGCGTCTCGGCGAAGGGGATGCGCTCGATCCAGTCGACCACGGCGTCGATGTTCTGCCCGCGCGGGTCGCCATAGCGCTCGACCCAATCGGAAGCGCGGCGCGGGCCGGCATTGTAACCGGCGAAGGTCAGCACATAGGACCCGGCGAAACGCTCGAGCTGCTCGTCGAGATAGGCCGAGCCGAGCGTCGCGTTGTAGGCCGTATCCTGCGTCAGCCGGTCGCGCGAATAGGGCAGGCCGCTCCTGCGCGCCATCTCCCGCGCCGTTGCCGGCATGAGCTGCAGCAGTCCACGCGCGCCGGCGGGTGAGACGGCGCCGCCGTTGAACTCGGTCTCCTGCCGCGCCACCGCATAGGCGAGCGCCTTCCGGTCGGGCGGGATCGACGCCTCCGAGGGGATGGCCCCCAGCGGATGCGCCAGCGACCCGATGCTCATGCCGCGGCCGGCCGCGATCTTGCCGACGCGCAGCGCCAACATGTGGTCGCCGCGCCTTTCCGCCATCATCGCCAGCAGGGCCAGTTCGCCGGGATTGGTGAGCATGCCCGCCAGGTCGCGGTAGAGGGCAGCGGCGCGCCATTCATGGGCCGTGCCTTCCAGAAGCCTGATGGCGCGCACGGTCTCGCGCGCCGAGAACCGTCGCCGTTCCGCGTCGGTGGGAACGGGATAGGCGGCCGCCAACGCCGAGCGGCCGAGCTTTGCGGCTGCAAGCTGGCCGTAGAACGCCGCGCCAAAGGAGGCGGCGCGCTCATAATACTGCGTGGCATCGCCCGGCCCGCCGGCCTCCGCCGCGCGGCCGAGCCAGTAATAGGCGCGGGCGTTGGAGATCGGTCCCTCCGAGAGAGCGGCGATGCGCAGGAAATGCGTCGCCGCGCGGCCGGCGTCGTCCAGGTGGCGCAGCGCGTACCAGCCTGCGTGGAACTCGGCGTCGGCGGCGCGCGCCGGACTTTCGGCGGCGTGCGCGGCGGCCACGCGGTAGGCGGTCCCGGCGTCGCCGGCGTCGAGCAGTTCGCGCGAAAGGGCACGCCGCTCGATCCACCATTCGTCGGGATCGACCAGCGCGGCGGCATCGCGCGGCGCGCGCAGCATCACGGCAGCGGCCTCGGAGTAATCGCCCGCCCGGCGCAGATGGCGGGTCCGGGCGAAGAGATAGCCGGCGCTGCGCTGTTCCTTCGGAACCGCATCGAGCAGCTTGGGCGCGTCCCTGCCGCCGCGGATGACGGCGGCCCAGGCCTTCGCCAGAGCCTCGCCATTGCCGAGCTTCGCCACCCGCTCGGCCGAGCGCACGCGGTCCTCATAGAGCATGCGTTCCATGCGGAAACGGTGGTCGGCGGCCGGGATCAGCGCGCCGAATTCGCGGAGAAAGGCGGTCTCCTGCGCGGCCGAGAGCTTGGCTTGCCGCCAGACGGGCGACAGGACGGCGCGCGCTTGGTCCTGCTGGCCAAGCGCCAGATGCGCGCGGGCCAGGGCCAGCGCGCCCTCATAGGTCTCCGGTTTTCTCTGGGCGAAGATGTCGAGGACGGTTCGGGGCGAGGCGTTTTCGCGGTAGAGCGCGCGCTCCCCATGCGCGCGCAGGCCGGCGATGTCCGGCCAGCCGGACAGATCCTCCGCCGTCGCGGCGATCTCGGCGCTTGTCAGCCCCTGAAGGCCCGAAACGGCGATGGCCCAGGACAGAAGCCGCCGTTCCAGCGCCTTGCGGGGGAGGCCGTCGCGCAGGTGTCGGGCCTCGTCGAGCCGGCCGAGTGAAAGCGCATCGAGCCCGGCGAGCATCGCCTGCGCGTCTCTTCCATCAAGGCCGTCGGGCAGGGTTGGTCTGACGGTCGCGGTTCTCGTCACCTGGTCGATGGCGGCTTCCGGCGCGGTCACCGCATTGGGCCGGGCAAACGGCGTCGGCGCGACCGCAGGCAGGTCCTGCGCGGCGGCGGCCTGCGTCAGGCCACACACCGGCGCGAGGGCCAGCAGGAAAGGAAGAAGGGCGGCGCGGACTTTCATCGGGCGGCGGTTTCCCAGGACGCACGGGCAATGGTGCCGTACGGCTACTCTATCGATCACATGTGAAGTGCGGATTAAGCACCGGGCGCCCGTTTCGTCCGGGCGTTGGCCCCGGTCTTCGTCGAATCGACGCAAGTGCAAAATCGGCACAGTTTCCCGCTTCTTGCAGCCTGGAGATGGCAAGACTATGGTGCGCCGCTTGATCTTCGGTTAGAAGCGTCCGGCGCCGGCTTGCCGCCGGCGCAGACCAGCCAATTCATTCAGGAGTTCGCCATCATGTTCAGGGGGTCCCTCACAGCGCTTGTGACGCCGTTCGGCAAGGACGGGAGCCTGGACGAGAAAGCGTTCCGCGACTTCGTCGAATGGCAGATCGCCGAGGGCACGAACGGGCTGGTTCCGGTCGGCACCACGGGTGAATCGCCGACGCTGAGCCATGAGGAGCACCGCGAGGTCGTCCGCCTGTGCGTCGAGGTTGCCGCCGGGCGCGTTCCGGTGATCGCCGGCGCCGGCTCGAACTCGACCCGCGAGGCCGTGGCTCTGGCGCAATATGCCGAGACGGTCGGCGCGGACGGCGTGCTGGTCGTCACGCCCTATTACAACAAGCCGAACCAGTGCGGCCTCTACGAGCACTACGCCAGCGTGGCGCGCGCGACGAAGCTGCCGATCGTGATCTACAACATTCCGCCGCGCTCGATCATCGACATGACGCCGGAGACCATGGGCCGGCTGGCGAAGGATTTTTCCAACATCGTCGGCGTCAAGGATGCGACGGCCAAGGTCGACCGTGTCAGCGAGCAGCGGGCGAGCTGCGGCGCGGAGTTCATCCAGCTTTCGGGCGAGGACGCCTCTGCCCTGGGCTTCAACGCCCATGGCGGCGTCGGCTGCATCTCGGTGACGTCGAATGTCGCGCCGCGGCTCTGCGCCGCGTTCCAGAAGGCCTCGCTCGAGGGTGACCGGGCACGGGCAATCGAACTGCAGGACCGCCTGATGCCGCTGCACAAGGCGCTGTTCATCGAACCCAATCCGGGCGGCGCGAAATATGCGCTGTCGCGCCTTGGCCGCATGGAGAACGTGCAGCGCCTGCCGCTGGTGCCGGTCGAGACGGAAACCGCCGCGCGCATCGACGCCGCGCTCAAGCATGCGGGCTTGATGAACTGAGGCAGAGCCCCCAGTTATCCAGGACCATGGCCAAGGACAAGAATCCCAATCAGAAGACGGTCGCCGACAACCGCAAGGCGCGCTTTTCCTATGAGGTGCTCGACACGCTCGAGGCCGGCATCGTGCTGGCTGGAACCGAGGTGAAGTCGCTGCGCGAGGGACAGGCGAACATCCAGGAATCCTATGCCTCGATCGAGGGCGGCGAGTTCTGGCTGATCAACGCCTATATCCCGGAATACTTTGCCGGAAACCGCTTCAACCATGAGCCGCGCCGCAGGCGCAAGCTGCTGTTGTCCAAGCGCGAGATGGCGCGGCTGGGCCAGGCCATCGAGCGCGAGGGCATGACGCTGGTGCCGCTAAAGCTCTATTTCAACGAGCGCGGCCTGGCGAAGCTGCATCTGGCCGTCGCGCGCGGCAAGAAGCTGCACGACAAGCGCGAGACATCCAAGCAGCGCGACTGGAACCGCGAGAAGGCGAGGCTGTTGAAGCAGCATGGGTGAGAAAGAGAGCGAATAGGGAGTTTTGCTTGCGCTCCCTCCGCCTCCGCCAATTTTTCTATTCGCTATTCGCTATTCGCTACAAACCTCTCTACCGCGCCGAACACATCCACGAACATCGCCTCGGTCAGGCGCCCGGTATTGGTGTTGTAGCGCGAGCAGTGATAGCTGGAGAACAGCGTCAGCCCGGCGATCTCCTGGCGGCCGCCATGGCTGAAGGGATGCGCGGCGACGCGCCCGCCGAGCGCCCGCACGGTCGATTGATGGGCGATCAGGCCGAGCGTCACGATTGCTCGGAGACTGGGAAACCGCGCCAGCGCCGGGGCGAAGAAATGCGTCCGGCAGGTGTTGATCTCGGCGCCGACCGGCTTGTTTTCCGGAGGGACGCAGCGCACCGCATTGATGATCGCCGTATCCACCAGCTCAAGGCCGTCGTCGGGTCGGGCGGCGTAGCGGCCGCGCGCGAAACCGAAACGCAGCAGGGTGTCGTAGAGCAGGTCGCCGGCGTAGTCGCCGGTGAAGGGCCGTCCCGTGCGGTTCGCGCCGCGCAGGCCGGGCGCCAGCCCGACGATCAGTAGCCGCACCGCATCATCGCCCGCCTTGGGCGTGAAGATGGGGACGGGTCCGTTGTGCCAGTCCGGCTCCCGGTCGCGCCAGCCGGCGATGAAATCGTGCAGGCGGGGACACAGCGCGCAATCATGCGGCGGCTCGTGAAGCGCTTTGGCGGAACTCATAAATCGTCGAAAGGCTCGTCTTCATCCTGTTGCGGCTCGGCCTTGCGGACGGGCCGCTCGCTTGTCGCACGCCCGACCATGTCGCGCAACGAGACGAGATCGATGAAATTGTCGGCCTGCCGCCGCAGGTCGTCGGCGATCATCGGCGGCTGCGACTGGATGGTCGACACCACGCTGACCTTGCGCCCCTTGCGCTGCAGCGCCTCGACCAGCGTGCGGAAGTCGCCGTCTCCGGAGAAGATCACATAGTGGTCCACGACATCCGAAAGCTCCAGCGCGTCGATCGCCAGCTCGATGTCCATGTTGCCCTTGATCTTGCGCCGGCCGGCTGAATCGGTGAATTCCTTTGCCGGCTTGGTCACCACCTTGTAGCCGTTGTAGTCCAGCCAGTCGATCAGCGGGCGGATCGAGGAATACTCCTGATCCTCGACGAGGGCGGTGTAGTAGTAGGCGCGCAGCAGATAGCCGCGCTCGCGAAAGCTGCTGAGCAGCTTGCGATAATCGATGTCAAAGCCGAGTGCGCGCGATGTCGCGTAGAGATTTGCTCCGTCTATGAACAGAGCGATTTTCTCGCGTGGATCGAACATCTTGAAAAATCCCTTGTCAAAAAGATCGTATCGGAATGGCCCCGAGCCGACACGTTGCAAAAAAGGCCCAAATAGCTATCACTTATGATGAAATAGCGCTGGAAAATGATAGTTCCAACCAATAAATGGAATTGTTGTAAATACAAGCGAACCGGGTCTTGGCTCCTGCCGGAAGGACGCTTTCGGTGCTTTCGCCATCACGGCGCCGCAATTGCGTGTGCGAGCTGTCTCGCAAGCGGCAGGCGCCCTTGAATTTCGCCGGCGTTCGGGCTATGGACCCGCAAGATTCCTTCACAGATTGACGCATGAAAGGGGCACCTTATGGCCCGTGTGACCGTTGAAGACTGTATCGACAAGGTAGATAACCGGTTCGACCTGGTCCTGCTGGCCGGCCACCGCGCCCGCCAGATTTCCCAGGGCGAGGCCATTACCGTCGATCGCGACAACGACAAGAATCCCGTCGTGGCGCTGCGCGAGATCGCCGACGAGACGCTCTCGCCCGGCGACCTCAAGGAAGCGCTGATCCACTCGCTGCAGAAGCATGTCGAGGTGGACGAGCCGGAAGCCGATCTGCCGGCCATCAGCGAGCCGACCGACGCCCCCGCCGAAGCCGTTGCCGAGACGGAAGAAGAGGTCGTCTCCTTCGACCGGATGAGCGAGGAAGACCTGCTCGCCGGCATCGAGGGCCTGGTCGCGCCGGAAAAAAGCGACGATTTCTGATCTGGAGGCATCACCGGGCGCGGCTGCCTCTTCCGCCTCGGTTGTTTCCTGCCTATCTTGAACATGCGCCGTGCACGCCGCGGCGCATGTTTTGTATTGCGCGACGCATAGCCGGGCGCAGCTGGTCATAACGAGGAAGCCGCCCATGATGCGTCAGTACGAGCTTGTCGAGCGTGTCCAGCGCTACAAGCCTGACGTCAACGAGGCGCTTCTCAACAAGGCTTATGTCTACGCGATGCAGAAGCACGGCCACCAGCGCCGCGCTTCCGGCGACCCCTATTTCTCGCACCCGCTCGAAGTGGCGGCGATCCTCACCGACATGCATCTGGACGAGGCGACCATCGCGGTCGCCCTGCTGCACGACACGATCGAGGACACCAGCGCCACGCGCGCCGAGATCGACGAGCTGTTCGGCCCCGACATCGGCAAGCTGGTCGATGGACTGACCAAGCTGAAGCGGCTCGACCTGGTGTCGAAGAAGGCGCATCAGGCGGAGAACCTGCGCAAGCTTCTGCTGGCGATCTCCGAGGATGTGCGCGTGCTTCTCGTCAAGCTGGCGGATCGCCTGCACAACATGCGCACGCTCGATCACGTGCCCGAGGCGAAGCGCCTGCGCATCGCCGAGGAGACGATGGAGATCTACGCGCCGCTCGCCGGCCGCATGGGCATGCAGGACATGCGCGAGGAGCTGGAGGAGCTGGCCTTCCGCTACATCAATCCGGAGGCGTTCCGCGCCGTCACCGAGCGGCTGGCCGAGTTCTTCGAGCGCAACCGGGGCGTCATCAAGGCCATCGAGGAAGCGCTGTCGCACCTGTTCGCCGAACACCACATCAAGGCGACGGTGAAGAGCCGGCAGAAGAAGCCCTGGTCGGTGTTCCGCAAGATGGAGACCAAGGCGCTCTCCTTCGAACAGCTCTCCGACATTTTCGGCTTCCGCGTGCTGGTCGACACGGTGGAGGACTGCTACCGGGCGCTGGGCGTCATCCACGCCACCTGGTCGATGGTCCCGGGGCGCTTCAAGGACTACATCTCGACGCCGAAGCAGAACGATTACCGCTCGATCCACACCACCATCGTTGGCCCGTCGCGCCAGCGCGTCGAGCTGCAGATCCGCACCTTCGAGATGCACAGGATCGCCGAATACGGCGTTGCCGCCCATTCGATCTACAAGGATCTGGGCGGCAAGGTGAACGGCGCCGACCACAGGATCTCGCGCGACACCAATGCCTATGCCTGGCTGCGGCGCACCATCGAGGCGCTGTCGGAGGGCGACACGCCCGAGGACTTTCTCGAGAACACCAAGCTGGAGCTGTTCCAGGACCAGGTGTTCTGCTTCACGCCGAAGGGGCAGCTCATCGCTCTGCCGCGCGGCGCGACGCCGATCGACTTCGCCTATGCGGTGCACACGGATGTCGGCGACACCTGCGTCGGCGCCAAGGTCAACGGCCGCATCATGCCGCTGATGACGGAACTGAAGAACGGCGACGAGGTGGAGATTGTCCGCTCCAAGGCGCAGGTGCCGCCTGCCGCGTGGGAATCGGTGGTGGTCACCGGCAAGGCGCGGGCGGCCATCCGCCGCGCCACGCGCAACGCCATCCGCAAGCAGTATTCCGGCCTCGGCGCGCGGATCCTCGAACGCGCCTTCGACCGCGCGGGAAAGACGTTTTCGCGCGATGCGCTGAAACCCATCCTGCACCGGCTGGGCCGCCAGGACGTGGAGGACGTGCTGGCCGCCGTGGGGCGCGGCGAGCTGTCCTCGCAGGATGTCGTGCGCGCCGTCTTCCCCGACTACAAGGACGAACGCGTCACGCAGGCGCCAAAGGAGCGGGAGGAGGGCTGGTTCAACCTCCGCAACGCCGCCGGCATGCTGTTCCAGATTCCCGGCCGCTCGTCGCGCAAGGCGAAGCGCGCCAAGGGCGGCGAGCAGGCCAAGGAAACGAACGGGCACGGCGCCCTGCCCATTCGCGGTGTTTCCGGCGACCTGCCGGTGCGTTTCGCGCCCGAAGGCGCTGTTCCGGGCGACCGCATCGTCGGTATCCTTCATCCGGGGTCCGGCATCATCATCTACCCCATTCAGTCGCCGGCGCTGACCGCCTTCGACGACCAGCCGGAACGCTGGATCGACGTACGCTGGGACATCGACGAGCACATGAAGGAGCGTTTTCCCGTGCGCCTGTCGGTCACGGCGATCAACGAGCCGGGCTCGCTGGCCGAGATCGCGCAGCTCATCGCGGCGAACGATGCCAACATCCACTCCCTTTCGATGGAGCGGACGGCGCCCGATTTCACCGAAATGCTGTTCGACCTGCAGGTCTGGGACCTGAAGCATCTGAACCGCCTGGTCTCGCAGCTCAAGGAAAGCAACTGCGTCAGCGACGCGCACCGGGTGAACGGCTGAGGCCCGACGGCCCGGTGTTTGCCGTCCGCAGATAGAACGCTCTATCTCATTGTTTCTCCGAATGTATGCGGGTGCCGGGTGATTCCACCCGACTGCGAAATGCTCTACGGTCGGGCAAACCGCGCAACGAGGTGTCTCATGGCCAACAACGACAACCGCTCGCCGCGTCTTGCGGTCCTGATCGACGCCGACAACGCCTCGGCACGGATCGCAGACGGGCTGTTCGAGGAAATCGCCAAGATCGGCGAGGCTAGCGTCCGCCGCATCTATGGCGACTTCTCCAGCACGCGCTCGAAGGCGTGGGCGGAGATCCTGTCGAAGCACGCGATCATCCCGCAGCAGCAGTTCGCGTACACGACCGGCAAGAATGCCTCCGACATCACGCTGGTGATCGACGCGATGGATCTCCTGCACAGCGGCCGGCTCGACGGGTTCTGTCTCGTGTCCTCGGACAGCGACTTCACGCGGCTCGCCGCGCGTATCCGCGAGCAGGGGATCGACGTCTACGGTTTTGGCGAGCAGAAGACGCCGGAGAGTTTCCGGCAGGCATGCCGCCGTTTCGTCTATACGGAAAACCTGCTGCCCGACGCGGTGGCCGATGCGCCCGACGCCGGCAGGTCCAAGAAGCCGCTCCAGCCCATCGCCAAGGCGACGCCCATCATCAGGAAAGTGCTCTCGCAGATGGAGCCGGACGACGGCTGGGTACCGCTCGGCGCCCTGGGGACGCAGCTTGCCAACCTCGCCTCGGATTTCGACCCGCGCACCTATGGCTTCCGCAAGCTGAGCGACCTGGTGCGCAAGACCAACGCCTTCGAGATCGACCATCCCGAGGGTGGGGTGCTGAAGATCCGCGAGAAGCGCCGGAGGGGAAAGTCCGGCTGAGCACCGCCCCAATTCCGCCCACACCCCGCGCTAGGCCTTGCCCTGTCCGCCCGACCCGCCGGGAAATCCTCGCAGAGCGGGGTGCTTCCCTTGCCCATCGCGAGCCGGCCCGCCTATATCGGGTTGATGGCGCGTCCGTGGGAACGCGTCGTTAAGGGGCGAGACTTAGTCTATCCTTCGGTGTGGGCAGGGATTCGTTTTTTCTGGGGCGTGGTGTCACCGCATGTTGTTTCGACGCAGGAAGCCGGCTGATGTTTGGGAGCGGACCCGCACCATGGTGTGGCCGCGCCGCTCGTTCTGGCGGTCCGCGCAGTATTTCGTCAAGCGCGCCCTGAGGCTGACGGCCACGCCACACGCCATCGCCGCCGGCGTCGCCGCGGGAGTCTTCGCCTCCTTCACGCCCTTCATGGGATTTCACTTCTTCATCGCCGCGCTGCTGGCCTGGTGCGTCGGCGGCAATCTGGTCGCCTCGGCCCTCGGCACCGCCGTCGGCAATCCGCTGACCTTCCCTTTCATCTGGGGCGCGACGCTGGAGACGGGACGGCTGATCCTCTATGCCGGCCATGAGGCGAATGTCGCGCCCGTGCATATCGGGCGGATGCTGCGCCATTTGGAGTTCTCGCAGCTCTGGCAGCCGCTGATCAAGCCGATGACCGTCGGCGCCCTGCCACTCGGGATGGTCTTCGCCGTGTTCTTCTACGTGCTGACGCGGTGGGCGACGATCACGTTTCGCGAGCAGCGGCGCAAGCGGCTCGCCGAGCGCGCCCGCCGCCGCGCCCGTGCGCAATCCCTCGGCCCACGCACCGCGACCAGCTGATGATCATCGGCATCGGCAGCGACCTCATCGACATCCGCCGCGTCTCCAAGACCCTGGAGCGCTATGGCGAGCGTTTCACGCAGCGCGTCTTCACCGAGGTCGAGCGCGCCAAGTCCGACAGGCGCAGCGAACGGGCGGCCTCCTACGCCAAGCGCTTCGCCGCCAAGGAAGCCTGCTCGAAGGCACTGGGCACCGGCATTTCGCGCGGCGTGTTCTGGCGCGAGATGGGTGTCGTCAACCTGCCGGGCGGCAAGCCGACCATGCAGCTCACCGGCGGCGCGGCGCTGCGTCTGGCATCGATGACGCCCGACGGCACGGAAGCGCATATCCATCTGACGATCACCGACGATTATCCGCTGGCGCAGGCTTTCGTCATCATCGAGGCCGTGCCGCGGCGCTGACCGCGCAAAAGCGGGCGCGCGCCGCGAAACCGAAATAAACAGGCCTGCGCCGCTGCCGCATTGCCGCGGGGCCGCGGGCGCGATAAGACCGAGCCGAAAGATCTGAACCGAGGATATGATGAGCGTGGCCGACAAATCGACGAAGAAATCGGGCGGGTTGGGCGAGACCGTGAGTGTGATCATCCAAGCGCTGCTTCTGGCGCTGGTGATCCGCACCTTCCTGTTCCAGCCGTTCTCGATCCCGTCCGGGTCGATGCGGCCAACCCTGCTCGAGGGCGACTATCTGTTCGTCACCAAATGGGCCTACGGCTATTCGCGGCATTCCCTGCCGTTCTCGCCGCCGCTCTTCTCCGGCCGCATCTGGGGCGGTGAGCCGGAGCGCGGCGATGTGGTGGTGTTCAAGTTCCCGCCGAATCCGTCGATCGATTACATCAAGCGGGTGGTCGGCCTGCCGGGCGACACGATCCAGATGCAGGGCGGTGCGCTCTACATCAACGGCGAGGCCGTCGAACGCGAGAAGATCGGACAGATCGACGATGCGGACGTCACCGAGATGGATCGCCCGGTCGATCTCTACCGCGAGACGCTGCCCAACGGCGTGTCCTACGAGACGCTCGACCTGACCCCGAACGGCGTCGGCGACGACACGCGCGAATTCGTCGTTCCCGAGGGCCATTACTTCATGATGGGCGACAACCGCGACAACTCCGCCGACAGCCGCTTCTCGGTCGGCTTCGTGCCGCTGGAAAACCTGGTCGGCCGTGCCAACATCATCTTCTTTTCCATCGCCGGCGGCGCCAGCCCGCTCGAACTGTGGCGCTGGCCGTCCGAGGTGCGCCCGTCGCGCATCTTCGACTGGGTCGACTGAGATTGCCCAAGCCGATGGCCGCAAAACGCCTGCGCGGAAAAGACCTTCTGGAAGCCGTCAGCACCCGCACCGGCATCGCGTTCGAGGACAACGAGCTGGTGGAGCGCGCGCTGACGCATGCGAGCGCCCGCGGCAAGGCCGGCTTCGACTATCAAAGGCTGGAGTTTCTCGGCGACCGGGTGCTGGGCCTGGCGGTGGCCGAGCTGCTGCACGAGCAGTTTCCGCAGGCGCCGGAGGGCGAGCTTTCCGTCCGCCTCAACGCGCTGGTGAACGCCGAGACGCTGGCGGAGATCGCCGATGCGCTGGAGATCAGCCCGCTGATCCACATCGGCAGCGACCTGCGCGGCGCGGCGGCCCGCAAACAGGTCAATCTGCGCGCCGACGTGATGGAAGCGCTGATCGCGGTGATCTTCCTGCAGGGCGGGCTGGACGCGGCGCGCGGCTTCATCCGCCGGCACTGGGGCGAGCGGGCGCAGGCCGCCGACGCGGCGCGCAGCGACCCCAAGACGACGCTGCAGGAATGGGCGCATCAGGTTTCCGGCGCGACGCCCGTTTATGCGGTTGAAGACCGGCAGGGACCGGATCATGATCCCATCTTCTCCATCGCCGTCCGCGTCAAGGGCTACAAGCCCGCCCATGGACGCGGGCGTTCCAAGCGCGAGGCCGAGCAGGCCGCCGCGACAAGCATGCTGGAACGCGAAGGCGTGTGGCAGAACAGCGAGGCCGCTTCATGAGCGACGAGAACAGACCTTCAACGAGTGAGCCCGCCGAAAACCCGGCCGAGACGCGTTCGGGCTTCGTCGCGCTGATCGGCGCGCCCAATGCCGGCAAGTCGACCCTGCTCAACCAGCTTGTCGGCGCCAAGGTGTCGATCGTCACGCACAAGGTGCAGACGACGCGTGCCATCATCCGCGGCATCGCCACCCATGACGCGGCGCAGATCGTCTTCATCGACACGCCGGGCATCTTCAACCCGCGCCGCCGCCTCGACCGCGCCATGGTCACCACCGCCTGGGGCGGCGCCAAGGATGCGGACATCGTCGCGCTGCTGATCGACGCCGAGCGCGGCATCAAGGGCGACGCGGCGGCGATCCTCGACCGGCTGAAGGATGTCGCCCAGCCGAAGGTGCTCATTCTCAACAAGATCGACCGGGTGAAGCGCGAGACGCTCCTCGAGCTCGCCGCGCTCGCCAACGAGAAGGTGGCTTTCGACCGGACCTTCATGCTTTCGGCCCTGAACGGCTCCGGCTGCAGGGATTTCCTCGACTACATGGCGGCAACCCTGCCCGCCGGCCCCTGGTATTACCCGGAAGACCAGATCTCCGACCTGCCGATGCGCCAGCTCGCCGCCGAGATCACGCGCGAAAAACTGTTTCTGCGCCTGCATCAGGAAGTGCCGTATTCGCTGCATGTGGAGACGGAGAAATGGGAGGAGCGCAAGGACGGCTCGGTGCGCATCGACCAGGTCGTCTATGTGGAGCGCGACAGCCAGAAGAAGCTGGTGCTCGGCCACAAGGGCGCGACCATCCGCGCCGTCGGCCAGGCGTCGCGCGAGGACATCTCCGGCATCCTCGAGCAGACGGTCCACCTGTTCCTGTTCGTCAAGGTGCGCGAGGGCTGGGGCAACGATCCCGAGCGCTACCGCGAGATGGGCCTTGAATTCCCCGGGTGAGGGGAGGACAGTCGCTGCATGGAATGGCGTGACGAAGGCATCATCCTGGGCGCGCGCAGGCACGGCGAGACGAGCGTCATCCTCGAGACGATGACCGCCGCCCATGGCCGCCATCTGGGCATGGTCAAGGGCGGGCGTTCGCGCCGCATGCAGCCGCTTCTGCAACCCGGCAACCGGGTCGATCTGGTCTGGCGCGCGCGCCTCGACGAGCATCTGGGCCTGTTCCAGGTGGAGCCGCTGGAGCTGAACGCGGCGCGGCTCCTGTCTTCCGCAGTCGCCGTCTACGGCATCCAGCTCGTGGCCGCCCATCTGCGGCTGATGCCCGAGCGCGACCCGCATGCCGGCCTCTACGAGACCCTGAAAATCATCACCGCGCATCTGGACGACGCCGCACTGGCCGGCGCGCTGGTGGTGCGGTTCGAGCTGGCACTGCTCGATGAGCTGGGTTTTGGCCTCGACCTGTCGCGATGCGCGCTGACGGGCGCCCGCGAGAAACTGGCCTATGTCTCGCCGAAATCCGGCCGCGCCGTGACGCTGGAAGCCGGCGAACCCTGGAGCGACAGGCTGCTGCCGCTGCCGGCCTTCCTGCAACAGGGCGGCGCGCAGGCGCCCGCCGAAGGCGACGCGCTCGACCAGGCGTTCCGCCTGACCGGGTTCTTTTTCCACCGCAACGTCTACGAGCCGCGCGGCCTCGAGGAGCCGGGCGCGCGCGCCGGCTTCATCGCGGCCTTGGCGCGCGGCAAGCAGTCATCCGTGGACTGAAGGTTACTCGGCCGGCGACAGAACCGGCCGCTCGACGGCCTGCTCGCGGATCGGCCAGTGCACGACGGCCGCGAAGAGGCCGAGAAGCACGCCGAGCCACCAGACGGGATCATAGCTGCCGAACAGGTCGTACAGATAGCCGCCCAGCCAGACGCCGAGGAAGGAACCGACCTGGTGGGAGAAGAACACCACGCCGCCCAGCAGGCCGAGATGCCTTGTGCCGAACATGGTCGCAACCAGCGCATTGGTCGGCGGCACGGTGGATAGCCACAACAGGCCGATGACGATGGCGAAGATGGTGACGCTGAGCGGCGTCTGCGGCAGGAGCAGGAACGCCGTCACGGCGATCGACCGGCCGATATAGATCAGCGCCAGGAAGGCCGGCTTCGGATAGCGCTGGCCGATATAGCCGGACGCCAGCGAGCCGATGATGTTGAAGAAGCCGATCAGCGCCAGCGCGATCACCGCATAGCGGGCGTCGATGCCGATGTCGCCGATATAGGCGGGAAAGTGCGCCGTGATGAACGCCACCTGGAAACCGCAGACGAAGAAGCCGGAGACGAGCAGCACGAAGCTGCGATGGCCGAGCGCCTCGCGCAGCGCCTGCCCGACCGTTTGCTGGAATTCTGCCTGCGCCGCCCGGTTCGACGCGGCATTGCCGATCAGCGGGATCGCCAGGATCGGCACGATCAGCATGGCGATGCTCATGTAGATCAGAGTGTCCGACCAGCCGAAGGCGTCGATCAGGCCCTGACTGATCGGCGCGAAGAGGAACATGCCTGCCGAGCCCGCTGCCGTCGCCAGCCCGAAAATGAAGCTGCGCTTCTCGGCGGGCACGTTGCGGGCGAAGGCCGCCAGGATGATGCTGAAGGAAGCGCCCGCGACGCCGAGACCGACCAGCACGCCGCCGCCGATATGCAGCATCGCCGTGTTGGTGGCGGTCGCCATCATCAAAAGGCCGGAAGCATAAAGGACCGCCGACAGGGCCAGCACCCGCCAGGTGCCGAAACGGTCGGCGACCGCCCCGAAGATGGGCTGTCCGATGCCCCACAACAGGTTCTGGATCGCCATGGCCAGCCCGAACGTGGTGCGGTCCCAGCCGGTGTCGGCCAGCATCGGCAGCTGGAAGAAGCCCATCGCCGAACGCGGGCCGAAGTTCAGCGCCGCGATGAGGCAGCCACAGACGATGATCAGCCATGGAAGCGTGGGCTGCTGGGTGGATCGGGCAGGGCTGGCCTGGGACATGGCGATTCTCTTGGGCGATTCTCTTGGATGCCGCCGATGCCGACGGTGATGCAGGAAAGGGCCGGCAGATTACCCGAGGGGGAGATCTGCTCAAATGAATTAATCCTGCATGACCGTTCAGTTTTGTTCATACAAGAGGAAACCGGGCGCGGCGCGCTCGGCCGAACGAAGCGTCTCCATTCGGATCGGCGGCCGCGTCGCGGTCCCCGCTATTTCCCTGCGGCCTGCCGGGTAGGCTTGGACCGGGCGGAGGACGCCGGCTTGTCCTTGCCTTTCGCCACTTCCGCGCCGGTCGCGACCGGCAGGTAGTGAACATCGCGCTGCGGGAAGGGGATCGAGATGCCGTTCGCGTCGAATGCCTGCTTGGTGGCCTTGGTCAGGGCGTGCCGCGTCGACAGCCAGTCCGGGGTGGCGGTCCAGTAACGCAGGGTGACCCCGACGGCGCTGTCGCCGAGCTCGGAAACGAAGGTTGCCGGCTCCGGATCCCTGAGCACGCGCCCGTCCTTCGCGGCGAGGTCCAGCATCACCTTCTCCGCCCGCTCGATGTCGTCGTTGTAGCCGATGCCGATCACCAGATCGTTGCGGCGCTGGGCGTTGCGCGAATAATTGGTGACGGCGGTGTTCCACAGCGCGCTGTTCGGCGCGAGAACGTACAGTCCGTCCACCGTCTTCATCTCGGTGGCGAACAGGCCGATCGACCGGATGGTGCCGGTGATGTCGTTTGCCTCCACATACTCGCCGGTGCGGAAGGGCTTCAGCACCAGCAGCATGATGCCGGCGGCGATGTTCTGCAGCGTGCCCTGCAGCGCCAGGCCGACGGCGAGGCCGACCGCGCCGAGCGCGGCGATGATGCTCGCCGTCTGCACGCCGAACTGGGCGAGCACCGTGACGCCGACGAGAATCAGGATGGCGTAGCGGGCGACCTTCGAGAGGAAGGCGCTCAGCGTGTCGTCGAAAGCGGGCAGGCGCATCAGCGCCTTGTAGATCCCGCGCTCCGCCGCGCCGGCAACGATGAAGCCCGCGATGATCAGGATGATGGCGCCGAGAATCGAGAAAGCGTAGGATACCGCGAACTGGCTGACCTCGGCCATTGCCGCCTGCGCCATGGTCATGAGCCGCTCTGATTGCATTTCCATATAAGAAAATCTCCGTGCAGTGTTTGTGATCGTCGATGTCTCTGAACCGAAACACCGCCCCTGTCGAAATCCGCAACGTTTCCCGTCCGGGATCGTTGCGGCGTCCGGCCTGCATCGGCCTTGCGAAGACCCCGTGTCTAGCAAGCCTGGAGGTTGGTCGCAAATCAGCGGCTGGAGCATCGGACCGAAAAGTGGACGCCGGTTTTCGGTTGTTCCGATGCGCCATTAGAGCATCGGACCGAAAAGTGGACGCCGGTTCTCGGTTGTTCCGATGCTTCATCATTGATCCGGATCGTCCATTGTTAGAGCATCGGACCGAAAAGTGGACGCCGGTTTTCGGTTGTTCCGATGCGCCATTAGAGCATCGGACCGAAAAGTGGACGCCGGTTTTCGGTTGTTCCGATGCGCCATTAGAGCATCGGACCGAAAAGTGGACGCCGGTTCTCGGTTGTTCCGATGCTTCATCATTGATCCGGATCGTCCATTGTGCGCCCGAAAGGACGCACGGCGATCCAGGCATGCCGCATGCCGCCGGAACCTGACCATGCGGAGATCGTTGCTGTTCCATGCCTTTTGAGATCCGCCCCGCCGAGCCCGGGGATATCGAAGCGCTGCTGGCCATCGAGAACGCCGCCTTCGCCGGCGACAGGCTGTCGCGCCGCTCCATGAGGGCCCTGATCGGCCGGCCCTCCGCGATCGCGCTTGTGGCCATCGACGGGGCGGACATCGCCGGCTATGCGATCGCTCTCCTGAACCGCCTGCACCGGGTCGCGCGGCTCTATTCCATCGCCGTGTCGCCGGTCAGGACCGGCCGCGGCGTGGCCGGCGCCCTCCTGCATGCCGTCGAGGCGGAGGCCGGAAACCGCCGCCGCCGCGCCATGCGCCTGGAGGTGCGCGAGGACAATCGGGGGGCCATCGCCTTATACGAAAGAAACGGCTATCGCCGCTTCGCGCGGCGCGACAACTATTATCATGACGGGATGTCGGCCTTGCGCTACGAAAAGCAACTGCGCGGCACCGAAGACGGAGAACGGCCCTAAATGACCTGGGTCATCCTGACTGGCAAGAAGGGCGATCTCGACGAGTTCGCCACCCCCCACAAGATCATCACCAACCGCGACTACCTCGCCCATCCGGCGCTGTTTCGTGGGCAACGCCCCAAGATCATCAATCTTTCATCGAGCTACGCCTACCAGAGCCGCGGCTACTACGCGTCGCTGCTGGCGAGCTCGCGCGGCCACCGGGTGATTCCCTCGGTCGAGACGATGATCGACCTGTCGGCGCGCAAGCTCTACGAGAACGCGCTGCCGGAGCTGGAACAGGCGCTCAATCGCTGCCGCGAGGAGCTGGGCGGAACGTTCCCGGCAACCGTCAGCGTGTTCTTCGGCATCGGACCGAGCAAGGCCTGGGAGCGTTTCGCCCGGCTGCTGTTCGACTGGTTCCGGGCGCCGGCGCTGGAAGTGGTGATCAAGGACGGCGACTGGGCGACGATCACCCGGATCGGCTTCCGCCCTCCGGCTCGCATGACCGATGCCGAGAAGGAGCGTTTCATCGCCTCCCTGGAGACCTACACAAGCCGCCAGTGGCGCGACGGCAAGGGGCGCGCGCCCTCGCGCTACACCTTCGCCACGCTGGTCGATCCGAAGGAGGAGCTGCCGCCGTCCAGCATCTCGTCGCTCAAGCACTGGTCGCGGGTGGCGGCGCGGATGGGGGTGGAGGTCGAGCCGATCACCCGGAAGGACCTGCCGCGGCTGGCCAATTTCGACGCCCTGTTCATTCGCGAGACGACGGCCATCTCGAACCACACCTATCGCTTCGCCCGCCGCGCCCAGCAGGAGGGGATGCCGGTCATCGACGACCCCCTGTCGATGATCCGCTGCACCAACAAGGTCTACCTGAACGAGCTTCTGACGGGCCACGGCGTGCCGGTGCCGCCGGCGGTGATGATCGCCGGGCCGGGCGACCTGGAGCGGGCCGCCGACCAGCTCGGCTTCCCGCTGGTGCTGAAAATTCCCGACAGCTCGTTCTCGCGCGGCGTCAAGAAGGCGTCGAACCTGGCCGAGCTGAAGACGCTGGCGAGCAAGTGGATGGAGGATTCGGACCTCCTCATCGCGCAGAAATTCTTGCCGACGGAGTTCGACTGGCGCATCGGCGTTCTGGGCGGCGAGCCGCTGTTCGCGGTGCACTACCTGATGGCCAAGAAGCACTGGCAGATCGTCAACCACGAGCGCGGCGGACGGCCCGACGAAGGCGGCTTCCGCTCCTTCACGCTGGCCGAGACGCCGCCGGCGGTGATCGACATCGCCGTGCGCGCGGCGCGCTGCATCGGCGACGGGCTCTATGGCGTGGACATCAAGGAAACGCCGGAGGGCATCTACGTGATCGAGGTCAACGACAATCCCAATCTCGACCATGGCTGCGAGGATGCGGGCGAGAAGGATGCGGTCTGGACCCGTCTGACCCAGTGGTTCATCGACCGTCTGGAACGCTAGGTCACATGCCAGACCGGTTCGGCATTCAACGGAAACGTTGAACCGGTCTGCTCCTTGCTGTTCCGCATGAGACGAAGCGATGCAGCAACCAGCAATGGCGCTTGCCGGACCCCCGCACTGTTTCAGCCCGGCCCGACGGGGGAGACGGTCAGTCTGACACCGAGCGCTTTGGCGACGCCGAGCAGGGTTGAGAGCTTTGGGTCGCCTTTCTCGCTGAGCGCTTTGTAAAGAGCCTCGCGGGTCACGCCGGCCTCCTTCGCAATCGCAGTCATTCCGCGAGCGCGAGCCACGTTGCCCAGAGCATGCTTGATAAGGGCAGGGTCGCCATCCTCGAAAGCTGCCTCGACATATGCGAAGATGGCCTCTTCATCGTCCAGGTACTCGGTTACATCCCATCTGGTTGTCTCAATCGCCATCAATCCAACTCCCTGGCCATAGCGATGGCCTTCCTTACATCCTTCCTCTGGGAAGATTTGTCGCCGCCGCAGAGGAGAAGAACAACCGTGTCGCCCCGTCTGGTGAAATAGACGCGGTAGCCCGGCCCGTAGCTGATACGAATCTCGCCGATGCCATCGAAGAACTTGGTGTCGCCAAAGTTCCCGATCTCGATCCGCGCAATCCTGATCTCGATGCGAGCTCTGGCGCGAATGTCCCTGAGAGACTTGAACCAAGAGGCGAACTCGGCGGTTTTGCGCACTTCGATCATCTGTGAATTATAGTTCACAGATCGGGCTGAGGTCAATTGAATTGTGAACTATGGTTCACGATGTTGATCGCCGGGCCTCGAGATTGTCATTGCTTCTCGACAATCGCGGAGGAACCCGCGGACGGTTCGAGAGCGACGCGCGTCGGCTCGCGCGATACGGACGTGGCCGATCAATCCATTTCAGATGTTTGATCGTGACCCTGGACCGTCCACGCGCATCGCTTCGATCGCTTCGAAGCGCACGATGAATGCCTTCTGGGCGCGCTTGGCGGGCAGGGGAGCCAGATCCAGCGTTTCGGGCGGGACGCCGCGCGGGCGGCCGAAGAACCGCGCCGCCTCAGCCTCGTCGAAACGGGCGAGCCTCGTCGCCTCGTAGAAGGCAGCCACGCGGTCGGCGCGCTTGATGGCCTTCTTCAGCGTTTCCTTGAGGTCCGGCCGAAGCGCGAAACGCAGATGGATGGCGCGCTGCAAGCGCTTCTCGACGGATTTGTAGTCGTCACCGAGCGTCGCCTTGAACGGCGAGATCATGTCGCCGATGACATATTCCGGCGCGTCGTGCAGCAGGGTGGCGAGCAGCATGTCGGGCGTGGCATCGGCGACGACCATGCCGAAAACCTGCTCCACGAGCAGCGAATGCTGCGCCACGGAATAGGCGTGATCGCCCTCGGTCTGGCCGTTCCAGCGGGCGACGCGCGCCAAGCCATGGGCGATGTCGCCGATCTCGATGTCGAGTGGCGAGGGATCGAGCAGGTCGAGACGGCGACCGGACAGCATGCGCTGCCAGGCGCGTTGCGTCGTCGCCGGGCCGGTCTTTGCACCGCCGGTCGGGGACTTGCCCTTGCCGGGCATCAGGCGGCGTCTCCGCCTATCTCGGGGCCAGTCTCGGGGCCCTTGTCGGGAAAGGTGAAACGCGCCCAGGCGGGAATGGCGAGCGTGACCGGCACGTCTCCGGCGAGGATGGGCGTGCCGGCGTCGATGGCGTCCTTCACCCGGTCGATCCGGGCGATGGCCAGGCCGGCGGCGCCGTGGACCGTGCCGAGCGTGCCGAGCGCGCGGCCTCCGGCCGTCAGGTCGGTGCCGGCAGCGGGGAGGGCGGCTTCGCCCGCGACGGTGAGGACACGCCGCCGCGCCGTGCCGCGATGCTGCATGCGCGAGACCACCTCCTGACCCACATAGCAGCCCTTCTTCAGACCGACGCCGCCATTCTGGTCGTAGAGCACGTCGTGCGGGAAGGCGTCTCCGAGCTGGAAGTCGGCGCCGCTTTCGGCGACCGCGTGGGCAATCCTGAGCGCATCCCAGGCAGCGATGTCCGCACCGGCAGCCGGGCCTTCGCCATGGCGGCGCAGCACATGGGTGCCTTCGGGAAAACGGCGGTCGAGAAGCGCTGAATCATCGCTTGAGGAAACGGAATCATCGCCCCATGAAACGGTGACAGGGCCTTGTTCCTTCACGGAAATCTCGAGCTTCGCGCGCAGCTTGTAGAGCGTCAGGCGGCGCTGGAGATCGGCGGCGATATCGGCGCGGCATTCCAGGCTGAACGCATCCGGCCCGGCGCGCGAGACGATGAAATCGAACAGGATCTTGCCCTGCGGCGCAAGCAGCGCCCCGGCACGGGCCTCGCCGGCTTTGAGTTGGTCGAGATCGGTGGTGATGATGGTCTGCAGGAAATGCTCGGCCTCGGGGCCGCTGACAGCGATGAGGGCGCGGTGATGAAGAAGGCAAGTCGGCATGGTGAACCCGCGAAGCGTCCGTGGGAGGTGCTGGAGACCCTCTAGCTAGGACGCTTTGCCCGGCGCCGCAAGGCACGGATTGTCAGGAGCGCCGCGAGCGACGGCGGAGATTGCGTGCCACCTCCGAGAGGGCCTCGGCGCTCCGCGCACTGACGCCGCCGCGCGCGTAGTCGCGGCGGATGGCGTTCTCGATCTCGTCGGCGATCGTGTCGAGGGAAGGGTCGTTGCGGCTGTCGCCGTCGCTGCGGTGGTCGAACAGGTTGATCCAGTGATCGGTATCGCGGCCGAAGCGCATCAGCCGGTCGAAATAGACATCGCCGTCATGCCGGTGAAACAGCACGCCGATCACGCCGGCGGCGATCGACAGCGGGCTCATCACCACGTCGCGGAACCCGTCGGCCATGAGCTTGACCTGGAACAGGACGACCCGGCGGATGACCCGGGCGCGGCCGCTGCGCCGCCGCTCCCGCACGGGGGTGAAAGCTGCGGTCTCCGAGCGTGCGATGCCGGTCATTGGATGTCCTCCCGGAAAACATATGGGGATGCGCCCAGCCGTTGCAAGGGCGCGTCAGTCCCCGGCGACGAAGAATGCCCAGCGCCCCTCCGGCGTGATGCCGACCCGGTAGAAGATGTAGGCGCCGAAATTCTTCATGTCCTCGTAATCGCCCGCCGTCACCAGTTTGAACAGCTCGACGCGCTGGCGCTTGTCGAGCGTCTCCAGCGGCAGGGCGAAGAAATACGGCCAGACATAGCTCTCGGCGGGCGTTCCCGCGTCGAGATGGACATAGCCGGCCTGCAGCACCTCGAGCAAGATGGCGAGAATCTCCTGGCCTTCGCCGTCGCCGGACAGTTCGCGCAGGAATTCCAGCGGATCGCCGTCGAGGCCGCCCAGCGAAAGCTGGGTCATGCTTTCGCCCATCCCGATCAGTGGCCTGAGCGCTTCCAGATCGCCACTCTTGCAGGCCTCGACGATCAGCCCGTGCATCCGCCGCACCGGCTCGGGCAGCTTGTCGAGATCGTAGTGGATTTCCGGCGCGGGCTTGCCGGCGCCGGTGTCGGGCCGCAGGGCGTCGCGCGCGGGAGCATCCTCGGACGGGAGTGCTTCCTCGCCGTCGGTCTCCTTTGCAGGTTCGCCTTCGACGGCCGAAGGCGTCTCGACCGGCGGCGGCAGCGGAACGCGCTCGACGCTGTCGGGCGACGCGCTTTTCGGCAGCGGCGGCGCTTGCTCAAGCTCGCTCAGCGCATTGGCCGGAACGCTGGCCAGGGTCAGAAGAATGAGCCCGGCAAGGCCCGCCGGGGCGAAAAGGCGGCAACCCCGCCGCATGTCCTGATGTGTGGTCCGCACTCTGTGCCGCATCCTCGCGCCTCAGTTCCCGTATCGCTGGGCGATGTCCTTCGACAGAAGGGCGCCTTCCTTCATGTAGAGTTCGACCGCTGCCCGCGCCTGCGCCGTGCAGCTCTGGTAGGTGCCGGCAAAGGCGCGGTAGCCGTGGTTGAAGCTGGCCACCAGCTTCTCGCGGCGCGCCGGCGACGGCGCCTCGGTCTCCAGAAGCGCCTGCATTCTGGCCCGCCAGCTGTCTGATTCCTCGCCGCAGACATTGCGCAGATAATGCACCGCGCCGAGCACTTCCGCCAGCCGCAGGAGCGGCTTCTCATAGGTGGCTTCCACGGCATGCGCCGGAACGGCCGCCATGAGCAGCGCCGCGAGGCAGACGACGATTGCGCAACCCCTGTTCATGCCCTGTATTTTCCCGACGCCATCCGTCATGTCAAATGCCCCCGCCGCGGCGAGGCATACCGCATCGGCGTGAAGAAAGTGGCAATAGTGAGAGCGTTGCGCATTTGAGGGAGGGGGACGTCACGCATCGGCGCGGGCGTCGAGTTCCTCGGCAATCGCCAGCGTGCTGTCGGTGACCGGCAGATCGCGCATCTCCGGAAGCGTGAACCAGCCGGCCTCGCTGGCGTCGTCGCCCGCCACGGCCGTGCCGTCCGCAACGGTTGCGCGATAGACGTCGAGCAGGAAGACGGGGCCTTGCGGTTCGTTGGCGAGGCGGAGCCGGCGATGCAGGCGCGTCACCTCTCCGGCAAGCCCGGTCTCCTCGAAGAGCTCGCGCACGACCGCCTGCCGGGCCGTCTCTCCCGCCTCGATCCGCCCGCCGGGGAAGGCGTACAGGCCTTTCGCAGGCGCCCGCCCGCGGCGCACCAGCAGGAACCGCCCGTCGCGGACGACGACGGCGGACACCGCGCGGATTTCCTCTGGTTTCATGAACACAAGCCTTGCATCGCCACCGCCCATCGCCAACAGTCGGCACGATAATGGACGAACGGCCATGGATGAAGCAATGACCGGGTGCAGGAGCGTGACCGACGACGGCGGGCAGGGGAAAGGCTGAGCCATGTGCGGACGCTTTGCCCTCAACGCGACGTCCGATGCCGTCAAATCCCTTCTGGCGGTGATGGAGGTCGATCCGTTCCCGCCCCGCTACAACATCGCGCCGACGCAGCCCATCCTGATGGCGCTCGCCGGCCCGGCGGCGGCCCAGGGATCGAACCTGCCGACGCGGCGGACCATGCTGGTGCGCTGGGGCCTGATCCCGTCCTGGGCGAAGAACCCGGCCGACCTGTCGCTGCTGTTCAACGCGCGCTCGGAAACGGCTGCGGAAAAGGCCTCCTTCCGCGCCGCCATGCGCCATCGCCGCGCGTTGGTGCCCGCTTCGGGCTTCTATGAGTGGCGGCGTGTCGGCACCAAACGGGCCGAACCCTACTGGGTGCGCCCGAGGCATGGCGGCGTGATCGCCTTCGCCGGCCTGATGGAAAGCTGGTCGGAGCCGGGCGGCACGGAAATGGACACCGGCGCCATCCTGACCACCGAGGCGAACGAGGATCTGCGCGGCATCCATCACCGCATGCCGGTGGTGATCGATCAGCAGGATTTCGCCCGCTGGCTGGACTGCCTCAACCGGGAGCCGCGCGACGTGGCCGATCTGCTGCGCCCGGCCGATCCCGGCTTCTTCGAGGCCATTCCGGTCTCCGACCGGGTCAACAAGGTGGCCAATATCGGGCCGGAGCTGCAGGAACGCGCCGAGGGGCGGGCAGCCGCACCGGAAGAAAAGCCGAAGGATGCGAGCGGCGACCAGCTCTCGCTGTTCTGACCGCCGAAGGGCGACGTCATTGCTCCCGGATGGGCATCACACCAGGATGCGGGAGAGATGGGCGGCTTCCGCGCCGAAGCGGTAAAGCCCCTCGCGCGCGCTTCTGAAGGATTGCGGGACGGTCTCGGTAACGGGGAGCGGAAGGTCGGCTTCGGCAAGCGTGCCGGTGACGAATGCGGCGAGCGTCTTGCCGAACACGGTGCCCGGCCCGATGCCGCGTCCATTGTAGCCGGAAAAGCCGACGACATTCCGCGCCAGCCGGTGGAAGCGCGGCAGATGGTCGTTGGTCATGCCGATCTGTCCGTACCAGCCCGCCTCGAAGCCGGTTCCACTGAGTTGCGGAAAGACCCGCGCCATGGCGCGCTCCGCCCAGGCGCGGTGGATGGCGAGGCCCGTGCCGCTCAGCGCGCCGACGCTGCCGAAAACGAGCCGCCCGGCGCGGTCCCAGCGGAACGAGGTGAGAATCTGCTTCGTGTCCCAGGCGCCTTCCAGCCCGGGCAGGATCCGCGCCCGCAGGTCCGGCGCGAGCGGTGGCGTCGCGAAGTTGAAATAGGGAAGATGGACGAGTTCCTCGCGCACCGGAGCCCAGGGCGTACGGGTATAGGCGTTCGTGGCGACGATGACGGTGTCCGCCGACAGCGTTCCCCGCTCAGTGTGAAGCCGCCAGCCGGTCCCGTCGGCTTCCGCGCGGGTGACGCGCGATCCCGTATGGACCGCCGCGCCGGCACGGATGGCGGCGGACGCGAGGCCGCGCGCATAGGCCAGCGGCTGGATCGTGCCGGCGCGCTCGTCGAGGAGGGCGGCGGCGTAGGCGTCGCTGCCGATGCGCGTCGCGGCTTCGCCGGCATCGAGCAGCCGAACCGGCGCGCCGCGCGCCGCCCATTGCCGGGCGCGCTGCTCGAGCTGGCGGACGCCGGACTGGCCGACCGCGCAGTGCAGCGTGCCGTTGCGCACCGCCTCGCAGTCTATCTCGTGCCGCTCCGCCAGGTCGAACACGACACGCGGCGCATCGCCGAGCAGCGTCAGCAGGCGCTCGCCATGCTCGGCGCCGAGGATCGCCGGCAGGTCGTCCGGCATGACCCACATGCCGGCATTGACCAGGCCGACATTGCGGCCCGAGCCACCGAAGCCGACATCCTCCGCTTCGAGCACGGCAACGGAAACGCCGGCTTCCGCCAGATGCAGTGCCGCCGACAGGCCCGTATAGCCCCCGCCGACGATCGCCACGTCGCTGCGTACGGCGCCTTCGAGCGGCCGGGTGGCGGGCGCCGGCGGCGCCGTCGTCTCCCAGAGACCATGGGACAGGGGGTCGTTCTTCATGGCGCGGCTGAACCTCTGGATGCCTCGATCAAGGATCGACACATCTCATGCGCACCGCCGGCGGGCCAAGTGAAAATTGTGCATCATTTGATGCATTTGCGGCATTCCCGGAAGCGGTCGCGGCGGCAATCGCCCGGCCGCGCTACGGCACCCGTTCCCGCATGCCGCCTTCCGGCCTGCGCCGGAAAACCCGTCATCCCTGCAACGCGCCCGGTCGCGGACCGGACGAGAACCTCAGTCGGTCTGCGTCGTCAGGGGGCTTGGCCGGGGCACGGGCGCCGGCTTTTCACTCTTGCACTGCAAGGCGGCGGCGATCGCTGCCGGCCCAACCGCGTGATACTGGCTGAGCAGGAGCTTTTCCTGACCGGTCGATTGCTCTGCTGGCTTGCTCATTTCGCGGGGCATACCTTGATCCTTGATTCCGCGTTGTCGTCCCTTCCGCGCAGATGGGGATCGAATCCGACAAAATCTTGACCGAAAGCCCCATCGGAAAGCACGTCGTTAAAATTGCCGCATCAGCCTTAACATTTCCTTCACAATCGGGGCCGGGAGACAATACTCCTTTTGGGTCCGGGCCGGCGCGATCCGCCTGATCCCCAGCCTTTCGAAGATCAGCATTTTGTCTTGACGGGTTTTCCTCCTGCGGCGATAAGAACAGCCATGAAAACGCTCTGCGCCATTACCGGCATTTGCATTATCGGCTAGCGCCTCACGCTGGTCCGGACGTTTTCGCCCTTCACACACGAGAAAAACGCCCTGGCCAGGAGGCCGGCCGCCCTGTGTTCCTGCCGGGCATGGCCGTGATCGCCATTGCTTTTGGCCGGAGCGCGTTGGAAGAAGTCTGAACGGGTCGAAAACGGGAAGCGACGATGACTGATGGTTTGACGGATGGTTTCAGGGGGCTCAGGGTCTACAACACGCTGACCCGCGCCAAGGAAGACCTCGTTCCCATCGATCCGGACAATGTGCGCATGTATGTCTGCGGCCCCACGGTCTACGACTTCGCCCATATCGGCAATGCGCGCCCGGCCATCGTCTTCGACGTGCTGTTCAGGCTCCTGCGCCACCTCCATGGCGCCGACCATGTCACCTATGTGCGCAACATCACCGACGTGGACGACAAGATCAACGCGCGGGCGAGGCGCGACTATCCGGGCCTGCCGCTGAATGAGGCGATCCGCGCCGTCACGCAGAAGACCGCCGACCAGTACCATCAGGACGTGGCGGCGCTCGGCTGCCTGACGCCAACCGTCGAGCCGCGCGCCACCGACTTCGTGCTGCCGCGCGAGGACGGGCTGACCGACATGGCGAGCCTGATTCAATCTCTCATCGATCGCGGCCATGCCTATGAGGCGAAAGGAGAAATCCTGTTCGACACGGCGTCCATGCCGGCCTATGGCGGCCTGTCCAAGCGCAAGCTCGAAGATCAGCAGGCGGGCGCCCGCGTCGCCGTCGAGGCGCACAAGAAGAACCCGGGCGACTTCGTCCTGTGGAAGGAATCCTCCGCCGACGAGCCCGGCTGGGACGCGCGGTTCGCGATCAGCGGCAAAGATGTGCCGATCCGCGGCCGGCCCGGCTGGCACATCGAGTGCTCGGCCATGTCGGCCGCCTATCTGGGCGAGGTGTTCGACATCCATGGCGGCGGCCTCGACCTGATCTTTCCCCATCACGAGAACGAGATCGCCCAGTCCTGCTGCGCGCACGGCACCGACGTCATGGCGCGTACCTGGATGCACAACGGCTTCCTCCAGGTGGAGGGGCGCAAGATGTCGAAGTCGGAAGGCAATTTCATCACCATCCACGAGCTGCTGGCGACCGAGAAGTTCGGCGGCCGCGCCTGGCCGGGCGAGGTGCTGCGCCTCGCCATGCTGATGACGCACTACCGCGAGCCGATCGACTTCTCCGTGCGCAAGCTGGAGGAGGCGGAAGCCGTGCTCGACGGCTGGTACCGGGCGGTCGGCGACGTGGAGCCGGCGGGCGTCGATTGCGCCGACGTGCTGGCCGCCTTGTGCGACGATCTCGGCACGACCGGTGCCATTGCTGCCATGCATGAGCTTCGCGCCGAGGCGGCGAAGGGCAGCGCCGGCGCGAAGGCCGGCCTGAAGGCGAGCGCGGCACTGCTCGGGCTGCTTGGCTCGACGGAAAGTGAATGGCTGGCGGCGAAGGCTTCCGACGCGTCCATCGATGCGGGCGTGGTCGATGCTCTGGTCGAGGAGCGGCTGGTTCATCTGCGCGAGAAGAACTTCGCCGAAGCCGACCGCCTGCGCGACGCGCTGACGGAACATGGCGTCCAACTGATGGACTACAAGGATCCCGAAAGCGGCGAGCGGCGGACGAAATGGGAGGTGAAGCGGTGATGACAACGGCGGTGACCCCCCTCTGCCCTGCCGGGCATCTCCCCCTCAAGGGGGGAGATCGGGCGGTGGAGCCGTCGGTGTTAATCGTCAGCGAGGAGGCGCTACGCTGCCACCAGCCAATCTCCCCCCTTGAGGGGGAGATGCCCGGCAGGGCAGAGGGGGGTATCGCATGACGCCACACCACGACGTTTCGGCGCTCAACCGCGCCAATGCACGCCGCATGCGCAAGACGATGACCGAAGCCGAGGCGCGGCTCTGGAATGCCCTGCGGGCGCATCGCCTGATGGGGCTTTCCTTTCGCCGGCAGATGCCTGTTGCCGGCTATATCGTCGATTTTGCGTGCCCGACGCGGAAGATCGTCGTCGAGGTTGATGGTTCGCAACACGGAGGCTCGGCCCACGACCAGAGCCGCGATGCGGCGCTGGCGGCTCTCGGATGGACCGTCCTGCGCTTCTGGAACGACGACGTGGAGCGCAGCCTGGACGACGTGTGCCAGCACATCCTGGCGGTCGTGCAGGAATTTGAGGAAGATCGGGTAGGGAGCGAGGTGAAGCGATGATCGATCATATCGGCATAGAAGTCGCGGATTTCGAACGCGCCAGGACGTTCTACGACAAGGCGATGGCGCCGCTCGGCGCATCGTTGCTGATGATGGTGCCGGCCGAGTTCACGGGTGGGCGCAAGGTCGGCGGCTACGGGCGCGACCGGCCAGTCTACTGGCTGAGCGAAGGCGGGGCGCAGCGGGCAACCGGCCACGTCGCCTTCACCGCCAACACGCGCGCCGAGGTGGACGCGTTTCACGCGGCGGCGCTGGCGGCGGGCGGCCGCGACAACGGCGCGCCGGGGCCGCGGCCGCATTATCACGCCGACTATTACGGCGCCTTCGTGTTCGACCCCGACGGCAACAACATCGAAGCCGTCTGCCATCGTCCGGAATGAGGAAGGTGCGGAAATGAGCCTCGACAACAAGCCCGTCTATTCCGGCGGATGCCAGTGCGGCGCGGTTCGCTTTCATATCGAGGGCGCGTTGGGCAAGGGATCGGTCTGCCATTGCCGCATGTGCCAGAAGGCGTCCGGCAACTTCATGCTGCCGCTGGTCTCCGTGCGCAGCGCCACGCTTTCCTGGACGCGCGAGGAACCGAAGCGCTTCCGGTCGTCGAGCCATGTGTGGCGCGGCTTCTGTCCGCATTGCGGCACGCCGCTGACCTATGAGGCGCCCGACGGCATGGCTGTCGCCATCGCGGCCTTCGACCATCCCGAGGAGATCGCGCCGATCGTGCAATGGGGCCTTGAGGGAAAGCTGCCCTACATGGACACGATCCCCACCCTGCCGGGCTACACGACCGAGGAAGACCCCGAGGCGGTCGATTTCCTGCGCGACCTGGTCTCCTACCAGCACCCCGACCACGACACCGATCATTGGCCGCCGGAGGACAGGGGATGACGGGACCTTCCTTTTCCGGCGGCTGCCAGTGCGGCGCGGTGCGCTTTCGCGCCACGCGCCTCGGCCGCCCGTCGATCTGCCATTGCCGCATGTGCCAGAAGCAGTTCGGCAGCTTCTTTGGCGCCTTCGTCACCGCCCATGACGACGGTCTGCGCTGGACCCGTGGCGCGCCGAGCTATTTCCGGTCGTCCGAAACGGTGGCGCGCGGCTTCTGCCGCGATTGCGGCACGCCGCTGACCTATCGCCATCCCGGCGGCATCGAACTGGCCATCGGCGCGTTCGACGAGCCGCAGGCGCTCGAACCGCAGGTGCAGGTCAATCACGCCGTGCGGCTCCCCTGGATCGACAGGCTTTTCGACAAACCCGCCTATGAAAGCGAGGCGATGAACAGCTTTCACGCCTCGGTCGCCTCCTACCAGCATCCCGATCACGACACAGAGGCATGGCCGGCGCCCTGCCACCGGCACGAAGGACCGCAGAATGACTGAACACCGCACGCTTTACCCGGAGATCGAACCGTTCGACAGCGGCCTGCTCGACGTCGGGGACGGCCACCGGATCTATTGGGAGCGGTGCGGCACGCGCGGCGCCAAACCGGCCGTCTTCCTGCATGGCGGGCCGGGCGGCGGCATCTCGCCCCAGCACCGCCGCCTGTTCGATCCGGACGCTTACGACGTGATGCTGTTCGATCAGCGCGGGTGCGGGCGCTCGACGCCGCATGCGGAGCTGGAAGCCAACACCACCTGGCATCTCGTCGCGGACATGGAGCGGCTGCGCGGCCTGATGGGGGCGGAGACATGGCAGGTTTTCGGCGGCTCGTGGGGATCCACGCTCGCGCTGGCCTATGCCGAGACGCATCCGGGACGGGTCTCTGAACTGATCCTGCGCGGGGTCTACATGCTGACGCGCGCCGAACTCGAATGGTACTACCAGTTCGGCGTCTCGCAGATGTTTCCGGACAAGTGGGAACGCTTCGTCGCCCCCATCCCGGAGGCGGAGCGCGGCGACCTGATGGCGGCGTACCGCAAGCGCCTGACATCGGACGATCGTGCCGTCCGTCTCGAGGCGGCGAGGGCGTGGAGCCTGTGGGAAGGCGAGACGATCACGCTGCTTCCCGAGCCGGAGAACAGCGACCGTTTCGGCGAGGAGGACTTCGCCATCGCCTTTGCCCGCATCGAGAACCACTATTTCGTGCATGGCGGATGGCTCGAGGAGGGCCAGCTTCTGCGCGACGCCGGGAAGCTTGCGGGCATCCCGGGCGTCATCATTCACGGCCGCTACGACATGCCGTGCCCGCTGCATTTTGCCTGGCAGTTGCACAAGGCGTGGCCGGAAGCGGAGTTTCACATCGTCGAAGGGTCGGGTCACGCCTATTCCGAGCCGGGCATTATGGATCGCCTGATCCGCGCCACCGATCAGTTTGCGGGGCGCTGAGCATGTCCGGGAAGGAACGCCTTTATCTCTTCGACACGACGCTGCGCGACGGCCAGCAGACGCCCGGCGTGGATTTTTCCGTCGACGACAAGATCGCCGTGGCGAAGCTGCTCGACGATTTCGGCTTCGACTATGTCGAAGGCGGGTATCCGGGCGCCAACCCGACCGACACGGCGTTCTTCGCTGAGAAGCGCACGCGGAATGCCGGCTTCGTCGCCTTCGGCATGACCAAGCGCGCCGGCGTCTCGGCATCCAACGATCCCGGGCTGGCGCTGCTCTTGCAGGCTGAGAGCGACGCGGTCTGCTTCGTCGCCAAGAGCTGGGACTATCACGTCCGCGTCGCGCTCGGCTGCACCAACGAGGAGAACCTCGAGGCCATCGACGCCTCGGTGACGGCCTGCGTTGCTGCCGGCAAGGAGGCGATGGTCGATTGCGAGCATTTCTTCGACGGCTACAAGGCCAATCCCGGCTATGCGCTTGCCTGCGCGCGGACGGCGTTCGAGGCGGGCAGCCGCTGGGTGGTGCTGTGCGACACCAATGGCGGCACGCAGCCGGCCGAGATTCGCGCCATCGTGGCGGCGGTCATCGCCGCTGGCATACCCGGCGACCATCTGGGCATCCACGCCCATGACGACACCGGCCAGGCGGTGGCCAATTCGCTGGCGGCGGTCGAGGCCGGCGTGCGCCAGATCCAGGGCACGCTGAACGGCATCGGCGAGCGCTGCGGCAACGCCAACCTGATCACCATCCTGCCGACGCTGATGCTGAAGCCGGCCTATGCCGATCGCTTCGAGACCGGCATCACGCATGACGGGCTGGCCGGCATCGCGCATCTGGCGCATGCCTTCGACGAACTGCTCAACCGGGCACCCGACCAGCAGGCGCCCTATGTCGGCGGCTCGGCCTTTGCGACGAAGGCCGGCATTCACGCCTCCGCCGTGTTGAAGGAGCCGGAGACCTACGAGCATGTGCCGCCGGAGACGGTCGGCAACACGCGCCGCGTCATGGTTTCGGACCAGGGCGGCAGGTCGAACTTCATCGCCGAGCTGAAGCGCCGCGGCATCGCGGTCGACAAGGCCGACCCGCGCCTCGACACGCTGATCGCCCGCGTCAAGGAGCGCGAGGCCGAGGGCTATGCCTATGAGGGGGCGGACGCCAGTTTCGAGCTTCTGGCCCGCCGGACACTGGGTCATGTACCGGAGTTCTTCCGCGTCGACGGGTTCCGCTGCATGGTCGAGCGCCGGTTCGACGCCAATGGCGACTTGAAGACGGTTTCCGAGGCCGTGGTGCGCGTGACGGTCGATGGCGAGACGCTGATGTCGGTGGCGGAAGGGCACGGACCCGTCAACGCGCTCGACATCGCACTGCGCAAGGATCTCGGCAAGTATCAGGTGGAGATTTCCGACCTGGCGCTGGCCGACTACAAGGTGCGCATCCTCAACGGCGGCACGGCGGCGATCACGCGCGTGCTGATCGAATCCCACGATTCCACCGGTGCCCGCTGGTGGACCGTGGGCGTCTCGGACAACATCATAGACGCCTCCTTCCAGGCGCTGATGGATTCGATCGTCTACAAGCTCCTCCGGAACCGGGACGCGGACGAGGCGACCGAGGCTGCCGGCGTGGCGGTCTGACGGGGCCTGTGGCGCCATCTGTCAGGAGGGGGGTCTGGACCAAAGGAATGCGATGGATCAGGCCGGCGGATTCGTGGAACAATGGGTGTTCGCGAAACACCGGCCAGCCTGGCCATTCCCTCGATCTCAGGCCGCTTCATGACCAACACGGCAACCGATTCGCTGGAGAAGAGCCAGGACGATGGCCTGCGCGGCTTTCTGTTCGCGCTGTCGGCCTATCTCATGTGGGGCATCCTGCCGCTCTACATGAAGCTCGTGGCGCACATCCCGGCGGTCGAGGTGGTTGCCCATCGCATCGTCTGGTCGGTGCCGATCGCGGCCGTCATCCTTTTCATGCTGGGGCGCACCGGGGATGTCGGACGCGCGCTGCGCTCGCCGCGCACCCTGGCGATGGCGGCGCTTACGGCGGCGATCATCACCTGCAACTGGGGCATCTATGTCTGGGCGATCTCCGTCGACCGCGCGGTGGAGACGGCGCTCGGCTATTACATCAACCCGCTGGTCAGCATCGCCATGGCGGCCGTCTTCCTGCGCGAGAAGCTCAACCTGTACCAGATCGCAGCCGTGGCGCTGGCGGCACTTGCTGTCCTGATCATGACCATGGATGCCGGCGGCATGCCATGGGTGTCGTTGAGCCTCGCCCTGTCCTTCGCCTGCTACGGATTCCTGCGCAAGACCCTGCCGATCGGCCCCAGCCAGGGTTTCTTCCTCGAAGTGCTGATCCTGTGCATTCCCGCGCTTGCCTATATCTTCTGGCTGAGCTGGACGGGGCAGAGCCATTTCCGGTGGTCGCAGCCCACCGACATCGCCGTGCTGCTGGGATGCGGCCCGGTAACGGCGATCCCGCTCATCCTGTTTTCCTTTGGGGCCAAGCTGCTGCGCTATTCGACCGTCGGCATCATGCAGTACATCGCGCCGACGATGATCTTCCTGATCGCCGTGTTCGTCTTCCAGGAACCCTTCGGCGGGGTCAAGGCGGTGGCCTTCGCGCTCATCTGGTCGGCGCTTGCGGTCTATAGCTGGTCCATGTTCCGCGACGCGCGGCGGGCAAAAAACAGCCGCCCCTGATCAGGGGGCGGCGAGTGCCCGTGGTGCCGCAGGAAAGGGGATGGACCGGCACGTCGGGTGATGCGGCGGATGGAGACCGTCTCCGGCCTCTGTTCCGCGGCCAGAAAAGCAGGCTTACGTAACGTGCGCGCGGCAGTTTCCTGACAGGGCCGTGACAATACCGGGGAAAAGCGGGGCCTGTGAAAAGCAAAGCTGCAGCGCCGACTGCTGCCCGTCGATCAGAGCCGCTCGATGGCGACGGGCGCCTCGCCGTTTCCGCCGTCGCTGGCGGGCGCTGCCAGCAGGGCCGGCACGATGTCCTCCGCCCGATCGACCACCAGCGGCTGGACGCGCTGGGCGGAGTGGACGAAACCCTCGTCCCTCATGTGCTGGATCAGGGTCAGGAGCGGGTTCCAGAATCCGCTGATATTGGCGAAGACGATCGGCTTTTCGTGCCGCGCCAGTTGCGCCCATGTCATGATCTCGACGATCTCCTCCAGCGTGCCGATGCCGCCCGGCAACGCCACGAAGGCATCCGAGCGGTCGAACATCAGATGCTTGCGCTGGTGCATGTCGTCGGTGACGACCAGTTCGTCGAGCCGGGTCAACTCGACCTCGGTCGCTTCCTTGCGGATGAGGAATTTCGGAATGATGCCGGTAACGGCGCCGCCGGCATCCATGGCGCCGCGCGCCACGGCGCCCATGATGCCTTTCGTGCCGGCGCCGTAGACCAGACGCAGGCCCGCGCCGGCAAGCGAGCGTCCAAGCGTCAGGCCCGCAGCAAAGTGATTTTCATCGCGGCCGTTGCTTGAGCCACAATAGACGCAGACTGATTCGATGGTTTTCATGGTTGCCATTGCATGGCGCTGCAACGCGCCCGGTCAAGAGGGCAAGGTGTTTTTCTTGTAGCCGTACTGAAAACGCGTTACAGCCTGTCATAAAACGGAATTAAGAAAACTATGGTTCTGACACCTTTAAAGGGGCTTCTCTTCGCGGCCGGCGCCGTGGTCGCCGGGGTTGGCGCGGCCTATGTGGCCGGCGCTTTCGATCCCTACCTGAATGACAAGCCTGCCGCGCTGGTGGCGACGACGCCGGGAGAGGATGCAGCAGCGCCCGCTTCCGGCGAGGCCGCCGGGCAGAAATCCGCCCGGCTCGAGGCCCCCGCCGGCGCACCGGAAGCCGCGACGGAACCGAACGACGCACAGCAAGCCGCGCCCGGACCGGCGGCCCAGCCCACTGGTGAACCCGCCGCGCAAACCGGCTCGGAAGCCGAGGTGATCGCGCCGTCTTTCGACCTGGTGCGCGTGGAGCCGAACGGCTCGGTGGTCATCGCGGGGCGCGCCGCGCCCGGCGCGACGGTCGAGATCATCCATGGCGCGACCGTGCTCGGCACGGCGACCAGCGGGCCGGGGGGCGATTTCGCCGCCGTCCTGGAAGAGCCGCTGAAGCCCGGCGACTACCAGATCGTCCTCCGGGCGACGACGCCGGACAATGTCGCGGCCACCTCGCTCGAGACGGCGATCGTCACCGTGCCCGACAACGAGGCCGGTCAGGTTCTGGCGCTGGTCGATCGGCCGGGCGCCCCGAGCCGCCTGATCACCGTGCCGGAAGCGCAACCCGTCGGGGAGGGCGGTTCGGAGGTTTCCGCTGCGGCGCCCAATGCGCCCGCCGCCGGCCAGCAGCCCCCGGCAGAGACGCCGACGCCCGCCGCGCCGGAGCCGGTCCCAGAGCCGCAGGCGGCGGCCCCTCAACCCGCGCCTTCGGCGCCGGCGCCGCAGGAAGCGCCCGCGCAGCCCGCACCCGCCGCCACGCAGGAGGCCGTGCCGAACATCGAGGCCGTCGAGATCGACGGCCGCCAGGTCTTCGTCGCCGGCGCGGCCCGGCCCGGCGCCACCGTGCGCGTCTATGCGAACGAAATTCTGCTCGGCGAGACCGTGACGGCGCCGAACGGCCGCTTCCTGATCGAGGCGGTGCGGGATCTCCCGGTCGGCGACTACATCGTGCGCGCCGACATGCTGTCGAGCGACGGCAGCACCGTCGTCGCCCGCGCGGCGGTGCCGTTCACGCGCGCCGAGGGTGAGCAGATTGCCGCCGTGGCGCCGCGCGCCGACACGGCCGAAAAGAGCGGCCGCCTGCCGGTCGAACCCGCCGCGCCCGCCGCCACCCCGCAGCAGCAACCCGCGGCCGATGGCAGTGCGCCGGACGCGATGGCAGCCGCGCCGGCCGAGGCGGCGGAGAAGCTGGCGCCGGTCGACGGGTCGGTCATCATCCGGCGCGGCGACACGCTGTGGCACATATCGCGCCGTGTCTATGGACGGGGCGTTCGCTACACGACCATCTATCTGGCCAATCGCGAGCAGATCGAGAATCCCGACCGGATCTGGCCGGGACAGGTCTTTGCCGTTCCCCAGAAGACGGAGGAAGGCGAGCCAGCCGACATGGATGCCATCGCTCCCGAAGAACCGGCTCCCGCCGCGCAATAGCCCGCCGAAAGAAGTTTTCCGCGCGCGGTTGATCCCCATCATCGTTCATCGTATATCGGCGATGAACGATGATGGGGATGTTCCATGAAACGACAGACGACACCGGACAATTGCTGTTCCCACAGGAGCATGGCGACGGGCCTCGCCGCCCTGTCGCACCCCGCGCGCATCGAAATTCTCCGCCATCTGGCGGGCCTTGACCGCGCCTCCTGCTGCAAGG
Organism: Nitratireductor pacificus pht-3B; assembly: GCF_000300335.1. Lineage (GTDB taxonomy): Bacteria > Pseudomonadota > Alphaproteobacteria > Rhizobiales > Rhizobiaceae > Nitratireductor > Nitratireductor pacificus. Next base: position 185,549 of record NZ_AMRM01000003.1, on the reverse strand, counting down.
ATGTGGTGGGTCATCTGCGGCTCGCCCAGTCCACCGTGTCCCAGCATCTGAAGGTTCTCGTCGAGGCCGGCCTGCTGCACAGGAAGCCGGAACGCCAGAGCGCGCGGTTCGAGGTGGATGTCGAGGCGCTGAACGCGCTGTCGGGCAGCCTCGCCAGTCTCGCCAGCGCCTGCGCGGCGGCGAACGCGCTGCAGCTCGTCAAGCAGGAGGGCGCGTCGCATGGCTGACAAGACCGTATCCGCCGACGGCTCCACGCTGCAGACCCTGCGCAATCTCTGGCCCTATATGTGGCCGACCGACAGAGCCGACCTGAAGCGGCGGGTGGTGATCGCGGCCTTCTTCCTGGTCCTCGCCAAGATCGTGCTGGTGTTCGTGCCCTATTTTTTCAAATGGGCGACCGATGCGCTGTCCGGCGAGGGTGGTCCGCCGGATGTCGTGCCGGTGCTGCTTGCGGGACCGGTCATGCTGGTCGTCGCCTACAATCTCGTGCGCGTCGTCCAGGTCGGCTTCAACCAGTTGCGCGATGCTCTGTTCGCGCGTGTCGGCCAGCATGCGGTGCGCCAGCTCGCGCACCGCACCTTCGTGCACATGCACGATCTGTCGCTGCGCTTTCATCTGGAGCGGCGCACCGGCGGCCTGTCGCGCATCATCGAGCGCGGCACGAAGGGCATCGACACCATCGTCCGCTTCACCATCCTGAACACGGTGCCGACCCTGCTCGAATTCGCGCTCGCGGCGGCGATCTTCGGTTTCTCCTATGGCTGGATCTACGTGGTGATCGTCGCGGCCACCGTCTGGCTCTACACATGGTTCACGGTGAAGGCGAGCGACTGGCGCATCGCCATCCGCCGGGAGATGAACGATTCCGACACCGACGCCAACACCAAGGCGATCGATTCGCTGCTCAATTTCGAGACCGTGAAATACTTCAACAACGAGGCGATGGAAGCGCGCCGCTTCGATGCGTCGATGGAGCGCTACGAGGACGCGGCGACCCGCACCTGGACCTCGCTCGGCTGGCTGAACTTCGGGCAGGGTGTCATTCTCGGTCTCGGCATGACCGCCGCGATGGGCCTGTCGGCCTATGAGGTGATGCAGGGCACGCAGACCGTCGGCGATTTCGTCTTCATCAACGCGATGCTGATGCAGCTCTCCATTCCGCTCAACTTCATCGGCTTCGTCTATCGCGAGATCCGCCAGGGCCTGACCGACATCGAGCAGATGTTCGACCTGCTCGATGTTCCCGCCGAGGTCGTCGACCGGCCCGATGCGAAACCGCTCGCCGTCGCCAGCGGCGCGGTGCGCTTCGACGATGTGCGCTTCTCCTACGATCCGGAACGGCCGATCCTGAAGGGCATCAGCTTCGAGATCCCGGCCGGCCGGACCGTCGCCATCGTCGGGCCGTCGGGGGCGGGCAAGTCGACCATCTCGCGCCTGCTGTTCCGCTTCTATGATATCAAGAGCGGGGCGATCACCATCGACGGGCAGGATGTGCGCGACGTGACGCAGAGAAGCCTGCGCGCGGCCATCGGCATGGTGCCGCAGGACACCGTCCTGTTCAACGCGACGATCGCCTACAACATCCGCTACGGTCGTCCCGACGCGACCGACGAGGAGGTGCGCAAGGCGGCGGAAATGGCGCAGATCGGCACGTTCATCGAGGCGCTTCCCGACGGCTACAGGACCATGGTCGGCGAGCGCGGGCTAAAGCTGTCGGGCGGTGAGAAGCAGCGCGTCGCCATCGCTCGCACCATTCTGAAGGCGCCGCCGATCCTGTTGCTCGACGAGGCGACCTCGGCGCTCGACACGCATACGGAGCAGGAGATCCAGTCGGCGCTCGACACGGTCAGCCGCGGCCGCACAACCCTGGTCATCGCCCACCGGCTTTCCACCGTCATCGGCGCCGACGAGATCATCGTGCTGAAGGGCGGCGAGATCGCCGAGCGCGGCCGGCACGAGCAGTTGCTGTCGGCGGGCGGTCTCTATGCCGACATGTGGAACCGCCAGCGCGAGGCGACCGAGGCGGAGGAACGCCTGCGCAGGGCGCGCGAGACAGACGAGATGGGCGTCGTCGTGCGCCGCGAGCCGGCCTATTGAGGCGGCTCGCGGCACATCGATGTCAGAAGGTCAGTGCGCCTTCCCGAGCAGCGCACCCATCGCCCTGTTGATCCAGAACCATGGATCCTGCTCGCGATCTTCCGGCGCATCGCCGCGCAGGATCGCCAGCAGTTCCTGGTAGCGGGCGGAACGGGCGTGATGCTTGCGGTACTGGTCAAGGTGCCATTGCAGGAACGCCTCGTCCGGCTTCCGCCGCATCGCCCTGGCGGAAGCCTCCAGCCACGCTTCGGCGATCCTGCGGCCGGCCGGCGAGTCCGGCGCCTCTCCATTGGCGATCGCAGCGCGGATGCTTGCGAGCGTCGCGTCCGTCGCCTTGGCATAGGCGTCCGGATCGAACGTGTCGTTCCACATCGCGCCCGCCTCGTCGCTGATCGCCGCTATATAGTCCTCGTCGACCAGCATCCCGGCGATCTCGTTCCAGGCATCGATCTGGCCGGGAGTAGGATTCTCGGGCAGTTCGGGCGTCGCCGCCTCCAGCATCTTCCGTCGCCAGTCGGGGTTCATTTCCGCGCTGTTCGACATCCGGTCGAGCAGGTGCTCGATCCTGCTGCGCATCTGGGCTTTCGAAAGGGTCGTCATGGTCCATAGTCTCCGCAGATCGGTTTCGGTGGGGTCTTCCATGCTGAGCGTGGCGCGCAGGACCGAGGCAGTACGCTGCTGGACGGCGAGTTCCGCCTCCAGCGCTTCGAGCCGCATCCGCAGTACCTGCTTCAGGGTCAGGCGCTGCGACAGGATCTGGCCGATGGTGGCCAGGCTGACGCCCGCCGCCCGCAGCGCCCCGATCAGATCGAGGCGGGCCACGTCGGCCTCGCTGTAGACGCGATAATTGCTCGAGGTGCGCAGGGCAGGCGGCAGGAGCCCCCTGTCCGAGTAGAACCGGATCCGCCGGACCGAGACGCCGCTCAGCCGGGACAACGCGCCGATGGTGTAGTGCTTTTCGCTCATGACGATCTCTTGCGGGTCTCCACCTGATGGAGGGTCAAGAGCCTTTTTGAAAGAAATCCGTTTCCTGATTCAAGAAGGGAATCCGCCGCCGCTTTTCGACAGGCAAGACAGCGCCCTGCGTTGCCGAAGCGGGCGGATTCCTTTACCAAGGCCGCTACTCGATTTTTGAGAGCGCCCCGCAATGAGCCTGCTAGACACGATCCGCAACACCCTCGTGCCGATTCATCGCGAGGGGTACCCTTTCATCGCCGCCTTTGCCGGCGCCACCGTGCTACTTGGCCTTCTCTGGGGGCCGCTGTTCTGGATCGGTCTCATCCTGACGGCCTGGTGCGTCTATTTCTATCGCGACCCCGAGCGCGTCACGCCGGTCGACGACGATCTGGTGATCAGCCCGGCCGACGGGATGGTCTCCTTCATCGGCCCCGCCGTGCCTCCCGCCGAACTCGGCATGGGACCGGGCGAGATGACGCGCATCTCCGTCTTCATGAACGTCTTCTCCTGCCACATAAACCGCGCCCCGGTGCGCGGCCGGATCTCGCTGATCGAGCATCGTCCGGGCCGTTTCCTCAACGCCGAGCTGGACAAGGCGAGCACCGAGAACGAGCGCAACGGCCTGGTCATCGAGAGCCCGCATGGCCCGGTCCCCGTGGTGCAGATCGCCGGCCTGGTCGCCCGCCGCATCGTCTGCTGGGCCGAGGCGCCCGGCGCACTCGCCGTCGGCGAGCGTTTTGGCCTGATCCGCTTCGGGTCCCGCGTCGATGTCTACCTGCCGCAGGGGGCGGTGCCGCGCGTCGCCGTCGGACAGACGGCGGTCGGCGGCGAAACGGTGATCGCCGCGTTCGGCAGCGAGCGCACGCAGCCCCTGGTGCGCGTGTCCTGATGGCCGGCCCGTTTCCCCCATTCGAACCGCATGGCGGCGGCGGGCCGAAGATCAGCGAGATCCCGCTGCGCATGCTGGTGCCGAATGTCATCACGGTGCTGGCGATCTGTGCCGGCCTTTCCGGCATTCGCCTCGCCTTCGAGAACCGCGTCGAGATCGCCGTGGTGATGGTGCTGATCGCCGCCTTCCTCGATGCGGTCGACGGGCGCGTGGCCCGCATGCTGAAGGCCTCGTCGAAATTCGGCGCGCAGATGGATTCGCTCGCCGACATCGTCAATTTCGGCGTCGCGCCGGCACTGGTGCTCTACGCCTATCTGCTCGACCGCGCCGGCGCGCTCGGCTGGATCGCAGCGCTCTTGTTCGCCATCGCCTGCTGCCTGCGGCTCGCCCGCTTCAATGTCATGCTCGAAGACCCGGACAGGCCGGCCTGGCAGAACGACTACTTCGTCGGGGTCCCGGCGCCGGCCGGGGCGGCGCTGGTGCTGCTGCCGGTCTATATCGGGTTTCTCGGCGTCGCGCCCGACCGCACCATGGCGCTGGTCGCCTGTTTCTACACGGTTCTGATCGGTTTCCTGATGGTCAGCCGCCTGCCGGTCTATTCGGGCAAGAGTTCCGGCAGCCGCGTGCGCCGCGAATATGTGCTGCCGCTGATCCTCGGACTGGCGCTTTACGTGCTGTTCCTGACCAGTTTCACCTGGCTCACCCTGTCGGTATCCACGGTCGCCTATCTGGGCTTCCTGATGGTCAGCATGCGCGCCTATGCGCGTCGCGCTGCGCGCGAGGAAGAAGAAGCCGCGTCGAGGGAAGCGTAGGGCGCCGTACCTGCCGGGGTCAGGTGCGGCCGCGCGCCGCGATCATGCGGTTGAACAGTGCCTGGGACGCGCGCATGTCCGGTTCGCCCGACGCCGAGATCAGTTCTTCGATGGTCAGGGGCGCGAGCGTCCTGATGGTCCTTGCCGGCAGGAAGCCCTTGCGGGAAACGAAGACGGGCACGACCCGCGCCTCGGACTTCAGCGCGATGCGCGCCACGGCGCGGAACAGGCGGAACGTCATGGTGTCGGGCTCGGTCCCGTCCGGCAGGTAGACGGCCAGCCGTCCATTGCCCTTGAGCCGCCGCACCAGCCGCCGACTGACAAAAACATGATGCGCGTTGAAGGCAATGGTGCGGGCCATCGCGCGCCAGGGCTCGAGCAGCGGAGAGCGGGCGGAATCCTCATCGAGAATGTGCAGCGTGTCGTCCGGAAGAAGCGACAGCATCAGCGCCGGGTCGAGGCGGGACTGGTGCCAGATGGCATAGATGACCGGCGGCTGGGCCCGCCGCGCCACGTCCATCTCGCGGTCGCTGACGCGGAACAGGAGCTTGAGCGGGGCATAGAGCGCCGCCTGATGAAAACTCAGTCCGCGGCGGTATTGCACCAGGCCGGCTGCGGTCGCCCACAGCGCGACGCACACCAGAATGATTTCGATGAGCAGGATCATGCCGCGTCTCCCGGCCGCGTGGCGTGCCCGCCGTGGCCCGGCGGGGCGACGGCCAGCATTGTGAATCTAGACACGGCCATCCTCGCTGCTTGTGCCTCCTGCGAACCCCGTACCGTTCGGGCGCGGCGTTCTGCGACCGCTGCCGCGTGAAAGGTAACGGAAGAGACCGGAAGGTCAATCGCGTTTGCCGTGCTGTGGAAAGCGCTTCCCCGAGACCGGCTATGCAGGCATCTGGTAGCGCGTGAAGCGGTCCTGCTTCACGTCGAAGATCAGGCCGGTCTCCGTGAGCGCTGGGCTGGCGAGCGGCAGGATCCGCGCCGCCACCTCGGAAGGATGGGGCAGGGTGGCCGGATCCTCGCCGGGCATGGCCAGCGCCCGCATGGCGGTGCGGGTGGCGCCGGGGTTCACGGCGTTGACGCGGAGGTTCATGTTCTTCGTCTCGTCGGCCCAGGAGCGCGCCATGGCCTCGACGGCCGCCTTGGAGGCGGCATAGGGACCCCAGAAGGCGCGCGCGGAATGGGCGGCTCCCGACGACAGGATGATGGCGCGGCCCGCATCCGATGCGCGCAGCAGCGGATCGACCGCGCGGATCAGCCGCCAGGTGCCGGTAACGTTGATCGCCATCACCTTGTCGAACACCTTCGCTTCCACATGGCCGAGCGGGGCGATGACGCCCAGTATGCCGGCATTGGCGACCAGCACGTCGAGCTTGCCCCAGCGCTCGTGGATGGCACCGCCGATACGGTCGATGCCGGCCATGTCCGTCAGGTCGAGTGGCACGAGGGTCGCTTCACCGCCGGCGGTGCGAATCTCGTCGTCCAGCTCCTCGAGGCCGCCCACCGTGCGGGCGACGGCGATGACATGCGCGCCGGCCGCCGCCAGTTCTTTGGCGAGAAAATAGCCGATGCCGCGCGAAGCGCCGGTGACCAGCGCCAGCCGGCCCTGCAAATCTGGTTTCGTCTGTGTCATTGACCGCCTGCGGCAAGAAGGGAAAGGGAGCGCACATTGTCGGCGCCTTCGTGATCCATCAGCCGCGTCGGATAGTCCTTTGTGAAGCAGGCATCGCAATATTGCGGCTGATCGTTGTTGCGCCCCGCCTCGCCGACGGCGCGGTAGAGGCCGTCGATGGTCAGGAAGGCCAGCGAATCGACGCGGATGAACGCCGCCATCTCCTCGACCGTCATGCGCGACGCGAGCAGCTTGCTGGCCTCGGGCGTATCGACCCCGTAGAAGCAGGACGCGCGCGTCGGCGGCGAGGCGATGCGCATATGCACCTCCGTCGCGCCGGCGTCGCGCACCATCTGGACGATCTTCTGGCTGGTCGTGCCGCGGACGATGGAATCGTCGACCAGGATGACACGCTTGCCCTCGATGAAGCGCCGGTTGGCATTGTGCTTCAGCTTGACGCCCATATGGCGGATGGAATCGGTCGGCTGGATGAAGGTGCGGCCCACATAGTGGTTGCGGATGATGCCGAGCTCGAAGGGCAGGTCGGCCGCCTGCGCGTAGCCGATGGCGGCGGGCGTGCCGGAGTCCGGAACCGGTACGACGATGTCGGCCTCCACGGGCGTCTCGCGCGCCAGCTCGGCGCCGATATGCTTGCGCACCTCGTAGACGTTGCGCCCTTCGACGGACGAGTCCGGCCGCGCGAAATAGACATATTCGAAGATGCAGAAGCGCGACTTCGACGTCGCCTCGAAGGGAAACAGGCTCTCGATGCCGGCTTCCGTCACGACGACCATTTCGCCGGGCTTCAGGTCGCGCACGTAGCGCGCGCCGATGATGTCGAGCGCGCAGGTCTCGGAGGCGAGGATATAGGCGCCGTCGAGATCGCCGAGCACCAGCGGCCGGATGCCGAGCGGGTCGCGGCAGCCGATCATCTTCTTCGAGGTCAGCGCGACGATGGAGAAGGCGCCCTCGATCTGCCGCACGGCGTCGATGAAGCGGGCATTGGTGTCGTGTTCCTTGCTGGTCGCGACCAGGTGCAGGATGGTTTCCGTGTCCGAGGTGGAGGAGAAGATCGCGCCCTGCTTCTGCAGCTTGCGCTGCACGGTCATGGCGTTGGTCAGGTTGCCGTTATGCGCGATCGCCAGCCCGCCCTCGGCGAGTTCGGCGAAGAAGGGCTGCACATTGCGCAGGCCGGAACCGCCGGTGGTGGCATAGCGCGTGTGGCCGATGGCGCGGCTGCCCTGGAGCCTTGCGAGCACCGCCGGCTTGGTAAAAGTGTCGCCGATCAGGCCGATATGGCGCTCGACGTGGAACTGGCTGCCGTCGAAACAGACGATGCCGGCGGCCTCCTGGCCCCGGTGCTGCAGCGCGTGCAGCCCCAGCGTGACGATGGCCGCCGCGTCCGTCCGGCCGAAAATGCCGAACACGCCGCACTCGTCGTGAAAATGATCGTCGGCTTCGCCCGCGAGGAGCAAACTGTCGTCCATTGCCATGTCCAAGGTCGCCCTTTCATGCGCACCGCTTGCGGGAGCCTGATGGCCCTGAACGCAGGATGCGCTTCAATAGCCTGCAGCGCCACTCGAGCGTCTCGGGACGCGTGGCGCCGCAATCTCGGTGACGACTGTCGCCGTCAGTTGCTCGTTTCGCCCTCGCTCGACACCCCGTTCGAGATGCGATCGAAGACGGAGTTCTCCGGGTCGTCCGGCAGCATGCCCTGCAACCATTGGCCGACGCCGTCGAGCAGGGGGCGTGATTTCGCTTCCGCGACCCAGCTGGGTGGATTGCTCCCCATCAGCCAGTTGAGGAACAGAAGGGCCACCGCCACAACCAGAATGCCGCGCGCCGCGCCGTACAGAAAGCCGAGCGTCCGATCGAGTGCGCCGACGCGCGAATCGATGATGAAGTCGGCAATCTTCATGGTGACGATGGTCACCACGATCAGCGCCACGAAGAACACCGCCGCAGCCGCCGCCGCGATGGCCAGCATATCGTTACCGATATAGGGCTTCACATAGGGGAGGACCAGTGGATGGAAGAAATAGGCCGCCGCCGCCGCCGCCGCCCATGAGGCGATCGACAGGACTTCGCGGGAGAAGCCGCGAACCATGGCGAGCATGGCGGAGACGAGCGTGAAGCCGACGAGAATTCCGTCAAGCAGCGTGATTGGCATTGTAACCCCTACTCCTTTGGCAGTCAGGATGCCCCCGCAAGATCAATTTCATCGGTTCCGGGCCACTTTGCGCGCCAATCGTTTCCATCATGCCGCCTTCGAGCCCGCGATGCGCACCACCAGATCGGCCAGAGCCTCCAGTCGGGCCGCCCGGTTGGCGATCGCGCCATTGCCGTCTTCACTTCCCGGCGGCATCACCGCCTGGCCGAAGCCGAGTTTTTCGGCTTCCTTGAGACGGCTGGCCGCGTGTGCAACGGGTCTGACCGCGCCTGAAAGGCTGATCTCGCCGAAATAGACGCAATCGGCGGGGAGGGCAAGTCCGGTCATCGAGGAGACGAGGGCCGCCGCGACGGCCAGATCCGCGGCGGGTTCGCTGATGCGATAGCCGCCGGCAACGTTGAGATAAACGTCGTGGCTGGCGAAGCGCACCCCGCAATGGGCCTCCAGGACTGCGAGAATCATGGAAAGCCGTGCCGAATCCCAGCCGACCACCGCGCGCCGGGGCGTGCCGAGCGGCGAGGGGGCGACGAGCGCCTGGATTTCCACAAGAACCGGCCGCGTTCCCTCCATTCCGGCGAAGACGGCGGCTCCGGGCGCCTTGGCGCTGCGCTCGCCGAGGAACAGTTCGGACGGGTTGGACACTTCGCGCAGGCCCTTGTCGCCCATCTCGAAGACGCCGATCTCGTCGGTCGGCCCGAAACGGTTCTTCACCGTGCGCAGCACGCGGTAGTGATGCCCGCCTTCGCCCTCGAAATAGAGGACACCGTCGACCATGTGCTCGACGACGCGCGGGCCGGCGATCTGGCCCTCCTTGGTGACATGGCCGACCAGCACGATCGCCGCGCCGGTCGACTTGGCGTAGCGGATCATCTGCTGGGCGGAGGCGCGCACCTGGGTCACCGTTCCGGGCGCGGATTCGGCCATGTCGGTCCACAGGGTCTGGATCGAATCGAGGATCACCAGGTCCGGACGCCTGCCATCCTCGATGGTCGCCAGAATGTCCTCGACATTGGTTTCGGCGGCAAGCTCGACGGGCAGTTGCGCGACGCCGAGACGCTGCGCACGCAGGCGGATCTGCGCCACCGCTTCCTCACCGGAGACATAGACGATGCGGTGCCCCTGCGCGGCGAGCGCCGCGGCGGCTTGCGTCAGCAGGGTGGACTTGCCGATGCCGGGGTCCCCGCCAACGAGCAGCGCCGAGCCGCGCACGAAGCCGCCGCCCGTCACCCGGTCCAGTTCGCCGATCCCCGTCATGATGCGCGGCGCGTCTTCGATCTCGCCGGAAAGCGTGGTGAGCGCCACGGCGCGGCCCTTGCGCGCCTTGCGCCCGGCCTGCGGCCCGGAGCCGATGCCGCTCGACGTGCCTTCCTCGATCAGCGTGTTCCATTCGCCGCAGCCGTCGCATTTGCCGGCCCAGCGGGCATGCACGGTGCCGCAGTTCTGGCAGATGAACTGGACCCTGCTGCGCGCCATCAGGCCGACGCTCCCGATTGCACGTAGTGGCGGTGATAGCGCCTGCCGAGCGCCGTCAGGAGTTCATAGGCGATGGTGCCGGCGGCGGCGGCAACCTCGTCGATCGGCATGTTGCGGCCGAACAGCTCGATATAGTCGCCGACCTTCACCGCATCGGGTCTGAGCGCCGTCACGTCGAACAGGGTCAGGTCCATGGTCACGCGGCCGAGCACCGGCACGCGGTGGCCGGCGATGAAGCCGGCGGCCCCTTCCGGCACGCTGCGGCGCAGCGGCACGCCGGCGCCTGACGCGGCGCGGTGATAGCCGTCGGCATAGCCGGTCGCCGCCACGGCCACCAGCGTGTCGCGCGCCACCGGCGTCGCGCCGTAGCTGACCGACTGGCCGGCGGGTACCTGGCGCAGCTGCGAGACGCGCGTCTCCGCCGTCACCACTGGGCGCATCGGGTTCTCGACGCCGTTGACCGGCGCGCCGCCGTAGAGCGCGATCCCCGACCGCGTCGCGTCGCAGAGGAACGCGCCGCCGAGAAAGATGCCCGCGGAGTTTGCGAGACTTGATTCGGCGTCTGGAAAAAGGCTGCTAAGCAACTGAAAAGACTTGAGCTGCTGTCGGTTCATCGGATGGTCCGGCGTGTCGGCGCACGCCAGGTGGCTGATCACCATGCGCGGGGTGAGCGCCCCGGTCAGCGCGTTCTCCTGCGCCAGGATGCGGGTCCGGTCCGGGGTCAGACCGAGCCGGTTCATGCCGGTTTCCACATGCAGCGCGCAGGGGCGTGGCTCGTCGCCGTCGTCCCAGCCATGCGCCTCCCAGATGGACAGGTCGGATTGCGAGTTGAGCACGGGCAGGAGCCGGGCCTCGCGATAGAAGGCGGCGGCCTCCGGGCCGAACAGCCCGTTGAAGACATAGATCTCGGCCTCCGGCGCGGCACGCCGCACCGCCACGCCTTCTTCCGGAAGGGCGACGAAGAAGCGCCGGCAGCCGGCGGCGGCAAGCGCGCGCACGACCGGAGCGGTGCCCAGCCCATAGGCATCCGCCTTGACGACGGCGGCGGGCTCCGCCGGCGTGGAATGCTCGGCCAGCAGCCGGTAATTGGCGGCGAGCGCGTCGAGATCGATGGTCAGGCGCCCGCCTGCCACTCGCTGGTCGCAGCCAGCCGTCGCTGAAACATGTGAACTGCTCACGGTGCTACTCGTAACGTTCCGGCAGCCGGTCGTCCTCGGCAAGATCGGAGAAGCGCGTGAACTCGCCATGGAAGGCGAGGCCGACGGAACCCGTCGGGCCGTGGCGCTGCTTGGCGATGATCACCTCGGCCTTGCCGCGCATCTCGTTCATCTCGGCTTCCCACTTGATGTATTCCTCGGTGCCGGGCTTCGGCTCCTTGTTCTTCAGATAGTACTCTTCGCGGTAGACGAAAAGCACCACGTCCGCGTCCTGCTCGATGGAGCCGGATTCACGCAGGTCGGAAAGCTGTGGCCGCTTATCATCGCGGCTTTCCACCTGGCGCGAGAGCTGCGACAGGGCGATGATCGGCGTCGACAGCTCCTTCGCCAGCGCCTTCAGGCCGGTGGTGATCTCGGTGATTTCCTGCACGCGGTTCGTGGATTTGGCCGAAGATCCCTGCATCAGCTGCACATAGTCGATGACGATGACGTCGAGGCCGCGCTGGCGCTTCAGGCGCCGCGCGCGGGCGGCGAGCTGGGCGATGGAGATGCCGCCGGTCTGGTCGATGAACAGCGGGACCTTCTGCACCATCTGGGCGCAGGCGACGAGCTTTTCGAAATCCGTCTCGGTGATCTCGCCGCGCCGGATTTTCGAGGAGGGGATCTCCGTCTGCTCGGAAATGATACGCGTTGCGAGCTGCTCGGACGACATTTCGAGCGAGAAGAAGCCGACCACCCCGCCATTGGCGGCGGCGAACGAACCGTCCGCCTGCTGGGCCGGCTCGTAGGCGCCGGCAATGTTGAAGGCGATGTTGGTGGCGAGCGAGGTCTTGCCCATGCCCGGACGGCCGGCAAGGATGATCAGATCCGAGGGCTGCAGCCCGCCCATGCGCTTGTCGAGATCGCGCAGGCCGGTCGAGACGCCGGACAGGTGCCCGTCGCGCATGAAGGCGGCATTGGCCATGTCGACCGCGATCTTGGTGGCATCGCCGAAGCTCTCGAAGCCGCCATCGTAGCGGCCGGTCTCGGCCAGCTCGAACAGGCGCCGCTCCGCATCCTCGATCTGCGATTGCGGGGCCATGTCGACCGGCGCGTCATAGGCGATGTTGACCATGTCCTCGCCGACGGTGATCAGCGCCCGGCGGATGGCGAGGTCGTAGATGGCGCGGCCGTAGTCGGCGGCGTTGATGATGGTCACGGCTTCCGCCGCCAGCCTTGCCAGATACTGCGCGATCGTCAGTTCGCCGACCTTCTCGTCGGCCGGCAGGAAGGTCTTGATGGTGACCGGGTTGGCGGTCTTGCCCATGCGGATCAGCTCGCCCGCGACCTCGAAGATCTTCCGGTGCAGCGGCTCGTAGAAATGGACCGGCTTGAGGAAGTCCGTCACCCGGTAAAGCGCGTCATTGTTGACGAGAATCGCGCCAAGCAGCGCCTGCTCGGCCTCAATGTTGTTGGGCGCTTCGCGGTAAAGCCGCGTTTCCGCGACCTCGAGCTTATGGACTGCTTCTGCCATCTGGACTGCTATCCGTCATAACGGTGTGAACTGACATGCGCCCGGACAAACTGAAGACCTGAACCGTCCCGGCACCCCCCGACCTGTCGTAGACGCTGGGGGATGGTCGCGGGAAGGGGCGGATGGGAAAACGTACCGAAACACACGCTATCCACTGCAATCCACCGCGGGAAAACCACAGCGCCTGAAAAACCCGACCGGGCAGGATGATTCGCTTGACACCGAATCATAGGAGCATCCGGCCGAAAAGTGGAATCCGGCTTTCGGTCGCTGCATTGCTTCATCAATATGCCGGATCGCCGTCGTCCGAACGGACGTGCGGCGATCGGCGCAGGAGGTCGTCTCGCTATTCGGCGGCCTGGGTGAACTTGCCGGGGCGCCTGGGGCCGGCGAGGCGCTTCTCGGTCTCGCCGATATAGTCGCGCGTCACCGGCAGCGTCTCGCGCTTCTTGGTGAGCTGGATCTGGAAGACGACCATCTCCTGCCAGCGGAACGACGCTTCCGAGCCGGCGAGGTAAAACTCCCACATGCGCGCGAAGCGCTCGTCATAGATCTCCACCGCCCGGGCGCGGTTCTTCTGGAAGCGCGCCTGCCAGTGCTTCAGCGTGTCCGCATAGTGCAGCCGCAGGATTTCCACGTCGGTGATGATCAGCCCCGATTTCTCGATGGCCGGCGTCATCTCCGAAAGGGAGGGGATGTAGCCGCCGGGGAAGATGTGCTTGCGGATGAAGGCGTTGGTTGCCGACGGGCCGGTGGAGCGGCCGATCGTGTGCAGGAGCATGACGCCGTCATCGGCCAGAAGCCTGGCGCTCTGGTTGAAGAAAGTGCGGTAGTGATTGATGCCCACATGCTCGAACATGCCGACCGATACGATGCGGTCGAACGGACCCTTCAGCGAACGGTAATCGACGATCTCGAAGCGCGCCCGGTCGGCGAGACCGGCCTTGCGCGCACGCTCGGTGGCGACGCGGTGCTGTTCCTCCGACAGGGTGACGCCGAGCACCTTCGCGCCGAACTGGCTGGCGAGGTCGAGGCCCAGCCCGCCCCAGCCGGACCCGATGTCGAGCACCTTCTGGCCGGGTTCCAGCGCCAGCTTGGCGGCGATATGACGCTTCTTGGCGCGCTGCGCCTCCTCCAGCGACACGTCCGGCGTCTCGAAATAGGCGCAGGAATACTGCATGTCCTCGTCCAGGAAGAGCCGGTAGAGCTCCTCGGAAAGATCGTAGTGGCGATGCACGTTGCGTTTCGAGCGCGTCGCCGTGTTGAACTGCTGCAGGCGGCGGAATGGATAGCGCAGGGCCTCGCCCAGCCGGACGAAGAAGGCCTGCGCCCCGAGCTCATCCATGTTGCCGTAGGTCATCTGCAGCAGGGAAAGGATGTCGCCTTCGACGATATCGACATCGCCGTCCATATAGCGCTCGGGCACCGCCAGCATCGGGTCGAGCGCCATGGCGCGCTCGGCGCTCCTGCTGTGGATCACGACATGGACATGCGGACCTGTTCCGTCACCGAAACGGTGCGTCGCGCCGGCCGGATCGGTGATGGTCAGCGAGCCCTTGCGGAACAGCCGGGAAACGAATCTCTCAAGCAACCAGTTCATCGCAACACCCCCAGGAAAGTCACGGGAGATGGCAATTATGGGGCAAAATCAGGGGACTTGAAAAGAGGCCAGAAATCGGCGGCGCGCGGACCAGGCCATACTTGTTGCCATTTCATGACATGTCGTTTCTACTTTTGCCCGGAAGGTTGGGGCATGCAGAACGCCCATCAATTTAAGCAACAGGATCATGTAATTTTTTGAACTGTCGGCTTAGCTGCGCGTCGCTGCTTCCTGGATCGCCGTGCGTCCTTCCCGACGCACAAAGGATGATCCAGATTGTTGAGGGAGCATCGGAATAAACCGAAAACCGGCTTCCAGGTTTCAGTTCGATGCTCTGGAACGGCATCGGGGCCGGATGTTTCCATCCGGCCCCGGCAGAATGCGTATCTGTTGAAGCCGGGAGATCGAAGGGTGTCGCGGAGACGCCCTTTCCCGGCAGATCGGCTCAGGCTTCGTCGCCCGCGCCTTCCTCGGCGTCCGCCTCGTGGTCCTCGGCGAGGTCGTCGATGTCGGCGTTCGGATCGAAGAACGCGTCCGGACGGGCGCTGTCATTGATGTCCTCGCCGTAGATCGCCTCGGCCGAATCGAGCGTCTCGCCGCGGGCCTGGCGCTCGGCTTCGTCGGTCGAACGGGCGACGTTCATGGTCACGGTGACCTCGACCTCGGAATGCAGCGCGATCGCCACGTTGATCAGGCCGATGGTCTTGATGGGCTGGTTGAGCTCCACCTGGCTGCGGCCGATCTTGAAGCCTTCCTCGCCGAGCGCCTCGACGATGTCGCGCGCCGACACCGAACCGTAGAGCTGGCCGGTCTCGGCGGCGGAACGGATGACGACGAAGGTCTTGCCGTCGAGCTTTTCGGCGACGCCCTGCGCTTCGTTCTTCTGTTCCAGGTTGCGCGCCTCGAGTTCGACGCGCTGCGATTCGAACTTCTTGCGGTTGGCCTCGTTGGCGCGCAGCGCCTTGCCCTTCGGCAGGAGGAAGTTGCGGGCGAACCCGTCCTTGACCTTCACGACATCGCCCATCTGGCCCAGTCGTGCAATGCGTTCGAGAAGGATGACATCCATCGTTTCTGTCCTTTGTCTTCGGCGCTGGCGCCGGAATTCGCATGAAGGCAGGGCAGAAACGGAAGAGCCGGTCGAGCGGCTGGTGTTCGCTGTCCTGCCTGTCGGCAGTTAGGGATCGTTCGATCCCAACTCGGGATTTGCAGAAAACCTCGTCCGCGCCCGCCGCGGGGAGGGGTGCGGGCGGCGAACCGCCCGCGCCGGAACTTACTTCACCACGTAGGGGAGAAGGCCGAGGAAGCGGGCGCGCTTGATGGCCTTGGCCAGCTCACGCTGCTTCTTCTGGCTGACCGCCGTGATGCGGGACGGAACGATCTTGCCGCGCTCGGAAATGTAGCGCTGCAGGAGCTTGACGTCCTTGTAGTCGATCTTCGGAGCGTTGGCGCCGGAGAACGGGCAGGTCTTGCGGCGACGGTGGAACGGACGCCGCGTCGGGATCTGGTTGATGTCGACCATTATTCGCCACCCTCATTGCTGTCGCGGTCACGGCGCGGGCCGCGGTCGTCACGGTCGCGGCGCGGACCACGGTCGTCGCGGTCGCGGCGCGGGCCACGGTCGCCGCGATCACCACGGTCGTCGCGGCGCTGCATCATCGCGGACGGGCCTTCCTCATGCGCATCGACGCGCACGGTCATGAAGCGCAGAATGTCTTCCGACAGACCCATCTGACGCTCGACTTCCTTGACGGCCGCCGCCGGGGAATCGATGTCCATCAGCATGAAATACGCCTTGCGGTTCTTGTTGATCCGGTAGGCGAGGGACTTCTGTCCCCAGTTCTCGACCCTGCCGACGGTGCCGCCGCCCGCTTCGATCACACCCTTGTACTGTTCCACAAGGGCATCGACCTGCTGCGGCGAGAGATCCTGCCGGGCAAGGAACACATGCTCGTAAAGTGCCATTGTCTTGCCTTTCTTCAGTTCACGTCATACCGGACCCCAACGGCAAAAGCCTCTGCGACCTCCCTGTCCGGAACTCCGGGAAGAAAGGCGCAAGTTGGTGACGGTCGAGAGCGGAGACACGGGAGGCGGAGGAACTTGCCCTCGCGACACGCACCGACAGGCGCGCGGCCCTCCGTTCAGCCCCCAGCTGGGACCGGCAGACCGCGCGCTTATACAGTTTCTGGAAGAGAATGCAAGGCGCCCGCCTCAGGCGAGCACGAACCAGAAGTCGAGGTCCACGCTCGCCGGGTCGCACAGGTCGAGAAGCGGCTGGCAGACGGGATGTCCCACATAGCCTTCGCACAGGCGCTTCGTCTCGCCGAGGGAGCGTCCGAAGGTCACCTCGCAGAACCGGCCTTCGCTGCCGCGTCCGATGAAGTGCAGGCGCGTGTTGTCGGACCGGTCGAGATATTCGGCCTCGATGCGGTTGGAGATGGCCAGCACGTCCGGCTCGTCCGCTTCGGCTCCATCGGCGATGGCGAAGGTTCCGAACTCGACGCAGGAAAAATCAGACGGAGGGGAAGCGACCGGTTTCAAGATGCGGTTGCGCGAAAGCCTTATGCTGTCGGTGTCCAGCAGGGCCATGAAGGCCCGGGCGCTCGGCGCCTCCATATGCGCGCTCAGCATCGCGTCGAAACTCGCATCGTCGCGGGCGAGGATGACGTCGGCGAATCCGCCCCTGAGGTTGCCGAGGAAGGCGTGGAACAGGATGCCGTCCATCGGGCGCAGGAATTCCTCCTGCCAGGTGAGGGCGGCGTCAATCAGACGTCCGGTCTCGGCCTCCGCGCGCTTTTCGTATCGGGCGAAGCCGGCCACGCTCAACGGGCCTCCGCTTTTTCTCAACATCGCTGGTTTTCCTGTTTTGCCGCGCCAGCCGTTCTGACTGGTCTTGCCGGACCTGTTGCGCTGGAGTAGCTACGGCAGGGAAGTGACAATTTCTGTCAGGGTCGGGCCGGTCGGAATGCGGGCATCGCGTCTTTTCGGATTGCTGGAGCAGTTGCGCATGCACCGCCAGCCGGTCAGCGCGGGGCATCTTGCCGAAACGCTGGGGGTCTCACCGCGCACCATCTACCGCGACATAGCCACGCTCCAGTCCATGGGCGCTCCGGTGCGCGGCGAAGGCGGCGTCGGCTACCAGCTCGAGCGCGGCTACTTCCTGCCGCCGCTCCACTTCGACCCCGACGAGCTCGACGCGATCGCGCTCGGCATGCAACTCATCGCCGCGCGGGGCGACGGCGACCTGAAGCAGGCGGCCGCGCGCGTGGCGGCCAAGCTGGACGCCGTCGTGCCCGGCGGCGAGCACCGGCGCGTGCGCCAGGGGGACATGATCGCCTATGCGAAGGCGTCGGAGGCGCAGCGGCATCTGGCGGGCCTGCGCAGGGCGGTGCGCGAGCGGCGGCGGCTCAGGATCGGCTATCTCGATCTGAAGGAGGTGGAAACCACGCGGCACGTGCGGCCGCTCGGCCTCACCGCCTTCGACAATGTCTGGCTGCTGACGGCGTGGTGCGAGGAACGCGACGATTTCCGCAATTTCCGCGTCGATCGGCTGACAGGGATCGCCGAGACCGGCGAGCGTTTCGCCCCGCAGGCAGGCAGGGAATTCAAGGATTACCTGAAAACCCTGCGCTGAAACGGGCCGCCCGCTTACGTCTTCAGCCGGTATCCGGTCCTGAAGATCCACCAGACGGCAGCCAGGCAGATCGTCAGGAAGAAGATGATCATGCCGATGCTCACACCGACGCCGACATCGGCGGTCTCGTAGAAACTCCAGCGGAAGCCGCTGATCAGGTAGAGGACGGGATTGGCCAGCGTCACCTTCTGCCAGAATTCGGGCAGCATCTCGATCGAGTAGAACGACCCGCCGAGGAACACGAGCGGCGTGATGATGAGCAGCGGGATCAACTGCAGCTTCTCGAAATTGTCGGCCCAGATGCCGATGATGAAGCCGAACAGGCTGAACGTCACCGCCGTCATCACCAGGAAGAACAGCATCCAGAAGGGATGGCGGATCTCGATCGGCACGAACAGATGCGCCGTCGCCAGGATGATCAGGCCGAGGATCAGC
The DNA here is from genome assembly GCF_000300335.1 of Nitratireductor pacificus pht-3B. Classification (GTDB taxonomy): domain Bacteria; phylum Pseudomonadota; class Alphaproteobacteria; order Rhizobiales; family Rhizobiaceae; genus Nitratireductor; species Nitratireductor pacificus. The sequence goes on along the minus strand of NZ_AMRM01000003.1, from coordinate 167,200 downwards.
GATTTCGTCGCCGCCGCCCCCACATAGCCGAGCACGATTTCCAGGAAGGATACCGGCGCCGAAAGCAGCTCGTAGATCGTGCCGATGAACTTTGGAAAATAGATGCCGAAGGACGCGTTGGAGATGGAGTTCTGCAGCAGCGTCAGCATCATCAGGCCGGGCACGATGAAGGCGCCGTACTCGATGCCGTCGATGGTCTCGATGCGCGAGCCGATGGCCGCCCCGAAGACGATGAAATAGAGCGAGGTGGACAGGACCGGCGAAATGACGCTTTGCAGCAGCGTGCGTTTCATGCGCGCCATCTCGAACAGGTAGATGGATTTTACAGCCTCGAAGTTCACTGGTTTTCCTCCACGACAAGGCTGACGAAGATGTCTTCGAGCGAGCGTTGTTCTGTGTCGAGATCCTTGACGGTGATGCCGGCGCCGCTCAGTGCTGCGAGCAGCGAGGCGATGCCCGTCCGCTTGGCCTGGGTATCGTAGTGATAGGTGATCCGCTGCCCGCCGTCGGTAAGTTCCAGCGCATAGTTGGACAGGTCGCCCGGCAGCGCCTTCAGCGGCTCCTGGAGGTCCAGGGTCAGCTGCTTCTGGCCGAGCTTGCGCATCAGCTCGGCCTTGTCCTCGACGAGGAGAAGGCGGCCCTTGTTGATGACGCCGACGCGGTCGGCGATCTCCTCCGCCTCCTCGATGTAATGCGTCGTCAGGATGATCGTCACGCCGGTGTCGCGCAGCCGCTTGACCAGCCGCCACATGTCCTTGCGCAACTCCACGTCGACGCCGGCAGTCGGCTCGTCGAGGAACAGGATGCGCGGCTCGTGCGCCAGCGCCTTGGCGATCATTACGCGGCGCTTCATGCCGCCCGAAAGCGCCATGATCTGCGTGTCCTTCTTGTCGTAGAGGGAGAGGTCTCGCAGGATCTGCTCGATCAGCGCGGGCGCGGGCTTCTTGCCGAACAGGCCGCGGCTGTAGCTGACCGTCGCCCAGACGGTCTCGAAGGTCTCCGTATGGAGTTCCTGCGGCACCAGGCCGATCAGCTGGCGGGCCTGCCGGTAGTTCTGCACGATGTCGTTGCCTTCGACGGTCACCGTGCCGGTGGAGGGCCTGACCAGGCCGCAGACGATGGAGATCAGCGTCGTCTTGCCCGCACCGTTCGGGCCGAGAAGCGCCAGGATTTCACCCCGGCGGATGTCCAGATCGACGCCGTTGAGCGCCGTCAGGCCGGTCTTGTAGGTCTTGGAGAGATTCTTGATGGAAAGCGCGTTCGTCATGGAAACAGATCCGTGATGTCGGGAGCGCTCGGATGAGCCGCGCTCATATAAGCAGATGAACGCTCACATGCCAGCGACCGGGCATGGTCGCTGACATTTCCTGACATTACGGAATGCGGAAACCCGGACCGGTCAGTTGTTCTCCGGGTCCGTTTCCGCCTCGACGGCGAGCTGCGCCGTGCGCACGACGGCGAACAGCGTCGGCAGGCCGAAAGCCACCGACAGCGTGATCTCGCCGCCGCGCTTCAGGCCGAGCAGGCCGGAGATGCCCCATACGGCGGCGGCGGACACCGCGGCGACCTCTGTGGAAATGAACAGCGTCACCGCGACGATGCCGACCATCTGCGCCGGCGTTATGCGGCGCCGGCGCCGCGTCTTGTCGGACGGGATCACCGCGTCCTGTGCCGAATGGGCCATCTGGATAATCCTGATTGAAGCGACTTTTCGAAGAATCCGCGGCCGGGACCGGCTTGGGACGAGCGATGACGAACCCGAATTGTGGATTTTTCATGTCGGCGCATCCGCGCGGTGCCGTTTGCCCAAAAGGCTTGACGGACAAGGTGTGTTGCGTCACCAGATGCGCCCGACAGTGAATGTATCCAGGAGACTTGGCGATGAGCATCGCTTTCACCTTTCCAGGCCAGGGCAGCCAGGCCGTCGGCATGGGACGCGATCTGGCCGACGCGTTTCCTGAGGCCCGCGCCGTGTTCGAGGAAGTGGACGACGCGCTCGGCCAGAAGCTCTCGAAGCTGATCTGGGAAGGCCCGGAAGACGAGCTGACGCTGACCGCCAACGCCCAGCCGGCGCTGATGGCGGTGTCGATCGCGGTCATGCGCGTGCTGGAGAAGGGTGGTCTCCCGCTTGCGGGCAAGGTTGCCTATGTCGCCGGCCATTCGCTCGGCGAATATTCCGCCCTGTGCGCGGCCGGCACGTTCTCGCTCGCCGACACGGCGCGGCTCCTGCGCATTCGCGGCAACGCCATGCAGGCGGCGGTCCCGGTAGGGCAGGGTGCGATGGCGGCGATCATCGGCCTCGAGGCGGATGACGTCGAGGCCGTCTGCGCGGCGGCCGGCAAGAACTCCGTCTGCCAGATCGCCAATGACAATGGCGGCGGACAGCTGGTGATTTCCGGCGCCAAGGCCGCGGTCGAGGAGGCGGCGAGGCTTGCCTCCGAGAAGGGCGCCAAGCGCGCGATCATGCTGCCGGTCTCCGCACCGTTTCATTCCGCGCTGATGCAGCCCGCCGCCGACGCCATGGCCGAAGCGCTGGCGGATGTGGCGAAACAGGCGCCCGCGGTGCCGGTCGTCGCCAATGTCACCGTCACCCCGCTGTCCGATCCCGACGAGATCGCCGCGCGGCTGGTCGAGCAGGTGACGGGCCGCGTGCGCTGGCGCGAGACGGTCGCCTGGTTCGGCGACAACGGCGTCGAGACGCTTTACGAGATCGGCTCCGGCAAGGTCCTGTCGGGTCTCGCCCGCCGCATCAACCGCGACCTTGGCGCCGTGCCGGTCGGCGCGCCCGCCGATATCGATGCCGTGATGAAGGCGCTCGGCTGATTGCGCGGAGAATTGATTTCCCGAGCCTCGCCTGAGGCATGTTGCCCGAATTTTCGAAAAGGACATGACCATGTTTGATCTGAGCGGCCGCAAGGCGCTGGTGACCGGAGCCTCCGGCGGCATCGGCGAGGCCATCGCCCGCATCCTTCACGCGCAGGGCGCGACGGTCGGCCTGCACGGCACGCGCGTCGAGAAGCTCGAGGCGCTGGCCGGCGAGCTTGGCGAGCGGGTGAAGCTGTTTCCGGCGAACCTGTCCGACCGCAATGAAGTCAAGCAGTTGGCGGAGAAGGCGGAATCGGAACTCGAGGGCGTCGATATCCTGGTCAACAATGCCGGCATCACCCGTGACGGCCTGTTCGTGCGCATGAGCGATGCGGACTGGGATGCGGTTCTGGAGGTCAACCTGACCTCGGTCTTCCGCCTGACACGGGAACTGACCCACCCGATGATGCGCCGCCGTTTCGGCCGCATCATCAACATCACCTCCGTGGTCGGCGTGACCGGCAATCCCGGCCAGGCGAACTACTGCGCCTCGAAGGCGGGCATGATCGGCTTTTCCAAGTCGCTCGCCCAGGAGATCGCGAGCCGGTCGATCACGGTCAACTGCGTCGCCCCCGGCTTCATCGAATCGGCCATGACCGACAAGCTCAACGAAAAGCAGCGCGACGGCATCATGGGCGCCATCCCGATGAAGCGCATGGGCACGGGCGCCGAAGTCGCCTCCGCCGTCGCCTATCTGGCGACCGACGAGGCAGCCTATGTCACCGGCCAGACCATTCATGTGAATGGCGGCATGGCGATGATCTGAACGCCGGAGGTCCGGGCGACGCGATGACGACGATCGAGACCCGGCGCTTCCTGCTGCGCGACTTCGAGGCCGGCGATGCACCGGCCTTCGCCGCCTATCACGCCGATCCCCGCTTCGTGGCGGCGCGCGAGGCCGCCGGTCAGGAGGCGGGCGATCCCGTTGCGCTGGTCGAGCTGTTTCGCCGCTGGGCCGGCGAGCGGCCGCGCCGCAACCATCAGCTGGCGGTGGTGGAGCGGCAAACCGGCCTTCTGGTCGGCTGCTGCGGTATCCGCACCGCCGATTGTCCACAGGGAAGCGGCGAGCTGGGCATCGAGCTGTCGGCGGACCTGTGGGGGCGGCACGGCTGCGCGCTGGAGATCGCCGAGGCTCTTGCGGCGTTCGGCTTCACGACGTTGGATCTCGACACCATTTTCGGCGAGACCACCACCCACAACCGTCCCGCGGCGCGGCTGGCGGCTTTTCTGGGCGCAGAGCTCGAGGAACAGCCCGGAATGCATGAAACGCAAGGTCCCGCGTCCGCTGCGAAACCGGCCATCTGGCGCGTCGGGCGCGCGCAGTGGCAGGCCAGGAAGGTTGCCGGCGAGGCCTGATCCGACGGGCGGGTGAGGGCCGATTAACGCTTGGCGCGCGCGGTGAAATCGTGATATGCGCCCGCCCGACAGGTTCTGCCGTGAGGAGAGCGCGCCGCTTGCGGTCGTGCTCGTCGCGGAAGAAAAGGAGAGGCTGGGCAGCGGCATTGCCGCTGCGGCAGTCGTTATTTCAGCTTGATTAGCGGCAATCCTGCGGCTAACGAAGATCGGAAATTCAGAAAGTCGAGGGTTCTCACATGAGCGATACTGCAGAGCGCGTAAAGAAAATCGTTGTCGAGCATTTGGGCGTCGAGGGCGAGAAGGTCGTCGAGGCGGCAAGCTTCATCGACGATCTCGGCGCGGACAGCCTCGACACGGTCGAGCTGGTCATGGCCTTCGAGGAAGAGTTCGGCGTCGAGATTCCCGACGATGCGGCCGAGACGATCCTCACCGTCGGCGACGCGGTGAAGTACATCGACAAGGCGACCGCCTGACGCCATCCGGCGTTTTCCTTCCAGGCAATTGCCAAGGCGGATAATCAGCATATGAGACGCGTCGTCGTCACCGGCATGGGCCTTCTTTCACCCTTCGGCCTCGGGGTCGAGCACGGGTGGAAGAGCCTGCTTTCTGGCAAGAGCGCGGCGAGCCGCATCGACCGTTTCGAGGTCGACGACCTGCCGTGCAAGATCGCCAACACGATCCCGCGCGGGGAAGGCGAAGGGGCATTCAGCGCCGACGCCTTTCTCGAACCGCGCGAGCAGCGCAAGATCGGCGAGTTCATCACTTACGGCATCGCCGCGGCCGATCAGGCGCTGGAGGATTCCGGCTGGAAGCCTGAGACCGAGGACGAGAAATACGCCACCGGCGTGCTGATCGGCTCGGGCATCGGCGGCATCGAAGGCATTGCCGAGAACGCCCTGGTTCTCCAGGAACGCGGCCCGCGCCGCATCAGCCCCTTCTTCATTCCCGGCAACATCATCAACCTCGTCTCCGGACAGGTCTCGATTCGCCACGGGCTGAAGGGGCCGAACCATGCCGTGGTGACGGCCTGCTCGACCGGGGCGCATGCCATCGGCGACGCGGCGCGCCTGATCATGCTCGGCGATGCCGACGTGATGCTGGCCGGCGGTGCGGAAGCGCCGATCACGCGCCTGTCGATTGCCGGCTTCTCCGCCTGCAAGGCGCTCTCCACGGGCTTCAACGACACGCCCGAAAAGGCGTCCCGCCCCTATGACCGTGACCGCGACGGTTTCGTCATGGGCGAGGGCGCCGGAGTGGTCGTCCTGGAGGAGCTGGAGCATGCCAAGGCGCGCGGCGCCAAGATCTACGCAGAAGTGGTCGGCTACGGCCTGACGGGCGACGCCTATCACATCACGGCTCCGGCCGAGGATGGCGACGGCGCCTATCGCTGCATGATGGCCGCGCTGAAGCGCGCCGGCCTGACGCCGGCCGACATCGATTACATCAATGCGCATGGCACCTCGACCATGGCGGACACGATCGAGCTTGGCGCCGTCGAGCGCCTGCTGGGCGATGCGGCGGACAAGGTCTCCATGTCGTCCACCAAGTCCTCCATCGGCCATCTTCTGGGCGCCGCCGGCGCTGCGGAGGCAATCTTCTCCATTCTCGCCATCCGCGACAATGTCGCGCCGCCGACCATCAATCTGGACAATCCGCAAGTCGAGACGCCGATCGACCTGGTGCCGAACAAGCCGCGCCAGCGGCAGATCGACGTGGCGCTGTCCAACTCCTTCGGTTTCGGCGGCACCAACGCGTCGCTGGTCTTCCGCCGCTACGCCGCCTGACGCGCATTCCGCCGGGTGAAAGCGCCCGGCGCCGGCGTGAACGCGGCAAAGCGGGATCGATGGCGCCGCGTTTCGATGAAAGGCCCCGGCGGCGGGGCCAAAACGGGCTTGCAGTTTTGCCATTTTCGCAATTCAGTCTCCCGGATGACGAATCGAGGTGACAGACCGCAGACCCGATCATGAATGCGAGAGTGTTCGTGACCGGTGTTGTACGGAGTTGATCCTCAAGAATGGAAATGGCGGCGGATACGGCCGCTGAGGGAGCGATCCAGGCACGATGACGGGCACTTCCGGCGAACAAGAATCCTTCGGACGTCAAGGCGGCGATCAGCGCGGTCGCGTCTTCAAGCCCGCGCACCAGACCCTGCGGCCGGAAGCGGGGACACCGCCTCCGCGGCGTTCGCGCCGGGCGCGCAACCAGTTCGTCGTATTCCTGAACTTCGTGTTCTCGTCGATCGTGTTTCTGGTGGTGCTCGCCGGCATCGCCTTCTATTTCGGCAATCGCGAGTTCCACCAGCCGGGTCCGGCGCGTTCGGCCGAGACCGTGCTGATCAAGCCGAACACGGGCGTGCGCGAAATCGCCAGCCTGCTGGAGCGCCAGGGCCTGATCAGCGATTCGCGCATCTTCGTCGTCGGCCTGCGCGCCTATGGCGCCGACAGCCAGATGAAGGCCGGCGAGTATGAGATCAAGGCCGGCGCGTCCATGCACGAAATCATGGAGCTTCTGAAGAGCGGCAAGTCGCTGCTTTACTCGCTGACCATTCCCGAAGGGCAGACGGTCGCGCAGGTGTTCGACCGCATCCGCGACACGCCGGAGCTTTCCGGCGATCTGCCGGCGGAACTGCCGGCCGAGGGAAGCCTCGCCGCCGACACGCTGCGCTTCACGCGCGGCATGGACCGCGCCCAGGTGGTGGCCAAGCTCGCCGAGGACCAGCAGGAACTGGTCGACAGCATCTGGGAACGGCGCGACGCCGACCTGCCGGTCAAGGACAAGGCCGAGTTCGTCACGCTTGCTTCCATCGTCGAGAAGGAGACCGGACGGGCCGACGAGCGATCGCGCGTCGCTGCGGTGTTCCTCAACCGGCTGCGGCGCGGCATGCGCCTCCAGTCCGATCCGACCATCATCTATGGTCTGTTCGGCGGGCAGGGCAAGCCGGCGGACCGCCCGATCTACCGCTCGGACATCGACAAGAAGACGCCCTACAACACCTATCAGATCGACGGCCTGCCGCCGACGCCCATCGCCAATCCCGGGCGCGCTGCGCTGGAAGCCGTGGCCAACCCCTCGCAGACCGACGAACTCTATTTCGTCGCCGACGGCACGGGCGGGCACGTCTTCGCCAAGACGCTGAAAGAGCACAATGAGAACGTGGCGCGCTGGCGCGCCGTCGAAAGACAGCGGCGCGCCGAGGAAGCCGAGGGCGCACAGCAGGAATCCGGCGCGAATTGACCGTGGCCGGTCTCAGGCAGGAAACAGCGATGGGCGAGCTTCACAGCATGACCGGTTTTGCGCGCGCGGCGCAGGACCACGACGCGGGCGCCATCGCCTGGGAGGTCAAGTCCGTCAACGGACGCAGCGTGGAAGCGCGCTTTCGCCTGCCGCCCGGTTTCGAAAGGATCGAGCAGCCGGCAAGGCAGCTCCTGCAAAAGCGCTTTGCGCGCGGCAATTTTCAGGCGTCGCTGACGCTGAGCCAGGGCGGCGCCTATCGCCGTCCGGTGGTCGATGAGGCGTTCCTCAAGGAAGTCGCGGCCCTCGCTTCCCGCCTGCAGGAGCAGTTCGGCACGGCGCCGGCCACCGCCGACGGGCTTCTCGCGCTGCGCGGCGTGCTCGACTATCCCGACCCCATCGCCGACGACACGCTGCGCGAGGCGCTCGACGCGGCGATCCTTGCGGCCTTCGCGCAGGCGCTCGACGGGCTTGCGGAAGCGCGGCGCGGCGAGGGAGCGGCCCTGGCGGCGTTGCTTGCAGATCAGGTGGACCGCATCGAGGCGCTGACGAAACGCGCCGAGGACGATGCCTCGCGTGCGCCGGAAACCATCCGCGCCCGCCTTCAGGAGCAGGTGGCGCGTCTGCTGGAGGCGACGACCGGCTTCGACGAGACCCGCCTGCACATGGAAGCGGCGCTGCTCGCCGCGAAGGCGGATATCCGCGAGGAACTCGACCGGCTCGCGACCCATGTGGCCGCGGCGCGGGCGATGCTGGCTGCGGGCGGCGCGGTCGGCCGCAAGCTCGATTTCCTCGGACAGGAATTCAACCGGGAAGCCAACACGCTGTGCTCGAAGTCGAATGCTGCCTCCGTCACCGCCATCGGCCTCGAGCTGAAGGCGGTTGTCGACCAGTTTCGCGAGCAGGTGCAGAATCTGGAGTAGATCATGGCGTCAGACCCTTCCTCCTCCATCTCCGACACGATCGCGCGGCGCGGCCTGATGCTGGTCCTGTCGTCGCCCTCCGGCGCCGGCAAGTCGACCATCGCGCGCACGCTTCTGGCGCAGGTGCCGGGCTTCGAGCTGTCGGTCAGCGTTACCACCCGGGCGCGTCGCGGCAGCGAGATCGAGGGCGTGCACTATCACTTCAAGTCGCAGCGCGACTTCGAGATCATGCGCGACAATGACGACCTGCTGGAATGGGCCGAGGTCCACGGCAATTTCTACGGGACGCCGCGCGCCCCCGTCGAGAAGGCTCTGTCGGAAGGCCGCGACATGCTGTTCGACATCGACTGGCAGGGTGCCGCGCAACTCCGCGAGAAGATGCGCGGCGACGTGGTGTCGATCTTCATCCTGCCGCCGACCATGAAGGAATTGCTCGGACGGCTGACCCGGCGCGCCGAGGATTCGTCCGAGATCATCCAGACCCGCCTGAAGAACGCCCGCTTCGAGATCGAGCAATGGCTCGACTACGACTATGTGGTGATCAACGACCAGCTCGACCGGGCATTTTCCTCGGTCCGCTCGATCATCGAGGCCGAGCGCCTGCGCCGCGACCGGCGGCCGGGTCTCTACGATTTCATCAACGGCCTGCTCGGCGAAGAGCCTTCATAGGCTCGTTCGGCGTTTCTGTGAAACGTTGAACGGGTCTACAGAGCGCGCGCCAGCGCCGCGAACTCGGCCACCGAAAGCGTCTCCGCGCGCCGCGTGCCCTCGATACCGGCACGGGCCAGCAGCGCCTCGCCGCCGAGCGGCTTCAGGCTCTGGCGCAGCATCTTGCGGCGCTGGCCGAAAGCGGCTTCGGTGACGCGCGCCAGCACGGTGGCGTCCACCGCAAGCGGTTCGGCACGCGGCGTCAGCTGCACCACCGAGGACGTCACCTTGGGGGGCGGGGTGAAGGCCTGCGGCGGCACGTCGAAGGCGATGCGGGCATCGCTGCGCCAGCCGGCGAGCACGCCGAGGCGCCCATAGGCCTTGTCGCCGGGTGCGGCGACGATCCGCTCCGCCACCTCGCGCTGGAACATCAGCGTCATCGATGCGTAGAAGGGTGGCCAGGCGGCAGGCGTCAGCCAGCGCACCAGCAGCTCTGTGCCGATGTTGTAGGGAAGGTTGGCGGCGATCCGCACATTCGAATAGCCGGCGGCGAGCGCGGCGAAATCCGTTTCCAGCGCGTCGCCGCTGATCACCTCCAGCCGGCCGGGATAGTGGTCGGCGATCTCTGCGAGCGCCGCCAGGCAGCGCTCGTCGCGCTCGACGGCGACGACGCGGGCCGCGCCGCCCATCAGAAGAGCGCGCGTCAGCCCGCCGGGACCCGGCCCCACCTCGATCACCGTCGCGCCCGACAGGTCGCCCGCCGCGCGGGCAACCTTGGCGGTCAGGTTGAGGTCGAGCAAAAAATTCTGGCCGAGCGACTTCTTCGCCGCGAGCCCGTGCCTGGCGATAACGTCGCGCAGCGGCGGCAGCCCGTCGATGCTCATGCGGGGTCCGCGCTGTTGTCGGCCAGCCGGCGCGCCAGCAGGATGGCGGCGATCATGCTGTCGGGCCGCGCTACCCCCTTGCCGGCAATGTCGAACGCCGTGCCGTGATCGGGCGAGGTGCGGATGAAGGGCAGGCCGAGCGTGACATTCACCGTCTCGTCGAAGGCGAGCGTCTTCACCGGTATCAGCGCCTGGTCGTGATACATGCACAGAGCCACGTCGTAGGCCTCGCGGGCGCGGGCGTGAAACATCGTATCGGCGGGCAGCGGCCCGAACGCGTCGATCCCCGCCGCGCGCAGGGCCGCAACGGCCGGTGCGATGATCTCGGCGTCCTCGCTGCCCATGGCGCCGCCTTCGCCCGCATGCGGGTTGAGGCCGGCGATCGCGAGGCGCGGCGCGGCGATCGCGAAGCGCTCGCGCAGGTCGCGGGCGGCGATGCGCGCGGTCTCCTCGATCAGCGCGCTTGTGAGGGTGGTGGGCACTCTCGAAAGCGCCTGATGGACCGTCACCGGTACGGTGCGCAGCTCGGGGCCGGCGAGCATCATCACGGGGGTCGCGGCCGTGCCCGTCGCCTCCTCGGCCAGATGTCCGAGAAACTCCGTATGGCCCGGAAAGCGGAAGCCTGCATCATAGAGCGGTTTCTTGGCGATCGGCGCGGTGACGATTGCCGAGGCGCGGCCGGCCAGCGTGTCTTCGACGGCGCGGGTGATCGCCTCGACGATGCCGGCGGCATTGGCGGCGGAAGGCTGACCGGGCGTGTCGGTCAGGCTGTTTTCGAGCGTGGCGACAGGGAGGCGTTCGGCGAAGAAGGCTTCGGTGTCCTGCGGCGCGACTTCGGCAAGCTGCGCATCCAGCCCCAGATGCCGCGCGCGCGCCGCCAGAAGGGCAGGGTCGCCCAGAACATAGAAGGGTGGCAGGGAAAGCGCTTCGCGCCGGATCCATGCCTGGAGGACGATCTCCGGGCCGATGCCGGACGGGTCTCCGATGCTCAGCGCCAGGGGAAGCACGGCACAGCCTTCTCGAGGGAGCGCCTCAGCGCCTGTTGATGCGTGCCTTCTCGCGCAGCTCGGCGAGATATTCCGCGCTGGCCTTCTCGGAAGCCTCGTCGCCCGTGGCGTCGTTCTGGAGCACCATCTGCGCCACGCGGTCGTCGGACACTTCGCGCGTGCTGCAGATGCCGATGAACTCGACGCCGCGTTCGGTCTCGCGCACCTTGGTCGCGCCGCCGGTAGAGGTGGCCGTGATCAGGTCCTTCCAGTCCGGCGGCAGCTCGGGCTCGAGCTTGCGGCCGAGATCACGCACCGTCACATCGACAAGGCCCTTTGCGAAGTCGCGGGTCGTGTCGCAGCTGCGGAAGCGGTCGCGCATGGCCTGTGCCTCGCGCTTGCGCTTGCCGAGCAACTGGCCGCGCTGGCTGGCCGGCACGACGAAGATCACCTGCTGAAGCATGTATTCGGTCGCGCTTGGCTTCTGGCCGCCCTGCTGCAGCATCTTCGCCACCACGTCCTGCTCGCTGAGCAGGGTCTGGGAGCTGTTGCGCGCCTGCAGGACCCGGCTCCAGCCGATCTGCGAGCGGATGAATTCCTTGAAGTGGTCCGCCGTCACGCCGGCCTGCGCCAGTACCTGATTGAGCTGGCTCGCGGTCATCCGGTTGCCGCTGGCGAAGCGCTGATAGGCCTGCTCGACCATCTCATTGGGGATGTTGACGTTCAGACGGCGCATTTCCTGGGTGCGCAGGGTCTGGTCGATCATCTGCTCGCTCGCCTTGTCGCGCAGATTGCCGCCCTCGCGCTGCAGGCGCAGAAAGGCGACGCGCCGGTCAATGTCGTAGCTGGTGATCGGCGCATTGTTCACGACATAGCGGATCTCGGTCGCTCCGGCCTGACCGGCCACCGCGGCTCCGCCTGCCAAAGCCAACACGAAAACACTCGCGCGCATCCAGCGCTTGCTATTGCTCAACATCGTCAAAAATCTCACCTTCGCACCTGTCGATCACGTCTGAGATAACACAAACGCGATCAATCGACAGTCCCTAAGCCTCGATTATCGGTCGTCCATGGGGCAAAACGATGACTGGCGCAACCCTTGATCAGAAGCTGCTGTCCAGCTCACCGCTGCTCGTGCCGAAATCGCCGATCGTCCGCAGGGCGATTCTGAAGCCGAACGACTGGCTGGTTTCCTGCGTGTCGCGATTCTTCGAGCGCGTGTAGGTCATCGAGTAGATGAAGCAGTCGTCACCGTAGGAGACACCGTAGCTGTTGCTGACCAGCGTCCGGCTTTCGAGATCGTATGTGCCGGAGCCGAAACCACTCCAGTTCTCGTCGAAGCGCACCTTGGCGACGCCGGTAACCTCCTGGCGGTCGTCGAGGAAGCCGTAGAGGGGCTGCGCCTGGATGAAGGCGTATTGCAGCGAAGCGGTGACATTGCCGATGCTGGCCGCCGACTTGATGTCCGTGCGGCGGATCTCGAAGGTCTTCTCGTCGAACCGGGCGGCCGCGGAGAGCGCTAACCCACCCGGCGTGGCGAAGCCGACCATGCCGACGAAATCGGACACATCGGTCTCAAGGCCCGAATAGGCGCCAACATTGACGAGATCAGGCTGCGCATAGGGGTTGGCGCCGGCCAGGTGGTAGGACTGGCCGAACAGGCCGTGCGCGGTCCAGCCATTGGCGAAGCTGCCGGAGTAGCGGATGCCGACATTGGCACGGGTGCCGCCTTCGATCCGGTCGAAACCGGAGAACTTGTCGCGCTCGAACAGGGTCGTGGCGTCGAACACCAGCGACTGGGCGTCCTCGTTGGGAACGCCGAGCTTGCCCTGGTAGGGCGCGTCGGGTCGGATGAAGACCTGCGCCATCGGTTCCAGCACATGCGATGCGCTGGAGGTCGAGAACAGGATCGGCCAGCGCGCTTCGAGCCCGGCCGTCGCCATGTAGCGATAGTAGGACGAGCGGATCTCATTGCCGACGGCGCCGCTATCGGTGGTGAAATTGGTGATGCCGTTGATCGTGGTGGCGTCGTAATCGGTGTAGACGGCATCGCCGCGCGCCTGCAGCAGCGGCGTCACGACCAGGCCGCCATCGGTCACGAAGGAGCGCTTCCATTCGGCTTCGGCCGTCAGGCGGCCGGAACTGCCTTCGGCGCCGTCGAGCTTGGAAAAGCCGCCCGGCGTCCGCAGGCTGAGCGTCTCGCGGCGCAGGCCCTGCATGTTGACGTCGAAATTGAGTTCGCCGCCCGCCACCGGCTCATCCGGCGTGAAGGAATAATCGAAGCTCGGCAGGACCCAGGGCTGCTGTTCGTCGCGCCCCGTCGGCGCGTCTTCCTGGATGTTGAAGTGCATCGCCCGCAGATCGAAGAAATTGCGGTCGTCGAGGCCAGTCAGGTAAAGCTCGGACTTCTGCACCGTGTCGGCGAACCCGCCGATCTTGTAGGTCCGCGAGAAATTCTTGTCGGTCTGCGCCAGAACGTCCCAGCCGAAGGTCCAGCGCGGGTTGATCTGGAACTGGCCCTTGGTTCCGATCATGCCGCGGGTCTTTTCCGAGCCGTTGACCGTGTTGGCCTTCCAGGCCTCCGGCTCCTGCTGGCGGATGCCGGCGACCGTGACGCTGTACTGGCCGTTGTCGAAGCGCTGCCGCCACTCGGCTTCCGCGAGGAAGCCCTGCTTGGTGTAGTAGGTGCCCGAGACAGTCAAGTCATATGTCGGCGAGAGAGCGAGGTAATAGGGGACCTTCACCCCGGCTCCCAGCTCCTTCTTGTAGGTGATGCTGGGCAGCAGGAAGCCGGATTTACGCTTGACCGTCGGGTCGGCCACCTCGAGGAAGGGGAGGTAGGCGATCGGCATGCCGAAGAACTCGAAACGGGCGCTTTCGAAGCGGACGGTCTTGGCCTCGCCGTTCCAGATGATCTTCTGCGCCTTGATGCGCCAGATCGGCGGCTTTTCCGGCTTCTCGCGGCAGGGTTCGCAGGCGGTGTAGACGCCGTTGTTGAAGGTCGTCAGGCGGCCGCCCGAACGCTCGGCGCTCTCGGCGGCGAAATAGGTCTTGTCGACGGTCTCGACGCGCAGCGCATTGACGAAGCCGTCGCTGAAATTGTCGGTGATGTCGATCTCGTCGGCGAAGATGCGGTTGCCGTCCTTCTGGACGATCTGGACGCGGCCGCTCGCCATGACGCGCGAGGTGGCGCGGTCATAGGTGACCTGGTCGGCGACCAGCGTATGCCCGTTATACTCGATCTGCACGCCGCCGGCGGCGGTGATCGTGTTGTTGTCGTTGTCGTAGATCAGATTGTCGGCCGTCAGGAGCATCTGCGCGCCCTGCGGAAGATCGGATGCATCAAGCCCGGCCGTCTGCGCCTGGGAGGCCGCGGGAAGCAACGCATAGGCACACAAAGTCGCCACCGCCGTCGCGCCCATCAGACGCGCCAGGCGAGCGGTCAAGCCGGCTCTGTTTGCGGCTACTCCCACTAACCATCCTCCTTATACAACAGGAAAGTGACACCATAGAACATGGCCACGACCACAGGCGTCCAGGCAGCCACCACTGGAGGGACAACCCCAGCGCTGCCGAACGCCTTGACCAGAACCGAAACCACATAAAGCAGAAACCCGGCCAGGATGCCACCCAGAATCACCGTCGCGGACTGTCCCATTCGCGCAAATCGCATCGACACGGTTGCGGCGATCAGTGTCATCGCGACGAGCAGCAGGGGAAGCACCACAAGTGAATGAAAATGCGTGGCAAAAGCGTTCGCTTGAAGCCCGAAGGATTGCGCGACTTCAATCTTTCCCGGCAGGTCGTAGATCGACGTCGCTTCGGGCCGCATGAGCTGTTCGCCAACGAATTCGGGACGCAGATTGGTGGGCACCTGCAACGTCTCGACGCGCTCCGGAGCCGCGGTGCCGCGGCGTCGTGCCACGCCCGTCAGTTCCCAGTAGCCATCACGCAGGAAAGCGCGCTCGGCGTCGAGGCGCTCGACGATTCGTCCCTCGTCGTCGATTTGGAAGAAGGTCGGCCGCACCAGGACCTGGCCGCCGTTGAGCACGGCGCTCGCTCCGATCACGGTTTCCTCGCCGTCGGCGCGCTGCTTGATCCACTGCTCCGCTTCGGAATTGGCGCTGGATTTGGCGCCGCGCACCTCCGCCTCGAGAACCTGCGCGCGCGAAAAGCCGTTCGCGGCGAGGGGGTTGAGCAGGGCGACGGCAAGCAGGCCGAACGCAAAGGAGCCGAGCGCGATCGGCGTCAGGAACTGCCAGGCGGAGACGCCGGCCGCCCGCGCCACGACGAGCTCGTACTTGCGGTTGAGGCTGATCAGCGTCGCCATCGCGGCGATCAGGCCGATGAACGGGACGGCCTGCAGAAGGACGATCGGGGTCTGCAGCGCGGCCAGAGACAGCGCCCAGGCGGGCGTGTAGTTCGGCAGGCCGGCCGCCCGGCCCGAGACTTCCGTGAACGTGACGATGAAGATCAGCAGTCCGATGCCGACGAAATTCCATGCCGCGATCGACACATAGCGGCGGAAGAAATAGCTGCCGAGCGTTAAGCCGATCATCCGCGTCCTCCCGCAGGCTGGCGCAGCTTCGCCAGTCTGATGCGCAGGCGCGTGATCATCTCCGTCAGCTTCTGTGTGCGGGCACCCAGTCGCTCCACCCAGTGTGTCGGCAGTTCCATCACCCTGTTTGTAGCGATAAACACAACGCATAGGCCAATCATCAGGATCGGCGCGGCGTAGAGAACGACCGAGAAGAAGCCGGACTTTTCCGCTTCGCTGCCTGAATAGAAGCCCACCCAGCGCAGCAGGAGCGCGATCGTCATCGTCGTCACGATCGGATGGAGCCGGGCCTCGCGGAACGAGCGCGCATCGCCGGCAACCGCCAGGCCGATCAGGGCGAAGACCAGCGGATAGAGCCATTCCGAGAAGCGCATGTGCAGCTCGGCGCGGAATGTCTGGGGCCATTTCTTGTAGATCGCGTCGTCCGGATCTGGATTGAGCAGGAACGCCAGAGACCGGTCCTTCGGGTAAAGCGTCGGCTTCCCGCCGCCGCTGCTGGTGAATTCCGAAAGATCGAACGCGTAGGAATCGAAACGGATCGTCGAGACGTCGCCATTGGCCGACTGCCGCTGCACCATGCCGTCCTGCATCACCAGAATGCTGCCGCCCTCGCGCTCGACGGTCGTGCCGCTGCGGGCGTGATAGATCAGCTTGGTGTTCTCCTCGCGGGAATCGGCGACGAAGATGCCGCCGAGCTGCCCGTTCGGCAGGCGCTCGGATATCTGGACGAACAGCCCGTCGCCCACCTTCTGGAAGGAACCTTCCTGGAGCACTGTCGTGATCAGGTTGGCGTTCGCGTTGGACAGGACCGTCCGGAACTTCTGGCGGGAATAGGGTTCCAGCGAATTGTTGATGGCGAAGGAGGCGATGCTCGCGGCGATGGCGATCAACAGGATCGGCCGGATGACGGCCGAGCGCGGGCTGCCGGCGGCGCCGATCACCACCAGCTCGGAATCGGAGTTCATTGTCGCCAGCGTCTGCGCGACGGCGATGCCGAGGGCGAAGGGTATCACGATGGGAATGACGGGCGGCAGGACGAGGGCGGCCACCATGAAGAACGTGCCGGCCGACTGGCCGCCGTCGGTCACCAGGTCGATGCGGTTGAGGACCTGCGTCGTCCACACCAGCGCGAGCACCCATATCAACGCGGCTGCGAACAGCGCGAAGGTACGACGCATGATGTAGAGTTCGATCACCCGCATGGAAATCGAAAGTCCGATCGCTGTTGATGGGCCCGAAGCGGCGCGCGCAAACCTATCCGCCAGCCGGGGCTGGCACAATCTGCATCTGCCGGTTCTGGAGTGCGACCCACCGGTTCCTGTCCCGCAGGCGACTCTGGGTGCGATTGGTTAGAAAAGGCGAAACAAACGCGGTTAACGGGACGCTTATGCTTCCTTAACCGGATTCGGGCCGCCCGCGCCGGCGGCGAAAAAACGGCCGGTGCCAATTCGCGGGCCTTGCCAATTTGCATAAAACCTCCAAGATCGGCGCCTTCTTCCACCCGACCAATCACGGAAATCTGGGAAATATCATGACCGACCGACCGACCGTCGCCTTTGCGAAGTTCGCCATGCCCAAGAAGGGGAGCGTCATTGTGCTGGCATCCGAAGGCGGTGGCCTCGGTGCTCACGCGAAGGGTTGCGATCCCGACGGCATCCTGCCGCGCGCCTTCGAGGTGACGCGTTTCGGCGGCAAGCTGGCCAAGGGCGTCGAGGTCCTGGCGCCGGCGGGGACCGCGTTCGACCGGCTGGCGGCGGTGGGTGCCGGCAAGGCCGGGACGCGCGAGGAAGCCAGCTGGCTGAAGATCGGCGGCGCCGTGCTCGCCGCCGCGAAATCGGCGGGCGAGGTGACGGTGGTGGCGGATCTGGACGACGGCGACCCGACGCCGGAAGAGGTGGCCAGTCTGGCCCTCGGCATGCTGCTGCGGGCCTATGCGTTCGACAAATACAAGACGACGAGCCGCGAGAACGGCGAGGAGAAGCCGGCCGACAAGGTCAAGATCACGGTGCAATGCGCCGATCCGGCCGCGGCGAAGAAGGCGTTCGCCCGCGCCGAGGCCATTGCCGGCGGCGTGCTCCTGGCGCGCGATTTGGTCAACGAGCCGGCCAATGTGCTGGGGCCTGTCGAGTTCGCGGCGAAGGCCAAGGAACTCGAGAAGCTGGGCGCAAAGGTCGAGGTCCTGACCGAGAAGGAGATGAAGAAGCTCGGCATGGGCGCGCTGCTCGGCGTGGCACAGGGCTCCGTGCGCCCGCCGCGCCTCGCGATCATCGAGTGGAGCGGCGGCAAGGCCAAGGAGAAGCCCGTCTCCTTCGTCGGCAAGGGCGTCGTCTTCGACACCGGCGGCATCTCGATCAAGCCGGCCGGCGGCATGGAGGACATGAAGGGCGACATGGGCGGCGCGGCCGCGGTGGTCGGCGTCATGCATGCGCTGGCCGCCCGCAAGGCCAAGGTCAATGCCATCGGCATGATCGGCCTGGTCGAGAACATGCCCGACGGCAACGCGCAGCGGCCGGGCGACATCGTTACCTCCATGTCCGGCCAGACGATCGAGGTCATCAACACCGACGCCGAGGGGCGCCTGGTCCTGGCCGATCTTCTCTGGTACTGCAACGACCGCTTCAAGCCGCAGTTCATGGTCAATCTGGCGACGCTCACCGGCGCCATCATGGTGGCACTCGGCCATCACCATGCCGGTCTGTTCTCCAACGACGACGCGCTGGCGGAGCGGCTGACGGCCGCCGGCCTGTCGACCGACGAAAAGCTCTGGCGCATGCCGCTCGGCACCGAATACGACAAGCTGATCGATTCGAAGAATGCCGACATGAAGAACTCGGCGGGCCGCATGGCGGGGTCGATCACCGCCGCGCAGTTCCTCAAGCGCTTCGTCAAGGAAACCCCCTGGGCGCATCTGGACGTCGCCGGCACGGCGATGGGGGCTCCCGCCAGCGAGATCAACCGTTCCTGGGGCTCGGGCTTCGGCGTCCGCCTGCTCGACCGGCTGGTCGCCGATCACTACGAGAACTAGTTCGGGATGGACGTGCTCTTCTATCACCTCACGGAATCGACGCTCGAGGAGGCGCTGCCGCCGCTCGTCGAGAAAAGCCTGGAGAGGGGATGGAAGGTGGCGGTTCAGACCGGCAGCCGCGAGCGCTGCGAGGCGCTCGATGCCTGGCTGTGGACGTGGCGCGAGGATTCCTTCCTCGCCCACGGCACCGACCGCGAGCCGCATGCGGCATTGCAGCCGGTTCTCCTCACCGACGCGTCGTCGAATGCGAACGGCGCCGAAATCCGCTTCCTGGTGGACAATGCCGTGCCGGACGGCCTGGACGGCTATGAGCGGGCGGTGTTCCTGTTCGACGGACACGACGCCGCCCAGCTCGAAGCGGCGCGCGGCCATTGGAAGACCATGAAGGCGGCTGGCCACGCGGTGACCTACTGGCAGCAGGGGCCGGACCGGCGCTGGCAGAAAAAGGCTTAGCTGAGCATTAGCGCTTGGCTCTATCGCCGAAGCTCCCGGACGACTTCCGCCAGAACCCCCTCCAATTGGCCCAGATGGACGATCTCGCGGAAGCGCGGCGCGGCGGTCGGCGTTTCCGCACGTTCATGCGCCCAGGTCAGCTCGTGCGGCACGAACACGCCCCAGGCTCCCGCCTCAATGGCCGGGATGACGTCGGATTTCAGCGAATTGCCGATCATCACCGCGTGCTCCGCCCCGTCGCCATGCTGGCCGAAAATCCGCTCATAGGTGGCGCGCGACTTGTCGCTGACGATCTCCACCGCGTCGAAGAAACCGCCGAGGCCGGAGGCCGCCAGCTTGCGTTCCTGGTCGAACAGGTCGCCCTTGGTGATCATCACCAGCCGGTGACGCCCGGCGAGCCGTTCCAGCGTCTCCTCGACATGCGACAGCATCTCGACCGGATGGACGAGCATGTCGCGGCCCGCATCGACGATCTCCTTGATCACGCTGGCTGGAACGCGGCCCTCGGTGACCTCGATGGCGGTCTCGATCATCGACAGGGTGAACCCCTTGATGCCGAACCCGTATCTGTCGAGGTTGCGTTTCTCCAATGCGAGCAGGCGTTCGGCCAGATGCTCGCTTTCGGCGTAATCGGCCAGAAGTTCTGTGAAGCGCGCTTCGGTCAGCCGGAAGAAATGCTCGTTCTGCCAGAGCGTGTCGTCGGCGTCGAACCCGAGGGTCAGCGCGCCGGCCGTCATCCCGCCATGCCCTCCTCATACTCGCTCGACAGGGCGAGCCACCGGTCCTCGTGTCGCGCCAGGATGCCGGAAAGATCCGAGCGTTCCTTGGCCAGCGTCGATGCCTGGGCAGGCTCCCGCTCGTAGAGCGCGGTGTCCGCCAACCGCGCCTCGATGGCCTCGATGCGCTTGCGGGTCCGCTCGATCAGCCCTTCCGTCGCCTTGATCTCCTTGGCGAGCGGCTCGAGCGCGGCGCGCTTGCGCGCGGCCTCCTTGCGGCGTTCCGCCTTGTTGGCCTTGTCGGCCTCGCGCTTCTCCTTGTTGCGGCTGGCGCCGCCGGTCATCTGGTTGCGGTAATCGTCGAGATCGCCATCGAAGGAGGTGACTGAACCGCCACCGACGATCCACAGCCGGTCGACCGTCGCCTCGATCAGATGCCGGTCGTGGCTGATCAGGATCACGGCGCCCTCGAAAATGTTCAGCGCCTCGACCAGCGCTTCGCGGCTGTCGATGTCGAGATGGTTGGTCGGCTCGTCGAGGATCAGGAGATGCGGCGCCTCGAAGGTGGCGAGCCCCATCAGGAGACGCGCCTTCTCGCCGCCCGACAGGTCGCGCGCGGGCGTCGACATCTTCTCCGTCGTCAGGCCGAACTGTGCCACGCGGGCGCGGACCTTGGCCTCCGGCGCGTCGGGCATGAGGCGGCGCAGATGCTGGTAGGCATCCTCATCCGGCCGCAGGTCGTCGAGCTGGTGCTGGGCGAAGATGGAGACCTTGAGGCCCGGCGCGACCGTCATCCTGCCCTTCTCCGCCGTCAGGCGGCCGGCGATCAGCTTGGCGAAGGTCGATTTGCCGTTGCCGTTGGAGCCGAGCAGGGCGATACGGTCGTCATTGTCGATCCGCAGCGTCAGGCTCTTCAGCACGGGTTTGCCGGGCGTGTAGCCGACCGCGCCGCCATCGAGCGCGATGATCGGCGAGGCGACGGCCTTCTGCGGGTTGGGGAAGCGGAACGGTTGCACGGTTTCGTTGACGACGCTGGCGATCGGCGTCATGCGCTCCAGCGCCTTCAGACGCGACTGCGCCTGCCGGGCTTTCGACGCTTTCGAGCGGAAGCGGTCGACGAAGGACTGCATGTGCTTGCGCTGGGCTTCCTGCTTGCCGCGCATCTTTTCCTGCAACTCGGCCTTCTCGGCATATTGCCGGGCGAACTGGTCGTAGCCGCCGCGCCAGAAGGTCAGCTTCTTCTGTTCCAGATGGACGATCGAGTTGACCGCGCGGTTGAGCAAATCGCGGTCGTGGCTGATGAGAAGAACCGTATGCGGATATCGGCTGAGATAACCCTCCAGCCACAGCGTGCCCTCGAGGTCGAGATAGTTGGTCGGCTCGTCGAGCAGCAGGAGGTCGGGCTGGGTGAACAGCACGGCGGCGAGCGCCACGCGCATGCGCCAGCCGCCCGAGAAGGACGAGGCGGGGCGCTTCTGCGCTTCCGCGTCGAAGCCGAGGCCCGACAGGATCGCGGCGGCGCGCGCCTCGGCCGAATGGGCGTCGATGTCGGTGAGCCGCGTCTGGATCTCGGCGATGCGGTGCGCGTCGGTGGCGTGTTCCGCCTCGGTCAGCAGCGCCTGCCGCTCGGTGTCGGCCTTGAGCACGATGTCGATCAGCGGCTCCTCGGTGCCGGGGGCTTCCTGCGCCACCTGGCCGATGCGCGTGTCCTTGGGCAGGCTGATGGTGCCGGTCTCCGACACGAGGTCGCCGGTGATGGCGCGGAACAGCGTCGTCTTGCCGGTGCCGTTGCGGCCGACAAGACCCGCCTTGGTGCCGGCGGGGAAGGTGAGGGAGGCGTGGTCGATCAGCAGGCGGCCGGCGACACGCAGGGAAAGGTCCGAAATGGTCAACATGCCGGCCTTTTGGCCGAGTGCCGGCGCCGTTGCAAGGGGACAGGCGCTCACAATATGCATGACGGGCATACAGGCGCGCCTGTGTTGCCAAAAGCTGACAGAAAACGGCCCGCTCGCCGGAGCGGGCCGTAGGGCAGGCAGGATCAGCGTGCTGCGGCCTGGCGGAGCGCCCTGCACATCTGTACGAGGTCGTAGTCCCAGGCGTTCGGATCGCGCAGGATGCTGACGCAGCGCTTGCGATAGACGGCGAGCTGCCGGTTGCTCAATCCGCTGACGGCCCTTGCGGCATTGTTCCTGCCACCGCCGATGATATCGCCGATGATGCCGCCGGGGTTGGAGCCGGGAGGGGTCGTTCCGGGAGGCGTCGTGCCGGGAGGTGTCGTCGCGTTGGGGCGTCCGAGCCCCAGATTGATGTTGGTGTTGATACCGCCGGAGCCGACCGTGGCGCCAACGCCCGCGGTCAGCCCGCGGTTGCCGCCGACCGACGCCGTGGTGTTGGAATCGACAAGGTTGCCGCCGCTGCCGACCGTGGTGCTGCTGCTTGCGGTGATGCCGTTGCTGCCGCCGACGGTCGCATCAGCATTGACATCGGCGATGCTGTTGCTGCTCAGAGCCGAAGCGCCGACATTCGCCGTGGCTCCGCCCAGATCCGCGCCGACATTGGCGCTGACCCCGTTGCTGGTGCCGACAGACACGCTCGCGGCGCCGAGATCGACGCTGAGGCCGCCGCCGCCATTGTCGCCGACGCTGATGCCGCCGAGGTCGATCGCCGCCGCAGGCGCCGCGAGCGATAGTGCAAGGATGCTGCCTGCCAGTCCTGCAAGGAGGCGATTTCTGTATCCGGTCATGGCTCTGCTCCTGAGATTGTTGAAAAGATCATTGCCATGACAAGAATAGTATTGTTTTCAAATATTAAAGCAGTGTTCTGGAGTTTAGGTTTAGAAACTGAAACAACAAAAATAGGATTTGCTTAAATTATTACTATTTTAAGCATGAAATATATGTCACGAGTACGGCCGCCCCGCCGGCGTTCGCTGGAAATAGATCAGGTCGAGCGGCGGCGCCTCCTCGCCGAGCAGCGAGAGTATCGTGTGCGCCTGGCCGCGATGGTGGGTCTGGTGGTTGAACAGATGGCTGAGCGCCGGGGTGAGATGTTGCGACACCGTCCGCATGTCGGTCACCGTCACATAGGAGAACCGCCCGGCCAGCGCCTCCTCGTCGAGGCTGGCGATCCAGCCGATGATGCGCCGGTCTTCCGCCTCGCGGGCGATGCGCAGCGCGGGCAGGGCGGTATGGAGAACGGCGTCCAGGCGGCTGGGCGCCTCGCCTTCTCCGGTAAAGCGCTTCATCCAGATGCGGTCGGCGACCAGCAGGTGGTTGAGCGTCCCCATCATGGACCTGAAGTAGGCGCCGACATCGCGGTTCAGGGCGTCCTGCCCGAGCGCCGCCGCCGCGTCATAGACCCGTCCATTGGCCCAGAGATTGTAGGCCGCCATCATTTCGAAATGCTGCTTCATGGAACATCCACCGGTGTTTCTTGGTCCAGCGCACGTTACCCCATTGCGCCCGGCGCGAATTATCAATTCTCTTGCCGTGACCAATTCATTTTCTCGCGGAAGGGAACGCCATGCCGATCAAGCTGTACGAACTCGTGGGCAGGGACGAGGCCCGCCCGTTCAGCCCGCATTGCTGGAAGGTAGCGTTCGCGCTGGCGCACAAGGGGCTCGACTTCACCACGGCACCGACGCCCTTCACCGCAATCGCCAGGATCGAGGATGGCGCGTCAAGGATCGTGCCGGTGATCCGCGACGGCGACAGGCTCGTTGCCGATTCCTTCCAGATCGCCCTTTATCTGGAGGAGACCTATCCGGATCGGCCGACCCTGTTCGCGGGCGAGGGGGGCAAGGCCCTGTCCCGCTTCGTGGAGCGATGGTGCAACACCGCGCTCCATGGCTTCATCGGCCCGGCGCTGCTGGTCGACATCCACGACCGGCTGGACCGCGCCGACCAGGCCTATTTCCGGGAAACCCGCGAAGCACGCTTCGGCCGCTCGCTGGAGGCGTCCGCAAGCGGCCGGGAAGAGCGGCTGGAAGGATTTCGGGCCGCGCTCGCGCCGTTGCGCGGTCTCGTGGAGAAACAGGCTTTCATGGGTGGCGAAGCGCCCCTTTTCGCCGACTACATCCTCGCCGGCGCGCTGCAATGGGCACGTGTCGTGTCGCCGTTCCAGTTGCTCGACGCGCAGGATCCGGTCGCGCACTGGTTCGAGCGCTGCCTCGATCTGCACGGAGGGCTGGGGCGGCTTGTGCCGGCCGCGGCCTAGCTCGCCCGCCGGCTGAGGGCGAATCCACCGTCCGGGCCTTCCCTTGTGCGGCGCGGCCCGCTATAGAGCGCGCCATCTTCACATACGGGCACGCGCTCAAATCCCAGCAATCGAAGGACAAGACATGGCGATCGAACGCACTTTCTCAATGATCAAGCCGGATGCCACCAAGCGCAACCTGACCGGCGCGATCACCAAAACCCTCGAGGATGCCGGCCTGCGCGTCGTCGCCTCCAAGCGCGTCTGGATGAGCCGCCGCCAGGCGGAAGGCTTCTACGCCGTCCACAAGGAGCGTCCCTTCTTCGACGAACTGTGCGAGTTCATGTCGTCCGGCCCGACCATCGTCCAGGTGCTGGAAGGCGAGAACGCCATTCTGAAGAACCGCGAAGTGATGGGCGCCACAAACCCGGCGGATGCCGCCGAAGGCACGATCCGCAAGATGTTCGCGACCTCCATCGGCGAGAACTCGGTGCACGGTTCCGACGCCCCGGAGACGGCGGCCGAGGAGATCCGCTACTGGTTCTCCGACGTCGAGATCGTCGGCTGAACGACGTCGCTTTAAGAGTTTGAGAACGAAAGCCGGGGCGTGAGCCCCGGTTTTTTTATGCCTCGCGCGAACTCGGGAAGCGCAGGATCGGCGTCGGGTTGCGGGTCTGGACGAACTCGCCGAACTCCTCCCGGGTCATGGCCCTGCCGTAGTACCAGCCCTGGAAGAAGGTGCAGCCCGCAGACCGCAGGAACTGTTCCTGCTGCACAGTCTGCACATGTTCGGCGACCACGGAAAGCCCCAGCGTCTCCGCCATGGTCAGCATGGTCTGGACCAGCGCGCGGTCGTTGTCGCTCTTCTCGATATCGGCGATGAAGCTCCCGTCGATCTTCAACTCGTCGAAGGGCAGGCGCTTCAGATAGGCGATCGAGGAATAGCCGGTGCCGAAATCGTCCAGTGAGAGCCGGATGCCCAGGGCCTTCAGCTCCTTCATGCGGCGTGCGATCTGCATCTGATCTTCCGCCATGACGCGCTCGGTCATTTCCAGGGTCAGCAGTCGCGGGTCCAGCCCGTGCGCTTCGAGGCGCTGTTGGAGGAAGTCCACGAAATCCGGGTCGCGCAGCGACTGCAGGCTGATGTTGATCGCCATGCGCAGTTCCGCCATGCGCGGATTCTTCTTCCAGAGCGCGAGCGTTCCCACGCCGGTTTCCACGACGGCGCGGCCGAGCGGCTCGGCCAGGCCGAACTGTTCGGCGAGCGCCACGAGATCGCTCGGCGCCATGGCGCCGCGCGTCGCATGGTTCCAGCGCAGCAGCGCCTCGGCGCCGATGATGCGCCCGGCCGTATCGACCTGCGGCTGGTAGTGCAGGTCGAGCTTGTTCTCGAACAGCGCGCTGCGCAGGTCCTTCAGCAGCGCAAACCGCTGCTTCTCCTTTTCGAGAACCTTCGGGTCGAAGAGCGCCACGCTGTTTCGTCCGGACGTCTTCGCCTGGTACATCGCCATGTCGGCGTTCTTCATCAGGACTTCGGGATTCTTCTCGCCTCCGTCGAAGACGAGCACGCCGATGCTGGCGGACGTATGATGCATCATCTGGCCGAGCTGGAACTCCTGGCGCAGCGCGGAGAGAACGCGGTTCGCCGAGACGATGGCGTTGCGCGTGGCGGCCGCAGCGCCGCTGCCGGCGAGCGACAGAACGATGACGAACTCGTCGCCACCGATGCGCGCGACACGGTCGCCGGGGCCGACCGCCGCCAGGAGCCGTTCGGCGACCTGCTTCAGGAACGTGTCCCCGACATCGTGCCCCATCGTGTCGTTGAGCGACTTGAAGTTGTCGAGATCGATGAACAG
This sequence comes from Nitratireductor pacificus pht-3B, assembly GCF_000300335.1. Classification (GTDB taxonomy): domain Bacteria; phylum Pseudomonadota; class Alphaproteobacteria; order Rhizobiales; family Rhizobiaceae; genus Nitratireductor; species Nitratireductor pacificus. The sequence continues at coordinate 141,505 of NZ_AMRM01000003.1, read as the reverse complement.
CAGCGCGCCGCGGCTGTTCTCCCGCGCGCACTGGTGCATCTGCTCCCGGACGTGATCGAACAGCAGCCGCCGGTTGGGCAGCCCCGTCAGCGGGTCATAGAAGGCCAGCCGCTCGATCTTCATCTCGTTCTTCTTGCGCATCGAGATGTCGGAGAGATAGCCGTGCCAGACGATGCCCTTCTCGATCTCCTCGGGCGTTGCCGTGACGCGCAGCCATTTCTCCTTGCCCTTCATCGGCAGCAGGCGGAACTCGCAGTCCCAGGCGGCCATCTCCATGCCCGAGGCACGCAGGGATTCGATGTAGGTGAGCCGGTCGTCGGGATGGATGATGTGCAGGAAGCTGCTCGGATCGAAGGGCGCCGGACCGTCGCCATATTCGACGAGATCGCGGAAGCCTTTCGACGCGTAGAGAACCGAGAAGCGTCCGCCCTTGTGGCGCAGGAGCTGGAAAAGCCCGCCGGGCAGTTGGGAGGTGAGCTTCTCGAACATCTCCTGCAGATGCAGCCGCTTCACCGTTTCGGTGATCTCGCGCACCGAGCCTTCGTAGTAGAGGGGCCTGCCGGTCTTCCGGTCGCAGACGAGCCGCGCCGATTCGCTGATCCAGATCCGCTCGCGCGTCTTGTAGCGGTAGATCTCGGAGACGAAGTCCTCGACCTTGCCGTCGCGCGCCAGCAGGGCGCTGAAGGTCGCGCGTCTGGTCGGGTCCACATACCATTCGCCGGCGATGTCCGTAACATGCGCCAGCATCTCTTCCTCGGTGTCGAAGCCGTTCAGCCGCACCAGCGCCGGATTGGCGCTCAACTGGCGGCCGTCCGGTAGCGACCGGTAGATGCCTTCGGAAAGATTGTCGATCAGTTCGCGGTGATTCTGCTGTTCATCACGCGCCGCGCGATAGAGGCGTCCGGTGCGGACCAGTTGCCAGCCCAGCAGGCCGCATCCGGCCAGGCCCACCGCAGCGAGAATCCATGCCGCGCCGTTTCCGATGGTCAGAGTGGTTGCGAGCAGATCGGACATCACCTTCCCGTACGGTTTCCTTAACGGAAGCTATAGCGTGCGCGACGTTGTTTATTCGTCTAACAATTCGAGAAACAACATTCATCCTTAGCGGAGGGTAAATGATGCGCGCGCCGGGACCGGATGCTCAGCGCTGCCAGCGCTTCATGTCGTCCCGGTCCTTTTCCGTGGCTTCCACCCACACCCCGGCTTCGCCGGCGGCGTGCTCCTTCTTCCAGAAGGGTGCGCGCGATTTCAGGAAGTCCATCAGGAAATCGGCCGCCTCGAAGGCAGCCCGCCGATGCGAAGCCGCGGCGACGACCAGGACGATGTTCTCGCCCGGCGCGATCCTCCCGAAGCGGTGGATGACGGTCAGGCCCGTCAGCGGCCAGCGCCCGGCGGCCTCTGCGGCGATCCTGCCGATCTCGGCCTCGGCCATTCCCGGATAGTGCTCGAGCTCTAGCGCATCGAGCCTGCCGCCTTCGTCGCGGCACAGGCCGGTGAAGGTGACGACCGCGCCGACGTCGCGTCGGCCTCCGGTGAGGCGCCGGACCTCCTCGGCAAGCGAGAAATCGCCTGCCTGGACGTGCACGAGCGGGACGCAGGCCATGGTCAGCCCCCGGTCATCGGAGGAAACAGCGCGACCTCCCCGTCGCCCGGCAGGAGGGCGGCATGATCGACATGTTCGTGATTGACGGCAACGCGGATCGCTTCCGCGTGTTCGAGCGCGATCGCATAGCCGCCGCCGCGGCCAGCCAGCCAGCCAAGCAGGTCCGCCACGGTCCTGACCCCGGACGGCAGCGCGACCTCTTCTTCCGCCCGGCCGATGCGTTCGCGCACCCATGCGAAATAGACGAGCTTCACAGCCTACTCCTCGACAATATGCTTCAGTCCGGCCCGGAAGTAATCATAACCGGTATAAAGGGTGACAATGGCGGAAATCCACAACAGGACGATGCCGGCCTGGGTCGTGTAGGGCAGGATCTTGTCGCCGGCGGGACCCGCCAGAAGAAAGCCGATGGCCACCATCTGGATGGCGGTCTTCCATTTGGCGAACTGCGTCACCGGCACGCTGACCTTCAGCGCCGCCAGATATTCGCGCAGGCCCGAGACGAGGATTTCCCGGCACAGGATGATGATCGCCGCCCACAGCGTCCAGCCCGCGATGGTCCGGTCCGTGTCCGCGGCGAGCAGCAGAAGGCAGGTCGAGACCAGAAGCTTGTCGGCAATGGGATCGAGCATGCGGCCGATATTGGAGGTCTGCTGCCAGGTGCGCGCCAGGTAGCCGTCGAAATAGTCCGTGATGCTGGCGGCAAGGAACAGGCCCAGCGCCGACCAGCGGGCGAAGTCGCTCGATTGCAGCCGCCCCTCGAGGAAGAAGCACAGGACGATCGCCGGCACGGCGACAATGCGCGCATAGGTCAGCAGGTTCGGAAGATTGAATGCGCGCGATGTGCTCTTGGCCATGAAATGCGATCCCGCCAGTCTTTCACCTGTCAAACCAGAAGCCGGCAGGGCGGGTCAAGCTCTGCGGTCCGGAGCGCGACGAAACAACGCCATTTCAACCATTTTCATGGAAATGATTATAGATCTGCCGGGCGATCGCTTCCGAAATTCCGTCCACGGCCATCAAATCCTCGACACCGGCGCGGCTGACGGCCTTCGCAGTGCCGAAATGATGCAGCAGCGACCGCTTGCGGCCGGGGCCGATCCCGCCGATCTCGTCCAACGGGTTCTTGATCATTTCCTTCTTGCGCCGCGCGCGGTGCGAGCCGATGGCAAAGCGGTGCGCCTCATCGCGCAGCCGCTGCACGAAGTAGAGCACCGGGTCGCGCGGCGGCAGCGAGAAGGGGTTCTTGCCGGCCATGAAGAAGCGCTCGCGGCCGGCATCGCGGTCGACGCCCTTGGCGACGCCGATCGCCGTCACGCCGCCGGCGATCCCCAGTTCCTCGAGGATTTGCGTGGCCGCCGCCAGTTGTCCCTGGCCGCCGTCGATCAGGATCACGTCCGGCCAGGCTGGCATGTCCGCAGCCGTTTCCATCTCCCCGGCCTCGTCTCCCGCCTCGCCGCCGGGCAGGCCGTTTTCCTTGATCAGGCGCGAGAACCGGCGCTGCATCACCTCCCGCATCATGCCGTAGTCGTCGCCGGGGGTGATCTCGGTCGAGCGGATGTTGAACTTGCGGTACTGGTTCTTGGCGAAACCTTCCATGCCGGCGACGATCATGCCGCCGACCGCGTTGGTCCCCATGATGTGGGAATTGTCGTAGACCTCGATGCGGCGCGGCGCGGCCTCGAGGCCGAAGGTTTCCGCGAACCCCTCCATCAGGCGTCCCTGTGAGGAGGTTTCGGCGAGCCGCCGGCCGAGCGCCTCGCGGGCGTTCTGCAGGGCGTGGTCGGTCAGGTCCTTCTTCTCGCCGCGCTGCGGCACGAGCACCTGCACCTTGCGCCCGGCGCGCGTCGCCAGGGCATCGGCCAGCAGCGCCTGCTCCTCGACGGCGTGCGACAGGAGGATGAGGCGCGGGCAGGGCTTGTCGTCGTAGAATTGCGCGAGGAAGGCGCCCAGCACCTCCTCGGCGCCCAGCGCCGGGTCGGCCTTGGGGAAATAGGCGCGATTGCCCCAGTTCTGTCCCGTGCGGAAGAAGAAGACCTGGATGCAGCTTTGCCCGCCTTCCTGGTGGATGGCGATGACATCCGCCTCCTCGACGCCCTGCGGATTGATGCCCTGATGGCTCTGCACATGGCTGAGCGCCGATAGCCGGTCCCGGTAGACGGCGGCACGCTCGAAGTCGAGCGCTTCGGCAGCGTCCTGCATGGCCCTGGCGATGTCCGCCTTGACCGAGGTCGAGCGGCCCGACAGGAAGGCTTTCGCCTCGTCGACCAGTTCGGCATAGTCGGCCGCGCCGATCTCGCCGGTGCAGGGGCCGGAGCAGCGCTTGATCTGGAAGAGCAGGCAGGGCCGCGTGCGGCTTTCGAACACGGAATCGGTGCAGGTGCGCAGCAGGAAGGCCCGCTGCAGCGAATTGATCGTCCGCCCGACCGCGCCCGCCGAGGCGAAGGGGCCGAAATAGTCGCCCTTCTTCGAGCGCGCGCCGCGATGCTTGAAGATGCCCGGCGCCGGATGGTCGCCGGTGAGCAGGATGTAGGGGAACGACTTGTCGTCGCGCAGCAGCACGTTGAAGCGCGGCCTGAGCCGCTTGATGAGGTTGGCCTCGAGCAGCAGCGCCTCGGTCTCGGTCCGCGTGACGACGAACTCCATCGACGCCGTCTCGCGCACCATCCGGCCGATCCGGTTCGTGTGGCCGCGCCCCTGGGCATAATTGGTCACGCGCTTCTTCAGGCTGCGCGCCTTGCCCACATAGAGCACGTCGCCGTCGGCGTTGATCATCCGGTACACGCCCGGCGCGTTGGGCAGCCGCTTGACCGCCTCCTGGATGACCTCGACGCCGACGGCGCCGGAGACCGCGCCGCCCGCGTCCCAGTCGAGCGCCGGGCCTGTGGTGTCAGTTGTCGTGGCGTCGCGCGTCACTCGGGCACTCCGGCGACGTCGGGCGTCTCCCAGGCCAGATGCTGGCCGCCGTCGAGTGCGATCATCTGCCCGGTCACGGAGCGCGCCTCCCAGATGTAGCGCACCGTTCGGCCGAATTCGGCCAGGTCCGGCCCGCGCCGGAGAATCAGCGCTTCCGTCTGGCGGTCGAAATCCGCCTGCTCCTGCCGCTGGTTCGGCAGGGTCGGGCCGGGGCCGATGGCGTTGACGCGGATGTTCGGCCCGAGCGCCTGCGCCATGGTCTGCGTGGCGGTCCACAGGGCCGATTTCGACAGCGTGTAGCTGAAGAAGCGCGGGGTAGGACGCCACACGCGCTGGTCGATCATGTTGACGATCAGCGCCTCGCCGCCGGCAGGCAGGCGCGCGGCGAGCGCCTGCGCGATCAGGGCCGGGGCCTTCAGGTGGACGGCGAAATGACGGTCCCACAGGGCCATGTCGAGATCCGTCACCGCATCGTCCTCGAAGACGGAGGCATTGTTGACGACGATGCAGGGAAAGCCGAGCGCGGCTTCGGTGCGCTCCACCAGCAGCGCGGCCTCGCGGGAATCGGTCAGGTCCGCCTGCAACACGGCGGCGCGCCCGCCGTCCTTCTCGACGGTCTGCGCCAGCGCATCGGCCTCGCGCCGCGAGTGTCCGCAATGAATGGCGACGGCAAAGCCGTGCGCAGCAAGGTCGCGGACGATCGCGGCGCCGATGCGTCTCGCGCCGCCGGTGACAAGGGCTGTTCCGTGTGCCTGAACCATGGTTTCCGTATGCGGCTTTCGTTTCTGCGGCCGGGCCGCGTGCAATCCGTCGATGTCGCGGCCGTGGCAGCTGCAACGTTCATGTAAGCCGAATAGGCCGCCGCTCCAAGCCTGTCCGTCGGGCAGGGACACCAATACTGACAGGCGCGCGCCCCCGCGAGGCGTGTCATTCACCCGCAAGGCGGCGCACCGCCGCGTTACTTGCTCATAAACATCCCGTTTAGATAGCTGTGGGCCACAGTTCGATCACGTGTACGCACCCGGCAGCGCTGCCTGTCCCGATGGACGGTGGGAGTACGGCCGGTTGCATATGGTTCCCCGCAACGTTTGCGTCCCCCGTGACAAATGGACAAGACCCATGCCGCTATACAAGAACTCGATACCCGTAATACTCGCCGTGCTGACGGCGATCGCCGGTACGCCGCGCACCATGGCCGCGGATCTTACCTCCGACCTGCCGCCGGAGCCACCGGAGCTCAAGGTGCCCAACCTGGGTGCGATTTCAGCGCCGATCATGGACTGGGAAGGCGGTTATGCGGGCATTGCCGCAGGATACGGGTTTTCCGGAGAGGTGGATCCCCGCGCTCTGACGATCAGTCCGAAAGGGTTCATCACCAACGGCTTCCTTGGCTGGAATCGACAGTCTGGCCGCTTCGTCTACGGCCCGGAGGCCGATCTCGGCTATAGCGCGGTGAACGCTTCGGAGGGCGGGTACACCGCCAAGGGCCGTTTTGATGGGACGCTGCGCGCCCGGATCGGCTACACGATAGAGCTGCTGCTGCCTTATGTAACGGCCGGCGGAGCGTTCGGTCGCCTGAGGCTGGAAGAGGCCGGTCGCACTGACACCGAAACGCTGCTGGGCTGGACCGCCGGCGCCGGCATGGACATCAAGTTCAGCAGCAGGATGTTCGGCCGCGTCGAATACCGCTACACGGAGTATGGGGACAAGACGTTCCTGACCGGCAGCGGCTCCACCAGCGCCAGCTGGAGCAACAACAAGGTCCTGTTCGGCATCGGGATGGAGTTCTAGACTCATCGTTCCGCATTTGTGCGGGCGTCAGGTGAAACCACCTGACTGCAACGCGCTACAGCCTTGCTTGTCGCCCGTCTTCGAGACGCGGCGATGCCCCGGCTGCAGGCTTGCACAAGTCTCTGGCAAGGGTGATGTTGCGCGTTTACAACATCACCTTTCCGCCGCATTCGCGCCGCTGAAAGACCCATTTTTCGGGCACGTTCAGCCGTATTTCCTGCCCAGATAAAGCCCATGCGATATCCGGCCGCGTCCTCCCAAGACGGTCGGGCAATCGCCAAGCGTGGTGCGTTTTTCAGTGCATGAGCCCATCGGGGCGCCCCACAGCGTTTGCAAATGCAAGTGGCTCAAGGAGTATGGACCATGAAAGCCTACAACAAGTTTGTTCTGTCTGCCGCTACCGCCGTCGGACTGATGACCATCGCCGGTGCGGCGCAGGCCGCCGACGTGATCATGGATCAGCCGCCGACGCCGCCTGCGGCTCCCGTGATCTCCACGCCGATCGCCGGCTGGGAAGGCGGTTACGCCGGTATCGCGCTCGGCTATGGCTTTTCGGGCAAGACCCAGACCGCGTTTCCCGCGCCAGGCAATGATGTCGACACGGACGGCTTCGTCGGCAACGGGTTTGCCGGCTGGAACTTCCAGTCGGGCAGCTTCGTCTACGGTATCGAAGGCGATGTCGGTTACAACGGCATGAAGGGTTCGAACGCCGGCACCGAAACGAAGGGTGGCGTCGACGGGACGCTGCGCGCCCGCCTGGGTGTCGCGGCCACCGAGAACCTGCTCATCTACGGCACGGCCGGTGGTGCGGCAGAGCGCCTGAAGGTCACCGAAGGCGGCGTCTCCGACACCAACACCATGCTCGGCTGGACGGCCGGTGCCGGTATCGACGCCAAGCTGACCGACAAGGTCTTCGGCCGCGTCGAATACCGCTACACGAAGTTCGGCAGCGAGTCCTTCAACACCGGCAGCGGTGCGCAGGACGTCAAGGACAGCAGCAACAAGGTCATGTTCGGCCTTGGTATGCAGTTCTGATAGCCAAGCATCGGAACCATCGGGAAGCCGGGCCTCGCGCCCGGCTTTTCTTTTGAGCGTCCTTGCCTCCGGGCGCTTCTGCGAACGTCAGGCGTGCCTACGTTCTACCCGCCGCGCGCGGGCGGCATCAGCACGCGGTCGCGCCGGCAATGCTTGCGGTCCACGGCCTCGCAGGCACGAAACTCCAGATCCCGGGTCATGCAGATGCGCACCTCGCGCAGATAGCGACGGTCGCAGGTCACCGCGATCGCATCGCCTTCAAGTCCGGGATTGGCGGTGAGGAACTGCGCCTCGACGCGCTGTGGATCGACCATTTCCGGCTTGTCGAGCCTGGTAAACGCCTCGGGAACGGTGACCCGTGCGCGGGCCTTGCGGGTCAGCGCGAAATAGGTCTCTTGCGACAGGCCGGAGCATGACCCGTGCTTGCGCCACTGATGGCCGATCAATCCGCCCGACGGCATGATGTCGCGGTATTGCCCCACGAGATCGTCTGGAACCCGCTCCGGCTGGCTGCTGCTGCAATATTCCGGATAGCCGCGTTCGTTCTGCGGCCAAAGCCCGTGCACGACGAAGGCGTAGGGACGCGAAGCGCCGCATTGCTGCCGGTTGGCTTCGGCGCCCTCGGCGGCGCAATAGCTGGGAGACCAACTGAGCGAGAGGACGTAGAAGTCGAAAGCGCCGGCCGCCGCACCCGGCTCCGTCGCGCCGACCGGCAGGCTGCCGGCGAACAGGGCCGCGTAAAGGCAGGCCGTCAGGCGCATCGCCTTGCGCATCTCAAACTCCGGACGGGTGTCGGGCAGTCGGTGTCAGCGCAATACGCGGCAATGGGCGTTGTAGACGTTCCAGCGGTCGAAGCCGGAGACGCAGAACTCCACATTGTCGCCGATCGAGGCAAATCCCTGGCCGTATTCGATCAGATACCACACGGTGCGGTCGCGTCCGTCGGACAGCCTTGCCGTGGCGCGGCAATAACGCCGCTCGATCGGGCTGTTGCTGCTTGCCGCGCGATAGCGGGTCTGCGAGGCGCCGTAGAAATCGACGATGTCGACATCGGGCAGGTTCGGCACATGCGTCACCTGATGGCGAAACCGCTTCTGGATCGTCGTCTGCACCGCGCTGTTGGCGCACGGATCATCGGAAGCGCCATAGAAGCCGACCGGATCGGCGGCCTGCGCCGTCATCGGGGCGAACGTGGAGGCCAGCGAAACCGCGAGGCCGGCAACGAGTGCCTGAAGGCGTGCCATGGGACGATTCTCCTGTGCGAGCGCGAACTGCGCGGAGTTTTGCGCCAGCCGCGCGCAGCGGTCAAGTCGGGAGGTCCGCATCGCCGACGGGGTGGCTCAGCCGGCCTGGGCCTGTTCGGCCGTGAGACGGTTCCAGGCGAACTCTCCCTGTCGCTTTTCGCCGAGCAGACCGGCGAGCGCCGGCAGCAGCACCTTCATCTCCTGCTCCAGCAGATAGGGCGGATTGACGACGATCATCCCCGTCCCGTCGAAGCTGGCTCCCTTCGAGAGGCTTCTGATCCCGAGGCTTATGTCGATCACGTCGGCGATGCCGCTCTGCGCGAGCGCCCGGCGGAAGCCTGCGACGGCAGTGCGGTCCTTGATCGGGTACCAGATGGCGTAGATGCCGCCCGGCCAGCGCTGGTGCGCCTTCGCAACGCGCGTGACGATGCGCTCGAACTCGCCTTCCTGCTCGAAGGGCGGGTCGATCAGCACCAGGCCGCGCTTCTCCTTCGGCGGCAGATGCGCGCCGAGCGCCAGCCAACCGTCGAGCTCGATGACGCGCACCTGATAATCGCCGGCAAAACCCGCCTTCAGCGCCGCGGCGTCGTCGGGATGCAGTTCCACGGCCGTCAGTCGGTCCTGTTTACGCAGCAGGTGCCGGACCAGCCGGGGAGACCCCGGGTAATGCGTGATGGAATCTCCCTGATTCACCGCGCGAACGGCGTCGAGCAAGGGATTCAAAAGGCTGGCCGTTTCCGGCTCGAGCGCGGCGCTCGCCAGTCGCCCGATGCCGCCATGCCATTCGCCGGTCTTCTGCGCTTCGTCCGAGGAGAGATCGTAGAGCCCGATCCCGGCATGTGTGTCGATGACGCGGAAAGCCTTCTCCTTGCGCTTCAGGTATTCGACGATGCGCGCGACGATGGCGTGCTTGACCACATCGGCGAAGTTTCCGGCGTGATAGGCGTGGCGGTAGTTCATCGGACGCGGCTTTCTCCGGTCATCATCCCGATTGATGCATGATGACGATTGTTTTGATGAAACTGGCTCTACTCGCCCGACGGGAAAATCGCTAGTGTCGCCGGCATGAACACACACGCTCAGATCCATATCGGCCATTCGGCCTGCCCGCACGACTGCCCGTCCACTTGCGCCCTCGACGTCGAGATCGTCGACGGCCGCATCGGCCGCGTGCACGGCGCCAAGGACAACAGCTACACCGCCGGCGTCATCTGCGCCAAGGTGGCGCGCTATGCCGAGCGCATCCATCATCCCGACCGCCTCCTGAAGCCGCTGGTCCGCGCCGGTGCCAAGGGCGATGGCGTCTGGAAGGAAGCGAGCTGGGAAGCGGCGCTCGACCGGGTCGCCGAAGCCTTCCTCAAGGCGGAGGAGCGGCTCGGCAGCGAAACCGTGTGGCCCTATTTCTATGCGGGAACGATGGGGCTCGTGCAGCGCGACTCGATCGAGCGGCTGCGCCACGCAAAGCGCTATTCCGGCTTCTTCGGCACGATCTGCACCAACGCGGCGTGGACCGGCTGGATGATGGGCGCCGGGGCACTGCGCGGTCCCGACCCGCGCGAGATGGCCAAGTCCGACTGCGTCGTCATCTGGGGCACCAACCCGGTTGCCACGCAGGTCAATGTGATGACCCACGCCGTCCGTGCCCGCAAGGAGCGCGGGGCGAAGATCGTCGTCATCGACATTTACGACAACCCGACCATGAAGCAGGCCGATCTCGGCCTCGTCCTGAAGCCCGGCACCGACGGCGCGCTGGCCTGCGCGGTCATGCACGTGCTGTTCCGCGACGGCCTGGCCGACCGGGCCTTCCTCGACAAATACACGGACGACCCGCAGGGCCTCGAGGCGCATCTGAAGACGCGCACGCCGCAGTGGGCGGCCGGCATCACCGGCCTGCCGGTGGCCGAGATCGAGGCTTTCGCCCGCCTCGTCGGCGAGACGAAGCGCACCTTCTTCCGCCTCGGCTACGGCTTCACCCGCAACCGCAACGGCGTGGTCAACATGCATGCCGCGCTCTCCATCGCCGCCGTCACCGGCTGCTGGCAGTATGAGGGCGGCGGCGCGTTCCATTCGAATTCGGGCATCTTCGGCCTCGACAAGTCGCTGATCGAGGGGAATGCGTTCCGCGACGGCTCGATCCGTTCGCTCGACCAGTCGCAGACGGGCCGAGTGCTGACCAACGACGCCGCCGCGCTGAATGGCGGGCCGCCGGTCACGGCAATGCTCATCCAGAACACCAATCCGGCCAACGTCGCGCCGGAGCAGCGCCTTGTGCGCCAGGGTTTCCTGCGAGAGGACCTGTTCACCTGCGTCCACGAACAGTTCATGACCGATACGGCGAAGCTCGCCGACGTCGTGCTGCCGGCCACCATGTTCCTGGAGCATGACGACATCTACCGCGGCGGCGGCCACCAGCACATCCTGCTCGGGCCGAAGCTGGTCGATGCCCCGGGCGAGGCGATGCCCAATCTCTACGTCATCGAGGAACTGGCGGAACGCCTCGGCGTGGCCGACAAGCCGGGCTTTGGCCTGACGGCGCGCGAGCATCTCGACTGGATGCTGGAGAAACGCGGCCTCGGCACCTTCGAAAGCTTCAAGGCCGAGCGCTGGGCCGACGTACAGCCGGATTTCGACACGGCGCATTTCGTCCACGGTTTCGGCCATCCGGACGGCAAGTACCGCTTCCGCCCCGACTGGACCAACACGCCGGCGCCGAACCGTCCGCCGGAATCGATCGGCATTCAGGGACCGCACGGGCAGCTTCCGGAGTTTCCCGACCATATCGAACTGATCGAGGTCGCCGATCCCGCGCATCCGTTCCGGCTCGCCACCTCGCCGGCGCGCAATTTCCTGAATTCGAGCTTCTCCTACACGCCCACCTCGGTCAAACGCGAGGGACGGCCGGAGCTGATGCTGCATCCCGACGATGCTGCGGCGCTCAAACTGTCCGAAGGGGACCGCGTCGAGATCGGCAATGAGCGCGGCGAGGTTGTCCTGCACGTCAAGCTGTTCGACGGCGTGCGTCGTGGCGTGGTGATCGCCGAGGGCATCTGGCCGAACGACGCGCATGAGCGGGGCGAGGGCATCAATGTCCTGACCGGCGCCGATCCCATCGCGCCCTATGGCGGCGCCGCTTTCCATGACAGCAAGGTCTGGGTGAGGCCGGCCTGACCATCGGCGCGTCGTCAGCGGCGCAGATGGTAGGTCAAAGCCATAGCAATACAGTGCCTTAGTGCATCTTCCGGAATCGCTTCGTCAGCTCGGAAGAGTAGCGCCCGTGCGCTCTCGAACGTGAAGACATCGGGGTAGTGGGCAGCGAAACGCCGCGTCAGTTCCGTCTGGCAGTGCACGAACAGCGCCCAGTCGAACTGGTCTGATTTCGGGATGCCCAGGCGGATCGGGCTGCCGCTTCCCGTCTCCGGCGTTGCGTAGGAGGGCTGCCCCCATTTCAGCGTCTCCTCGATCGCGCCGACCCCTTCCGTCCTGCGCGCCACGTCGAGGATCAAGGTGCGCGCCGCGAGCAGCCTCTCGCGCGCTGCATCGGGAAAGGCCGAGAAGGCGGCCGCGACCTGTGGCGTGGCGTAGGGTTCGCGCATCGCGGCTGGCATCGGCCTATCGCTGCCGTTCGCCGGGCGAGACGATGGCGATCTCGCCGCTCTCGTCGGCGACGTTGGTGAAGACCGTGGCGCCGTTCGACATGCGGGCCCGGCCCTCGGCCAGCAGCTTCAGGGCGCGCGGATAGAGCCGATGCTCCATCTTGAGGACCCGCTCGCCGAGCGTCTCTTCCGTGTCGCTGATCAGCACCGGCACGGCGGCCTGCGCGATGATCGGCCCGTCATCCATCTCCGGCGTCACGAAATGCACGGTGCAGCCGTGAACGCGCACGCCCGTCGCCAGAGCGCGCGCATGGGTGTCGAGGCCGCGGAAATTGGGCAGGAGCGCCGGATGGATGTTGATCATCCGGCCCTTCCATTTCTGCACGAATTCCGGCGAGAGAAGGCGCATGTAGCCCGCCAGGCAGACGATCTCCGCCTTCATGCCGGAAAGCGCCTCGTGGATCGCCGCGTCATGCGCCTCGCGCCCGTCATAGTCGCGCGCCGAGACCACCTGGGTGGCGATGCTGTGCGCGCCGGCGATTTCCAGCCCGCGCGCGTCTGCCCGGTTCGAGATCACGCCGACGATCTCCGCCGGGAAGGACGGATCGATCGCCGCGGCGATCAGCGAGGCCATGTTCGACCCGCGGCCCGAGATCAGGACCGCGACCCGTTTGCGCGCGCGCTTGGTCATAGGCCGAGCTCGCCGCGATAGGTGACGCCCGCCGCCTGGCGCGGCGCGATCTGGCCGAGCATGGTCACGCTCTCACCCGCCTGCTGCAGGAGAGCGGCGATCTGCGCGGCCTCACCGGAGGCGACGACGACGATCATGCCGATGCCGCAGTTGAAGGTCGACAGCATCTCAGTTTCCGCCACGCCACCGGTCCCGGCGAGCCAGGAGAACACCGGCGGGACGTCGATGGCGCCGAGGTCGATCTCGGCGGACAGGTGATCCGGCAGGACGCGCGGAATGTTTTCGGGGAACCCGCCGCCGGTGATGTGCGCCAGCGCCTTGATGCCCCACGCGGCCTTCAGCGTGGCCAGAAGCGGCTTCACATAGATGCGGGTCGGCTCCAGAAGCGCTTCTCCGAGGGTCCGGTCGGGCGAGAAGGGCGCCCGGTCGCTCCACTCGAGGCCGGCATCGGCGACGATGCGGCGCACCAGCGAGAAGCCGTTCGAGTGCACGCCCGACGAGGCGAGCCCGAGGATCACGTCGCCCTCGGCGATGTCGCCGGTGGGCAGCAGCGCGCCGCGTTCGGCAGCCCCCACCGCGAAGCCGGCGAGGTCGTAGTCGTCGCCGTGATACATGCCCGGCATTTCCGCCGTTTCGCCACCGATCAGCGCGCAGCCGGCCTGCGTGCAGCCGGCCGCGATGCCGGAGACGATCTCTGCGCCCTGGTCGGGATCGAGCCGGCCCGTGGCGAAATAGTCGAGGAAGAACAGCGGTTCCGCGCCCTGGACGACGAGGTCGTTGACGCACATGGCGACCAGATCGATGCCGACCGTATCGTGCTTGCCGGCCTCGATGGCGATCTTCAGCTTGGTGCCGACGCCGTCATTGGCCGCCACCAGGACGGGATCGGAGAACCCGGCCGCCTTGAGGTCGAAAAGGCCGCCGAAGCCGCCGATCTCGCTGTCGGCGCCGGGCCGGCGCGTCGCGCGCACCATCGGCTTGATCTTTTCCACCAGCCGGCTGCCGGCGTCGATGTCCACGCCCGCATCGGCATAGGTGAGGCCGTTCTTCTTGTCCTGAGCCATCGCTGTTCTCGTCGCCGCATTTTTCCCGGCTTCTGACATGAAGGCGCGCCTTCCGCAAGGCGAGAGATGGCGCCGTCCTTGCCAAATATCCCCGTGCTGTCCCGCCGGACTATTGAATCGGCGGCGCACTCCCACAATCTGTCAAAGCCTGCAATAAAGGTGCCTCGAAGCGCGCCGGCCTCGACCCGGTCCGCAGCGCGGCCACGCCCTGGAGGAGCCCAGTGACTGTTCCCAACGCCATCACGCTGATGCGCTTCTTCCTCGTGCCAGGCGTCGTCTTCGCCCTTCTGACTGGGCATTACGGCTGGGCTTTCGCCGGCTTCCTGACCGCCGGCATCTCCGACGGCGTCGACGGCTTCATCGCCCGTCACTTCGACCAGCGCACGGAACTGGGCGCCTATCTCGACCCGATGGCCGACAAGCTGCTTCTCGTCAGCGTCTTCGTCGTTCTGGGCTACATGGCCGAACTGCCGCTGTGGCTGGTCATCGCCGTGGTGTCGCGCGACGCGTTGATCATCGGCGGCGTGCTGCTGGCCAACGTCATGGGCCACCCCGTTGCGATGAAGCCGCTCTTCGTCTCCAAGGCCAACACGCTGGCGCAGATCCTGCTGGCGCTGCTGGTGCTGGCCGAACTGGCCTTTTCCTACAGCTCCGGCGCGGTGCGCCTCGGCCTGATCATTTCCGTCGGGGTCTTGACCGTTGCTTCGGGCGCGGCCTATCTCGTGGCCTGGATCAAGCATATGGGCGGCTATGCCGAAACTGACGTCGAAGGACGCTGAGATGCAAACAGCACAACCCGGCGGTGACGGTCCGCAGACCCGCCCGCTTGGCCGGCACATCGCCTTCTGGCTGGTCGCGACCGGCATGCTCGGCCTGTTCCTCTACGTCTTCAGCTCGATCCTGCTGCCCTTCCTGGCCGGCATGGTTCTGGCCTATTTCCTCGACCCCGTCGCCGACCGGCTGGAGCGCTTCGGCATGTCGCGCATGACGGCGACGGTCTTGATCCTGGTCTCGTTCCTCGTGCTTCTGGTACTCGCCCTGATGCTGGTGGTGCCGGTCCTCGGCAACCAGCTCGCCGACTTCATCGGCCGCCTGCCGGACTATCTGAGCCGCCTCCAGGCGCTGCTGATCGAGCTGGAGCCTGCCTGGTTCGACAGCGTGCTGAACGGTCAGACGCAGGCCGTGCGCGACAATCTGAGCTCGATCCTGGCGCAGGGCACGGGTTTCATCGCCACCCTGTTCAAGTCCGTGTGGAGTTCCGGCGTGGCGCTGGTCAACCTCGCCAGCCTGTTCGTCGTCACGCCGGTCGTCGCCTTCTACATGCTGCTCGACTGGGATCGGATGATCGACACGGTCGACAGCTGGGTGCCGCGCGACCATGTCGAGACGGTGCGGCAGATCGCCCGCGACATCAACGTCGCGACCGCCGGCTTCGTGCGCGGCCAGGGCACGCTGTGCCTTGTGCTCGGCATCTTCTACGCGGTCGGCCTGTCGCTGGTCGGGTTGAATTTCGGCCTGCTGATCGGGCTGTTCGCCGGGCTGATCAGCTTCATCCCCTATGTCGGCTCGCTGGTCGGCCTCGGCCTGTCCATCGGCGTCGCCCTGGTCCAGTTCTGGCCGGAATGGTGGTGGGTGCTGGTGGTGGCCGCCATCTTCTTCGCCGGCCAGTTTCTGGAAGGCAACATCCTGCAGCCGAAACTTGTCGGCAAGAGCGTCGGCCTCCATCCGGTCTGGCTGATGTTCGCGCTGTTCGCCTTCGGCTTCCTGTTCGGCTTCGTCGGCCTGCTGATCGCGGTGCCGGCGGCGGCGGCCGTGGCGGTGCTGGTGCGCTTCGCCATCGCCCGCTATCTGGCGTCGCCGCTCTATGCCGGGCACGGCGAGCAGCCGGGGCCGGCGCCGCGCAAGAAGTGAGGCCGATCCCCGTGCCGCGCCAGCTGCCGCTCGATCTTGCCCATAGCGAAGGACTGTCGCGCGACGATCTGGTCGTGACGCCGGCCAATGCGCGCGCCGCCGCGCTGATCGAGGGCTGGCCGGCCTGGCCCGCGCCCGTGGTCATCCTCGCCGGTCCGGCGGGGTCGGGAAAGACCCATATGGCGGCGATCTGGCGCGAAGCGGCGGGCGCGGCCCTGGTCGCGGCCCGCTCCATCGGCGAGCGCGAGATCGGCCTGGCGGAGAAGCAGCCGATCCTCATCGACAACGCGGATGGCGGCGCGCTCGACGAAAAGGGGCTGTTCCATCTCATCAACGCGGCGCGCGGGGCGGGGCAGCCCATGCTGCTCACCGCGCGACGCTTTCCCGGCGCCTGGGGCATCGGCCTGCCGGATCTGCTGTCGCGCCTGAAGGCGGCGGCGACCGTCGAGATCGACGAGCCGGACGACATGCTGCTCGCCGGCGTCATCACCAAGCTTTTCGCAGACCGGCAGGTCGATGTGGAGCCGCATGTGGTGCAGTATCTGGTGCGGCGCATCGAACGCTCCCTGTCGAGCGCCATGCGCGTTGTCGAACGGCTCGACCGCGCCGCGCTGGAGCGGAAGACGAGGATCAGCCGGACGCTCGCCGCCGAGATCGTCGATGCGCTCGAAGCCGGGCAGGATCCGGCCGACGCCTGAAGCCCTGCGGAACCAATCGGGACCCGGACGGTTTTCCCCGGACGATAATGTCCGGGAAAACGAAAGGAAAAGCCCGTGGAGCATGAACCGAAGGAACGCACGACGGTGGTGACGACGGGTGGCGGCGGCGGTGGCGCCGGCTGGTTCATCGCCGGCGGCCTTGTGGTGGCGCTGGTCATCGGCGCCGTCCTCTATGCGGGCGGCTTCATCGGCGGCGGTGGATCGGGCGGCGTGAACATCGACGTGCCGGACAAGGTGACCATCGAGGTGCCGAAACCCGCCGAATGACGCGCCGGAGGCTCTGCTTCGGCAGGAATCTCCAAAAACGGTCTTGCGCCAAATCCTTGGAGAATATAGGGGTCCTGTCGTTCGGAGCGTAGCGCAGCCTGGTAGCGCATCTGGTTTGGGACCAGAGGGTCGCAGGTTCGAATCCTGCCGCTCCGACCAGTCCTGCGGCAACCGCCTCGCGGTTGCCGTCGCGCCCTGCGGTCTCCGGACGGAGATCGCTGCAAGGAATGAGGTACAGACGTGTCCGCGCGCATTTTCAGCCCCGCCAAGACCGCCATGCAGTCCGGTCCCGCCCGGACGGGTTACTGGGTTCTCGAGTTCGAGCCCGAGACGCCGCGCAAGATCGATCCCCTGATGGGCTACACCTCGTCATCCGACATGCGCAGCCAGATCCGGCTGACCTTCGAGACGAAGGAAGAGGCGATGGCCTATGCCGAGAAGAACGGCATTGCCTTCCGCATCGAGGAGCCGAACCAGCCGAAGCGCCGGCAGGTTTCCTATGCGGAAAATTTCCGCTATGACCGCAAAATTCCGTGGACGCACTGATTGCGGCATCCGCGGTTGCGGTCCCGTAGCTCAGTTGGATAGAGCACCGGCCTTCTAAGCCGATGGTCGCAGGTTCGAATCCTGCCGGGATCGCCATGATTTCAACGGGCCAGCGGACCTGTCACACCTGCGAAAGCGTTGTTCTGATGTTCATGCATCGTCCGTTTCAGCGGCGATTCCTGCTCGGCCGGCTGACCGTTGCAGGAAACCGTTCCGCCTGATCTCCCTGCATTTTAACGCATTCATGCGCGCGTCGAGCGCTCCCGGTCCGCTCGACTGCCAACTCTATTTCCTGACATTCGGAACCGCCGGCGGTTCACCTCGTCCGATCGAAAGATGCATCCCCTCGTCGAGCCGAAGGTCGAGAAGAAGATCAAGACCGCACCAGGTGCCGCCGAAGCAGGGAGCGGCCCAATTGCTGACGAGGCTGTACCGATCCGCCTGGGCGAAACCGTCCTCCGGGCGCGAAACGCGGACCGCCTTCAACTGGAAAGACAGCCAGGCGTCGAAACGCACCGCCACGCTGGTCATGATGTCCTGCACGCCTTCGGAATAATCCCATCCGCGCTTCCACGCGACCCTGCATGTGCCGCTGGGAGCAGCATGCGTGGGGAACCCCAGTTCGACATAGGGGTGCCCGCCGGCGAAATCGGTTTCCTCGTCTCCGGTCTTCGACAGGACCACCGCCTTTGGCTCGGCGCCGGTTTCAAGGCCAAGGGCATGCAGTCCCGCCGGAACGACCCGGTAGCCCTCCGGGAGAAGTTTCCGGGGGAGGTCCCGCGTGACGGGCTGCGCCAGGCAGGCGGTTCTGAACATCTCGAAGACGTTCAGGATGCCGCGGAGATCCGATGCGTTTTCGTGGGCGAACGTCACCCGCTCAGGCTCTGCCGAAAGGGCTGTCCCGCCGGAAGCCTGCAAGAGCAGGCCCGCGGCGACGCAGGCAAGCCGCAGGGCCTTTCGGGAGCGGGTGCCGGGCGCAAGTCCCATCGTGATCATCCTCCGGCTGTTTCCTCGTCGCCGCAAGACTAACACGAAACCCGGCCGCCAGGGCGGTGGCCGGGCAGTGTCACGTCTGCCGTCTGATGCAGACATGCATGTCGGTGGCGTCAGGACGCGGCAGCCGCCGCCAGGCCGAGTGACAGGTCGGCCTTCAGGTCGTCCACGTCTTCGAGGCCGATCTGCAGGCGCATGACCGGTCCTTCCTTCGGCGCCAGCGCCACCTTGCGATCGCCCAGCGAGACATGCACGGCAAGGCTCTCATATCCGCCCCAGGAATAGCCCAGTCCGAAATAGCGCAGCGCGTTCAGGAAGGCATGCGCCTGGCGTTCGCCGCCGCCGTCCAGAACAATGGAGAACAGGCCGCTCGCGCCGGTGAAGTCGCGCTTCCAGAGCGCGTGGCCCGGATGCGATTCGAGGCCGGGATGCAGAACCCGCGCCACGCCGGGCTGGTCCTCCAGCCAGCGGGCGAGGGCGAACGCGCTCGCCTGGTGCCGCTCGAGCCGCACGCCCATGGTGCGCAGGCCGCGCAGTACCTGGTAGACGTCGTCCGGCGCGCCGCACATGCCGAGCGCGCCATGCGCATCCAGCAGGCGCTCCCAGCAGGCCTCGTTGGCCGAGACCCAGCCGAGAAGGATGTCGGAATGGCCGGCCGGATATTTGGTCGCCGCCTGGATGGAGATGTCGACGCCATGGTCGAGCGGGCGATAGTAGAGCGGGGTCGCCCAGGTGTTGTCCATCATCACGACGGCGCCGCCCTTGTGGGCCGCGGCGACGATCTGCGGGATGTCCTGCATCTCGAACGTGCCTGAACCGGGCGCCTCGGTGAGTACGACTTTGGTATTAGGCTGCATCAGCGCCGACAGCCCCGCGCCGATCATCGGGTCGTAATAGGTGACCTCTATCCCGAGCCGCGTGAGCATGGTGTCGGCGAAATGGCGCGTCGGGTGATAGACCGAATCGACGATCAGCACGTGATCGCCCGCCGAGAGGAAGCCGAGGAGCGGCACGGTGACGGCGGCGAGACCCGAGGGAACGATGATCGTTCCGGCGGCGCCCTCCAGCGCGTTGACGGCGTCGGCCAGCGCGTCGCTGGTCGGCGTGCCGCGCGTTCCATAAGTGTACTTCTGGCCCCGCGACGCCATGGTTTCCGCGTCCGGGAACAGGACCGTGGAGGCGTGCACCACCGGCGGGTTGACGAAGCCGAAGAAGGCGCGCGGATCGTTGCCGGTATGGGCAAGCCGCGTGTTGACGCCGGCCGGGGTTTCTTTCTCGTTGCTCATCGAACCTCTGTGAACCTTGTGCGTGAGATGCGCCTCGCGCTCCGGGCCGCGCGAAGGCGCCACGCGGACCGCGAAGCGCGGAGGGTGATCCGGGCGGATGGAACGGCATTGTCACCGGCGCGTCAACCGGCGGACATCGGCAGGACGGCGCCTGGATCAAGCTTCATTGGCTCTTGACCCAAAGCCAAATATGGCCTTCGATGCAGCCAGTGCGTGGGAGAGGAAGCGCGTGGCCGCTTGCCTTAGGGACCAGCGCTCCGCCCGGAGCGTCCGGCTTGGGTCATTCGCCTGCTTCCGCACGACGACCATCAGGGGATAAGCCCGAAGACCAGATAACAAAGGGTTCGTAACTATGAAGACAGTTTTCAAAGCGTTGCTCGGCTCCGCAGTGTTTGCAGTGGCTGCCGGCTCGGCGTCCGCCGCCACTCTGGACGACGTGAAGGCGAAGGGCCATGTGCAATGCGGCGTCAGCACCGGCCTTGCCGGTTTCAGCGCACCGGATGACAAGGGCGAGTATACCGGCCTCGACGTGGATTTCTGCCGCGCGGTCGCCGCGGCCGTCTTCGACGATCCGAAGGCCGTCCAGTTCTCGCCGCTTTCGGCCAAGGAGCGTTTCACGGCCCTCCAGTCGGGCGAAGTCGACATCCTGTCGCGCAACACCACCTGGACCATCAGCCGCGACACGGCGCTCGGCCTGAACTTCGCCGGCGTCACCTACTATGACGGCCAGGGCTTCATGATCAACTCGAAGAAGCTGCAGGGCATCAACTCGGCGCTGCAGCTCTCCGGCGCCGCCGTCTGCGTGCAGTCCGGCACCACGACCGAGCTGAACCTGGCCGACTACTTCAAGGCCAACAACATGGAGTACAACCCGGTCGTCTTCGAGAAGCTCGAAGAGGTCAACACGGCCTACGACCAGGGGCGCTGCGACGTCTACACGACCGACCAGTCCGGCCTTTACGCGATCCGCCTGACGCTCTCGGCGCCGGACGATCACATCGTCCTGCCGGAGATCATCTCCAAGGAGCCGCTGGGTCCGGTTGTCCGCCATGGCGACGACCAGTGGCTCGATATCGCGAAGTGGGTCTACTATGCGCTGCTGAATGCCGAAGAACTCGGCGTCAGCCAGGCCAATCTGGAAGAGAGCCTGAAGTCGGACAATCCCGAGATCAGGCGTCTTCTCGGCACCGAGGAAGGCACCAAGCTCGGTACCGATCTGGGCCTGACCAATGACTGGGCCGTCCGCGTCATCAAGCATGTCGGCAACTATGGTGAGATTTTCGAGCGCAATGTCGGCGCCGAAAGCCCGCTGAAGATCTCGCGCGGCATCAATGCTCTGTGGACCAAGGGCGGCCTGCAGTACGGCATGCCGATCCGCTAAGGGACAACGATCCGGAACCCGTCACGGGTTCCGGATCGCCAAGCTGGATCCATACGGCGGCTCGCGCCTGACCGCGCGAGTGCACGGGAGCGTGCTGGCCGCCGTCCATGACCGTCAATACGATGCGCGAATGGCGGCAACGCCGCCCTTTGCCATCCCTGGTGAGGAAAGCCATGGCCACCGAGCAAACCATTGCGGAGGGTGGGGCGCCTCGCGTGCCGCTGCTCTATGATCCGCGTGTGCGAGGAATCGCCTACCAAGTCCTTGTTTTCGTCGGCCTGTTCGCCTTTGTGTACTGGATCATCGGCAACACCACCGCCAATCTCCAGCGTGCGAACATCGCCTCGGGCTTCGGCTTTCTGCAGGGGCGCGCCGGTTTCGACATCGGCGACAGCCTCGTCGCTTACAGCTCCGATTCGACCTATGGCCGGGCGCTGTATGTGGGCTTCCTGAACACACTGCGCGTCGCCATTCTGGGCATTATCACGGCGACGATCGTCGGCTTCATCATCGGCATCGGCCGCTTATCGAAGAACTGGCTGATCAGCCGCATCTGCCTCGTCTATGTCGAGGTGTTCCGCAACATTCCGCCGCTGCTGGTGATCTTCTTCTGGTATTTCGGCGTCCTGTCCGTCCTGCCGCTGCCGCGCGATTCGATCGAGCTGCCTTTCGGCTCCTATCTCAACAGCCGCGGCTTCTACTTTCCGAAATTCCTGTGGGGCGAGGGGGCCGGGCTGATCGCGCTGGCCTTCGGACTGTCGCTGGTGTTCATCTGGTTCGTCCGCCGCTGGGCGGCCAGACGGCAGGCGGCCACGGGCGATCAGTTACCGGTCTTATGGATATCGCTCGGACTGCTGATCGGCCTGCCGCTCCTCGCCTTCGCCGTCACCGGCTTCCCGTTGAGCTTCGAGTTCCCGGCGCTGTCGACCTTCAATCTGCGCGGCGGCGTCCAGGTCAGGCCGGAATTCCTCTCGCTCTATCTGGCCCTGTCGTTCTACACGGCCGCCTTCATCGCAGAAATCGTTCGCGCCGGCGTGCTCGGGGTCAATCGCGGCCAGAGCGAGGCGTCCCACGCGCTGGGTCTGCGCAACCGGCCGACCCTGCGCCTGGTGGTGGTGCCGCAGGCCCTGCGCATCATCATCCCGCCGCTGACCAGCCAGTATCTCAACCTGACCAAGAACTCGTCCCTCGCGGTGGCCATCGGCTATCCGGACCTGGTCGCGACCGGCGGCACGACGCTGAACCAGACGGGCCAGGCGATCGAGGTCGTCGCCATCTGGCTGATCGTCTATCTCGGCCTCTCTCTCGCGACGGCAGCGCTGATGAACTGGTACAATGCGCGCAAGGCGCTGGTGGAGCGCTAGGATGCAGGAACACGACCGCTCATTCGTCCGGACCGAAATGGTCGCCGACCAGGCGCCGCCCGTGTCGGATCACGGCCTCCTGTCATGGCTGCGCAGGAACCTGTTCGCCAATGCCACCGACACGGTCTTCACGATCATCGGCATCGCCCTGGTGGTGATGATCGTGCCGCCGCTGGTGCAGTGGGCCTTCATCAGCGCCCAGTGGACGGGCAGCGACCGCACCGTCTGCGCGACGCTCGCCCAGGGCGGCATCCAGCCGGACGGCTGGTCGGGCGCCTGCTGGGCTTTCGTCGATGCCAAATTCCAGCAGTTCATGTTCGGCCGCTATCCCGACGAGGAACGCTGGCGCGTCTATCTGACGGGCTTCCTCTTCGTCGTTCTCCTCGTTCCGCTGCTCATCCCGAGCGTGCCGCGCAAGGGGCTGAATGCCTTGCTGCTGTTCGGCGTCTTCCCGATCGTCGGCTTCTTCCTCCTGTCGGGCGGCGCTTTCGGCCTTAAGCCGGTGGCGACGCCGCTTTGGGGCGGGTTGATGGTCACGCTGGTGCTTGCCTATGTCGGCATCAGCGTCTCGCTGCCGCTCGGCATCCTGCTGGCCCTCGGCCGGCGCTCGCACATGCCGGTCGTCAAGCTGGTCTGCGTGGTTTTCATCGAAACCATACGCGGCGTGCCGCTGATCACCATCCTGTTCATGGCGAGCGTGATGCTGCCGCTGTTCCTGCCACCCGGGACTAGTTTCGACAAGCTGCTGCGTGCGCTGATCGGCGTCGCCCTGTTCGCCTCGGCCTACATGGCGGAGGTCATCCGCGGCGGTTTGCAGGCGATCCCGAAGGGGCAGTACGAGGGCGCCGACGCGCTCGGCCTGAGCTACTGGAAGAAGACCAATCTGATCATTCTTCCGCAGGCCATCAAGCTGGTCATTCCGGGCATCGTGAACACGTTCATAGGCCTGTTCAAGGACACGAGCCTGGTCTACATCATCGGCATGTTCGATCTGCTCGGCGCCGTCCGCCAGAACTTCTCGGATGCCAACTGGGCATCTCCCCAGACACCGATCACCGGCCTTGTTTTCGCCGGCTTCGTCTTCTGGCTGTTCTGCTTCGGCATGTCCCGCTACTCGATCTTCATGGAACGCCGGCTCGACACCGGTCATAAACGCTAGGCCGCACGGCCCAAGGGGAACCAAATGGCACCAGAAAACGCAGTCAGGGCCGACGAGCTTCACGCCAACCGCGGCAAGATGCACGTTTCCGACACGGACGTGGCGATCGACATCGTTGGCATGCACAAATGGTATGGCGACTTTCATGTCCTGAAGGACATCAACCTGAAGGTCATGCGCGGCGAGCGTATCGTCGTTTGCGGTCCCTCCGGTTCCGGCAAGTCGACCATGATCCGCTGCATCAACCGGCTGGAGGAGCATCAGAAGGGCAAGATCGTCGTCGACGGCATCGAGCTGACCAACGACCTGAAGAAGATCGACGAGGTGCGCCGCGAAGTGGGCATGGTGTTCCAGCACTTCAACCTGTTTCCGCATCTGACGATCCTGGAGAACTGCACGCTGGCGCCGATCTGGGTCCGCAAGACACCGAAGAAGGAAGCCGAGCGCACGGCGATGCATTTCCTGGAGCGGGTCAAGATTCCCGAGCAGGCGAACAAGTATCCCGGCCAGCTCTCCGGCGGTCAGCAGCAGCGCGTGGCGATCGCCCGGGCGCTGTGCATGAACCCGCGCATCATGCTGTTCGACGAGCCGACCTCGGCGCTTGATCCCGAGATGATTAAGGAGGTGCTTGACACCATGGTCGACCTCGCCGAGGAGGGAATGACGATGATCTGCGTCACCCACGAGATGGGTTTCGCGCGGCAGGTCGCCAACCGCGTCATCTTCATGGATCAGGGGCAGATCGTCGAGCAGAACACGCCGGCCGAGTTCTTCGACAACCCGCAGCACGAGCGCACCAAGCTGTTCCTGTCGCAGATCCTGCATTAGACCCGTTCAACGTTTCACAGAAACACCGAACGGGACTATCTTCTTGTTTTTCCGCATTTATGCGGACGTCAGGTGAATCCACCTGACTGCAAAATGCTCTAGCAGAGCGGGGGCGTCTTTGTCGCGGGCGCCCGGTTCGAAGGATGGCACGGAGAGTGATGCCGGTCGCTCGCACGCGACTGGCATTTTTATCTCCTCAGTTCATCACTCTTGGCCTGCGAGCCGCGGACCAGGCAGGAACAGACGATCCCGGTGCGCTGGCGTTTCTTTGCATCCGCCCCTTAGCCGTCGATCTCCGCCTCCGCGTCGAACCCGTACAGCCAGTCGAAATCCGCCATCAGGGCGGTTTCCTCGCGCCGCCTCAGCACCAGGTCGCGCGCCAGCGCGACGGGACCGGCAGCGTGCCAGACGAAGCGGTTGAACTGGCCGCGCCGCGCCACCCGCGCCATGCGCGGCTTCCTGATCCGCTGATAGGCTGACAACGCCACGGGCGGCGTGTCGCGGTGCCGGGCGAGCAGCGTGGCGAGCGCTGCCGCGTCCTCGATGGCCATGGCCGCCCCCTGGGCCGCGAAAGGCGGCATGGCATGCGCGGCATCGCCGATCAGCGCCAGCCGGCCCGCGCCTGTCCAGGGCGTACCCGTGTGGGCGGCATGGATCGGCCAGACGGTCCATGCGGACACGGCCTTGACCGACTGCCGCAGCGCTGGGTCGGCATCAGCCATTGCCGCCCGTAGGGGGGCGTCGCTCATTTCCTGCGCCCACTCCTGGCGCAGTGCGTCCCCGCTGGTGAAGGCCACGAGGTTGACGTCGCGCCCGCCGGAAACCGGATAGGCGACGAGATGGAAGCGCGGATGCATGAAGGCCGTCACGCTGTCATGGGTGGCAAGCACGCCGGCCGCCTTGTCGCGCGGCAGCGTGGCGCGCCAGGCGAGATAGCCCGTGAAGCGGTTTCCGGCCTTGGCGCTCACCGCCTGCCGCAGACCCGACCAAACGCCGTCGGCGGCGATCAGCAGCGGCGCCTCTGCATGTTCGGTGATCCAGCCACGCCGGATGCGTGCCCTGACGCCGATCCCAGCGATCTCGGCGTCCTCGACGGTGGCTCCGGTGACGAGCTCGATGGCGCGCTCGCGCCGCGCGCAGGCGAGCAATGCCGCCTGCAGGTCGGCCCGGTGGGCGACCAGATAGGGAGCGCCCCAGCGCTGCTCCGCCTCCGCGCCGAGCGGCACCCGGGCCAGTCGTTCGAGCGTTGCGGCTTTCCTGAGCTCGATGGCGCCCGGCTGGACGGCGCGTGGCGCCAGCGCGGCCAGCACGCCGAGCCGGTCGAGGATACGCGTCGCGTTGGGCGAGAGCTGCAGCCCCGCGCCGACCTCGCGCAGCAGGGGCTCGCGCTCGTAGACACGGCTGCCAAACCCGTGTCTGGCCAATGCCAATGCCATCGTCAGGCCGGCGATGCCGGCACCGGCGATAAGGACCGCTGGTGGTTCCTTCACGGATTTGCCTAGGCCGCTTCCTCGAACAGGCAGCCCTCGGGCTTCGTGGCGGTGGCATTCAGCGCCGGATTGTGGCGGTAGAGCGTCGAGCAATAGGGGCAGACGCGTTCATTCTCGTCGCCCATGTCGATGAACACGTGGGGATGGTCGTTCGGCGGGTTGGCGCCGACGCACATGAACTCCTTGACGCCGATCTCAATGGCCCTGTGACCGTCCGTGTTCTGGAAATGGGGAATGGCCGATCCTGCCATCATCGTCTCCCGCTTTGACGTTGGAAGTTGCCTGCGTTTGTAGCATAAACCGCATCTTTGCAAGCCTGTGATATGAAACTGTCGCAAAACCGTGTCACCAGATAGGATGGCAGGCCGACCGCCATAGCCAGAGCACGGAAAAGGGGCATGAGCGAGACCATGAACGAATTGAAGCCGGTCCAGACAGAATTTTCGGTGGATACCGGACCGGAGGGCGAGATCGCCGGGGCAAGCCCGGACCGCTTCGTCAATCGCGAGTTTTCATGGCTGCAGTTCAACCGGCGCGTTCTCGACGAGGCGCACAACCCGAACCATCCGCTTCTCGAGCGGCTGCGCTTCCTGTCGATCTCGGCCGACAATCTCGATGAGTTTTTCATGGTCCGCGTGGCGGGACTGGCCGGTCAGGTGCGCGAGCATATCGCCACACGCAGCGCCGACGGGCGCACGCCCGAGGAACAGCTCGAGCAGATCCTGCGCGAGGTCGGCCGGCTGCAGGTCGACCAGCATGCGAGCCTGACGGCGCTGCTTGGCCTGCTGAGCGAGCAGGGGATCGAGCTGGTTCGTCCCGCAGCGCTGAACCAGGCCGACATGAAATGGCTGGAAGACCATTTCATGGAGACGATCTTCCCCGTCCTGACGCCGCTCTCGATCGACCCGGCGCACCCGTTCCCCTTCATTCCCAATCTCGGCTTCTCGATGGCGCTGGAACTGCAGCATGAGGGCGAGCTCGAGACCATGACGGCGCTGTTACGCCTGCCGGTGGCGCTGAAACGGTTCATCCAGCTGCCGGAGCGCGGCCCCGCCGTCCGCTTCATCGCGCTGGAGGACGTGGTCAGGCAGTTCATCGGCAAGCTTTTCCCCCGCTACCAGGTGATCGGCTCCGGCACGTTCCGCATCATCCGCGACAGCGATATCGAGGTGGAGGAAGAGGCCGAGGATCTGGTGCGGCTGTTCGAGACGGCGCTGAAGCGCCGCCGCCGCGGCTCGGTGATCCGCATCGAGTTCGACGACGAGATTCCCGAAGGACTACGCGATTTCGTCGCCGGCGAGCTGGGCGTCGTGGAGGCGCGCGTCACCGTGCTTGCCCGGCCGCTCGCCATCAACCAGATCTCCGAGATGGTGAAGCTGCCGCGCGAAGACTTGCTTTTCGCACCCTACAACCCGCGCTTCCCCGAGCGCATCCGCGAACACAATGGCGACTGCTTCGCCGCCATTCGCGAGAAGGACATCATCGTCCACCATCCCTACGAATCCTTTGATGTGGTGGTGCAGTTCCTGCGCCAGGCCTCGCAGGACCCGGAAGTGGTGGCGATCAAGCAGACGCTCTATCGCACCTCCAACGACAGCCCGATCGTGCGGGCGCTGATCGAGGCCTCCGAAGCCGGCAAGTCGGTGACGGCGCTGGTCGAGCTGAAGGCGCGTTTCGACGAGGAGGCCAACATCCGCTGGGCGCGCGACCTGGAGCGGGCGGGCGTGCAGGTGGTGTTCGGCTTCATCGAACTGAAGACGCATGCCAAGATGTCGCTCGTCGTGCGCCGTGAGGAAGGCCGGCTGCGCAATTATTGCCATCTGGGAACGGGCAATTATCACCCGATCACCGCGCGCATCTACACCGACCTGTCCTACTTCACCTGCAATCCCGAGATTGCCCGCGATATGGCGCAGGTCTTCAACTTCATCACCGGCTATGCCGAGCCGGATGGCGAGATGCGGCTGGCGATTTCGCCCTTCTCGCTGCGCAACCGCCTGCTCGACCACATCCGCGCGGAGATCGACCATGCGCGCGCCGGGCGTCCGGCCCAGATCTGGATGAAGATGAACTCGCTCGTCGATCCGCTGGTGATCGACGCGCTTTATGAGGCGGCGCAGGCGGGCGTCGAGATCGACCTCGTCGTGCGCGGCATCTGCTGCCTGCGTCCGCAGGTGCCCGGCCTTTCTGAGCGCATCCGCGTCAAGTCGATCGTCGGCCGCTTCCTGGAGCACAGCCGCATCTACTGCTTCGGCAACGGCCATGGCCTGCCTTCGGACGAAGCCATCGTCTACATCTCGTCGGCGGACATCATGCCGCGCAATCTCGACCGGCGCGTCGAGACCATGGTGCCGATCACCAACCCGACGGTGCATGAGCAGGTTCTCGGGCAGATCATGCTCGGAAACATCATGGACAACCAGCAAAGCTTTGAAGTATTGCCGGATGGCACCTCGCGGCGCATGATGCCCGACGAGGGAGAGGAACCGTTCAACGCTCAGGAATATTTTATGACCAATCCGAGCCTATCCGGTCGCGGCAATGCCCTGAAATCCCATGCTCCGAAGCGGATCGCCGCATTCAAGAAGCGCAAGAAGCTGGATGCTCAGGTCCAGTCCGCGGCGGACTGACGAGCACCGTCGTTTGGGCATAGCTGCATCTCAGGGCCGTCTTCAGGACCGCCGCCCCGTCTCGGTGATCGATATCGGGTCCAACTCCATACGCCTCGTGATCTACGAGGGTGTGGCCCGGTCGCCAACCATGCTGTTCAACGAAAAGATGCTTGCCGGCCTCGGCAAGGGCATCGTCACGACCGGGGAGCTGGACCCCGAGGGCGTGACCCGCGCGGTGGCAGAGTTCCGCCGCTTCCGCGCCCTGTCGGAGCAGGCCGGCGCCCAGGCGTTGCATGTGCTGGCGACGGCCGCGGCGCGCGAGGCGCGCAACGGTCCGGATTTCATTCACCGCGCCGAGGACATTCTCGGCACCGAGATCCATGTGCTTTCAGGCCGCCAGGAGGCAAAATACTCCGCCTATGGCGTGATGTCCGGCTTTCACCGGCCCGATGGCATCGTCGGCGACCTTGGCGGCGGCAGCCTCGAACTCGTTGCCGTCGAGGGCCAGTCGATGGGCGACGGCATCACCCTGCCACTCGGCGGCCTGCGGCTGCGCGAAATGGCCGGCAACTCGGTCGCCAAGGGCACCCGCATCGCCCGAAGGGAGCTGGCGCGTGCCGACTGGCTGAAGGAAGGGGCAGGGCGGCCTTTCTATTGCGTCGGCGGCACGTGGCGTAACCTCGCCCGCCTGCACATGCTGGAGACGGGATACCCGCTCGAGGTGATGCACCATTACGAGCTCGGCATCGAGCAGTCAGCCGATTTCCTCAAGCGGGTCGCGGCGGGCGTCGACAAGATGCCAAGCATCGAGCGCATCTCGAAGAACCGCCGGGCGCTGCTGCCCTATGGCGCGGCGGTCCTGCAGGAGATCATTCGCTCCGCGCAGCCCTCGCGCATCATCTTTTCCGCGCTCGGCGTTCGCGAAGGCTATCTCTATTCGCTCCTGTCGGAGGAGGAGCGCGCCAGCGATCCGCTGATCTCGGCGGCGGAGGAACTGGCCATCCTGCGCTCGCGCTCGGTCACGCACGCCCGTGAGCTCGCCGACTGGAGCGGTTCGGCGTTCGAGGCGCTCGGCATCGAGGAGACGGAGGACGAGGCGCGCTACCGGCGCGCCGCCTGCCTTCTGGCGGACATTGGCTGGCGCGCCCATCCCGAATACCGCGGCACCCAGTCGCTGAACATCATCGCGCACGGGTCGTTCATCGGCATCGACCATCCCGGCCGCGCCTTCATCGCGCTGGCCAATTTGTTTCGCCACGAGGGCCTGTTCAACGACGCGCTGTCGCCGCAGATGCGCGAGCTGGCGACGCCCCGCTATCTGGAGCGGGCGCGCCTGCTGGGTGGTATCCTGCGCGTTGTCTACCTGCTGACGGCGTCGATGCCGGGCATCATCCCGCAACTGAAATGGAAGAAGCGCGAGGACGGCGCGATCGCGCTGGTCGTCCCGGCGACGCACGCGGCCCTGATGGGCGAGCGCCCGACCGGCCGCATGGCGCATCTCGCGAAGGTGACGGGGCTGAACCTCGTCCTGGAAGTCGCCGGGGAATAGTGCTCCCCGGCAAGACGGCTACTCCGCCGCCTGCGCCGCCTTCGCGGTCGCCTCGAACACCTCGACCCTGCGCTTGTTGAAGCGCAGGGCGAGTTCGCCGCGCACCAGTTTCAGGGCTTCCTCGCCGAACACCTCGCGCCGCCAGCCGGACATGGCGGGCACGTCCGCGGCAGCACCCTCGGCGGCGATGCGGTCGATGTCGTCGCTGGAGGCGAGCATCTTCGCCGCCACGCCCTGCCGGTCGGCCACCAGCTTCAGGAGAACCTTCAGCAGCTCGGCTGCCGCCGCGGCGCCCTCGGGCGCCTGGGCCGGGCGCGGCAGGCGCGGCAGTTCCTCCTTCGGCAGGGCGAGCGCCCTGGCGACGGCGGCGAGCAGGCCCGTGGCCGACGATGAACGTTCCCAGCCGCGCGGAATGGTGCGCAGCCGTCCGAGCGCCTCCGCGTCGCGCGGCTGCTGCTGCGCGACCTCATAGATCGCGTCGTCCTTGATGACGCGCCCGCGCGGCACGTTGCGCTCGCGCGCCTCGTATTCGCGCCAGGTTGCCACCTGCTGCAGCACCGCGAATTCGATCGGCTTCTTGATCCTGAGCTTGAGCCGCCGCCACGCATCGTCGGGGTGGGGATCGTAGGTCTCGCGCGCCGTCAGCAGGGCCATTTCCTCGTTCAGCCAGTGCGCGCGGCCCTCGCGGGTCAGCTCTTCCTTCAGATGCGCATAGACGTCGATCAGATGGGTGACGTCGGCCAGCGCATAGCTGAGCTGCTTGTCGGTCAGCGGACGGCGGCGCCAGTCCGTGAAACGCGAGGACTTGTCGATATGCGCGCCGGTGATTCGCGAAACCAGCTGGTCGTAGGAGATGCTGTCGCCGAAGCCGCACACCGTCGCCGCCACCTGGCTGTCAAAAACGGGATGCGGAATGAGGCCGCCCAGATGGAAGATGATCTCGATGTCCTGGCGCGCCGCGTGAAACACCTTGGTCACCCGCTCGTTCGCCATCAGGTCGAAGAACGGCTTCAGGTCGATGTCCGCGGACAGCGGATCCACCAGCGCGGTCACGCCCGGCGCCGCCATCTGGATCAGGCAGAGTTCCGGCCAGAAGGTGGTTTCCCGGATGAACTCCGTATCGACGGTGACGAAATCGGATTTGCTGAGTTCGGCGATGGCCGCTTCGAGGTCTTTTTGCTTCGTAATCAGATCCATCCTGCTTCTTTAGGTCATGCGGAGGCAAAAGTGAAGAAACCGCTGCGTGAAGGAGGACGCCTGAGGGCGGGTGTGCGGAAAGGGCTCAGAGTTCCCCGGAAGGGCGCTTGTTGCGCCCGCGCCGCGCCATGCGCATGAAGACAGGGGAGGTGCGCAGGAGGGCGGCGAAGCGGCCGCGCTGGCCGGCGGGAACGCTCGGGCGGACCCCCATGCGGTAGAGCGTGACGAGAATCAGCATCGCATAGATCGCCGAGGTGTAGGAGAACAGCGCATGCGGGCCGAAATGCTGCATCAGGAACGAGGCGACCAGCGGACCCGTCACCGCGCCCATGGAGTAGAAGAACAGCAGGCCCGCCGCCACCTGGACATACTCGTCCCGTTTCGCATGGTCGTTGGCATGCGCCGCCGACAGGGAATAGAGCGACATGGCGAAGGCGCCGAACAGGAACACCAGGAGCAGGTTGGCGTTGCGGTCCTCGCCGGCGAACCAGCTGAGCGCCAACGCCGAGATCATGGCGCCGATGGTCGTGAAGAGCAGCACCTGCCGCCGGTCGCGGCGGTCGGAGAGGGCACCCAGCGGATACTGCATCACCGCGCCGCCGATGATGCCGGCGCTCATGAAGGTGGCGATCTCCGACACGGAAAGGCCGATCGACTGGCCGTAGATCGGCCCGATCATGCGGAAGGCGCTGTTGGTAAGGCCGACGGCGATGCAGCCGATCGAGGCCAGCGGCGAGATGCGCCAGACCTCCTTCAGATCGAGGCGGAAGGCGGCGGGCGGCTGCGGGTTCGACCGGTCCGCCATCGACACGGGCACCAGCGACAGGGTGATCATCATGGCCATGACGGCGAAGGCGGTGAAGCCCTCGATGCCGATGCCGGGGATCATGTATTGCGACCCGGTGACGGCGACGATGTCGATGATCCGGTAGACGGCCAGCACGCGCGCCCTGTTGGCGTTCGCGGCGGCGGAATTGAGCCAGCTCTCGATGGTGGTGAACAGGCTGGAAAAGCAGATGCCCGAGAGGAAGCGGACGGCGATCCAGGCCACGGGGTCGACGAACAGCACCATCAGCAGTGCGCCCGCCGCGCCGAGCGCCGCAAGTGCGGCGAAGGCGCGGATATGCCCGACGGCACGCAGAAGACGGGGGATGTACAGGCATCCGATCAGGAAACCGGCGAAATAGGCGCTGCCCATCAGACCGATCGTCGTCGGCGAAAAGCCCTCCGCCGCGCCGCGCAGGGCGATCAGCGTTCCCTGCAGCCCGTTGCCGGCGAGCAGGATGCCGGCAGCAACGAGAAGCGGGATCAACGGGCGGAGATTGGACATGAAGATGCGGCCGGGCGGATGCGGCGCGCTGGTCGCACCGCTTGCGTTTCAGCTATAGAACGCTCTGGCGCAATCCGCTTGGGCCAACTCTCCGGGCCGATGGTCCCAGGCGGGCGCGCCCGCCGCGCGAGGCTTCAGTCCTGCGCCTCGGCCAGCATGCCGTCCACCAAATGCACGCGCCGGTCCATCCGCGCGGCCATGTCGAGATCGTGCGTGACCGCGATCACGGTCTTGCCCCGTTCGCTGACCAGGGTGCGCAGGATGTCGAACACCTGTTCGGAACTCTTCGAATCGAGACTGCCTGTCGGCTCGTCCGCGAGAACGATGGGCGGGTCGTTGGCAAGCGCCCGGGCGACGGCGACGCGCTGCCGCTGCCCGCCCGAAAGCTGGTCGGGTCGCTTCTCGCGATGACCGGCGAGCCCGAGCGATGCGAGCAGGTCGTCGGCGCGCTGCCGCATGGCCCGCGGCGAGAGCTTGCCCATCTTGCGCATCGGGATCTCGACGTTCTGTCGGGCGGAGAATTCGGGCAGCAGGAAGTGGAACTGGAACACGAAACCGATCATCGACAGGCGGGTGCGGGCGAGGTCCGCATCGCTCATCGGCGCGGTATCGCGGCCTTCGACGAGGATCGTGCCGCCGGTCGGTCGGTCGAGCAGGCCGAGCAGATAGAGCAGCGAGGATTTTCCCGAGCCGGACGGCCCGGTGATGGCGACGAACTGCTTCGCCCCGATCTCCAGCGAGACGTCCTTCACCAGCGTGACCGGAACGGTCTCCGGCAGGACGCGCGTCAGCTCGCGCGCCGCAAGCAGCGCCGTCATGTCGCCCCCCTGATGATATCGACGGGATTGAGCCTTGCCGCCTTACGCGCCGGCAGGTAGCCCGCGACCGCTGCCGAACCGAGCGCGAACAGCGAGGCGATGGCGTAGTGCGCAGCACTCCAGGCGATCGGCAGCTCCGTCATTTCCTGGCCACCCGCGTCGAGTTCGAACGTGATCGACGCCAGCGCATAGGTCAGCGCGAAGCCCAGCGCCCAGCCGGCCACCGAGCCGGCGGCGCCGATGGCCAGTCCCTCGATGACGAACATGCGCTGCATGTCGCTGCGGCTGAAGCCGAGCGACTTCATGATGGCGATGTCGCGCGCCTTCTCGTGGGTGATGGTCGAGACGATGTTGAAGATGCCGAACCCGGCGACGAGCAGGATCGCCGCCACCACCGCATACATGATGACGTTGCGGACGACGAATGCCTGCATGATCGCTTCGTTGGCCTCCTGCCAGGAAACGGCCTTGTAGCCGAGCTCGGCCTCGATGCGGCCGGCGGCGTCGCGCGCCGCATAGGGATCGTCGAGCTTGACGCGGATGTCGTTGACGGCGTTCGGCCGCTCCGAGACGATCTGCGCGTTCTTCAGGAGCATGTAGGCCTCGCCTTCGTCGCGCGCCGTGGTGCCGGTGTGGAACAGCCCGGTGATCCGGAAGTTGCGGGTCAGTCCCGAGGAAGAGACCGCCGTCACCGTGTCGCCCAGCCGGGCACCGAGTTTCCCGGCCATGCGGTCGCCCATGACGATGTTGTTGCCGCCCTCGTTGAGAGTGGAGAAGCCGCCCTGCGTGAAGTCCCCGACGATGGGCGAGATGGCGCGCTCCGTCTCCGGCTCGATGCCGATGATGGAGGCGCCGGCCTCGCGCCCCTGATAGCGCACGACGCCTTGCGTCCTCAGGCTTTGCGAGAACCGGCCGGGCACCCAGGCATCGAGCCAGGCGTTCGCCGCCGCCGGGTTGATGATGCCGCGCCGGTCGTCGCGCGGCCTGAGACCCGAGATTTCTGCCACGTCGAAGGCCGCTTCGGCGGGCTGGCGCCGCGCGGCGCGCTGCTCGTCGGTGATCTGCACATGCGGCATGGTGTCGATCAGCTGCTCGACGAAATCGTCCTGGCCGCCCTGCATCAGCGCCGCCATGGCGATGGAGAAGCCGACGCCGACGGCGACGCCGATGATGGCCACCAGCGACTGCCGCCCGCGTCCGGCGATGTGCGTCAGGGCGATGTCGAGGATCAGCCGCATGCTAGTCGGCCTTCACCGCGACCGGCGCGCCATCCTCCAGCGTTTCGGGATAGGGCGACAGCAGGCGCGCATCGTCGGCCAGTCCCGACAGGATTTCGACCTGGCTGGTGCCGCGGATGCCCGTCTCGACCGTCTTCATCCGGGCCCGTCCGTCCTCCACGACGAAGAGCTTCGCATCCCGCAGCGCCAGGGCAGGGACCAGCAGGGCGTCCTGCGCGACGCGGATGACGATGTTGGCGTCGACCGACATGCCGATCAGGAGCGGCGTGTCGTCGGGCAGCGACAGTCGGACGCGATAGGTGCGCGTCACCGGGTCGCCTTTCGGCGTGATGCTGTCGACCTTCGCCTCCAGCGCGCGTTCGGGGAAGGCGTCGGAGCGCAGCAGGACGCGCTGGCCCGGTTTAACGCGCGGAATATCCTCTTCGTTGACCTCGGCGATGACGAGGCGGGGCGTCGCCCGGCCGACCCAGAACAGCACCGTTCCGGGTTCGGCGATCTCGCCCACCTCGGCGTCCTGCCTGAGAACCATGCCGTCGTCGGGCGCGCGCAGCGCATAATTCTCCAGCCGCGCCGTCTGGCCGGCGATCAGCGCTTCCACCTGGATCACCTCGCTGTTCGCGCGCTCCAGCGCGGTCAGATTGCTGACATTGCGCGCCACGAGCACTTTGAGCCGGTCGCGCTCGTCGGCCGCCAGCTTGTACCGCGCCTTGAGTTCGCTCAACGCGGCCTCCGCCTCGCTGGCGTCGAGACGCGCAAGCACCGCGCCCTTGGCGACCCTTTCGCCTTCGCAGTTGCAAACCTCGGTGATGCGCTCGCGCACGAGCGAGGTCACCTTCGCCCAGGTCCGGGGTTCCACCGTGCCGGAGGCGAAGACGATCTCCGCCGCCTCGCCGCGCGTCGGCTCTTTGGTCGTCACGACCGGCGGCCGCCCATAATACCAGTAGCCCGCGGCTGCCGCGGCAACCGCCGCCGCGGCGATGAGAAGAAGGCGCATCGGTTTCACGTCATGCTCTCCGGCATCGGAGGGAAATTAAATACGATGCAGTATTGTATATAAATATTGCCGGGCTACAATGGCCTTTCTCGTCCAACGCGGATCAGGGAGCGACGCCTGGCACGGAAAGAGCAGAAGACCGACACCCGGCGCGGACCGCGCGGACCGGGACGCCCGCGCGATCCGCAGACCGACGCGGCGATCCTCGACGCCGCGTTGAAGCTGTTCGTCGCCCACGGGCTGGAGGGTGCCAGTTTCGAGCGCATCGCAAAGGCTGCCGGCGTCACGCGGGCGACCATCTACCGGCGCTGGAGCGCGCGCGATGCGCTGCTTGCCGACGCGTTGGGGCGGCTGAAGGAAAACGCCGAGCAGGATTTCGGCCCCTGGCAGGACATTCCGCTGGAAACGCTCATCGGCATGATGGTCGAACACGGGCCGAAGGCGTGGGTCGAGCTCGACGCCAGGCGGCTTCTGGCGCGCATCATCGGGTCGGTGCCGGATGCTCCTGACCTGATGCGCGTCTACTGGGAGGTCTATCTGGAGCCGCGCCGGGTCGCCTTCAACATCATCCTGGAGCGGGCCTGCCGGGAGGGGATCCTGCCGGCAGAAACGGACGTGGACATGTTCCAGGACATGTTCAGCGGCGCCATGATCTATGAATTGCTGATGAAGCCGGACGAGGGCAGCGAGGAGGCGCTCCGCGCCTATTTCGTCCGCCTCCTGCGCCAGCTCGGTATGGGGGAACTCTACGACCGCTACAGGGCGGCCTCCGGACAGGACTGAGGTGAGGCGGGCGGCTCGCCGGCCTGGCAGAGCCGCCCGCATCGGCTCACGCGCCGAAGCGCTCGATCACCTCGCTGAGCGGCACATGTCCACGGCAGGCGCCCGAGCCGGGCGCGTCTTCGCCCGCCTCGAGGGCAAGCGCATAGGCGACGGCGGGGTCCGCTTCGATCCGCCGGCGGATCGCCGCAAGCCGGGGCCAGCGTTCGGGCGCCGCGACCTCGTGGAAATCCAGCCAGCGGGCGACGCCGACGAGCAGGCCGTCGGCGAGCGTGGGACGGTCGCCGACGAGGAACGGGCCGTCGCCGACCATCGCCTCGAGCTTGTCGTGACGCTCGATGACCGCTTCGCGGCCGAAGGCGCGCATGCTCTCCCGCGTCTGCGGATCGAGGTCCTCCATCTCCATGGCGGCCCAGAGCGGTCCGAAGGCGGAGGTGAAGCCTGTGTTGATATAGGCCATGAGCTGGTGCATGCGGTCCGCCTCCGGCGAAAGCGGGGCGAAGCTGATGCGTTGCCCGGTATCCCGCGCTTCCAGCCAGGCGGCGATCGCCATGGTTTCGCTCAGTGCCGTGCCGGCATCGGTGACGAGCGCCGGCGTCTCGTGCCGCGCGTTGATGCGGGCGTAGGACGGGTCGCGCATCTCGCCCAGCATGTCGACCCGGCAGAGCCGGTATGGCTTGCCGAGCCATTCCAGCGCAGCGACGAGCCCCATGGAGCTTCCCGCCGGGAAGCCATAGACAAGTATCGGTTCCATTCATCGTTCTCCGTGAACTCTGGATCGCCGTGCGGCCTTCCGGACGCGCAAAGGACGATCTAGATTGATGCTCAAAGTGATCACGCTGCGCAGCGTGGCTGGAACCTACCGGGTTGCGTCCCTAAGTAAATTACGCACTTTTTTGTAACCCTAGACAGGAGCCTGGCGATGAAGGATCTGGTGTCGCGCTGTCCCATCGAAGAGGTGATGCAGGTGCTCAGCGGCCGGTGGCCGACGCTGCTGATCTACTATCTGCAGGAAGGGACGAAGCGTTTCAGCGAGCTGCAGCGCGACAATCCGACGGTGTCCCACCGGATGCTGACGCTCGAGCTGCGCAAGCTCGAACAGGCCGGGATCGTCCAGCGCACCGTGTTCGAGGGCTATCCCCTGCGGGTCGAGTACGACCTGACCCAGGCCGGCATGAAACTCGTGCCGTTGATCGATGCGCTCGGCGACTGGTGGATGGCGACAGACGACACCCGCGCGGACATGACGGAAGAGAAGGTGTGACCGCAAGGCCCCTATGCGGCGCTTCCGGTCCGGCTCCTTGACAAATCGTACCTCTCATGCGCTTTTCGCGCCGATCTTCCGGGATGGTTTCGCCCCGTCCCGAGCACGAATTCCCGAGCAAGAATTCCAGGACACGGATGATATGACCATGCATCGCTATCGCAGCCATTCCTGCGCCGAACTCAGAAAATCCGACGTGGGCGCCAATGTGCGCCTTTCCGGCTGGGTCCATCGCGTGCGCGATCATGGCGGCCTGCTGTTCATCGACCTGCGCGACCACTACGGCCTGACGCAGATCGTCGCCGATCCCGATTCCCCGTCCTTCAAGACGGCGGAGACCGTGCGCGGCGAATGGGTGATCCGCGTCGACGGCGAGGTCAAGGCGCG
This sequence comes from Nitratireductor pacificus pht-3B, assembly GCF_000300335.1. Classification (GTDB taxonomy): domain Bacteria; phylum Pseudomonadota; class Alphaproteobacteria; order Rhizobiales; family Rhizobiaceae; genus Nitratireductor; species Nitratireductor pacificus. Next base: position 103,455 of record NZ_AMRM01000003.1, on the reverse strand, counting down.
CACGGCCGAGACGGTCAACGCCAACCTGCCAACCGGCGAGGTGGAGATTTTCGCCCGCGAGATCGAGGTGCTTTCGGCGGCGAAGGAACTGCCGCTGCCGGTGTTCGGCGAGCCCGACTATCCGGAGGACATCCGCCTCAAATACCGCTTCCTCGACCTGCGCCGCGAGACGCTGCACAGGAACATCGTCCAGCGCACGAAGATCATCGCCGAGATGCGCCGCGCCATGGGCGAGGCGGGCTTCACCGAATATTCGACGCCGATCCTGACCGCTTCCTCGCCGGAAGGCGCGCGCGACTTCCTCGTGCCGTCGCGCCTGCACGAGGGCAAGTTCTACGCGCTGCCGCAGGCGCCGCAGATCTACAAGCAGCTGATCATGGTGTCGGGCTTCGACCGCTATTTCCAGATCGCCCCCTGCTTCCGCGACGAGGATCCGCGCGCCGACCGGCTGCCGGGCGAGTTCTACCAGCTCGACCTGGAAATGAGCTTCGTCGAGCAGGAGGACGTGTTCCAGACGATGGAACCGATCATGCGCGGCGTGTTCGAGAAATTTGCCAGCGGCAAGCCGGTGACGCAGGCGTTCCCCCGCATCCCCTATGACGAGGCGATGCGCAAATACGGCTCCGACAAGCCGGATCTGCGCAACCCGATCGTGATGGAAGACGTCTCCGCGCATTTCCGCGAGTCCGGCTTCAAGGTGTTCGCCAACATCCTCGCCAACGACCCGAAGGCCGAGATCTGGGCGATCCCGGCGCGCACCGGCGGCTCCAGGGCCTTCTGCGACCGCATGAACTCCTGGGCGCAGGGCGAGGGGCAGCCGGGCCTCGGCTACATCTTCTGGCGCAAAGAAGGCGAAGCGCTGGAAGGTGCCGGACCGCTGGCGAAGAACATCGGGCCGGAGCGCACCGAAGCCATCCGCACCCAGCTCGGCCTCGACGATGGCGACGCCTGTTTCTTCGTCGCCGGCGACCCGAAGAAGTTCGTCGCCTTCGCAGGCGCGGCCCGCACGCGCGCCGGTGAGGAGCTGAACCTCGTCGATCGCGACCGCTTCGAACTCGCCTGGATCGTCGATTTCCCCTTCTACGAGTGGAACGAGGACGAGAAGAAGATCGATTTCGGCCACAACCCCTTCACCATGCCGCAGGGCGGGCTCGAGGCGCTTGAGGGCGACGACCCGCTTTCGATCAAGGCCTATCAGTACGACCTGGTCTGCAACGGCTTCGAGATTTCCTCGGGCGGCATCCGCAACCATCTGCCGGACGTGATGGTCAAGGCGTTCGAGAAGGTCGGCTTCGACAGGAACGAGGTGGAGGAGCGTTTCGGCGGCCTCTACCGTGCCTTCCAGTACGGCGCGCCGCCGCATGGCGGCATGGCCGCCGGCATCGACCGGGTGGTGATGCTGCTGGTCGGCGCCAAGAACCTGCGCGAGATTACCATGTTCCCGATGAACCAGCAGGCACAGGACCTGTTGATGGGCGCCCCCTCCGAGGCGACGCCCGCGCAGCTGCGCGATCTGCATATTCGGATGGCGCCGGTGAAGAAGGATTGAATGCTGAAGAGCGAATAGCGAGTAGTAGTAAAGAGAAAAGGGTTGCGGGCCGTACCAGGCCCGCAACCCTTTTTCGCTATTCGCTACTTCACTCATTCGCCACCACCGTCAGCCCCAGCTGCTTGGCCAGCGCCTCCGGCGATCCCATGGCGGCGCCCATCAGGACGGCGAAGGGCATCGGCTCCGCCGGCGCGAGGCGGATCTCCAGGCTCTTCGGGTTGTCCATATAGGCGGCGAGCGCCGCCGACAGGCTCTGCGTCAGCTCCGGCCCGAGATACTGCCCCGCCATCAGCGGAACGATGGCCTTGGCCTGGTTGGCCACGTCGGCGGGCTGGATGCCCTGCTGTGCGGCGACGTAGGCGAGGACCTTCTGGGTCAGGGAGGCGTCCGAGAAGCGCACCGACGCGCCGTGCAGGTTGAGCTGCTGCATCAGGCCGAGCATCGCCAGGCTCTGCGCCTGCTGCTGCTCCTGCGGGGCGTTGTTGACCTTCTTCTGCATCTCCTGCAGCGCCTTGATGAAGTCCGGCGTGTAGCCGCTGACGTCGGCCTTGATGCCCAGCGTGCCGGCATTGTCGAACGTGGCGTCGTAACGCGACACGATCAGCCGGCCATCCTCGGGGCTCCAGCTGCCCTCCATGTCGGCCCGGCCGGAGAGCTGCTCGTAGCCGAATTCCTTGATCGCCTTGCTGGCTTCAGCGCTGTTCGTCAGCTTGGCCAGATCCAGCCAGAACCTGTCCGCCCCTCCGCTGAAGGTGAGCAGTCCCTCGCTTTCCTTGACGGAGGTGTTCGCGGTCAGCCCGTCGAGCGTGAACACCGGCTCCGGGCCGCCCATCCCGACCTTGACGCTGTCGAGGGCGAAGCGGCGGTACTGCATCATGCCGCCATAGAGGTTCCCGGCATTTTCCCCCGGCAGGACCAGCCCGTCGATGGTCAGTCCGGCGAGCGTCAGCTCGATGCCGTCCTTCGCATGCTGGAACGTGTCGAGTTCAACCCGGCCGATCTCGTAGCCGATATCGCTCTCGCTGACGTCCTGCAGGACGAAGGTGCCGAGATCGGCGCGCGTGTCGAAGCCCGCCACGCCAAGGGTGAAGCTCTCGAGCACGACCGAATCGCCATCCTTGCTGACGCTGCTCCAGCCGGCCTCGATGCCCTGCTGCTCGAGCATCATCTTGTAGCGTTCGGCGACGGCTTCGGCCTCCCAGGCCCAGGCGGATTGCATTGCGGTCGCGGAAAGCAGGGCCGCAAGGGAAATAGACTTCAGCTTTAAGGCATGGCTGAGCATGGGGATCGTTCCTCGAAATACGTATAACTATGGTAAAGCGCCGGCTACCTGGCCGAATATTGCGCTGGGAAGATGACGATTGACCGATGATGTGTCAATTTCATGCGTAACGCGAACAGCAAATTCGGGATGGGGCCTTGCCTGCAGAAATTTCACGGACGGGAACGCAACGGCCGGCCTGCGAGCGACCGGGCGCTTGGGCGGGATTGCGCCTGGCCTTGCTCGTGGTTGCGATGACCCTTTCGACGGGCCTTGCCCGTGCCGCGGAACTGCACGAAGGGATAGCCTATCGCGCCGGCCTGAAACTGGACATCCACGCGCCGGAGCGCGGCGGCCGCCCGGTTCAGGCGGGGGTCGTGCGAATGAACCTGTTCTCCTTCGCCGGCGGCCGCGCGCCGGTCGTCATCTATGCCCATGGCGGCGGCTGGGTGAAGGGCGATCGCAAGAAGATCTATTCGATGTCGCAATGGCTGACCGGGCGCGGCTACGTGCTCGTCTCCATCGACTATCGCAAAGTGCCCGCCACCACCATCGACGGCCAGGTCAACGATCTCTCGGCCGCCATCGCATGGGTTCGCTCCAACATCGGCCGCTATGGCGGCGATCCTTCGCGTATCGTCCTGATGGGCCATTCGGCGGGCGCGCATCTGGTGGCGATGGCGTCGGCGCGCAATGTCGCCGGCCCGGTGCGCGGCATCATCCCCAACGATGTGCAGGCCTACGACATGGTCGCCTATGCCGGCATGCGCGGCTCGCTCGGCTATCCCTACATCAACGCCTTCGGGTCGAACCCGCGCGACTGGGTGCGCTGGTCACCAGTCACCTATGCCCGCCAGCGCTCCGGCTTCCCGCCGCATCTGTTTCTCCATTCGGGATCGAACGGCGAGCGCCGCAGGGCGCTGACCAACGGCTACGCCAACCTGTTGCGCTCGCGCGGCGCGCGCGTCGCCGTGTTCGACGGCGGCCGCTACACGCACGGCTCGATCGCCCGCAAGCTCGGCCAGCCCGGCGATCCGGCAACCGTGGCCATCGAGCGGTTTCTGGCGCAGGTGACGAGGTGAGTGAGGAGCGAATAGTGAATAGCGAGTAGGGAAAAAGGACTGCAGTCGTTTCTGCGGAACGTGAACCTACTCGCTACTCGCTACTCGCTACTCGCTATCCACACTTGCCGCGAATCACCCGCTGGTCTAACCGGAACCCATGGGAAAAGAGCTAAATCCGCCCGGTGGCGACGGCGGCGATGCCGTCGAGCCCGTCGATCTGAAGAAGGCGCTCGAGGAGCGCTATCTGGCCTATGCGCTGTCGACCATCATGCACCGGGCGCTGCCCGATGTGCGCGACGGCCTGAAGCCCGTCCATCGGCGCATCGTGCACACCATGCGCCTCCTGCGCCTCAGCCCCGACCAGGGTTTCGCCAAATGCGCCCGCATCGTCGGCGACGTGATGGGCAAGTTCCATCCGCATGGCGACCAGTCGATCTATGACGCGCTGGTTCGCCTGGCGCAGTCCTTCTCGATGCGTTACCCGCTGGTCGACGGCCAGGGCAATTTCGGCAATATCGACGGCGATAACGCGGCCGCCATGCGCTACACCGAAGCGCGCATGACCGAGGTGGCCGCGGAACTCTTGACCGGCATCACCGAGGATGCCGTCGATTTCCGCCCGACCTACAATGAGGAAGACGAGGAACCCACCGTCCTGCCGGGCGCGTTCCCGAACCTCCTGTGCAACGGCTCCTCCGGCATCGCCGTCGGCATGGCGACTTCGATCCCGCCGCACAACGCCGCCGAGGTCTGCGATGCGGCGCTGGCCATCATCGACGATCCTGATGTCGATCCCGAGCGTCTTCTCGATTTCGTCAAGGGACCCGACTTCCCGACGGGCGGCATCATCGTCGAGGACCAGGCGTCGATCCGCGAGGCCTACGCCACCGGCCGCGGCGGCTTCCGCGTCCGCGCGCGCTGGGAGAAGGAAGACCAGGGCAGGGGCACCTGGAACGTGGTGGTCACGGAAATCCCCTATGGCGTGCAGAAGTCACGGCTGATCGAGAAGATCGCCGAGCTGATCATCGCGCGCCGCCTGCCGCTGCTGGAAGACATCCGCGACGAGAGCGCCGAGGACGTCCGCATCGTTCTGGTGCCGAAGAGCCGCACCGTCGAGCCGGAACTGCTGATGGAATCGGTCTTCAAGCTGACCGACCTCGAGAACCGCTTCCCGCTCAACATGAACGTGCTGTCGCGCGGCAAGGTTCCCGGCGTCCTGTCGCTGAAGCAGGTGCTGCGCGAATGGCTCGACCATCGCCGCGACGTGCTGCTGCGCCGCTCGCGCCACCGGCTGGCCGAGATCGAGAAGCGCCTCGAGATCCTGTCGGGCTACCTCATCGCCTATCTCAACATCGACGAGGTGATCCGCATCATCCGCGAGGAGGATGAGCCGAAGAAGGTGATGATCGCCCGCTTCGAGCTGACGGACAACCAGGCCGAGGCAATCCTCAACATGCGCCTGCGCGCCCTGCGCAAGCTCGAGGAATTCGAGATCCGCAAGGAGTTCGACAAGCTTTCCGAGGAGAAGACCGGGATCGAGGCGCTGCTCGGCTCCACCACGCGCCAGTGGAAGACGGTGCGCTGGGAGGTGGCTAAGGTGCGCCAGACCTTCGATCCGGAGAAAAACCCGGCGCTCGGCCGCCGCCGCACCACCTTCGCGGAAGCCCCCGAACACGATCTGGAAGATGTCCACGAAGCGCTGATCGAGCGCGAGCCGATCACCGTCGTCCTTTCGGAGAAGGGCTGGCTGCGCGCCATGAAGGGCCATCTGGCCGACTATTCGACCCTGTCCTTCAAGGAAGGCGACAGCCTGAAGCTCGCTTTCCCCGCCCAGACCACCGACAAGATCCTGCTGTTCACCACCGGCGGCAAGTTTTACACGCTCGGCGCCGACCGGCTGCCCGGCGGGCGCGGCCATGGCGAGCCGGTGCGCATCATGGTCGACATGGAAACCGACCAGGCGATCGTCACGGCCTTCGCGCACGACCCCGAGCGCAAGCTGCTTATTGCCTCGCATGTGGGCAATGGCTTCGTCGTGCCCGAGAAGGAGATCATCGCCAACACCCGCAAGGGCAAGCAGGTGATGAACGTCAAGGCGCCCGACGAGGCGAAATACTGCATCCCCGTCTCCGGCGACCACGTGGCGATTGTCGGCCAGAACCGCAAACTCCTGGTCTTCGCCCTGTCGGAGATCCCCGAGATGACGCGCGGCAAGGGTGTGCGCCTGCAGCGCTACAAGGATGGCGGCGTATCGGACCTGAAAACCTTCGCGATGGAGGCTGGCCTTTCCTGGCAGGATTCCGCCGACCGGACCTTCGTCAAGTCGCGCGACGAACTCATCGAATGGATGGGCAACCGCGCCGCGGCGGGGCGGATGGTACCGAAGGGTTTCCCGCGCACCGGCAGGTTCGGCTGAGCGGACCCGCGCCGGCGAAAAAATGTCTGCCGGCGCAACCTTGTGGTAATGCCCGCCGCCCATCCTTGAGAACGCATCGATCAGGCAGGGAGGCGGAAATGCGGTTTTGGACAAGGGCACGCCGGAAGACATCGGCCATCGTTCTGGCCGGCGTGGTGGGCTTCGCGGTGCCGGCCGGCGCGGCCGACCGCCTGCTTGAGGAAGCCGTCGCGTTCTCCGGCTCCATCCTGTTCCTCGAAACCGGCGTGCCGGGTCTCGTCCTGGGTGCCATTCGCGACGGCGAGACGGCGGTCGCCGGCTTCGGCGAGATCGCGGACGGGACGGGCAGGGCGCCCGACGGCGACACGCTGATGCGCGTCGGCTCCGTCACCAAGGTCTTCACCGGCGCGGTTCTGGCCAGCCTTGCCGCCGATGGCACGGTCGGCCTGGCCGATCCGCTGCAGAAGCATCTGGGAGCCGATGCCAGGGTCGCCGCGAAGGATGGAAAGCCAATCCGCCTGATCGACCTCGCTACCCACACATCGGGCCTGCCGCGCGAACTGGAGCGGGAGCCCGGACCGGAGAAGGATCCGTTCGCTACGCTGACGCTCGAGGCCTACCGCGCGGCGCTTGCCGAGCGCGACGCCCAGCTCTTCGCTGCCGGCACGGGCGGCCTCTATTCGAACTTCGCCTTCGACATGCTGGGCGTCGCGCTCGGCGAGGCGGCTGAAAAACCCTATGCCGATCTTCTCGCCGAACGCGTCCTCGGACCGCTCGGCCTGAAGCATACGAAATTCGCGCCAACGGAAGCGGACCGCCCGCGCCTCATGCAGGGGCACAATGTCGATGGATCCCCGCTGCCCGACGTGCCGGCGACGCCGGTGATGGCCGGCGCCAGCAGCCTCTATTCGACGCCCAACGACATCCTGCGCTGGCTCGGCTGGCATCTCGACCGCGCCTCGCCGGACATGGCCGAGATGCGGCTGATCGATCACGCCGCCTATGTCGAGCGCGACGGGTTGTCGCCGGTCTTCGGCTTCGACGAATCCGGCGCGATGGACGCCATGGCGCTCGGCTGGGTGGTGATGCGTCCCGAGGGCAATCGTCCGCTCATCCTGCAGAAGGCGGGCGGGCTGCAGGGCATGCTCGTCTATCACGCTTTCGCCCCGGCACGCGGCGTCGGCGTGTTCGTCGCCATCAACAAGTTCGACTTCGCCGCCGCGATGACGATGACCGCGTTCGCCAACGACCTGATCGAACAACTGGCGCCGCGATAGGAGCACCGCCACCGCTTCGTCGCCGCCCTGCGTCCTTCGACAAGCTCAGGATGAGGAAGGGAGCGCTACTCGGCGGCAATGGCCGTTGCGGTCGTCTTGCGCTTTCTGCATGTGCAGAGAGCCGGGGGCGTACCGCTCCTCCCTCCCTCATCCTGAGCTTGTCGAAGGACGCACGACGCCGGGAACCGCGCCGTCCACATCCGGGGCTGTGGAAAAGCCGTTCTTGCGGGCGGCAGAGGGCGGCGAATGACGTTAGATCGCCCTAGGTCCTTTCGGACGCACAAAGGACGATCTCAACCGTTGATGGCGCATCGGAACAACCGAAAACCGGTTCCCACTTTTCGGTCCGATGCTCTATCTTCGCCGCACGCGCAATATCGGGAATTCGCATGTCCGCAGACGTCAAACGCATCGCCGCCCTTATCGCCACCGAGATCAACGCCAGGCCGGAACAGGCGCAGGCGGCCATCGGCCTCCTGGACGAGGGCGCGACCGTGCCCTTCGTCGCCCGCTACCGCAAGGAGGTGACCGGCGGCCTCGATGACACGCAGCTCCGCCTTCTGTCCGAACGGCTCGCCTATCTGCGCGAGCTCGAGCAGCGTCGCGAGACGATCCTCGGTTCGATCCGCGAGCAGGGCAAGCTGACCGAGGAACTGGAGGCGAAGATCGCCGCCGTCGGCACCAAGGCCGAGCTGGAAGACATCTATCTGCCCTACAAGCCGAAGCGCCGCACCAAGGCCGAGATCGCCCGCGAGCGCGGCCTCGGGCCGCTGGCCGAGATGATTCTGGCCGAGCGCGGCAGGGAGCCCGCCGATCTCGCCGCCGGCTATCTGACCGACGATGTGCCGGACACCAAGGCGGCGCTGGAAGGCGCGCGCGACATCCTGGCCGAGCAGTTCGCCGAGAACGCCGATCTGGTCGGACGGCTGCGCAACCACATGAAGGAACGCGCCGTGCTGCGCGCCCGCGTGGTGGAGGGCAAGGAGGAGGCCGGCGCAAAATTCTCCGACTATTTCGATCACTCGGAGCGCTGGGCGAACGTGCCGAGCCATCGCGCGCTCGCCATGCTGCGCGGCCGCAACGAGGATGTGCTCTCGCTCGATCTGGAGGTCGATGCCGACGACACCGGGCCGCTGAAGCCTGCCGTCGGCATGGTGGCCGCCGCCTATGGCATCGGCAATGCGCTTGCGGGCGATCGCTGGCTGCTGGAGGTCGCCGGCTGGGCCTGGCGGGTGAAGCTCTTCCTGCATCTGAACCTCGACCTGATGCGCGACCTGCGCGAGCGCGCGGAGGAGGAGGCGATCAACGTTTTCGCGCGCAATCTGAAGGATCTGCTTCTGGCCGCGCCGGCGGGATCGCGCGCGACGATGGGGCTCGATCCCGGCATCCGCACGGGCGTCAAGGTGGCCGTGGTCGACGGGACGGGCAAGCTGCTCGCGACCAGCACCGTCTATCCGTTCCCGCCGCGCAACGACCTGCGCGGCACGCAGGCCGAACTGGCCGCGCTCGTGCGCAAGCACGGCGTCGAGCTGATCGCCATCGGCAACGGTACAGGCAGCCGCGAGACCGAAAAGCTGGTGGCCGACATGCTGGCGGACATGCTGGCGGACATGCCGGCGCCGAAGCCGCTCAAGGTGATCGTCTCGGAGGCCGGCGCGTCGGTCTATTCGGCATCGGAGACGGCGGCGGCCGAATTCCCCGGTCTCGACGTGTCGCTGCGCGGGGCGGTCTCCATCGCCCGCCGCCTGCAGGACCCTCTCGCCGAACTGGTCAAGATCGAGCCGAAGTCGATCGGCGTCGGTCAGTACCAGCACGATGTCGACCAGTACCGGCTGGCCAAGGCGCTCGATGCGGTGGTCGAAGACGCGGTGAACGCGGTCGGCGTCGACCTCAACACGGCGTCCGCGCCGCTGCTGGCGCGCGTCTCCGGGCTTGGCGCCTCGCTTGCCGAGGCGATCGTCGCCCACCGCGACGTGAACGGGGCGTTTTCGAGCCGCCAGCAACTGCTCGATGTCGGCCGGCTCGGCCAGCGGACGTTCGAGCAATGCGCCGGTTTTCTGCGCATCGCCGGAGGCAGCGAGCCGCTCGACGCATCCTCCGTCCACCCGGAAGCCTATGGCGTGGCGCGCCGGATCGTCGCCGCCTGCGGCCGCGACGTGCGCGCGCTGATGGGCGACAGCGCCGCGCTGAAGGCGCTCGATCCGCGTGTCTTCGTCGACGAGCGCTTCGGCCTGCCGACCGTGCGCGACATCATCGCCGAACTGGACAAGCCCGGCCGCGACCCGCGCCCCGCCTTCCGCACGGCGACCTTCGCCGAAGGGGTCGACGACATCAAGGACCTGAAGCCCGGCATGGCGCTGGAAGGGACGGTGACCAATGTCGCCGCCTTCGGCGCCTTCGTCGATATCGGCGTCCATCAGGACGGGCTGGTGCATGTCTCCCAACTGGCCGACCGGTTCATCAAGGATGCGCATGAGGTCGTGAAGGCCGGCGACGTGGTGAAGGTCAAGGTGCTGGAGGTGGACATCAAGCGCAAGCGCATCAGCCTGTCGATGCGCAAGGATGCAGGTGCCGACGCCGGCGCTGCCCGCCCGCGTGACGGCGGACGGCCTTCCCGCGGCGAACCGCCGCGCAAGGGAGGCGCCAGGCCGGGCGCGCGCGGCGCCGAACCGCAGGGGGCGCTCGCCGCGGCGCTGGCGCAGGCCATGAAGAAGAAATAGCCGGCACGGGCCAGGCGGTGTTCCGCATGCCGCCCTCGTGGCTCGAAAAGTTCACCACGAGGGCGGGAACAACGCTCGTTCCGCCTACAGCGGATGCCGGATCGTTCCGCGCGCCAGGCGCCGCCTGCGCCCCGCATGGAGCTGCCAGAGGGAGTGCGTCACCAGCGCGACGATGAGGATCGTTCCGCCGACCAGCGTCGCGCGGCTCGGCACCTCGGAGAAGATCAGCCAGACCCAGACAGGCGCAAGCACGGTTTCGAGCAGATAGAACATCGCCACCTCCGGTCCCGAAATGTACTTTGGCCCGTTGGCGAGGCAGAAGAACGAGATCGGCATGATCACCGCGCCGTTGAAGATGATCCACCATGGCGCCTCGACGCGGTAGCCGGTCTTGACGGTCATCACGGCCGCCACGGCGCAGGGCAGGGCGACCGCGACGAGTGCCGCGAAGCCCATGTCACGCCCGCTCTTGCGGGTGATCGTGATGGCGATCGCCAGGAGGAGCGCGGAGGTCAGTGCCATCATGTCGCCGAAGAAATGTCCGGCGCCGATGCCGCCGCGGACGATGATCAGCACGCCGACCAGCATGACGCCCATGGCGATCAGCGTCGCGGGCGCCGGTCGCTCCAGCAGAAAGAGCCATGAGAGAAGCGCTGCGAACATCGAGTTGAAGGCAAGGATGAAGACCAGGTTGGCGGTCGAGGTGTTGTAGACGGCGGTCATGAAGGAGAGCGCGGACAAGGCGTAGAGCGCGCCGACGACAAGCCCGGCACGGCCCGGAATGAGTGGCGGCACGTTCTTCGAGACGGCGCGCCAGACGAGCCACACCGCAAGCGCCACCGTCACCGTCATGCCGCTGCGCACCATCAGGATCGGCCAGGGATCGCCGTCGGCGAGCCTGATCAGTGGAATGTCGACCGTGAGCGCCAGGCCGCCGAAGGCGGTCAGCGCCAGGCCCTTGGCGTGCGTGGAAGCGGGATCGGACACGGCTGATGGACCTCGTGAATGCGTGGGAAGAAACGGGAGGCCAGGGTGAGGACCCTACTCGACGCGGTCCCAGCCCTGCGGACCGAGATGCTCCTGCGGCTTGAAACGCACCTTATAGGCCATTTTGCGCGAACCATTGACCCAGTAGCCGAGATACACATGCGGCAGGCCGGCGGCGATGGCCCGCTGGATATGGTCGAGGATCATGAACGAGCCAAGCGATCGTTCGGCCAGCGCCGGGTTGAAGAAGGAATAGACCATCGACAGCCCGTCGCTCATCGTGTCGGTCAGCGCCACCGCCATCAGCGGTCCTTCGCCCTTGCCGGTGATGAAGCTGTCGGCGCCGCGCCGGCGATACTCGATCACCTGCGTGCCGACATGGGTGTCCTCGACCATCATGGCGTAGTCGAGCACGGTCATGTCCGACATGCCGCCCTTCTTGTGGCGCGCGTCGAGATAGGCGCGGAAGAGGGAGTATTGCTCGGTCGAGGGTTCCGCGCCATGCGCCGTTCCGATCAGGTCGGCATTCAGCTTCATGATGCGCTTCATGTTCTTCGTCGGCCTGAACTCCTGCGCCAGGATCCTTACGGAAACGCAGGCGCGGCAGGTCTCGCAGGCCGGGCGATATGCGATGTTCTGGGACCGGCGGAAGCCGCCCTGGGTCAGCAGATCGTTCATCTCCGGCGCCTTCTCACCCACCAGATGGGTGAAAACCTTACGCTCGAACTGTCCTTCCAGATAAGGGCAGGGCGAGGGGGCAGTCAGAAAGAACTGCGGCGATTGGACGGGTTGCTGCGTCATTTTTGTCGGGCATGTCTCCTGTCTCAAAGCCCATAATACCATGGCCCGACAAAAGAAAACGTCAACCAAATTATCACGACCAGCGGCATGCCGGCCTTCAGGAAGTCACGAAACGAGTAGTGGCCGGGACCCATCACCATCAGATTGGTCTGGTAGCCGATGGGGGTGGCGAAGGAGCAGTTGGCCGCGAAGATGGTCGCCGCGATGAACGCCTCGGGCGGCGCGCCGATGGCCGACGCGATGCCGAGGCCGATCGGCGTGAACAGCACGGCAGTCGCATTGTTGGAGAGAAAATTGGTCAGGATCGCCACGACGGCGAAATAGCCCGACAGGATGATCGCCGGGCTTTGCCCGTCGAGAAGCGCCACCGTGCCGTCGGCGATCAGGCTCGCGCCGCCCGTGCGTTCCAGCGCCGTCGCCGCGGCGATGGCCGAGCCGACCAGCAGGAAGATCTGCCGGTCGAAGGCGCGGCCGGCCTGCGCCAGTGTCAGGCAGCCCGTGGCGATCATCGCGAATGCGCCGGCGATGGCCGTCGCGACGATGGGGGCGAGATCGAGGGCGGCGGTCACGACGATGCCGGCGAAGATGGTGAAGGCGATCCACGCCTTACGCCGCTGCGGCACCGGCTCCGCCGACCATTCGAGCACCAGCAGGTCGTGGCTTTCGCGCAGATCCTCGAAGGCGCGGTCGGTGCCGCCGATCAGGATCGTGTCGCCGGGCTCCAGCCGGATCTCGGCGACGGGCGTGCGTCCCATCCGGCTCTTGCGCTGCACGCCGAGCATGTGCACGCCGTGCTCGGTCTCGATGCCGGCGTTGCGGATCGTTCGCCCGGCATGGCGCGAGCCCGGCGGGATGACGGCCTCGGCGATGTGATAGTCCGGCCCGACAGCCGCCGCCGCGCCGGCTTCCGGGTTGCTGATGTGCCCGACGGCGCCCTGCGACAGCGCCTGGGTGAAGGCGCGTCGCGTCGCGGTGACCATCAGCCGGTCGCCCTGGGAAAGCACCACATTCTCGAACGGCGGATGGAAGCTCATGCCGCGTCGCACGATCAGCCGCGGCGTCAGGTCGCCAAGCCCCTGGAACAGCCCCGCCTTCGAGGCCTTGCCGATGAAGGGATGGCCGGGGCCGATGCGGATCTCGCCGATGAACTGGGTGCCGGACTGCACCTGGCGGAAATTCTTCTCGTTGCTGGAATCGCGCAGGATGCGGGGCATCGCGAGCAGCACGTAGACGGCGCCGGCGGCCGCCAGGATGATGCCGGGCACGGTGATGTCGAAGAATCCCATGCCGATGCCGGCCTTGGCGGCGACGCCGGCGACGAGCAGGTTGGTCGACGAGCCGATCAGCGTCGTCATGCCGCCGAGAATGGTCATGAAGGAGAGCGGCATCAGCGCCTTGGAGACGGGGAAATTTCGCTGGGCGGCGAAGACGATGAGCACCGGGATGAAGATCACCACCACGGGCGTATTGTTGAGGAAGGCACTGAGCGTTGCCGCCGTTATCAACGTGATCCAGATTGTCCGCGTGCTGGAGCCGCCGGCCGATTTGGCGAGGATGCGGGCCGGCTTGTCGAGGGCGTCGGTGGCGAACAGGCCCTGTCCGACGATCAGCAGCGCAAGAACGGTGGCGAGCGCCGGATTGGCGAAGCCCAGAAGCAGCTCTTCCGCCTGCAGGCCGCCGCCGCCGTCATAGGGGAGCAGCGCGAACAGGGCGAGAAATGCGACGAGGCTCCCCATCGCCACCAGTTCGAGCGTGAAACGCTCGCTGACATAGGCAGCAACGGTCAGGGCAATGATCGCGTAGGTCGCCCAGAGATGGAAATCCGCCATTCAGCCCCCGCCGCCAAAACCGTCCCGGCAGGCTGCGTCGCTCGCCCGCTTCTCGATGCCAGAGCATAAGCCCCCTCATGCGCGCCGCAAGCACGGATTTGCCTGCAGGGCCCCGATGTCGGCAATCGGCGCATGGCAAAGCCGCATCGGCGGAAACAGATTTCCAGCCCGATGCAGGGGGTGGCCGGACACGCGGCGTTGGTGCGTCCGGCCGGGAAGGCTCAGTCCTGCCGGGTCATGACCGTGTCGAGCAGGCGGTCGTGAACCGTCTGCTTGCGCGCCAGGAACAGCGGGGCGAGCAGGGTCAGCGGCGTGAAGAGGGCATTGAGCGCAAAGAACAGAAGCCAGTGGGCGGCCGCATAGGTCGGGGCGATGGGCTTGCCGTCGAGCCGCCGCAGGCGCAGCGACATGATCCGCATGCCGAGCGTCGCCTGCATCTTCCCCCCAAGGGTCCGCACGACATAGGCGAGCGTGGCCGCCAGGGTGAGCAGCAGGGCGATGTAGCGGGCCAGCCCATACGGCGTGTTCTCGTGTATGGCGCGCATGGGATCGGCCGCAGAGCCGCTGCGCATGCTGGCGGCGGGAATCCGCACCGCCGTCAGGTCTTCGAAGAGGATGGTCATCAGAACGACCAGGGTCAGACCGACAATCGCAAAGAGGGCATAGTCGAAGATGAAGGCTGCGACGCGTCTTGTCCGCACCCATTCCAGCGATGGTTTCGTGGTTTTCTTCGCTCCGGCATCGGCCGTCGCCGCAGCCCGCTTGCCTCGGACGGAGGACTCGTTCTTGGTCGTCGTCATGGGTTCACTCGCTTGTGGTCGGCTATGCCCACCCGGGCGAGTGATAGCAATGAACGTCAGTTACGTATACGTATAGTATATAGCGTAGTTAAAGAGTAAACATTGAGCAAAGCCGGGCCGGCTTTCAGGAAGCGCGGACGACCACGGTGCCGAGCAGCAGGTCGTGCACCGTGCGCTTGTGGTCGAGGAACAGCGTGGCGAGCAGGATCAGCGGCGTCAGGATCGCGTTGCCGGCCCAGAACAGAACCGTGTGCACGACGGCGAGCAGGGGATCGACCGTGCCGCCATCCATGCGCGCCAGCCTGATGTCCATCATCTGCATGCCCCATGTCGCCTGCCTGCTGCCGCCGAGAGTGGCGGCCACGTAGAACAGTGCCGTCAGGGGGACGAGGATACCGAACAGCAGCCAGCCGAGGCCGAATGTGAGGATGCCCAGGAGCGCGACGACGATCCCGACCGGGATGACCATCAGGCCGATCAGCAGATAGTCTATCACGAAGGCCACCATGCGGCGGGTACGCACGCCGCTGTAGAGCCGGTGGTCTTCATCCGCCCTGGTCATGATCTCGCCATCGAGGATCCGGCCGCTCATCAGCGCTGCTCCATTTTCGGTTCACGTGGAACTGAAATGGGATGTTTACGCTAAACTTCAAGCCGCGCGGCGAAATTTCACAGGCGCTCGGCGACCTCGGGGGCAAAATAGGTGAGGATCCCGTCGCAGCCGGCCCGCTTGAACGCCAGCAGGCTTTCCATCATCGCCTTCTCGCCGTCGATCCAGCCATTGGTCGCCGCCGCCTTGATCATCGAATACTCGCCCGACACCTGATAGGCGAAGGTCGGCATGGCGAAGGAATCTTTCAGTCGGCGCACGATGTCGAGATAGGGCAATCCCGGCTTGACCATCAGCATGTCGGCGCCCTCCGCCAGATCCTGCTCGGCTTCGCGCAGCGCCTCGTCCGTGTTCGCGGGATCGAGATAGTAGGTCTTCTTGTCGCCCTTGAGCAGCCCGCCCGTGCCGATCGCCTCGCGATAGGGGCCGTAGAAGGCCGATGCGAACTTTGTCGCATAGGACATGATCGCCACATGCTGGAAACCGTGGTTGTCGAGCGCGTCGCGGATCGCGCCGACGCGGCCGTCCATCATGTCCGACGGCGCGATGATGTCGGCGCCGGCGATCGCCTGGCCGACGGCGGCGGCGGCGATCTGCGAAACGGTCTCGTCGTTGACGATCTCGCCATCGCGCAGGATGCCGTCATGCCCGTGGCTGGTGAAGGGATCGAGCGCCACGTCGGTGATGATGCCGATCTCCGGCACCGCCGCCTTGATGGCGCGGGTGGCCCGGTTGATGAGATTGTCGGCATCGAGACTGTGCGAGCCGGTCTCATCGCGTCGTGCCTGGTCGATGTTGGGGAAGGTGGCGATGGCCGGAATGCCGAGGCGCGCCATGCGCTCGGCCTGCTTCACCGCCAGATCGACGCTGTAGCGGGAGACGCCCGGCATGGCGGCGACCGGCTCCTCGCGGTTCTCGCCCTCGATGAGGAACAGCGGCCAGATCAGATCATCGACCGTGAGGCGGTTTTCCTGGACCAGACGGCGCGACCAGTCGGCCTTGCGCATGCGCCGGAGGCGGCGTCCGCCGGTGATCTCGTCGACGCTCCTTTCCGTCGCGGCCGGAGCGAAGGGTGCGGCTTGCGCGGCGCCGACGGTGCGGCTGAACTTGTTCACGGCTTCGTCTCCAGATTGTCCGCCCAGATCGTCCAATTGTCTATCATGCGGCCGGTTGGGCACCAAGCCTCTCGGAAAGTGTCCTGTGGTCGCAGCCGATTGCGCCATTGACGGGCCAGCATTGCGCCAATAATCACCTTGGGGTGGTTGCTTGTGGGTCAGCTTCGGGAGGATGCCTTGGACGTGGATTTCGGTGGCGCCGACGATATCCTTTTCGAACGTTCGGGCCATGCCGGAATTGTCACCCTCAACCGCCCGGCCGCGCTGAACGCCGTCAACCACCGCATGGTCCGGGCGCTCACGAGGGCGCTCGCTGCCTGGGAGGCCGACGCGGCGGTTCGCCTCGTCGTCATCCGGGCCGAGGGCAGGGCCTTTTCCGCCGGCGGCGACATCCTCGACATCTATGAGGCCGGCCGCGCCGGCGACCCGCCCTTCGATTTCTTCGCCGACGAATACCGGCTGAACGCGGCGATCGCCCGGTTCCCGAAACCCTATGTGGCGCTGATCAACGGCATCGTGATGGGCGGCGGGGTCGGCGTGTCGTTCCATGGATCGCACCGCGTGATGACCGGGAACGCCGTCTTCGCCATGCCGGAAGTGGGGATCGGATTCTTCCCGGATGTCGGTGGAAGCCACTTCCTGTCGCGTCTGCCCGGCGGTTTCGGCCTCTATCTGGCGCTGACCGGCAACAGGATCCGCCACGGCGATGCCTGCGCCTTCGGGCTGGCCACTCATTCAGTGCCGGCGGACGATCTGCCGGCCCTCCTGCGCAGGCTCTGCGAGACCGGCGATGCCGACGCCTCCTTGGCCGTCGACGCCCGTGCCGTGGCGGCGGAGACCGAGGATGCCGTCATGGACGCCATTGCCCGTCACTTCGCGCATGACACGCTGGACGGGGTGCTCGGCTCCCTTGCAGCCGATGGCGGCGAATGGGCGAACGCCATGCATGCGACACTGATGGCGCGCTCGCCGACCAGCCTGCGGGTGACGTTCCGGCAGATCCGCACCGGGGCAACGCTGACGATGGACGATTGCATGCGCATGGAGTTCCGCATTCTCAGCAGAATGCTGGTGGGCCATGATTTCTACGAAGGCATTCGCGCCGCCATCATCGACAAGAAGAGCACACCGCACTGGCGGCCTGCGGCTCTCGACGCGGTGGCGCAGGCCGATGTCGACGCCTATTTCGCACCGCCCGCCGGAGGAGACCTGTCGCTGCAATGAAGGACGAGTGGGGGGGCATAGCCACGGCGCGGCCATCGCAACTAGAGGGCGCCTATCACTGGTTTCACCGGCTGATCGCGCTTGCCTGCCTGGCGATGGGCATCTTCTACTGGGTGCGGCTTCTCGGTGTCTATCCGGGCCTTCTGTGGCGCTTCGACCTGATGCCGATACACTGGCAGGTCGCCTGCCTCGTGCTCGCCGTGCTTTATCCCTTCGCCGCCGTCGGCCTCTGGCTTCTGGCGTCCTGGGGGCCGGTGATCTGGTTTTTGTGCGCCGGCGGCGAGATCGCCATGTTCGGGCCGTTCGCCGCATATTTCGGCCAGCGGAACGGCCTTTTGGCCTTCCATGTGCTCGTCGCCGCGATCTATGTCGCGTTCCGCGTGACGATGCATCTGCGCAAGCGGCGCGCGGCCGTCTAGGCCGGGACCCGTCGCATGCCGTGATATCTCGGCCGTTCTTTCCTCAAATGCTTCCTTGCGGGTTTACCGGCTGTTAGCCGTATTCCCAAGGTGCCACCTCGTAAGACGTTGTTAAGCCTGGCGTTTAAGTCGAATTTTAGAGGCATTCGATAGGGTTGGGGCAAGGTGAGACAAAAAAACAAGTCACCGGCGTCAAACGAGAGGCTACTGTAATGATTAACTCGCGACCCGCGGCGAAGAGTGCCGCTACGAATGACGAACGCAACGATGCGCTGCGTTCCCTTTATCTTGAATCGCTTCAGCTCGTCGAGCGGCTCCACCGCCGTTTGCTTGATGTCATCAAGGACGAGTTCGAGCGCAACGGACGCAGCGACATCAATGCCATCCAGGCCTTGCTGCTGTTCAACATCGGCAATTCGGAACTGACGGCGGGAGAGCTGCGCACCCGCGGCTACTATCTCGGTTCCAACGTGTCGTACAATCTGAAGAAGCTTGTCGATCTCGGCTTCGTCAATCATCAGCGCTCGCGTGTCGACCGTCGGTCGGTGCGCATCAGCCTGACGGCGAAAGGCGCCGAGGTCGCCAAGGTGGTGTCCGGTCTGTATTCGCGCCACATCGGCTCGATCGAGCAGGTCGGCGGCATCAGCGCTGAGGAATTCAGCCAGATGAACCGGGCGTTGCAGCGGCTCGACCGCTTCTGGAACGACACCATCGCTTACCGCATGTAGTCTCACCTTTTTCATCACCTGGCTGCGCGCCGGTGCGCAGTCCCGATCGAAGGCCGGCGTGGCGGGACGCCGGCCTTCACTTATTCGTTATCGCGTTTGCGGTGACGCAAGGTCACGCTAAGGTCATAATCCGGTGGAATTTGGGGTGTGAAGGCCGCAACGCCGGTGTCGGTGCCGAAAACAGGGTTTGCGGATTCTTAACGGAGAGGCGGCATTGTCCGTCGATGTGATCGCCTTTCCATGTGATCGCCAGGAGCCTCGCAGGAGGCCGCCAGCCTAGAGAGTTCGGAAACGCATGAAGACAAACCGCCGCACCTTCCTGACCGGTGTCAGCGCTGCCGCAGCGACAGCGTTCTCGGGCGCCGCCGGCGCCCAGACCGTCATCGAGGACATCATCCGCTCGCCGCGCAGGGGCGCCTGGGGCGACCAGTTCGATGCCCGCGCCAGCCAGGGCGGCAAGGTCGCGTCGAACCTCCCGATCTTCAGCCCCGAGACGGTGTCCTACATCGAGCGGGCCATCCTCGATTATTCGAACATCGTCGGCCAGGGCGGCTGGCAGCGCGTCCCCGACACCAAGAAGCTGGAACTCGGCGTGTCGGATCCCGATGTGGAGACGCTGCGCCGCCGCCTGATGGTGTCCGGCGACCTGTCGCAGCGCGCCGGCATGTCGCAGGCGTTCGATTCCTATGTCGATGCGGCCCTGAAGCGCTTCCAGGCGCGGCACGGTCTCCCCGCGGACGGCGTGACCGGGCGCTACACATATTCGGCGCTGAACGTTCCGGCCGCCGTCCGGCTCGGCCAGCTCGAGACCAATCTGGTGCGTCTGCGCGCCATCGCGGGCAATCTCGAGGACCGCTATGTCGCGGTGAACATTCCGGCCGCCGAAATCGAGGCGGTGGAGCGCGGGCGCGTGGCGCTGCGCCACACGGCGATTGTCGGCAAGGTCGATCGCCAGACGCCGATCCTCGATTCGAAGATCAACGAGATCATCATCAATCCCTACTGGAACGCGCCGGCCTCGATCGTCCGCAAGGACATCATTCCGCTGATGCGCAAGAATCCGAGCTACCTCACGGACAACAACATCCGCCTGATCGCGCCCGACGGCAGCGAGGTCGATCCGCTCAACGTCGACTGGTCGACGGACGACGCGGAAAAGTACCGCTTCCGCCAGGATCCGGGCAAGATCAACGCCATGGCGTCGATCAAGATCAATTTCCCGAACACCCATGCCGTCTACATGCACGACACGCCGCAGCAGGGCCTGTTCCGCGATCTTGACCGGTTCTACTCCTCCGGCTGCGTGCGGGTGCAGAACGTGCGCGACCTCGTCACCTGGATCCTGAAGAACACCGATGGCTGGAACCGCCGGCGCATCGAGCAGACCATCCAGACCGATCAGGACGTGCGGATTGCCGTGGCCGATCCCGTTCCGGTTCACTTCACCTATGTTTCCGCCTGGTCGACGGGCGACGGCGTGGTGCATTTCCGCGACGACATCTATGGCCGCGACGGGGCCAGCGAGTTGCAGATCTCGACGGCGCTCTGACCCGCCAACTGGTCGAGGCCTGTCGCAGCCGTCCGGCAACGGGCGGCTGCTTTCTTTGGCGGAAAAAATTTTCCCGGCTACGGTGTCCTTTGAAATGATGCGCGTCGCTATCATTCAGATGAATCCATTGAATGCGACATGCATTAGGCGTGGTGACCCGCATGGAAAGATGCTAGAGGCCGCACTTCGCCACTTGATCCACCGCGCAAGGGGGTAAACCCGCCATGGCAATAGCAACCGCCGCCGTCTCCGGCGACGCCGATCCCTTCTTCAACCGGTCCCTCGAGGACAGCGATGCGGAGATTTTTGCAGCGATCCGCCAGGAACTCGGCCGCCAGCGCCATGAGATCGAGCTGATCGCCTCGGAAAACATCGTTTCGCGCGCCGTCATGGAAGCGCAGGGCACGGTGCTGACCAACAAATATGCGGAAGGTTATCCGGGCAAGCGGTACTATGGCGGTTGCCAGTATGTGGATATCGTCGAGGAACTGGCGATCGAGCGCGCCAAGAAGCTGTTCGGCTGCGCCTTTGCCAACGTCCAGCCGAACTCCGGCAGCCAGATGAACCAGGCCGTGTTCCTGGCTCTGCTGGAGCCGGGCGACAGCTTCATGGGCCTCGACCTCAATTCCGGCGGCCATCTGACGCACGGTTCGCCCGTCAACATGTCGGGAAAATGGTTCAACCCGATCTCCTACGGCGTGCGCAAGGACGACCACCTGCTCGACATGGACGAGGTCGAGCGGCTTGCCAGGGAACACAAGCCGAAGCTTATCCTCGCCGGCGGAACCGCCTATTCGCGCGTCTGGGACTGGAAGCGTTTCCGCGAGATCGCCGACGAGGTCGGTGCCTGGCTGATGGTCGACATGGCCCACATTGCCGGCCTGGTGGCCGGCGGCCAGCATCCGTCGCCGCTGCCGCATGCCCATGTGGTGACGACCACGACGCACAAGTCGCTGCGCGGCCCGCGCGGCGGCATGATCCTCACCAATGACGAGGCGCTGGCGAAGAAGTTCAACTCGGCCGTCTTCCCCGGCCTGCAGGGCGGCCCGCTGATGCATGTCATCGCCGCCAAGGCGGTGGCGCTCGGCGAGGCGCTTGAGCCGGACTTCAAGTCCTATGCGCGCGACGTGGTGGCGAATGCCCGCGCGCTGGCGGAGAGCCTGAAGGAGACCGGTCTCGACATCGTCTCGGGCGGCACCGACAACCATCTGATGCTGGTCGACCTGCGTCCCAAGAACGCCACGGGCAAGCGCGCCGAGGCGGCGCTCGGCCGGGCCAATATCACCTGCAACAAGAACGGCATCCCGTTCGACCCAGAAAAGCCCTTCGTCACCTCCGGCATCCGCCTCGGCACGCCGGCCGGTACGACGCGCGGCTTCGGCACCGCCGAGTTCCGCGAGATCGGCAAGCTGATCGCCGAGGTTCTGGACGGGCTGAAGATTGCCAATTCGGACGAGGGCAATGCCGGCGTCGAGGCCGCGGTCAAGGCCAAGGTCGTCGCTCTCACGGAGCGCTTCCCGCTTTACCCCTATCTGGGGTAAGCCTGTTGCGGGGCGGATTCGCCCCGCAACACGATTGCTGAAAGGCCAAGATGCGCTGTCCCTATTGCCAGTCCGAAGACACGCAGGTGAAGGATTCCCGCCCCGCCGAAGACGGGGTGGCGATCCGCCGCCGGCGCGCCTGTCCCGATTGCGGCGGGCGCTTCACCACCTTCGAGCGGATCCAACTCCGCGACCTGGTGGTGATCAAGAAGACCGGCCGCAAGGTGCCCTTCGACCGCGACAAGCTGATGCGCTCCTTCGACATCGCGCTGAGGAAGCGCAATGTCGAGCCGGGGCGCGTCGAGCGGGCGGTGAGCGGGATCGTTCGCCAGCTCGAGAACTCCGGCGAGACCGAGGTTGCCGCCGACGATATCGGCCTCCTGGTGATGGAAGCGCTGAAGGCGCTCGATGACGTCGCCTATGTGCGCTTTGCCTCGGTCTACCGTAACTTCCGTGAGGCCAAGGACTTTCAGGACGTGCTCGGAGAGCTGAAGGGCAAAGAGGACTAGCATGGCCGCCGCCGGATCAGCGAACGAGGCCGATCGGCGCTTCATGGCCGCGGCCATCCGTCTGTCGCGGCGTCATCTGGGCCTGACCGACACGAATCCTTCCGTCGCGACGCTGATCGTCCGCGACGATGGCGACGGCCCGCGCATCGTCGGACGCGGCGTGACCGCCATCGGCGGGCGGCCGCATGCCGAGGCCGCGGCGCTGGCGGAGGCGGGTGCTGCCGCGCGTGGCGCCACCGCCTATGTGACGCTCGAACCCTGCGCCCACCACGGCCGCACGCCTCCCTGCGCCAATGCGCTCGTTTCCTCGGGCATCGCCCGCGTGGTGGGCGCCGCCGCCGACCCCGATCCGCGCGTCAACGGCAAGGGCTACGCCATCCTGCGCGAGGCCGGGATCGAGGTGGTCGAGGGCGTTCTGGCCGACGAAGCCGCCGACCTGATGCGCGGCTATCTCATGCGGTCGGAGAAGAAACGCCCCGAAGTGATTCTCAAGCTTGCCGTTTCCGCCGACGGCATGATCGGCCGGAGGGACAGTGCGCCGGGCAAGGGGCAGGTCGCCATCACCGGCGCGGTCGCCCGCCGCCAGGTGCACATGATGCGTGCCGAAAGCGACGCGATCCTTGTCGGCATCGGCACGGCGCTCGCCGACGATCCGTCGCTGACCTGCCGCCTGCCAGGCCTCGAGCAGCGCTCGCCGATCCGCATCGTGCTCGACCGCGACATGCGGCTGCCGGCCGGTTCGGTGCTGGTGCGCTCGGCGCGCGATGTGCCGCTGCTCGTCACCATCGCCAGCGATTGCCCCTCGGCGCGGCGCGCCGAGCTGGCCGAAGCCGGCGTGAGTTTTCTCGCCGTGGACGTCCACGAGGGGCACATCGCCCTGCCTGAACTGCTCGACGACCTTGCCGCGCGCGGCGTCGCGACGCTGATGGTGGAGGGCGGCGCCTATACGGCGCGGGCCTTCTGGAACGAGGGACTGGTGGATCGGCTCGCCCTGTTCTCCGGCCCGGCCGAGATCGGCGCTGGCGGGATTGCCTCGCCGATCGACCCTGCCGATACCCCGCAGGGCTTCCGCCTGCTGCGCGAGGCGCGCTTTGGCGCCGATCTCTATCGCGAATTCGTAAGGAGCGCCTGATGTTCACCGGCATTGTCACGGATGTGGGTACGGTACAGTCGCTGACGCCGCGCGACGAGGGCGTGCTGCTGCGCATCGAGACCAGTTACGATCCGGCCTCCATCGCCATCGGCGCGTCGATCGCCTGCGCCGGCGTCTGCCTGACGGTCGTGGCGCTGCCGGAGGAGGGCGCCAATGCCCGCTGGTTCGAGGTGGAGGCGTGGGAAGAGGCCCTGCGGCTGACGACCGCTTCCGACTGGCAGGGGGGTCGGCGCATCAATCTCGAGCGCGCCCTGAAGGTCGGCGACGAGCTCGGCGGCCACATCGTCTCCGGCCATGTCGACGGAACGGCGCGCATCGTGGCGCGGACGGACGAGGGGGAGGCGGTGCGCTTCGTGCTCGAAGCGCCGCGCGAACTGGCGAAGTTCATCGCGCCGAAAGGGTCCGTCGCGCTCGACGGCACGTCGCTCACGGTCAACCGCGTCGACGGCAACCGCTTCGACGTTCTCCTGATCCATCATTCGCTGGCGGTCACCACCTGGGGCGAGCGCGCGGTCGGCGATATGGTCAATATCGAGATCGACACCATGGCGCGCTATGCCGCGCGTCTTGCGGACGCCGCCAAAGAGGCTTAAGGCAGCGCTTCCCTTTGTGATGGTTCCGTGCGGAGTAAGTTCATGGCCGATGCGCGCCCCTTGAGGCTGTTGATCGTCGAAGCCCGTTTCTATGATCATCTGGCCGACGGCCTACTGGCGGGCGCCAAGAAGGCGCTCGACGAGGCCGGCGCCGCCTATGACGTAGTGACGGTGCCGGGCGCGCTGGAGGTCCCCGCGGCCATCGCCTTCGCGGCATCCGGAAACGGCGGCCCCGTCTATCATGGCTACGTGGCGCTCGGTTGCGTCATCCGGGGCGAAACCTATCATTTCGACGTGGTCGCCAACGAATCGGCGCGCGCCCTGATGGATCTGGCCGCGCAGAAATCGCTGGCCATCGGCAATGGCATCCTGACGGTCGAGAACGAGGCGCAGGCGCTGGCCCGCATCGAGCGCAGCGAGGGAACGACCGGCGAGAGCATGGGCAAGGGACATTTCGCCGCGACGGCGGCACTGACGATGATCGCGCTGAAACAGCGCTTTGGAGCCTGACGTGAAAGCACCGAGCGAGGAAGGCCCGCGAACGGCCAACAAGCGTGGCGCCGCACGGCTGGCTGCCGTCCAGGCCCTGTATCAGATGGACGTCGCAGGCACGGGCCTCCTGGAGACGACCGCCGAATACGAGCTGTTCAGGCTCGGCAAGGAGATCGACGGCGAGCTCTACCGCGACGCCGATCCGCAATGGTTCCGCGCCATCCTGGCGGGCGTCGTCGAGGACCAGAAGGTGATCGACCCGGTCATCCGCCAGTCGCTGACCGACGACTGGCCGCTGTCGCGCCTCGATTCGACCCTGCGCGCGATCCTGCGGGCCGGCACCTATGAATTGACGCGGCGCAGGGACGTGCCTGTCGCCGTCATCGTCTCGGAATATGTGGACATCGCCAAGGCCTTCTACACCGAGGACGAGCCGAAGCTGGTCAATGCGGTGCTCGACCGGGTCGCCCGGCGCGCCCGCGACGAGGGCAGGGGAAAGGACCGGACGTGACCGAGACCCGCGGGGACCTGTATCGGGAGGCCAAGCGCACGGCGCTGGTGCTGGCGGCCGCGCAGGCCGTGGTCGGTTCCGCCGCTCCCGTCGCGATCTCCATGGGCGGTCTTGCCGGCTTCTACCTTCTCGGCAGCGACAAGTCGCTGGCGACGGCGCCAGTCACGGGCTTTAATGTCGGGATCGCGCTCGGCGCGCTGCCCGCCGCCGCCCTGATGCGCGTCATCGGCCGCCGCAACGGCTTCATGTCGGGCGCGCTGGTCACCGCCGCCGGCGGCTTCGTCTCGGCACTCGCGCTGTTCCAGATGAATTTCTGGCTGTTCGCCATCGGCTTGCTGGTGGTGGGCTGCGGCAACTCCTTCCTGCAGCAGTACCGCTTCGCCGCCGCCGACAACGCGCCGGCCGACTTCAAGCCGCGCGCCATCTCCTGGGTGCTGGGCGGCGGCGTCTTCGCGGCCATCATCGGGCCGCAGATGGTGATCCATACGCGCGAACTGTTCGCGCCGGTGATGTTCGCCGGCGCCTTTGCGTCGATCATCCTGCTCGGCGCCGTCGGCGCCATCATCCTGTCCTTCCTGCGGCTGCCCAGGGAAGCGCCCGCCGCGCAGCTCGACGATCACGTGCCGGCGCGGCCGCTCTCGACCATCATCACGCAGCCGCGTTTTCTCGTGGCGCTTGTATGCGGCGTCGCTTCCTATGCGCTGATGAGCTTCGTCATGACCGGCGCGCCGCTCGCCATGGTCGGCTGCGGCTTCAGCGAGGACGAGGCGACGCTCGGCATTTCCTGGCACGTCATGGCCATGTTCGCCCCGAGCTTCATCACCGGCCGTCTGATCGCCCGTTTCGGGGCCGAATCCATCGTCGCCGTGGGCCTGCTGTTGCTGATCGGCTGCGCGGCGGTGGCACTGTCCGGCATCGCGCTGTGGCAGTTCTGGACCGCGCTGATCCTTCTGGGCGTCGGCTGGAACTTCGGTTTCATCGGTGCCACCTCGATGGTCGCGGGATGCTACCACTCCTCCGAGAAGAACGCCGTTCAGGGCGTGCACGACTTCCTGCTGTTCTCGACGACGGCCTTCGCATCGCTGATGTCGGGCCAGGTCTACAACGCCTATGGCTGGGATATGCTGGCCTGGATCGTCGTGCCGGTGGCCCTGACCTGCCTGGTCGCTCTGGGCATCCTGACCCTGAGCGCCCGCGCCCGCCAGGCCGCCTGAACCGGCGAAAGCCGGGCAAATCCCAGAACAAGTCCTTGACGTTGCGTCACGGCTTCGCCCAAGCTGCGACAATAAGGCCGGGAGGGGCGCGAATGCCGACGGCCTTTTTCATGGTGACCCGGGAGGGGTTTGGGATCGGGGCGGATCGATCGAACGGGATCGTGAGGTCCGGTCCGCAATCGCGGGTCGAACTCAAGGGATAGATCGGCAATGACAATGCTTTACTTCGTCATCGCCTGCGGTGTGCTCTCTGTTCTCTATGCCATCTGGGCAACCCAGTCGGTGCTGGCCGCCGACCAGGGCAATGCACGCATGCAGGAAATCGCCGGCGCCATCCGAGAGGGTGCGCAGGCCTATTTGACAAGACAGTATACGACCGTAGCCATCGTCGGGGTGGTGGTGTTCCTTCTTGCCTGGTGGCTTCTGACCGGCGTGGCCGCGATCGGCTTCCTGATCGGCGCCGTGCTTTCGGCGGCGGCCGGCTTCATCGGCATGCACGTCTCCGTCCGCGCCAATGTGCGCACGGCGCAGGCGGCTTCCAACAGCCTGGCCGCCGGCCTCGACATCGCCTTCAAGTCGGGCGCCATCACCGGCCTTCTGGTGGCCGGTCTCGCTCTGCTCGGCGTGTCGGTCTATTTCTGGGTTCTGACCGCGATGCTCGGCCACGGGCCGACCGACCGCACGGTGATCGACGCCCTGGTGGCGCTCGGCTTCGGCGCGTCATTGATCTCGATCTTCGCCCGCCTCGGCGGCGGCATCTTCACCAAGGGTGCCGATGTCGGTGGCGATCTGGTTGGCAAGGTTGAAGCCGGCATTCCCGAGGACGACCCGCGCAACCCGGCCACCATCGCCGACAATGTCGGCGACAATGTCGGCGACTGCGCTGGCATGGCGGCCGATCTGTTCGAGACCTATGTGGTGACGGTCGTGGCGACCATGGTGCTCGCCTCGATCTTCTTCACCGGCGCGACCGCCTTGACGCTCATGCTGTTCCCGCTGGTCATCGGCGCTGCCTGCGTGATCACATCGATCATCGGCACGTTCTTCGTCA
The DNA here is from genome assembly GCF_000300335.1 of Nitratireductor pacificus pht-3B. Classification (GTDB taxonomy): domain Bacteria; phylum Pseudomonadota; class Alphaproteobacteria; order Rhizobiales; family Rhizobiaceae; genus Nitratireductor; species Nitratireductor pacificus. The sequence continues at coordinate 76,063 of NZ_AMRM01000003.1, read as the reverse complement.
AGCTTGGCTCCAACAACTCCATCATGGGAGCTCTCTACAAGGGCTTCTGGGCGACGGCGGTGCTGTCGGTCGTGGCGCTCGCAGCGATCGTCTGGGGCTGGCTCGGCGCCGCCACCAGCTTCACCGCCAGCAACGGCACGAGCTTCACCGGATCGACCCTGTTCTGGTGCGGCGTCGTCGGCTTGGCGGTCACTGGGCTGATCATCTGGATCACCGAGTACTATACGGGCGTCGGCTATCGCCCGGTCCGCTCGATCAGCCAGGCATCCGTGACGGGCCACGGCACGAACGTCATCCAGGGCCTGGCCGTCTCGCTGGAGGCAACGGCGCTTCCGGCGGTCGTCATCATCGCCGGCATCATCGTGTCGTTCAATCTGGCCGGCCTGTTCGGCATTGCCATCGCGGTGACGACGATGCTGGCGCTGGCCGGCATGGTAGTGGCGCTCGACGCTTTCGGTCCGGTGACCGACAATGCCGGCGGCATCGCCGAGATGGCGGACCTGCCGCCGGAAGTGCGCAAGACCACCGACGCGCTCGACGCCGTCGGCAACACGACCAAGGCGGTCACCAAGGGCTACGCCATCGGCTCTGCCGGTCTCGGCGCCCTGGTGCTGTTCGCCGCCTATACGGAGGATCTGAAGTTCTTCGCCGCCAATGCGGCGCCGGGCTCCTTCTTCGAGGGCGTGTCGGTCGATTTCGCCCTGTCCAACCCCTATGTGGTGGTCGGCCTGCTGTTCGGCGGCCTGTTGCCGTTCCTGTTCGGCGGCCTGTCGATGACCGCGGTCGGCCGTGCCGGCGGCGCCATCGTGCAGGAGGTTCGGCGCCAGTTCCGCGAGAAGCCGGGCATCATGGAAGGCAAGGAGAAGCCGGACTATGGCCGCGCCGTCGACCTTCTGACGCGGGCCGCGATCAAGGAGATGATCGTGCCCTCGCTGCTGCCGGTGCTTTCGCCGCTGGTCGTGTTCGGGGTCATCAACGCGATCGCCGGCAAGAGCCAGGCCTTCTCGGCGCTCGGCGCGATGTTGCTCGGCGTCATCGTCACGGGCCTGTTCGTCGCCATCTCCATGACTGCCGGCGGCGGCGCCTGGGACAACGCGAAGAAGTCCTTCGAGGACGGTTTCGTCGATGCCGACGGTGTCAGGCACGAGAAGGGGTCGGAAGCGCACAAGGCTTCCGTCACCGGCGATACGGTCGGCGACCCCTACAAGGATACGGCGGGTCCTGCCGTCAATCCGATGATCAAGATCACCAACATCATGGCCCTGCTGCTTCTGGCGGTGCTGGCCCACTGATCGTCGGCTGATCCCTCGACATAAAGAAAGCCCGCGAGCGCGATGCTCGCGGGCTTTCTGTTGCCTGAGATTCCTGCGGGGCGGCTACTGGCCGCCGCCGAAAAGGCCCGAGGGCGGGCCGCCCTTTGAGGCGCCGGCCAGGATCTGGCCGATGAATGATTGTTCCTTGCCGCCCGTCGGCGTGGTGCGCGAGATGAAGTCGAACACCTTGCCGTCGGCAAGCCCGTAATTGGCGATCTTGGCGACGCGCTCGTCCGCGCCGAAATAGACTGCCAGGACCCGCTGATCGACGAGGCGCGGCCGCATGAAGGCGGCGTTGCGAACCCGCTTCTGCGAAATGTAGTAGAACGCCTCGTTGTCGAAGGTCGCCGTCGTCGACGGCGAACCGAGCGCCAGGAGAACCTGCTCGCGGCTGGAGCCTTCCGGCACCAGCTCGATGGCCTGCTCGTCGATGACGTAGCCCTGCGTCAAGGTTTCGCGGGCATCGAGCGTCTTGCCCACGTTGCAGCCCGATACGGCCGCCGCTGCGCCGGCGATGCCCAAGGCTAAAATCGTGCGCCCGACAGGAATAGTGTTGATTTTTCTCACCTGCAACGACATCTCCATAACGTCCCCGGCGCCCGGCCTTTCTGCTGAAAGTCCTTGTTCCCGCCGGCAAAACGGGTAAACCAGCTGACGCGCCGATGCAACCTGATCCTGTTCCAAACCAGCCCCGAGGGAGGGCGTTTCCCATGTTCCAGAGGCTGTTCGGCTTTGGGCAGCGTTCGCGCCGCGCGGTCATCGACGCCTTGTATGGACGAATCGTGGCAGCGTCGCGGCAGCCTGTGTTCTACGCCGACATGCAGGTTCCCGACACGCCGCTTGGCCGTTTCGAGATGATCGCCCTGCACATGATTCTCTTCCTGCGCCGGGTGCGCGAGGAAGAAGGTGCCGCGCGCGACATCGCCCAGGAGCTGACGGACCTGTTCTTCTCCGATGTCGAGCACGCCATCCGCGAGCTGGGGATCGGCGATATGGGCGTGCCGAAGCGTATCAAGAAGCTGGCGCGCATGTTCTATGGCCGGGCCGCCGCCTACAGCGAAGCGCTGGATGCCGACGACAGCGCCGCGCTCGCGGCGGCGCTGGCGCGCAATGTCCGGCCTGACTTGGCAGGCTGGGAAGGACAGGGTGCGCTTGCCGCCTATGCCGCGAACGCTGCCGGGTCGCTCGAGGGCCAGCTTGTTGAGCGCCTGCTGGCCGGCGATGTATCCTTTCCCGACGCCGCGGCGGAGGGACGAGCAGAATGACGGCAAGACATCAGACCAGCCCGGTTTCGTTCCGGATCAATGTCCATCGCCTGCCGCAGAAGGGAATGCCGGTCGCGATCGAGGCGGATGCGGCGGCGCGTGCGGCACTGGCCGAAGCGCACGATCTTCTGTCGGTGGAGCGCTTCCATGCGGAACTCATGGTCCGTCAATGGAAGAACAGCGGGGTACGCATTACCGGAACGCTGCGCGCCGACATCACCCAGTCCTGCGTGGTGACGCTTGATCCGCTGCCGGCGGGCATCGAGGAGAACCTCGGCGCGACCCTCGTGCCCGAAGGATCCCGACTGGCGCGCAACGACATCGAGGGGGGCGAGTTCGTTCTCGATGCGGAAGGCCCCGATCTGCCGGAAACCTTCAGCGGCGACACCATCGATGTCGGCGCCCTGGTGGAGGAATTCTTCTCGCTCGCCATCGACCCCTATCCGCGCAAGCCCGGCTCCGCCGTCGAGGCGTCTGCTGATTCGGAACCGGCGGTTGAGGAGACCGGTCCGCTGTTCGAGGGGCTGCGCAAGCTGGGACAAAAATCCTGAATCGCCGCCGGTATGGCGAATCGAGGTTGTGCAGCCGGGTAAAAACGCTATTTTCCCCGCACATTTCGAGCCGCCGCCGGCGTTCGGACAACCATTGAGGCACATGACGCGTGGTACGCATTTCGATTGACGCTATGGGCGGGGATCACGGTCCCGAGGTCACGTTGCGTGGCCTGGCCAAGGTGATCGAGCGGCGGCCCGATGCCCGCTTCGCGATTTATGGCCGTGAGGAGACGGTCCTGCCCGTCCTCAACGCAATTCCTTCCCTGCGCGAGGTCAGCGAGTTCACCCACTGCGACGTTGCCGTGCGCATGGACGACAGGCCCAGCCAGGCCCTGCGTCAGGGGCGCTGGAAGTCGTCCATGTGGCGCGCCATCGAGGCGGTCAAGAACGGCGACGCGGACGTCTGCGTGTCGGCCGGCAACACCGGGGCGCTGATGGCGATGTCGAAATTCTGCCTGCGCACCATGGCGGATATCGAGCGGCCGGCCATCGCCGCCATCTGGCCGACCATCCGCGGCGAGACCATCGTCCTCGACGTGGGGGCGACCATCGGCGCGGACGCGCAGCAGCTCGTCGATTTCTCGATCCTCGGCGCGGCCATGGCCAGCGCCGTGTTCGACCTGGACAAGCCCTCGGTCGGCCTGCTGAATGTCGGCGTCGAGGAGATCAAGGGCCAGGAAGAGGTCAAGGAGGCCGGTCGGATGCTGCGCGAGGCGGCGCTCGGCTCGATGCGCTACGAAGGCTTCGTCGAGGGCGACGATATCGGCAAGGGCAGCGTCGATGTGGTGGTGACCGAGGGCTTCGCCGGCAACATCGCCCTGAAATCCGCCGAGGGCACGGCGCGACAGATCGCCACCTATCTGCGGGAGGCCATGAGCCGCACGCTGATGGCGCGCATCGGCTATGTGTTCGCGCGTGCCGCCTTCCAACGCCTCGGCGAGAAGATGGACGTGCGCAAGATCAATGGCGGCGTCTTCCTCGGCCTCAACGGGATCATCGTGAAAAGCCATGGCGGGGCGGACGCGGAAGGCTTCGCCGCTGCTGTCGAACTGGGCTATGAGATGGTGCGGAGCCGCCTTCTGGAGAAGACGCGCGCCACGCTCGACCTGTACCATGCCCGTACGCCGCAATCGCCGGCCGGCATGGCCGCCGTGAATGAATAGGACATTGTAATGATCAGATCCGTCGTGCGTGGCATCGGCTCGTCCCTGCCGCGACGCATCATGAAGAATGCGGAATTCGAGAAGCTCGTCGATACCACGGACGAGTGGATCGTCCAGCGCACGGGCATCCGCCAGCGCCACATCGCCTCTGAGGACGAGACGACGGCGTCCCTCGGCGAGGCCGCCGCCCGCCGCGCGCTCGACGATGCCGGCCTGACGCCCGACGACATCGACATGATCATCCTGGCCACGTCGACACCGAACAACACGTTTCCGGCCACCGCGGTGGAGATCCAGGAGCGGCTCGGCATGCGGCACGGCTACGCCTTCGACATGCAGGCGGTCTGTTCCGGCTTCGTCTACGCCATCACCACCGCCGACCTCTATCTGCGCGGCGGCCAGGCGCGGCGGATGCTGGTGATCGGCTCCGAGACCTTCTCGCGCATCCTCGACTGGAACGACCGGACCACCTGCGTCCTGTTCGGCGATGGTGCCGGCGCCGTGGTCGTGGAAGCGGCGGAAGGCGAGGGCGGCCTTGCCGATCGCGGCATCCTTGCCGCCAGCCTGCGCTCGGACGGCACTCAGCGCGACAAGCTCTATGTGGACGGCGGTCCCTCGACCACCTGCACGGTGGGTCACCTGCGCATGCAGGGGCGCGAGGTCTTCAAGCATGCGGTCGGCATGATCACCGACGTGGTCGAGGACGTTTTCGCAAAGGCGGGGATCACCGCCGACGACATCGACTGGTTCGTGCCGCATCAGGCCAACAAGCGCATCATCGACGCCTCTGCAAAGAAACTCGGCATCGCCGACGAGAAGGTCGTCATCACCGTCGACCTGCACGGCAACACCTCGGCCGCCTCCGTGCCGCTGGCGCTGACGGCGGGCGTCGAGCGCGGGCAGATCAAGAAGGGCGATCTGGTGCTTCTGGAGGCGATGGGCGGCGGATTCACCTGGGGCGCGGTTCTGGTGCGCTGGTAGCCGCAACAATCAAAGCGCATCCGTTCTTGACCGTTGCAAAGCAATTTATGTAACGTCAGCGCCGCGTATTGAAAGCATAAAGTTTTTTCAGCAAATGGATGGGTAAGCCCGATGGGGGGAAAGACACTGACGCGCGCCGAACTGGCGGAAGCCGTTTATCGGAAAGTCGGCCTGTCACGAACCGAATCCGCCCAACTGGTTGAAATGGTCCTGCAGGAAGTCTGCGACGCCGTCGTTCGCGGCGAGACCGTCAAGCTCTCCTCCTTCGCCACCTTCCAGGTCCGCAGCAAGAACGAGCGGGTCGGCCGCAACCCGAAGACCGGCGAGGAAGTGCCGATCCTGCCGCGCCGGGTGATGACCTTCAAGGCGTCGAACGTTCTGAAGGAACGCATTCTCAAGGCACACCAGGCGCGCCGCATCAGCAAGAGTGCCTGACGGCGACGCGGCTGTGCATCGTTCCGCCGTCCGGTTTTTCCTCGGCCGTCAACTGCATTAGACTGACGAATCAGCAGCGCTTCCGTCTGCCCCGAAGGCGTGGAGGTGCTTGGCCCGGTCGCTCCGTATCCCGGTGCGGCGCGACGCCCAATGGAGATGCGCCAGCGATGGACAAAAGCCCCGATGCCTTCCGCACCATCAGCGAAGCGGCCGAGGAACTGGACCTGCCGCAGCATGTCCTGCGCTTCTGGGAAACGCGCTTTGCGCAGATCAAGCCGCTGAAGCGCGGCGGCGGCCGCCGCTACTATCGTCCGCAGGACATCGACCTGATCAAGGGTATCCGCCACATGCTCTACGAGCAGGGTTACACGATCAAGGGTGTCCAGAAGCTGCTGCGCGACAACGGCAACCAGTTCATCGTCGCCGTCGGCCGCGGCGACGTGGCGGCCGTCGAGGCCATCACCCAGAGCAAGCAGGCCGAGGCCGAGCGCTCGGTTTCCGACGACGGGGTTCTTGTCGGGACGCCGAAGGTGAAGCCGAACAAGCGGTTCTTCGGCCTTTCGCGCGGCGAGACGGAGGGACCGGTCGCCGCCGACAGCGCCAGCCTGTCGCGCGACAACCGCGCTTTGCTGCAGGAAGCCCTGTTCGATCTGCTCGAATGCAAGCGGCTGCTCGACCAGGTCCGCTAGATAATCGCGCTGGCGCGAATTTGCGCTTGCGCGAACCGGTCCGAGACGACTTCCCTTGCACCGGTTCGGAGCGTAGCGCAGCCCGGTAGCGAACTTGAATGGGGAAGCCGCCGCTCCGTACGGTTTTCAATTTGATTTCAAATTGTTGACGCGTCCGCTCACGTTGTGCTTGGGGGCGTGGCATTCGCGGCTTCGAGCGCTTCCAGGACTGTGATGCGACGACAGGACGCCCGCCGCCATAAAGTCTCGGCAGGTGCGGCTTCGTCACACAGTTTTCCGAGACGCGCGCACCATCGACCACGCGATGAGGCCCAGGCCAATCAGGAGCGGAACCCATGCGATCAGCATGGGAGCCGTCGCGTTGTGGAAGCAGCCGTCGACGCCGATATAGTCCATGTTGAAGCAGTATCTGACTGGCGTCTCGTTCGGGAAATCATAGGTCCGCGTGAAGAAACCGTTCGCCGTCAGCAGCACGCCCAATACCAGGATGATCCACTTACCCATCGGCCCCTCCCAATGAATACCCGATGTTGCTCGCTTTCTCGGAAGCTGGCAAGTATTGCCCCCGCTGGCTTCGCGCCGGCGGGGGCCTTTGTCTGGATCGGGCGATGACCTTCAGTATCCCCCGGCGCCGCTATCGATCCCCCGCTCAGGAGCGGTCTGCGCCGGTGGGGTATCAACGTTTGGTGCAGTCGTGCATGCGGATATCACGAGGAAGATTGCGAGCATCAGGACGCGCATGGTTGTCGCTCCAACTCTAGGCGGCGATCGCAAGGAGTGCGCGATCCCGTCGTCCGCCACCCCACCTGCAAGAACAACACGCTCGCTTCGATTTTATTCCCGACGGCCGACGCCATCTTCGTCATTGGCAACGCGCGTGCGGTTTGCAGCAAAGCTGCAGCTCTTCACTCCGCTCACCCGTCCGGAAGTTCACTGATGAATTCGATCCCGAAGTCTTGAGCCGTCGCCATGACCTTGTCCCAGTCAACGTCGTGGGTGGAAGGCAGCCCGTTCGCGTCCGCAGGTTCTGAAATGGCACGATAGAATTCGCCGTGATGGGCGGTCGTGAAGATGAGGTAGCGCGCGGTGTCCGAAGAGATTCGGAACCCATGGACGACCCCAGCAGGTACATGCAGAAATGAGCCCGGGCCGCAGCGGATTCCGGCTTGGTCACCGACATAGAAGGTGATCTCCCCCTCCAGCACATAGAAGGATTCGACGTCCTTCTCGTGTCGGTGCAAAGGGACGGCCTCACCGCGCTTCGATGTCTCTTCGACCAGGCAAAACTGCCCGTTGGTCGTTTTGCCGGTGGCAAGAAAATGGGTGCAGGTTTCACCCATCCACCGCACCTCGCTCGCTAGCGCGCTGGAGAGATAGACGCCTGACGTATAGAACTGTGGACTGCCCGCATTGCTGCCATTCATGATCAGATCCCCTGACGATGCACGCGGTTAGTGGCCTTCGAACCTCATTCAATAGAAGGATCGGTATGCTGGCAATGCCGAGTATGACTGCGGCTGCGGCATGGTACGCGATGTCGGGCCGGTTGCCGCCCTGACCGTCAACTGCAAGTTCCAGCATCGCTGATACGGACCGCAATTCGTCGTCGAGCATCCTCTTTTTGTTCTCGGTGCCGATTTAGGCCTTGCGCCATAACCCTGTATTCTATAGGGGTTTTCGCGGTTCGGAGCGTAGCGCAGCCCGGTAGCGCACTTGACTGGGGGTCAAGGGGTCGTGGGTTCGAATCCCGCCGCTCCGACCATTTCTCCCTCAATCGCCTGGAGCATCACGTAGCAGCGCCGCGCGCATGTGCTTCTGCTCGAGCGCGATCATCCCCCACAGCAGTCCCAGAAGAAGATAGAAATGGCGCCAGTGATCCGTGTCGATCACCGTCCCCAGCGCCACATGCCCGACGAAGACGATGTAGACGCACAGGAGATAAGGCTGCCAGGGGCGCTGGCGGAAGAGGATGCGGAAGCCGGCGGTCAGGGTCCACAGGATCAGGGTCAGATAGGCGGCGAAGCCGAGCCAGGAATAGTCGAGCAGCGCCTTCAGCCAGATGTTGTGCGTGTCCTCGCCCAGCAACTGGCCGAAACGCAGGGGACCGATGCCCAGCGGGTGCTCGATGGCCCACAGGAAGCCGATCCCGAAGCGGGCGAAGCGGCCGAGCCGCGCGCTGTCGTAGTCCTGGGCGAGCCGGGCGCGCTCGAAGAACAGATCGGCGACCGCCGGGATCTGCAGCGCCAGGATGAGCGCCAGCACAAGGCCGGCCAGCGCCAGAAGCGCGGTCACGCTGACGCGCAGCCGCGACAGGCCGGTGCGGCTGTTGAGGAACACCGCCAGCACCAGCAGGATCGCCGTCACCGCCAGCAATCCCCACGCGCCGCGCGAGAACGAGAAGAAGATGCCGCCCGCGACGACCAGGAACAGGGGGACGGCAAGGCAGGCGACGAGCGGCCGCGCGACGAGGATCAGGTACAGAAGGCCGATGGCCGGCAGGGTAAGGAACGGACCGAACACGTTCGGATCCTCGAACACGCCGGCGGCCCGCCCGAAGCGGGTGAAAAGCGTGGCGCCGGGAAAGGCGTTGAAATAGCCGAGAATGCCGAAGAAGGCGGTTGCGACGGCAGCCATCACCCAGGCGATGAACACCACGCGCAACAGCCGCGGCTCCGCCTCCACCGCCGCCGCGAAGAACACCGATGTCAGCGCCAGAAACAGCGAGACGGCGATGTAGAGCGGGATGGTCCCGAGATCGGCCAGTTGCGACATCGAGATCGCCCCGCCGACATTGAACAGGATCAGAAGCGTCAGGAGCGGCGCGATGCGGCGCGAGATCCTTAGGCCGGCCAGCGCCCAGACGGCGATCAGCCCGACCATGTAGAGTTCATAGGGGGCCGGTTCGCGGATGACGAAGCCCGACAGGAACACCCCCATGCCGATCGCGGACGTCTTGACCAGGCTGACCAGCTTGGCGTCGATGGCCGCGCGCGGCAACGCCGGCGCGTTGGTAGGGGCGAGGAGCGTGCTCAATAGGCGTTTTCCGTGTTCATCAGCCGGATCGGCGTCAGGAGCAGGATCTTCAGGTCGAACCACAGCGACCAGTTCTCGATATAGTAGAGATCGTATTCGGTGCGCTTGCGGATCTTCTCGTCCGTGTCCACTTCGCCGCGCCAGCCGTTGATCTGCGCCCAGCCCGTGACGCCGGGCTTGACGCGGTGGCGGGCGAAGTAGCCGTCGACCACCTCTTCATAGAGCATGTTGTGCGCCTGCGCGGCGACCGCGTGCGGCCGCGGGCCGACGAGCGACAGGCTGCCGAACAGCGCGTTGAAGAATTGCGGCAACTCGTCGATGGAGGTCTTGCGGATGAAGCGGCCGACGCGCGTCACGCGCGGATCGCCGCGGGTCACCGCGTTCTTGGCCGTCGGGTCGCATTGTTCCGCATACATCGACCGGAACTTGAGAACCTCGATCGCCTCGTTGTTGAAGCCGTGCCGCTTCTGCCTGAACAGGACCGGCCCCTTGCTGTCGAGCTTGATGGCGATGGCCGTCGCCAGCATCACCGGCGAGAACAGGATGATGCCGATCAGGCTGAAGACGATGTCGAACAGGCGCTTGGCGACCGAATCCCAGTCGTTGATCGGCCGGTCGAAAATGTCGAGCATCGGCACCGAGCCGATATAGGAATAGGCGCGCGGCCGGAAGCGCAGATGGTTGGAATGGGCCGAAAGGCGGATGTCGACAGGCAGCACCCAGAGCTTCGACAGGAGCGATAGAACGCGCGCCTCCGCCGACATGGGCAACGAGACGATCAGCATGTCGATCCGGGCGATGCGGGCGAACTCGACCAGTTCGGCGATGTTCCCGAGCTTCGGATAGCCGGCCACCACGGGCGGCGAGCGCCGGTTGTCGCGATCGTCGAAGATGCCGCAGATGCGGATGTCGTTGTAGGGCTGCTGCTCGATCGAGCGGATCAGATGCTCGGCATTGGTGCCGCCGCCGACGATCACGGCGCGCCGCTCGATGGTGCCGTTGCGCGCCCAGCGGCGCATCAGCTGGGCCACGACGATGCGCAGGACAACCAGGGCCGCGAAGCCAGCCACATACCAGGCGCCGAACCAGAAGCGCGAGAACTCGCCGGAGATCTTCAGGAAGAAGCCGGTCAGCGAAAGCGCGGCGAAGGTGCCCGACCAGGCGAACAGGATGCGCCCCAGATAGCCGGTCGGATTGCGCAGGGCCGGCATCTGGTAGCAGTCGGTGAACTCGCACAGGATGACCATCAACACCGAACCGGCAAGGATGACGATCGTGTAGTGCCAGAAGAGATGCGTCGAGACCCCGACATAGAAGATGTAGAGCAGGACGCCGGTGATCAGCGGCACGGCAAGCTCCACCAGGCGCATCACGCCGCTTACCATCACCGGCGACATGGTTTCGCGGCTGTATTGCTGCGCGACCTGGCGGGCGACCGGTCCGAGAGCGGGACGGCCGTCCTCCGTCTGGGCGCCCGGGGTCTGCTCCCTGGCCTTCGACGCGTAGTACCGCTTCGGGTCGAACTGGTTCATGATCCTGATGCTGCCCCTGACGTTGTGAAGTCAGGCTAGCAGACAGGGGGCTAACATTCCCTTGCCATGACTGTTCGACTTGTGAACCAATCCGCTTGCCGGACCGGGCCTCTCAGGCTCGGCGGCTCAGGCTCGCCTGGTAGGCGGTCTCGATCGCCCGGGCCATGACATCAGCGCCGAAGCGGGCGCGCAGGTCGGCCTGTTCCGGCATCAGCGCCTGGAAGGCCGCTTCATCGGCAAGGGCGAAGCCCATCCTGTCGGCGATGGCGTTTTCGCTGGGCGCCGTCAGGGCGGGGGAGTTCGCGCCGAACACTTCGGGAATGCCGCCGACCGCGCTGGCGATCAGCGGCCGGCCGGCGGCCAGCGCCTCGAGCACGATATAGGGCATGGCCTCGGCGCGCGAGGGAACCACCATGATGCGTCCCCGGCCGAAGGCCGCGCGTGCCGGCATGGCCGGCAGGAAGGTGATGCGATCGCCAAAACCCCGTTCCTTCGCCTGGGCGACATAGGCGTCACGATCATCGCCGTCGCCGATCATGACCGCGCTCAGTTTTCTGCCGGTGGTCTTTTCCGTCAGCGCCAGCGCATCGATCATCAGGTCGGGGCCCTTCAGATCGCGCATCATGCCGATATAGAGGAAATCCGCGGCGTCCGGGGCCGTCGCGACGGTCACGAACTCGTCGGCGTTCAGGCCGTTGTAGACGAGCGTGTTGGGCGCGCGCGGCCGGCCGACCTTGCGCTCGTAGGTGCGCCGCTCATACTCGGACACGAAGAGGATATGGTCGGAAAACCGGTCCATCATCCGTTCCAGGGCGAAGAACACGCGGCCCGTCATCGTCGCCGCGTCGTAGTGCAGGCTGCCGCCATGCGGCGAGTAGATGCGCGCCGGCTTCTGGCCGAACAGCCGCATCATCGTGCCGAACAGCCGCGCGTAGACGCCGCCCTTGGCGCCATGTCCATGCAGCACGTCCGGCTGCATCGCCCTGACGATGTTGAAGGTGCGCCATGCCGCGACCAGGTCGCCGAAGCCCACATGGCGCTGCATCGGCGTGCGCTTGACGCCGAGCGCCAGCCTCGGCTCGATCTCGGCGAAAAGGCGTGCTTCGAAATCCCCGCCGGTTGTCGAATCGCAGACGATGCCGACCGCGTGGCCGTCCGCCATCTGCGCGTCGCACAGATCTCGGACATGGCGGAAGATGCCGCCGACGGGCGAGCGGAAGCAGTGAACGATGCGCAGCTTCCGCTTTACCTGCATGCGAGGGTTCCGAAGGGACGGGATAAATCAGAACAGGCGTTCGCGCACATAGACCGTATCGCCCGGGAGCAGGGGATCCGACGTGACGACACGCCCCGTCAGCACCTTGCCGTTTATGCCGCGCGTGATGTCGACCGTGCCCTGGTTGGCGCGCGGGCTGAAGCCGCCGGCGGCGGCCACCGCCTTCTGGACGGTCATGCCCGGTACATAGGAATATTGTCCCGGAGCGCCGACCTCACCCATGATGAAGATCGGCCGGTAGCGGTCGATCTCCACCGTCACATCGGGATCGCGCAGATAGCCCTGGCGCAGGGCGGAGGCGATATCGGTCTCGATCTGCTTGGACGTCTTGCCGCGCGCGGGAACCGATCCGATCAGCGGAAAGGCGATGTAGCCGGCCTGATCGACGCTGTAGGTGTTGGTCAGGTTCTCCTGATCGAAGACCGTGACGCGCAGATTGTCGCCCGCATCCAGCACATACGGCTGATAGAGCGCCTCATGAAACGCCGCCGGGGCGGGGCGATAACCGGAACAGCCGGCCACGGCCGCGGCCGCGATCAACGCGGGCAAAAGGGGGATGCGTTTCTTCATGGCCAACTGCGAACCTCTGGCGTCATCCGCGCCCGCAAGCGGGGCGCCACGCTCTCCTTATCGTTCCGTTAGGGTTAATGTCGGGTAAAGCCGGCGATTATGCGCTCATAACGCGAACCCTCGCCGGGCTGCTCGCGAAAGCGCGCATCTTAACGGCATGGTTACCATAGATATTTACCCTGCCGGCACGAGATGTTGGAGTGGGACGTATGAACAGCGGTCAAATTGCAGCCGGGGACGTCGATGTCGACCTGGCGCGGCTTTTCGCGGGGTTCCGGCGCAAATGGCCGCGGATCCTCCTTGCGGCCCTGGTCATCACCGGCATCGTCTTCGCGGTGGCCTTCATGGCGACGCCGCAGTACCGCGCCGAGACGCGGCTTCTGATCGAGACGCGCGAATCCATCTACACCCGTCCGCAAGGGACGGTGGACGGCGACCGCCCCATCCTCGACGGGGAAGGGGTGACGAGCCAGGTCCAGCTGATCAGCTCGACGGAGATCCTGAGCCAGGTGGCCGGCGCGCTTCAGCTCGGCGAGCGCGCCGAGTTTTCGGGCGGCGGCGGCTCGCTCGTCGACCGGCTGATGGTCCTGGTCGGCCTGAAGAGCACGCCGCCGGAGGCGCCCGTCGATGAGCGCGTGCTGACCGCCTTCCGCGAGCATCTCACCGTCTACCGGGTCGAGAACTCGCGCGTCATCGTGATCGAGTTCTCGTCGGAGGACTCGGCGCTGGCGGCCCAGGTGGCCAACGCCGTGGCCGACGCCTATGTGGCGGTACAGAGCGACGCGAAGCTGCTGTCCAACACGAGCGCGACCGACTGGCTGGAGCCGGAGATCGAGGACCTGCGGGAGCGGGTCAAGGAGGCCGAGGCGCGCGTTGCGGAGTATCGGGCGAAATCCGATCTCCTGCTGGGCCAGAACAACACGGTTCTGGCGACGCAGCAATTGTCCGAGCTGTCCAGCGAGCTGTCGCGGATGCGCGCCAACCGCTCGGCTGCCGAGGTCCAGGCGGAGGCGCTGCGCGCGGCCCTGCGCGACGGTGCCGCGATCGAGAACCAGCCGGAAGTGATGGCGTCGCCCCTCATCCAGCGTCTGCGCGAGCGGCAGCTGGAACTCCAGACGCAGATCGCCGATCTTTCCACCACCCTGCTCGGCAATCATCCGCGCATCCGCGCCCTGCAGTCGCAGCTCACGGACATCAGCGGCCAGATCCGCGCCGAGGCCGGCAAGGTGCTGTCCGGCCTGGAATCAGAAGCCGATACGGCGCGCCGGCGCGAGGCGGACCTGACCAGCGAACTCAACCAGCTGAAGGTGGCCTCGGGCCGCGCCGAAGAGGAGCAGGTGGAGCTGCGGGCGCTCGAGCGGGAGGCGACCGCCCAGCGCGAACTCCTGGAATCCTACCTGACCCGCTATCGCGAGGCTGCCTCGCGCAGCGACCGCAACTATCTGCCGGCCGATGTGCGCATCTTCTCGCGCGCGATCACGCCGAGCGAGCCTTACTTCCCCAAAATCGTTCCCATCACAGCGGCGGCCTTCGTCGCCTCGCTGCTGATCATGGCCATCATCACGCTCCTGCAGGAATTGTTCAGCGGCCGCGCCATGCGTCCCGCGGTGGACACGATGCAGCCGGTGGCAAGCCCGGCGGCACCAGAACCCAAACCGGCCTTCGACGACGCGGCGGAAAGCCGGCTTCCGTCCTCCGCATCCCGGACGGTGCATGGATTGGCTGCAGCCGCGCCATCCTATGAGCCCGATGCCGCCGATACGGCGTGGGAGCCGCAGTTCGGCGAGATCGGTGTCGAGCAGGCCTCCGAGAAACTCGTTTCGGGCGGCGCGACGCGCGCATTGTTCATTTCGCCGGAAGGCGACGAGGCGGCGGCCGCCTCGGTTCTCGTGGCGCGCGATGTCGCGGATTCCGGCCTGCGCGTCGTGCTTCTCGACCTGACGGCGTCGGGCGCCGCGTCGTTGCCGATGCTGGAGAGCGTCGCCTATACGGGCATCACCAACCTGCTGGCCTCGCAGGCGCAGTTCGCCGAAATCATCCACGCCGATCTGTTCTCCGACTGCCACATCATCCCGGTCGGCACCGCCGATCCGGCGCGCGCCATGCGGGCTGCGGACCGGCTGCCGATCATCATGGAATCGCTGACCGCCGCCTATGACGTGGTGGTGGTCGAGTGCGGGCCGGCGGATGCCGGCGCCATCGGCCGGCTGCTGGCCGCCGACACCGAGGTGCTGGTGAGCATGATCGATCCGCGGGAAGGGGAGATCGCCGCCGATACGGCAGAACAGCTGCGCGAGGCGGGCATTCACGCGCCGATCCTGGTGACCCCTGCCGGCAAGGCCTATCCGCCCGGCCGCGACGCGGCCTGAGGCGGCCGGCTCGCGGCGGTGCTCGTGCTCAGCCGCGCAGGAAGGCCAGCTTGCGGCGCAGCCATTTGGCAGCGCTCCACAGGCGCGGATTGCCGTTGATCCGCCGCTTGGCGTGGGCGAGGCCGGAGCGGCTCAGAGCCAGCAAACGGCCTCTGGCGGTCAGCGGCACGAAGGTGTCGAACTGGACGGTTTCCAGATCGCACCATAGGCGCTTGTAATACTCGTCCCCGACGCTGAAATCGTAGACCTGAAGCCCGTCGCCGCAGGCCTCCTCGATGTTCTCGAAGAACAGAAAAGCGCCGGGGCTGATATCGCTCAGTTCATCCTCGGTGATCGAGCTGAACTCGCAGATCATCCGGGTTGCGGTGCGGCTCGACCCGGTCACGGCACGCAGCCGGCCGCCGACTTCAAGCCCGTGCATCACGAAGGCGGGCTCCTCCGCCCGGACGGCGTCGCCGAACAGCGTGCGGAAGGCCTGCTGCACGGATTCTGCGGCGAAGACGTCGCGAATGCCCATCTTGGCGAAGCGGTGCCGCTTCATGGCGAAGAAGGCGTCGAGCATGGCATCGGTTTCGGCCCGTGATGTGGCCCGCAGGCGGCGGTGGCCGCCGGCAGCTTCGAGCTTGCGCGCCTGGGCGCGGTGCTGCTTGCGCTTGCGCTTGCCGCTGGCGCGGCCGAGCACCGCCTCGAACCCGCCGGCAAGATCGACGGCCAGCGCCACATTCGGGCTCGGCGTGCCGGGCCAGGCAAGCAGCGGGTTCTGCGCACCGTCGATCGCATGGACCTGACGCTCGAGGGCGAGCAGGTCGATGTCGGGACGTTGCCGGCGAAGTCCCTCCAGGAGCGCCGTCATCAATTGCGGTGGGAGGGGCCCGCCGAGACTGCGCTCCGTGGCCGGGAAATTGCCGTTGGCGTGCCTGTCTCCGATGAAGCGGGCGATGCGCAGCGGCCCGTGGGCGGCGATTTCCAGAGCGAGGCTGAGGAGATGCCGCTCGCCGTCCGACAGGCGGACGATGATGCAGGCGTTCGAGGCATGCTCCGCCCAAGCGTCGATCCAGTCCGGGCTTTGCGCCGGCATGAAATGCGCGGTGCGGCAGTCCTCTCGATACTGCGCCCGGGCGGTCGGATCGGCGCTGCTGACGGTCAGCGTCGGCGCGCCGCCCGCATGCGCGGCCGGGTCCTGGATCTCGGCGTGGGAACTGGCGGAATTCATCGCGATGACGCAGCGCTGTTGCGGCCCCTGAATGACAGCGTTGCGGCCACGATAGCGGCAAAAGGTGAAGGAATGATCGACGCCGGCGCGAACATTGCGCCGACGGGCGGCTCAGCCCTGGTTGTCCGGCCGGCCGATCATCCAGCGGATGACGACCATGGCGGGCAGGACCCACAGGAGGCCGGTGAAGAAGAAATAGGCGAGGTGCACGAGCGGGCCGGATTCGGCAAGCTGCGCGACGGCGATCGCGGTCGACAGGATCGCGTAAATGGCCACGAGCGCCAGCAGGGCGAGCATGCCGATGAATTTTCTGAGGCGTACAGGCATGGGAACCACCTTTCCGCTGCTTCATAGAAGCCCGGGCGGCGGGATGCAACGCCGCGTCATGGCCGGCGCGACGGCTTGTCGCGCGGCAGGCGGTTCGGCTTGCAACGGGCCGGGCTTTGGTTCAGGAACGGGCATTCCCTCAACAATGATGGCTGCCACCTTGGATATCTCCGCTTCCAGTGCCGCGTTCGGGCAAACCACGCAGGAAACCCTGCTGCGCAACCGTAGGCTCGTGCGGTTCTGGCTGTATGGCGTGCTTCTGGTGCTGTTCGCGCTCGTGCTCGTCGGCGGCGCCACGCGGCTGACCGAATCCGGCCTGTCGATCACCGAATGGAAGCCGATCCACGGCATCGTTCCGCCGATCGGCGAGGCGGAATGGCAGGAGGAATTCGCCAAATACCGGCAGATTCCCGAGTACCAGCTGATCAACAAGGGCATGAGCCTCGCCGAGTTCAAGACCATTTTCTGGTGGGAGTGGGGACACCGTCTTCTGGCGCGCAGCGTCGGCTTCGTCTTCGCCCTGCCGCTCGCCTTCTTCTGGCTGTCGGGACGGCTCGAGGGCCATCTGAAACCCAAGCTTCTGGGAATCCTGGCGCTCGGCGGGCTGCAGGGGGCGGTCGGCTGGTGGATGGTCGCGTCCGGCCTGGTCGACCGGGTCGATGTCAGCCAGTATCGTCTGGCCACCCATCTGACCATCGCCTGCCTGATCTTCGCCGCGACGATGCTGGTGGCGCGCGGGCTGGCCCCGCACACCACGGGCGCGGCGCAAAACGGCACGCGACGCTTCGCCGGCTGGCTGGTGATCGCCATCCTGTTCCAGATCTATCTGGGCGGGCTCGTCGCCGGCTTGCGCGCCGGTATGACCTTCAACACCTGGCCGCTGATGGACGGCGCGCTGGTGCCCGGCGGCCTGTTCGTCCAGCAGCCCGCGCTGATCAATCTCTTCGAGAACCCGAAGACGGTGCAGTTCGTCCACCGGCTCGGCGCCTATGTGCTGCTGGTGCTGGCCGTCTGGCACGCCGTCTGCGTGCTGCGCGCCGAACCCGGGTCGCCGCATGCGCGCCGCAGCATCCTGCTGGCCCTGCTTGTCGTGCTGCAGGCGGCGGTCGGGATCGTCACGCTGCTGATGGTCGTGCCCTTCGGTTTCGCCCTTCTGCATCAGGGCATGGCGCTGGTGGTTCTGGGCTTTGCCTGCGCGCATTGGCGCGCCGCGCGTGGGGCCTACCCGTTGCCGGCGCGACCTGCGGTGGAAGACGAGATCTACTGAAGCGCCATCTCCACGGCGCGCGCCACGGACAGGCTGCGCGCGGCTTCGTCCGCATTCCCGTCTTCCAGGTGCCATGAGGCCGACAGGCAGGCATGGGCAAGGCCGTAGCGCAGGAAATCGCCCGCATCGCGCCCGAGCCGACGCGAGAGCAGGGCGGCAAGCCGCGCGGCGCGGTCCGGATCGTTGCGCAGGTCGTCGCGCTCCAGCGGATTGTAGAACAGATTGGCGGCATCGTAGCAGGCGTCGCCCGCGATGCCCGTCGGATCGATCAGCAGCCAGCCGCGCGGGCCGAACATCATGTTCTCGTGATGGAAGTCGCCATGCAGGGGGCGCACGTCGCGCTGGTTCGACAGGAGGTCGTCGACGATGGATGCCGCGCGCGTGAACGGCGTTTCCCGGCCGGAGCTGCGGTCCTCGCGGGCCTTCGCGAACAGGCTGCGGAAATGGTCCCGCAGCGGCGTCAGGCCTGCGGGCGCCGGTGAGCTCGCATCGCCGGCCAGCCGGGCGAGCATCTCGGCCGCCAGCGTGTTCGCCGCCTCGTCACCGCTCTCATCGAGCACGTCGAGCAGCGTGCGATCACCCGCATGCTCGATGAGATGGGCGTTGTCGCGCCGGTCGATCAGCCGCACCGCATCCCGGCCCGCCCGCCATTGCAGGAAGAGCGCGCCGGTCTCGAAATTCTCCAGCCCGGCGGGCTTGTGGTCCTTGACCACGGCGATGTCGCCGCCGCAGCGGGTCACTTCCCAGATATGGCTTGCCGGCGTGTCCGCCATCAGCCGGACCGAGATGATGTCCCAGTCTGGCGGAAAGTCTGGCGGAAAGTCCGGTGAGGCGGGCGCTTCCGCGGTGCTATCGGCCATCGCTTCCGATCATCAGGTCCATGTTCTGCACGGCCGCGCCCGAGGCTCCCTTGCCGAGATTGTCATAGACGGCGATCAGCAGCGCCTGGGCGCGCGCGTCGTTGGCGAAGACGTGCAGCGTCATGTTGTTGCTGCCATTGTGCCGCTCGGGGTCGAGGGCGCCGCTGCGCTCGGCATTGCCGAGGGGGGCGACATCGACGACGCTGCCTGTGATGGCGCCGTAATGGTCAGCGAGCGCGGCATGGAGTTCGGCGCCCGTCGGCACGCGCGGCAGGTGGCCGAGCTGCAGGGGCAGGGCGGTCAGCATGCCTTGCGCAAAATTGCCGACGGCGGGCTGCATCAGCGGCGCGCCGGACAGGCCGGAATAGGCCTGCAGCTCCGGCACGTGCTTGTGCTTCAGGGTCAGCGCATAGGGCATGAACTCGGGCGCCTCATCGCGAGAGGCCTCGTAGTCCTCGATCATCGTCCGCCCGCCGCCCGAATAGCCCGAAATCCCGTTGACGGTCACGGCGAGGTCGGCCGGCAGCAGGCCAGCGGCGATCAGGGGCCGCAGGAAGGCGATCGGACCCTGCGGCCAGCAGCCGGGATTGGCGACGCGCCCCGCATTGCGGATGGCGTCGCCCTGCGCCTTGTCCATCTCGGCGAAGCCGTAGGTCCAGCCTTCTGCGACCCGGTGCGCCGTCGAGGCGTCGATGACGCGCGTCGTGTTGTTCTCGATCAGGGAGACGCTTTCGCGGGCGGCATCGTCGGGCAGGCACAGGATCGCGATGTCAGCCGTGTTGAGGAACTCGGCGCGCGCGGCGGGGTCCTTGCGCTTCTCCGTGGGGATGGAGATCACCTCGATGTCGCGCCGCTCGGCGAGCCGCGTCCTGATCTGCAGGCCGGTGGTGCCGTGTTCGCCATCGATGAAGATTTTCGCCGTCATGGGTCTGTCCTGGAAAAGAGTCTGATTTCAGATGGTTGTGCCGGCCGGCGGAATCAATCCGTCAGCGCGTTGAATCGTCGGATGAGCGCCTATCGTCGCTCCCTGCCGGCGAGAAGGCCCAGATAATGCATGGCGACAGAGGCGCCCGCGATGGCGGTGATGTCGGCGTGATCGTAGGCCGGGGCCACTTCGACCACATCCGCGCCGACCATGCGCAGCGCGCCGAGCTGGCGCAGAACGGAGAGCATTTTCGCGCTCGACGGGCCGCCCGCCACCGGGGTGCCCGTACCGGGTGCGAAGGCCGGGTCGAGGCAGTCGATGTCGAAGGTCACATAGGCTGGCCGGTCGCCGACGCGGGCGATGATGGCTTCGGCGATCTCGGCGGCCCGCATCTCCTCGACGGCATGCCCGTGCAGGATCGCGATGCCGCAATCCTCCGGCGCATGGGTGCGGATGCCGACCTGGATCGAGTGCGCCGGGTCGATCACCCCGTCGCGCACGGCGCGGCCGACGAAGGAACCGTGGTCGATGCGCCGCCCGTCGTCGAACCAGGTGTCCTGATGCGCGTCGAACTGCACCAGCGCCAGCGGACCGTGCAGCGCCGCATGCGCCTTTAGAAGCGGCCAGGTGACGAAATGATCGCCCCCGAGCGACAGGAGGAAGGCGCCCGATCTGAGGATTTTTGCCGCTTCCCGCTCGATCGTCGCCGGCGTCTTCTGGTGATTGCCGTAATCGAGCAGGCAGTCGCCATAGTCAATCACCGACAGCGCGGCGAAGAGATCGCGGTCGAAGGGGTATTGCGGATCATTGTCGAAGATCGCTGAGGCGCGCCTGATCGCCTGCGGGCCGAAGCGCGCGCCGGGCCGGTTGGAGACCGCCGCGTCGAAGGGAATGCCCCAGACGACGGCATCGGCGCCCTTGAGGTTCTTGGTGTATTTCCGCCGCATGAAGGAGAGCGCGCCCGCATAGGTCGGGTCGCTGGCCGCGCCGGTCAGGCTGCGGGCGGTGAAGGCGTGGTCGATGGCGTTCGACGGCATGGCGCTCGATCTTCTTGTTCTCCGCATTTGCGCGGACGTCGGGTGATCCACCGGACTGCAGAATGCTATGGCGTGTGCCCAATGGGTAGGGTGAACAACAGGCTTCGCGCAACAAAAAAGCGGACCCGAGGGCCCGCTTCTTCGTTCGGTCTTGTTCCGAAGCTTAGCGCTTCGAGAACTGGAACGAGCGGCGGGCCTTGGCCTTGCCGTACTTCTTACGCTCGACCACGCGGCTGTCGCGGGTCAGGAAACCACCCTTCTTGAGCACGGCGCGCAGGGCCGGCTCGTAATGGGTCAGCGCCTTGGAGATGCCGTGGCGCACAGCGCCCGCCTGGCCCGAAAGGCCGCCGCCGACGACGGTCGCGACGATGTCGTACTGACCGTTGCGGCTCGCCGCGATGATCGGCTGCTGCAGGATCATCTGCAGGACCGGACGGGCGAAATAGGCGTTGAACTCCTTGTCGTTGACCGTGATCTTGCCGGAGCCCGGCTTGACCCAGACACGGGCGATGGCGTTCTTGCGCTTGCCGGTCGCGTAGGCGCGGCCCTGGGCGTCGAGCTTCTGGACGTGGACGGGAGCCTGCTGCTCGCTCGTCTGCGCGGCGGTCGCCGCACCCAGCTCTTCGAGGGAATTGATTTCGGCCATGTTACTGGGCCCTCACATTCTTCTTGCTCATGGCGGCGACGTCCAGCGTCTCCGGGTTCTGCGCCGTGTGCGGATGCTCGGCGCCGGCATAGACGCGCAGATTCTTCATCTGGCGGCGGCCAAGCGGCCCGCGCGGGATCATGCGCTCGACGGCCTTCTCGAGCAGGCGCTCGGGGAAGCGGCCCTCGATCAGCTGGCGCGCGGTGCGCTCCTTGATGCCGCCGGGATGGCCCGTATGCCAGTAGTACTTCTTGTCGGTGTACTTCTTGCCGGTCAGCACGACCTTCTCGGCATTGATGATGATGACGTTGTCGCCATCGTCCACATGCGGGGTGAAGGTGGGCTTGTGCTTGCCGCGCAGGCGGTTGGCGACGATGGTGGCGAGACGGCCGACGACGAGACCTTCGGCGTCGATCAGAACCCACTTCTTCGTCACCTCCGCAGGCTTCTGCGAAAATGTCTTCATGGTCTTTTCCACTTACTGGACCCGGCCACAGGGCAGGGCGTTTCTTGTTGCTTGTCTTGCGGGCTTTCAGGGCGCGCAAGCGTCCGCGACGACACGCCGCCGCAGGCTCGTGCTGTCTACAGGGGTTGCAAGGCGCCGTCAAGCACAGGTATTGCGCAGTATCGAAAAATAACAAAGCAAAAACAGTGGTTTATATTTGCGGTATTTAGATACCGTATCTGCAAGTCGCTTTCCAGGAGTATTCCCAGCCGAAGCGGGATCGTTCCGGCCTCGGACAACGCGGAAAGAACAAGATCCAGCGCGTTCCCGATGCACCTGCTTTTACCGGAGATGTGCTACAGCGCCGCGCGTCTTGTAAGACGCGCGGCGCTGTAGCACTTTGAAACGATGCATGTTCGTTGTCTTTCAAATGAACTCACTTGAAAGCGACATGCATTAGGCGCCGCCGGTGGGCGGCAGCGAATAGGTGCCGGTCGCGTGGGCGACCGTTGCCTGCTTCTCACCGCTGAAAAGCTCGGCCTCGAACACCATCAGGCGCCTGCCGAGCTTGAGGATGCGACAGTGCCCGTCGACCGGCCCGGCCGTGGCCTTGCGCATGAAGTTGATGTTGAGATTGGTGGTGACGGCTAGCGCCTCGGGGCCGATATGCGAGAGGGCGCAGACATAGCCGCCGATATCGGCCAGCGCGAACAGCGACGGGCCGGAGACCGTGTCGCCCGGACGCAGGTGCTGGAAGCCGGCCTCTAGCCGCACGTGGCAGCCACCGGGCCAGATATCGAGCGCGCGGTAGTCGGGCGGTTCCCCGCCGCAGGCCTGCGGGAAGACTTCGCGCAGAAAGGCGTTCACCTCGCGGGCCTGCATGAGCGGCCGATAGGTTTCCGCTGCGCGTCTGGCATCCATCCCGGCAATCCTCCGCTGCTTGGTCCCGCGCGCGATGTCGCGCAGTCGAAACAATTGCCGGATTGCCGCGCGAAGACAAGCCGAACTATGCTGGCACCCCGATCGTGCATCAACCAGGACAGGAGAAGGCACATGGCCGAGGCCGCTGCAGGCATCGAAGAACCCGTAAGGGCGCCCGTGACGGCGGCGAGCGCCGGCGGCATCCTGACGCTGACGCTGTCCAGTCCGCCGGCCAATGCGCTGTCGATCGCCGTGATGCGGGCGCTGAAGGGAGCGCTCGACCGGGCGCGCGACGACGCCGGCGTGCGCGTCATCGTCCTGCGCTCGTCGGAAAAGGTGTTTTCTGCCGGCCACGACCTGAAGGAGCTGACCGCCCATCGCGGCGACGCGGACCGGGGGCGGGGATTCTTCGAGACGACGATGCAGTTGTGCGCCGAACTGATGCAGGCGGTGGTGCGCCATCCGAAACCGGTGATCGCCGAGGTGGACGGCGTGGCGACGGCGGCGGGCTGCCAGCTCGTCGCGTCCTGCGATCTGGCCGTGGCGAGCGAAACGGCCCGGTTTGCGACGCCGGGCGTGAACATCGGCCTGTTCTGCTCGACGCCGATGGTGGCGCTGTCGCGCAACGTCGCGCGCAAGCACGCCATGGAAATGCTGCTGACCGGCGAGATGATTGACGCGGAGACGGCGCACGGCATGGGTCTCGTCAACCGCGTGGTGCCGCGTGACGCGTTGAATCAGACTGTCGCCAAACTGGCGCAAACCATTGCTTCAAAATCGTCTTTGACGGTGAAGATCGGCAAGGAGGCGTTTTACGCGCAGGCGGAGATGGGCCTGTCGCAGGCCTATGACTATGCCGCCCGGGTGATGGTCGAGAACATGCTCGCCCGCGACGCCGAGGAGGGCATCGGCGCTTTCATCGAGAAGCGTTCGCCGGAATGGAAGGATGCCTAAGACATTGTTTAGTCCGGTGAAGGGAGACAGGCCTGACGGCCTGTCTCTGGCGGACCGGGAAGCCGCCGGTCGGAGGCGAGGCGCGCTCAGTCGTCGTTCCTGATCGCACAGACGAAGACCCGGCAGTTCGCGGTGTCCGCCGCCGGGATCGACCGCGGGACCCTGCTGTAGCCGGGCATGCAGGCTGCCCCCCGGGTCACGAAGCGATCATAGAGCGTCATCCCGGAGCCGGTCGGCGAGGGATACCGTATCGTGGCGCCGCGCGGCGCCGCGGCCTGCGCCTGGATCTGCCCGCAGCTCGGAGCTGCTGCGGCAGGGAGGGTGGGCAGGGCAAGGGCAAGCGCGCTCAGCGCAATAAGGGAACGTGTCGGCATGGGTTGTCCTTTCTTCTCTGCATGCTGGTTAGGCCGCATCAAGACCGCGCCCGGAGCCGTTCTCCGGGGTGCGGCAGGACATATACGCAGGGGTCCGTTTGCATAAAAAGCGCATGTTTATGCAAACAAACGATGATGAATACGATTAGTTTATTCTAGTTTTCCGGGCGTTGCGCGATTCGTTCGCTGGATGATGCATCAGTCGCCGAACAGCCAGAAACGCCGGTTCGAACGGTCGCGCATTTCGGGCTTGCAGTGAAGGACCGGGCAGGAGGCGCGGTCGGCGGTGGGGATATGGCTGCGCACCGCGCGATGGCCGGCGGGACAGAGATAGCCGTGCGCGACATAGCGGTCGTAGAGCGTCAGGCTGGGATTGCGCTGGGACCGGTAGCGCATGATGGCCGCGCCTTCCGCGGCGATCCTCCCTTGCACCGCGGCGCAGCTCATGGCAGTTGAATTGTAGCGAGAGATGGCCTCGGCCTGGCCCGTGAAGGCAAGGACGCCGGTGACAAGGACACCAAGGATCGGGGCGGCATATCGCAACATGATCGAGCACTTCGCTTTCGGCTTGCAACGCTGCGAAAGCATATCACGAACACGCGCCCGCCGATACAGTCCGGCGACCGCGGCGCGGCTTCCCGGGACCGGCAATGAATCACGATACCTATGACGACGCGTATATCTCCGCGATCCTGAACACGGTGAAGAGTGTCGCCATCGTCGGGGCCTCGGCAAACGAAGTCCGGCCGAGCTTCTTCGTCACCAAGTACCTGATCGACAAGGGCTATGCGGTGTATCCGGTCAATCCGGGCCAGGCGGGCAAGACGATCCTCGGCCGGCCGGTGGTGGCGCGGCTCGCCGACCTGCCGGAGCCGGTCGACATGATCGACGTGTTCCGCCCCTCCGCCGCCGTTCCCGGCGTCGCCGACGAGGTGCTCGCGATGGATCCGCTGCCGAAAGTCGTGTGGATGCAGCTCACCGTTCGCGACGACGCATCGGCGCGGCGCCTGGAGGAAGCCGGTATCCAGGTGGTGATGAACCGCTGCCCCAAGATCGAATATGCGCGCCTGTCCGGTGAGATCGGCTGGAACGGCATCAACAGCCGGGTCATCTCGTCGAAGAAGCCGCTGATGCGCAAGGGTTTCCAGAGTTTCGGCATCCGCCAGCGGTGATTTTTCCGCATGCGCCGCTGCCGTGGGGTCAAATCTCCTTTGCCTCGGTGGGTGACCCTCTGTATTGATGCCGGCACACCGAGTGAAACATGCCGAAATGCACGGAGGAAATAGCATGAGCGAGCGCACGCCTGGTTTCAACACGCTGGCCGTCCACGCCGGAGCCCAGCCGGATCCCGCCACCGGCGCGCGCGCCACGCCGATCTACCAGACAACTTCCTACGTGTTCGACGATGCCGATCACGCGGCGTCCCTGTTCGGCCTGAAGGCCTTCGGCAACATCTACACCCGCATCATGAACCCGACCCAGGCGGTGCTCGAGGAGCGCGTCGCCGCCCTCGAGGGCGGCACGGCCGCCGTCGCCACCGCTTCGGGCCATGCCGCGCAGCTCCTGACGTTCCATTCGCTGATGCGGCCGGGTGCGAACTTCATCGCCGCGAAGAAACTCTACGGCGGCTCGATCAACCAGTTCGGCCACGCCTTCAAGAATTTCGACTGGCATGTCCGCTGGGCCGATCCGGAGGATCTTTCGACCTTCGAAAGCCAGATCGACGACCAGACGCAGGCGATCTTCGTCGAAAGCCTCGCCAATCCGGGCGGCACCTTCGTCGACCTGGAGAAGATCGGCGATATCGCCCGCAAGCACGGGCTGCCCTTCGTCGTCGACAACACCATGGCCTCGCCCTATCTGGTCCGCCCGATCGAGCATGGCGCCGATCTGGTGCTGCATTCGCTGACGAAGTTCATGGGCGGTCACGGCAATTCGGTCGGCGGCGTTCTGGTCGACGGCGGCACGTTCGACTGGTCGAAGTCGGGCAAGTATCCGATGCTGTCGGAGCCGCGCCCCGAATATGGCGGCATGGTGCTGCACGAGACGTTCGGCAATTTCGCCTTCGCCATCGCGGCGCGCGTGCTGGGGCTGCGCGATTTCGGCCCGGCCATCTCGCCGTTCAACGCGTTCCAGATATTGACCGGCATCGAGACGCTGCCGCTCAGGATGCAGCGCCACTGCGACAACGCGCTGAAGGTCGCCGAGTGGCTGCGCGGGCACGAGGCCGTGTCCTGGGTCTCCTATCCGGGTCTGCCGGAAGATCCGAACCACGGGCTGATGCAGAAGTATGCGCCGAACGGTGCGGGCGCGGTGTTCACCTTCGGCCTGAAGGGCGGCTACGACGCCGGCATCAAGGTCGTGGAGGGCGTCGAGCTCTTCTCGCACCTGGCCAATATCGGCGACACGAAATCGCTGATCATCCATCCGGCGTCGACCACGCACCGCCAGCTCTCCGACGATCAGAAGGCGGCGGCGGGCGCCGGTGTCGACGTCATCCGCCTGTCGATCGGCATCGAGGACGCCGAAGACATCATCGCCGACCTGCAGCAGGCACTGGCGCAGATCTGAGGACGGTTTGCGGCGCGGGCTGGCGGCGCAAATGCCGCGGCCCGACGGCGCTCGGCGCCCGCTGCACTTGCGCGAGGGGAAGGCGGCATCCTATCTATCGGGCAGAACGAAACGATTCTGCCGCTTTGCGCGCCGTGCAGCTTCCGGCGCGCTGTTTCAAACCGAAAGGTGTTTTCATGCCGAATCCCGTCGATACCGCCATGAATCTGGTGCCCATGGTCGTCGAGCAGACGAACCGGGGCGAGCGGGCTTACGACATCTTCTCGCGCCTCCTCAAGGAGCGCATCATCTTCATCACCGGTCCGATCGAGGACGGCATGGCCTCACTCGTCTGCGCGCAGCTCCTGTTCCTCGAAGCCGAGAACCCGAAGAAGGAGATCGCGCTCTACATCAACTCGCCGGGTGGCGTGGTCACCTCCGGCATGGCGATCTACGACACGATGCAGTTCATCCGGCCGGCCGTATCCACCCTGTGCATCGGCCAGGCGGCGTCCATGGGGTCGCTGCTCCTGTGCGCCGGCCACAAGGACATGCGCTTTGCCACGCCGAACGCGCGCATCATGGTGCATCAGCCTTCGGGCGGCTTCCAGGGCCAGGCCTCCGACATCGAGCGCCACGCCCAGGACATCATCAAACTGAAGCGGCGCCTGAACGAGGTCTATGTCGAGCACACGGGGCAGGACTACGAGACCATCGAGAAGACGCTCGACCGCGATCACTTCATGACCTCCGATGAGGCCAGGGAATTCGGCCTGATCGACAAGGTGATGAGCTCGCGCGAAGCGGCCGAAAAGGTAGCCGGCTCCTGATTCTCCAGCCCGCGACGGAACCAGCGACGACCCATGATCGGCCGGGAATGGCGCCGTTCGGCGCGCATTCGCGGTCGATTGCGTCAATTCGGTCACAATTTTATGTTTGCAGCCGGTCTGTGAACGCCTACGTTAAGCCTATATTGAGTTTCCACCGCCAAGTTTTGCATGGGGGCTCGGTGTTGTTGCCGCGATTTCGGATTTGTGGTTCGCTCCGAAACGGAAGATGGATCGCCACGGAGGCGCTGGAACGGCGCCCGATGCGGTTCAACCGCCCGGCTGAGCGGGTCGGCGTGCCGGTGGTAGTGAAAGGACGTAAGACATGAGCAAGGTCAGCAGCGGCGGCGGAGATTCCAAGAACACGCTGTACTGTTCCTTCTGTGGCAAGAGCCAGCACGAGGTCCGCAAACTCATCGCCGGGCCGACGGTTTTCATCTGCGACGAATGCGTCGAACTGTGCATGGACATCATCCGCGAGGAAAACAAGACCTCGATGGTGAAGTCGCGCGAGGGCGTTCCGACACCGCAGGAGATCCTCGCTGTCCTCGACGACTACGTGATCGGCCAGCCCTACGCCAAGCGCGTCCTTTCGGTCGCCGTGCACAACCACTATAAGCGGCTCGCCCACGCGTCAAAGAGCGCCGATGTCGAGCTTGCGAAATCGAACATCCTGCTGATCGGCCCGACCGGCTGCGGCAAGACGCTTCTGGCGCAGACCCTGGCGCGCATCATCGATGTGCCCTTCACCATGGCCGACGCCACGACACTGACCGAAGCCGGCTATGTCGGCGAGGATGTCGAGAACATCATCCTGAAGCTGCTGCAGTCGGCCGACTACAATGTCGAGCGCGCCCAGCGCGGCATCGTCTACATCGATGAGATCGACAAGATCAGCCGCAAGTCCGACAATCCGTCGATCACGCGCGACGTTTCGGGCGAGGGCGTCCAGCAGGCGCTTCTCAAGATCATGGAAGGCACGGTCGCCTCCGTGCCGCCGCAGGGCGGCCGCAAGCATCCGCAGCAGGAGTTCCTGCAAGTTGATACGGCGAACATCCTGTTCATCTGCGGCGGCGCCTTCGCCGGCCTCGACAAGATCATCTCCGACCGCGGCCGCAAGACCTCGATCGGCTTCGCCGCCAATGTGGCTTCGCCCGAGGACCGGCAGACCGGCGAGCTTTTCCGCCAGGTGGAGCCGGAGGATCTCCTGAAGTTCGGCCTGATCCCCGAATTCGTCGGTCGCCTGCCCATCCTGGCGACGCTGGAAGACCTCGACGAGCCGGCGCTGGTGCAGATCCTGACCGAGCCGAAGAACGCGCTGGTGAAGCAGTATCAGCGCCTGTTCGACATGGAGAATGTCGAGCTGACCTTCCATGAGAACGCGCTTGCCGCGATCGCCCGCAAGGCGATCGAACGGAAGACCGGCGCGCGCGGCCTGCGCTCGATCATGGAATCGATCCTGCTCGACACCATGTTCGAGCTGCCGGCTCTGGAAGGCGTCCAGGAAGTCGTGATCTCCGACGAGGTCGTCGCCGGCAATGCCCGCCCGCTCTACATCTATGCGGAGCGCGAGAAGGAAAAGGGCAACGCCAGCGCGTAAGCCCGTTGCGCCGGTCCCGTTTCGGGCCGGCGCCGCCGCGTACAGGCGGTTTGTCCCGCGTCCGGACCGTGCGTATTGCGTAAGCCCTTGATCTTCTCGGTCCGTAACTCCAACTAAGGGGTTAACGAGGGCGGGGTGGTTTTCCGGGCACGCGTTGCGCAAAGTGCGGATGCTTCTGGCGGACAACCCTCTGGCCGGTTAGACTCTGTTCCACGGTCGGCTCCTGAGCGGCCGTGGTTTGAAAGGCTGAAAAATGACGCAATCCCCCAAGACTGCCGGTGAAACTCTGTATCCGGTGTTGCCGCTGCGTGACATCGTCGTGTTCCCGCACATGATCGTTCCGCTGTTTGTCGGCCGCGACAAGTCGATCAAGGCGCTGGAAGAGGTGATGGGGGCCGAGCGACAGATCCTTCTCGCCACCCAGATGAACGCCGCCGACGACGATCCGGAGCCGAACGGCATCTACGATCTGGGAACGCTCGCCAATGTCCTGCAATTGCTGAAGCTGCCCGACGGCACCGTCAAGGTGCTCGTCGAGGGAACCGGCCGCGCGCGCGTCAAGCGCTATACGGACCGTGAGGAGTATCACGAGGCCTATGCGGAACTGCTGCCCGAGCCGGAGGAGGACGAGATCGAGATCGAGGCGCTGGCCCGCTCGGTGGTCTCCGATTTCGAGAACTATGTGAAGCTCAACAAGAAGATTTCGCCCGAGGTCGTCGGCGCCGCCAACCAGATCGAGGACTACTCGAAGCTGGCGGATACGGTCGCCTCGCATCTGGCGATCAAGATCCCCGAGAAGCAGGAGATGCTCGCCACGCTTTCCGTGCGTGAGCGGCTCGAAAAGGCCATGGGCTTCATGGAAGCCGAGATATCCGTGCTGCAGGTGGAGAAGCGCATCCGCTCGCGCGTCAAGCGCCAGATGGAGAAGACCCAGCGCGAATACTATCTGAACGAGCAGATGAAGGCGATCCAGAAGGAGCTGGGCGAGGGCGAGGACGGCCGCAACGAAGCCGCCGAACTGGAAGAGCGCATCAAGAAGACGCGGCTCACCAAGGAGGCGCGCGAGAAGGCCGAGGCGGAGCTGAAGAAGCTCAAGACCATGTCGCCCATGTCGGCCGAGGCGACCGTCGTGCGCAACTATCTCGACTGGCTGCTCTCCATTCCGTGGAAGAAGCCGAGCAAGGTCAAGCAAGACCTCGAATTCGCCGAGGAAGTGCTCGACACGGATCATTTCGGCCTGGAGAAGGTCAAGGAGCGCATCGTCGAGTACCTGGCCGTGCAGAGCCGGCAGAAGAAGCTGAAGGGGCCGATCCTGTGCCTCGTCGGTCCTCCCGGCGTCGGCAAGACCTCGCTCGGCAAGTCGATCGCCAAGGCGACCGGCCGCGAGTTC
This sequence comes from Nitratireductor pacificus pht-3B, assembly GCF_000300335.1. Taxonomy (GTDB): domain Bacteria; phylum Pseudomonadota; class Alphaproteobacteria; order Rhizobiales; family Rhizobiaceae; genus Nitratireductor; species Nitratireductor pacificus. The sequence continues at coordinate 45,547 of NZ_AMRM01000003.1, read as the reverse complement.
GTGCGCATGGCGCTGGGCGGTGTGCGCGACGAGGCCGAGATCCGCGGTCACCGCCGCACCTATATCGGCTCGATGCCCGGCAAGGTCATCCAGTCGATGAAGAAGGCGAAGAAGTCCAACCCGCTCTTCCTGCTCGACGAGATCGACAAGATGGGCATGGATTTCCGCGGCGACCCGTCTTCGGCCCTGCTGGAGGTTCTGGACCCCGAGCAGAACGGCACCTTCATGGACCACTATCTCGAGGTGGAATACGACCTGTCGAGCGTGATGTTCGTCACCACCGCCAACACGCTGAACATTCCGCCGGCGCTGATGGACCGCATGGAGATCATACGCATTGCCGGCTACACCGAGGACGAGAAGGTGGAGATCGCCAAGCGGCATCTGCTGCCAAAGGCGATCCGCGAGCATGCGCTCGAGGCGAAGGAGTTCTCGGTCACCGACGGCGCGCTGCAGGCGATCATCCGCACCTACACGCGGGAAGCCGGCGTCCGTAACCTCGACCGCGAGCTGATGAAGCTGGCGCGCAAGGCGGTGACGGAAATCCTGCGCAACGCCAAGAAGGACGACGCCAAGGCTTCGGTCGAGGTGACGGAGGACAATCTCGCCGACTATCTCGGCGTGCCGCGCTTCCGTTTCGGCCAGGTCGAGGGCGAGGATCAGGTTGGCGTCGTGACGGGTCTCGCGTGGACGGAAGTGGGCGGCGAACTGCTCACGGTCGAAGGCGTGATGATGCCCGGCAAGGGCAAGATGACCGTCACCGGCAATCTGCGCGACGTGATGAAGGAATCGATTTCGGCGGCGGCATCCTATGTCCGCTCGCGCGCCGTCGATTTCGGCATCGAGCCGCCGGTCTTCGACAAGAAGGACATCCATGTGCACGTGCCGGAAGGCGCGACGCCGAAGGATGGTCCCTCCGCGGGCGTGGCCATGGCGACGTCGATCGTCTCGATCATGACCGGCATTCCGGTCCGCAAGGACATCGCCATGACGGGCGAGATCACCCTGCGCGGCCGCGTCCTGCCGATCGGCGGCCTGAAGGAGAAGCTGCTTGCAGCACTTCGCGGCGGCATCAAGAAGGTGCTCATTCCCGAGGAGAACGCCAAGGACCTGGCCGACATTCCGGAGAATGTGAAGAACGGCCTCGAGATCGTGCCGGTCAGCCGCGTCGGCGAGGTCCTCCAGCATGCTCTGGTTCGCATGCCGGAGCCGATCGAATGGGTCGAACCGGTCGAGCCGGCGAAGGTCGAGGTGGCCGACACGGCCGGCCAGACGGTCGCCCACTGAGTCTCCGGGCGGACCGCCCTGACGCCCGTCCGTCGCGGCGACCGGAAGGAAATTGCAGAAGCCGGGTCCCTGGACTCGGCTTTTCTGTCGAAAACCCCGGAAAACATGGGTTTCGAGCTGTCTTTCCGGCATTTCCCGCTTGGTGGCAGGCGCGCTAATCCCTAGAGTACGCCGAGCCGGGTGAGTCGCATCACTTTGGTCCTTATCAGGAAGGGGTAATCCACATGAACAAGAACGAGCTCGTATCCGCAGTCGCCGAAGAGGCCAATCTCTCCAAGGGTGACGCGCAGTCCGCGGTCGATGCGGTGTTTGCCGTCATCGAAGGCGAACTCAAGAAGGGTGGGGACGTGCGCCTCGTCGGCTTCGGCAATTTCTCCGTTTCGCGGCGTGAAGCCTCGACCGGTCGCAACCCGCAGACGGGTGCCGCCGTTCAGATTCCTGCCCGCAACGTGCCGAAGTTCTCGGCCGGTAAAGGCCTGAAGGATGCGGTCAACTGATCGCAGCCCTCATTGAATGCAAGAAAAGCCGGGTTCAAGCCCGGCTTTTCTTTTGGTCATAGTGCTTTGCGGACTGGCTTTCAGGCAATCGCGTCCTGCATGCCCGCGCCGATCTCGCTGGCGAGCTGGTCGCGGAACTGCAGCAGGACGGCGCTGCGCTTCTCCGCCAGGGCCCGGCCCGTCTCCGTTTGCATCGTCGCGGCAAGCCCGAGCAGTTTGCTCGCGAAATGGTCGAGCGCGAAGCGCTTGTCGTCCAGTGGCCGGTTGCCGGCCAGTGGGTCGTCGAAATCGAACAGGGACGCATCCATCTTGCCGGCGATGTAGAAGGTCCTGGCGATGCCGAGCGCTCCAAGGGCTTCCAGCCGGTCGGCGTCCTGCAACACACGCGCTTCCTGCGTCCGGGGTGCGATGCTGGCGGAGAAGCTGTGCGCCTCAATGGCATGCGCCGCGGCGCGGACGCGGTCCTCGTTCCAGCCATGTCCCGAAAGGATCGCCGAGGCGGCTTCCGCAGAGCGCCGTGAAGCCTGGCTGCGGTCGGGAGCGTTCTTCGGCAGATTGACCAGATCATGGAAGTAGGCCGACGCGAGCAGCACATGCGCGTCGCATGTCGCGGTCTCGCCGGCGTCGATGCGCCGGCAATTGAGCCAGACGCGCCGCACATGGCCGAGATCGTGGCTGCCGTCGATCGCATCGCCCCAGGCGTTCTGCAGGTCCTGCTCGAAGCGGGCTTGCCAGGCGGAGAGTGTGTCCATGGATTGCGTCATGCCTTCTGAACGCCTGCCTTGCCATGCTCGATGGCGAAGCGGGCCTGATTCGAGACCTTAGCCTGCGCGGATTCGATCGTATCCACAACGCGCATCGCGGTTGTCCAGCTTTCCGGCGTCACGTCGTGCAGCATGTAGCCGCGCTGGCTGGAATCGTAGTGATGGACATGCGGATTGTACGTCAGATTATCCTTCATCGGCGCATCCAGCGGCTGCGGCCAGCCGGAGCTGATCGAGGTCGCCAGCATTTCGGAGCCGATCGGAGCGCTCTCCGGTTCGTCGGGATCCTCGGGAATGTCGATGGCCCAGTTGGAGTGGATGTCGGCGGACAGGACGACGGGGTTCGACAGGCCGGTCTCCTTCATCGCGCCGATCAGCCGCTTGCGGTTCTCCGGGTAATAGTCCCAGGAGCTTTCGTAGCGGAAGGTGTCGCCCCCGTGCTGCATGGCGAACGGGGCGAACAGGACGCTCGACGCCGTGGCGTTCCAGCGCTGCCGTGACGTGGCGAAACGGTCGGCGATCCAGGCTTCCTGCGCCGCGCCGAGCGTGGTGCGGCCCGGCGCGGTGACATCCGCGCAGGCCGGACGGTAGATGGTGAAGCCATAGTCCGGGTCGGCGGCCTCGCGGCAAAGATCCTCGTTGTCGCGGAACTGGCGCGTGTCGAGGATGTTGAGGCGCAGGAGATCGCCGAAATCGAGGGATCCATGTGTATAGATCGACCGGCTGCCGGCCGTGTAACCGCCGGCCATCGGCATGTGCTCGAACCAGGCCTGATAGGCGGCCGCGCGCTGGGCCAGCGCCTCCGGCGTGAGGTCCACGTCCTTCAGGGCGTCGTGATTGTCCATCACCGCCATGAAGGGAAAGGAGGCATGCGCCTTCTGGAGATGCGGATCGGTCTTGTAGAGCGCGTGCCGCAGCCGGTAGTCCTCGAGCGTGACGGGAACGTCCTTGCGTGTGTGGTGGCGGAATTCGCCGCGCGAGACGCCATAGATATAGTCGCCCAGATGAAGCACGAAATCGACATCGTCTTCCACCATGTGATCGTAGGCGACGAACAGGCCCTGCTCGAAATGCTGGCAGGAGGCAGTGGCGAAACGGACCTGTCCGGTGCTGAGGCGCAGGTCGGGCAGGGTTTTCGTCCGCCCGGTGACGCTCGTCGCATCGCCGACGGTGAAGCGGTACCAGTAGTGACGGCCGGGCTGGAGGCCCTGCACGGTGACGCGCACGCTGTGCGCCATCTCCGGCGTGGCGATCGCCGTGCCGCGCGCCACCGGCGCCCCGAGGGCTTCGTCGGAAGCGAGGACCCAATCGACCGCATAGGGCCGTGGTTCGAGCCCGCCGCCCGGAACCAGCGGGTCAGGTGCGAGTCTTGTCCACAGCGTGATCGATGTGGAGGTCGGCTCGCCCGAGGAGACCCCAAGCTGGAAGGGGTCCCTGTCGAACCGCGCCGTCTGGCCGAAGGCAAGACGCGGCATTGCCAGGGTCGCGCCGAGGCCCATGCCGCCGATCAGTAAGTCACGCCGCTTCATTTTGATTTCTCTTTCTTTTCCGGATCTCAGTCGAGGGGTTCGCGGGGCAGGTAGCAGGGCAGCTTGAAGCGCATGTGACACGCTGGCGGGAGAAGAGGGCGGGCGGGAAACGCCCCGTTTCGCGGGACGCAGGCAGGCGCGCGTCGCGCCGGCCCGTGGCAGAAGATGCGGGAATCTCTCGATGGTTTCGCGGTCGGGTTCACCATCCGCGCTTGACGGTTTCGCGGTCTCGTGTAATTAGTTCGGTAATGGAACGAACTAAAAGAGAAGCCGTGAACGACGCCCCGCGCATTTCCCGCCAGTTCTCCCTCTGCATGGTGATGGAGGCGATCGTTCATTGCGGGCCGATTTCCCGCGCCAGCGTGGCCAAGCAGACCGGTCTTTCCAAGCAGACCATCTCGGAGATCGCCCGCCAGCTTGAAGACGACGGGTGGATTCGCGAGACGGGCCGCACCAGCGGCCATGTCGGGCGCTCCGCCGTCACCTACGAGATCGTGCCGGATGCCGCCTGCATCGCAACGATTGATCTGGGCGGCACGAAGGTGAGGGCGGCGATCGCCGACCTCTCGTGCCAGGTGCTGGCCGAGGTGACCGAGCCGACCGACGAGCGCGGGGGGCTGCACGTGGTGCGCCAGATCGCCCGCCTGTGTCGCGAGGCGGCGGAGCACAACGGCATCGCCTATGAGAAGCTGCGCATGGCGGTCGTCGGCGTGCCGGGCGTTCCCGACCCGCAGCACGGCCGCGTGGTCATGGCGCCGAACGTCTCGGGCTTCGACACGCTCGATGTGAAGGCGGCGCTTGGCGCTGAGCTGGGCGTCGAGATCCTGCTCGAGAACGACGTCAATCTCGCCGCCATCGGTGAGCACTGGATCGGCAGCGCCACGGGCGTCGATGATCTTGCCTATATCGCGCTCGGGACCGGTATCGGCGCCGGCGTCATGGTCGGCGGCACGCTCGTGCGCGGCTTCGGCAACGCGGCCGGCGAACTGGGCTTCCTGCCGTTCGGCACCGACCCGTTCGAGGCGGAATCCCTGAAGGTCGGCGCGCTGGAGCGGGTGACCGGCACGGTCGGCATCCGCCGGCGCTATCAGGAGATCGCCGGCAGGGGGCTCGATGTCCCCGGCATTTTCGACGCCGCCGGCAAGGGCGATGCGGCGGCCTTGCAGGTGCTGGAGGAAACGGCCCGCTATGTCGCCCGGGCCGTCGCCTCGATCTGCGCCATCACCAATCCCGGCAAGGTCGTTCTGGGCGGCTCTATCGGCGGCCGGGCCGAACTGGTCAACCGCGTTCGCGAATTCCTGCCGCAGTGCTTCCCCTATCCGGTCGAGATCGGCGTGTCGGAGCTCGGTTCGCGCGTTGCCATCGTCGGCGGCGCCGCCGTCGGTCTTACCCATCTGCACACGACGCTGTTCGCGGGCGGCGTTCCCGGCGCCGAAATCTCCCTGCCGCCGGCAAAGGTGGTCAAGCTGGTGGAGGCGGCGCAATGAAGCCCGTCGCGGCGCTCCTCGAGCGGCTGAACGCTCATCTCGACCGCGACGCCGCGCTCGACCTGTTCAGGGGCGCGGTGGCCTGCCAGAGCGTCACCGGCAACGAGGCGAATGTCGTCGCCTTTCTCGAAAAGCGGATGGCGGCGCTCGGCCTCGCGCCGCAGAAGGCGGATTTCCTGCCCGGTCGCCCCAATCTCTGGGGTGAGCGGCAGGGGGCAGGCGAGGGGCCGCGCCTGCTGTTCATCGGCCACACGGACACCGTGCATGTGCGCGGCTGGGAAGAGCACTGGAAGGGCACGGACCGCGAGGACCCGTTCGGCGGCGCGATCGTCGATGGCGAGATCTGGGGGCGCGGCACGGGCGATCTGAAGGCCGGCATCGCGGCCTCGCTGGCAGCGCTCCACCTCATCGACAGCGCCGGCCTTCGGCTCAAGGGCGATATCGCCTATGCCTTCGTCGGCGACGAGGAAAGCGGCGAGCCGGGCACCGGCGTCAGCGCCGGCATCAAGGACATGACGCGGCGTATTCTCTCCGGCGCCGTGGCGACGCCCGACTTCGCCGTCTATGTGGAGCCGACCCGGCTCGAGGTTTTCGCCGCGCAGATGGGTTTCTTCATCGCCGATGTGACCGTTACCGGCAAATCCGCGTATTTCGGTGTCCCGGAACAGGGCGTCGACGCGCTGAAGGCGACGCACCGCATTCTGGAAGAAGTCTGGCGCCATTCCGACGCCATCGCCGCCCGCGCCAGCCATCCCCTCGTGGGACGCGCCTTCGCGCTGGTGACGGGCATCGAGGGCGGCGGTTATATCGCCGTGCCCGGCGAATGCCGGTTCTCGCTGATCCGCAAGCTGCTTCCGGGCGAAAGCCTCGACGAAGCGGTCCGGGAACTGGAGGCGGCCATCCGGAGCGCTGCCAACGCGCCCGGCATCTCGGTCGAGATCGCCTATCCCGCCGGTCGTGACCACAGCCATGGCGGTTCGCCGGCGGAGACCGATCCCGATTCTGCCGAAATCCGTCTTCTGAGCACCGTGATGGACGGTGTCCTACCGGGCCGCGGCAGCATTGCGGGCGCCCCCTACTGGTCGGAATCGCCCTTCCTGATCAACCAGATCGGCTGCCCGGCCGTCTACTGCGCGCCGGGCGACATCACCAACTGCCACACGCTCGAGGAGCGGGTGAATCTCGAGGAGTATTTCGCCGGTGTCGTGGGCTTTGCGGCCTTCATCGCCGGGTATTGCGGAACTGAAGAAGCATAAGCGTCCGGAAGTCGGACGCCAGAACAGGGGAAAGAGGAGAACGTCATGTCTATCAGAAAAATGCTCTATGCCGCATCCGTCGCAAGCATGCTGCTTGGCTCTGCCGCTTATGCGCAGACCGTCGGCCCGCAGGGCGAGACGGCGACGCCGTCCGCCAGCATCACCGTCCCTGAGGACAAGGTCGCCACTTTGAAGGAGGGCAAGCATCGCGCCGCGCTTCTGTGGCACGACCAGTCCGACTTCGTGAACGCCGTGACGGCCGGCGCGACGGACGAGTTCACGCGCCTCGGCATCGAGGTGGTGGCGACGACCAGCGCCGGCTTCGACGCCGCCAAGCAGCGCAGCGACATCGAGACCGCGCTCGCCAAGAAGCCGGACATCGTCCTGTCCCTGCCGCTCGATCCGGTGACCTCGGCCGCCGCCTTCGAGCAGGCGAAGAGCGAGGGCGTCAAGCTCGTCTTCCTGTCGAACCTGCCGAAGGACTACAAGCATCCGGCCGACTACGCCGCGATCGTCACCGACGATCTCTTCCAGATGGGCAAGCAGGCCGCCGACGCGCTGGCCAAGGTCATGGGTGGCAAGGGCACGGTCGGCTGGATCTTCCACGATGCCGACTACTACGTCACCAACCAGCGCGACAACGCCTTCAAGACCACGGTGGAGAAGGACTATCCGGACATGAAGATCGTCGCCGAGCAGGGCATCAGCGATCCGGCGCGCGCCGAGGAGATCGCCAACGCGATGCTTCTGAAGAACCCTGATCTCGGCGGCATCTACGTCACGTGGGCCGGCCCGGCGGAAGGCGTTCTCGCCGCCCTGCGCGCCAATGGCAACAAGACCACCAAAGTCGTCACGCTCGACCTGTCGGAGCCGGTGGCGCTGGACATGGTGCGCGGCGGAAACGTCACGGCCCTCGTCGCCGATGAGGCCTACGAGCTCGGTCGCGCCATGGCCGCCACGGGAGCGCGCGCGCTTCTGGGCGAGGAAACGCCGCCCTTTATCGTGGCGCCCGCCGTCACCGCGACCGCGGACAACGTCAAGGAAGCCTGGCAGCAGTCCCTGCGTGTCGATGCGCCGAAGAGCGTGGTCGAAGCCGGGAAGTGAAGCCGGAACGGATCCGTGCGAGCCGGTCGCCATGCGGCGCCGGCTCCGATCCACATATTCGGGAGGAATGGACATGAAACTCAAGGCTCTGCTTGCCGCGATGCCGCTTCTCGCAACGAGCGCCGCCATCGCATTCGCCGATCAGCCAAAAACCGTCGGGCCGAATGGCGAGGCGCCGACGCCCGCCGCATCGCTCACCCTGAGCGACGCGGAGATCGAAACCGTCAGGTCCGGTAAGCACACGGCCGCGCTGGTCTGGCACGAGCTGTACGACTGGTCCAACGCCGTCGCCCAGGGCGCCAAGGACGAGTTCGCCCGGCTGGGCATCGAGGTCGTGGCGGAAACCGATGCCGGTTTCGACACCGCGCGCCAGAAGGCCGATGTCGAGACGGTGATGGCGCGCGATCCCTCGATCATCATCTCGCTGCCGATCGACCCGCCAACGGCGAAAACGGTCTACGGCCCGGCTAGGGATGCCGGTGTGGAACTGGTCTTCATCGACAATGCGGTTCAGGGTTTCACCCACGGCAAGGACTATACGACCGTGGTTTCCGCTGATCTCTTCCAGATCGGCAACAAGGCGGCGATCGCACTGGCCGACGCCATGGGCGGCAAGGGCAAGGTCGGCTACATGTTCCATGATGCCGACTTCCCGGTGACCAACCAGCGCGACGGCGCGTTCAAATGGACCATCGAGAACGCCTATCCGGAGATCGAGATCGTCATCGAATCGGGCATGACGGACCCGGCCAATGCCGAGGACATCGCCAGCGCCATGCTGTCGCGCAATCCCGATCTCGACGGCATCTACACGCCGTGGGCCGAGCCGGCGCTGGGCGTCCTGTCCGTCCTGCGCCAGCAGTCGAACGACCGCACCAAGGTGGTGACGATCGACCTCAACGAGCCGGCCGCGCTCGACATGCTGAAGGGCGGCAACATCGCCGCGATCGTCGCAGACGAGGCCTACCAGATCGGCGTCACCGCCGCGCGCGCCGCGGCCGCCGGCCTCCTCGACAAGCCGGTCGAGCCGTTCCTCGTCGTCGATGCGCTCGCGGTCGGTCCCGGCAATGTGGTCGATGGCTGGATGCAGTCGATGAACCGGCAGCCGCCGGACAGCGTCAAGGCAGCCGCCCAATAGCAATCCCGGCAGGGCGCGCCGGCGGCCTGCCCACCCGAAAAGTTCGTTCAGAGATACGACATGTTCCAGCGCACGCATGCGATTGCCAGAAAGTTCGATCTACAGGGCAGCGTCATCTATCTTGGCTTCATCGCGATCTTCCTCTTCTTCGCGGTCACGCTCGCCGATGACGGCTTCCTGACCACGCGAAACCTGTCGAACATCGTGCTCCAGACGGCGCCGGCGACGATCATGGCGATCGGCCTCGTCTTTGTCCTGTCGGCCGGTGAGATTGACCTCTCCTTCGGCTCCATCGTGGCGGTGGCAGCCCTTTCGGCCGCCGTGGTGATGCAGGAGCATTCCATGCTGCTCGGCATCCTGGCGGGCCTGGGAGCCGGGCTCGCCATCGGCTGGCTGAACGGTGCGCTGGTCGCCTATCTGCGCCTGCCGTCCTTCCTCGTCACCCTGGCGACGATGGGGCTGTTCGCCGGCGTCGCCCGCTCGATGACCGATCTGCGCTCCATCCCCGTCATCAGCGACGTCTTCACGGGCTTCTTCGGCTCGGGATCGCTGTTCGGCATTCCCTCGCTGATCCTGTGGACGCTGGGCGCGGTCATCATCGGCCACCTGATCTATCGCGAGACCCGGTTCGGCGCGCATGTGATCGCCACCGGCGACAATCCGCGCGCCGCGCAGGTCTCCGGCATCAAGGTGCCGCGCATCCGCCTGGCCGTGCTGATGGTCAGCGGCGGCTGTGCGGGCCTTGCGGGCCTGCTCTATGCCGGCCGCCTGCAGGCTGCGAAATACACGCTCGGCGAAAGCGACCTGATGACTGTCATCGCCGCCGTCATCGTCGGCGGTACGGCGCTGAACGGCGGCAAGGGGTCCGTCGTCGGCGCCCTGGTCGGGTCGCTGATGATGGGCATGCTCAACAACGGCCTGATCCTGATGGGCCTGTCGGTTTCCGACCAGATGATCGTCCGCGGTCTCATCATCCTGTTCGCCGTAGCCATTTCACTGCGTGGCACCAGCCGCGCCTGACGCCAGTTTCCGGGAGAAGTCCATGTTCCTCGACGTGCTGAGACGCCGAAATCCTTCCTTCATCGAGGCGGCGATCCGCCTGCATCAGGAAGGCCGCATCCCTGCCAATTCCTTCGTTCTCGATCTCGACGCCGTCGAGGAGAACGCGCGGCTGTTTCGCGCCGCAGCCGACCGGCACGGCCTGAAGGTCTTCGCCATGACCAAGCAGGTCGGGCGCAACAGCGGCTTTTGCCAGGCCATCATGCGGGGCGGGATCGATCGCGCGGTCGCTGTCGACATGGCCTGCGCCGTCGCCTGCGACAGGGCGGGGCTGAAGGTTGGCCATCTGGGGCATCTGGTTCAGATCCCCCGCTTCGAGGCCGACATGGCCGCTTCCCGGCTACGGCCCGACTACTGGACCGTGTTCAGCCGCGAGAAGGCCGGGGAGGCCGCCGCAGCCGCCAAGCGGGCAGGGCGCACGCAGGACCTCATGGCGCGCATCCAGACCGCCGGAGACACCTTCTATCGCGGGCATGAGGGCGGCTTCCCGGCGGACAAGGTCGCCGATGTGGCGGCGATGATCGATGCGCTCGACGGCGCCCGCTTCGCCGGGCTGACGACATTTCCCGCGCTTCTCTTCGATCAGGAGAAGAGGAAGGTCCTGCCGACCCACAATCTGACGACGCTGGCGCGCGCCGCGGCGGCGCTGGCGAAGGGCGGGCGCGGCGACATCGAGATCAACGCGCCGGGCACCACTTCTTCGATCGTGCTCGACATCCTGGCCGAGGCGGGCGCCACCCAGTGTGAACCCGGCAACGGCCTGCACGGCACCACCCCGCTGCACGCGGTGGAGGATCTGCCCGAACGTCCGGCCATGCTCTACCTGACCGAGGTGTCGCACCTGCACCAGGAGCGCGCCTATTGCTTTGGCGGCGGGCTCTACATCGACCCGGTTTTCCCGGACTATGACGTGAAGGCCATCGTCGCCGCCGAGCCGACCGCCTCGGCCGGCGCGCTCGCCAGCGTCGAGATCCCGTCCACCTCGGCAATCGACTATTACGGGATGATCGACACGACAGGCCAGGTCAAGCCGAAGACCGGCGACAGCGTCGTGTTCGGCTTCCGTGGGCAGGCCTTCGTCAAGCGCGGCTTCACGGTCGGCGTTTCGGGGATCGCGCGGGGCGAGCCGCGCGTCGAAACCATCGAGAACCCCTTCGGCGTCGCGCAAGACTGGCCGGAACTGAGGTAAGCCATGACCGGAACCGTAGAAGCGGCCGCAAGGCCAGTCCTGGAGCTGAACAACATCCACAAATCCTTCGGCGGCGTCGTCGCCATCGAGGATTTCTCGCTGGATCTGCGGGCCGGCGAGATCGTCGCGCTGGTCGGCGACAACGGCGCCGGCAAGTCGACCCTGATCAAGATCATCTCCGGCGTTCACGCGCCGACCTCCGGTTCCATCGCGCTCGACGGCGAGCCGGTGAGCTTTTCCGATGCCAGCAAGGCGCGCTCGAGCGGCATCGAGGTGGTCTATCAGGATCTGGCGCTGGCTGACCAGCAGCCGGTCTACATGAACCTGTTCCTCGGCCGCGAGAGGTTGCGTGGCCCCTTCGGCCTGCTCGACCGCAAGGCGATGATGCAGGAGACGCAGAAGCTGGTCGACGAGCTGGACGTGCGGATTCCCTCGGCCAGCGCCGTGATTCGCGATCTGTCGGGCGGCCAGCGTCAGGGCGTGGCGATCGCACGCGCCACCCATTGGGCGACAAAGCTCATTCTGCTCGACGAACCGACGGCGGCGCTCGGCGTCGCCGAGACGGCGAAGGTGGAGAAGATCGTGCTGGCGCTGAAGGAGCGCAACATGGCGACGCTCATCATCAGTCACAGCCTCGACCAGGTGTTCCGCCTGTCGGACCGCATCTGCGTCCTGCGGCGCGGCGTGCAGGTGGGCGTGCGCGAGACCGCGAAGACCGACAAGAACGAGATCGTCTCGATGATCACCGGCGTGGCGTGACGAGAGCCGCCCGCCGGCATGCATCATGCCGGTCCGCGCGCCGCCAAGCGCGGCATTTCCTGTGCAAAAGCCTGAGAAGAATGGTGGGCGATGACAGGCTCGAACTGCCGACATCTTCGGTGTAAACGAAGCGCTCTACCAACTGAGCTAATCGCCCATTCCACGCGGTCCGTTTAGGCGGTTCGCCGTCTCATCGCAAGCAAAAATGCCATTCGGGCGCGGCATTCGGGCCAATTGCAACAAACTGCGATAAAGCATGCCAACCCTGCTTGACACCTCCGTCAGAACCGCCTAATTCACCGCCCACGACGCGCTTCTGCTTCGGCGGAGCGCTTCAAGCGCGGGTGTAGCTCAGTTGGTTAGAGTGCCGGCCTGTCACGCCGGAGGTCGCGGGTTCGAGCCCCGTCACTCGCGCCACTTTCCTACGGAAAGTGGCCATCGCGCAAAGCGCAAAATCTTCAACCATTTAGCGGTTTCGCTTTCCCCGATCAGGTGTACCGACCGTCTTCCGGGTGAAGGCATCGGACGCTTCCGCGCCCGACACACCGGCCTCTGCGGTCTACAGGCGAAAGCTCCAATAGAGGCAGGCAAGGGTCGCCGCGCAGAAGCCGATGAAGGCGAGCGTGCGCAGCAGCGCGTTGCGGCGCAGCGCATCGAGGAACAGATGCGCTGCGATGACCGCGCCGGCAAAGCCGAACCGCCAGTCGAGAAGGACCCACAGCGCGCCGTCATTGCCGAAAGCAAAGCGGGCGATCTGCAGGCCGACGATCGTTGCCAGCAGGACCAGCGTCGTCGAATAGACGGGCGTGGCGGCGTTCGCGTGGACGAGGCCGGCGGCGCGCAGCGGCAGGATGGCGATCAACGCGCCCGCCAGGGCGTAGAGCGCGGCCAGCGGCACGAAGGTCGCGGAGCTGGCGACCTCGTCGAGGCGCGCGATGCCGAGGCTGCCGAAGCCGTAGCCCTTGACCTGCAGGGCGAAGCTGAGGGCGGCGAGCAGGCCGGTGAAGCCGGTGACGAGCAGGAAGGCTGAGGCTGTGCGGTTCATGGGTGGTCCTTTCCCGAATCGGGTTCGTTTCCACGGATAGGACGACGCTGCGTGTCTTCAAAGGGTGAATTGCGCGCGCGTGAACGGAAGGCACCTGGACGGCCGTCCGGCTTTCCCGCATCGGACCCTGCGACCCCGCGGGGAACGGCGAGGCAAAAAAAGCCCCGCGACGTCGGCCGCGGGGCAGGGTGGAGGTGCGGGTGACTGGTGGGAGAGGCCCGGCCGGCTACTGGACCAGCACCGGGCGCTCGCAATTGACGCCGGTAACGCGGATGTCGGCCTCGCCGACCTTCACCCCGACGAGCGCCAGCACGTTGTAGAGCAGCGTGTCGATCGGCTGGGCGACGCTGGACAGTGTGGCAGCCAGCGCGGCCTTGAGAAGCGGCTCGAGGCCGAGCGACAGCGTCAGGACGCGCACGTCCAGGTCCAGGTTCTGCAGCAGCGTCGCGGTGGTCGAACCGAGGATGTCCTTGGTCGAGACGCTCTTTATACGGCGCTGCGAAATGTCGGACCCCGAGAAGGTGAGGCGCGACATCTGCAGGTTCTTGGTTTCGACATGGGCCTTGCCGGAGATTTTGACCAGCCCGGCCGCATTGACGAGCTGCGCCTTGGTCACCCGCGCCTCGTCGGAGAAGTTCGACAGGACGGACGGATCGACGTCGCCGATAGCGATCTCAAGCACGCCGGGCACCGCATCGATCGCCACGGTGCCGCTGGTGGTCGATGCGGCGGAGCACTGGATGTCGGCGATACGCGCCTCCGCATGGGCCACCTCGACATAGAGTGGCAAATGGATTTTGGTGCCTGCGAGAAGCTGCAGACCGTTGATCTCCACGTCCAGCTTGAGCCGCGTCTGCGCCGTCCTGACCGCGGTGCCGATCGGCGCCAGCGCATGAGGCGGCGTGCCGACGGGTGGCTCGCCGATGGCGAGGCTGAGCTTAACGGCGCCAAGTCCGAGCAGGTTGATACCGCTGCCGATCTCGATCTGGTGACCGCCGTTCGACAGCGCTGCCGCCGCCGTGATCATTTCCAGCGCGCCGATCTTCATGTCCCAGGGCGCACCCGTGGCGACGGTCAGGGGACCCTTCGGATCGAGGTTCAGCAACTGCTCGAGCTTGAAGGTGCTGCTGGTCTTCGACGTGAGTGATTCCAGCGTCCGCAGCACCGCCTGCACGGTTCCCGGCACGCCGCTCGTCAGGCGCATAGCCGAGAGGAGTTGCGGCATGGTCAGGTCGGTCTGCAGGATCTCCTTATAGGTGAGGCCGGTCAGGCTGAGCCGCGTCGCCAGCGTGTTCACGAAGGACAGCACATTGACGTCGGCGTCGAGCAGGGCCTCGTAGTCCATGGCCTTGAGCGACACCGTGGTGCCGAGCATCTGCCCGAGGATGCCGTTCAGAATGCCGCCGTCGAGGCTGGCGAGGCGTGAGCCGATGGAGAAGCCCGCAAGCTTTTCCGCAGAAGCCGTGCCAACAACGCCGATCGGCGGTGGGTCGCTGAACAGCGATCCGAAGTACAGGACGCCTTCTTTTCTGATCGTTACTTTCGCGGCGTCCGGAGCGGTCGTCATTTCGACGAACCGCAGATTGCTGGCGACGGCTGGATCGGGGAAATACCGCCCGCGCACAAGGCGGGCGATTCCACGCTTCGCCTGCTCGATGTAGTTCTCCTGCGGCAGATAGTGGCCGTCGAGCAGCAGGCCGTCCGGTGTCTCGACGGCGATCTGCTCGTTGTTCAGGGAGAAGAACTGCGAGACCGCCGCTTCGGCGTTCTTGATGTCGGAAGCGGCGACGATGGAGGCGAGGTCCGCCGTCTTCTGCAGCTTTCGCTGCTGCAGCGTCAGGTTTCCGTAGTCCACGCCGAGCGCCAGACAGCCGATCATCACCGGCAGGATCAGGGCGAACAATGTCGCGACATTGCCGTTCCTGTCGCGCGTCAGCCCGCGCAAGCGTCTTGACAGGCGCGCCATGTCACAATCCCCCGATGCGGATCGTCGAAAAGCCACTGATCTCGCTGTCCGGCATCGCATAGGTATAGAGCGACCAGATCGGCAGATGCGAGGCGTCGTAGCTGACGCTCACCGTGAACTGGTTCGGATTTGCGCTGTCATCGGCGACGTCGACCTTGACCTGGTGCGCATCGATGAAGGGATGGCGCATCAGCGAGCGCTGGATGTAATCGCGGGCGAGGGTCTGCCGCTCCGCCTGAGACAGGCCCGCGACCGCAGCGCGTGCCGCGTCGGCGCTGACCTGTTGAACCGAATGGACCGCGCCCAGATAGATTCCATAAGCGATCATGGAGAAGACCGTCATGAAGAAGACGGGTGCGATGATCGCAAACTCCAGTGCGGCGGCGCCATTTGTTCGATGTAGGAAATTCCGAAAAACTGCTTTCTTCACGACACATACTCCCGAGCCCATGAGAAGCATCCGGCCCGAGGAATAAATAAAGTATAAACAAGAATATAAACTTATAGTCTTGATTTATGCAATCAAAGGTTACTTCAATGAATATTTTGCAACTATAGATTAATATGCGCATTCACCATACATGGCAACTTAGAGTTCTGCAAGTGCTGCTTGCAATTAACTTGTTTTCTGGCGGAGCTCGCTTTCCCAAGGGAAATGCAAGGGCTTTGGCGGCCATGCATGCACCCGAAAATTGTAAATCCATGAATTTTAGGTTTTAAGTACTTTTGGAGCAGTTGTAAGTCGAATGTTTCTTCGTCTCGCGGGAAACAATCCATGGGAGAGAACATTTATTTTTCAATTATGAGTGGATGCAAGACGTGACCCTAGGTCAATTGCGCGGTTTTCTGCCTGAAGCTTTGACTTGCTTGCCGGAAGGCGCGTTGCCTTGCAGGAGTGCGCGGCCGGATGGTCAGGCGGGTGCGCGGGTGAGATCGAGCAGCGCTCTGGAAAGATTGCCGCGTCCGGCGACCTCCACGCGTTCGAGGCCGAGCCAGCCGGCCATGATTTCGAGCTCCCGCAGCAGCGCCGCGCCTGTATGATCCGGTGCGCCCGGTTCCAGATGCGCGGCCTGCACCATGAGGCGCTTCCGCCCGCGATCGGCCTTCAGGTCGACACGCGCCACGATCCTGTCGCCGAGCAGGAAGGGCAGGACATAGTAGCCATGCACCCGCTTGTGCGCCGGCGTATAGATTTCGATGCGGTAGCGAAAGCCGAAGATCCGCTCGGCGCGCTGGCGTTCCCACACGACGGGATCGAAGGGAGCGAGCAGGGCGGCTCGGTTCAGCTTGCGCGGCAGCTGGGCGTCGCGATGCAGATAGGCCGGCTGCCGCCAGTTCCTGATCTCGACCTGCGTCAGTTCGCCTTCTTCGACGAGTTCGGCCACCCGCGCCTTTGAGGCGACCGGCGACAGGCGGAAATAGTCGCGCATGTCCGCTTCCGTCGCGACGCCGAGCGATCGCGCCGCGATGGCGATCAGCCGGCGCTGCGCGTCGACCTCGTCCGGTGTGGACGTGTTGACGACGGCTTCCGGCAGGACACGTTCCGGCAGGTCGTAGAGCCGCTCGAAGCTTGGCCGGCGCGAATGGGTGGTGATGCGCCCGCTCCAGAACAGCCATTCGAGGGCATGCTTGGTGGTGCTCCAGCCCCACCAGCCGCCGCTTCCTTTCTCGCCCTCGAAGTCGGACGCGGCGATCGGACCCCGCGCGGCAACCTCGTCGTGGACGCGGTTGATGAAGTCGCGCCTTTCCCGCCCGAACCGGGCGAGCTGCTTGTAGATGCCTTCGCCGCGCTCGGCGCGCGCCATCCGCCAGCGCAGCAGGGGCTGGGTCTCGACGGGCAGGAGGGAGGCCTCGTGCGCCCAGTATTCGAAAAGCATGCGCGGTTTGCGCGCCGCGGCTCGGTCGAGCAGGTCCGTCGCATAGGGGCCAAGCCGCGAGAAAAGCGGCATCAGATGCGCCCGCGCCACCACGTTGACGGAATCGATCTGCAGCAGCGCCGTCCGGTCGAGTGCGCGCCGCACATGCCGCCGCGTGACATCGCCGGCAGGGGTGCGGTCGGCAAAACCTTGTGCCGCAAGGGCTATTCGCCGCACCTCGCCGGGAGTGAGTCGTTCCCTGCGCATCATACCTCCACGAACCTCCAGGTGATTCCCGTTATGTTCCGTTGCAAAGGCGTAGCGGTTTCGCCGAGCCGCCGCCACCCGATTGCCCGTAAGGGGAGGGTTCTCCTGACATCCGCGCCGGGAGCGCGCCTCGGATCCGGCGTTCAGCGGCCGCCATGGCGTGGTTGTGAACAACGCGCCGATCGCCCGGTTTGCCGCGGCTTGCCGCCTGTCGGCGCTTGCACAATGCCGCAATCTGGCCAAGGTTTGACTTGCGTCCTCAAGCGCCCTGCGCTAACGCTCGCCGCATTGCAACATGAGCCTTGCCTTGCCGCTAAGGCTGACGGGTGTCCAGGCCCCGAATCGGGACCCAATACGCAGCCTCGCCCGCGGCGGGCAACGGAAAGTCGGACCATGAACGAGCTTCTGAGTTCATACCTACCCATAGTCATTTTCATCGGCGTGGCGCTGGTGGTGTGTCTTGCGCTGGTGGTCGCGCCCTTCATCGTCGCCTATCGCGATCCCGATCCGGAGAAGCTGTCGGCCTACGAGTGCGGCTTCAACGCCTTCGACGATGCGCGCATGAAGTTCGATGTGCGCTTCTATCTGGTGGCGATCCTGTTCATCATCTTCGATCTGGAAGTGGCGTTCCTGTTCCCGTGGGCCGTCTCCTTCGGCGAGATCGGTTGGCTCGGCTTCTGGTCGATGATGATCTTCCTGGGCGTTCTGACCATCGGCTTCATCTATGAATGGAAGAAGGGAGCGCTGGAATGGGATTGAGCGACCGCACCCTCATCGCCCCGCAGCCGAAGGGCCTTGTCGATCCGCACACCGGCAATCCGCTCGGGGCGGACGATCCGTTTTACGCCGGCATCAACAGCGAACTCTCCGACAAGGGTTTTCTGGTCACCTCCTCGGAAGCGCTGATCACCTGGGCGCGCACCGGCTCGCTGATGTGGATGACCTTCGGTCTCGCCTGCTGCGCCGTCGAGATGATGCATGTCTCGATGCCGCGCTACGACGCCGAGCGTTTCGGCATCGCGCCGCGCGCCTCACCGCGCCAGTCGGACGTGATGATCGTCGCCGGCACGCTGACCAATAAAATGGCGCCGGCGCTGCGCAAGGTCTACGACCAGATGCCCGAGCCGCGTTACGTCATCTCGATGGGGTCCTGCGCCAATGGCGGCGGCTACTACCACTATTCCTATTCCGTGGTGCGCGGCTGCGACCGCGTGGTGCCGGTCGATATCTATGTGCCGGGCTGCCCGCCCACGGCCGAGGCCCTGCTTTACGGCATTCTTCTTCTGCAGAAGAAAATCCGGCGCACCGGCACGATCGAACGTTAGAGGCGAATGATGAGCGAAGCGCTGAAGGACCTGGCGGCCTACGTCACGGAAAAGCTCGACGCGCAGATTCAGGATGCGGTCGTTGCTTACGGCGAACTGACCTTCCTGGTCGAGCCGGGCGACATCGTCGATGTCCTGACCTTTCTGAAGAACGACGTGCAGTGCCAGTTCTACGCCTTCATCGATATTTCGGGCGCCGACTACCCGGCGCGCGCCAAGCGTTTCGAGGTGGTCTACCACCTCCTGTCGCCGCGCCAGAACCAGCGGGTACGCGTCAAGGTGTCGACCGACGAGGACACGCCGGTCCCCTCGACAGTCGAGGTCTTCCCGGCCTCCGACTGGTTCGAGCGCGAGATCTACGATCTGTACGGCGTACTCTTCACCGGCCATCCGGACTTGCGCCGCATCCTGACCGACTACGGCTTCGAGGGGCATCCGCTGCGCAAGGATTTTCCGCTGACGGGCTTTGTCGAGGTGCGCTACGACGATGACGCCAAGCGCGTCGTCTACGAGCCGGTCGAACTGCGCCAGGAGTTCCGCGACTTCGATTTCCTCTCGCCCTGGGAAGGGACGGATTACGTCCTGCCGGGCGATGAAAAGGCGAAAGAGTGAATGAAGCGAATAGGGAGTAGCGAATAGCGAATAGAGGGGCGGGGTTGGTGATCAACTCGTATCGGGACCTTCTGGTATGGAAAGCGGCGATGGATCTGGCGACGGAGTGCTATCGCGCTACTAGCGGCTTCCCTGCCTCAGAGACCTACGGTCTTACGAGCCAGATTCGAAGGTCGGCGAGCTCGATACCTGCGAACATCGCCGAAGGGCATGGTCGCAAACTAACCGGCCCCTTTGTTCAGTTTCTGCGCATTGCGCAGGGTTCGCTAAAAGAGCTTGAGACGCATCTGATGCTGGCGTCGCGGTTGAGTTTCTTGGAAGAAAACAGGCTGCAGGATTTGCTCCAGGCTGCCGAAGAGATTGGAAAGATGATTAGATCAATGATCCGGCGGTTACAGGAAAAATCGGCATGATGGGATCGCTTTCTATTCGCTATTCGCTATTCGCTATTCGCTCTGGCCGCGAAGGGGCCATGCGTCATGCCTGAAGCATCCGTTCGTAACTTCAACATCAATTTCGGCCCGCAGCACCCGGCCGCGCACGGTGTTCTGCGTCTGGTGCTGGAACTGGACGGCGAGGTCGTCGAGCGCGTCGATCCGCATATCGGCCTTTTGCATCGCGGCACCGAGAAGCTGATCGAGGCCAAGACCTACCTGCAGGCCGTGCCCTATTTCGACCGGCTCGACTATGTCGCGCCGATGAACCAGGAGCACGCCTTCGCGCTCGCTGTCGAGCGGCTTCTGGACATCGAAGTGCCGATCCGCGGCCAGTTGATCCGCGTCCTCTTCTCCGAGATCGGCCGCATCCTGTCGCATCTCCTCAATGTCACCACGCAGGCGATGGACGTCGGCGCGCTGACCCCGCCGCTCTGGGGCTTCGAGGAGCGCGAGAAGCTGATGGTGTTCTATGAGCGCGCCTGCGGCGCGCGCATGCACGCCGCCTATTTCCGTCCCGGCGGCGTCCATCAGGACATTCCCGACCATCTGGTCGAGGACATCGGCAAGTGGATCGACCCGTTCCTGGTGACGGTGAAGAACCTCGACGACCTCCTGACCGGCAACCGCATCTTCAAGCAGCGCAACGTCGACATCGGCGTCGTCAGCCTGGAGGACGCCTGGGCCTGGGGGTTCTCCGGCGTGATGGTGCGCGGCTCGGGCGCGGCCTGGGACCTGCGCAAGAGCCAGCCCTACGAATGCTATCCGCAGATGGAGTTCGACATCCCCATCGGCAAGAACGGCGATTGCTACGACCGCTATCTGATCCGCATGGAAGAGATGCGCCAGTCGGCGAAGATCATGCGCCAGTGCGTCGATCGCCTTCTGGGCGCGCAGCGCACCGGTCCGGTCTCCAACATGGACGGCAAGGTCGTTCCGCCCAAGCGCGGCCAGATGAAGCGCTCGATGGAAGCGCTGATCCATCACTTCAAGCTCTACACGGAAGGCTATCGCGTTCCTGAGGGCGAGGTGTATGCCGCCGTCGAAGCGCCGAAGGGCGAGTTCGGCGTCTATCTCGTCTCCGACGGGTCCAACAAGCCCTACCGCTGCAAACTGCGCGCGCCGGGCTTCGCGCATCTCCAGGCCATGGATTTCCTGTGCCGCGGCCATCTCCTGGCCGACGTCTCCGCCGTCCTTGGCTCCCTCGACATCGTGTTTGGTGAGGTAGACAGATAAATGTCAGTCCGCCGTCTCGCAGACGAAGCCGTCCAGCCGGCATCCTTCGCCTTCTCCCGCGCCATGGGCACGGAGGCGAAGCGCTGGATCAAGAAATACCCCAAGGGGCGCGAGCAGTCGGCAGTCATCCCGCTGCTGATGCTGGCGCAGGAGCAGGACGGCTGGGTCACCCGCGCCGCCATCGAGCACGTGGCCGACATGCTCGACATGCCGCTGATCCGCGTTCTCGAGGTGGCGACCTTCTACACCCAGTTCCAGCTGGCCCCGGTCGGCACCCGCGCGCATATCCAGGTCTGCGGCACCACGCCCTGCATGCTGCGCGGCGCCGGCGAGCTGATCGAATTGTGCAAGTCGAAGATCCATCCGGAACCCTTCCACACCAATGAGGGCGGCACGCTCTCCTGGGAGGAGGTCGAGTGCCAGGGCGCCTGTGTCAACGCGCCGATGGTGATGATCTTCAAGGACACCTATGAGGATTTGACGCCGGAGCGTCTCGACGAGATCATCGACGAGTTCGAGGCGGGCAGGGGCGATAGTGTCAGGACCGGCCCGCAGGTGGACCGCATCTTTTCCGCCCCGATGGGCGGCCTGACCGCGCTGACCGACGAGAAGGCGGTCACCGGCAAGGGCCGCGCCAAGGCCACCGCAGCCGGGGCAACGGGCGCCAGGGTGCCGCCGTCGAAGGCCGCCAGGCCGAAGACCGATGCCGTCGAGACGGCCAAGGCCATCGCATCGCCGTCGCCGGTGAAGGCTGACGAGGGATCGGCCGGGAAGGCGCGGGCAAAGAAGGCGGCCAAGCCGAGCCTCGAGGACAAGAACCGTCCGCAGGGCATCGCCCGGCCGTCCGCCGTCGACGACCTCAAGATGATCTCCGGCGTCGGCCCGAAGATCGAGGGCATCCTGCACGATCTCGGCATCTTCACCTTCGCGCAGGTCTCGAAGTGGAAGAAGGCCGAGCGTGAATGGGTCGACGGCTACCTGAGTTTTCACGGCCGCATCGAGCGCGAGGACTGGGTCAGGCAGGCCAAGGCGCTCGCCAAGGGCGGCGAGGCCGAATACATCAAAGTCTTCGGCAAGAAGCCACGGTGAGGGACTAGAGCATGCTCGCTGACAAGGACCGCATCTTCAACAATATCTACGGCCAGTTCGACCGCTCGCTCAAGGGCGTCATGGCGCGCGGCCACTGGGACAACACCAGGGGCCTGATCGACAAGGGCCGCGACTGGATCATCAACGAGATGAAGGCGTCCGGCCTGCGCGGCCGCGGCGGCGCCGGCTTCCCGACCGGCCTGAAATGGTCGTTCATGCCGAAGGATCCGGGCGACCGGCCGCATTATCTGGTCGTCAACGCCGACGAGTCCGAGCCCGGCACCTGCAAGGACCGCGACATCATGCGCCACGACCCGCACACGCTGGTCGAGGGCTGCCTGATCGCCGGCTTCGCCATGGGCGCACACGCGGCCTACATCTATGTGCGCGGCGAGTTCATCCGCGAGCGCGAGGCGCTGCAGCGCGCCATCGATGAGTGCTACGACGCGGGCCTGATCGGCAAGAACAACAAGAACGGCTGGGACATGGACGTCTACGTCCATCACGGCGCGGGCGCCTATATCTGCGGCGAGGAAACCGCACTTCTGGAAAGCCTGGAGGGCAAGAAGGGCCAGCCGCGCCTCAAACCGCCGTTTCCGGCCAATGTCGGTCTCTATGGCTGCCCGACCACCGTCAACAACGTTGAGTCCATCGCCGTCGCGCCGACAATCCTGCGCCGCGGCGCCTCGTGGTTCTCCTCCTTCGGGCGCGAGAACAACAAGGGCACGAAGCTGTTCTGCATCTCAGGCCACGTGAACAACCCGTGCACGGTGGAAGAGGAGATGTCGATCCCCTTCCGCGAGCTGATCGAGCGCCATTGCGGCGGCATCAGGGGCGGCTGGGATAATCTTCTGGCGGTGATTCCGGGTGGCTCCTCGGTGCCACTGGTTCCCGCGCACGAGATCATCGACACGCCGATGGATTTCGATGCCCTGCGCGAGCTGAAATCCGGCCTCGGCACCGCCGCCGTGATCGTCATGGACAAGTCCACCGACATCGTGAAGGCGATCGCCCGGCTCTCCTATTTCTACAAGCACGAGAGCTGCGGCCAGTGCACGCCGTGCCGCGAGGGTACGGGCTGGATGTGGCGCGTGATGGAGCGCCTCGTCGTCGGCCAGGCGCAGAAGCACGAGATCGACATGCTGCTCGACGTGACCAAGCAGGTGGAAGGCCACACGATCTGCGCGCTGGGCGACGCGGCCGCATGGCCGATCCAGGGGCTCGTGCGCCATTTCCGACCGGAGATCGAACGGCGCATCGACGAATTCAGCCGCAACGCCCACCAGGCACCCCCGGTGCTGGTGGCGGCGGAGTAAGAGCGAAGTTTTTTGCTCCGGAAGGGGCGAGAGGTAAGCGGACAGCGACCATGGCAAAATTGAAAGTCGACGGCACGGAGATCGAGGTACCCGATCACTACACGCTGTTGCAGGCCGCCGAGGAAGCGGGCGCGGAAGTGCCGCGCTTCTGCTTCCATGAGCGCCTGTCGATCGCCGGCAATTGCCGCATGTGCCTGGTCGAGGTGAAGGGCGGACCGCCCAAGCCGGCGGCCTCCTGCGCCATGGGCGTGCGCGACCTGCGCCCCGGCCCGAACGGCGAGCCGCCGGAAGTCTTCACCAACACGCCGATGGTCAAGAAGGCCCGCGAAGGCGTGATGGAGTTCCTGCTCATCAACCACCCGCTCGATTGCCCGATCTGCGATCAGGGCGGCGAATGCGACCTGCAGGACCAGGCGATGGCCTTCGGTGTCGATTCCTCGCGCTATCACGAGAACAAGCGCGCGGTGGAGGACAAGTATATCGGGCCGCTGGTCAAGACGATCATGACCCGCTGCATCCACTGCACGCGCTGCGTCCGCTTCACCACTGAAATCGCAGGCATTTCCGAGCTTGGCCTGATCGGCCGCGGCGAGGACGCCGAGATCACCACCTATCTCGAGCAGGCGATGACCTCCGAGCTGCAGGGGAACGTCATCGACCTGTGCCCGGTCGGCGCGCTGACCTCGAAGCCGTATGCCTTCCAGGCGCGCCCGTGGGAACTGAACAAGACCCAGTCCATCGACGTGATGGACGCCGTCGGCTCGGCCATCCGCGTCGACACGCGCGGCCGCGAGGTGATGCGCATCATGCCGCGCATCAACGAGGCGGTGAACGAGGAGTGGATTTCCGACAAGACCCGCTTCATCTGGGATGGCCTCAGGACCCAGCGCCTCGATCGTCCCTATGTGCGCAAGGGCAAGCGCCTGCAGCCGGCAAGCTGGGCGGAGGCGTTCGATGCCATCGCCAAGGCGGTCGGCAAGGCGGCGCCCGAGAAGGTCGGCGCCATCGCCGGCGACCTGGCGAGCGTCGAGGAGATGTATGCGCTGAAGGCGCTGATGCAGTCGCTCGGTTCGCAGAACATCGACTGCCGTCAGGATGGCACGGCGCTCGACCCGGCCGCCGGCCGCGCCTCCTACCTGTTCAACCCCGGCATCGAGGGCATCGAGCAGGCCGATGCGCTGCTCATCGTCGGCGCCAATCCGCGTTTCGAGGCCTCCGTGCTGAACGCCCGCATCCGCAAGCGCTGGCGCATGGGCGATTTCCCCATCGGCGTCATCGGCGAGATGGGCGATCTGCGCTACGACCACGAGATGCTCGGCGCCGGCCCGGAGACGCTGAAGGAGCTTGTCGACGGCACGCACAAATTCGCGTCGGTCCTGAAGAAGGCGAAGCGTCCGATGATCATCGTCGGGCAGGGGGCGCTCACCCGCAGCGACGGCGCGGCCATTCTCGGCCTTGCCGCCCGGCTTGCCGATGGCGTCAAGGCCGTTACCGGCGACTGGAACGGTTTTGCCGTGCTGCACACGGCGGCTGCCCGCGTCGGTGGCCTGGACCTCGGCTTCGTGCCGGGCAAGGGCGGCAAGGACGTGGCCGGCATGATGGGCGCGATGGACGTCCTGTTCCTGCTCGGCGCGGACGAGATCGACATGAACGCCATCGGCGATGCCTTCACGGTCTATGTCGGAACCCATGGTGATGCGGGCGCGCACCGCGCCGACGTGATCCTGCCGGGCGCCACCTATACGGAGAAATCCGGCACTTACGTCAACACCGAGGGCCGCGTGCAGGTGACCAACCGCGCCGGTTTCGCGCCGGGCGAGGCGAAGGAAGACTGGGCCATCCTGCGCGCCCTGTCGGACGTGCTGGGCCACAGGCTGCCCTTCGATTCGCTCACCGCGCTGCGTGCTGCGCTTTACGCCGAGCACAAGCATTTTGCGGCGATCAACACGGTCGCGGCGGCCGACGCTTCGGCTGTTGCCGGTCTCGCCAAGCTCGGCGGACGCCTCACCAAGGCTCCCTTCGCCTCGGCGGTGAAGGATTTCTATCTCACCAACCCGATTGCGCGCGCTTCGGCCGTCATGGCCGAATGCTCGGCGCTGGCGCGGGGCGAACTGAAACAGGCGGCCGAGTAGAGACGCATGGAACTTTTCTTCGCAACTTACGTCCTTCCCGGGCTGATCATCCTGCTGAAATCGGTGGTGATGATCGTCGTCCTGCTGATCTTCGTCGCCTATATCCTCTATGCCGACCGCAAGATCTGGGCGGCGGTGCAACTGCGCCGTGGCCCGAACGTCGTCGGTCCCTGGGGTCTGTTCCAGGCCTTTGCCGACCTGTTCAAGTTCGTCTTCAAGGAACCGGTCATCCCGTCCGGCGCCAACAAGGGCGTGTTCCTCCTGGCGCCCGTGGTGGCCGCCGTCCTGGCGCTGGCCGCCTGGGCGGTGATCCCGGTCGATGAAGGCTGGGCGATCGCCAACGTCAATATCGGCATCCTCTATGTCTTCGCCATCGCCTCGCTGGAAGTCTACGGCGTCATCATGGGCGGCTGGGCGTCGAACTCGAAATACCCGTTCCTCGGCGCGCTGCGCTCCGCCGCGCAGATGGTGTCCTACGAAGTCTCCATCGGCTTCGTCATCGTCACCGTGCTCCTGACGGTCGGCTCGCTCAACCTGACCGATATCGTTCTGGCGCAGGGCGACGGCCTCGGCACCATGCTCGGCCTGCCGAACACCTTCCTGGACTGGAACTGGCTGGCGCTGTTCCCGATGTTCATCGTCTTCTTCATCTCGGCGCTCGCCGAGACGAACCGTCCGCCCTTCGACCTCGTGGAAGCAGAATCCGAACTCGTCGCCGGTCACATGATCGAATACTCCTCGACGCCGTTCCTGCTCTTCTTCCTGGGCGAGTATGTCGCCATCGTCCTGATGTGCGCGCTGACCACCATCTTGTTCCTCGGTGGCTGGCTGCCGCCTTTCGATTTCGCGCCGTTCACCTGGCTGCCGGGCATCGTCTGGTTCGTCCTCAAGGTGTGCATGGTCTTCTTCATGTTCGCCCTGGTGAAGTCCTTCGTGCCGCGCTACCGCTACGACCAGCTCATGCGCCTCGGCTGGAAGGTGTTCCTGCCGCTGTCGCTGTTCATGGTCGTCGCGACGGCTGCGTTCCTGAAATTCACCGGGATGGCGTGACGATGTCGATGCCCGTTCCCACCACGCGCGCTGGAGAAAAGTGATGTCTGCGCTCGCTCAAGCCGCCAAGTCGCTGCTTCTGAAAGAGTTCGTCGGGGCCGTGATCCTGTCCATGCGCCAGTTCTTCGCGCCCAAGGCGACGCTGAACTACCCGCACGAGAAGGGACCGGTCAGCCCGCGCTTCCGCGGCGAACATGCGCTGCGCCGTTATCCGAACGGCGAAGAACGCTGCATCGCCTGCAAGCTGTGCGAGGCGATCTGCCCGGCGCAGGCCATCACCATCGAGGCGGGGCCGCGCCGCAATGACGGCACGCGCCGCACGGTCCGCTACGACATCGACATGGTGAAGTGCATCTATTGCGGCTTCTGCCAGGAGGCCTGCCCGGTCGACGCCATCGTCGAGGGGCCGAATTTCGAGTTCGCGACGGAAACCCGCGAGGAACTCTACTACGACAAGGAAAAGCTGCTGGCCAACGGCGATCGCTGGGAGCGCGAACTGGCGCGCAACATCGCCCTGGACGCACCGTATCGGTGAGCTTGACAGAGAGTGGACGGGGGCAGGGCGCTCGTCTAAGAGACACGCGAATTTGACGGCCGGCACGGCGCCGGGCGGAAATCCGAAGCCGGACATGTCTGCCGGCCCGGGCTAGGGACCGAGGGAACCATGCTGACAGGACTTGAGGCGATTTTCTTCTATCTGTTCGCCTTCCTAACCGTGGCGGCGGCCTTCATGGTCGTGTCCGCGCGCAATCCAGTGCACTCGGTGCTTTACCTGATCGTGGCCTTCTTCAATTCCGCCGGCCTGTTCCTGCTGACAGGCGCCGAGTTTCTGGCGTTCATCATGCTGGTGGTCTATGTCGGCGCGGTCGCCGTGCTGTTCCTGTTCGTCGTCATGATGCTCGATGTCGACTTCGCCGAGCTGAAGCGCGGCGCCCTGCAATATGCGCCGGTCGGCGCGCTGGTCGGCATCATTCTGGCGGCCGAACTGGTGATCGTGCTCGGCGGCTATGCCTTCGCGCCGGAGCTTGCCGGCGATATCGCCAAGCCCGCGCCGCCGCCTTCGGTGCGGCACAATACCGCCGCGCTCGGCGACATCCTCTACACGGATTACATCCACTACTTCCAGATCGCCGGCATGGTGCTGCTGGTCGCCATGATCGGCGCCATCGTTCTGACTCTGCGCCACAAGGAAGGCGTCAAGCGCCAGAACATCTCGGTCCAGGTGGCGCGTACGCCCGAGACGGCGATCGAGATCAAGAAAGTCGAAACGGGCGAGGGAATCTGACCATGCTGGAAATCGGCATCGCACACTATCTGACCGTTTCGGCGATCCTTTTCACGCTCGGCGTGTTCGGCATCTTCCTGAACCGCAAGAACGTCATCATCATCCTGATGTCCGTCGAGCTGATCCTGCTCGCGGTGAACCTGAACTTCGTCGCCTTCTCGTCGGTGCTCGGCGATCTGGTGGGCCAGGTCTTCGCCCTGTTCGTTCTCACCGTCGCGGCGGCGGAAGCCGCGATCGGCCTCGCCATTCTCGTCGTCTTCTTCCGCAATCGCGGCACCATCGCCGTCGAAGACATCAACATGATGAAGGGCTGAGAGCCGCGCCATGTATCACGCGATCGTTTTCCTTCCGCTCGTCGGATTTCTGATTGCCGGGCTCTTCGGCCGCTCCATCGGCGCCAAGGGATCCGAGCTGATCACCTCCGGCCTGCTGGTGATTTCGGCCCTCCTGTCCTGGGTTGCCTTCTTCCAGGTGGCGCTGGGTAGCGGCGAGGCCTTCTCCGTGCCGGTGCTGCGCTTCATCACCTCCGGCAGCCTTGACGTCTACTGGGCGCTGCGGATCGACACGCTGACGGCGGTCATGCTGGTCGTGGTCAACACGGTCTCGGCGCTGGTGCACATTTATTCCATCGGCTACATGCACCACGACCCGCACCGGCCGCGCTTCTTCGCCTATCTGTCGCTGTTCACCTTCGCCATGCTCATGCTGGTGACCTCCGACAACCTGATCCAGATGTTCTTCGGCTGGGAGGGCGTCGGTCTCGCCTCCTACCTGCTGATCGGCTTCTGGTTCAAGAAGCCCTCGGCCAACGCCGCAGCGATCAAGGCCTTCGTCGTCAACCGCATCGGCGATTTCGGCTTCCTGCTCGGCATCTTCGGCTTGTTCATGCTGTTCGGCTCGGTCAATTTCGACACGATCTTCGCCAATGCGGCGACCTATCTGCCGGCGGAAGGCGCAGAATCCAGCGAGACGGTCCTGACCTTCCTCGGCTATGCGCTCGACAAGTCGACGGCCATCACCGTGGTCGCGCTGCTCCTTTTCATGGGTGCCATGGGCAAGTCGGCGCAGGTGCCGCTGCACACCTGGCTGCCGGATGCCATGGAAGGCCCGACGCCCGTCTCGGCGCTGATCCACGCGGCGACGATGGTCACCGCCGGCGTCTTCATGGTGGCGCGCCTGTCGCCGATCTTCGAATTGTCGCACACGGCGCTCACCGTGGTGACCTTCGTCGGCGCCTTCACGGCCTTCTTCGCTGCCACCGTCGGTCTCGTGCAGAACGATATCAAGCGCGTCATCGCCTATTCCACCTGCTCGCAGCTCGGCTACATGTTCGTGGCGCTCGGCACCGGCTTCTACGGCGCGGCGATCTTCCACCTCTTCACGCACGCCTTCTTCAAGGCGCTGCTGTTCCTCGGCTCCGGCTCGGTCATCCATGCCGTTTCCGACGAACAGGACATGCGCAAGATGGGCGGCCTGCGCACGCTGATACCGAAGACCTACTGGATGATGATCATCGGCACGATCGCACTGACCGGCGTCGGCATTCCGATGACCGTCATCGGCACCGCCGGTTTCTTCTCCAAGGACGCGATCATCGAAGGCGCCTTCGCCGGCGAGAACGCCATGGCGGGGATCGCCTTCGTGCTCCTCACGCTGGCCGCCGTCTTCACCAGCTTCTATTCCTGGCGCCTGATCTTCATGACCTTCCACGGCAAGGCCCGGGCGTCCGCCGACGTCATGCATCACGTGCATGAATCGCCGATGGTCATGCTGCTTCCGCTCTTCATCCTGGCCGCCGGCGCGCTGTTCGCGGGCGTCATCTTCAAGGGCGCGTTCATCGGGGAGGGCTACGAGGCCTTCTGGAAGGGAGCGCTGTTCACGCTGCCGGACAATCACATGCTCGAGGAATTCCACCATGTGCCCGTCTGGGTGAAGCTGGCGCCGTTCGTCGCCATGCTGATCGGTCTCTACGTCGCATGGGTGTTCTACATCCGCTCGCCCGAGCGGCCGAAGGCGCTCGCCCGCCAGTTCAGCGGCCTCTACGCCTTCCTGCTCAACAAGTGGTATTTCGACGAGGCCAACGACTTCCTGTTCGTCCGCCCCGCCAAGCGTCTCGGCCACTTCCTCTGGAAGAAGGGCGACGGCTGGCTCATCGACGGTTTCGGCCCCGACGGCGTGTCGGCCTGGGTGGTCGACGTCACCAACCGGATCGTCCGGCTTCAGAGCGGCTATCTCTATCACTATGCCTTCGCCATGCTCATCGGCGTTGCGGCTCTCGTTACCTGGATGATGCTCGGAGGCGCATTCTAAAATGACCGACTGGCCCATTCTCTCCACGGTTACGTTCCTGCCGCTGGTCGGTGCGTTCCTGATCCTGCTGATCCGCGAGGACGGACCGGGCGCGCGCCGCAACATCCGCAACGTCGCGCTGCTGACGACGGTGTTCACCTTCGTCCTGTCGCTGTTCATCTGGCTGGGCTTCGATGCTTCGGTTCCCGGCTTCCAGATGGTCGAGAAGCGGGAATGGCTGGATTCGGGGATTTCGTATCACATGGGCGTGGACGGCATCTCGATGCTGTTCGTCATCCTGACCACGTTCCTGATGCCGTTCTGCATCCTGGCCAGCTGGGAGGCGATCGACAAGCGCGTCAAGGAATACATGATCGCCTTCCTGATCCTGGAAACCTTGATGATCGGCGTGTTCTGCGCGCTGGACGTCGTTCTGTTCTACGTCTTCTTCGAGGCGGGCCTGATCCCGATGTTCATCATCATCGGCGTGTGGGGCGGCAAGCGGCGCGTCTATGCGAGCTTCAAGTTCTTCCTCTACACGCTGCTGGGCTCGGTCCTGATGCTGCTCGCCATGATGGCGATGTTCTGGCAGGCCGGCACGACGGACATCCCGACGCTGCTGACGCACGTCTTCCCGACAGGCATGCAATACTGGCTGTGGGTGGCCTTCTTCGCCTCCTTCGCCGTCAAGATGCCCATGTGGCCGGTCCACACCTGGCTTCCCGACGCGCATGTGGAAGCGCCGACGGCCGGTTCGGTGATCCTGGCCGGCATCCTCCTGAAGATGGGCGGCTACGGCTTCCTGCGCTTCTCGCTGCCCATGTTCCCGGTCGCCTCCATCGACCTGGCGCCGCTGGTCTTCACCCTGTCGGTGGTCGCCATCATCTACACCTCGCTGGTGGCGCTGATGCAGGAGGACATCAAGAAGCTGATCGCCTATTCCTCGGTCGCCCATATGGGCTTCGTCACGATGGGCATCTTCGCGCTCAACGAGCAGGGCGTGCAGGGCGCCATCTTCCAGATGATTTCGCACGGCCTCGTCTCCGGCGCGCTGTTCCTCTGCGTCGGCGTCATCTATGACCGCATGCATACCCGCGAGATCGCAGCCTATGGCGGCCTGGTCAACAACATGCCGAAATACGCCACGGTGTTCCTGATCTTCACCATGGCCAATGTCGGCCTGCCGGGCACGAGCGGCTTCGTCGGCGAGTTCCTGACGCTGCTGGCCGTCTTCGAGGTCAACACCTGGGTGGCGCTGTTCGCGGCCACCGGCGTGATCCTGTCGGCCGCCTATGCGCTGTGGCTCTACCGCCGCGTGGTCTTCGGCTCGCTGACCAAGGAAAGCCTGAAGAGCCTGCTCGATCTCTCGACGCGCGAGAAGCTGATCCTCTATCCGCTGGTCGTGCTCGTCATCTTCTTCGGTGTCTATCCCGCCCCGCTGCTCGACGCGACGGCGGTTTCCGTCGAAGCGTTAGTCAACAATGTCGCCCTTTCCGCCGATGCGGCGCGTCAGGCGGCGACGGCAGCCGCCCAGTAAACGGACGAAAATGAAATGACGCCTGATCTGACGATAAGCCTGATCCTTGCCACGCCGGAGCTGCTCTTGGCGGTGGGCGCCATGGCGCTCCTGATGGTCGGCGTCTTCTCCGGGGCGCGTGCCAACACCACTGTGACCGGCCTGGCCGTCGCGCTCATGGTGGCGGTGGTCGCGCTGATGGTGATCTTCCCGTCGGACGGCCGTGCCTTCGGCGGCGCCTTCGTCAGCGATGCATTCTCGCGTTTCATGAAGATCCTGACCGTGATCGGTTCCGTGGTCACGCTGATCATGTCGGTCGGCTTCGCCAAGGCGGAGAAGTTCGACAAGTTCGAATATCCGGTGCTGATCATGCTGGCGACGCTCGGCATGATGCTGATGGTGTCCGCCAACGACATGATCGCGCTCTATCTCGGTCTCGAACTGCAGTCGCTGGCGCTCTACGTCGTGGCGGCGATCAATCGCGACAGCGCACGTTCAACGGAAGCGGGCCTGAAGTATTTCGTCCTCGGCGCGCTCTCCTCGGGCATGATGCTCTACGGCATCTCGCTGGTCTACGGCTACACCGGCAACACCGGCTTCGACGTGATCGCCGCGTCCCTGACCGGCGCCGAACGCCAGCTCGGCCTCGTCTTCGGCCTCGTCTTCGTGCTCGCCGGCCTCGCCTTCAAGATCTCTGCGGTGCCGTTCCACATGTGGACACCGGACGTCTACGAGGGCGCGCCGACCCCGGTCACCGCCTTCTTCGCCGCGGCGCCCAAGATGGCGGCCATGGCGCTGCTGGTGCGCATCACCATGGGCGCTTTCGAGCCCATCGCGCTCGACTGGCAGCAGATCATCGTCTTCATCTCCATCGCCTCGATGGCGCTCGGTGCCTTCGCCGCGATCGGCCAGCGCAACATCAAGCGCCTGATGGCCTATTCGTCGATTGGCCATATGGGCTACGCGCTCGTCGGCCTGGCTGCCAATTCGGAAGCAGGCGTGCGTGGCGTGGCGATCTACATGCTGATCTACCTGGCGATGACGCTGGGCACCTTCGCCGTCATCCTCGCCATGCGCCGCCACGAAGGCAATGTCGAGCAGATCGACGATCTGGCGGGCCTGTCCTCGACCAACCCGATGATGGCGACCATCATGACGATCCTGATGTTCTCGCTGGCCGGCATCCCGCCGCTCGCGGGCTTCTTCGGAAAATGGTACGTCTTCATGGCCGCCATCAACGCGGAACTCTATGCGCTTGCCGTGATCGGCGTGCTCGCCTCCGTCGTGGGCGCCTACTACTATCTGCGCGTCATCAAGATCATGTGGTTCGACGAATCCGCGGGCGGCTTCCAGCCGATGGCCGGCGAACTGCGCCTGGTGATGCTGATCTCCGCCGCCTTCGTCCTGTTCTATGCCCTGATCGGCGGTCCCGTCGGCCGGTTCGCCGAGGCCGCCGCCAAGACGTTCTTCTGATCGGATGGGATTCCGCCTGGCGCCTTCCGCCATCCAGGCCGGCTACCGCCTGGAAGCGCATGACAGCGTCGGGTCGACCAACGCCATGGCGCTCGACCGCGCCCGCGACGGCGATCCCGGCGCTCTCTGGATCACGGCCCTTCAGCAGTCAAGCGGCCGGGGCCGGCGCGGCCGCCAGTGGGCGACGCCGCACGGCAATCTGGCGGCCACGCTCCTGACGGTCGGCGATCTGGCTCCGGGCACCGCCGCCACGCTGGGCTTCGTCGCCGGTCTTGCCCTGTCGGATGCGCTCACCGCCATCGTCCCCGAGGCGCGGGTGGCCATTGCCGCCGACGGCGCCGACACCAGGCGTGGCCGTTTCGAACTCAAATGGCCGAACGACGTTCTGGCGGGCGGCGCCAAGCTTGCCGGCATCCTGCTCGAATCCGGCCTGTTGGCCGATGGACGCTTCGCCATCGCGCTCGGCATCGGCGTGAACGTCGTCGCGCATCCCGAGGATGTGCCTTATCCGGCGATCTCGCTGCGCGGACTGGGGTTTCAGGGAGACGCGAAAGACCTGTTCCTTGCGCTTTCCGATGCCTGGGTCGATAACAGTCGCCTCTGGAACGCCGGGCGCGGTCTCCAGCAGGTCCGGGAGCGCTGGCTGGAGCGCGCCGCCGGGCTGGGCGCACAAGTATCCATTCGTCTGGATGGCCGCGTGGCGCGCGGTACCTTCGAGACCATCGACGAGGATTGCCGGTTCGTCATCCGCGAGGCGGATGGCTCATTGCTCAAGGTCGCTGCCGGCGATGTTCATTTCGGCGCCGTTGCCTCGGCGCAATCAGATTGAGAAAAGGGGAACCAATGGCGCGTTCCAGCAAGAAGGACATCAACGAACAAGCCGGCGAGGCGGAACTCGTCTTCTGCCCCTTGGGCGGCGTCGGCGAGATCGGCATGAATTTCGGTCTCTACGGCTTCGGCCCGAAGCACAAGCGCGAATGGATCATCGTCGATTGCGGCGTCACCTTTCCGGGCCCCGACCTTCCCGGCGTCGATCTGGTCCTGCCGGACATCCGCTTCATCGAGGGCGAAGTCGGCAATTTGCGCGGCATGATCATCACCCATGCCCATGAAGACCACTATGGCGCAGTGCTGGATCTCTGGCCGCGCCTCAAGGTCGATGTCTGGATGACACCCTTCGCCGCCGGCCTGCTGGAGGCCAAGCGCCAGTCGGAATCGAACGCGCCGAAAGTCCCGGTGAAGGTCTTCCGCGCCGGCGAGACCTTCGAGGTCGGCCCGTTCAGCATCGAGGCCGTCGCTGTTGCGCACTCTATCCCCGAACCGGTGTCGCTCGCCATCACGACCGCGGCCGGCACGGTGATCCACACGGGCGACTGGAAGATCGACCAGGCGCCGGCGATCGGCCCCAAGACCGACGAGGCGCGTTTCCGCGCCATCGGCGATGCCGGTGTTCTGGCGCTGGTCTGCGATTCCACCAACGCGATGCGCGAGGGCGAATCGCCCACCGAGCAGGCTGTCGGCGAAGGCCTGAAGGAGGTCATCGCCGCCGCCCGGGGACGGGTGGCCGTCACCACCTTCTCGTCCAATGTCGGGCGCATCCGCTCCATTGCCGAGGCCACCCGCGATGCCGGGCGGCAGCTTCTGGTGCTCGGGCGCTCGCTGAAGCGGGTGATCGACGTCGCCGGCGAGCTCGGCTATCTCGACGGCCTGCCGGGCTTCCTGGCGGAAGAGGATTTCCAGAGCGTGCCGCGCGACAAGGTGGTGATCCTGTGCACGGGCAGCCAGGGCGAGGGGCGGGCCGCACTCGCCAAGCTCGCCCGCGACGAGATGCGCAACGTGGCGCTCTCGCCCGGCGATACCGTGGTCTATTCCTCGCGCGTCATTCCCGGCAATGAGAAGGCGATCCTCGAGACGCAGAACCTGCTGATCGAGCAGGGGATCAGGATCATCGAGGACGATGACGCGCTGGTGCATGTGTCGGGCCATCCCCGGCGCAGCGAACTTAAGCGCATGTATGCCTGGACGCGGCCGCGGATCCTCGTGCCCGTGCATGGCGAGGCGGCCCATCTGGTGGCGCAGGGATCGCTCGGCGCGATGGAAGGCATTCCCGAAGTGGCGCAGGTGCGCAATGGCGACATGCTGCGCCTCGCCCCCGGCCCCGCCGAGATCGTCGGCGAGGTGCCGCATGGGCGCTTCTTCAAGGACGGAAAGCTGCTCGGCTCCGACGAGGAGATGGGCATTCGCGACCGGCGCAAACTGTCCTTCGCCGGCCATGTCGCCGTCAATGTCGTGCTCGACGAGCGCCACGATCTCGACGGCGATCCGGACATCGTCGCCATCGGCGTCGCCGAGGCGGATGCGAGCGGCAAGCTGCTGGAGGAGATCATGCTCGAGGCGGCGGTCAGCGCCGTCCGGGGCATCCCGCGGGCGCGCCGCAAGGACCTCGATCTGGTGCTCGAGGCGGTCCGCCGCGCCGTGCGCAATGCCGCCAACAATGCCTGGGGCAAAAAGCCCATTGTGACGGTCTTCGTCACGCAATAAGCAGGGGAGCTGACCGGTTGCGGTCTCCCTTGCCTGCCGACGGAAGAAGAAGCCGATGCTCGGACGATTGAACCATGTGGCGATTGCGGTGCCCGATCTGGCGAAGGCGGCCGCTCTCTATCGCGACACGCTGGGCGCGCGCGTCTCCGCACCGCAGGCTCTGCCCGAGCATGGCGTGACGGTCGTTTTCGTCGAGCTCGGCAACACCAAGGTCGAGTTTCTGGAGCCGCTGGGCGAGGGGTCTCCCATCGCCGCTTTCCTCGCCCGGAACCCCGATGGCGGCATGCACCACATCTGCTATGAAGTGGATGACATCGTCGCCGCGCGGGACCGGCTGAAGGCCGGCGGGGCGCGGGTGCTCGGTGACGGCGAGCCGAAAACCGGCGCTCATGGAAAGCCGGTGCTGTTCCTTCACCCGAAGGACTTTACCGGCACGCTCGTCGAACTCGAACAGGTCTGAGGTTTCCGATGGGCTGGCTTTCGCTTCTCGCTGTGTTCTTCATCATCTGGTGGACGGTCCTGTTCGCCGCGATCCCCTTCGGACTGCGGACGCAGGACGAGGACGGCGAGGTGACGCTCGGCACCACCGAAAGCGCGCCGCGCGGGCCGCACATGCTGCGCGCGCTGATCCGCACGACAATCATCGCGCTCATCATCTTCGGCATCCTGTATTTCGTGACCCGCGGTCTCGGATGGTCGTTCGACGACATCCCGCGCATCGTCCCGACCTTTGACTAGAGCAATTCCAGGAAAAGTGGGGACCGGTTTTCCGTCCGGAATTGCGGAAAAACAATAAGTTTGAGCGTTTTGCAGTCAGGTGGAATCACCTGACGCCCGCATAAACGCGGTAGAACAATGAGATAGGCCCGTTCAGCGTTTCTGTGAAACGCTGAACGGGCCTAAAGACGCTTCCGATGGCGGCGACCGGTCCGTTGCCGCCCACCTGACCGTCAGTCCCCTGAGGGAAAAAAGCCAAAAAAAAATGCAAGGCCGAGGCCTTGCTAACTCAACGCGTCCGATCCTTAACCGTATCACTGTCGGCGGCTGCGTATAACCGCGCCTGGACCGCATCCTCCCAAGACTTTGACCGCGTGGTGAGGATGAATTTGGCTCCATCCTCTTGTTATGGGAGCGCACTCTAGATCATGTTGAGACGAAATGTCACGAGGAAAAATGCATTTGAAATGCATTGTTACCGTCGGGACTTCGGGTGCGCCTCTTGAAAACGCGGGCCGGCCTTCCATGCCTGCGTCGGGTCGCGGGCGTGGGTTTCCAATCCCTTGCGAAATGGTTAAAGAAACCGGGCTCTAGCAGCACGAAACTGTGATTCCGAACAGGCTCCCCGAGCCGCCTTTATGGATGCGTCTATGCGACTGTCGCGCTACTTCCTGCCGATCCTGAAAGAAACACCGCGCGAGGCCGAGATCGTCTCGCATCGCCTGATGCTGCGCGCCGGCATGATCCGCCAGCAGGGTGCCGGCTCGTTCTCCTGGCTGCCGCTGGGCAAGCGGGTGCTCGAGAAGGTCAACGGCATCGTGCGCGAGGAACAGGACCGCGCCGGCGCGCAGGAGATCCTGATGCCGACCATCCAGTCGGCGGATCTGTGGATGGAGAGCGGCCGCTACGACGATTACGGCAAGGAGATGCTGCGCATCGTCGACCGGCACGAGCGCCAGATGCTGTACGGCCCGACCAATGAGGAGATGGTCACCGACATCTTCCGCTCCTATGTCCGGTCCTACAAGGACCTGCCGCTGAACCTCTATCACATCCAGTGGAAGTTCCGCGACGAGGTGCGCCCGCGCTTCGGCGTCATGCGCTCGCGCGAGTTCCTGATGAAGGACGCCTATTCCTTCGACCTCGATTTCGAGGGAGCGAAGGCTGCCTACAACCGCATGTTCGTTGCCTATCTGCGCACCTTCTCGCGCATGGGGCTGCAGGCCATCCCGATGCGCGCCGACACCGGCCCGATCGGCGGCGATCTCAGCCACGAGTTCATCATCCTCGCCTCGACGGGCGAGAGCGAGGTCTTCTGTCACAAGGACTTCCTGAAGTTCGAGGTGCCCGGCGCCGACGTGGACTTCGCCGATGATGCGGAGATTGCTGGGATCGTCGAGGCCTGGACGACCCCCTACGCGGCGACGGACGAGATGCACGACGAGGCCGCCTGGACCGCCATCGCCGAGGGCGAGAAAGTTTCCGCGCGCGGCATCGAGGTCGGCCATATTTTCCACTTCGGCACCAAGTATTCAAAGCCCATGAACGCCACGGTCACCGGACCGGACGGCAAGGAGCACTTTGTGTCCATGGGATCCTACGGCATCGGCCCGAGCCGCCTCCTGGCGGCGATCATCGAGGCAAGCCATGACGAGAACGGCATCATCTGGCCGGAAAGCGTGGCGCCGTTCGACGCCGTGCTGATCAACATGAAGGCCGGCGACGAAGCGTGTGACCAGGCCTGCGAAACGCTCTATGAGCAGTTGCAGGCGGCCGGAAAGGACGTGCTCTACGATGACACGGATGCCCGTGCCGGCGGCAAGTTCGCCACGGCCGACCTGATCGGCGTTCCCTGGCAGGTCATCGTCGGCCCGCGCGGCGTGGCCGGCGGCGAGGCGGAAATCAAGAACCGGGCCACCGGCGCGCGCGAAACCCTGCCGCTCGAAGCGGTGGTCAACCGTCTGAACGCCGGGCGTCCATGACGCGACCGCGCAGGCTTCAGCCCACGAGGTGTGATGATGAGTGACGCCGCCACCAGCCAGCCGGCTGCCGCCACGGCGCAGGCGACGCCGAAGGGCGCCGGACCTTTTTCGCACTTCGAACGGCTGATCGCCTGGCGCTATCTGCGCTCGCGGCGCAAGGAGACGGTGATCTCCGTCATCGCCTCCATCTCCTTTGTCGGCATCATGCTCGGCGTCGCCACGCTGATCGTGGTGATGGCTGTGATGAACGGCTTTCGCGCCGAACTCCTGACGCGCATTCTGGGCGTCAACGGCCACCTGATCGTCCAGCCGGTGGACATGCCGCTCAGCGACTACGACGCCGTCGCCAAGCGCATCGAGGGCGTGGACGGCGTGCGGCTCGCCCTGCCCATGGTGCAGGGACAGGTGCTCGTTTCCGGCCGCTCGGGCGCCGGCACCGGCGCCTTCGTCCGTGGCGTGCGGGCCGACGATCTTACCCGCCTCGATCTTATCTCGAAGAACATCCGCGACGGTTCGCTGGTTGGCTTCGCAGCCGGTGAAGGGGTCGCGGTTGGCACACGCATGGCGGAGAATCTCGGTCTGGCGATCGGCGATTCGGTCACCCTGGTGGCGCCGGAGGGCGACATCACCCCTTTCGGCACGACCCCGCGGGTGAAGACCTATCCAGTCTCCGCCACCTTCGAGAGCGGCATGTCCGAATATGACAGCTCGATCATCTACCTGCCGCTCGAGGAAGCGCAGCTCTTCTTCAACGCTGAGGGTCTTGTGCAGTCGATCGAACTGTTCGTCGACGATCCGGATGCCGTGGAGGCGATCCGCCCGGCGGTGGAGGAAGCCGCCCAGAGGCCGGTCCTCCTGTCCGACTGGCGGCAGCGCAACAGCACCTTCTTCTCCGCGCTCGAGGTGGAGCGGAACGTGATGTTCATGATCCTGACCATGATCGTCCTCGTGGCGGCCCTGAACATCATCTCCGGCCTCGTGATGCTGGTGAAGGACAAGGGGCACGACATCGCCATCCTGCGCACCATGGGCGCGACCAGCGGCGCCATCATGCGCATCTTCCTGATGACGGGGGCGGCTATTGGCGTGGCCGGCACGATCGCCGGCGTCGTGCTCGGCGTCGTCATCTGCATGAACGTCGAGTCGATCCGCCAGTTCTTCTCCTGGCTCTCCGGCACGACCATCTTCAACCCCGAGATCTAC
Source organism: Nitratireductor pacificus pht-3B (assembly GCF_000300335.1). Taxonomy (GTDB): domain Bacteria; phylum Pseudomonadota; class Alphaproteobacteria; order Rhizobiales; family Rhizobiaceae; genus Nitratireductor; species Nitratireductor pacificus. The sequence goes on along the minus strand of NZ_AMRM01000003.1, from coordinate 6,144 downwards.
TTCCTGAGCCGCCTGCCGGCCAAGATGGAGGCCGGCGAGACGATCTATGTGATCGTGATGGCGCTGGCGCTGTCTTTCCTGGCGACCCTGTTTCCGGCATGGCGCGCCTCGCGCCTCGATCCGGTCGATGCGCTGAGGTACGACTGATGGCCGCCGCCGTTCTCGAACTGAAGAAGATCGAGCGCAGCTATCGTCAGGGCGCCGACCGCCTGACCATCCTGCAGGATGCCGATTTCGCGCTGGTGCCGGGCGAGATGGTGGCGCTGGTCGCGCCGTCGGGCGCCGGCAAGTCGACGCTGCTGCATCTGGCCGGTCTGCTGGAGGCGCCGGACGCCGGCGAGGTCGTCATCGGGGGCAGGGCCTGCGGCCGCCTCAACGATGATCAGCGCACGGCGATCCGCCGCAACGAGATCGGCTTCGTCTACCAGTTCCATCATCTCCTGCCGGAGTTCACCGCCGAGGAGAATGTGATGATCCCGCAGATGGTGACTGGAATGGCCCCCGGCGAGGCGAAGGGCCGCGCCCTGCAACTGCTGGACTATCTGCGCGTCGGCCATCGCGCCGGACATCGACCGGCCGAGCTTTCGGGCGGCGAACAGCAGCGCGTCGCCATCGCCCGCGCCGTCGCCAATGCGCCGCGCGTCCTGCTCGCCGACGAGCCGACCGGAAACCTCGACCCGGTCACCGCCGGCTATGTCTTCGATGCACTGGAGGCGCTGGTGCGCCAGTCGGGTCTGGCCGCGCTCATCGCCACCCATAATCACGATCTCGCCAGGCGCATGGACCGGGTGGTGACGCTCGAGGGGGGGAAGGTCGTTCCGTTCAGGCACTGAGCGCCAGAAGCGCGGCCGCGCGGTCGGCCGGAAACCCCGGCGTCTATGCCGATGCGGAAGATGAAGCCGGGCGGCATTTCCCCGAAACGATGAACCCGTCTGGAGCGTCCGTGCGCCGGCGCGGACCGGTTAACTTTACGTCAACCCTGTTGTTCCGATGCGACCGCCCGGCCTCCGCATGCGCTTGACGATGGAACAAAAATAGAACATAAACGGCTCATAAAGAGATCAGGAGAGAGTTATGACCGAACTTGTTCAGGATGTCGCCTCGCTTGTTGCCGTCAGTTCCTTCATCGTCGTCGCCGCCGCGTTGATCGGCGCGTTCTGAGAGTGGCCGTGAAAGAGGCGGGATGATCCCGCCTCGAGAGCCGCTTTGTGCACTGCGCGTCCCGTCTTCTGTAGGCGTACCGCTCAGTCGCCGATGGCGACGCCTTCGCGGCGCGGGTCCGCCCCGCCTTCCAGCCCGTCCGGCAGGATGGATATCCCATGCAGGCCCGAGTTCAGTTCGCCGACCGACGTCTTGAAGCCCAGCGCGTCGAGATCGTCGGTCAGGTCTTCCGCCGCCGTTCCGGACTCGATCGTATAGGTCCCGAATCGGTTGGTCAGATGCGGCAGGTCTATCGCCTGCTGCATGTTCATCTGCCAGTCCGCGAGGGCTATGATCGTGTTCGCCACATAGGGGATGATGTTGCTTCCGCCTGGCGAACCCAGTGCATGGAGCGGCTTGCCGTCCTTCATGATGATGGTCGGCGACATCGAGGAGCGCGGGCGCTTGCCCGGCTCCACCCGGTTGGCCACCGCCTCGCCGTCGCTTTCAGGCGCGAAGGAGAAATCGGTGAGCTGGTTGTTGAGGATGAACCCACCCGCCATCTGCCGTGAGCCGAAGGCGCTTTCCACGGATGTGGTCATGGAGGCGATGTTGCCGTCCTTGTCGACGATGACGAAATGCGAGGTGGAGGGCTGCGTCAGGCTGGTGCCGTCGATGCGCAGCTCCGCCTTGTCCCAGGGCGGCGTGCCGGCCTTGACCGCGTCGTCCTCCAGGGCGGTCGGTCGCCGGATCAGCGCGGCGCGCTCCTTCAGATAGTCGGCGTCGAGCAGGCCGCTCGGCATTTTGACGAAGTCGCTGTCGGCCATGTAGAGGCCGCGGTCGGCGAAGGCGAGGCGCGTCGCGTCGCCGATGATGCGCCAGCTCTCCGGATCGTCCGGACCGAGGCCCGCCAGGTCGAATTCGGCGACCATGCCGAGGATCTGGCCGACGGTCAGCGCGCCGGAGGAGGGCGGTCCCATGCCGCACACGTCGAGGCCGCGATAGGGCGCGCAGACGGCCTCCCGCTCCTTGACCTCATAGGCGGCGAGATCGTCCAGCGTGAGCAGGCCGGGATTCGTCTCGTGCGCCTTGACCGCCGCGACGATCTTTTCCGCCACGGCCCCCTTGTAGAAACCGTCGGCCCCTTCCGCGGCAATTACCTTCAGGGTTTCCGCGTAGTCGGGATTCCGGAGAAGGCTGCCGGCAGCGAGCGGTTCGCCCGCGGCGTCGTAGAAATAGGCGCGGGCCGCGGCCTGCGTGGCGAGCTTGTCCTTGTCTCCGGCCAGAAGCGCGTTGAGGCGTGGCGACACCGCGAAGCCGGCCTCGGCCAGAGCAATCGCCGGCTGGAGCGTCTCCGCCCAGGCGAGCCTGCCGGCCTTTTGATGCACGGCTTCCATCAGGCGCACCACCCCGGGCGCGCCGACCGAACGGCCGCCGACCACCGCATCGAAGAAGGCGAGGGGTTCTCCCTTCCCGTCGAGGAAGAGGGCCGGGGTGGCCGCGGCGGGTGCCGTCTCGCGGCCGTCGAACGTGGTGACCGCGCCGCTTGCCGCGTCGTACCAGACGAGAAAGGCGCCGCCGCCGATGCCGGACGATTGCGGCTCCACCAGGCCGAGCACGGTCTGCACCGCGACGAGCGCGTCGGCGGCGCTGCCGCCTTTGCGCAGGATTTCAAGACCGGCCTCGGCGGCCAGCGGATTGGCGGCGGCCACCATCTGCTCCTTGGCGCGGACGGCCGCCTTGCTGGTGATGCCGCTGGCCATTTCGGGGGCGTGGGCGTCCGTCGCCTGCTGTGCGAAACCGGTGCTTCCGGCAAGAAGCAGGGCCGATAAGGCGGCGGCGGATGTCATTGCGTGGGGAAAGCGCATGCCTGGCACTCCTCTGCTGGGCGGGAGCGCATCGGAAGATGCTCCCTCGTGTGCATTGGGTCGGTGCCGTCAGCGGCGTTCGGTGGGACCGAACGTTTTCTCGAAGGCCGCCTTCAGCGCCAGATCGAAGTCCTCCATCGTCACCGGCAGGCCGAGATCGACCAGGCTTGTGACGCCATAGCCGCTTATACCGCAGGGCACGATGCCGTTGAAATGTGCCAGTTCCGGTTCGACATTGACCGCGATGCCGTGGAAGCTGACCCAGCGGCGCACGCGAATCCCGATGGCGGCGATCTTGTCCTCCGCCGGCAGGCCGCCGGGTAGGGGGGGCTTGTCGGGGCGGCGGACCCAGACCCCGACCCGGTCCTCGCGCCGCTCGCCCGTGACGTTGAAGCGTCCGAGCGTATCGATGATCCAGTGCTCGAGCGCCGCGACGAAGGCCCGCACATCCTCGCGCCGCGACTTGAGGTCGAGCATCACATAGGCCACCCGCTGGCCCGGTCCGTGATAGGTGTATTCGCCGCCGCGCCCGGCCTTGAAGACCGGAAAGCGAGCGGCGTCGAGCAGGTCTTCCTGCCGGGCGCTGGTGCCGGCGGTGTAAAGGGGCGGATGCTCCACCAGCCAGACCATCTCGCCGGCCAGGCCCTCGCGGATCTGCCCGGCGCGCTCTTCCATGAAGGCGAGTGCCGCAGCATATTCCGTCAGCCCCGGCTCGACGCGCCATTCGACGGGCGGGGCTGTGTCGCGCGGCTGGAAAGCGGTGTCGATCTGGCTGCGTTCGCTCATCAGGGATCTGTCTCTTCACGGGCGTTGCTGTGGCACATATGGCGATAAACGTCGCCCGGGTCCAGTCGCTCGCGGACCATGCCGCAAGCCGCGCCGGGACCAGTTTCAGAACCTCGTGGACGCGCCGTTCGATTTTGCGAAGATTTGCGTCTGTCGCACTTGTCTCTGAATAACCGATTTGCTACACGCCCTCTGGCCGGTGCGAGCCGGCCTTTCGTTGCGTGCGGTCGTGGCGGAATTGGTAGACGCGCAGCGTTGAGGTCGCTGTGGGGCAACCCGTGGAAGTTCGAGTCTTCTCGACCGCACCAATTTTCCCTCATCGGAAATCCTCTAGTGCATTGAAATCAAAAGGCTTTCGCCTTTTGATCGCTTCGCGCTATTGACCAATTCTTCGTTATCGTGCCCTATACTGTGACCTCTAACGGGGCCTTTCGCCGGAAAGGCAAGGGTTTGGAAGGGTGCGGTAGTGGGGCGGCAGCGAAAGTCGAAGGCCGATCAGGATCGATATCTTCAGCTGCGCGACGGCTGGTATTATTACAAGCGCAACGTTCCAACGGCCGTCCTTCTGCTCGACGAGCGCGCGCCGCGCATCCGCGTTTCCCTGAAGACCGACGATCTGGCCATTGCCCGCGCCAAGCGCAACCTTCTGGAGGCGGGCGATGAAGCTCTCTGGGCCTCTCTCGTCGAGGGCGACGAATCGAATCTCGCCAGGGCGCGGCATCAGGCCGTCATGCGGCGCGTCGAGGCGCTCGGCTTTTCCTTCCGGTCGTCCCAGGCACTTGCCGATTCGCCATCCTTCAATGAGATCGCCGAGCGCGTGGAGGTTCTTCTCTCCGACAGGATCGAGAAGGAGACCGCCGTCGGCCTGCTTGGCATGACGCCCGTTCCGGCCACATCGGTCAGCGAGGCGTTCGGCGTTTACTGCGACGAGATCGTCGCCGACGAACTGGTCAACAAGTCGGCCGTCCAGAAGGCGCAGTGGAAGAAGGTCAAGCAGCGGGCGGTCAACAATTTCATCGCGATCGTCGGCGACAAGGCCATGGCGGAGATCACGCGCGACGACGCGCAGCGGATCTACCGCTACTGGCTCGAGCGGATCGCGCCGAAGGAAGGGCGGGCGACGCATTCCGCCTCGTCCGGAAACCGCGATATCGGAAACATGCGCGTGCTCTACGACGCCTATTTCCAGCATATGGGCGACGAGGAGCGAAAGAACCCGTTTGCCGGGCTGAACTTCTCCACGCGCAAGAAGCGCTCCCGCCCGCCATTCCCGTCCGAGTGGATCACGGGCACCATCATGAAGCCGGGCGCGCTCGCCACGCTTAACGACGAGGCGCGCGGCATCGCGCTCGCCCTGATCGAGACAGGGGCGCGGCCGAGCGAGATTGCCAATCTGCAGCCGTCTTCGATCCGGCTGACACACAAGATTCCGCATCTGGCCATCGAGCCGCGTACCGATCCGGACGATCCGCGCGAGATCAAGACGGCGTCTTCTGAACGACTGGTGCCGCTGGTCGGGATCGCGCTGGAAGTGTTCAGGCGCCACAAGGCGGGGTTTCCACGCTATCGCAATCGAGAGAACGAGCTCTCCGCGGCGCTCAACAAGTTCTTTCGCGCGAACAAGCTGTTTCCGACGGCGCAGCACAAGATCTACTCGTTCCGCCACACATTCGAGGACAGGATGAAGGAAGGCGGGCTCGACGAGGAGCTGCGCCGGATCCTGATGGGGCACACGATCGACCGGCCGCGCTACGGTGCGGGCGGATCGCTGGAATGGCGGGCGAAAGAACTCAGGCGGATTGCCCTGCCGTTCGATCCGTCGATCGTGTGAGGCGCGCCCTGGCGGCGTCGACGACAGCCTCTTCTTCGCGCAGGCGCTCGAGCTCCTTCTCGAGCCGCTTCCAGAGCGGGACGCCGAGATGGGCATTCTCGCCGGCCCACGACATCACCTCCGCTAGCTTGTCGAGATAGAGCTCGACACGGGCCGCCGTGACCTTTGGTGGAGTTCTGCGCCGTCGCGCCATTGTCAGTTGACCTCGACCGGCTCGCCGTCGACGAGGCGATAGAAGGTCTCCGGCTTGATGGCGCCTCGGCCCGCTATGCCGGCCCAGACATTGACAATTTCACCGGTGTCCGAGCGCTCGACGAGAAAGAGGGCGCAGCCTTCCTTGCCGCGGACCTTGCCTTCATATCCGGTTGCGGTGGCAGCGCCCCAGTCGCCCGATGCGGTGGCAGCGCCCCGGTGGCCCGATGCGGTGGCAGCGCCCCGGCTGCCCGATGCGGTGGCAGCGCCCTGGCTGCCCGATGCGCTGGCAGCGCCCTGGATGCCCGATGCGGTGGCAGCGCCCCC
>NZ_AMRM01000002.1 GCF_000300335.1 Nitratireductor pacificus pht-3B | reverse complement strand
CTCCGAAAATCGGGAGGCACGTCAAATCTCCACACAAAATTGCAATGACGATTGCCACTGCTCGCGATTGCGTCGTCATTGCGTCCGGGTTTGGCAAGGGCCCGAGCGATAACCTTGAACACGTCAAGCGCCACCGTTCAGTACTGTTTCCTCAATCCAGTCCTCCTGCCCTGTGAACTTCGCGATTACATCAGCACTCCAGGGCCTCGTTGGCACCCAGGTCCTGCATCGCGCTGAGCAAGACGGACTGCTCGACGTCAAGTCATAGGGAAGCGTCGGTCAATCGCGCCAATTGGCGGCATGGAGAAGCGTAATTTCGAATAGAAAGGGAAGAACTCTGACGAGGGGTGGAGGGCCGCTACCTCCCTCGCTAGCTCAAGGTAGCCGAGCGGAGCCCCGAAGGCTATTAATCACCCGCAGCACACCGATACGCAGGAATTTCATGCATATCAACGTGAAAGAGCTTTGTGTGATCTGTCCCCGGTGAGTGGAAGCACTCCCTCGACGGCAACCAAGAAGTGCAACGCTTCGCCGAACGACAACCGCGACACTCGGAAGACGGGTTTTCTTCTTCGCCATAAGCGAGGCGTCACTACCGATTGACGACAGACACGATAAGGGACCGTAGCGACGGCCGTGAGTTTCCGATCGTTAATCGCATCGCCGCATTCGCGAACCGCATCACCGGGACTGAGGCAGACGGCTCGACCAGCAATGAGAGCGCTTTGCTCGCAACGCTCGGGTTTTGGTTTCCGTCGCGAGGCTTGGTTTCAACAGAACGCAAACGCCGTTCGGCTCTGGCCGCCTGAGCGCTGGGCCGGCCTCAATGACCGCGCGTGCAATCCCGCCTAAAGGCATTTCCATTCCTTGCCAGACAAAGGGAAATCAGCAAGCGACAAGGATATCCCACCAAACAGCATGCCGTTCCCGCATAACGACAATTTCATCCCGCATAAGCGCAAGATCTCGCTGGAAGATTTGAGCCAACGATGACAATTTCCGTCCTGCCGATGCCTGACAGAATTTTCGGCAAGGCGTACCGAGAAACCTGATATCAAATTGATACTACAATGATTTTTCTATCATATGTGGCAGCGCAAAGCCGCATCGGCTGCTGAATTCGATGCCATCGCCGCAATCAAGGTCAACAGCAATAAAAAAGCACAGCCAAATCTCTTTCATAAATGAAAATAAGAACTTGTTTGAAACGCTGGGATCGCAAGCGCGGCGTCTTCCCCGCGCGTGGAGCTGGTTTCCGGCCACCCTCATGCCAAATGATCACGCTGACGCAGTTGACAATGGAGATGCGAATCCCGCTTCGCCATCAACGCAAAAGTGCGCCGTTCCAGCTTGATGGAAGACATGGACACCCGAACTCCGCAACGGCGCAATCACCGATGGATGCATCGCGGGGCGGTTGCTTGCATAGTCTTGAGAAGCCCGTCGCGGCGAGCGACCGGACTGACGACGGTCGGCAAGTAGCTGCGACCGGACCGCTCTGCTGCGCTTCAGGTCTTCAGCGAGAAAAGACGAGGACCGGCGTGTGCACCGGGGTCATTCGCGGCATCTCGATCAGGAGAACCTTGTCGGCTGCGCGCGCTCTCCGTAACGGATGAAGACCATCGCTCCCTCGGCGCGCAAGAGCCTCCCGCATGGGCGAGAGGCAAAGCTCATTCGCACGCCGGCAACCCGCCGGACTTGCCGCTAAGATCCCCAGGGCCACATGCGGCGGAGATCGAAGCCGCCGCCGTTCTTCTGGGCGGCGCGCTTGGCCTCGCGTTGCTTCTTGGCCTCCGTTTCGCCCAGTTCGCCCACGGGCGCCGAATCGGCCGGCTGCCGGTAGGCGACCGGCGGCTCGCTCAGGTAGCGGCGCGAGGTCGGGTTCACATTGCCCAGTTCGGCGCGCTGCTTCAGCACCTCCTCGCGCTGGCGCTTGGCCATCGCGGGATCGAGCACGCCGTCGTCGCCACGCGCATTGACGCCGATGTCGCGCTGCACCGGCGAGCGGTAGAGCGGATTGTCCTGATTCTCGGTCGCCTCGGCACGGATGCGGGCGAGCCGCTGCTCGGGCGATTCGGGCCAGGCCGGGTTGCCCGATGTCGCGACGTCGTCCTGCGGCGTCGGCAAAACTTCCGTGGAAGCAGGCATGACGATGCCGGCGCGCGGCTTGTATTCGATGCGTTCCTTGTTGCGCGGTCCGAGCGCGAGCACCCCGGTCACGTCCTCGAGCAGCTGCTGGTCGGCGGCCTTGCCCGTTCCGTAGGTGGGCGCGCCAACGCAGCCGGACAGGACCGTGGCGGCAAGGAGCAGGGTGCCCGACACCGCAACCATGCCTGCGGACTGCTGCCGAACCTTGGTTTCCATATGCTTCACTGCCACCTCTTTCCCGGAAGGCCGGGGCAAAGCCCGCAGTCCATTCCGCTCAACATCCCGTTCCGTTTCGCCGGGAAAGCCCAATCACGTCGTGTCGCGCAGGAATCCGGCGACAACGTGGCGTCTTGTTACCCCGCGGCAGTTGTATCGAAGGCGGGCGCGGGACGCAATCGGCCCCGGCCCTATACCTGTCGCCGCTTCTGTGCGGACATCGGGCGTTGCCGCCCGACCGCGAAAGGCCTCAAAGCCTGCCCAGCGCCTGCAGTTCGTGCAGCGCGGCCGCGTCGCGGGCCGACACGTCCGGGAATGCGGGGTCCGCCCCCACATCGTCCGTGTACCGCCAGGAACGGGCGCATTTCTGTCCGCCCGCGCGGGCGAAAACAACACCGACGCCCGGAACCTCATCCAGCGTGAAGGCGCCCGCCGGCGCCGCCTCGTGGCGGATGTCGATGCCGCTGACGATGCAGATCTCGGCCATGTCGCGGTCGGCGATCGCCGCCTGCAGTTCGGGATCGGCGACGTAGACCACGGGCGCAGCCTCGAGCGACGAGCCGATGGTCTTCTCCTTGCGCTCGATCTCCAGCGCGCCGGTGACGACGCGGCGAACCTGGCGGATGCGACGCCATTTCTCGGCCAGCTCCGCATCGCGCCATGCCGCCGGGACCTCGGGGAATTGCGCCAGGTGCACCGAGCGCGCGTCCGGATAGCGCTCCAGCCAGGCTTCCTCGGTGGTGAAGGGCAGCATCGGCGCCAGCCACGTCACCAGGCTGTCGAACAGCTTGCGCACCACCTGCAGCGACGCCCTGCGGCGCAGGCTCGACGGCGCGTCGCAATAGAGCGCGTCCTTGCGCACGTCGAAATAGAAGGCGGACAGTTCGATGACCATGAAGTCGAGCAGCGCGCGCGTGACGCGCTTGAAGTCGAAATTGTCGTAGCCCTTGCGCACCAGCTCGTCGAGCTCGGCCAGCCGGTGCAGCATCAGCCGCTCCAGTTCCGGCATGTCGGCGGGCGCCACGTCCTCGCCCGTGTCATGCGCCAGCGTGCCGAGCATCCAGCGAATCGTGTTCCGGAGCTTGCGGTAGGCGTCGATATTCGTCTGGATGACGTTCTGGCCGAGCCGCTGGTCTTCCCAGTAGTCGGTCGTCATGACCCACAGGCGCAGGATGTCGGCGCCGGACTTGGCCATGATCTCCTGCGGCACCACGGTGTTGCCGAGCGACTTCGACATCTTGCGGCCTTCCTCGTCCATGGTGAAGCCATGGGTGATGACCGTGTCATAGGGCGCGCGGCCGCGCGTGCCGCAGCTTTCAAGCAGCGAGGAGTGGAACCAGCCGCGGTGCTGGTCGGAGCCTTCCAGATAGACGTCGGCCGGCCATTTCAGGTCCGGGCGGTCCTCCAGCGTGAAGGTGTGCGAGGAGCCCGAATCGAACCAGACATCGAGGATGTCCATCACCTGCGTCCACGGCTCATTGGCCTTCTCGGCCAGGAAACGCTCGCGCGCGCCCTCGGCGAACCAGGCGTCGGCGCCCTCCGTCTCGAAAGCCTCGAGAATGCGCTGGTTGACCGCCTCGTCCTTCAGGACATTGCCATCCTCGTCGGCGAAGACGCAGATCGGCACGCCCCAGGCCCGCTGCCGCGAAAGCACCCAGTCGGGCCGGTCCTGGATCATGGCGCGCAGGCGCGCCTGGCCGGCGGCCGGCACGAAGCGGGTGTCGTCGATGGCCTTCAGCGCCCGCGAACGCAGGGTGGTGGCGTCGCCCAGGTCCTTGTCCATGTAGACGAACCATTGCGGTGTGTTGCGGAAGATGATCGGCTTCTTCGAGCGCCAGGAATGCGGGTAGCTGTGCTTCAGTCGACCGCGCGCAAAGAGCATGTCGCGCGCGATCAGCGCCTTGATCACCGCATCGTTGGCATCGCCCTTCTTGCCCTTGTCGTCGATGACCCGGGCGGGGCCGCCTTCGCGGTCGGGGCCGAGGCCCGGCGCATCCTTGGTGTAATAGCCGGCGTCGTCGACGGTGAAGGGGATTGCGGGGTCGATGCCGCGCGCGCGCAGGGCGGCGCCAGCATCCATCCAGGCATCGAAGTCCTCGCGGCCATGGCCGGGCGCGGTGTGTACGAAGCCCGTGCCGGCGTCGTCGGTGACGTGATCGCCGGGGAGCAGCGGGACGGCGAAGTCGTATCCGTCGCCGAGGCCCTTGAGGGGGTGGGCGCAGGTGATGGCCCCGAGTTCGTCCGCCGGGATGTCGCGCAGGCGCTGGTAGCCCAGCTTGGCCTTGGCGAAGGATTCTTCGGCGAGGGCATCAGCGAAGATCAGCTTTTCGCCGGCCTGCGGGCCGAAATCGTTCTCCGCCGCCGTGACCTCGTAGAGGCCATAGCCGATGCGTGGGGAAAAGGAGATCGCGCGGTTGCCGGGCAGCGTCCAGGGCGTGGTCGTCCAGATGACGACAAAAGTGTCCTGCAGAGCGGTGCTTTCCGCCACCGGAAATTTCACCCAGACCGTGTCGCTCTCGTGGTCGTGATACTCGACCTCGGCCTCGGCCAGCGCCGTGCGTTCCACCACGCTCCACATCACCGGCTTGGAGCCGCGATAAAGCTGGCCGGACATGGCGAATTTCAGGAGTTCGCCGGCGATGCGTGCCTCGGCGTGAAAATTCATCGTCGTATAGGGCTGCTTGAAATCGCCCTCGATGCCGAGGCGCTGGAACTCCTCGGTCTGCACCTGGATCCAGTGGGCGGCGAAGTCGCGGCATTCCCGGCGGAACTCGTTGACCGGCACCTCGTCCTTGTTCTTGCCCTTGGCGCGGTATTGCTCCTCGATCTTCCATTCGATCGGCAGGCCGTGGCAGTCCCAGCCGGGCACGTAGTTGCTGTCGTAGCCGCGCATCTGGAAGGAGCGCGTGATGACGTCCTTCAGCACCTTGTTCAGCGCATGGCCGATATGGATGTTGCCGTTGGCGTAGGGCGGGCCGTCATGCAGCACGAACTGCGGCCGGCCGGCGGCATCCTTGCGCATCAGCCGGTAGAGGTCCATCTCCTGCCAGCGGGCCACCGTCTCCGGCTCCTTCTGGGGCAGGCCCGCGCGCATCGGAAACTCCGTCTGCGGCAGATAGAGGGTCTTGGAATAGTCGATCTTCTCGGACGTGTCGGTCATTGTCTTGCCGTGAAATGCGCGAAGCAGCGAAGGGCTTCGCCGATGCCTGTATCAGTAAGCGGAGGGCGCGCCCTGGATGCGCGCAGGAACCCGGACCTTCCGCAGCACTCAGGCCGCACGGAAGGCCGGGCCAATAATTCGTATGGCAATCGGTGTGAAACCGGCGCGCGTCATCATGGCCGCGCTTTTAGCCGACGCCGCGGGAAGAATAAAGAGGCGATTGGCTTTACGCCGCGCGGCCCTCGAACGCGATGCCCACATCCAGCGCCGACAGCGGCATGACGCGGGAGAGAAGCCCCCTCGCCTCCTCCTCGTCGCGCTTCATCTGCCTGACCAGCGGTTCCAGCCCGTCGAACTTCTCCTCGCCGCGCAGGAAACCGAACAGCGAGACGGAACAGGTCTCGCCATAGAGATCGCCGTCGAAATCGAACAGGAAGGTCTCGAGCAGCGGCGCGCCGTCCTCGTCCACTGTCGGGCGGCTGCCATAGCTCGCCACGCCGTCGTAGAGGCTGCCGTCGGCGCGGCGGAAGCGCACGGCATAGATGCCGTGGCGCAGGCCGGTCTCCGGCGGCAGCGCCATGTTGGCCGTGGGGAACCCCAGCGCGCGGCCGAGCTTCTTGCCGCCGCTCACCTCCGCCTCGACCGTGAAGCGGTAGCCGAGCAGGCCGGCGGCTTGCGCCACGTCGCCTTCATGCAGCAGGCCGCGGATGCGGCTCGACGAGATCACCGCGCCGCCCTCGTCGGAGAACGCCTCGACCAGCGTGACGCCGAAAGCGTTCGCCCGGCCGGCATCGGCCAGCGTCTGCGGCGTGCCGCCCCGGTTCTTGCCGTAGTGGAAGTCGAACCCGGTCACCACATGCGAGATGCCCAACCCCTCGACCAGGATCCTTTGCACGAATTCCTCAGGCAGGAGGCCGGCAAAGGCGCGGGTGAAAGGGTGCTCGACCACGGCATCGAAGCCGAGCGCGCCGAGCAGACGCGCCTTCATCGGCGCCGGCGTGATACGGAACAGCGGCGTGTCGGGCTGGAACACGCGGCGCGGATGCGGCTCGAAGGTGAGCACGATGGCGGGCACCTTGTCGCGTGCGGCGATCTCCAGAGCCGGCTCCAGCACCGATTGATGGCCGCGATGTACCCCGTCGAAATTGCCGATCGCCACCACGCCGCCGCGCAACTGCGCTGGCAGAACGGCGCTGTCGGCGATGCGCTGGATGGCGGGGGCCACGCGCGTGGCCTAACGCAGGCGGGTGATGGCCGCCACGGGCGTGTGGCCATGCTTTTCCAGGAACGCCGCCAGGAGCGCGGCGTCCGGACTGTCCGGCGCGCCATAGTCGCGCGCATGGATGCCGGCGGTGACGAACAGCACGTCGAGGCCGTAACTGTCGGCGCCCTTGACGTCGGTCAGCACGCCGTCGCCGATGCCCAGCGCCTCCCCGCGCACCAGTTCGCGCCCGAGGACCGCGCCCGCCGCCTGGAAAGCGGCGTCGTAGATCGGCCTGTGCGGCTTGCCGGCGATCAGCGTGCGGCCGCCCAGAAGACCGTAGTCGCGGGCCAGCGCGCCGGCGCACCAGATATGCCGGTCGCCGCGCTCGACGATGATGTCCGGATTGGCGCAGATGAAGGGCAGGTCGCGCATGCGCAGGCGCTGGAGGCTCTCGGCATAGTCCTCCGGCGTTTCGTTCTCGTCGTCGAACAGACCGGTGCAGACCACCCCGGACGCCTCGAAATCTTCCACCAGCTCAACGTCGAGACCGTCGAAGATCGCGCCGTCCCGCTCGGGGCCGATATGGTAGAGGCGGCGCGGCGCGGCGCGGATCAGGTCGCGCGTGACATCACCCGACGTCACAACCCGGTCCCAGGCATCGCGCGGCACGCCGAGCAGATCGAGCTGTTCCTCGACGCCCTGATGCGGGCGCGGGGAATTGGTGATCAGCACCACCACCTTGCCGGCGGCCCGGGCGCGCGAAAGCGCGGCGCAGGCCGCGTCATGCGCCTCGACGCCATTGTGAATGACGCCCCACACGTCGCACAGGAGCGCCGTGTAGCGGTCGGCCAGGGCATCGAGGCTGTCGATCATCGGAGGTGCTTCAGGCATGGATTGGCGCTTCGTCTCGAGCATTGAGGGGCGGAGAAAACGGCATGGCCGGGAATTATCGGAAGCCGCGCGAACTGTCACCCGCTTTTATCGGGAACCGGAGCGCGCGACGGGAACGCCAGCATTTGAGCGTCCCGGTTAACCGGACGGGAACCACGATCGAAGGCCGCGCCGCACATACACAGTCGATTAAGCAGTTTTCACCAGATTCGGGCCCGCTTTTCAATTTGGGGTGGCATCGATGATCAAGACATTCTTGGACGACCGGCGCGGCAATTTCGCATTGATGACGGCGCTGATGATGGCGCCGATCATGGGTGTGCTGGCGCTCGCCGTCGATTACACGCAGATGTCCCGCCAGAAGCAGATGACGCTCAACGCGCTGGACGCCGCCGGCATCGCCACGGCGCGGCGCATCGCCGACGGCGCGACGTCGGCCGAGGCCGAAGCCTATGCCGAGGATTTCTTCCGGGCCAATCTGGGCAGCGTCAAGCCCGAGAACGCGAAGCTGCACGTGCTCCTGCCCAACGACAACATCGGCGGGGGCACGCTGAAGCTGACCGCCGACCTCAAATACGCCCCGATCTTCTTCCCGGTCTTCCAGAGCCTGCGCGGCGAGAATGTCAGCGGCGACCAGAGGATCGACTTCCGCGCGGAGAGCGAGATCCGCCTGAAGAACACGCTGGAAGTGGCGCTGGTGCTCGACAATTCCGGCTCGATGGACTTCACGGGGACCGGCTCTTACGAGAAGCGCATGACGGTGCTGAAGAAGGCCGCCAAGGAACTGGTCAAGACCATTGCCGCCGAGGGCGCGCAGATGAAGCAGATTTCCAAGCCCGTCCAGTTCGGCCTGGTGCCGTTCGCCGGAGCGGTGAATGTCGGCGCGGACAATGATGGCGCCTCCTGGATGGACACGGAAGGCCGCTCGCCAATCCACCACGAGAATTTCGACTGGACGTCGATGGCCGATGCGGACGCCAACAAGCGCGTCGAGAAAAGCGGCGGCGTGTACTACAAGCGCGGCACCGGCTGGAGCGGCGAGGAGAACACCAAGGTCACGCGCTTCACCCTGTTCGAAGACGTGAAGCGGATCACCGGCTACACCAACAAGACGGAATGGGGCTGCACGCGCTATTACAGCAACGGAAGCTGCCGGAGGGAGGGCTGGGTGACGGTCACGACGCCCGTCACCAGCGCCTTCACCGAATGGGGCGGCTGCGTCGAGATGCGCCCCTACCCGTACAGCCTGAACGACGATG
Source organism: Nitratireductor pacificus pht-3B (assembly GCF_000300335.1). Classification (GTDB taxonomy): domain Bacteria; phylum Pseudomonadota; class Alphaproteobacteria; order Rhizobiales; family Rhizobiaceae; genus Nitratireductor; species Nitratireductor pacificus. The sequence goes on along the minus strand of NZ_AMRM01000002.1, from coordinate 314,647 downwards.
CCCCCCAGAACAACAAGCCTGAAACGCTGTTCGTGCCGATGTTCGCACCGGATGAGACGGACCTGACCGATGGCAGCCGCCCGGCCAACAACAACTGGTGGAAGGATTTCAGCACCAGCAACGCCGCCAACCGCCAGGCCTACATGCCGAAGTATTTCGAGCCGCTCGAGAAGTCGGCGATGGGCATGGACGAAGGGCCGAATGCGGGCTGCAGCACCAAGGCGATCACGCCGCTGACGGATGTCGGCGCCACGGCGGGGCTGGACAAGATCAACAAGGCGATCGACGCGATGGAGGCCAGCGGCTCGACCAACGTGACCGAGGGCATCGCCTGGGGCCGGCGCGTGGTCTCGAGCGGCGAACCCTTCACCGAGGGCCGCAGCGAGAGCGAGAACGGCAACGACAAGGTCGTGATCGTGCTGACGGACGGCGCCAACACCTACTACACGCCGACCAGCGTCACCGCGCAGAGATACTCGGGCAGCTATTACAATTACGGCGGCAACGACCTGGCCGGCACGCATTCGCTCTATTCCAACTACGGCTACGCCGTCGCCCGATACCGCACCGGTCCGGACCGCATCTTCGACGGCACATCGAACATCAGCAAGTCCGACTATTCGAACAGCAACTACTCGGCGGCTATGACCCAGCACATGGCGGCGGCCTGCGAAAGCGCCAAGGCCGGCAAGATCATCATGATGACCGTCGCGCTGGACCTGAAGATGAACAATTCCGCCGAGAAGAAGCAGATCGAGGCACTGAAGGAATGCGCTTCGGAATCGCGCACCCGCAAGGATGCCAACGGCAAGCCCGAAAAGCTCTTCTGGAACGCGACGGGCGGCGATCTCGACCAGAAGTTCAAGGAGATCGGCGACGAACTGTCGAACCTGCGCATCGTCGGCTGAGCCCGGCGAGGCCGCCAGACTTGCCGCTTCGGCCCTGATCGGCTAGGACAGCCGCGCCCCTTCCCGGGCGCGGTTTTCTCTTTATCGGCAGGCGGATTCTCTCATGGCGGACAAGGCGCTCAAGACCAAAGCACGGCTCCCACGCGGCTTCGTCGATCGCCATCCCGCCGACATCCGCGCCGTCGACGAGATGAACGCCAGGATCCGCGAGGTCTACGAGCGCTACGGCTTCGATCCCATCGAGACGCCGCTCGTCGAATACACCGACGCGCTGGGCAAGTTCCTGCCCGACCAGGACCGGCCGAACGAGGGCGTGTTCTCGCTGCCGGACGACGACGAGCAGTGGCTGTCGCTGCGCTATGACCTGACGGCGCCGCTCGCCCGCCATGTCGCCGAGAACTTCAACGAGATCCAGCTTCCCTACCGCACCTATCGCGCCGGCTGGGTGTTCCGCAATGAGAAGCCCGGCCCCGGCCGCTTCCGCCAGTTCATGCAGTTCGACGCCGACACGGTCGGCGCGCCAGGCGTCGCGGCGGATGCCGAGATGTGCATGATGATGGCGGACGTGATGGAAGCGCTGGGCATCGCGCGCGGCGACTACGTCATCCGCGTCAACAACCGCAAGGTGCTCGACGGCGTGATGGAAGCGATCGGCGTCACGGATGACGGGCAGAAGCTGACCGTTCTGCGGGCGATCGACAAGCTCGACAAGTTCGGTCCGGAGGGCGTGAAACTGCTGCTCGGCGCAGGCCGCTGGGACGGCGGCAAGGAAGGCGAAGGCGACTTCACGAAGGGTGCGGGGCTGTCAGATAAGGACGCCCAGATCGTGCTCGACTACATTGCCGGCAATGCAGGCGGCCTCGAGAGCGACCTCTTCCAGGCCGGCGCGAAGGAACTCGGCGAGATCGAAAATCTCTGCGTTGCCGCTGGCTACGACGCCGGCCGCGTGAAGATCGACCCTTCCGTCGTGCGCGGCCTCGAATACTACACCGGCCCGGTCTTCGAGGCCGAGCTTCTGGCCGAGATTCCCAACGAGAAGGGCGAGATCGTGCGCTTCGGCTCGGTCGGCGGCGGCGGGCGTTATGACGGGCTCGTTTCGCGCTTCCGCGGCCAGCCCGTGCCGGCGACGGGCTTCTCCATCGGCGTGTCACGGCTCGCCACGGCGCTGAAGAACCTCGGCAAGCTCGGGCAGGATGCCGTGCTGCCGCCGGTGCTCGTCACCGTCATGGACGGCGACGCCGAGGCGATGGCGAAGTACCAGACATTCACCCAGGCGCTGCGCCAGGCCGGCATTCGCGCCGAGATGTACCAGGGGAACTGGAAGAAGTTCGGCAACCAGCTCAAATATGCCGACCGGCGCGGCAGCCCCGTCGCCATCATCCAGGGCGCCGACGAGCGCGCCAGTGGCGAAGTACAGATCAAGGACCTGATCGAGGGCAAGCGGCTTTCCGGGGAGATCGAGAGCAACGAGGAGTGGCGCGAGGCGCGCGTCGCGCAGTTCACCGTCAGGGAAGACGAAATCGTCGAGGCCGTGCGCAAGGTGCTTGCGGCGCAGGCCGCCGAGGTGCAGCAATGACAGCGGCCATCGCGAGTTCCGGCAGCCCAGCGCTCGCCCCTCACCCTTACCCTCTCCCCGCCAGCGGGGAGAGGGAGACATCGACGTTGCGGCCATCCTCCTTCTCCCCGCCTGCGGGGAGAAGGTGCCGGCAGGCGGATGAGGGGCGGGCGCCCTTCCCAGGACTGGTTTATTCCCGATGACCCTGCGCGCGCCCGACTTCGCCGGCGAGATCACCGCGCTGTTTACCGAACGCGACGCGGCGCTGACCGACATCGCCATCATCCAGCCGGCCGATCCCTTTCTCGACATGGCGGGCGAGGATCTGCGCCGGCGCATCTTCCTGACGGAAAGCGAGACCGGCGCCAATCTCTGCCTCAGGCCGGAATTCACCATTCCCGTCTGCCGCGACCACATCGAGAAGCGGGCGGAGACCCCGCAGCGCTACGCCTATCTGGGCGAGGTGTTCCGCCAGCAGCGCGAGGGCGGTGCGGAGTTCTTCCAGGCGGGCATCGAGGATCTAGGCGAAAGCGACAGGGCCTTGGCCGATGCGCGCTCGCTGGCCGACGCGCACGCGCTTCTCGCCCGCGTCCTGCCCGGCAGGGTACTGCAGGGCACGCTGGGCGATCAGGGCGTATTCGAGGCGGTGCTGGCGGCGCTCGGCCTGCCGCGCGGCTGGCAGAAGAGGCTGACCCGCGCCTTCGGATCGCAGAAACTGCTGCAGGCGGCCCTCGACGACCTTGCCAACCCGCAAGGCGCGGCGAGCCTCCCGCGCAACGTCGCCGGCCTAGTCGCGCGTGGCGACATGGAGGGCCTTGCCGCCCATGTGGGAACGGTGATGGAGGAAACCGGCCTGTCGCCCTCGGCCGGCCGGACGCCGGAGGACATCGCGCGCCGCCTGATCGAGAAGGCCGAACTGCGCAGCGTGCGCCTGACCGACGCGGCGATGGGCGCGCTGAAGTCCTTCGTCGCGCTGCGGGCGCCGTTCGCGGACGCGGGCCGCAGGCTGGCCGGCTTCGCTGCCGAGAACGGCCTGATCCTCGACGAGGCGCTGGAGGCTTTCGATGCCCGCGCCACGCGCATCGAAGGCGAAGGCCTGCCGCTCGAGACGCTCATCTACGACGCCGGCTTCGGCCGGCCGCTCGACTATTACACCGGCTTCATCTTCGAGATCGGCGCGGGCCAGGGCCTGCCCCCGCTTGTCGGCGGGGGGCGCTACGACCGGCTGTTAACGCTGCTCGGCGCGGAAGCGCCGATCCCGGGCGTCGGTTTCTCCGTCTGGCTCGACCGCGTGGCGGCGCTGAGGGAGGCCCGGCCATGAGTATCACGCTTGCCCTGCCCTCCAAGGGACGCCTGAAGGACGAGGCGCTCGACCGGCTGGAGAAGGCCGGCCTGCCCGTCCGCCTGCCGGAGAACGACCGCCGCTACCGGGCGACGCTCGACGGGCTGGAGGGTGTCGAGGTGGCCTTTCTCTCCGCCTCCGAGATCGCCCGCGAACTGGAGCGCGGCACGGTCGATCTCGGCGTCACCGGCGAGGATCTGGTGCGCGAGACCATTCCCGACTGGGAGCGGAAGGTGGCGATCTCCGCCCGCCTCGGCTTCGGCCGCGCCGATGTGGTGGTGGCCGTGCCGGAGGTCTGGTTCGACGTCGCCTCCATGGCCGATCTCGACGACGTGGCCGCCGATTTCCGTCATCGCCACGGCCGCCGGCTCAGGATCGCCACGAAATACTGGCGGCTGACGCAGAAGTTCTTCTCGCAGAAGCACGGCATCCAGGTCTATCGCATCGTCGAGAGCCTCGGCGCCACCGAGGGTGCGCCGGCGGCGGGCTCGGCCGACGTGATCGTCGACATCACCTCGACCGGCTCGACGCTCTCTGCCAATCACCTGAAGGTGCTCGACGACGGCGTGATCCTGCGCTCGCAGGCCTGCCTCGTCACGGCGCTGAAGGAACGGCCGGCGCAGGATGCGGCGCTGGCCGGGGAACTCGCCGCCCGGCTCGACGCTACATCGGACTGAGCGGCACGAACAGAATGCCGAGACCCGCGCCCACCAAGAGGGCGCGGAGCGGCAGGCGGTAGGCGGCGATCAGCCCGTAGGAAACGCATGTCAGGCCGACAGCCACCTTGGCGGCGGCGATGAGTGCGGCGCCGGGCGCGTTCGCCGTCGCCAGGAGGTCCGGATTGGCGATCATGGCGAGCGGGATCAGATAGAGCCCGACCCCCAGCGCCATCGCCGTGAAGGCTACCTTGAGCCAGTCCTCGCGCACCATGCCGGCGGCGATGAACACCGCGCCGCAGACGGGCGGCGTGATGGTCGACAGCAGCGCGAACCAGAACACGAAGAGATGCGCCTGCAGCGGATCGAGGCCGAGCTGCGTCAGCGCCGGCCCGGCGACGGACACGCAGATGACATAGGCCGCCGTAGTCGGCACCTCCATGCCGAGGATCAGACAGGCGATGGCGGTCAGGAACAGCGAAGGCCACAGCATGCCGCCGGCGCCCGACAGGATCAGCGATGTGATCTTGACGCCGAGACCGGTGATCGACAGGACGCCGATGACGATCGAGGCGCACAGGATGATGGCGCCGATCAGCGAGACCTGGCGGGCGGCGGTGATCAGGGCATTCTCCAGCCGGCCGAGCACGGCGCGCGCGTCGAAGCGCAAATTGCCGTCGAGGAGGAGCAGCAGCGCGCCGGCGAGGATCGCGAAGACGGCGGCATATTGCGGCGTGTAGCCGGCGCGGAACATGCCCCACAGAAGAATCGAGAAGGGCACGAGGAAGAAGGCCGAGGTGATGGCCACATCGCGCGCCGCCGGCTTCTGGTCGTCGGGCATCCCCCTGAGCGGCTGGCGCGTGGTGAAGGCGTTGATGCCCACCCAGACGGCCAGGAAATAGAGAACGGCCGGCAGGACAGCCGCCGCCATGATGCCCGTATAGGGCGTGCCGGTGAGTTCGACCATGACGAAGGCGCCCGCCCCCATCAGCGGCGGCATGATCTGGCCGCCGGAAGAGGCGACCGCCTCGATCGCGCCGGCGAGACGCTTCGGATAGCCGAGCCCCACCATGGCCGGAATGGTGATGGCGCCGGTGGAGGCGACATTCGCCGAGGCCGAGCCGGAAATGGAGCCGAACAGCGCCGACGAGATGACGGAGACCTTGCCCGCGCCGCCCTTCAGGCGACCGGCGGCAGCCGCCGCCACGTTCATGAAGCCCTGCCCGGCGGCACCCGCATTCAGGACCGCGCCAAAGATGACGAAGATGGCGACCGTTCCGACCGAGACGCCGGTCAGGCTGCCCCAAAGCCCGCCTTCGGCGATGGTCAGCGTGCCGAGGAAGCTGGCAAGCGGTGTCCCCGCATGGCCGAACTCGCCGGGGATGTGCTGGCCGAACAGCCCGTAGAGCAGCGCCAGCGCGGCGACCGTCGGCAAGGCCCAGCCGATGGCGCGGCGGGCGGTCTCCAGCACCACCACCAGCAGCACGGCGGCGACGACGATCTGCAGCGACCCTTCCAGAAAGCCGTACTGGTCTCCCAGCGCCTGCTCGTTCACCGCCACCCACAGGCTCGCGGCGATCCCCGCCAGGGCGAGCAGCCAGCCCGTCAGCTTCGTCAGCCCGGTGGCCGGCGTGAAGACCAGCAGCCAGGGCAGGATCAGCGCCATGTGCAGGGGCCGGCTGACCAGGTTCGGCACCAGGCCGGAGAAGATCAACCCCAGGTGAAAGGCGACGAGCAGGGCGGCAAGCGTCGCCAGGAGGGTGCGGTGTGTCATCGGGTCGGGTTCTGGACTGGGTGATTGAAAGTTTCGCGCCCCTTATCCCCCTCTGCCCCCCCGGGCGTCTCTTCCTCAAGGACGGGGCAATCGCATAGGGCGGTGCGGTACCCCCACCCCTTACCCCTCCCCTCAAGGGGGAGGGGGATCATCGAGCGCAGGGACTTTCTTCCCTCCCCCTTGAGGGGAGGGACCGAGGGTGGGGGTCGCAGGCGAAGCCTGCGAGAGAAACCATATGCGATTGTGCTGCTCCCAAGGGCGGAGGAGGGGCAACAGGACCCTACATCTGCCCTTCGGTCAGCTCGAAACCCGCTTCCTTGTAGTAGCGCACGGCGCCCGGATGCAGCTTGCCGGTGATGTTGACCATCAGCGCCTTGTCGACGCCTTTCCACCACGGTGCCGAGCCGCCCATCGCCTCCTTCTGGTCCCAGAAGGTCCTGGTGAGCTGATAGGCCGTTTCCTCGTCCATCGCGCTCGTCGTATAGGCGACCACGGGAAGCGAGGTGGTGACGATGTCGGCCTCCTGCCCGGCATAGGTGCCGGCGGGGATGGTCAGCGAGGCGCGCTTGGTCTCGGCCACCTGCTCGGGCGTCAGCGAGAGGATGTTCACATCCACGCTGGCCGCCGCCTCGACGACGTTCGGCGCGGGCCAGGAGCCGGCGGTGACGAAACCGTCGATCTGGCCGTTCTTAAGCGCGGCCACCGCGTTCGACAGCTCGGCGTCGGCGATCTTCACCTTGCCCTCGAGGCCGAACAGGGAGAGATATTTCTCGCCCTCGGTCGCCCCGAAGGATCCTTTGCCGAGCAGGACGGTCTTGCCTTCCATGCCGGCGAAATCGGCGGCGCCCGACGCCTTCGACATCACGAAATGCATCGTCAGCGAGGGGATCGGGAACAGGGCGCGAATCTCGGCGAATTTCGGATCGCCCTTGCCCTCGAAGGCGCCGGCGGCCTTCTCGGCCGCGCCGACCAGGGCGGGCGGCGTGGTGAAGACGTAGTCGCCGCCGCGCGCCCGCACCTCCATCACGTTCTGGACCGAGCCCTGGCTTTCCTCGATGGTGACGATGATGTTGCCATCCGTCCCCTTCTTCATCGCCTCGGCGATCTCGACGCCCATCTGGTAATAGGACGAGCCAGCCTTGGCGGATTTGTAGGTGACGCGGGTCTCCGCTTGGGCTGCGACGGCGGAAGCGCCGACGGCCAGGGCCAGGGCGAAACTGGTGGCTAAACGATACATGCTTGAACATCCTCCCATTCTTCACCTTCCCGCATAGCAGGCCCGGCGGCGTTTCGCCAAGCGCTACGTCCCGGTGCGAGCAGGCTATGGTCGGCGCGGACCGGCGCGCCGCGCGAACCGTGCAGCGCTCCAGAATGCCGCCATCATGATCAATGCGGCGGCGAGGATCACCAGCAACACCGTGTCGTAGCCGCCGCTTGCGGCCCAGATCATGGCCACGCCGAGCGGCGCCACGGCCTCGACCATGCGCGCCGGCGCCACCAGCGCGCCGTTGATCGCGCCATAGGCCTCGCGGCTCACCATTTCCGGCACGGCGAGGCCGCGCACGATGGTCATCATGCCGTTCGCGGCGCCATAGGCGGCGGCGATGGCCGCGATCAGGACGAGATGCGGCGGCGCGAAGATATAGCCGAGGATCACCAGCGGGAAGACGACGACGATGGCGGAGCCGATGCGGCGCACCGGCGCGTCGGGCGCCAGCATCCAGATGGCGATGCGGCCGGCGACCTGCGCCGGACCGATGACGGCGACGACGGTCACCACCTGCGCGGCGCTCAGCCCACGCTCCAGAAGCAGCGGGTAGAGGTGAAAGCTGAGGCTGGCGAAGGCGGCCGCGTAGAACACGGCAAACAGCATCAGCGCCCAGAAAGCCGGCTGGCGGAACGCCAGGGCGATTGCGGCCCGGTCGGCGGCCGGCCGGGACCTTTCCTGCGATACGGCAGGCGCGGCCTTCAGATCATGTCGGGCGTCGATCGCCGCGAAATAGAGCCCGCCGCAGACGAAGGCGTTGATCGCGCCCAGAACCATGAGCGCGCCGCGCCAATCGAGCGTCCCGATCAACCACTGGACCATCGGCACGAATATGGTGCTGGCGAAACCGCCCCACAGGGTCAGCGCGGTGATGGCGCGGCGCGCCTCCCCGGCGCCGACGCGCCTGGCGACGACGGCGAAGGCCGGTTCGTAGAGCGTCGCCGCCTGCAGGCCGCCGAGCAGCGGAACGACGATGTAGAACAGCCCGAGATCGTCGAGCTGCGACCAGCAAAGGTAGAGAATGCCGGCGGCGAGGGAGGCAAGGCTCATCACCCAGCGGCCATGACCCCGGTCGATGGCGGCGCCGACGGGATAGGCGGCAAGCCCGGCGAGCAACAGGCCGAGCGTGCCGGCACCATAAAGCGCCGGCTTCGACCAGCCGAGATCGGCGCGCATCGCCTCGGCGATCAGCGGAAAGCTGTAGTAGATCGAACCCCACGAGCATATCTGCGCGATGCCGAGCGCCGTGACGAAGCGGCGATAGCCGCCGGCCGACGCCCCGCCCGTCATGTCAACGCTTCCCGTCATCCGCTGGCCGCGAGCTGTCGGCACAGCACTCGTCGTCCAGGAAGCCGATCAGCGCGCGCATCGCCGGATAGTGCGCCCGGCAGAGCAGCGTCGTGCCCTGCCGCTCGCGCGTCATCAGCCCGGCTTCGTCGAGCCGCTTGCAATGATGCGACAGGGTGGAAGCCGGCAGCCCCAGCTTCTCCTGCAGGCGGCCGACCGGCAGGCCTTCATCGCCCGCCCGGACCAGCAGACGGTAAAGGCGCAGGCGAACGGGATTGCCCAGCGCTTCGAGCTGGGAGGCTGCTGTTTCGAGTTTCATGGAAACAGCGGTATGCCGGGCAGGGCCGCCGGTCAATCCTATTTCGAAAATGATCGAATTATTCGTCCACGACGCGCAGGCGCAGTTGGCCCGACCCGGGACCGCCCTCGCCGCCGAGTGAGGGCTTTCCGGCGGAACGCTCTCCGCCTTCCGCCGCTTTGCCACCCTCGGGCGCCCCGAGCTCCAGCGCCTCGATCCGGGCGCCGCGTTTCGTCACCTTGTCGGTCGAGGTGAGGATCAGGTCGATGTCCTTGTTCGCCTGCATGAAATGGGTCTGCAGCTTGCGCACGCGGTCGTCGAGGCGGCCGACATCTTCCATCAGCCGCACCACCTCGGCCTGGATCAGATGCGCCTGCTCGCGCATGCGCGCATCCTTCAGCACCGCCTGGATCACCTGGATCGACAGCATCAGCAGGGACGGCGAGACGATGACCACGCGGGCGCGGTGCGCACGCTGCACCAGCGTCTCGAAATTCTCGTGAATCTCGGCGAAGATCGATTCCGACGGCACGAACATGAAGGCCGTGTCCTGCGTCTCGCCGGTCAGCAGGTATTTGTCCGCGATCGCCTTGATATGCACCTCGACATCGCGGCGAAAGGCGGTTTCGGCCGCCTTGCGCGCCTCGGCGCTGCCGCCCTCGCCTTCCGACGCGGCGCGTATGGCGTTCCAGGCTTCCAGCGGGAATTTCGCGTCGATCACCAGCGACGGCGTGTCGTTCGGCATCTTCACCAGGCAATCGGGGCGGCTGCCGTTCGACAGGGTCGCCTGGAACTCATAGGCCGTGTGCGGCAGGCCGTCGGCGATGATCGCCTCCATGCGCGACTGGCCGAACGCACCGCGGGTCTGCTTGTTGGAAAGGATCTGCTGCAGCTGCACCACCTGCCCGGCAAGCGACTGGATGTTGTTCTGCGCCGTGTCGATCACGGCCAGCCTCTCCTGCAGTTTTGCGAGGTTCTCATGCGTCGATTTCGTCTGCTCGGTGATCGAATTGCCGAGCCGCGAAGTCATGCCGTCGAGCCGTTCGGAGATCGCCTTGGTGAGTTCCGCCTGGCGGGAACCGAACACTTCGGCGATGGATCCCATGCGCCCCTGCAACTCGGCCTGCGCCCGCGTCAGCTCGGCCATGCGCGCCTCGGCGTCGCGGGCGTGCTCGGCGGCCTGAACCGCGGCCACGGCGCGCGCCCGCGCCGAGCGCCACAGCGCCGCGACGAGCCCGACCAGCAGGAGGACGAACAGGACGCCGCCGGCCAGCAGGAACTGGCCGAGCGTGAAGGTGCTGGCGCCGAGCTGCGCCACCGGAAGGGAAAACACGTCGGAAATCTGGTTCATCCGGCCACACTAGACGATTCGTGATGCGATCATAAGACCAAACCGTGAACAAGGGTTTCGTATTGACGTTCCTCCTGCCAGCGATTACCTGACGGGCATGACCATTCGCCCCCTCGTCCTGCTTCCAGACCCGATCCTGCGCGAAGCCTCCAAACCGGTGGAACGCATCGACGACGCCCTGCGCGCCTTCGCCGACGATATGCTGGAGACCATGTATGACGCGCCCGGCATCGGGCTCGCCGCCATCCAGGTGGGCGAACCGCTGCGGATGCTGGTGATCGACGTTGCCGACAAGGACGAGGAACCGGCGCCGCTGGTGGTGATCAACCCGGAGATCGTCGCCCGCTCGACAGCACTCAACGTGCATGAGGAAGGCTGCCTCTCCATCCCGGACTATTACGCGGAAGTGGAACGCCCGGCCGCGGTGACGGTGAACTTCACCGACCGCGACGGCAAGCAGCAGACGATCGAGGCGGACGGCCTGCTCGCCACCTGCCTGCAGCACGAGATCGACCACCTGAACGGCGTCCTGTTCATCGACTACCTGTCGAAGCTGAAGCGAGACATGGTGGTGCGCAAGTTCCGGAAGCTGGCCAAGGACCGCCCGCCCGCCCGCATGGTGGGCTAGATCGCCGCGCGTCCCGTCGGATGCACGAGGACGATCCGGACAACCGATGAGCATCGGCGCAACCGAAAACCGGATTCCACTTTTCGGCTCGATGCTCTAAGACCGGTCGTCAAGGCTGGCGCCCCGCAGGCGCGATCCCGCCTCACCAGAATTGCAGGAATGGCATGCCTCTTCGCCTGATCTTCATGGGAACACCGGACTTTTCCGTGCCAACGCTGCAGGCGCTGGCGGCGGCGGGGCATGACATCGCTGCCGTCTACGCCCAGCCGCCGAGGCCCGCGGGACGGCGCGGGCTGGAACTGACCAAGTCGCCCGTGCATCAGACCGCCGAGGCGCTCGGCCTCCCCGTGCGGACGCCGACATCGCTGAAGGGCGAGGACGAGCAGGCGGCCTTCCGCGCGCTCGAAGCCGACGCCGCCGTGGTCGTCGCCTACGGGCTTCTGCTGCCGAAACCCATTCTCGAGGGCACCAGGCTCGGCTGCTTCAACGGCCATGCATCGCTTCTGCCGCGCTGGCGGGGTGCCGCGCCGCTCCAGCGGGCGATCATGGCCGGCGACCGGGAAACCGGCATGATGGTGATGAAGATGGATGAGGGGCTGGACACCGGGCCGGTGGCGATGACCGCGCGCGTGGCCATCGGCGCCGACATGACCGGCGGCGCGCTGCACGACATCATGAAGGAGACCGGCGCCACCCTGATGGCCGATGCGATGCGGGCGCTGGGAGACGGCGCGCTGTCGCTCACGCCGCAGCCGGACGATGGCGCGACCTATGCCAAGAAGATCCTCAAGGAGGAGACGCGGGTTGACTGGTCGCAGCCGGCGGAGACGGTTCACAACCACATTCGCGGCCTTTCGCCCTTCCCCGGCGCCTGGTGCGAGATGCCGCTTGGAGGCAAGGCCGAACGGGTGAAGCTGCTGCGCTCGCGCCTGGTTGCGGGCAGCGGCGCGGCGGGCACGGCGCTCGACGACGCGCTGACCATCGCCTGCGGCCAGGGCGCGGTGCGGCTTGTCGAGTTGCAGCGCGCCGGCGGCAAGCCAATGCTGGCGGAGGATTTCCTGCGCGGCGCGCAACTGCCGCGTGGAACGAGGCTCGCCTGACCATGCCGCGCTTCCGCATCGACATCGAATATGATGGCGGCCCCTATTTCGGCTGGCAGCGCCAGGCCAATCACCACAGCGTGCAGGCGGCAATCGAAACGGCCATCGCCGCGTTCTCCGGCGAGACGGTGACGCTGTTCGGCGCGGGACGGACCGATACGGGCGTGCATGCGCTGGCGCAGGTGGCCCATTTCGACCTGTCGCGCCACTGGACCGGCCGGACCGTGCAGAACGCACTCAACGCGCATCTGGCGATGGCCGACGAGACGGTCGCGATCATCGCCGCGGAGGAGGTCGCCGGCGATTTCGACGCCCGCTTCTCCGCCAAGGGCCGGCATTATCTCTACCGCATCCACAACCGCCGCCCGCCGCTGACCGTGGGGCGTGTGCATGCCTGGCACGTGGCGGCACCGCTCGATGCCGAGGCCATGCACGCGGCGGCGCAGCGGCTCGTCGGCACCTACGACTTCACGACGTTCCGCGCGGCGCAGTGCCAGGCGAAAAGCCCCATCAAGACGCTGGAACGCCTCGATGTGACGCGCGACGGCGAAATGGTGGAAATCCGCGCCTCGGCGCGTTCCTTCCTGCACAACCAGGTGCGCTCCTTCGCCGGTACGCTGAAGCGGGTCGGCGAAGGCGGCTGGACCGCCGCCGACGTGACCCGGGCGCTGGAGGCACGCGACCGCAAGGCCTGCGGCCCCGTCGCCCCGCCGCACGGGCTTTATCTGGTCAAGGTCGATTACTGAGCGGCGGCAACCGGCAGCGAGGCCTTCGGCCGCGGCCATGAGGCGGTGATGCCCGGCTGCGGCGGCCGCTCCAGATAGGTCGAGAGCACCACATAGCTGCGCGTGGCGAGCACGCCCGGCGCGTCGTAGATCTGCGCCAGCAGCCCCTCCAGCGCGTGGGTGTTCTCGGTCCGCACCTTCAGAAGCATGCAGGTGTCGCCGGCCACCGAATGGACCTCCTCCACCTCCGGATAGTTGGCAACGGCCATCAGCGCCGGTGACTTGCCCCAGCCGCGCGTGTCGACATGGACGAAGGCCAGGAGGCCCTTGCCCACCGCCTTGGGCTCGATCAGCGCCGCCATGCGCTGGATCACGCCGCTGCGCTTCAGCCGCTTGACCCGCTCGTGGGCCGCAGGCGCGGAAAGACCGACGCGCTTACCCAGATCGGCATAGCTGACGGTCGCGTCCTCGACCAGAGCGGCTAATATCCTTCGGTCCATCGCGTCGATCTGCTGGGGTGCAGACGTCGTCGGGCGAATGTCATCTGTTTCTTTCATGGTTCGGCATTTTCCGATTGATACCTAACATCATTCGGCCATTATCGCTGTATGTCGAAGATCAATCAACAATCATCTACAACGGCCATCACCCTCGACGCGCGGATTCCGCCCATGGTCTTCATCCTGACCGGCGCGGTGGCGGTGATCGGCTCGAACTCGCTCGTGCTCTCGCCCATCGCGCCCGAAGTGTCGCGTTCGCTCGGCGTCTCGGTGCAGGCGGTCATGGCCGCATCGGCCGCATTCGGGCTGGGGACGGCGGCGAGCGCCCTGTTCCTCGCCCGCCATATCGACCGGATCGGCGCGTGGAGAATGCTCCGCATCGCCTTTGCCGTCCTCGCCGCGGCGCTCGCGGCCAGCGCGCTGGCGCCCGTCGTCGCAATGCTCCTGGCGGCGCAACTGATCGCCGGCATCGCCGCCGGCGTGGCGCTTCCGGCGATCTACAGCAACGCGGCGGACGTCGCGCCGCGCGGACGCGAAACGGAGACCGTGGGCATCGTGCTCACCGGCTGGACGCTGAGCCTTGTCGCCGGCGTATCGCTATCGGCGGTTCTGGCCGACTTCCTGCACTGGCGCGCGGTGTTCGGTGCGGTCTTACTGCTCGCAGTCGGAGCCTTTCTGGCGCTCGCGCTCAATGGCCGGCGCGATGTGACGTCCGAAACGCCGGCGGCCGCGCCGCTGACGACGCTGCGCATCGGTGGCGTGGGACTGCTGCTCGTCGCCTGCGGGGCCTTCATGGCCGCCTTCTACGGCGTCTACGCCTATATCGGCGATCATCTGGTCCGCGCGCTCGGCAAGCCGGTCAGCGCCAACGGGCTGATGACCCTTGTCTACGGCATGGGTTTCGGCGGCGCAGTGTTTCTCGACCGGACCGTCCAGAAGTTCGCGATGCGCAACCTCCTGCCCTTCGTTTTCCTGGCCGTGGCAGCGGTCTATGTGGCGATGATCGCGGCCACCCACTCCTATGCGGCGATGCTGGCCATCGCCTTCCTCTGGGGGCTGGCCAATCATTTCGGCCTGAACATGCTGATCGTCCGGCTTACCGCCATCGATCCGGCGCGGCGTGGCGCCATCATGGGCCTCAACAGCGCCGCGACCTATCTGGCCGCCTTTGTCGGCACGCTCGGGTTCGGCCCGCTCTATGCGAATTTCGGCCTTCCGGCGGCTGCGGCGCTCGCGGCGGTGCTGATGCTGGTCGCTGCCCTGGCGGCGCGGTAGGCGCGCCGTATCCGGAACCCGCCGGCCCCGCCCTACCCCGTCCTCGACAGGTCGAGGAGACCTTCCATGGTGAAGAGCACTGCGAGCGAAGCGGCGAACATCGCAGCGAACACGGCGGTCGCCACCGCGGGACCCTTGCCGATCGCGGCATTGGTCAGGCGCCATGACAGGACCATGCTGGCGACGAAGAAGAGGAACGTGACGGCGCTCGCCGCCTCGATCGCCTCTGGCCAGAACAGGCGCACGAGCACGGGCGGCAGCATCAGCCAGGCGAACAGCGCCGACGCCCAGTTGTTCGCCACCACGTAATGGACGAAGCGGTCGGCAACGCCGGCCGGCCGCGCCGCAAGAGCGAGGATGCCATAGGGCACAACCCAGGTTGCCAGATCCGTCAGCATCAGCCGGATGAACAGCGAGAAGCGGAACGAGAAGACATCGCCGCCGGCCATCTCGTTGGCGATGGTCACCCAGCCGGCGATCAGCGCAGGAAGCGCGACGACAATGCCGAAGAACGAGTTCCAGAAACCGTCGGCGGACAGGTCGAGCAGCTTCAGCCCGTCCGGGCGTCCCAGCATCATGCGCCAGACACCGGCGAAATACTGCTGGATCTCGGCGGCTGAGGGCATGTTCAGTCGAACCAGTCTTCGAGGAAGCGCAGATAGATGAGGGTCAGGGTTTCAAGGTCGGCGAGCGCGACGCGCTCATCCACCATGTGCATGGTCTGGCCGACCAGGCCGAACTCGACCACCGGACAGTAATCCTTGATGAAGCGGGCGTCCGACGTGCCGCCGGACGTGGAAAGCTGCGGCCGCTGGCCGACCACAGCCTCGACGGAGGCGCCGAGCGTCTCGACCAGCCGGTCGTCGCGGGTCAGGAAGACCGGGCTCGGGCGTCCCAGCCAGTCGATATCGAAGGCGACGGGCGTGTCGCGGCCGGGCCGCAGGCGGCTTGCCTCTGCCGCCACGTCGAGACGGTTGTGGATCTCCGCCTGCAGCGCCTCCGCCGTCCAGCCGTCGTTGAACCGCACGTTGAAGGTCGCGGTGGCCTCAGACGGGATGACGTTGGTCGCCGGGTTGCCGACATCGATGGTGGTGATTTCCAGGTTGGTCGGCTGAAACATCTCCGTCCCGGCGTCGAAGGCAGGTTCGAGCAGGGTCTCCAGCATCGGCAGCAGGCCGCGAACGGGGTTGTCGGCCAGATGCGGATAGGCCACATGTCCCTGCCGCCCGTGAACGGTGAGGCGGCCGGTCAAAGAGCCGCGCCGGCCGATCTTGATCATGTCGCCGAGCTTTTCCGGATTGGTCGGCTCGCCGACGATCGCTGCATCCCAGGTCTCGCCGCGCGCCGCCGCCCATTCGAGGAGCTTGACGGTGCCGTTGATCGCCGGGCCTTCCTCATCACCGGTGATGAGGAAGGAGACCGATCCCTTCGGCTTGCCGTGCGCCTCGACATAGCGAGCGAGCGCCGCCACGAAGCAGGCGATGCCGCCCTTCATGTCGACCGCCCCCCGGCCATACATCTCCCCGTTGGCGATTGCCGCGGCAAAGGGAGGATGCGTCCAGGCGGAGGCGTCGCCCGGCGGAACGACGTCCGTATGGCCGGCGAACATCAGGTGCGGGCCGTTGCCGGACAGGCGGGCGTAGAGATTCTCGATATCGGGGGTACCGTCCTCGGAGAAGACGGGGCGTTCGACGGTGCCGTCGAGTGCCTTGAGCATCCCTTGCAGGACCGACAGCGCATTGCCCTCGGCCGGCGTGACGGAGGGGCAGCGGATCAGCTCGGCGAGATTGGCGGCGGGGTCTGTGGGCAGGCTCATGATGGAGAGGGATAATCCAACAGCGCGCGGCTGTCACGCGGCAAGGCGGCGATCAGTCCTTGGGCGCGTTGGTCCGCCTGCCATATTCGTTTGCGCCAGCATCGCCGGGAAAGACGCAGAGCGCGATGAAGGCGATGATCGACACCATCGGGATGAACAGCGCCACCGCGAAAATGCCGGGCTTGCCGAAATCGTGCAGGCGCTTGACGCCGAGCGCGACCGAGGAAAAGACGGAGATGAAGAACAGGGCCCAGAAGGACAGGGCCCACACGCCGCTTGCGCCACTGCCTTCCGGGGCGAGCGTGAAGCGGTACAGCGTGAAGGCCTGGAGGATTGCCAGCAACATCCCGGCGAGGAAGAACGCCGCGCGGCTCACCCTTCCGGAAAAGCCGAAGAACAGCCAGAATATCTGTCCTTTCTGCATCGTGCCGCTCCGTCCCGCGTCAGTCGCGCAGGAGTTCGTTGATCGACGTCTTCGACCGCGTCTTCTCGTCGACGCGCTTGACGATCACCGCGCAGTAGAGGCTCGGACCCCAGTTCTCGCCCGGCACGTTCTTGCCCGGCATTGTGCCCGCGACGACCACCGAATAAGGCGGCACTTCGCCATAGAACACCTCACCCGTGGCGCGGTCGACGATCTTGGTCGACTTGCCGATGAAGACGCCCATGCCGAGCACCGACCCCTCGCGGACGATGCAGCCCTCGACCACCTCGGAGCGGGCGCCGATGAAGCAATTGTCCTCGATAATGGTCGGGCCGGCCTGCATCGGCTCCAGCACGCCGCCGATGCCGACGCCGCCGGACAGGTGGACGTTCTCGCCGATCTGCGCGCAGGAGCCGACGGTCGCCCAGGTGTCGACCATGGTGTTCTTGCCGACATAGGCGCCGAGATTGACGAAGGACGGCATCAACACCGCGCCCGGCGCGATGAAGGCCGAATGCCGCACGACCGCGTTCGGCACCGCGCGGAAGCCCGCCTTCTCGAACTCGTTGGCGCTCCAGCCCTCGAACTTGGAATCGACCTTGTCCCACCAGACCGAAGCGCCCGGTCCACCCTTGATGATCTGCATCGGGTTCAGGCGGAAGGACAGGAGCACGGCCTTCTTGAGCCACTGATTGACCGTCCAGGAGCCGTCTGCCTGACGCTCCGCGACGCGCGCCTTGCCGCTGTCGAGCAGGGCCAGAGACGTCTCGACCGCCTCGCGGATCTCGCCACGGGTCGAGGTCGAAACACCGTCACGCTCGTCAAACGCCTTCTCGATCGTCTTTTCCAGCGCGGCGACATCCGTCTTGGTCATGCTTGCGGCTCCGTTGAACAAGCTGTTAAGGGCTCGGCCATAGTCTGGGAGATGGTTCCAGGGCCGGCGCGGAACCTATGCGAAGCGCCGGAGGGGGTCAATCGCGCGATGACGCGCAGGGGACCGCATTGAGGACGGAAGACACGATCATGGACAAGACCGACGAGAACGGCTGGACGCCGCTGCCACATTCCGACGAGGATCTGAAGCGCGCCCGCCAGGTTCCCGATACGCCGCAGACGCGCGCGCCCACCTACCGGCTGGCCTGGGACGACGAGGACTTCATGACGCGGCGCGAGCTGCGCGCCGTACGGCTGCAGCTCGAACTCCTGAAGCCGGAGCTGGCGCTGGCGGAACGCGGCATCCGTTCGACGGTCATCCTGTTCGGCGGCGCACGCCTGCCGGAACCGGGCGGCGAAGCCTGGGCGGCGAAGAACGAGACGCAGAAGAAGAACCTCGAGAAGAACAGCCGCTACTACGAGCAGGCGCGCCGCTTCGCCCGCCTGTGCTCGGAAGAATCGGCCAAGTCCTACTACCGCGAATACGTGGTCGTGACCGGTGGCGGACCCGGCGTGATGGAAGCAGGCAACAGGGGGGCGGCCGATTGCGGCGCGCCGTCGATCGGCCTCAACATCGTGCTGCCGCACGAACAGGCGCCGAATGCCTATGTGACGCCCGACCTGTGCTTCAACTTCCACTATTTCGCGATCCGCAAGATGCACTTCATGATGCGGGCGAAAGCCGTGGCCGTGTTCCCCGGCGGTTTCGGCACGATGGACGAACTGTTCGAATCGCTGACGCTGATCCAGACGGGACGCATGGAGCGCGTGCCCGTCATCCTGTTCGGCAAGGAGTTCTGGGAGCATGCCATCGATCTCCCTTATCTGGCGGAACAGGGAACGATCTCGCCGGGCGACGACCAGCTGATCACCTTCGTCGATACGGCGGAAGAAGCCTGGGCGAAGATCGCGGCGTTCTACGAACTTTAGATCCCGTGCGTCCTTTCGGACGCACAAAGGACGATCTAAATCATGGGCTGATCGTCGGACCGAAGGCCGGTTTCCACTTTTCGGTCTGACACTCCGAAGCGCGCCGCCTTGCCGCAGCACGCGGCGCTGGCGTGTATGGGACGGCTGCGCTACTGATCGACGATGCACGAAGGACCGCCACAGATCAGCTGGTTCGAAAGCCTGCGCCGCGATGCGAAGCTCTTCGCGGCGGTCGGCTTTCTTGCGCTGTTCCTCAGCGCCTTCCAGCCGCTGGTGGTGGCCGCCGCCGCTTCTCCGGCGGGCCAGTTCGTCATCTGCACCATCTACGGCGTCGGCGAGGCCAGCGACAACAGCAGCGGCCATGCGAGCGATGTCGAATGCCCGCTCTGCATCACCGGCCATTCCTGCGCCTTCCAGCTTGCCGCCAGCACGCCGGCGGCATCGCCGCGAATTGCGCTGCCGGGGGCGGTCGAGACCGGCGGTCATTGCTCCTGGACCGTTCCCGATCCAGGCGCCCGCGCCGGCGACCCGCCGCCATCGATCCGCGCCCCGCCCCTTTCCGTCTGACCGCCTGCCTCCCGGCCCGCCGGGACACTCCAACGTTCAGACCAGAAAGGCCTATCATGCGCCAGATTCTTTTCGCTTCGGCGGCAACCCTGCTGCCCGTTCTCCTCGCTCACAACGCCGCCGCGCATGCGGTGCTCGAAACCCCCGAAGCCCGGGCCGGCGGCTACAAGGCCGTCGTCACCATCCCGCATGGCTGCGACGGCGAGGCCACCAATTCGGTGCGCGTCGACATTCCCGAGGGCTTCGTTTCGGTCAAGCCGATGCCCAAGCCCGGCTGGACGCTGTCCATCGAGGAAGGCGCCTATGCGAAGCCCTACGAGGTCCACGGGGAATCCGTGGAGCGCGGCGTTACAGCCGTGACCTGGAGCGGCGGCGCGCTGCCGGACGGTCAGTTCGACGAATTCGCCCTGCGCGGTACGCTCGCCGGCGTGGAGCCTGGCCAGAAACTCTTCTTCAAAACCCTGCAGAGCTGCGCGTCCGGCGAAGTCGCCTGGATCGAAATCCCGGCGGAGGGGCAGGACGCGCATGCGCTCGCCCATCCTGCTCCCAGCCTGACGGTTCTCGCATCCGAGACGGGAGCGGCCCACCACCACGACCATGCAGAGCAGGCGACGGTCGCCGGCGCGCTTAAGATCAGCGCCGCCCGGGCGCGCGCCATGCTGCCCGGGCAGCCCGCCGGCGGCGGCTACCTGACCGTCGAAAACACCGGCACCGAAGACGACCGCCTGCTGGCCGTCTCGACGCCGGCCGCGGGCCGCGCCGAAATCCACACGATGGAGATGAAGGACGACGTGATGGTGATGCGCCCCGTCGAGGGCGGCCTTGCCATCCCCGCCGGGGAGACCGTGGAGCTGAAGCCCGGCGGCCTGCACCTGATGTTCATGGAGGTGACGGCGCCGTTCAGGGAAGGGTCGACCGTTCCCGTCACGCTGGAATTCGAGAAGGCCGGCAAGGCCGAGCTGATGCTTCAGGTCGGTCCGGCGCGCGGCGGCGCGGCGGGAGGCGGCCATTCCGACCACGACCACTGACCGCATTCCACGACGCTTGATTCCATGATGCTTGGCGAAGCCGGTTCAGGCCGGCTTCGCTTCCTGCTCCGGCAGAGCCGGCAGCGGGTCCGGCTGGCGCGGCCGGTGCACCAGAGAGACCAGCACGAAGGATATGATCATCAGTAGGTACCAGGCGCCGAGCTTGCCGAGCGACACCGGGGTCCAGCCATGGGCCTGCGAGGGATAGATCCAGGCGCGCGACCATGTGCCGATGTTTTCCGCGAACCAGATGAACAGCGCCACCAGCAGGAAGCCGAGCAGGAGCGGCATGCGATGGCGGAAGCGGAAGACCCGGTAGTGCACTGTGGTCCGCAGATAGAGCAGCGCCGTGACCGCGAACAGGCCGTAACGGATGTCCACGGTGAAGTGGTGGGCGAAGAAGTTGACGTAGATCGCAACCGCGAGGAGCACGGTCGCCCAGAGCGGCGGGTAGTGTGAATAGCGCATGTCGAAGATGCGGCTTATGCGCGCCAGATAGGAACCGACCGCCGCATACATGAAACCGGAAAACAGCGGCACGGCGCCGATGTGAAAGACGCTCGCCTCGGGATAGATCCACGAGCCGGCGGACGTCTTGACCAGATAGGAACCGACCGCCGCATACATGAAACCGGAAAACAGCGGCACGGCGCCGATGTGAAAGACGCTCGCCTCGGGATAGATCCACGAGCCGGCGGACGTCTTGAAAAGCTCCATCGCCGTGCCGACGACATGGAAGATGAGGATCACCTTGGCCTCTGAGACCGTCTCCAGCCGGGCGGCCAGCATGGCGATCTGGATCCCGAGCGCCGCCAGGAACAGGAAGTCGTAGCGCGCCAGCGCCGCATCGCGCGGCCACAGATAGTGGGTGGCGATGATGAGGGCGAGCAACACCCCGCCGAACAGGCAGGCCCAGGCCTGCTTCAGGCCGAACACCACGAACTCGACCAGCGCCCGGAAAACCCCTGCGCCGGCAACGCATCCAGCACCCGGTGCGCGGCCGCATCGATCCGCGCCTCGAGCGACGTGAAGCGCCGCACCGGCCTCAGGCCCCGATCACCGTTTCAAGGAATGTCGCCAGATCGTCGGTCACATAGTCGACGTCGTCTTCCTGCTCAACGTCCTGCTCCCAGATTTCCGAGAAGGTCGGCTCGAAATTGTTCGGCACCACCAGGACCGTCGTCATGCCGAGCTTCTTCGGCACCGTCAGGTTGCGCGCCAGGTCCTCGAACATCGCCGCCTTCTCGCCCGCCACCCGATGCAGGGCCGTGAAGCGGTCATAGGTGGCGGCGGCCGGTTTCGGCAGGAGATCGGCCGCGACGATGTCGAAGATGTCGTCGAAATTGTCCAGGACGCCGAGCTGGCGCGCGGCGCGCTCGGCATGGCCGCGATCGCCATTGGTGAAGATGAACTTGCGGCCGGGCAGAGCGCGGATCGCCGCGCCGAGGCGCGGATCGGGCTCGAGCCAGGAATAGTCGATGTCGTGGACCTTCTCGAGAAAGTCGTCCGGGTCGATGTCGTAGCGTTCCATCAGCCCGTTCAGCGTCGTGCCGTAGTCGCGGTAGAGTTCCTTCTGCAGGCTGCGCGCCGCCTCGCGGTCGAGCTCCAGGAGCTGCTCGACATAGGAGGTCATCTTCACGTCGATCTGCGAGAACAGGTTGCTGTGATGCGGATAGAGCGTGTTGTCGAGGTCGAAGACCCAGTCGGTGACGTGGGAGAAGCGCGCTGGCGAAGGCTGGTTTGTCATGCGCCTGTTATGGCAGATGCTCCGGGCGCGCGGCAATCGCCCGGCTGGCGTTTTCCCGCTTCATGAACGCACCCGGCACGCCGAAGGGCCGCCAAACAGGTCCATTGCCGGGAGTGGCATACCGCATTGCCGCATTTGCCCCTTGAGAAGCCTGCCGTCTGGCGGCACAAGTGCCGGCATGGAACTGTGGATCCCCATCACCATCGCCGCCGCCTTCCTGCAGAACCTGCGGTCGGTCGGGCAGAAGCACCTGAAGGGCGTGATGGGAACGACCGGCGCCACCTTCGTGCGGTTCGGCTTCGGCATGCCGTTCGCCATCCTGCTGGTGCTCGGGCTGCACTGGTTCGCGGGCTTTCCGTTCGCGCCGATCAACGGCATCTTCCTGGCATGGATCGTCCTGGGCGGGCTCGGGCAGATCGCCGCCCAGTTCCTGCTGATCTACCTGTTTTCGTTCCGGAACTTCGCCGTCGGGACGGCCTATTCCCGAACCGAACCGGCGCAGGCCGCGATCTTCGGACTGGTGCTGCTGGGCGAGATGGCCGGTCCCGGCGCGCTGATCGCCATCGCGATCACCGTCGTCGGCGTGATGCTGATCTCCGTCGCCCGCACGCCGATGAGCTGGCGCAACCTGTTTGCGTCGCTCGTCAGCCGCAACGCGCTGATCGGCCTCGCCTCCGGCACGCTGTTCGGCGTTGCGGCGGTCGCCTACCGGGGCGCCTCCCTGTCGCTCGGCGGCCCGAACTTCCTGATGCAGGCGGCGACGACGCTGGCCGTCACCATCACCTTCCAGACCGTCGTCATGCTCGCCTGGATGGTCTGGAGCGACCGCTCGCAGATCGCCAAGATCGCCGCCGCGTGGAAGCCCTCGCTGTTCGTCGGCTTCGTCGGCGCCTCGGCCTCGCTCGGCTGGTTCACCGCGATGACACTGCAGCAGGCGGCGGTCGTGAAGGCGCTGGCGCAGATCGAGATGATCTTCACCTTCGCGTCCTCCGTGTTCTTCTTCCGCGAGCACATCAACCGCGCTGAAGCGGCAGGATGCCTGCTGATCGTCGCGGGGATCGTGCTTCTGGTGCTCATCGGCTGAACCCCGCAGCGGAGTGCAAACCTGCAATGAGCGGGCCGTTTCTCCCTCGAAGGAGGGAGAAACGGCCTCTGGCGAGCGCCCCTGGCCCTAACGCTTGCGGTTGTCCGCCCTGCCCGCCAGATGAACCCCTTACTTGACGACGATCCGGATCGTGTCCTGGTAACGGTGCGTTTCATCGCCGGCAGCAACGCCGGTGGCGTTGATGGCGCGGGTGGGCACCTGCCTCCCACACTGCTTGCTGTTGCGGCTCCGCAGCCCGCCATCGGAATAGCGGATCGTCTTGGCCTTCGGCAGCCGCGCGGACACGTTCGCATAGCTCGGTGCCGGCGCGCCGCAATTGTCGGCGCGATAGGCGGTCAGATGCTTCGTCTCGCCGACGCCCAGCTGCACGGTCTTGTCCACGCTGGTGCAGCCCGTGGCGAGAAGGGCGGCAAACCCCGCCAGCGACATCCCAATTGTCTTCATATGGCTTCCCTCATCCTGTGATTGCAGGAACGCACCGTCACGATATTGCCTGGATGGCGATGGCGCTCCCCCCGCGAACTAGATGGTCCAAGCGCTGCCGACGACTACTGAAAAATCGGGTCAACTTCGGAAAATGCGGAAAAATCGGCCAGCAAACCATTCCGATTTCAGGAAAACGCCGATAGCTTCGATGCGGCGGTCAGGGGGATAAGGCGTGACGGTGCGAGACTGGAGCGGCCACAGGCACTGGCATACTCTGTTCGATGAAATCTGCAATCGGCGCGGTCACTACGACAACGCCGTTCTCGCGTCTGAGCTGTGCCGTCAGTCCGGCCGCGGCAGCAAGGAGGATTTCGAGGCTGCCAAGAAGAAGCTGCGCAACTGGCGGCGTGGGAAACGGGTGCCGCTGCGCCGAAACTTCCAGATCCTTTCCGACCTTCTGCAGATCGCCACGGATGCCGAGCTGGTGCCGGTATGGTACAGGCTCTACGCCGCCGCGCACGAGCGGGCCTATCCGCAGCGCGGCGCCGCTCCGGCCGATGCCGAGGGGGTCGACGGGAGCCTCCGGGAACGTCGCTGGCGCGGCGCGGGTCGCCGGGAGATCGCCGCTGCCGCGGGCATCTTCATCGGCGGCATCCTCATCGCCGCCACCGCATTCGAGCGGCATCCGGAGAATCTCGGCCTGCCGGTGGTGGGCTACAACGCCCAGATGAACCTGATCGTCGGCGAAACCAAGCTCATTCATGGCGAATACGACCAATGCGACGGGCCGCCGCCGGAGTGGGAGGCGGTGCTGCCACGCATCCCCGATACGGATCTCGGCGTGTTCGGCGACGGCGGGCTGGCGGCCAAGATGGTCAATGACTGCGGCCGGGAAATGGTCGTGCGCGCCGTCCGCTTCACAGCCGTGAAGCCCGGCATCGAGGAAGTGGTCCTGCTCGGCGACTACATGCGCCTCGTGGTGACGCCGGTCGAGCAGCTGCGCTCGGAGAATACAACGCCGCAAACGGAAAGGGGGAAGGCCGATGGACCAGAGGCTGAATGAGATCGATCGATGGCATGAGCTGTTCGACGAGTTGTGCTCGCGCGCCGGATATTCGGACACGGCCTCGCTGGCCGGCAGGTTCTGCGCCATGACCAATGGCGGCGGTCAGCACCAGTACGAGACGGCGCTGAGGAACCTCAACAACTGGCGTTCGGGCCGGCACATCCCGCGGCAGCGCAGCATGCGCGTCCTCAGCGAGCTGCTGCGCGTGGCGGAGGATCCGGAACTGCTGGCGCGCTGGAACACGCTGTACCAGCGGGCGCGTCAGGTGGAGGAGGATACCCCGGAGGAGACGCCGCCACTGCCGGCCCATGGCGGCGCCGATACCCGCGGGCGCCGGGCGCAGACCGGCAATCTGTGGACGCTTCAGGCGATGTTCGCCGGCGCGCTCCTCTTCCTGATCGGCATGGGCGCCGGTGCGCTTGTCGCCTCCGACTGGCGCCCCTGGGGCGGTCCCGCCGACGATGCGCCGATGATCCGCTATGACCCCGAACTGACGATGACGGTCGGCGAAAGCCGCATCATTCATGGTGAACGCGGCGATTGCGGCAAGCTGCCTCGCGAATGGGACGATCTGCAGAACAGCCTGCCCTCGTCGATGCTCGGCACCTTCTCCGACGGCGGGCTGGTGCGGCGCAATTCGAAATATTGCAAGGGCCTCACGCCGGCGCGCGGCATCCGCTTCACCGCCACCAAGCCCGGAACCGAACTGATCCACCTGATCGGCGACCTGATCAAGATGACGGTGGTGGAGAAGCCGCAATAGCCGTGGCGCCGGAGCCGCACCTGCGGCCGGGAGGCAGATCCCGGCCGCAAGAGTGCCTTTGCGCCGCAATCCCGCACGTCACGCGTGCGGGACGAAATGCTCGTCGAAAGGACTGATCCGCACGCGCGCCTTGAGATCGGTGCGGCAGAACGCATGCAGGAAGCATGTCTGCTCCGACATGTCGAGCGCGGTGCGGGCGAAGTCGTCGTCCTCTCCGGAGAAGAGATGGCAATGCGTTTCGAGGGGATCGGCCGATCCCGCCTTGCCGGTTCCGTCGCTGGCGCCGGCGAGCGAGAAATGGGCGTCCTGGACGATGCGATAATCGTGCAGATCCTTCTTGGCGATCTTCGCGTAGCGGCCGAGCTGCGTCATGAAGCAGAAGCCGATGCCCGCCGAGATGTAGCTCTCCGCGTCGGGCGCCCGGCCCTGTTCGTCGCTCTGGAAGCGGAAGATGGTGCCGTGAGGATTGTAGAGATACTGCACGATCTCCTTGACGCCGTCTTCCCGCCGGCTGGCATAGACCCGCAGGTGAAGCAGCCGGTCCTGCGTCTCCGTCAGCGCGCCGCCGGCAAAGGTCGCGGTGTTGTCGTTCTCGGGCGTCATGACCCCGGTGCGCGTCATGATCCCGGACCAGTCGCCCTGCGCCGGAACGTAGCTCTCGAAGGCCGGCAGGGGGTCGGGAACCGAAGGCCCCTTGACCGGCAGCGCCTTGGCATTGGCGATCGACCGCCCGTTGTGGTTCAGCGTAAACAGGCTTTCCTTCTGGCCGCGCATCAGCCCGTTCAGCGGCGAGGCCGAGACCGCGTCGTAGACCAGGGCGCGCAGGGTCTCCATGTCGGCGTCCGAATCGATCTGGGTCTCCAGGCCGATATCCTTCGCGCCGCCGATCATCGTGCCGCGCAGTGCCGAGCCCTGCATGGTGTAGAAATTGTCCTGGACGAGCCGCAGCCGCCGGATGGTGATGCCCCGCGCCTTCGCCAGCGCCTCGATCTCGTTCATGTAGGAGGAGACCATGCCGACCGAGAGCAACGCGAGCGGCGCCGGCGCATAATCGTAGCCGTTGAGATAGACCCCTTCGTCCGAGGCGAGACGCCAGGTTTCTCCCGTACGGGATGAGGATACCAGCGCCTCCTTCTGCATCACCGTGAGCGACCGTACCGCCGTTCGCACCACCGTGCCGAGGCGAGGATGCGGGGGCTCGAGGACCCTGCCTGCGCCGCCATCCACCTTGAAGAACAGCGGCCCGCCGCGCTCCTTCAATACGTTCACTCCCGTCGCCATAGGGCGCCTCCATATTTTTTTGGACCATGGTCCATTTCTTTTTCACGGCGTGCGGTTTCTGTCAACGCGGTTCCGCTGCCCGGGCCTGCGTGAGGAGAATATTCGGTGTTCCGGCCCATGGCGGGACAGGCGGAATCACAGCTGCGAAGGCGAGGACGGCCGACGGTTTCAGCAAAAGATGCCAAGTCATTCCGCCCGGGCCAGCCCGCGAACGCCGGTGCGCCGGTGATCTAATCGATGGAAGCCAGGGAGTGCGCCACGAGCAGGAAGAAGGAAAGCGCCAGGAGGCCGAGGCCGCGGCGAAACCAGCGCCGTTCGCTCTCGATTTCCGAAAGCGCCCGGTCGAGCAGCGGCTTCGCCTGATTGTTGAATGCTGCGGGATCCTTCACGGCGACCTGAAGGCGCTGGAGGCGCACCAGCGTGCGGCGCGAGTCCGACGACGAGAGGGTCGGTATCGCAAGCGCCACGGATCCGGCGAGGCCGAGCACGGCCGAAACCGCTGGAGCATACTGGCCGACAAGGATTTCGCCGAGCAGCGACATCGGCGCGCTCCGTCAGGACGCCGATTTCTGCGCCGCCGCCGCCTTGGCTGGCGCGGGAATCTTCTCCTGCGCAGCAAATGCGAAGCCATCCTCGAGCGGCACGGCGGACAGTTCGATGGTTCGATCGCAGGCTGCGGCATAGACGAAGGCGAAATCGACGGACGGCGCATGATCGATCAGGCCGCTCTCCACCTGGGAGATGCGCGCCTGGGTCACACCGATGCGCGCGGCAACCTCTGCCTGGGTGAGGCCTGCGTCCTTGCGCATGCCCGTCAGCAGGCCGGCGATCTGCCGCGCGGCCTTGGCGCGGGCGCGCGCCAGGCGAAGCGCCGGATCGCGCTCGATCAGTTCCAGTTCCTGCTCAAATCCCATCTTCCCACCTTTCGGCCTGCCCGCGCCGCACACGGTCGCGGGCCTTGTCGAGGAAGTCGTCGCGGTCCTGCATGGTCCACATCCGGCTCTCGAAGGTCTCCGACAGGGCCAGCGACACATCCTGGGTTTGGGCGCGTCCGTCACCGGGCACCGTCGCCACCATGCGGAACTTCACGTCCCGGAACAGGAACACGCCGCCCGGCGCCAGATGCCAAGCATAGCAGGGCAGAAAGCCCGAATCCCGGATCCGCATCAATTCGAAGAACCCGTTGACGATGCCTGCGCTCTTGTCGGGATCGCCCGTGTAGGCGGCGCGCAGGGCCGACAGTTCCTGGCCGGCATCGAAATCGTCTCCACGATAGACCCAGACAGCCATTCCGACCCCCAATATAAGCTATAACTTATAAAATTTCCATCCCCTGATCGCTGGTTAAATCATAGCGTGTATCTGGTCGGCTTACAAACCGGTCTTCCAGGCCCGACAGTCCGGGACCCCGCCATGGTTCCCCCTCAGGGAACGATCAGCGTGCCGGCGCCGTGCTCGGTGAAAAGCTCGAGCAGCACCGCATGCGGCGTCTTGCCGTTGAGGATCACGACGCCCTCCACGCCGCGCTCGATGGCCTGAATGCAGGTCTCGACCTTGGGGATCATGCCGCCGGAGATCGTGCCGTCCTTGATCAGCGCGCGCGCCTCGGAAACGGTCAGCTCGTCGATCAGCTTCTTGTCCTTGTCGAGCACGCCGGGCACGTCGGTCAGGAACAACAGGCGCGTCGCCCGCACCGCGCCGGCGATGGCGCCGGCGAAGGTGTCGGCGTTGATGTTGTAGGTATGGCCGTCGCGTCCGGGCGCCACCGGCGCGATGACGGGGATCATCTCCGAATGGGCAAGCAGGTCGAGCAGCGTCCGGTCCACTTCGACGGGTTCGCCGACGAAGCCGAGGTCCAGCACACGCTCGATGTTGGAATCCGGATCGGTCACGGTCTTGCGGGCCTTCTCGGCGAACACCATGTTGCCGTCCTTGCCGCAAAGGCCGATCGCCCATTCGCCCTCGGCATTGATGAGCGCGACGATTTCCTTGTTGATCGACCCGGCCAGCACCATCTCGACGATCTCGACGGTGCTCTGGTCGGTGACGCGCAGGCCGCCTTCGAATTTCGATTCGATGCCCATCTTCTTCAGCATGGCGGCGATCTGCGGCCCGCCTCCATGCACGACGATGGGGCTGACGCCCGACTGCTTGAGCAGCGCGATGTCGCGGGCGAAGGCCTGCCCCAGCGCCGCGTCGCCCATGGCGTGGCCGCCATATTTGACGACGATGGTCTTGTTCTCGTAGCGCTGCATGTAGGGCAGCGCCGCCGAGAGAAAGCGCGCCTGGGCTTCCGCCGTTTCCGCAGTATTCGTCATTGCGTTCTCCCCAGAGACAAAACCGCGGTTTCATAGAGCATTTTCCCGGGAAGCGAAATGACCTGTCTGCGGAACCGGCTTGAAAATCGACACGGAAAATGCATGACCCGGCTTGCCGGAATCCCCGAGCGCTCTATGTGAGCGGCGAACTGCAACATGAACGTCCCCTCGATCCCGCCGGCGGCATTCGCCACCTTTCCAAGAAAGAGCACAACGCCTAGTGTCCAGACCATGACGCCGGATGAGATAACAAGGCTGATCTTCCGCACCGCGCTCAAGGAGCGCGCGGCCTTCGATCTGCTTTACCGGCACACCAGCGCGAAACTCTTCGGCGTCTGCCTGCGTATCTTGCAGGACAGGGCGGAGGCGGAAGAGGCGTTGCAGGAAGTCTACGTCAAGCTTTGGACCAGGGCGGACCGCTTCGCAGCGTCCGAGCTCAGCCCCATCTCCTGGCTGGTGGCGGTCGCGCGCAATCACGCCATCGACCGGCTCAGGGCGCGCAAGAAGCCAGCGCGGGAACTGGACGAGGCGACCGACATCGCCGACCCGGCGCCCGATCCCGAGACGATGGCGGTCGCGGGCGGCGAGCGGCGGCGGATCGACGCCTGCCTGGAGGAACTGGAGACGGACCGTGCAAAGGCGGTGCGCGGCGCTTATCTTAACGGCGACAGCTACGCCGAGCTCGCGGCGCGTTTCGGCGTGCCGCTCAACACGATGCGAACCTGGCTGCGGCGCAGCCTGATCAGCCTCAGGGAATGCCTGGAACGATGACGACGGCGGAACACAACGGACCGGAAAGGCGCGACGACGACATGGTCGCCGCCGAGTATGTTCTCGGCGTTCTGCCCGCCGACGAGCGCGCCTCCGTCGCGCAGCGCATCGCGACGGAACCCGATTTCGCACGCCTGGTCGATGCCTGGGAGAGCAGACTGGCGCCAATGGCGGAAGCCTATCAGCCGGTCGAGCCGCCGGCGGCACTGAAACAGGCGATCGACCGGCGTCTGTTCGCTGCCTCCGCGCCTGCCGCGTCCCGTCCCGGCCTCTGGTCGAGCCTTGCCCTGTGGCGCGGCCTGGCGGTGGCCGCACTGCTGGCGCTGGCGGTCTATGCTGGGCTTACCTATACGTCCCTGCCCTTGTTCCAGCAGCCCGGCCAGGAACAGGGCGGCGCGCAGCGCTTGATCGCATCGCTCGCCCATGACGATACGGATGTCCGCTATCTCGTCATCTATGACGGCGCCAAGCGTGACGTGGCGCTGTCGCATGTGGCAGGCGATCGGCCGGCGGGCCGCGATTTCGAGCTCTGGACCATCGAAGGCGACGCTCCGCCGGTTTCGTTGGGTGTCATCCCGACGGGCTCCAGCGTTCATCTCGCGCTCAGCGAAGCGCTTGGCAAGGCCATCGAACGAGGCGCGGTGTTTGCCATCACCACGGAGCCGCTCGGCGGCTCGCCCTCCGGCGCGCCGACGGGACCCGTTGTGGCGCTTGGCGACTTAAGGGAAATCTGAGCCGTCGGCGCCCGGATTCATTTTTTCCGCATTTTTTCTGAAACTCCTTTCGCCCTCTCCTCGTAACTCCACCCGTTCCCAATCAGGCCGGCCATCAAGGCGGCCATGAAACGAACCAAGGAGTTTAAACATGCGCAAGATCACTCTCTCGCTTCTCGCCGGTTCCGTCGCCCTCGCCTTCGCCGGTTCGGCGATGGCCGAGAACCCGATGGTCGGCGGCGCAGCCATGTATGCCGACAAGAACATCGTCGAGAACGCCGTCAACTCGAAGGACCACACGACGCTGGTCGCCGCGGTGAAGGCTGCCGGCCTGGTCGAGACGCTGTCGGGCGAAGGTCCGTTCACGGTGTTTGCTCCGACCAACGCCGCTTTCGAGAAGCTGCCGGCCGGCACGGTCGACACGCTGCTCAAGCCGGAAAACAAGGATCAGCTGACCAAGGTGCTGACCTGCCACGTGGTGGCGGTGGATGCCATGTCGGACGCGATCGGCAAGATGATCGCTGATGACGGCGGCGACCACCCGGTCAAGACAGTCGGCGGCTGCATGCTGTCGGCCAAGATGGACGGCGACAACATCACGCTGACCGACGAGAACGGCAATGTGGCGACCGTCACCATCGCCGATGTCGACCAGTCGAACGGCGTCATCCACGTGATCGACACCGTGCTTCTGCCGAAGGCCTGATCGGCTTCAGCCGGGGGCTCTGAGGCCGTGAAGGCCATTGGGGGCGGCGCACCGCCGCCCCCAAACCCTCTTGCCACCTCCCCGCGCGCTCACGGCTCGTTGACTTGGTGGTGATGGTTCCCTCCCCTAGTGTGAGCGCGATCTGACGTCCCATCGGGCGGACCGCCGCCCGGCATGCAAGGAGCAAGACCATGAACCGCCGCAACTTCCTCTACTGCACCACGGGCGCCTTCGCCGCGCTGGCGGGCGGCGCCTTCCTCGTCGGCAACCGGCCCGGCGGGAAAGCCATGGCCGAGACCTTCGAGATCACCAAAACCGAAGACGAGTGGCGCCGGATCCTGAGCGAGCAGCAGTTCGCCGTGCTGCGCGAGGAAGCGACCGAGCGCGCCTTCACCAGCCCGCTCAACGAGGAGAAGCGCGCCGGCCTGTTCCACTGCGCCGGCTGCGACCTGCCAGTCTATTCGTCGGAGACGAAGTTCGATTCCGGCACCGGTTGGCCGAGCTTCTGGGAAGCAGTGCCCGATGCCATCGGCACGAAGGAAGACAATTCGCTCTTCATGACGCGCACAGAATGCCATTGCCGCCGCTGCGGTGGGCATCTCGGCCACATCTTCGACGACGGCCCGCCTCCGACCGGCAAGCGCCATTGCATCAACGGCGTGGCGATGACCTTCAAGCCGGGCGCGACGCAAGCGAGCTGAACCTTATCGATCCTCGAAGTGGATCAGGCGCGACCGCCGTTGACGGCAAGGGCGATGGCGTCGCGCAATTCGTCCAGCCCTTCGCCCTTTTCCGAGGACGTGGCGACGATCTGCGGATAGGCGGCGGCGCGCTTCTTCAATCTGGTTTCGGTCTCGCCGAGCAGGCGCAGGACCGCCGGCGGCTTGATCTTGTCGGCCTTGGTGAGCACCACCTGATAGGACACGGCGGCCTTGTCGAGCAGGTCCATCACCTCCTCGTCGTTCTTCTTGATGCCGTGGCGCGCGTCGATCAGCAGGAAGACGCGCTTCAGCGTCACGCGGCCGCGCAGATAGTCGAAGACCAGCTTCGTCCAGGCGTCCACCTGCTCCTTCGGCGCCTTGGCGAAGCCGTAGCCCGGCATGTCGATCAACGCCATCGGCGGCAGGTCGCCATCGGTGCCGGAATAGCCCTCCGGCACGAAGAAGTTCAGTTCCTGCGTGCGGCCCGGCGTGTTGGACGTGCGGGCCAGCCCGCGCCGCGACAGGAGCGCGTTGATCAGAGATGATTTGCCGACATTCGAGCGGCCGGCAAAGGCCACTTCCGGCGGTCCCTCCGGCGGCAGGAACTTCATGGCGGGCGCGCCGCGGATGAACGTCCACGGCCGGGAGAAAACCGTCCGGTCGAGTTTCGCGCCGCCAGCAGCGGCATCCTGTCCTGTCGTTGTCACGCCGATCTCTCCAGTCTCGTCCTGCACGGCATCAAGACTGCGGCGACGTTTGTCAACAGCCGAAACATGCTCGCGGCCCCGCGCACGCTCATTCGGCGCTGCGCAGCGCCGACAGGTCGGCGCCGCGAATGGCCGGGAGATTGCGGGTGATCTTCTCCGCCGGCCAGTACCACCAGGCGATGTCGAGCAGGTTCGCCACCGTCGCGTCGTCGAAGCGCCGGCGCACGATGCGCGCCGGGTTTCCGGCCACGATGGCGAAGGGCGGCACATCGCCGGCAACCACCGCATGGGCGCCGACCACCGCACCGTCGCCAATGGTCACGCCCGGCATGATGCGCGCCTCGCGGCCGATCCAGACATCATTGCCGATCACCGTGTCGCCACGGCTCGCCGCCAGATAGGCGGAAGCGTCGAAATCCTTCTCCCAGCCATTGCCGAAGATGTTGAAGGGGTAGGTGGAAAAGCCGGACATCAGATGGTTGGCGCCATTCATGATGAAGGTGGCGCGATGCGCGATGGCGACGAAGTTCTTGATGATCAGCCGGTCGCCGTGAAACTCGTAGTGGTAGAGGACGTTCTCGTCCTCGAACCGTTCCGCGCCGCCCGGATCGTCGTAATAGGAGTAGGCGCCCACCTCGATGTTCGGGCGGGTGATGAAGTTCTTCAGGAACACGGTGCGGGGAAACCCCGCCATGGGATAGGGCGTCGAGGGATTGGGCCCGTGCATGAGGGACCTCCATGATCGTCGATAAGGGAGCGTGACACGGCCGCGTCCGACTTGTCGGAATGCTGGGGCGGACCTGTCCCCGGCGGCGTGCTGAATGCGCGGTCCCTCTTATCGGATCATGTATGCGGTCTCCTGATCGGGGAGCGCCTTTATAGACGAAATTCCGCCGGGGGCAAGAACCGGCCGGCGGATGGCGTTTTTCACGCCCGCTTTATCAGGGCCATCGCGAAGGCTGCGAACGTCGCGAAAGAGGCGAGCGTGCGCACATGGTTCCAGGCGACCCAGCGCGAGAGATAGTCGCGCCACATCTCGGCGCCCTGCACGCTGGCCGGGTCGACCGTGCCCAGGGCCTCGTTCATGGGCACGTTGAAGATCACGGTCACCAGGAAGACGCCGACCATGTACAGGGCGCCGCCGGCGACCAGATAGGCGCTTCCCGGCACCGTCCAGTTCAGCACCGCCATCACGCCCAGCAGGATGCCGAGCAGCGCCGTGCCGAAGAAGCCGGCGAAGAAAAGCGGGTTCAGCACCGTGACGTTGAGCGCCTGCATGGTCTGGATGCCGGCCGACACGGGCACGCGCGCCAGCGCCTGCATTACCGAGTTGGAAAAGGTGAAGAAAAACCCGGCCATAAGCCCGGCGCTCAGTGTAGCCAGCAAGGTCAGGACAAGGAAGATGCGATCGGACATGACATCGTCTCCGTTGGTTTGTGGATAGCTGATTCTCAAGCTTCGACGGACGTTTTCGACTCGTCCCAGACCCCGGTCGCCGCCGTCGCTGCCACATAGGCGGAAAAATCGCGTGGCGGCCGCCCCAGCACCCGCTGAACGTCGTCCGTCAGGCTCTCGTTGCGCCCGTCGAGCACTTCGGTGAAGAGCTCGTGGAGCAGGTCTATGAAATCCTGCGGAATGCCCTGGGCATGCAGGCCGGCGACGTATTCCTCGGCAGGCACGCGGCTGAACCGGATGTCGCGGCCGGTGGCCCTTCCGATCTCCGTGACCATCTCTTGAAAGCTCATCAGGCGCGGGCCCGTCAGTTCGTAGAGTTTGCCCACATGCCCCTCTTCGGCCAGGGTCGCGAAGGCGACATCGGCGATGTCGTCGGCGTCGATGAAGGGCTCGCGCACGTCGCCGACAGGAAGCGCCACCTCGCCGGCAAGGACGCCGTCGAGGAAGAAGGCTTCGCTGAAATTCTGGTTGAACCAGTCGGCCCGCAGGATCGTCCACGCCGCGCCGCTCGCCTTGAACAGCGCCTCGGCATGCTCCGCGCCCCGTTCTCCCCTGGCCGACAGAAGCACCTGTCGCCGGATACCCTTCCCGACCGCATGACGGGCAAACGCAGCAACTGTTTCAGCCGCGCCGGGAACGGCCAGGTCGGGAAAATAGCAGAGATAGACCGCTCCGATGCCTTCAAGCGCCGCATCCCACGTGGCGCGGTTCTCCCAGTCGAAAGGAACCGGCGTGTTGCGCGAGACGACGCGGACGTTCCGTCCGGCGGCGGTCAGACGCTCGGCAATGCGGCGGCCGGTCTTGCCCGTGCCGCCGGTGACCAGAACGGGGCTGTCAGCGTCGGGAAGGATT
This sequence comes from Nitratireductor pacificus pht-3B, assembly GCF_000300335.1. GTDB lineage: Bacteria > Pseudomonadota > Alphaproteobacteria > Rhizobiales > Rhizobiaceae > Nitratireductor > Nitratireductor pacificus. The sequence continues at coordinate 279,672 of NZ_AMRM01000002.1, read as the reverse complement.
GGATTGCGGGAACCGGTGTTCGACATGTCTTGCCTCCTATTAATGTGAGCATCACTCATATTTGCAAAAGTGATAAAAGCTCATATTATTGGAGTCAATCAAAAAGTGAGAAACCCTCATAAAAAGGCGCGACATGAGCGAGATCGGCGTTCCAGACCTGCCGGCGGCCCGCAAGCAACCCCTGCAGAAGCGTGCGCGTGAACGCGTCGAACGCATTCTCGACGTGGCGCGCGACATCATCGCGGAGAGCGGCAGCGAGGCGATGAAGATGAGCGAGGTCGCCCAGCGCGCCGATATCTCGATCGGTTCGCTCTACCAGTACTTTCCCGACAAGGCGGCGATCATCCGAACGCTCGCCGAGCACTACTACGCGCTCGGACGCCACTGCATCGGTGATGCGCTGGACAAGGTGCGTACGCCGGAAGACCTGCAGGCGGCCTTCGCCGCCCTGGTGGACGAGTATTACGGGATGTTCCTGGAGGAGCCGGTGATGCGCGACGTCTGGTCGGGCATGCAGGCCGACAAGGCGCTCTGTGCGCTCGACCTCGAGGATGCGCGGGAAAACGGCCGGGCTCTGGCAAAGGCCATGCTGCGCGCCATGCCCGGGCGCGATCGCGACGCGGCGGAGCGCTCCGCGTTCCTCATCTTCCATCTCGGCGAGGCGACGATGCGGCTGGCCATACAGCTTGAAGCGGCGGAAGGACGGGCGATCGTCGACGAGTATATCAGGATCGCGACCAGGGAACTCGGCGGCCCGGACGCTCGCAAATGAAAACGGGCGCCGATGGCGCCCGCTCCAAAATCACCCGCCGCGGCTATTCCGCCGGCTTCGGCTTCTTCTTGAACAGTCCCGCGAGATTGTCCCACAGCTCGATCTTGGCGCCCTGGCGCTTCATGATCACGCCCTGCTGGAGGATCGACAGGAAGTTGTTCCACGCCCAGTAGATGACCAGACCGGCCGGGAAGGTCGCCAGCATGAAGGTGAAGACTACGGGCATCCAGGTGAAGATCATCGCCTGGGTTGGATCCGGCGGCGTCGGGTTCATGCGCATCTGCAGGAACATGGTGATGCCCATGATCAGCGGCCAGACGCCGATCATCAGGAAGGCCGGCACGTCGTAGGGAAGCAGGCCGAACAGGTTGAAGATCGAGGTCGGATCGGGCGCCGACAGATCCTGGATCCAGCCGAAGAACGGCGCGTGGCGCATTTCGATGGTGACGTAGAGCACCTTGTACAGCGCGAAGAAGACCGGAATCTGGATCAGCACCGGCCAGCAGCCGGCGATCGGATTGATCTTCTCCTTCTTGTACAGCTCCATCATCGCCTGCTGCTGCTTCATCTTGTCGTCCGCGAACTTCTCGCGGATTTCCATCATGGCAGGCTGCACCTTCTTCATGTTCGCCATCGACTTGTACGACTTGTTGGCGAGCGGGAAGAAGATGAGCTTGACGACGACCGTGGTGGCCAGAATGGCCAGGCCGAAATTGCCGAGCAGCTTGAAGAGCCAGTCGATCAGATGGAACATCGGCTTGGTGATGAAGTAGAACCAGCCCCAGTCGATCAGCAGCTCGAACTGGCGGACGCCGCGGTCCGTCTCGTAGGCATCGACGATGCCCACTTCCTTGGCGCCGGCGAAGACCATGGTCTCCGTGCCGGCGGTGGCGCCGTCCGCAACGGTGATCTCGTCCGTCAGGTAATCGGCCTGGTAGCGCGCCGTGTTGTCGGCGGAATAGGAGAAGCGCGGCTGAAACTCGCGACCCGCCTGCGGCACCAGCGTCACCGCCCAGTACTTGTCGGTAATGCCGAGCCAGCCATCGGACGACTTGCCGGGCGTGATGCGCTTGTCTTCCTCGACCGTCGAGTAGGACAGTTCCTGGAGCCCCTCCTCGCCGGTCACGCCGATCAGGCCCTCATGGAGGATGTAGATGCCGGAGGTTTCCGGCGTGCCGATGCGGGTGGTGCGGCCGTAATTGCGCAGGGCGACCGGAGCGCCGCTGGCGTTCTGCACCGTGTCGGTGAAGGTGAACATGTAGTTGCCATCGACGGCGATCCGGCGGGTGAAGGTCAGGCCCTTGTCGTTGGTGTAGGTCAGCGTGACCGGGCTCGTCGGGCTCAGCACGTCGCCTTCCGCCAGCGTCCACACCGTCTCGGGGCCGGGCACCGCGCCATTGGCCGCGTCGGTCACGTAACCGATCTCGGCATAATAGCCGTCGGGCTGGCCGGACGGGTTCAGAAGCTGGATGTTGGGCGAATCCTTCTTCACCGTGACCCGGTAATCCTTGAGCAGAAGATCGTCGAGGCGCGCGCCCATCAGGTTGATGGAGCCGGAAAGGCGCGGCGTCTCGATCTTGACGCGCTCGGCGGCGGCCAGCGTGGTCGCGCGATCGGGCGGGGTCTGCGCGGCGGAGCCGGCGCCTGCACCCGGCGTCGGAATGCCGATGCTCTCACCACCCGGAGTGCCGGTCCCCGGCGTCGTCTCGGCGGCCTGTTCGGCCTCGATCCGCGCGGCCTCGCGCTGCGCCTCGATGCGCGGGTTCATGTAGAAGACCTGCCAAACGGTCAGGATCAGCACAGAGAGCGCGATCGTGATGAGAAAATTCCGGTTGTTGTCCATCAAGGTCCTTAGTCCCTTTCACGCCCGCGACCGGCCTCGCCGATGCGGCGGGAAAGCTCGTCCTGCAGGGAGGCGAACGGCGCATCGAGTATCGCGCGCCGCGCCACAATCACATAGTCCCTGCCGTCCGCCATGTCATGGGCTGCATGGGTGCGGCAGGCTTCTTTCAACCGTCGGCGGATGCGGTTTCGCACGACCGCATTGCCGACCTTCTTGGTGACCGTAATGCCGAGCCGCGGCGCGTCGTTGTCGCCGCGATCCAGAACTTCAAGCAGGAAAAGCCGTCCACGCCGTTTTTCACCGCGGCGGACAGCCAGAAAATCGGCGCGCTTCCTGAGACGCGCCGGAGGGTGTGCGACTGGCCGGTCCACCATATTTCCGGCCTTGCCTGCAAGGCTTAGGCGGACAGCCGCTTGCGGCCACGGTTGCGGCGAGCCGCGATGACGCGACGGCCGCCGGTGGTGGCCATGCGGGCGCGGAAGCCGTGCCGGCGCTTGCGGACGATCTTCGAGGGCTGATAGGTGCGCTTCATTTATTTTAATACCGCGGAGTGCGGCCCTTCTTCATACTGCTGCATTTGCACAGGAGCTTGGTTTCGCGGGTCCCGTCGGAGGCACAGTTTTGCGCCGCCGGACACAAGACCCAAGCGTGGCCGGGCTTATAGGGAGGGGGATGGAAAAAGTCAATCAACGAGGCGGCAAGGCGCGGTTTGTCGCGCCCCGCCGCCTGCGGGGTCCCTTGCGGGGTCTCAGCGGTGGCGTTCCAGCCCCTGGCGGAACTGCTCGAAAATGTTCTCGACGCCGCGCTCGTAGTCGTCGCGCGACTTGCGGCCGGTCTCGAACATCTGGCCGAACAGGTCGTCATAGGGGTTGCGCTCGCGGCCGCTCGGATTGACGCGCGTCTCAGGACGGGAAGGCTGCTCGGGCGCACGGCGCGGCTCGCTCTGCCGCTGCCCACCCTGCGCGTTGCGCAGGAACTCGTCGAAGATCTGCCCCAGAGGATTGTCGGCCTGCCTGCCGGGAGCCTGCCGCTGCTGCGCCGCCCCGCCGCCGAACATGCCCTCGAGGATCTGTCCGAGCGGATTGTCCGACGGGTTCATGCCGGTGGGTGCCCGGCGCGTCGGGGCGCGGCCCTGCGGCATGCCCTGGCCGCCCATCTGGCGCATCATCTGCTCCATCAGGTCGCCCAGGACGCCACCCCCGCCGGCCTGCGCCTGCTGCGCCGCCTGCATCTGTCCGGTCGACTGCTTGAACAGCCCGCCCATGATCATCGACGCCAGGACCGGCAGCATCTGTTTCAGCACGTCCTGGCCGATGCCCGTCGCCTGCGCGGCATGGTCGGCAACGGCGCGGCTGACCTCCTTCGAGCCGAACAGATGGCCGAGAATGCCGTTGCCTTCGGCCATGCCTTCCGGAGAAAAGGCCTTCGCGGCGTTCTCGAAATAGTCGGCGTGCTGCCCCGAGGCGAGCGCGCCCAGGAAGTTGCCGGTGCCATAGGGATCGGAGGCATTGCGCTTCAGGCCCTGGCTGAACGCCGGCAGCAGCGCCTCCATGGCCTCCTGCGTCTGCTTCTGCGAAAGGCCGAACTGTCTGGCCAGTTGCTCCATGCCCTGGCCCTGCCCGGCATTGTTGAGCATTTCGAACAAGGGAAGCATCGGTTTCTCCTCCTGAGGCAATTGCAGACACAGGCGTCAGGCGCCGCCGGCAGACGATAGAGTAATTTGGGGAACAGTGGAACGGCGAAGCCCGCCGGTGCGGTCGCCTCGCCTCAATAGGCCTGTTCGAGGAACACGGGTTCGATCGAACCGCCCCAACGCGTGTTGAAGGCGTTGGCCAGCTCTTCCGCACTGGTGGTCCCGCGCGCGACGACCTCGTCCAGCGGGCTGAGGAAACTCGCCTCGTCATACCCCTCCCGATTGAGCCGCCGGCGGTTGGTCAGGCCGAGGCGCGAAATGGCCAGCACCTCGCGCGCCGTCTCGCGCAGCTGATGGTTGCGGAAGCGCGTCGAAAGCCCGCTGCGCGGCACCGCGTCACGCATGGCGACCACTTCCTCAAAGGTCCAGTCGCCGGTGAGTTCCTCCGCCGCATCGAGCGCCGCGTCGTCATAGAGCAGCCCGACCCAGAAGGCCGGCAGCGCGCAGATGCGCCGCCAGGGGCCGCCATCGGCGCCGCGCATTTCCAGGAAGCGCTTCAGCCGGACATCGGGGAACAGCGTCGACAGATGGTTCGACCAGTCGCCGATGGTCGGCCAGCCGTCGGAGACCTCGTCCTTCAGCGCGCCGGCCATGAAATGGCGGAAAGTCACATGCGTGCAGTCGTGATAGCGCCCGTCGCGGATGACGAAATACATCGGCACGTCGAGCGCCCATTCCACATAGTCGGCGAAGCCGAAGCGGGGCGAGAAGACGAAGGGAAGCTGGCCGGCGCGCTGGTTGTCCGTGTCGCGCCAGATCTCGCCGCGCCAGGACTGGAAGCCGTTGAGGCGGCCCTCGGTAAAGGGCGAGTTGGCGAACAGCGCCGTCGACAGCGGCTGCAGGCGCTGCGCTACCTGCATCTTGCGACGCATGTCCGTCTCCGAGGAGAAATCGAGATTCACCTGGATCGTGCAGGTGCGATACATCATGTCGAGGCCCTGGCTGCCCACCTTGGGCATGTAGTTCGTCATGATCTGGTAGCGGGATTTCGGCATTTTCGGCGTTTCAGCCAGCGTCCATTTGGGGCTGCCGCCGAGGCCGACGAAGCGGATGCCGAGCGGTTCGGCGATCTCGCGCAACTGGGCCAGATGGGCATTGCCTTCCCGGCAGGTCTGGTGAAGCGTCTCCAGGGGCGCGCCGGACAGTTCGAACTGACCGCCCGGCTCCAGCGAGATGGCGCCCTGCCCCGTCGGCTCGACCAGACCGATAATGTTGCCGGCGTCGTCAATCGGGTCCCAGCCCAGAGTACGCTGCATCCCCTCGAGAAGCGCCCGGATGCCGCGATCGCCCTCATAGGGCACCGGCCGGTTGCCATCGACATAGAAGGGAAATTTCTCGTGCTCGGTGCCGATCCGCCATTTTTCCCTGGGCTTGCATCCCTTGGCGATGTCGGCAACGAGGTCTTCGACCCGCTCGATCGGCCTATTGTCGGTGGTGTCACGGGCCATGGGCGTGTCTCCTGCCATTCTATGCCAGCGACTGATGGACCATGCTGACAATGTCCTTCAAGTAAAAACTGCTGATGGTAGCGTCAACTTCTCTTGACCCGCGCTTCCCACCGGGCCCGGACGCCCGCCTCAGCCCCAGTCGCCCACGGTCGCCTGAATGACCGCAAGTGCGGCCACCGCCGCCGTGTCGGCGCGCAGGATACGGGGGCCGAGCGGTATGGCGGTGACGAAAGGCCGCGCCCTGAGCTGCGCCCGTTCGGCATCCGAAAAGCCGCCTTCGGGGCCAACCAGCAGGCCGATCTTGCGCTCCTTGATGCCGGAAAGCGCCTGCATCGGGTTGTTGGTCGCCGCGTCCTCGTCGCAGAAGATCAGCCGGCGGTCCGGCTCCCATCCTTCCAGCAGGCTGTCGAGCCTGACCGGCTCGCGGACGGCGGGGATCGCGAGAATGCCGCACTGCTCGGCGGCTTCCATGACATTCGCCTCCAGCCGGGCCGTCGCGGCCTTCGCCACCTGGGTGTGCTGCGTGATGACCGGCTGCAGGCAGCCGGCGCCCATCTCCACCGCCTTCTGGACCAGATAGTCGAGACGGCCCTTCTTCAGGGGTGCGAAGCAATAGAGAAGATCGGGCACGGGCGTCTGCGGCCGCGCCTGTCGGGTGACGCGCAACCGTACGGACTTCCGTCCCGCCTCGGCCAGCTCGGCGTACCATTCGCCGTCGCGGCCGTTGAACAGCAGTACTTCGGCGCCTTCGCGCATGCGCAGCACATGCGTCAGGTAATGCGCCTGCTCGCGGCTCGTCTCCACCATCGCATCGGCGGCGAGCGGGGCATCGATGAACAGGCGTTGCAGCTTGTAGTTTGCGCGCATGGCGACCTGATGGTGGATTGCCGGAGGCGCGTCAAGTGGGCATCCGTGGTCGGCTTCATGGCCGGAGCGGCAGGTTTTTCGGAAAACTGCCCTGTCCGGCCTTGTTCCCCGTGCCGCAGCCGCTTATAGGCACCGGCTCGTTTCAATCATCTGGCCGGATGCATCGGGGTCCCGAAAGGGGAACCGCGCGCCGTTTGCGCGCGATGCATGGCCGGCCTATCGCGGATCGGACTGCCCCATGAACGATGTGTTTTGCGGAATCGACTTCGGGACATCCAACTCCACGGTCGGCGTCAGCGACGCCCGGCATGCGCGCCTGCTGCCGCTGGAGGGTGACCGGGTGACGCTGCCGAGTGCCCTGTTCTTCAGCTTCGCCGATGACGGCGTGCAGTTCGGGCGCTCGGCCATCGACGCCTATGTGGAGGGCGAGGAAGGGCGGCTGATGCGCTCGCTGAAGAGCATTCTCGGCTCGTCCCTGATGCACGAGAAGACACGCATCCGCGCCCGCTTCATGACCTTCGCCGACATTCTCGGCGAGTTCATCGGCCATCTGCGCCGGCAGCTCGAGGCGCAGGCAGGCGGCACGGCGGACCGGGCGGTGTTCGGCAGGCCGGTCCGCTTCGTCGACGAGAACGACGAGGCCGACATGGCGGCGCAGGCGATGCTCGAGCAGATCGCCCGCAGTCAAGGTTTTCGCCATGTGGACTTCCAGTTCGAGCCGATCGCCGCCGCGCTCGACTACGAACAGAGCACGGCGGGCGAGGAACTGGTCCTGATCGCCGATATCGGCGGCGGCACGTCTGACTTCTCCATCGTCCGCGTCTCGCCCGAGCGTGCCCGCAAGACCGACCGGCAGGACGACATCCTGGCGAATGGCGGCGTGCATATCGGCGGCACGGATTTCGACCGTCTTCTGAGCATCGCTGAGGTCATGCCGCATCTGGGGATGGGATCTTCCACCAGCGACGGAAAGCGGCTTCTGCCGAACCGGCATTTCAACGATCTGGCGACCTGGCATCGCATCAACGCGCTCTACACGCGCGAGGTGATGAACGAGCTGCGGCAGATCCGCTACGAGGCGGCGCGGCGCGACCTCGTCGACCGGCTGATCCAGATCGTCGAGGAGCGGCGCGGCCATTCGCTGGCGCTGGCCGTCGAACGAACGAAGATCGAGCTGACCAACGCCGAGGAGGCCGAAATCCTGCTGGCCCACTTCATCGGCGGGATGAACGTCACCGTGACGCGCGATGCGTTCAACGACGTGGTGCGGGAGGCGTTGCAGCGCGTCACCGGTGCGGTGTCCGGCCTTCTCGCGACGGCCGGCGTCGGCGCCGGGGCAATCGACACGATCTTCTTCACCGGCGGCTCAAGCTCAATCCCCGCACTGCAGAAGAACATCGCCGCCCTGCTGCCCAATGCCCGGATCGTCGACGGCGACCGGCTGGGCAGCGTCGGCACCGGGCTGGCGCTCGACGCACGGCGGAAATTCGCCTGAGGGCTGGTGTTCAGGCGCTCTCGTGCCAGACCGGCCGGTAGCCCGCTGCAAGCACGTTGAGCGTCGTCCGAGGCGTCAGAACCGTCACCGCTGCCGGCAGGCTCGCCGCTTCATAACCATCGAAACGCCAGGCGAGTGCCTTGCCGTCGCGGATCGCATAGGCGGCGTCGTCCTGGGCCACCATCGCGCCGTCCGGCAGAGAACGGGCGGCTTCGCCCGAAATGCTCCGTCCCTGGGCGCCTGTGGCGCGGCGTTCGGCGTGCAGCCGGCCGTCCAGATCGGCCACCTTAGGCGCGCGCAGGCCGGCAGCCGTGGCGAAGCGGTCCATGAAATCGCGCGCCGCCGCGCGCCGGCAATAGAAGCAGGGGCGATGACCGGCCGCCAGCGCGGTCACTTCGTCGAGGAAGAAAAGCTCCGTCCAGCCAGCCCCGCCCGACGGCGCATTGCGGCCCATGACGGCGCGCCTGCGCCCCTTGAAGGCGCAGACGCAGACGATCCAGGCCCTGGTCGTCCAGCGGCGCTTCAGGAGTGTTTTCGTCGCGGGATCGTGGATCACGCCGCGATTGCCGGTGAACAGGCCGCGGGCCTGCACGGCGTGGATTTCACCGAAAGGATCGACACGGTTCTGCAGCGGCACGGCAATTCTCCGACATTTCGGCAACAGTTACAAAGAAGCGGGGTTACTGGCCGATAATCTGTTTCAATCCTACGCTGATTGTGCTTATAGCGCTGTCGCGCAGGTGGGGACCCGCGTGCCGATTTATACAAGTTTGGGGAATGCAGCCGGATGACCGTTGCACGCGCTACCTTTTTGTTTCTGATCATGGTGTCCGCATTCACATTTGTCGGCGCCCGCCTGCTTTCCGCCGGCGCCGCCGGCAGCCATCATCCGGTCGACGGCTATGGGATAACCGCCGCCGCGCGGTGACCCGCCCGTCAGGCTGAAACCTCGATCAGTCTCTTTTCACGCCCCTCCATCCTGAGCGCCGTCAGGCGTCCGGTGCGCCATGCGCCCGTGTCGAGATTGACCCGGTTCGCCCGGATTTCAGGCGCGTCCACCGGCGTGTGCCCGTGCACCACCAGCTTCGGGTGCAGGCCGTCATGGGCGAGAAAGGTGCGCCGGATCCAGGTCAGATCGTCGGGACTCTGCGCCTCGAGGGGAACTCCCGGCCTTATGCCCGCGTGACAGAAGAAGAAATCGCCGAAGCCGGCGGAAAACGGCAGCGCGGCGAGAAACGCCTTGTGGCGCTGCGGCATGCGCGCGACCAGCTCGCCATGTCCGCGCCGCGTCGCGGCTTCGGAGGTGAAGTCGATCTCGACCCCGTAGGACAGCGCCGTCTCGAAGCCGCCGTTCATGGCGAAGAGGCCGAAGGGGCTGGGATTTTCGAGGAAATCGAGGAAGCCGATGTCATGGTTGCCGGCAAGCGCGACGACGCGCGGATCGCTTTCGGTCAGGCGAACAAGCTGTTCGAGAACGCCGCGCGACGCTGGCCCGCGATCCACGTAGTCGCCCAGATAGACGATGCGCCAGTCGTCCGGCCTGTCATGCAGGATCTCCTCCATGATGCGCGCATGCAGCGCCGCCATCAGCGCGTGCGCGCCATGCACGTCGCCGATGGCGTAGAGGCGCATGCCCTCGGGCGTCGAAGCCTCGCTGTAAGAGACCCCGGCGCCCATGCCTCACCCGTCGACCACGATGAGGTGCAGCGCGCGCGGCCCGTGCGCGCCGAGCAGCATGGTCTGCTCGATATCGCCCGAGCGCGAGGGACCGGTGACGAGATTGAGGACGCGCGGCATCTCGCCCCGACCGTATTTGCGCCGCAGCCGGGAAATGACGCTCTCCAGATCGCCGGCGATGTCCTTCGCGTCGACGATGATGATGTGGTTCTCCGGGACGAAGTTGACCGTGGTCGGATTGTCCTTGCCGGACACCAGCGCCACGGTTCCTGTTTCGGCGACGCCGGCGAAGGCATGGCTAACGCCGACCTCGTCCTGCGGCGTTGCCGGACCGTGCGTCACCTCCAGCGATTTCTGGCTCGCCCAGTCCATTCCCTTCAGCCGGCGGTCGGCGCCCATGCGCACGCGCGGCGCCAGGTTGCGCGAGCGCAGATAGTGCGTCACGGCGCCGGGCACATCCGTGGCCTTGCCGACGCGGGCGACCGTCGCGGTGACGGCTTCGGCCATCTGGCAGAAGAGCGCGACGCGCGCCTCACCTTCCAGCTGGCCACGCGCCGGGATCAGCCCACGCGCCGGCCTGGCGAGGCGTTTTTCGACCGCCTCCTGACGGGCCGGATCGGACGCGCCGCCGACGGCGTTCCTGAGCTTGCCGAGAATCGCTTCGCGCCCGCTCATGCCGCGCCTCCATCCTGTTTGCGCGTATCGCGGTCGCGCCATTGCTGCATGAAGGTGCGCGCCTCGGGCGCCGGGAGGTCTCGGTGCCGGGTCCAGCCGCCGGCCAGCGGCAGCGAACGGAACCAGCCGCGCCGTCCGCCGAGGCCCGACAGGGCCGGGATCGTCAGCGACGTGGCGAGACGGTAGAGTTTTGGACGGCGGGCGAAGAAGGCCCACAGGCCGAGGCCGAAGCGCTGCGTCGCCGGGTTCAGCCCACGCTCGAACTCGCGCTCGCGCCAATGCCGCATCATGCGCGGCAGGGGTATCTGCATCGGGCAGACGGATTCGCAGCGGCCGCAGAAGGTCGAGGCGTTGGGCAGGTGCCCCGATCTCTCGACGCCGACCAGCGAGGGCGTCAGCACCGCCCCCATCGGGCCGGGATAGACCCAGCCATAGGCGTGGCCGCCGACCGCATGATAGACGGGGCAATGGTTCATGCAGGCGCCGCAGCGGATGCAACGCAGCATCTCGTGAAACTCGGTGCCGAGCATCGAGGAACGCCCGTTGTCGAGCAGAACGACGTGGTATTCCTCCGGACCGTCCGGGTCGCCCGGCCGGCGCGGCCCGGTCGAAAACGTCGTGTAGACGCTCATGTCCTGGCCGGTGGCCGAGCGGGCGAGCACCCGAAGGATCTGGCTCGCATCCTCCAGGGTCGGCACGACCTTCTCGATCGAGGCGACCACGACGTGAACGCGCGGCAGCGTCTGCGTCAGGTCGCCATTGCCCTCGTTGGTGACGATGATCGAGGTGCCCGTCTCGGCGATCAGGAAATTCGCGCCGGTGATGCCGACATCCGCCTGGAAATACTGCGGCCGCAGGATCTGCCGGGCCTCACCGAGCAGGGATTCGGGCTGCGACAGGTCGCGTGCCTGCGGCAACTCCGTGTGAACGCGGCGGAAATCCTCCTCCACCTGCTCCTTGTTCAGGTGCAGCGCCGGCCCGATGATGTGGCTTGGATGCTCGCCGCGCAGCTGGATGATGTATTCGCCGAGATCGGTTTCGACCGGACGCACGCCCTCCTTCTCGAGGAAATCGTTGAGGGCGATCTCCTCCGTGATCATCGACTTGCCCTTGGTCACCGTGCGTGCGCCGACGCTGCGACAAATGTCGAGCACCGCCCGGCGGGCATCCTCGGCGGTTTCCGCCCAGTGAACCCGGCCGCCCGAGGCGACCACCTGGCGTTCATAGGCTTCCAGATAGAGATCGAGATGCGCCAGCGTATGGTCCTTGATGGCGCGGGCCGAGGAGCGCAGGGCCTCGAACTCCGGCAGTGCCTCGACGGCCTTCTTGCGCTTGCCGATGAAGCCGGACTTGGCCTTGCCCATGGCGCGCTGCAATTGCTCGTCGGCGAGCGCCTTGCGCGATTTCTGCTTGAACTGCGGGGAAGTGACTTCCATCAGCGTCCTCCCCCGCCGATGGCCGGCGTGTCATCCATCCCGGCCAGGACCTCGGCCACATGGCGCACCTTGATGCGGCTTCCCTGGCGGTGCAGCTTGCCGGCCATGTTCATCAGGCAACCGAGATCGCCGGCAAGCAGCGTCTCGGCGCCGGCCGCCGCGATGGAGGCCGTCTTCTCCTCGACGATCTTGTTCGAGATGTCGGGATATTTCACGCAGAAAGTGCCGCCGAAGCCGCAGCACACATCCGGGTTCGCCATCTCCTTCAGGTCCAGCCCCTCGACCGTGGCAAGCAGCTTGCGCGGCTGTTTCTGGACGTTCAGCTCGCGCAGGCCCGAGCAGGAATCATGATAGGTGACACTGCCCCTGTGGGCCGCGGGCACCGCCGTGACGCCGAGCACGTCGACCAGGAAGCTCACCAATTCGTGCACCCGGCCCGAGAAGGCATCCGCGCGGCTTTCCCATGCGGTGCCCTTGAGCAGCGTCGGGTAGTGCTTCTTCAGCATGCCGGCGCAGGACCCGGACGGCGCGACCACGTAGTCGAAGCCCTCGAAGGCCTCGATGGTCTGTCGCGCGATCGCCGCGGCATCCTCGCGGTCGCCGGAATTGTAGGCCGGCTGGCCGCAGCAGGTCTGCGCCATCGGCACCTCGACCGTGCAACCCGCCTCCTCCATCAGCTTGACGGCGGCAAAACCGACCGTCGGCCGGAACAGGTCCACGAGACAGGTAACGAAAAGGCCGACGCGGGGTGTTTTCCTGGTGTCTTCTTTCAAAAGGTCATCTCTCACTGGCTGTTGGGCGCGCGCCGTGGCGCATCCTCATGGCTGTAATGGTTCCGTTCCGCCACGCTGGTTGAGCCGCAGGCGCGCGATGCGCTGCCAGTCCCCGGAGCGCTCGGCCTCGAACGTTGCCTTTTCGACGAAATCGATATGGGCGATCGCCGCTGCACGCGCGGCCGCGGGATCGCCGGCGACGACGGCATCGTAGATCGCCCGGTGCTGGCCGAGCAGCGTGTTGCGCGCATCGGGCATCGCATAGATGCGCGTCCTGTTGAGGAAGACGCCATCCGACAGGAGACGATAGCAGGCGCGCAGCGTGTGCAGCAGCACGATGTTGTGCGCGCATTCGACGATGGCGTTGTGGAACTCGATGTCGCTGGCGGCCTCGGCCTCGAAATCCTCTGCAGCGTGGGCGGCGTTCATGCGCTCCATGATCGCCTCGAGCAGCACGAGGTCCTCGGGCGTGGCGCGGCGGGCGGCATATTCGGCGGCGATGGCCTCGATCTCGCGCCGGTACTCCAGATAGTCGGCGGTCGCCTTGCGATGCGAGGCGATCAGTGCGCTGACCGGCGGCGAGAAGACCTGGCCAATCACGTCGGCCACATAGGTGCCGCCGCCATGGCGTGTCAGGATCAGGCCGCGCTCCTCCAGCGCCTTCAGCGCATCGCGCAGGATCGGGCGCGAGACGTCGAGCTGGCGCGCCAGTTCGCGCTCGCCGGGCAGCCGGTCGCCATCGCGCAGCACGCCTTCGAGAATCAGTGTCTCGATCTGCCGAACGACGCCATCGGCGGTGCGCCCGTGCGCAATTCTGGAAAAGACTGTCTTCACCGGCCCGCTGTTTCGATTGCGCTCTGTTTCGATTGCGCATTGCATGCCGGGACAGCCCCCGGCCTTCACGACAGAATAGCGCCACCGGACGCAACTGGTCAATTTCCTTGTCCAATCATGCGACAAATCTCCGAGAGGCCCGGCACATTGCGCTGCCGGGCAAGGCCGGAGCATAGTTGTCTGCGGACGCTTCCGAGGCAGACGGCAAGGCCAATGGACCAGAAGAGCACCGAAGACAAAGACGCGCGGCAGGATGTCGATGATGCCGGCGCGGCGCTCAACACGTTGGTAACGGGCACCGTGCTCGGCTTCCCCGCCCATGAAGGGCGTGCCGGCGCGCTGGGCGAGGTGCATGCGCGGCCGCATGCCCTGCTGGAGGCGCCGCGCCTGATCGTACAGCTCTCCTTCATGACCGAGGGCGGCTCGGTGGTCGACCAGGCGGTGCTGGCGGACCTGTCGCGGCGGCTGGGCGTGGCCGCGCCGCAGGGGCATGCCCGCCACCATGCAATGCGCTGGGGCAAGGGCACGCTGCGCTGGGAGCGGCACACGGAGTTCTCCAGCTATCAATGGGACTGCCCCCTCTCACCGCGCAACGGCAAGCCGCTGGAGGAATCGCCCTTCGGCAACGGTTTCAGCCCGCCGGGCACGGCGATTTCCGGCACCCGCGTGGAGATCCGCAAATGGTCGGCGGCAACCGAGCGGCTGATCGCAGCCTTCGATCCGGCGAGCCTCGGCTATTCAGTGGTCGAGGGCGGCCGGGCTGCCGTCGCCACCGATTTCCGCCAGGATGGCGACGGGCTGACGCGCATCCTGATCCTGGAGAACGGCCTGTCGCCGGCGCGCATCGGCGCGCTTTCGCAGCGCCTCATCGACATCGAGACCTACCGCACGCTCGCCATGCTGGGACTGCCGCTGGCCCAGTCCCTGTCGCCGCGCCTGCGCCGGATGGAGGACCAGCTGGCGGTGCTGACGGCGCGGATGCGCAAGCGCGACCAGCATGACAGCCAGGCGCTGCTCTCCGAACTGACCGAACTCGCCGCCGGGCTGGAGGCAGACGCCGCCGCCAGCCTCTACCGCTTCGGCGCCAGCCGCGCCTATCACGGGATTGTCGAGGAGCGGCTGGAGACGCTGAACGAGGCCGCGGTTTCCGGCTACGAGACATGGGCCGCCTTCCTGCAGCGGCGCGTGGCGCCGGCCATGCGCACCTGCCGCTCCGTCGAGGAACGGCAGGCGAACCTCTCGCGCAAGCTGACGCGCGCCGCCAACCTGCTCAGGAGCTGGGTGGATGTCGAGGTGGAGCGCCAGAACCGGGATCTGCTCGCCTCGATGAACCGCCGCGCCAAGCTGCAACTGCGTCTGCAGCAGACCGTCGAGGGTCTGTCGGTTGCGGCCATTTCCTACTATGTGGTCGGTCTCGTCGGCTACGTCGCCAAGGGCGCCGGCCACGGCCTGCCGGGCATTTCCGCCGAGACGATCACCGCCGCGGCGGTGCCTGTCGCGGTCCTGTGCATCTGGCTGCTGGTTCGCCGCATCCGCCGTGGCCACGCCAGGGAAGATGCGGGCATGGAATAGCAATCGCCTCGCCCGAGGCGGATTGACGCAGGGGCCTTTCCCGAGCAGCATTTGCAGGACTGGAAACACACTGGTAAATAGATTGGACCAGTGGAGGAACGCGCATGTCCGGCCCGATCATGCCGAAAGCCAATGCGGCTACCCTGAAGAAGCGCGCCGACATCGTCGCCGACATGCGCATCATCGTGCCCGGCGAAGGCGTTGTCGATGCGGAGAACGCGATGCGCGCCTTCGAGAGCGACGGGCTGACGGCCTACCGCCAGCTGCCGCTGGTCGTGGTGCTGCCGGAGACCACGGCCCAAGTGGCGCGCATCCTCAAATATTGCCATCAGCGCGATATCCGCGTCGTGCCGCGCGGCTCCGGCACCTCGCTGTCGGGCGGCGCGCTGCCGCTGGAGGACGCTGTCCTGCTGGTGATGAGCCGTTTCAACCGCGTTCTCGATATCGACTACGCCAACCGCGCCGTGGTCGCCCAGCCGGGCGTCACCAATCTCGGCATCACCCACGCCGTCGAGCAGGAAGGTTTTTACTACGCGCCGGACCCGTCGTCGCAGATCGCCTGCTCCATCGGCGGCAATGTCGCTGAAAACTCCGGCGGTGTGCACTGCCTGAAATACGGGCTGACGGCCAACAACGTGCTCGGCATCGAAATGGTGCTGATGAACGGCGACGTGATCCGGCTCGGCGGCAAGCATCTGGACGCCGAGGGCTACGACCTGCTCGGCCTGATGACCGGCTCGGAAGGCCTGCTCGGCGTCGTCACCGAGGTGACGGTGCGCATCCTGCAGAAGCCGGAAACCGCCCGTGCGCTGCTGATCGGCTTTCCCTCCAGCGAGGAAGCGGGCCATTGCGTGGCCGAGATCATCGGCGCGGGCATCATTCCCGGCGGCATGGAGATGATGGACGGCCCGGCGATCCGCGCGGCGGAAGACTTCGTCCATGCGGGCTACCCGCTCGACGTGGAGGCCCTGCTGATCGTCGAGCTGGACGGTCCGGGCGCCGAGGTGGACCATCTGATCGGCCGGGTGGAGGCGATTGCCCGGAGCAACGGCGCCACCACCAGCCGCGCCTCGACCTCCGACGAGGAACGCGCCGTCTTCTGGGCCGGGCGTAAGGCGGCCTTCCCGGCCGTCGGGCGCATCTCGCCCGACTATTACTGCATGGACGGCACCATCCCGCGCAAGGAGCTGCCGCGGGTGCTCGCCGGCATGCGGGCGCTGTCGGAGAAGTACGGCCTGCGCGTCGCCAATGTGTTCCATGCCGGCGACGGGAACCTGCACCCGCTGATCCTCTACGACGCCAACAGGCCGGGGGAGCTCGAGAACGCGGAAGCCTTCGGCGCCGACATATTGCGGCTCTGCGTCGAGGTCGGCGGGGTGCTGACGGGCGAACATGGCGTCGGCGTCGAGAAGCGCGACCTGATGCCGGAGATGTTCACGGAGGACGACCTCAACCAGCAGATCCGCGTCAAATGCGCCTTCGACCCGAACCATCTGCTCAACCCCGGAAAGGTGTTTCCGCAACTGCACCGCTGCGCCGAACTCGGCCGCATGCACATCCATCGCGGCCAGGTGCCGTTTCCGGAACTGGAGAGGTTCTGAGCGTGCAGTTCAAGCGGGCCGTTCTCGAGGGAATCGCAAGTGGCGAGATCACCCTCGCCTTCCGCCGCTGGAAGAAGCCGACCATCATGGCCGGCTCGCGCCTGCGCACGGCGCTGGGGGTGGTGCGCATTTCCGGCGTTGCTCCGGTTGCCGAAACCCAGCTCGACGAACCCATGGCCAAGAATGCAGGCTTTCCCTCCCTGGCAGCGCTGAAAGATGATCTGCGCGATGGCGCCGAGCGGAGCCTCTACCGCATCGACATTGACGGCATCGAAGCCGATGGGCGGGTTTCCCTGCGCCAAGACGATGAGCTCGACGCCGATGCCCTCGCCGCGCTCGCGCAGCGCCTTGCGCGATGGGATGCCGCCGCCGGCTCCGAAGGGTACCACCTCGGCATCCTGGCGCGGATCGCCGAAGCGCCGGCGAGCGCGGCTGCGCTCCTGGCCGAAGGCCTCGGGGTAGAAAAACTGAAATTCAAGCGCGATGTGCGCAAGCTGAAGGAACTCGGACTGACGGAAAGCCTGGACACCGGCTACCGCCTGTCGCCGCGCGGCGAGAAAGCCCTGCGCCTTCTTGGAGGTGACCGGAGTTGACCGTTTTCACGCCCTCTTCCGCGCGCGACGTGCTCGACGCCATCCAGTGGGCCGTCTCCGAGGAAACGCCGCTGGAGGTCATCGGCCACGGCTCGAAGCGTGGCATCGGCCAGCCGACGCAAACCGGACACGCGCTCGATCTCTCGAAGCTAGCCGGGATCACGCTCTACGAGCCGGAGGAGCTTGTACTTTCGGCCCGGGCGGGAACGCCGCTCGCCGAGATCGAGGCCGCACTTGCCGCCCGCAATCAGGAGCTCGCCTTCGAGCCGATGAACTACGGCCCGCTGCTCGGCGGCGCGGCCGGACGCGGCACGATCGGCGGCCTGCTTTCGGCCAATCTTGCCGGCCCGCGCCGCATCAGGGCGGGCGCGGCGCGCGACCATGTGCTCGGCGTCCATGCCGTTTCGGGGCGCGGCGAGACCTTCAAGTCGGGCGGGCGCGTGGTGAAGAACGTGACCGGCTACGACCTGTCCAAGGGGCTGGCGGGGTCCTGGGGCACGCTCGCCGTCACCACCGACGTGACGTTCAAGGTCCTGCCGGCGGCCGAGACCGAAACCAGTCTCGTCCTCACCGGCCTCGACGATGGACAGGCGAGCGCAGCGATGGCCGGGGCCATGGGTTCGAGCGGCGAGGTTTCGGGCGCGGCGCATCTGCCCGAGGGGGTTGCCGGCCGGTTCATCGATGGCGCTCTCAAGGGCGGCGCGCGAACCGTGCTGCGGGTCGAGGGTTTTGGCCCGTCCGTCGCCTATCGCATCGATCTCCTGAACCGGCTCCTGAAACCGTTCGGCACGGCGGAAACACTGGACGAACCCGCATCCCGCCGCCTGTGGCGCGAGATCCGCGACTGCCATCCCTTCGCCGACGGCTCATCCGCGCCGGTCTGGCGGGTGTCGATGGCGCCGTCCGAGGGCCACCTTATGGTCGATGCCTTCCGCCGCGCGGCGGGCGCCAATGCCTATTACGACTGGCAGGGCGGCCTGATCTGGCTGCGCATGGAAGCCGATCCCGAGGCCGAGACGCTGCGCGGGGCGATCGCCCATTTCGGCGGCGGCCACGCCACGCTGGTGCGCGCGCCGCTTGCCGTGCGGGCCGCGACGCCGGTGTTCCAGCCGCAGCCGGCTCCGCTCGCCGCGCTCTCGGCCCGCCTGAAGGAACAATTCGACCCGAAGGGCATCCTCAACCCCGGCCGCATGGCATTCGCATGACGCTGTGATAGATTGCCGCGAGCAAACCGGAGGCCAAAATCATGAGCGAAATGGAACCGCAACCGACCCAGGGCCGGAAGACCGATGGCTGGCTCGATCCCGGGCCGACCAACATCCAGGTAATCTACATCCTGTATCTGGTGGGCTTCGTCATCGGCATCTCGGCGCTTGTCGGCGTCGTCATCGCCTACATGAACCGCGGCAAGGCCGGCGGCTGGGTCGAAACCCATTACACATGGGCGATCCGCACCTTCTGGATGGCGCTGCTGTTCGCCTTCGTCTCCGCACTGCTGATGGTCGTCGGTATCGGCTTCCTGCTGATGATCGCCGTCGCCATCTGGGTGGTGGTGCGCTGCGTCATCGGCCTGCAGGCGGTCGGCCGCAGCGAGCCGATCAAGAATCCCGAGAGCTGGCTTATCTAGGGTCACAACCTTACCCACCAAGAAGACAGGACACCGTGCAGACCACATTCACGCCCCAACAGCTTGCCGATCCGCGCGTGGCGGAAGCGGAAGCGATCCTGCGCAAATGCGTGCATTGCGGCTTCTGCACGGCGACCTGTCCGACCTATGTGACGCTCGGCAACGAGCTCGACAGCCCGCGCGGGCGCATCTACCTGATCAAGGACATGCTGGAGAACGGCCGTCCGGCGGACAAGGAGATCGTCACCCATGTCGATCGCTGCCTGTCCTGTCTCGCCTGCACGACCACATGCCCTTCGGGCGTCGACTACATGCATCTGGTCGACCATGCCCGCGCGCATATCGAGAAGACCTATCGCCGGCCGCTGATCGACCGGCTGACCCGCTCCGTCCTGGCGCAGGTCCTGCCCTATCCCGGGCGCTTTCGCACAGCACTCAGGCTGGCCCGGTTCGGGCGCCCCCTTGCGCCGCTTCTGCGCAGGGTCGCGGCACTTGCGCCATTCGCGGCGATGCTGGACCTCGCGCCGTCACGCATCCCCGCCGCCCGCCCCGCGGAGCCGATCGCCGCGGAGGGCGCAAGGCGCGGGCGCGTCGCCCTCCTCACCGGCTGCGCCCAGTCCGTGCTCGATCCCGGCATCAACGCCACCACCGCGCGCCTGCTCGCGCGCCTCGGCGTGGAGGTGGTGCAGAACCCCGCCGGCGAAGGCTGCTGCGGCGCGCTGGTGCACCATATGGGACGGGAGGAGGACGCCCTATCCGCCGCACGGCGCAATGTCGATGCGTGGACGCGCGAGATCGATGCGGGCGGGCTGGATGCGATCATCGTCACGGCGTCCGGCTGCGGCACCACCGTCAAGGATTACGGCCACATGCTGCGGCTCGATCCCGGCTATGCGGAGAAGGCTGTGCGCATCTCGACCCTGGCGAAGGACGTCACCGAGTATCTCGCGACGCTCGACCTGCCCGCACCGGCCATCGCCCCCGGCCTCACCGTCGCCTATCACTCGGCGTGCTCCATGCAGCATGGCCAGAAGATCACACGCGAGCCGCGTACGCTGTTGAAACAGGCCGGGTTCACCGTGCGCGAGCCGCGCGAAGGGCATCTGTGCTGCGGTTCGGCCGGCACCTACAACATCCTCCAGCCGGAGATCGCGGCGAAGCTGCGCAAGCGCAAGGTGGCCAATATCGAGGCGACGGGCGCTGCGGTGATCGCCACGGGCAACATCGGCTGCATGACGCAGATCGGCACGGGAACGGACATGCCCATCGTGCATACGGTCGCGCTGCTCGACTGGGCCTATGGCGGACCGAAGCCGGCAGGTCTTCCGGACGTCGCCGCGCTGGAAATGGTGGCCGCCGAATAGAACGGAAAAAGGGTGGCGCTCCCCCAAGCGCCACCCTTCTCCACACGCCCGGCGGTCCCCAGCCGGGCTTCCCCCATTCGGACAGGCCCCACCTCTCGGAGGGGTCCCTGCTCTGTGCTTCTCCGCATTCATGCGGACGTCAGGTGCTTCCACCTGACCGCAGGAATGCTCTAGATGACCACCACCTTCGCGCCGACCGGCACGCGGTTGTAGAGGTCCATCACATCCTCGTTGCGCATCCGGATGCAGCCTGACGACACGGCGCGGCCGATGGTCCAGGGCGCATTGGTGCCGTGAATGCGATAGAGCGTCGAACCGAGATAGAGCGCGCGGGCGCCCAGCGGATTGGCGGGTCCGCCCTTCATGTGCGCGGGCAGGATGCGGCCCTTGGCCTTCTCGCGGGCGATCATCTCCGCCGGCGGGCGCCAGTCGGGCCATTCGCGCTTCTGCGAAATCTTCTCCGTTCCGGTCCAGCCGAACCCTTCCTTGCCGACGCCGACGCCGTAGCGCCGCGCCTGGCCGTCCTTCAGGACGAGGAACAGGAACCGCTGGCTGGTGTCGACGATGATCGTCCCCGGCGCATGCTTGCCGTCATAGGCGACCACCTGCGGCAGCCATTTCGGGTCGCTCATGCTCCAGGAACGGTCGCTCGGCACCGCATTGTAGGCGGCGGGCTGAACCTGCTGAACTGGCGCGACGGCCCGGCGGTTCGCCCGATAGTCCTGCTGGACGCGCGGGCGCCCAAGGGATTGGCGGGTCCGCCCCCTCGCCTGCTGATAGACGCGGTATTCCTGAACCTGTCCCTGGCGATGCTGCGTCGCGGCCGGTGCCTGCCCACGGCGCAACTGCATCACCCATGGGGCGGACAGGTCAGGACTTACGAGAACCGGCGGTGGCTCCACGTAACGGTCCTGGGCATGGGCCCCCCAGGAGATCAGCAGCGCGGCGGCAATGCCGGCGGCATACGTCATCGACTTCATGAGACTTCACTCTCTGTTGCTCATCACGATCACTCGGCCTCGCCGGGGGCTCCTTTCAGGAACCGGGTGGCGATGGCAGGAACTCGCCCTTTAGATGCGGTCCATGTCAGGATGCTGCCGGACAGCTGCAACCGAATGGTGAATCCGTTTTCATAAAATGCAATGTTCGGCGAAAACCATTTGGCGTGGTTACCGTCCGGTTCAGAAAGCTGGTGAACGTATCGCTAAATCGGCCTGATTGCCCATTAACCAAGGATTTTCGAGCGAATGAGTGAGCAAAAGACCGGATTGATCGTCGGCTCGGATGGATTGACGCGCTGCTTCTGGCCAGGCGTCCTGCCGGACTATCTGGCCTATCACGACGATGAATGGGGACGCCCGGTCACCGACGACCATCGCCTGTTCGAGAAATTGTGCCTGGAGGGGTTCCAGTCCGGCCTCTCCTGGCTGACCATCCTGCGCAAGCGGGAGAATTTCCGCGAAGCCTTCGCCGGTTTCGATTTCGAGAAGGTCGCGCGCTTCACCGAGAAGGACGTGGAAGGGCTGCTCGGCAATCCGGGCATCGTGCGGCATGGCGGCAAGATCCGCTCGACCATCAACAACGCGCAGCGCGCCATCGAGCTGTGCGAAAAAGAGGGTTCGCTGGCCGCCTATTTCTGGCGCCAAGAGCCGCAGCCGCACGAGCGCCCGGACCCGGTCGACTATCCAACGCTGATCGCCAATCCGAAGACGGAAATCTCGACGCGCATCTCCAAGGACCTGAAGAAGCGGGGCTGGTCCTTCGTCGGGCCGACCACGGTCTATGCGTTCATGCAGGCGATGGGCCTCGTCAACGACCACATCGAGGGCTGCGCCTGCCGCGCCAAGGTCGAGGACCTGCGCAAGGCCCTGCGCCGTCCGTCCTGACTCGCGGCCGACCGGGGCGGGCGATCACAAACCTGTCCGGAAAAACTTGACTCGCATGAGGGGCGTGACTATCTCAAAGCCGCGTTAGCACTCACTCTGAGAGAGTGCTAATCGACGTCCGGCGTCGCCGGACGGAGGGAAAGCCTAATTCATCATCCGAATCAAGGGTTCAGAACATGGCCAACACGAATTTTCGCCCGCTCCATGACCGCGTGGTCGTACGCCGGGTCGAATCCGAAGCAAAGACGGCTGGCGGCATCATCATCCCCGACACCGCTAAAGAGAAGCCGCAGGAAGGCGAAATCATCGCCGTTGGTTCCGGCGCGCGCGACGAAGCGGGCAAGCTCGTTCCGCTGGACGTCAAGGCCGGCGACCGGGTGCTGTTCGGCAAGTGGTCCGGCACCGAAGTCAAGCTCAATGGCGAGGATCTCCTGATCATGAAGGAATCCGACATCATGGGCATCATCGGCTGATCATCGCCACCAGATCGAAACGGTAACAGAGCTTCCAGGAAGCTCAGGAGCTAGAGAAACATGGCTGCAAAAGAAGTAAAGTTCTCCCGCGACGCGCGTGAGCGCATGCTGCGCGGCGTCAACATCCTCGCCGACGCGGTGAAGGTGACGCTTGGCCCGAAGGGCCGCAACGTCGTTCTCGACAAGTCCTTCGGCGCCCCGCGCATCACCAAGGACGGCGTCACGGTCGCCAAGGAAATCGAACTGGAAGACAAGTTCGAGAACATGGGCGCCCAGATGGTCCGCGAAGTCGCTTCGAAGACCAACGACATCGCCGGTGACGGCACGACGACCGCGACGGTTCTGGCCCAGGCCATCGTCCAGGAAGGTGCCAAGGCAGTTGCCGCCGGCATGAACCCGATGGACCTGAAGCGCGGCATCGACAAGGCCGTCGACGACGTCGTCGCCTACCTCACCAAGGCCGCCAAGAAGATCAACACCTCCGACGAGGTTGCCCAGGTCGGCACCATCTCCGCCAATGGCGAGAAGGAAATCGGCCAGATGATCGCCGAGGCGATGCAGAAGGTCGGCAATGAAGGCGTCATCACCGTCGAGGAAGCCAAGACTGCCGAGACCGAGCTGGAAGTCGTCGAAGGCATGCAGTTCGACCGCGGCTACCTGTCGCCCTACTTCGTGACCAATCCGGAAAAGATGGTTGCGGACCTCGAGGACGCCTACATCCTTCTCCACGAGAAGAAGCTGTCCAACCTGCAGGCCATGCTGCCGGTCCTGGAATCGGTCGTTCAGTCGTCCAAGCCGCTCCTCATCATCGCCGAGGACGTCGAAGGCGAGGCTCTGGCCACGCTCGTCGTCAACAAGCTGCGTGGCGGCCTGAAGATCGCCGCCGTCAAGGCTCCGGGCTTCGGCGACCGCCGCAAGGCCATGCTCGAGGACATCGCGATCCTCACCGGCGGCCAGGTGATCTCCGAAGACCTCGGCATCAAGCTTGAGAACGTCACGCTCGAGATGCTCGGCCGTGCGAAGAAGGTCTCGATCTCGAAAGAGAACACGACCATCGTCGACGGCGCCGGCCAGAAGGGCGAGATCGAGGGCCGCGTCGCCCAGATCAAGCAGCAGATCGACGAGACCACGTCCGACTACGACCGCGAGAAGCTGCAGGAACGCCTTGCCAAGCTCGCCGGCGGCGTCGCCGTGATCCGCGTCGGCGGCTCGACCGAGATCGAGGTGAAGGAGCGCAAGGACCGCGTCGACGACGCCCTGAACGCGACCCGCGCTGCCGTTGAAGAAGGCATCGTTCCCGGCGGCGGCACCGCGCTTCTGCGCGCCTCGCAGGCGATCAGCGCCAAGGGCGAGAACGCCGACCAGGACGCCGGCGTCAACATCGTCCGCCGCGCCGTGCAGGCCCCGGCTCGCCAGATCTCGACCAATGCCGGCGCGGAAGCATCGGTCGTGGTCGGCAAGATCCTCGACGAGAAGGCCGTCACCTTCGGCTACAACGCCCAGACGGGTGAGTATGGTGACATGATCGCCATGGGCATCGTCGACCCGATGAAGGTCGTGCGCACCGCCCTGCAGGACGCGGCTTCGGTCGCCGGCCTGCTGATCACCACCGAGGCGATGGTTGCCGAGCTGCCCAAGAAGGACGCTCCGGCCATGCCCGGCGGCGACATGGGCGGCATGGGCGGCATGGGTGGCATGGGCTTCTAAGCCAAGCCATCACCGCTTGAGAATAAAGGAAGGGCGCTCCGCGAGGGGCGCCCTTCTTCTTTGGAACGGCGGTTCACGCCCGTTGTCAGGGCACGGCTGCGAGCAGGACGAAGCAGCCGAAGATCACCAGATGCACCGCGCCCTGCATGATGGTGGTTCGGCCCGTCGCCAGCGTGAGCGTCCCGACGAAAAGGGACAGGACGAGCAGCACGATGTGCTCGCGCTCGAGGCCCAGCGTGATCGGCCGGCCCATCAGGAACGAGACGGCGGCGATGGCCGGGATCGACAGGCCGATGCTGGCGAGCGCCGAGCCCGTCGCCACGTTCAGGCTGGTCTGCAACCGGTTGGACGCAGCGGCGCGGAGCGCCGTCATTCCCTCAGGCAGGAGGATGACGGCAGCGATGATGACGCCGACGAACGCCTCGGCGAACCCGATGCCGGCAACGCCCGCCTCGACGCTGGGCGCCAGCATCTCAGCGAGAAGAATGACCATCAGCAGCGACACGACGAGGAAGACGCCGCCAATCGCCGCCTCTCCATTCGTCGGGACGGGATGGCCACCCGCTTCTTCGGTCGTGACGATGTCGAGGAAGTCGCCGCGGTGGCGGACCGTCTGCACGAACAGGAAGGTGCCGTAGAGGATCAGCGACACCACGGTGACGAATGCCAGTTGGACCGTGGAATAGTGCGGCCCTTCCACGGCGAGGGTGAAGTTCGGCAGGATCAGCGTCAGCGTGGCAAGCGTGCCGAGAACGCCGAACGCCGCCGCCGCGCCATGGCTCTGGAACGACTGCTCCCTGTGCCGAAGGCCGCCGACCAGCAGGCAAAGCCCGACGACGCCGTTCAGCACCAGCATGACCGTGGCGAAGACGGTGTCGCGCGCGACCGTCGTATCGCCCTCGGACGGCGACAGCATCATCGAGACGATCAGCGCCACCTCGATGACGGTCACGGCAAGCGCCAGCACGATCGAACCGAAGGGCTGGCCGACGCGGTGCGAGACGGTTTCGGCGAAATGGACGGCGGAGAAAACGCTGGCGACAAGCAGAACGCCTGCCAGGACCAGGAGCAGCGGCGCACGCACGTCCAGCAGATCGGCATGGACGGCAAGGACCAGCAGGGCCGCGGCAAGCGGCGGGATCGATGCGCGCCATGGCGGCAGGATGGTATGGTGCATGAAACGCTCCCCTTCACCGGAACCCATGCAAGGTTCCGGGTAAAATCATCAAAAAAGAGACAATTCCAATCAGCTAATCCGGCTGCACTCAACTTCTGCAGCATAACAATGAACAGCATTCTTTTCTGCTTTTCGTCGACACTGCCGTGGCGCAGGCGGCCGGCGCATCGCCCTGCCGCGCGGCCCGCAACAGGTCGGGTGCCGGCGGGACGCTGGAACAGCATCGGTCTTCCCCATTGCCAAATCCCCCCGCGCGCGCCATTAAACGGCGGCGCGGCTCGGGGATCCCTGTGTGACGACCACCCCGGCGCAGGAATTGACAATGGAGCACTATCGCATGTCCAACACCCGTACCGAGACCGATACCTTCGGCCCGCTGGAAGTTGCCGCGGACCGCTATTGGGGCGCCCAGACACAGCGCTCCCTGTCGAACTTCAAGATCGGGACGGAGAAGATGCCCGTGCCGCTGGTGCGGGCGCTGGGCATCGTCAAGCAGGCGGCCGCGGAGGTGAACATCAAGTCGGGCAAGCTCGACGCGAAGCTCGGCGAGGCGATGGTCGCCGCGGCCAGCGAGGTGGTCGAAGGCAAGCTCGACGATCACTTCCCGCTGGCCGTCTGGCAAACCGGTTCGGGCACGCAGTCGAACATGAACGCCAACGAGGTGATCTCGAACCGGGCCATCGAACTGCTCGGCGGCACGATGGGTTCGAAGAAGCCGGTTCATCCGAACGACCACGTCAACATGGGCCAGTCCTCCAACGACACCTTCCCGACGGCGATGCACATCGCGGCCGGGCGCGAGGCCGCCGCGGACCTTCTGCCGGCGCTCGCCTACCTGACGGATGCGCTCGAAGAGAAGGCGAAGGCGTTCGACGGGATCGTCAAGATCGGCCGCACGCACACGCAGGACGCCACGCCCCTGACGCTCGGCCAGGAATTTTCCGGCTATGTGGCCGCGCTCCAGCTCGGCGCCAAGCGGATCGAGGATACGCTGCATGACGTTCATGCCCTGGCGCAGGGCGGCACCGCCGTCGGCACCGGCCTCAACGCACCGGCCGGCTTCGACAAGGATTTCGCGGCCCGCGTCGCGGCGATCACCGGCCTGCCCTTCCGCACGGCGGACAACAAGTTCGAGGCGCTGGCCAGCCACGGGGCGCTGAACGCCTTCCACGGCGTGCTGAACGCGCTCGCCGGCGACCTGTTCAAGATCGCCAACGACATCCGCTTCCTCGGCTCCGGCCCGCGCTCGGGCCTCGGCGAGCTGAAGCTGCCGGAGAACGAGCCCGGGTCCTCGATCATGCCCGGCAAGGTCAACCCGACCCAGGCCGAGGCGCTGACCATGGTGGCGACGCAGGTGATGGGCAATCAGACGACCGTCAGCATCGCCGCCAGCCAGGGTCATTTCGAGCTGAACGTGTTCAAGCCCGTCATCGCCAACGCCGTGCTCCAGTCGATCCGCATCCTGGCGGACGCCATGCGCTCCTTCGCCGACAATTGCGTCAAGGGCATCGAGGCGGACGAGACCCGCATCGCGGACCTGATGCAGCGCTCGCTGATGCTGGTCACGGCGCTCGCGCCGGCCATCGGCTACGACAACGCTGCGGCGATCGCCAAGGCGGCGCACAAGAACGGCACCACGCTGCGCGAGGAGGCGCTGAAGAGCGGCCTGGTCTCGGAAGAGGATTACGACCGCCTCGTGCGGCCGGAGAAGATGATTTCGCCCGCATAGGGTGTGCAGCAACCCGCAGGTTCCGGCCGGTAACCCGGCCGGCAAACCTGCTCTGATTGTCTTCGATTTAAGAACACAGCGTAAACACTGGACTTGTTCTCCCGTACAATGTTTTCGTGTATAGGGGCGCACCTTTTCTCACAGGGGGATATCCCAATGCCTGCAAGCACGCTTGTTCTTCTCGGTCGTGTTCTGATCTCGATCATCTTCATCGTCTCCGGCTTCGGCAAAGTGACCAATATCGGCGGAACCGCCGGCTATTTCGGCTCCGTCGGCCTGCCGATGCCGATGATCACGGCCTGGGTCGTTGCATTGCTCGAGCTGATCGGCGGCCTTGCCGTCCTCGTCGGCTTCCAGACCCGCATCGCCGCGCTGCTCCTGGCGCTGTTCTGCGTCGCCTCCGCCGTGGTCGCGCATTTCGACTTCGCGGACCAGATGCAGAGCATCCAGTTCATGAAGAACCTGGCGATGGCCGGTGGGCTTCTGGTTCTAGCAGCCTTCGGCCCCGGCGCCCTCTCCGTCGAGCGCAGCAAGACATAAAGCATTTCCGGTACATCCGAGCGCTTCGAGAAGGCCCGCTTTCGAGCGGGCCTTTTTGCATGCGCCGGCGCGATCTGCGTCTTCGCGCTGGCCTTCACGGATGGTTGATCGAGCCGCGGCGCGGCCTCAAAACGCGGTGAGACGGCCGCTGCGGCATTGCGCCGGGCGAAGGCAGGGCGCATTTAGACCGTCATGGACGGAACAAGGGGCGTTTCGGCACGAGGTCGAACCACATGACGGCGATGCAGATGTCTTCTGACAGGAACAATCCGGCGGGACGGCGCCGATTAGCTTGGCGCGCATTGCCGATCGTCATCGTGCTCGGCGGTCTGATTGCCGGCTACGCGCTGGGGCTGCACCACTATCTCTCGCTCACCTTTCTGGCCGAAAGCCGCGATGCGCTGCGCGCCCATGTGGCCGCCAATCCGGTCCTCGCGCCGGCGGGCTTCGCCGTTCTCTATGCGCTCGCCGTGGCCTTCTCCTTCCCGGCCGCGTCCGTCCTGACGCTGTTCGCCGGCTTCCTGTTCGGCTGGCTCGTGGGCGGCGCGGTGGTGGCGGTCGCGGCCACCGCCGGCGCCTCGGCGCTTTTCATTGCGGCGCGCACCGCGCTGGGCGACGTCCTCTCCCGTCGCCTCGGCGGCCGGGTGTCGCAGATGGCCAGGGGCTTCGAGGACGACGCGTTCGGCTATCTCCTGGTGTTGCGGCTGGCGCCGATCTTCCCCTTCTGGGTGGTCAACATCGCCCCTGCCCTGTTCAATGTCAGGCTCGGCACCTATGCGCTGGCGACCTTCATCGGCATCCTGCCCGGAACCTTCGCCTATGCCTATCTCGGCTACGGGCTGGACAGCGTCCTGACAGCCGCGGCGCAGTCGGGACGGGCGGTGACGCTTGCCGATCTCGTCACGCCGCAGCTGACAATCGCCTTCGCGGCGCTCGCCGTGGTGGCGCTGATCCCGATCGTCCTGAAGAAGCTGCGCCGCAGTGCATAGGGATCGCTTCGGCGCGGACGCCGCCTGATCCCGGAATGCTATAGTCTCCCCAGTTCAACATCCGAGAGCATGCAATGAGCACCACACTCACTCCCGACATCTGCGTCATCGGCGCCGGCTCCGGCGGTCTGACGGTGGCGGCCGCGGCCGCGGCCTTCGGCGTGCCTGTCGTGCTCATCGAGAAGGGCAAGATGGGAGGCGACTGCCTCAACTACGGCTGCGTGCCCTCGAAAGCGCTCATCGCCGCCGGCAGGCAGGCGCATCTGATGGGTCAGGGCGGCGGCTTCGGCGTTGCGCCCGCCACGGCGGATGTGGATTTCCGCGCCGTGATGAAACACGTCCAGCAGACCATCGCGGCGATTGCGCCGAACGATTCCGTCGAGCGCTTCACCAGCCTCGGCGTAGAAGTCATCCAGGAAGAGGCGCGCTTCATCGACCGCCGGACCGTGGTGGCGGGAGACCGGACGATCCGCGCCCGCCGTTTTGTCGTCGCCACCGGTTCCTCTCCCTTCATTCCGCCGATTCCCGGCATCGACACGGTGCCCTACCTGACCAACGAAAGCATCTTCGAGCAGACCCGCCTGCCCGGCCACCTGATCGTCATCGGCGGCGGGCCGATCGGCATCGAGCTGGCGCAGGCGCACCGGCGGCTCGGGTCCGCGGTCACAGTCATCGAGGCCGCAGCGGCGCTCGGCAAGGACGATCCGGAGCTGACCGCTCTCGCCCTGGAACGGATCCGCGCCGAGGGCGTCGTCATTCGGGAACAGACCAAGGTGACGCATGTCGAGAAACACGGACGTTCGGGCGTGCGGGTCTCCGTCGAGAGCGCCGCCGGCGCCGAGACGATCGACGGCACGCATCTTCTGGTGGCCGCGGGGCGGACGCCGAACCTCGCCGCACTCGATCTGGACAAGGCGGGCATCGCGCACGACCGCAAGGGGATTGCCGTT
This sequence comes from Nitratireductor pacificus pht-3B, assembly GCF_000300335.1. GTDB lineage: Bacteria > Pseudomonadota > Alphaproteobacteria > Rhizobiales > Rhizobiaceae > Nitratireductor > Nitratireductor pacificus. The sequence goes on along the minus strand of NZ_AMRM01000002.1, from coordinate 249,951 downwards.
TCCGACAAGCTGCGCACCAGCAACCGGCGCGTCTACGCCATAGGCGACGTGGCGGGCGGCCTTCAGTTCACCCATGTGGCGGGCTATCATGCGGGGCTGGTGGTGCGCGCGCTCCTGTTCCGCCTGCCCGCAAGGGAGAACCGCGCGATCATCCCGTGGGCGACCTTCACCGAGCCCGAGATCGCCCATGTCGGCCTGACCGAGGTCGAGGCGCGCAAGAGCCACCGGAATGTCAGCGTGCTGCGCTGGCCCTATGCGGAGAACGACCGCGCCCAGGCGGAGCGTAAGACCGGCGGCCTGATCAAGCTCGTCACCGATCGCAAGGGCCGCATCCTCGGCGCATCGATCGTCGGCGCGGACGCCGGCGAGATGATCAATTTCTGGGCGCTCGCCGTTTCGCAGAAGCTCGGCGTGCGCGACGTCGCCGGCTATGTCGCGCCCTATCCGACCATGACGGAGATCGGCAAGCGCGCCGCGATCACCTATTATTCGGAAGCCCCCCGCAAGCCGCTGGTGCGCCGGCTGGTGCGCTTCCTGCGCCGTTTCGGCTGACGCCTGCGCCAAGATCGATCCCCGGAGCGCCTATCTCTCTGTTTTTCCGCGTTTATGCGGACGTCAGGTGATTCCACCTGACGGCAAAACGCTATAGCCTGCGCCGATGGCTGCCCGCCATCGGGCGCGCGGTCGCGAAAGGCAGCAGACGATGGCAGAGAGAACAGCGGGCGAGACGGATGACGGGCCGACCATTACCGGCTCGGTTCCGCTGACGCGCGGGCTGTCCACCAAGCTGCTGGTCCTGACCATCCTGTTCGTCCTGATCGCCGAGGTGTTGATCTTCATCCCGTCCGTCGCCAATTTCGGCATGCAGTGGATGATGCAGCGGCTCACCAATGCGGCGGCGGTCAGCGTCGTGTTGATGGAGGGCGGGAACGAGAGCCTCGCTCCCACCGTGCGGGACGAGGTGCTGATGGCGACGGGGGTCAAGGCGATCGCCGTGCGCGACGCCGACATCTCCCGCATCCTCGTCATCTCCGACATGCCGCCGCAGGTCGACGCGCATGTCGATCTCGACACGATGACGCCCATGGCGGCGATCGCCGAGACCTTCGGGACGCTGTTCTTCGGCGGCGACCGTGTCTTCCGCATTTTCGGGACTGTCGGCGACAGCGGCAAGGTGTTCGAGATCCTCATCCCCGACGCCGGCCTGCGCAACGCCATGCTGGTCTATGCGCGCAATGTCGCCCTGCTCTCCCTGATCATCTCGCTGTTCACGGCAACGCTGGTCTTCTACGCCATCAACCGCATCATGATCCGGCCGATCCGTGCCATGACCCGCTCGATGCTGTCCTTTTCGGCGGGGCCTGACGACCCGCGCCGCGTGATCACGCCGGAGCGACGCGGCGACGAGATCGGCGTGGCCGAGCATGAGCTGGCGCGCATGCAGGCGGCGCTGCAGAAGACGCTCGGCGAGCAGAAGCGGCTTGCCGATCTCGGCCTTGCCGTATCGAAGATCAACCACGACATGCGCAACATGCTCGCCTCGGCGCATCTGATGTCCGACCGGCTGAGCATGATCGACGATCCCGCCGTGAAATCTTTGGCGCCGCGCCTTCTGCGCGCGCTCGACAGGGCAGTCACCTATTCCGAGGGGGTGCTCACCTATGGCCGCACGCAGGAGGCCGCTCCCCGGCGGCGGCGGCTCAGGCTGCGGCAGATCGTCGACGACGTGCAGAGCATCCTGCCGCTCGACGCGGATGGCGGCATCGGCTTCGTCAACGCGGTGGAGCCTGAGCTGGAGATCGACGCCGATTCGGAGCAGCTCTTCCGGGTGCTCGCCAATCTCTGCCGCAACGCCATCCAGGCCATGGCGGGCGAGAAGGATCCCAACGTCATCCGCCGGCTGACCATCGCCGCCGAGCGCGAGGGCAAGACGACGCGCATCTTTGTCACCGACACCGGTCCCGGCCTGCCGCAGAAGGCGCGCGAAAACCTCTTCGCGCCGTTTCGCGGCTCCGCCAAAAGCGGCGGCACGGGCCTCGGCCTGGCGATCGCCCAGGAACTCGTGCGGGCGCATGGCGGCGACCTGGAGCTGGTGGAAAGCGTCGGCGGGCACACCGTGTTTGCGATCACCATCCCCGACCAGGTCGCGGCTGCCTGACCCGCGACGGAGCAGGCTACTGCGCGAGGGAACCCGACCGGCCGGGGTCCCTGTGCGCATGTGCGAAATTTCGTTTCAGGGCGCTTGCATTTATGCTCGTCACTCGTTAGGTAACCGCGGTCGGCAGTCATCCACTGTCGGCGCGGTTGACCTTTGCCGGCAACCAGGCGCCCGTAGCTCAGCTGGATAGAGCACCAGACTACGAATCTGGGGGTCAGAGGTTCGAATCCTTTCGGGCGCGCCATTTCTCATCGGAAATCCAACGATTTTCTCCGTCGCCTGCGGGTGCCACAGCATGCGACCAGCACACTGTTATCACGACAATAGATGGGATGGGGATTGGCGCGAACTGGCGGCCAATTATAGAATTGCCCCCTGAAACGTCTCACTTGACATAGTAGTAGATGCTGCTACGCGAAGTACCGAGGACCTTCGAGACCTCGTCGATTGAGCCTTTCAACGACATCAGCCCCCTTTCCTGCAATCCCGCCATCAAGTCGCGCTTCTCAGCAGTGTTTAGCGATTTCGGATCTTTGTTGCGGGCAAGCGCGTAATCGCGGATGAATTTGACGATGTCGTCGGACCGCGGTGCCTGAATGCGCTCGGAGACGCCCTCTACATCCTTAATCGCTGTCAGGTTCCTGATGTAATCAGCCATTCCGTTCAGGTAGGAAACATCAACGTTGAGGCAGATTGCCGCGACATAACGGTTGGCTCCGTCTCTCAATCCAATGGAAGTGCTCTTGACTACCCGGCCGTCGCTCAGCCTGTTGGCGTAATTCACCAGCTTGTCCGGAAAATCGGGTTTGGCGATACGGGTCAGGCCGAGTTCTGTGGCCGGATCGCCGACAGATCTTCCAGAAATGTTGTTTTCGATTTTGACGATCGCATGCGACGGATTGGTCAGATCGTGCACCACCACCTCACAGATCGGCGCGAAGGTTTCCGCCAGTGCATCTGCAATCTTGGCGGCCTCGCGAAGGATCAGGTCACGCTCGGGCAATTTTGACACTTTGTCTAATTTCCACATTTTGTTATTGACATTAAGTCAGCTTTTGACATTTTGTTTATCCAGTCAATAGGCACGGCTCACCACGGGAAGATTTCCCGCTGCTGCGCACAAGGAATGGAATCGAATGACGATAGATCTGATCGAGACTGCGGAGGCGGCACTGCCGCTTGGTCATTATTCCCAGGCCGCGGCCCATCGCGGCACGCTGTACCTGTCGGGCATCCTCCCCGTGGCACTAGACGGCGACACTCTCGCCGTGCGGCCATTCGACGAGCAAGTCGATCTCGTGCTCGCCCATGCCGGCGCGATTCTCAGCAAAGCCGGCGCCACGGTCGCCGATATCGTCAAGGTCTCGATCTACATGACCGACATTTCCAACTGGACAAGCTTCGATGCCCGCTATGCCCGCTTCGTAGGCAACCACAGGCCAGCACGCGCGGTGATCCCGGTTCCCGCCCTTCATCACGGCTTCGATGTCGAAATCGAACTGATCGCCGCCGTCAAAGGATGAAAACTGTGCCCCACGCCCAACCCCCTGCCTTCATCGACCCGCGCACCGGCAAGCTCTTCGGAATCGATACGCTCGCCTGGCGCTCTCCGGACGGGAACCCATTCATGGTCACTGATCTCGGAGGGATCAGTCGCACCGATATCCGCACGGAACTTCGATCGATCTGGCGCTATGCTGCAGCGTTGCCAGTCAAGATTGCGGCGCCGGTCTCGCTCGGTGAAGGAATGACGCCGCTCGTCACCGCCGACATCGACGGTTTTACCTGCCGCCTGAAGCTCGAATGGTTCGCACCGACGGGTTCCTTCAAAGACCGCGGCGCATCGGTGCTGATTTCCCATCTGCGCTCACTCGGGATCACCTCAGTAGTGGAAGACAGTTCCGGCAACGGTGGCGCAGCGATCGCCGCCTATGGCGCCGCCGCAGGCATGGCGGTCGGAATCTTCGTGCCGGACTATACCCAGCCCGCCAAGATTGCTCAGCTTCGCGCCTACGGGGCCCGGGTAACGCTTGTGCCCGGTACGCGGCAGGACACGGAGGCAGCCGCCATCCTGGAGGCTGAGCATTCCTACTATGCCAGCCACAACTGGCATCCGATGTTCCTGCAGGGCACAAAGACACTTGGCTATGAGATTTGGGAGGATCTCGGTTTCCGCGCGCCCGACAACATCGTCATTCCGGCAGCAGCGGGAAGCAACGTGCTCGGCTGCCATATCGCCTTCAGTGAACTCCTCGCCGCGGGGGAGATCGCACGGATGCCTCGAATATTCGTCACACAGCCGGAGAACTGCAGTCCGGTGCACCATGCTCTCTACCCAGATCTTCTGGGAGGCAGAGCACCTGAATATTCGGCAACCGTTGCCGAGGGAACGGCAATCCGCAACCCCATCCGGATCGACGAAATGATTGCCGCAATTCGTGGAACGGGAGGTGATAGCGCCGTTGTGGCGGAGGCGGATATCATCTCCACGGCGAAGCGCCTCGCTGCAAAGGGGTTCTACACGGAGCCGACCTCGGCCCACTCGATAGCGGGGCTACGGCAGCTCGTTGAAATGAGCCGGATTGGGCGCGACGAGGAGACGGTTGTGATCCTGACCGGCTCCGGCCTCAAGGCAACGCAGTTCTACGCCGAACAATTCGGCTGACCGCCGCTGTCTGCGCCGCTGCGCGCAATCCTACAGGCTAACCGATGATGTCCTGGCTTGGCGGCCGGGCGTGGGATGCTCGTACCTGTTGCGGTGGGCTGGAGGCGGGAGGGTCAACACCATCAAAACGTGAGGTGTCACAAAGGGAGGAATTCAGATGACAACACAAACAAGGGCAGCAGGCCCGTTCTCGTTCTGGACACGGATGCTTCTGTGGAAGCAGATCGCTCTAGCGCTCGTGCTTGGGCTAGCGCTCGGGGTAGCCCTCAACATGAGCGGCAACGCTGCCATTGCAGGATCTATCAAGCTCATCGGCAGCGCGTTCATTGCCGCAATCAAGATGCTTGTCGTGCCACTGGTTTTCGTCTCGCTCGTGTGCGGCATGACCTCGATCGCCGAGATCGGCCGCATGGGCCGCATCGGGGTCAAAACGCTCGCCTTCTATCTCGGTACCACGGCTTTTGCCATCGCAATCGGCCTGGCGCTCGGCATTGTGTTTGAACCAGGCGCCGGGGTTGCACTCGTTGCCGATGCCACTGCGGAAACCAAGCAGCCGCCGCACTTCGGTGAACTTCTCGTCGGTATCATTCCGACCAATCCAGTCTCAGCAGCCACGGACGGCAATGTGCTGCAGATCATCTTCTTTGCGATCGTTTTCGGCCTTGCCATCAACCTCGCTGGCGAGGTCGCGCGCCCGATCCGCAGCTTCTTCGATGCGCTCAACGCCGTCATAATGAAGCTCGCTGAAATCGTGGTCTCCTTTGCACCCTATGGCGTCTTCGCGCTGATGACCTGGGTTGCCGGCACATACGGGTTCGATTTGCTCCTGCCGCTCGGCCTGATCATTCTTGCCGTCTATGTCGGCTCTCTCATCCATGCGGTCGTCGTCTATGGCGGACTGATAACCTTCGTGGCACGGCTCAATCCCACCCGCTTCTTCCAGGGAGTTGTCGAACCCGCGATCGTCGCCTTCACCAGCACGTCAAGCGCAGGCACTTTGCCGGTAACGATGGCGGCTGCGACCCGCAATCTCGGTGTGAAGAATACGGTGGCAAGCTTCACCCTGCCGCTCGGCGCGACGATCAACATGGACGGCACTGCCCTCTACCAAGGCGTGACGGCGGTTTTCGTCGCGCAAGCCTTCGGCGTGACCCTTTCCGGCGCAGATTACCTAACGATCGTGAGCGCTGCCACACTCGCCTCGATCGGCACGGCCGGAGTTCCGGGCGGCGGCCTCATCATGCTGTCGATGGTGCTGACTTCAGTCGGGCTGCCTTTGGAAGGCGTAGCGATCATCGCGGGCATCGACCGCATTCTCGATATGGCGCGCACGACGCTCAACGTGGTGGGAGATTGCGCATGCACCGTTCTCGTTGCGAAATCCGAGGGGGAGATCGATCTCGACGCCTTCAACACACCGCATGTATTGGCAGCGCCGAAATTCGAAAGCAGTTGAGAGACTGTACCCGGTTCATTTGTTAAGCTCGGCGAATGAAAAACCGAACCACCGCATGAACCGCTCCGCACCGTCGGAGCGGTTCGTCATGCAATGACCTGGCCTTTGGCGTTGAGACCGGGCTTTGGATTGCCCAAGGACGGATTTTCCCGGCTCTCTTCAGATGACGGGCGGTTGCATCACCGGGTTTAGTAACGCGACGGGAACGCTGCAGCCAATCGCGACCAAGGCCCAGTCTCATTGTGGTCTCGAGGCCAATCCTTCGTCTTTTCGCAGTAGTCGATGGAAGCGGGTGCGTGCAAATCCGGGCATCAAAAAACGCCCCGGCCCGTTTCATTGCGGGCTCGTCGGCACCACCTATCCCGGGCGCAGCCACCAATGCTGCCGATTACCTGTCCAGGCGGTCCGAAGGCACTTTCTTCCGGAACATCACAGAACGATATGCGACCGCGACAATGCAGGCGCTTGCCACGTTGGCACACACGCTTGCCAGGAGGGGCAGCGTGTAGCTTTGCGTGAGATCAAACGCGAGACCGGCAGCGCTCGGACCAGCCAGAGTTCCAAATGCGACGCTGGTGTAGAGGATCCCGATGATCCCGCTGACGTTTCGCCCGCCAAAATCATCCATCACCACGGTCGGGAGTAGCGCCACCCAGCCGCCATAGAAGAGCCCGTACACCAGTGCGAACATGGTGAGCTGCCATGCCTGTGTCGATAGCGCCCAAACACCCATGGCGAGCGCCATGCCGACAAACATCACCAACAGCGACGCCTGCCGCCCGAGCCGGTCCGCCAAGTCCCCGAGCAGGAAACGCCCTGCGGTGCTGCCGACACCGATTGCTCCAAAAATCAGTACAGCGGAAGCTTTCGGAATGCCGTGATCAAGGGCATAGGGCACGAGATGAGCGAACGGAACGAACACCCCGAACGAGCAAAGCAGACATGCGACATAGAGCGCAATGAAACGCGGCGACCGGACCGCATCGCCTATCGACGCGCCCTGCGGCGGGGTCGGATCCTGCCGGGACAGGATGGGATCGCCATCCGGAGCGACCCCGCGATCACGAGGGTCGTCGATGATCAGGAAGGACATACCGGCGCCGATCGCCGCGGCGAGGCCGCCCAGCAGGAAGTAGCTTGTGCGCCAATCGAGAAGGCCAATCAGCCAGGATGCGAGCGGCGGCATGACAAGCGTTCCGACGCCTATCCCGCTCACGGCAATCCCCGATGCGAAGCCTCGACGACGCGTAAACCAACGCTGCACGGTGCCGAGGACCGGCACGTAGGAGAGCCCGACGCCGAGCCCGACGCCAAGACCGTATGCCAGATAGACCTCCGTTAAACTGCGGGCTGCGCCCGCCAAGGCCAGTCCGCCCCCGAGCAGGACCATGCCGATGACAGCCAGGGCGCGTGAACCAATCCGGTCGGAGAGCGGCCCGCTAACCACACCAATGCCGAAATACAGAAACCCGGCCAGCGAGAACACGAGCGAAGTCGAGCCCCTTGAAGCCGAGAACTCCCTTTGAAGCGGCTCGAAGAAGGCGCTGAAGGTATAGGCACTGCCGAAACCAAGCAGGGTTACGGTGAAAGCGGCGGCAACGACGAACCAGCCGTAGAAAATGCCGGAACGGGAGCCGATGGATATGCTGCTCATGATGGCTGTCCGTCAGGCGGTCGGGTGACGGCGATGCCAGGTGGTAACCTCCTGGAAAGCCGCGCCGGCACGAAGCAATGTCGGCTCGTCCAGATGCGCCGTCACCAACTGGAACGCGATCGGCAATCCGGTATCAGTGTAGCCGCCAGGGAGCGTGATCGTGGGATTGCCGGTCATGTTGAAGGGGCAGGTGTAGCGCTGGAGCTTAAAGATGAGGTCGGGCTGCGTTCCGAGAGTCTGTATCGTCTCGAGACTGAGTGGGCCGAAGGGATGCACCGGCGTAAGCAGGAGGTCGATCGTGCCGAACAAGGCGGCCATCCTGCCTCGCAGATCCAAGCGCCGCAGCAGGATTTTCTGGTAGTCCGTACCGGAGAGTGCGCGGCCGTCTTCAACGACCGATGCCAACACAGGACCGTATTCCGATTTGCGCAGCGGATAGGTTGCTTCGTGAGCGACTGCTGCCTCGACCGCGCAATTGGGAGTCCAATCGGTGATTGCTTGCGTCACATCGGGACAGGTGACCTCCACGATCGTGGCACCCATCGAGCGAAAGACGTCCTCCGCCTCGGAGAGCACCGCCTTGACGGCTGGATCGACATCATCGCCATTCCAGCCAGGATCAACTCCAACGCGCAGCGCGCCCACCCCCCGACCGGCCAGAGCGGCATAGTCAGGCACGGGATCAAACAGCGCAGTCGGGTCGTTTGGGTCAGGGCCAGCGATTGCCGCCAGAAGCAGGGCGCAGTCCCGCGCGCTGCGTGCCATCGGGCCGACATGATCCAAAGTCGCTGCAAGCTCGAAAACGCCGTGGCGGCTGACGCGGCCCCAGGTCGGCTTCAGGCCTGTCAGGCCGTTTGCAGCGCAGGGCCAGCGGATCGATCCCCCGGTATCGGAGGCGACCGCGCCGTAGCAGAGGCCCGCAGCCGTCGCTGCGCCTGCACCGCTCGACGATATGCCGGGCCAATAGTCCGGATTCCAGGGGTTCTTCGGCGCGGTGATGGATGGATGATGATCCGAATAGGCGCCTTCCGTCAGCTGAAGCTTGCCGAGGATGACGGCGCCGGCCTCCTTGAGGCGCTGCACCACGGTTGCGTTTTCGGTGGGGCGAAAATCCCGGTGTATCGACATTCCGGCCGCGGTTGGATGACCTTCAACCCAGCACAGGTCCTTCACCGCGAGCGGCACGCCGTGCAGCGGTCCGCGATAGCGGCCGTCCTTGATTTCCGCCTCCGCCAGCTCGGCCTGAGCGAGCGCATCATCCGCGGTGACAAGAGCGTATGCGTTCAGCGAACGATCCAGCCGGGAGATGCGCTCAAGCAGCGTGTGCGTGACGTCCACCGGCGACACAGTCCCTGTCCTCAGGCGCGCGGCAAGTTCGGAGAGTTCAAGGTAGTGAGGGGCGGTGGACAGCACGTTCATGTCGATCTCTCTTGTTTGGATCCTGCTTGGCTCATCGAAATGCAATCGCGCGCGGCCACCGCCATCGTCGTCACTTTTGAATGAGCTGAGCTAAATTTACCTGGCATCGGGGAAGAAGCACTCCTATAAATGAGCTCATAAAATTCAGAGGCACAAACCAGAAATTCTGCGTCTTTCACATTAGGAAATCTAAATGATTCTGGGCAATCTTCCGCCACTCAACGCGTTGCGCGCCTTTGAGGCCACCGCTCGACATTTGTCGGTGAAGAATGCGGCTGCAGAATTGTGCGTGACACCGGGCGCGGTCAGCCAGATGCTCAAGACCCTGGAGCTGCATCTGGGCACGAAATTGTTTCACCGCGTCAATCGCGGCATCCTCCTGACCGAAGCAGGGCAGAGTTACCTTCCTCCGGTCCGCAACGCGTTCAGGCAGGTGGCCGAGGCGACACAGCGCATCGCGACCGCGACGGACACGACCCTGACCGTGAGTGTCACACCCTTCTTCGCCGCAACGTGGCTCGTCCCGCGCCTGAAACGATTTCAGGACGCTCACCCGGACATTGACCTGCGGGTCCTCACCAACAGCGCCCTCGCGAATTTCTCCCGCGACGGCGTGGATGTTGCGGTCCGCCATGGTCTCGGCCGATATCCGGGGCTCCATAGCCACCGGGTCCTTGTGGTGGAAATCGTGCCGGTGGCAGCCCCCTCGCTCGTGGGCGAAAGAGGCAGGCCGACCTCCGCTACTGATTTGATCCACTGGCCTCATATTCACGATGCCGAGCGAAAGGGCTGGCATCTTTGGTTCCAAGCGCAAGGCGTTGAGAACATCCCAGCGCCTCGCGGTCCGTCGTTCGACGACTCGAGTCTCCTCCTCAAAGCCGTGCTAAGTGGGCAAGGCGCAGGCCTTTTGCCCGCTGCAATGATTGAGACGGAGCTTAAGGAGGGCCGCCTCATGCGGCTTGCAGATACAGCCCTCCTCGATGAATTTGCTTACTATCTCGTCTATCCTGCAGCGAGCCACATCCAACCGAAGATCGCCGCGTTCAGGTCTTGGATTCTCGAAGAAACAGCATATTGATGTGGGGGGGGGGGGGGCTGGCGACCCGCGCGCCATTTGCTCCTCGTCACCTGAGGCCCTACTGCAAGCGCCATGGCTCAGGCACCCGACCGTCGCACGGTCAACCGCGCTGCCGCTCCAGCATGGCGAAGAAGACGACGGTGATACCGAGGATGATCAGCATCAGGACCAACGCCGCGGCGTTGCCCTCATTAACCGCCAGTCCCTGAAAGGCCCGCCGGTAGGCGAAGAAGGACAGGAGTTCCGTCGAGGTGCCGGGTCCGCCCTTAGTCAAGACATAGACCAGGTCATAGGTGCGGAACTCGTTGATGAGCTGGATGACGATGGCGATCGCTGAGATGGGGCGCAGCATCGGCAGGGTGATGTACCAGAACTGCTGCAGGGCGTTCGCACCGTCCACCTGCGCCGCCTCGTAGGGATCCTTCGGCAGAGAGGCCAGCCCCGCGGCCATGAGCAGCACGACAAAAGACGTCTGCTGCCAGATGTCGATGCCGGCAAGCGTCGACAGCGCCAGGCTGGAGGAGCCCAGCCAGTCCACCGGGGGAATGCCTAGCTGACTGAGCAGATGATTGACGATGCCGAGATTAGGCTGCAGCAGCATTCGCCAGATCAGCGCCACCGCGACGGGCGACATAGCCATCGGCAGGGTCAGGATCGCGAAATAGAAGGGGCGCAGCCGGAGGGTGCGCTGCAACATCAGGGCGATCCCGAGCCCGATGATGAACTCGCCGATGACGGTCACCACCGAATAGCGCAGCGTCAGAAGAAGCGAGTGCCAGAAGATCTCCTCGCCGGCGATGGCGAAGAAATTGCTCAGCCCCGTGAAGGGCTGGAGCGTCGGCCGCAGGAACGTCATCGATGAGACGGAAATCACCACCGCGTAAAGGACCGGCAGGCCCATGACGATGGCGAGAACGGAGAGACCCGGGGCCGCGAAAGCCCAGCCTGTCCGTGTCACGCGCGATCCATTTCTCACGAGCTGCTTCTCCGTCAGGCCCGTTCAGCATTTCACTGAAACGCTGAACGGGTCTATCTCGATGTTTTTCCGCATTGTGCGGGCGTCGGGCGAATCCGCCTGACTGCAAAAAATGCCTTGGGGCGCGGGTCCCAGCCCGAAGGCCGGGACCCGGTTCACTTCGTCATGCCTACTTGGCCATCAGGTCTTCAAGACCCTTGGCAGCGGCTTCGATCGCCTCTTCCACGCTGCGCTCGCCGCCGGCAGCCAGCGAGAGCTGGGTGCCCAGAACATCCTCGTATTGCGCGGTGTAGGTGAAGATCGGGAAGGACTTTCCGCTGGCAACGATGTCGAGCCCCTGCTTGTAGAAGGGATATTTCTCCTGGACCGACGGATCGGAGAACACGTCCTCGCGCACCGGCGCATGGCCCTGCAGGGCGCGCTTCACGGAAATCTCCTTGCTCTGCACCCAGGAGATGAACGCCCATGCCGCCTTCTTAACGTCGTCGGGCACATTCGCGGGGATGCCCCAGCCCCAGCCACCGCTTTCGCCATGGCCACCCGGCATGACCGCGAGCCCCAGCTTGCCGGCGACGGCGGGACATTTGGAGGCATCGTCGAGCTGCGGCAGCATCCACCAATAGGTGATCATGCTGAACGCCTCGCCGCTGCACATCAGGCGCATCGTGTCGTCGAGCGTGGCCGAAAGAGCGCCGGTCTGCGCCGCATTCTGGACGGCGTCCGCATAGAGGCCGAGCGCGCTGCGGGCCGCGTCGGAGTTCAGGACCACCTTGCGCTCGTCGTCCAGATAGGCGCCACCGGCGGAGAACAGGTAGTTGGAGAACTCCATCGAGTTGGGATCGCCGCGCTGCGCCTGCATCGCCGCGCCGTTGACGCCGGCATTGGCCTTCATGAAGCGGGCGAGCGCGACGTAGTCCTCCAGCGTTTCCGGCAGGGCGAGTGCCTTACCCATCTCCTTCTCGTACTGAGCGGCAAGCTTCTCGTCCTGCAGCAGGTCGGTCCGGTAGATCAGGCCCATGGAGTAGTTGTACATCGGAAGGATCGGCACTGCCTCGCCGCCACTGCCCAGAAGATCCATCATCGAGGGCAGGAAGGGCTTCAGGTCGAAGCCGCTTTCGTCGATCATCGGCTTCAGATCGGTCAACCAGCCTGCCGCCGGAAACTCGCCCGCCCACAGGAAATCGACCGACAGGACGTTGTAAAAGCTCTCGCCGCTGACGAGCTGGGTCACCAACTTGTCATGCATGTCGCCATAGCCGACCTTCTCGAATTCCACCTTGATACCGGTTTCCTTCTCGAACTCCGGCAGCAGGCTTTCGATGATCTGTGTTTCGGGCACATCTTCCATCAACGCATGCAGCGTGATGTCCTGCGCCATGGCGGCGGATGCTCCTGCCAGCAGGCCGACCAGCGCGACGCCGGCGGCGAGATGGCCCCTTTTTGCAGTCTGTCTCATTTTTTCTCCTCCTTCTTGGCTTTCCGGCTTGGCTTTCCGGATTTACGGATGATGTGACGTCATTTGACGCTGCCGAACGACAGGCCCTGCACCAGGTATTTCTGGATGAAACGGGACGCGAGCATGAGCGGCAGGATGGCGAGCGACACACCCGCCGAAACCTTGGATATCTCCACCCCGTTCGAGGTCTGGAGCGCCGCCAGCGCGACGGGAACGGTCGCCGTGCGCGGCCCGCCGAGGATCAGGGCGAACAGGAACTCGTTCCAGGAAATGATGAAGCCCAGCACGGCGGCGGCGGCAATGCCCGGTGCGGCCACCGGCAACACGACGCGCACGAATGCGCCGAAGGCCGTCGCGCCATCGGTCATCGCCGCGCCCTCGAGATCGCGCGGCACAGCCTCGAAGAAGCCCATCAGGATCCATGTCAGGAAGGGAAGATTGATGGCAGTATAGACGAGCGTCAGGCCGAACAGGGAGTTCGTCAGGCCGAGGCTGCGATAGAGCATGAAGATGGGCAGGGCGAGCGCGACGGGCGGCAGCATCTGGGTGGCAAGCACAGCAAAGCGCCCGGCCCGGCCACTGGTGCGGAACCGGGCAAAGGCGTAACCCGTCGGCGCTGCCAGCGGCATCGCCAGAATGACCGAGCCCGCAGCAACGATGATCGAGTTCATGTAGTTGGTGCCGAAGCGGTTGTCCGCAAACAGGCTCGCATAGTTCTCGAACGTGACGGCCGGCAGGATCGACGTGCTGTAGGACAGGCTTTCCGGCACGAGACTGGTGCGCAAGACCCAGAGGATCGGCAGCAGGACGATCAGGCATGCGAGGCAAAGGCCGAGATGGCTCAGAACACGCAGCATGGCGTCTATTCCATCCGGCCGCGCGGAAAGGCCCGCGTCGTTTCGGCATCGAACAGATGCATGCGGGCGACATCGGCGTAAAAGGTCAGCCGGTCGCCAATGGAGGCGCTGAAATCACGCCCCAGCCGCGCCGAGAGCTCGCGCTTGCCGCTCTGGTCAAGGGCGAGAATGGCGATGTTCTCCATGCCCAGCGCCTCGATGGCGACGACGGACGCCTCGAAGGGAACGGCTCCGGGCCTCGGCTCGGCGTGAATGTCTTCCGGGCGCAGGCCGAAGATGACCGCGCGGCCCAGCGCCTTTGCGAACGCGGCGTGCAGAAACCGGGGAAGCGTGAAAGAGAGGATGTCGCTCGTCAGCTCGATCGCCCCGGCATTGCCGTTCAACCGCGCCTCAACAAGGTTCATCTGCGGTGAGGCGAGAAACTGCGCGACAAAGGTATCGACCGGGTTTGCATAGACCTCGAGCGGCTTGCCCACCTGCACCAGATTGCCGTCGCGCATGATGCAGATCCGGTCGCCCATGGTCATCGCCTCGACCTGGTCATGTGTGACAAACACCGTGGTGCGCCCCAGCCGGCGATGCAGCTTGATCAGCTCGAGGCGCATCTCGGCGCGCAGCTTGGCGTCCAGATTGGACAGCGGCTCATCCATCAGGAAAACGTCCGGCTCGCGCACCATCGCCCGGCCCAGCGCCACGCGCTGCCGCTGCCCTCCGGACAGGGCGGCGGGACGCCGGTTGAGATAGGGCTGGAGACCCAGAATGTCGGCGGCCGCTTCGATGCGGGCCGCCCGGTCGGCCGGGGCCATGCCGCGCATCTTGAGGCCGAACTCCATGTTCTGCCGGACGCTCATATGCGGATAGAGCGCGTAGCTCTGAAAGACCACGGCCACGTTGCGCTCGCGCGGCGCGGCGCGCGTCACGTCGCGCTCGCCGATGCGCAACCTGCCGGTGCTGATGTCCTCCAGACCGGCAATCATACGCAGCGTCGTGGACTTGCCGCAGCCGGACGGACCGAGGAAGATCATGAACTCCCCATCCTCGATCGTCAGATTCATGTCCCTCACCCCGACAACGCCGGAGCCGTAGTCCTTGCTGACGTTTTCGAGGGTAATGCTGGCCATATGCGGGTCCGTTGTTGGCTGGGAGGGTTAGCCTAGACGAACATTTCAGAACTTATCAAGAGAAAATTCAAACATTTTTCTGTTCGAATAATCCGAAACGCTACGTCGTGTACACACCACCGGTTACGTTGATTGCCTGACCCGTCATAAAACGGGCGGCACCGGAGCACAGGAAAACGGCGACGCCGGCCACGTCCTCGGCGGTTTCCAGCCGGCCAAGAGGCGTCTGGCCAATATAGTCGGCGCGCACCTCGTCGGGCGTCATCCCGCGCAGCTCCGCCTCCCATGCCACCTCACGCTCCTGCATCGAGGTGCGTACAAAGCCCGGGCAGACCGCATTGACGCGGATCCCCCTGGGCGCCAGTTCCCGCGCCAGAGCCTGGGTCCAGCCGACCACCGCGAACTTGCTGGCCGAATAGTGCGCCAGAAGCGGTGCGCCGACCTTGGCCGCCAGTGAAGCCGTATTCACGATGACGCCGGTACCGGCCTTCACGAAGTGCCGCGCCGCCGCTTGGTTGGCGTAGAAAACACCACGGGCATTGACGTCCATGTTGAAATTCCAGTCGTCATCCGTCAGTTCCAGCGCCGGACGCATGGAAGAGACGCCGGCATTGGCGATCATGATCTCCAGCCCGCCCAGACGCTCGATCGCCTGCGCCGTGGCCGCTTCGACCGAGGCGCGGTCGCGCACATCCATGCGCAGGCCGATCGCATCCCCGCCCAGCCCGCCGGCGACCTGCGCCGCCGCATCTCCGTCGAGGTCGGCGATCGCGACGCCGATACCCTGCAGATGCATCGCGCGCGCCATCGCCAGCCCAATGCCTGACGCGCCGCCGGTTACAAGCGCCCGCTTGCCGCGCAGATCCGGGTAGCTCTGCTCAGCCAACTGATCCGGTTTCATCACACCATCCTTCGCATATGAACAAAAACAAACAAATCTTATGATATTCATGTTTGATTTTGTCGCAAGTGCGGTCTATGCAGGAAAGTGAACAAGCCGCAGAAACCGGTCGGAACCATGTCCAGCATCAGCAAATCGGCAATCGAGAAGGAAAGACCGCACGCTCAGGCGCGCCTGGCCGCAATCCTCGAGCGGCTGCATGACGGCGGAGCGGTCACAGTCACCGAACTCGCCCGCATGTTCGGCGTTTCGGACATGACGGTGCGCCGCGACCTGGCCGAGCTGGAGCGCGACGGCCTTCTGGAGCGCGTCCATGGCGGCGCGGTTCCCCCGTCGCGCGGACCGCTCAGCCTGCTTGATGATGTGGAGCCGAATTTCGAGGCCCGCTCGCGGCACAATCAGGATGCGAAGACCCGGATCGCCGACCTCGCCGCCTCCATCGTCTCGCGCCATCGCACCATAGCGATGGATGTCGGCACCACGACGTTCCTAACGGCGCAGCGCCTGCGCGACCTGGCGCATATCCGCGTCTTCACCAACAGTCTGCGCATCGCCGAGGAGATGTCGTCCACCAATCTGGAGGTCTATGTCCCGGGCGGCCGGGTGCGGCCAGACGAGCGCTCCGTGATGGGTCCGATCGCGGTGGAACAGTTCAGCCAGCTCTATTTCGACGTCGCGCTGATCGGCCTGTCCGGCCTCACGGTCGAGGGCATGTTCGATTACTCAATCGAGGACACGCAGATGAAGCAGGTCTACCTGCAGCGCTCCGCGCACCGCGTGGTCCTGTGCGATTCTTCGAAGTTCCGCCGGATGTCGCTGGTCCGCATCGGCGGTTTCCAGGACATCGACACGCTGATCACCGACGCCCCTCCCCCTTCCGACATCGCATCGGCCCTGGCTGCGGCCCGGGTCGATGTGCAGATCGCTCCGGCGGTCTGATGTCCCTTTCTTGTCTGTAGTTCGCAGGAGATACGAATGATCTTTGACTTCTTTGGCAACAAATCCAAGGCCGTGGTCTCGATGGCGCATATCGGCGCACTGCCAGGGTCGCCCCTCTACGATGCCGACCGCGGCCTGGACGGCCTGATCGAGGGCGTTGCCGCCGATGTCGAGAAGCTGCAGGCCGGCGGCGTCGACGCTATCATGTTCGGCAACGAGAACGACCGGCCCTATGTCTTCAAGGGATCGCCCGAGAGCATCGCGGCGATGACGGCCGTCGTCCAGGCGATCAAGCCGATGCTGAAGGTTCCCTTCGGCGTGAACTATCTCTGGGATCCCGTCAGTTCGGTCGCCATCGGCGCCGTCACCGGCGCGAGCTTCGTACGCGAGATATTCACCGGCGTGTTCGCGTCCGACATGGGCATATGGGAGCCGGACTGCGCCAGCGCATCGCGGCTGCGCCACAATCTGCGCCGCGACGACATGAAGATGTTCTTCAACATCAACGCCGAGTTCGCCCATGCGCTCGACCAGCGCCCGATCGAACTGCGCGCCAAGAGCGCGGTCTTCTCGTCGCTCGCCGACGCGATCCTCGTTTCCGGCCCGATCACCGGCCAGCCCGCCGACGCATCGAACCTGCGGAAGGTGGCCGAGGTGCTCCCGGATGTGCCGGTGTTCGCCAATACCGGCGTGAACATCGACAACATCGCCGACATCTTCTCGGTGGCGGACGGCTGCATCATCGGCACTCATTTCAAGGTCGACGGCAACACCTGGAACGCCGTCGATGCCGACCGGGTGAACCGCTTCATGGAGAAGGTCGAGGGGCTGCGCTGATCCGCGCCTGCCATCGACGTTTTCGCGGACGCGCGGTGATTTCACCTTACCGCGAAACACTTTGGACCTCTTGAGGTCTCAACAAGACGGCGAGTCCAGGCTTCGGCCTGGACCCGTATTAGTTCACCCGCCCGCCCCTCCTTCCCATGCCCGACGGCGGCTGAAGCAGGCGCGAACCCGGAAGGAAACGCATGTCCCTCATACTCGGGCTTGATATCGGTACAACCTCGACGATTGGCATCCTGATCGAACTCCCCGATCGCGTCCTCGCCACGGCGAGCCGGCCGGTCAGGCTCTCCTCGCCTCGCCCCGGCTGGGCGGAAGAAGACCCGCAGCAATGGTGGCAGAACGTTTCCGCCATCGTGCCGGACCTTCTGGCTGAGTCAGGGCGCAAGGCCACGGAAATCGCCGCCATCGGCGTGTCCGGCATGCTGCCGGCAGTGGTCCTGCTCGACGAGAATGGCGATCTCGTCCGCCCATCGATACAGCAGAGCGATGGCCGTTGCGGCCAGCAGGTGGCGCAGATGCGCCGCGAGATCGACGAGAGCGCCTTCCTGTCCCGCGCGGGCAACGGCATCAACCAGCAGCTGGTCGGCGCGAAGCTGCGCTGGATCGCCGAACAAGAGCCCGAAAACCACGCCCGCGCGCGAACGGTGTTCGGCTCCTATGACTACATCAACTGGCGCCTGACGGGCGTCCGGGCCATCGAGCAGAACTGGGCGCTGGAGGCCGGCGTGGTGGATGTCGCGGCCGACGCGCTGGCGCCCGACCTAGCGGCATCAACCGGCATCCCCCCGGCGCTCCTGCCGCCCCTCGTGCGCTCGCACGAGATCCTCGGCCATGTCACGGCGGAAGCCGCGGAGGAAACCGGGCTGGCCGAAGGCACGCCCGTCGTCGGCGGCGCCGCCGACATGGTCGCATCCGCTCTGGGTGCCGGCGTGATCAGCGATGGCGACGTGCTGCTGAAGTTCGGCGGGGCGGTCGATATCCTTACCGCGACCCGTCGCGTGGTTCCCGATCCGCGCCTTTATCTCGACTATCACCTCGTGCCCGGCCTGTTCATGCCGAATGGATGCATGTCGACCGGCGGTTCGGTGCTGAACTGGTTCGTCGACACCTTCGTCAAGGACCGCGTCGGCGCCGACGGTTCGCCGCATGCCTGGCTGGACGCACAGGCGGCGCAAAGCCCGGCCGGGGCCAACGGCCTGCTCGTGCTGCCCTACTTTCTCGGCGAGAAGACGCCGATCCACGATCCCGACGCACGCGGGGTCATCGAGGGCCTGACCCTCTCCCACACGCTTGGCGACCTGTGGCGCGCGGTGCTCGAGGCCTATGCCTACGCACTGCTGCACCACGTAGAAGTGCTGCGCGACATCGGCCATTCGGTGACCAATTTCACCGTCTCGGATGGCGGCGCCGCGAGCACGGTGTGGATGCAGATCGTCGCGGACGTTCTTGACGCGCCGCTCCAGCGGCTGGGCGGGCATCCCGGCTCCTGCCTTGGCGCCGCCTGGACGGCAGCGGTCGGCGCAGGATTGACCGACTGGGACGGCATCACCGCCTTCACCACGAGGGAAGAACCGATCGCGCCGAACATTGCACACCGCGATGTCTACGAGGACGGTTACCGGCGCTACCGCGCGCTCTACAAGCGCCTGAAAGGCTTTCACAAATGAAGGGTCTTCTGGCGGTGGCCTGGGACATCGACGGCACGCTGATCGACAGCGAACCCCTGCATCACCGGGCGCTGCTTGCGGCAAGCACCGCCCACGGCGTGGATCTCTCCGGCGATCCGAAGGATCGGTTCGTCGGGGTGCATATGAACGACGTCTGGACGGCCCTCCAGCCACTCTACCCGCCATCCCTCTCCCGGGAGCGCTGGCAGACGGCGATCAACCGCTTCTATTGCGAGGCGGCGTCCTCGCTCGAGCCCATGCCGAACGCTCGGCGGGTCATCGAGACGCTGTCAGGCTTGGGCGTGCCGCAGATCTGCGTTTCAAATTCCGGACGGGCTGTCGTGGACGCGAACATCGCGCGCCTCGGCATTGCTCCGTTCCTCGCAGGCGCGATCTCGCTGGACGATCTTACCAACGGAAAGCCGGCCCCGGAGGGATATCTCCTCGCGGCGCAGCGCCTCGGCGTGCCGGCGCAGGCTGTCCTCGCCGTCGAAGACAGCGGCACGGGCCTGGCGGCGGCCCGCGCCGCCGGCCTGTCCACGGCCGGGTTTGTTCCCGACGGCGGCGCTCTTCCAGGCGCCGACCGCCAGATCCGCCGGCTTGATGAACTGCTCGACTGGTTCGCCTGAACGGCAGGCCAGCTCTATGCCAGCTCGGCCTCCGGTCTCGCCACGCCGGTGGCGAAGAACTGCGTGCAGATGTCATCAAACTGAACGCCTTTCACGACAACGCCCGCAGCCTCGCATATGGCGTGTATGGCCTCGAGAATGGTCCGGTAGTTCCGGGTGACCTGATTGTCCGGGTCCGAGTAGGGATTGTCGTTGTGGGTGACCATATTGACCACCGGCAGCAGCGGCTTGCGCTCACGCACCTGGCTTATGACATTTGCGACAACGCGGCGGAAACCCTCAGGCGTATCGTCATAGTCGGGGCGCAGGTCGCGGAAGTATGCGCGGCCATTGAGCTCCCCGAGCGAGGAGAAGTCGCTGGTCAGCGGCACATTGGCGAATGGCAGGGCCCCGATTCTCTGCCGGAAATTCGCGTCCGGCCGGTGCGGGTCCCTCGGCGCGCCGTTCCAGATCGCGTTCAGGCTGACGAAGTTGCGTTCAGGCGCGGAAACGGAACCGCCGACGAAGCCCAGTTCGCTCAGGATGCGGAAAGTGTCGTCGTTGGCCGAGAACGTGCCAGGGCGGAAATATTTCGGGCGCTTGCCCATGGCATGCCGGAACAGCGCGCTCCCTTCGGACAGGATCGCGCACTGGTCGCTGGCGCTCAGGCCACCGAAATGGGCGTTGTAGCGTTCGCGGTCGAACTTCCAGGGATGCAGGTGCAGGCCATCGATGCACGCCCCGCCCCGTTCCAACTCACGCATCAGGTCCGCATGGGCAAGAGCTACTTCCGGATGCTGGAAATAGGTGACGGGGAAACCGTACTCACGGGCGATCCTGTCGTAGCCACGAATGGAAAGCTCACTTTCGCGCCAGGTGACCGGCCCGCTGGCATTGCGAATCCCCTGGTCCCTCAGCGGCTCGCAATCCATCGTGACGGCGACGTAAATGATATCTGTCATGCTGCATTCTCTCCTGAAGCTTTCCGGACGCGGGCAAGCGAGGTGGCGACGGGCAGCCCTGCAAGCAGCAGGGCAAGCAAGGTGGTCTTCCACTCCGGCACGATGAACAGCAGCGCGGCGACGAGCAGAACGAGCCGCTCGAAAGGCCTCAACCGCCCGCGCAGATGCCCGATCACCGCGATCGACAGGCAGGCGATGCCGGCCGCCGCCGGCACGGTTGCCCAGGCGATCTCGAGCAGCGAGCCGTTCCACAGAAGCGGTGCGCTGTAGACGAACATGAAGGGGATGATGAAGACGGACACGCCGAGCTTGAGCGCGACGAGGCTGGTGTTCCACGGATTGGAGTTGGCCACCGCAGCGGCGGCATAGGAGGCAATCGCGACCGGCGGCGTGATCGAGGCGCTGGCTGCGGCGAAGATGATGAACAGATGCGCTGCCAGTTGATCGACGCCGAGCTCGATTAGGCCGGGCGCCAGAAGTGCCGCAAGCACGATATAGGCTCCCGAAGTCGGCATCCCCATGCCGAGGATGATCGAGATGAGCAGCGTCATGCTGAGGGCGATGGGCAGCGAGCCCCCCGACACCATGAGGATGATCTTGCTGATCTTCAGCCCGAGCCCCGTGGTCAGCGTCACGCCCGCGATGATGCCGCCAATGGCGCAGGCGACAGCGACCGGCCCGATCAGCTTGGGCGCCTCGACGCCGGCCTGATACAGGATGCGCAGGAAATTGCGCCGGTTGTCCGCATCGAGCACGAAGGTGAGCACCATCAGCGATATCACCGACCAGAAGCCGGCCATCGTCGGCGTGTAGCCATCGAACAGGAACCACATCATGATGATCGGCGGCAGGATCAGGTAGCCCTGCGTGCGCAGCAGCTCGAACACCCTGCCTTCGGTCGTCGTAACGCCCTGCAACGCCAGCCGCCGGGCCTCAAGATCGACCATGATGAACACGGCGAGGTAATAGAGAGCAGCGGGGATGATGCTGGCCTTGATGACGTCGAGATAGGGCACGCCGATAAACTCGACCATCAGGAAGGCGGCTGAACCGAGGATCGGCGGCGTGAGCTGGCCGCCGGAGGAGGCAACGGCCTCGACGCCGGCCGCGAAGGTTGGGCTGTAGCCGCTGCGCCGCATGGCCGGGATCGTGAAGCTGCCAGTCGTCACGACATTGGAGACGGAACTCCCCTGCAGCATGCCCATGAAGCTGCTCGACAGCACGGCCGTCTTGGCGGTGCCGCCGACCATGCGCCCGGTCAACTGCTGGGCTATGTCGGTGAAGAAAGCGCCTGCGCCCGTCGCCAGGAGCAACGCGCCCAGAAGCACGAAGATGAAGATGTAGTTCGCTGAGACGCCGAGCGGCGTGTTCCACAGGCCTTCCTTGGTCAGATACACGCTCTCCATGATCCGGCTGAGCGAATAGGGGCGGTGGTAGAGAGGCTCCGGCAGCAAGTGGCCGTAAAGAGCGTACAGGACGAAGGCGAGGCCGACGATCACCAGCCCCCAGCCGACGACACGCCGTGCAGCCTCGAACACGACGAACAGCGTCAACAGCGCGAAGAATGTCTCCGCCGAGGTCATGTCGGTGACGTAGGGGATGCGCTCCTGGATGCTGTAAGCGTTGAGGATCAGATAGCCGCAGCCCGCCATCGTGGCAGCGACCAGCGCACTATCCCAAACGCTCTGCGCAAGCCGTCCGCGCGGCGTCGCCGGATCGCCGCGCCTGATGCAGAAGAGAACGCAAAGGGCGAACATGAGATGAAGCGGGCGATGGATCTCGCCGATCGGGTAGCTGAGCCAGGCGAACACAAGCTGGTAAGCCGACATCGCCAGGGCAAAGACCACCAGGATGGCGCGCCAGCCCGCATCGCGCAGGTCACGTATGATGTCTGTCATTGGAGTATCCGGGGATGAGCCGATGGATGTGAGGAGGTTCCGGGAAGGCCATGGCGCCGCCGCTGCCTTCCCGCCTCGCAGGGGTCGTCTGAGCCGCTGCTGCTATTTCACCGCGCCAACCTCGCGATAATAGCGCAGTGCTCCGGGATGGAGCTCCATGCCGGCCACGGCCGCCATGCCCTCGACCGACAGGTCTTCCATGCCGCTGTGGACGCCACGGGTCTCTTCGAGGTTTTCGGCCATTGCCTTCACCAGCGTGTAAGCCGTTTCCTCGGGCAGGTTCTCGTTGGCGATCAGCAGGGCCTGCGTGCCCACGGTCGCGACCGTTTCGCCAACACCGCGATAGACATCGGCGGGCATCGAGACGCGAACGAATGCCGGGTTCTCATCCTGGATGCGTTTCAGCGCAGCATCATCCACATCAAGGAAGCGCACCGGAACGCTGGCCGCCAGCTCGCTGAACGAGCCTACCGGCATGGCGGTGGCCGCCGAGGTGCCGATGACCTTGCGGTCCTTCATCTGGGAAACGCAGTAACCGAGATTGCCGCGTGAGAAATCGACGTCGTCCTCGGTCATGCCGAAGGCCGCGAAGACCTTCTGGAAGGCGATTGTCGACGAGGCGCTGAGCGGCAGAAGACAGAATTTCTTGCCCTTCAAGTCCTCGTATCCGCGAACGTCGCTGTCTGCGAGCACCGGCACCTGGATGATGCTCAGCATGAACACGCCAAGCGCCTTGACGCCTCCCACAGGCTCGGCGAAGGGAGCCTCGCCCTTTGCCGCCATAGGCACGGCAAAACCATTGGTCATGCCGATCTCGCTGTCGCCGCGGCCGACGGCGATGATGTTCGACATGCCGCCACCGATCTCCACCGAGACATCGACGCCGGCCTTCTCGAAGACATCCGCCATACCGGCGCCAATCCCGTACCAGGAGCCGCCCTGCCCACCGGTGACGAAGGACAGAGGCTCCGCATTGGCGACAGCCGGCAGACCCGACGCGGCTGCAAGCGAAGCGAGCATTGACAGGACGATACTGGTTTTCATCGGTTTCCCCTTTCGTTTTCAGCGACAACTATGGGAATGCCGGGGCATATTGTAAAATATTCGTTTCTCGTACTTATTATGAAATTCTGATATACCCTGAAAGGAACCACATGTCGTTCCGTCTTCGCCATCTGGAAACATTCCACGCCGTCATGTCCTGCGGCTCGGTGAGCCAGGCAGCCGTCTCCCTGCACACCTCCCAGCCGACGACCAGCCGCACCCTTTCCGAGTTTGAACGGGAAGTCGGCTTCAAGCTGTTCCATCGCGAGGTCAATCGCCTGCGTCCGACACCGGAGGCTCATGAGCTCTACCGGGCGATCCACCAGAACTATCTCTGCCTCGACCAGATCGCCGACCTTGCCCATCGGGTGCGCGACAACCGGGCGGGATCGCTCAGGATCTCCGCTGCGCCGAGCATCGCCATGTCGGTCTTGCCGGTCGCCCTGAAATTATTCCTCGAGCGGTTTCCCGGCATCGGCGCAACGCTCGAGGTCCGCACGCCGCAGTCCATCATCAACCTCATCGAGGAAGGCGAGATCGACCTCGGCGTGACCGCCGCCAACCTGCGCAGCGATCAGCTCACCATCCGCCCGCTGATGCGCGTCCAGGGCGTCTGCATCATGCGCCGCGATCACCCGCTCGCCGCGCGCAAGTCGATCCGGCCCGCCGATTTCGACGGTTACCCGTTCATCTCGCTCGGCAAACCCTCCGTGACCCGCCAGCGGATCGACCTCCTGTTCGAGCAGCACGCGGTCCAGCCCAACATCGTCGCCGAAACGCAGAACGCGTCTGTCGCCTGCGCGCTGGTGAGCCAGGACATGGGGATTTCCATCCTTGATGAGCTGACGGTCGGTGCGATTCCGATGCCCGATGTCACGCATCGGCCGATCATTCCACGCGTCGAGATCGACTATGTGACGATGACCCCCAGGAACCGGCCGTTTTCGCGCGCGACGGCGAAATTCTGCCAGGTGCTGGATGAGATCATCGCTTCGGCTGCCCATCGGCACCTGCCCGGGTCGCCATGATGGTGGAAGCCGCCCTACGCATTTTCCCCAGCTACGGACGCGGAGCCTGAACGGCGCAACACGGCTGGCGAATCAGGTCTCCACCGGCAGGCCGGCGGCCTTCCAGTCAGGGAACCCTTCCTCGAGGCGCCGTACGCGATAGCCCCGCTCGATGAGCGCGGCCGTCGCGTCGACGGACAGCAGGCAATAGGGTCCGCGGCAATAGGCGATGATCTCCTGATCGTCCGGCAGTTCCTTCAGCCGGCGCTGCAATTCCTCGGCGGGAATGTTGACCGCTCCGGGAAGGTGGCCGAGCGCGAACTCGTCCTCGGTGCGGACATCGAGAAGCGTTACCGCGCCCTCCGCAAGCCGGGCGATCAGTTCCTGGCGGGAGATGGTTTCGACCCGCCCCTCCCTGCTGAACGCGCCGGCAACGAGGGCGCGGATCTCGGCCCTGTTGTGTTCGGCGTAGTTTCGCAACGCCCCGAGCAGTTCCTCGATCGGACCGTCGCCAAGCCGGTAGAGCACCCGTTTCCCGTCGCGGCGGGCTTCCACGAAGCCGGCACGGCGCAACTGCTGCAAATGCTGCGATGCGTTGGCCAGCGACAGGCCGGAAAGGGCGGCAAGCCGCTCCACCGCCCGCTCGCCCTGGGCCACATGCTCAAGGAGCGCCAGCCGGTGCGGGTTGCCCAGCGTCCGCGCCAGTTCGGCAAACTCGGTGAATATCTGCGCCTGTGGGTCGATCTCGGTCATTGACAGAAGGCTAGCATTCCAACATTAATCAATCAATATGTTGAATGTTAAATTCTTTGACCCGAACCTGAAGGACTGCCGGCGGATGAATGAAGGAATGGAGTTTGTCGTGCGGGCTGCGCTGATCGGCGCCGGCGCCACGCTGGTCATGGACATCTGGGCGGCGCTTCAGCAGCGCCTGTTCGGCATCGTCCCCCTGAACTACGCTATGGTCGGCCGCTGGATCGGGCATCTGCCAAAGGGACGCCTCACCCACAATCCGATCGGCGCCACCGCACCTGTCCGGGGCGAGGCTGCCTTGGGTTGGGGCGCTCATTATGCGATCGGCATCGTCTTCGCGGCGGCGCTCATCGCCCTCACCGGGCTCGGCTGGGCGCGCAACCCGACCCTCCTGCCCGCGCTCGCCACCGGCCTTGTGACGGTGGCCGCGCCGTTCCTGATCCTGCAGCCGGCGCTTGGCGCCGGGATCTTCGCCTCGAAGACGCCGCAACCGAATGTCGCGCGGCGGCGCAGCCTCGTCGCCCACGCCTCCTTCGGCATCGGCCTCTATCTCGCCGCACTGCTCGTCGCGTGGCTCATGCCGTCTCCGGCAGGCTGAGCGCGTGAGCAAGGCGGCGCCTCCCTCAGCCGACGACATACACCCGTGCCCGAAGGGATTTGCCCGGCATGGCGCAAGCTCTTCTTGATCAAATGATAGCATCTGGCGCATAAGCGCAGCAGACACTCATCGACGCACGGGCACTGCAGGGAGGCATTCTTGAGCGACGCAACGAGAACCGCGATTCCGTCCACCGAGGGACAGATCACCTTCTTCTACTATGCGGACATGGATGCCGCCGAGCGGTTCTACGGCACCGTGCTCGGGTTCGAGAAAACCTTCGACAAGGGATGGGTCAAGTTCTTTCGCCTCGCCGATCATGCGCAGGTCGGCCTGATCGACGAGGCCCGGGGCCATCACAAGGCGGGGCACGCCGGAGGCGTGATGCTGAGCATCGAGACAAGCGAACTGGAGGCGTGGTATGCGCGGGCGAAGGCTGGCGGCGCGGAGTTCATCAAGCCCCTGAACCCGGACCGCACGACCAACGAACTGGTCAACGCCTTTCTGATGCGCGACCCGGGCGGCTATTCGGTGGAGTTCTTCCGCTTCAACGAAACGGCCTGAGCAGCGGCTCAGGCGCGCAGCGCAGCCTCGATCTTGTCGAGCGCCTCGGCCTTGCCCATGCCGGTGAGGAACGCCAGCGTGACAATCGACGGCACGGGCAGCTCCGACGGCAATTGAGTCGTCGAGACGATGAGATCCATGCCGCCCAGTTCGCTGCGAACCTCCGTCGCCTTGCACTGGCGCGGATCGATGTCGATGCCGCGCTCCTTCATGGCCTCGACCACGGCATGCGACACCACGGTCGACGTGGCGATGCCGGTTCCGCAGGCAAACAGGACGCGTTTCTTGATGCTCATGCGTTTCTCCCGCTCAGCACGCCATTATTTCAGTATCGCCGCCACGTCGTCCAGCGACGCAGCCTGCATCAGGCCCATGACGGCCGCCTCATCCTGGATCGTTGCCATGATCTGCTGCAGCATCTCGATCTGACGATCCTTGTCGTTCAGCGCCATCAGGAAGACCAGACCGACCTCGACCGCCTCGTCCGGGTCCTCCATATTGGCGAATGCGACCGGCGTTGCAAGCGTCGCCAGGGCGATACCGGGCTTCAGCACATGCTCGGGATCGGTGTGCGGCACCGCCACATTGACGGCGCGGCCGAGCGGCAGGCCCGTCGGCATCGCCGCTTCCCGCGCGATCACGGCATCCGCGAAACTGTCCTTTACATAGCCGCCGCTCAGCAGGCGGTCCGCCAGGAGGCGGATGACCGTTTCGCGGTCGCCGGCTTCGACCCCGAGGACAATCGCCCCGGGATCGATCTGCGTGAAGAGTCTCTGTGTCATCAATGACCTTTCTCAGCCCTGCTGTTCCGCCTCATCCTCGGCGCCGGCCGCCCGCTCCCAGGCGGCCGTGTTGCGGCGGTAGAGCCAGAAGCAGGCGGCGATGATGGCGGCCAGCAATGCCAGGCCGGCGACGCCAAGTCCGCGGATCGCGGCGATCACCGCGTAGGAAATCCACAGGAAGCCGTCGACCACCGACGTGATCTGGACTGCGTTCTCCGGCATCTGGAAGCCGGAATCGACCGCCGCGCTGGTGAACAGCGGCGCCAGCGCGTTGGCGACATAGAAGCCGACGGCCAGCGTCACCGTGCCGACGATCACCATGCGGAACACGTTGCCGCGCATCAGCGGCGCCGTCATCGCGACGATGAAGGGAATGACCGCGAGGTCGGCGAACAGGATGACCCGGTTGCCCGGCAGGATGATCGACAGGACGATGGCGATCGGCACGAGGATCAGCGACGAGGAGATCGCCGCGGGGTGACCGATGAGGATCGCCGAATCAAGGCCGACCAGCAATTCGCGGTCGCCCGTCCGCTTGCGGACGAATTCCTGCGCCGCCTCGGAAACCGGCAGCAGCCCTTCCATCAGGATCTTCACCATGCGCGGCAGCAGGAGCATGACCGCCGCCAGCGTCATGCCGGTCTGCAGCACCTTCGACAGCACGACCCCGAAGTCACCCGCATTGTAGTAGGCGATGACGCCGAGCACGAGGCCGATGATCAGGCCGAGCACGACCGGCTCGCCAAAGACGCCGAAGCGCTTCTCGATGGTCTCGGTCGAGATGTTGATCCTGTTGATGCCCGGGATGCGCTCGATCAGCCAGTTCACCACGATGGCGATGGGCAGGATCTGCGCCGACGCGAGATGCGGCACGGAGACGCCGGGGATGCCGTAGAATTTCTGCACCGCCTTGGCCGACCAGTCGGCGAACAGCAGGGAAAGCGCGGCCATCAGCGCGGCGATCACAAGCCCGTAGGCCAGGCTCCCCGTCGCGGCGACGGCAAGCGACCCGATGAAGGCGAAGTGCCAGAAGTTCCAGACATCAACGTTGAGCGTGCGCGTCATCCGGGTGAGCAGCAGCGCGATGTTGACGGCAATGCCGATCGGGATGACCCAGAGGCCCACCGATGAGCCGAAGGCGATTGCCGCCGCAGAGGGCCAGCCGACATCGACGATGTCGCGCTGGATGCCGGTATTGGTGACGATCGCCTGGGCGACGTCGCCGATGGAGCCGAGCATCAGCCCGAGCACCAGATTGATGCCGATGAAGGCGACGCCGATGGTGACGGCGGCGCGGAAGGCCTTGCCCATCCGGGCGCCGAGCACCACCGCGATGATAAAAATCACGATCGGCAGCAGAACAGTTGCGCCAAGCGTATCCACGGCCGCCTTGAGGCCGCTCAGAAACGTATCCATTTTTCTCCCCCCCTCGGAGCGGGCGCTAGCCCCTCTTCATCCCGCAGCCGCATCTCGATCGACGGCCAGCGAAGGTTTCAACCGTTACAATCACACATGCGCACGGCGCGAGGGCCACTGCGACCGCCTCGCCATGCATAGAACATTTGTTTCCTCTTCCAGACGCAAGTTTATTCCTGCCGTCATCCGGCTGTCAATCGGCCATCGGCTGCGGCGAACGGCGTCGGCACAGGAATTCAAAAAATGCGCTGCGCCTATTTGCTCATAATCGCCCCCCGGCGGCACTCTCCATTCAGACAGTGAACGACGACTTCGAACGGGGCCGTGATGCTCAGCCAATCCATCCCACATTGGCCGGCAAAGCCGGCAGGAGCGATCGATCCAAGTGAATCATGCGGCTCAGCGGTCTGACCATCCACCGCACCGGGGGCCCCAGAACAAGCCGGTCCTCCCGCCCCCCGGGCCGGCTTCTCCCAAAGCCTCGTCTGCCTCCCCAAGAGCGCAACGAGGTCTTGGGACCCACTTGCCCCATCAAACCCGGCCTCAAGCCTGGCACGGTCGTCCTGCCGTGGAGCCGACCCATGCCCACTAAACCCCTGATCGAGCGTCAGGTGATCCTGGCGCTCCTCGACGAACTTGCAGAATCCGGCCTTTCGGCGACGGAGCTCGACGTCGTCATCACGCGCCACGGCCCCGTGGATCTCGATCTGCTGCAGGAGTGCAAGAGCATTCATCCGAAGTTCCGCGGAAGGGACACCAGGCGGCCACGGCCGTTTGCCAGATGGCGTTAGGCCGGCACATCGGTTGATGTAGCCGCCCGCTCGTCCTGTTGCTCCGATGGTCCTCGTTCGTGCGCGCGCCGGGCGCTTCCACCTGTCTGCAACATGCCGGTCAAACCGATGCCCCAGAAGGCACCGCACGCCTGCCGACCAGCCGCATCGGGGAGCGCCCCGATACCGGCGATGCCGGGCCTTCAGACAGGCCCGGGAACGGAATGAGGGTCGATCACCTGGACGTGTCGTTTGCGAGGATCCTCGCCCCTTCGGCATATTGGGACAAGAAGCCGTCATAACCGAACAGCGACGCCGCCATGTTGGCGGCAATCGTATCGGCCGCGGCGTTTCGCGCCTCGCTCGTGACGTCCTGGCTGACCCGGGACGAGTAGTAGGTCTCGCGGGAATCGGCGTCTACCAGATGCCAGAAAACGCTCACCTTCTCTGCCTCGACCTGCACCGTCGTCAGCAGTTGATACATGTGCTCGCGATTGCTGAAGGCCTGGCGCGCCTGCGATACGATCCGGTCCAGCTCCTCATCCGCACGCACTCCGACCAGACGGATGCCGTCCTGCCGCCCCATCTGCACCCAGAGCGCTTCCGTCAGCGTTTGCGCGAACCGGATTTCCGAGGGACTCCCGTCATTGCTGCGGGCACTGTCCAGGATCATCACCGCGTTTCCAATGCCGGCGGATGCCTGGAGCGGAGAGAAAGGGATCAGATGGCTGATGCCGTAGCCGGCAACCGCCGCCACCACCAGGGACAGCCCGGCCGCCATGGCGCCTTTCGACCACAGGATGTTCCTCAGCCGCTGCCGCGCCACGCTGGCCCTGGAGGTTCTGGTGAAGGTGGGAACATAACCGCCCAGAGGCAGGCCGATCCTGACCCTGTCCAGGCGTCCGCTGCCCGAGTAGTACGCATTCAGGGATTTGCGCAACTGGCCGGCGGCGATCCGCACGATGGGATCGACCGTCGCGTCGAAATCCGCATCGCGACCGAAGACATCCACGGCGATCGTGAAGGCTTTGATGCGGTCGGAGCGGCCGGCGATCGTCTCCTCGATGACGAAAGCCAGGAAGCGCTTGTTGCGTTCGGATGCCCGAAAGTCCGGATTCAGCAGGAGCGCCTGCAGCGTTGTGAGGCGCTCGTCCTGCTCTTTCGCAGCCTGACCCTGCGGCGCACGGGAGGCGCCGTGTTCGATCCCGCCCGGATTGGTAAGAGAATGTTGCAGCATCATTCTTTCGCTCTATGCCTCCACCGAGGGCTGTCGCCCCGGGGTTCTGTTCGTCGTTCAGGGACGGCAACGAGCTGCCGACCGTTCAAACCCGTGACCGTTTCCGCAGAGCGGTCTTGATCACTCGACGCGCATACAAGGTACGCATCGGAACGGGCGACTTCATTCCCTCGAGCTGCCGGCACGACCATTCGATCTGTCCGAGCAGACAACGAAGTTCGAAAGTGCTTATGCTTGCCTCATCCGCCAGCCAGGTGGACAATCTCTCGACGTCCTCCGACCGCGGCATCCCCGGGAAGGGATCAAGCACCAGTCTTCGTTCCAATCTTGGTCTTACGCGGCAGCAAGCCGCGCTCCGATTGCCTGTGTCTTCCGGCTTCCGGGTTCGGAAACGCACCGACCGATACGGAGCGGTTACCATGTGGACCAGCGATGCCAGCCGTACGGATTCGGTAACCGCATTGATTCTCAAACTGGTTTGACGATGCGTTATGGGCAAGTAAGGGCGGCTGGCTCGGCGGATCGAACACAACAGGGCCGCAATCGGATGGCCCGTTTACAGTCTCGCCGGGCGGGAGAAACGCAAACGACCGGAATTCCGGAAGATGGCCTGATGAAACTGGTGCTGCCGGAGAGATTTGAACTCTCGACCTCTCCCTTACCAAGGGAGTGCTCTACCCCTGAGCTACGGCAGCAGCCCCACGATGCGGCGGACTTCTGCCACAATGAAAAGCGGAGCGCAAGCGCGCATTCGTGGCGATTGAGACACATCTGCCGCCGAGGGCGACAATGTTTGCAGCCGGGCGATTGCCCGTTACCATACACACAGCAGAATCCCGGGGACGACGCCTTGACCGAACCGAAACAGGAAAACCGCAAGCCCGATGCCGAGAAGAGCGGCGGACGCAACGACAGGCTGGCCGCCGCGCTGCGCGCCAATCTGGCGCGGCGCAAGGAACAGGCCCGCTCGCGGCGCAAGGGGAAGGCGGATGAACGGCCCGACGGCCTGCAGCCCGGCCCGCAAGACGCAAAACCGTGAACGACGCCACCCACGCATTCCTTGCGCGCGAAGCGGCGTTGTTTTAGGACCGGGTTGAACGAACGTGCTTTGCGCGCGGACGGGGGCGCACAGGTCGCCGGCGTCGTCGGATCCGGGCCTTTACGGTCCCGCAAGGCAAATGAACGCATTCTGGTCGGACGGGCGCGTTCCCGCGCGACAGAGACCGGGAATACCCCGGGAAGTGAGAACAGATGGATCGCATACGCATTACCGGCGGCAATACGCTTCAGGGCACGCTGCCCATCTCCGGTGCCAAGAACGCAGCTCTCCCGCTGATGATCGCCGCGCTTCTGACCGACGACACGCTGACGCTCGACAACGTGCCGCATCTCGCGGATGTCGAAAGCCTGATCCGCATTCTCGGCAATCACGGCGTCGACTATTCGGTCAACGGGCGCCGCGAAAGCCAGGAAAAGGGATATTCCCGCACCATCCATTTCACGGCCCGCAGCATCGTCGACACCACGGCGCCCTATGAGCTCGTGTCGAAGATGCGGGCGAGCTTCTGGGTCATCGGACCGCTTCTGGCGCGCATGGGCCGGGCCAGGGTCTCGCTGCCCGGCGGCTGCGCGATCGGCACGCGCCCGGTGGACCTGTTCATCGACGGCCTGCGCGCGCTGGGCGCGGAAATCGAGATCGAGCAGGGCTATGTCCAGGCCGAGGCCAGGAATGGCCTCATCGGCAACCGCTACGTCTTCCCCAAGGTGTCCGTCGGCGCCACGCATGTGCTGATGATGGCGGCATCGATGGCGAAGGGCGAAACCGTTCTCGAGAACGCCGCCCGCGAGCCGGAGATCGTCAACCTCGCCGATTGCCTGAACGCGATGGGGGCGAAGATTTCCGGCGCAGGCACCCCGACCATCACCATCGACGGCGTGACCAGCCTTTCGGGCGCCCGCCACCGCGTGATCCCCGACCGCATCGAGACCGGCACCTATGCCATGGCGGTCGCGATGACCGGCGGCGACGTGATGCTCGAGGGTGCCGAGGCCGGCCTTCTCGAATCGGCGCTCGGCACGATCGAACAGACCGGCGCGGAGATCGTCCGCACCAACAGCGGCATCCGGGTCCGGCGCAACGGACACGGAATTTCGCCGGTCGACGTCACCACCGAACCCTTCCCCGGCTTCCCGACCGACCTGCAGGCCCAGTTCATGGGCCTGATGACGATGGCCAAGGGACGTTCGCACATCACCGAGACCATCTTTGAGAACCGGTTCATGCACGTGCAGGAACTCGCCCGGCTGGGCGCGAAGATATCGCTGTCCGGACAGACCGCGGTCGTCGACGGCGTGGCCGGCCTGCGCGGGGCGCCCGTGATGGCGACCGATCTGCGCGCCTCCGTCTCTCTCGTCATCGCCGCGCTCGCCGCCGAAGGCAGCACCGAGGTCAACCGCGTCTATCATCTCGACCGGGGCTTCGAACGGCTCGAGGAGAAACTGTCGGGCTGCGGCGCGACGATCGAGCGGATTTCCAGCTGAGTTCAAACGGCGCGGTCGACCATGGACTTTCTCAAACTCGTAGCGCTTGACGAAGAGGATCTCGCGGTCCTTTCGGCGCATCTGCAGGATGCCGTCGTCAAGGTCGGCGACCTGGCGTTCCAGCCGGGCGACCGGCGGTTTGCCCTGGCGATGAACCGCTTCGCCTGGGAGAAGGAACCAGCGCGCCGCACCTTCCGGCCGGCGCCGCACGAACGGCGGCGCAGCATCCTGCATTTCGACCGGGTCCAGTCGGTGAAGGCCGCCGGCATCGACCGGAGCAGGCCAAACGACGTCCTGTCGCTTCTTGCGGTGGATTTTACGGCCGCGACGCAACCCTCGGGCACCATCGAGCTGATCTTCTCGGGCGAGGCCGCGATCCGCCTCGACGTCGAGTGCATCGAGGCCCGCCTCACCGATCTCGGTGCCGCGTGGGAAACGCCCACGAGACCGAGCCACGATCTGTGACATGAGCTGCGCCGGCTCCGACACAGCACGCCTGGTCGAAGTCGAGCTCGACGAATCCGTCGGCCGCACGACGCCGGACGTCGAGCATGAGCGCGCCGTCGCCATCTTCGACCTCGTCGAGGAGAACCGTTTCCAGCCGGTCGGCGACGAGGCTGGCGGCCCCTACCGGCTGAAACTGTCACTGGTCGATTCCCGTCTGGTCTTCTCGATTTCGCGCGAGAGCGGGGAAACCGTGGTGACGCACATTCTCTCGCTGACGCCCTTCCGGCGCATCGTCAAGGACTACTACCTGATCTGCGAGAGCTATTACGACGCGATCCGCAGCGCCACGCCCAGCCAGATCGAGGCCATCGACATGGGACGGCGCGGTCTGCACAACGAAGGCTCCCAGACCCTGATGGATCGGCTCGACGGCAAGATCAGCGTCGATTTCGACACCGCGCGCCGGCTCTTCACGCTGGTCTATGTTCTGCACCGGCGGGGTTAGGCGATGCATGCCGGCCGCCGTGGAGCACGGCCATGAACGCACTCGATCCCCGATCCTCGGCAGGCAGACACGGCATTCCGCAATCCGTCCTGTTTCTTTGCGGCATGAACGCCATCCGCTCTCCGATGGCCGAGGCGCTCGCCCGCCGGGCCCTGCCGCGCAGCGTCTTCCTCGCCTCGGCCGGCCTGCGTGCCGGCGAGCGCGACCCCTTCGTGGACGCGGTGCTCGACGAGACCGGCCTGACGCTGGGCGACCGGCATCCGCAATCGATCGACGAGCTGGCCGACACCAATTTCGACCTGATCATCACGCTCTCTCCCGAAGCGCACCACCGGGCCCTGGAGATGACGCGCACCATCGCGGCGGATGTCGAATACTGGCCGATGCTGGACCCGACGATCATCAGCGGAACGCGCGAGCAGATCATGGCCGCGTATCGCGATGTGCGCGAGCGGCTGGCGGCCGCGATCGGCGCGCGTTTCGGCGATGGCGGCAAAACGGACACAAATTGACTTTTGCCGGGCGCAAGCTTGTTCACAAACAGGGATGAATGGGATAGGTTCCGCGCCAATTCCGGCCGTCGGTCGGGAATATCTGCAAAACCGAAGGTATCGGATGCCAAAGGAAGAAGTCCTGGAGTTTCCAGGCGTGGTTACGGAACTGCTGCCGAATGCGATGTTTCGCGTGAAGCTGGAAAATGAACACGAGATCATCGCCCACACGGCCGGGCGGATGCGCAAGAACCGCATTCGCGTTCTGACCGGCGACAAGGTGCTCGTCGAGATGACGCCCTATGACCTGACCAAGGGTCGTATTACCTATCGCTTCAAGTAGCACCGATATCGGCGACCGGTGAGACAGGAATGAGCGCCTTCCAGAAACTCGTGCTTGCCTCCGGATCGCCCCGGCGCGTCGAGCTCCTGCAGCAGGCAGGCCTCGAACCCGACCGGCTGGTCCCCGCCAACATCGACGAGACACCGATCAAGGGCGAGCATCCGCGCTCGCTTGCCAAGCGTCTTTCGCGCGGCAAGGCGGAGAAGGCGCTCGAGCGCCTCAGGAAGGACGACCCGGCGGAGCAGGGTTTCATCCTCGCCGCCGATACGGTGGTCGCCGTCGGGCGACGCATCCTGCCGAAGGCTGAGATGGTCGACGAGGCCTCGAACTGCCTGCAACTGCTTTCCGGCCGTTCGCACCGGGTCTTCACGGGTCTTTGCCTGATCACGCCCGCCGGCAAGCTGCGCCAGCGGCTGGTCGAAACGCGCGTGCGCTTCAAGCGCCTGTCGCGCGAGGAGCTGGAGAGCTATCTCGCCTCCGGCGAATGGCGCGGCAAGGCAGGCGGCTACGCCATCCAGGGCCTGGCCGGCACCTTCGTCGTCAAGCTGGTCGGCTCCTACACCAACGTGGTCGGCCTGCCGCTGTTCGAAACGGTGAACCTGCTCGGCGCCGAAGGCTACAAGGTGCACTTCAACTGGCTTTCGGGCTCCAGGGAGCAGTAGCCTTGCCGCAGCATCCGCATGAGAAGGTCACACCGTTGCGACCAAAACGTCCCTGCCCGGAATGCGGCAAGGATTCGCAGCGCGCCTACTACCCGTTCTGCTCGAGCCGCTGCAAGGATGTCGATCTCAATCGCTGGCTGTCCGGCGCCTACGCCATTCCCGGCCGGTCGGTCGATGAAGAAGACGGCGATCCGAGCTGACGGCTCTCCGGCCGGACCGGCGGAACAGCCCTTTCCATTCTCCTGAAAAGAAAAAAGCCCGGTCCGTTGAGGGGACCGGGCAATGTGCAGGCAGCCGGGGGGAAGCCGGCATTGCGGGAGTCAAGCCTGCATGGGATTCAGGACATGCGGACCCTATGCCTCACGGCGGCGCGCTCGGCGGCAAGCTCCTGGAGCGCCCGCGTAACGTCGCCATGCGCGACGCTCAGCGACACGACGTCGATGTCGCAACGCGTCAGGCCGATATCGGCGAGCTGCCAGTCGGACATCTCGGAAAGCTGATGCATGGCCTGTCGGGTCTGCCAGAAGCGGCGCAGGGAAGCGAAGACCGATACCACCGCGAGACGCGCGATGGCGACCGGCCGTGCGGCAGCAGTCGTCGCAAAGGCATCGGAAGCGGCGGGGGTCATGGTCGTTCTCCTTCCTGTTCGGTGGGTCCGGGGCGGTGCGATGATAACGCGGCCTCGGCGCTCCCCCTCGTCGGAAGGAAGCGCCATCGGCCTTGCATGGACAAACAATGCCAAGGGATTATTGATTAGTCGAACGAATGTTTCTAATCTTTGACATCAACAATGATGATGCATGGTGTCATGAACGCTCCGCTCGATCTCGACCAACTCGCAACTTTCATCGCCATCGCCGATACCGGCAGCTTCACCCGGGCGGCGGAGGAGGTTCATCGAACCCAGTCCGCCGTGTCGATGCAGATGCGCCGCCTGGAAGAACGCGTCGGCAAGCCGCTGTTCCAGAAGGACGGACGCACCAACCGGCTGACGGAGAATGGAGAACGTCTCCTGACCTTCGCGCGCCGCCTGATGCGGCTCAATCGCGAGACGCTGGCCGCCTTTGACGATGCGAGCCTCGAAGGCCATATCCGCATCGGCACGCCGGATGATTACGCCGACCGCTTCCTGCCAGAGATCATGGCGCGCTTCTCGCGCTCGAATCCGCGCGTCGAGCTGTCGGTGCTGTGCGAGCCGACGTCGAACCTGGTGGAGCATATCCGGCGCGGCAATCTCGACCTGGCGCTCGTCACGCTCGATTCATCCAGTCACGGCCCGGAAGCCGTGCGCCGCGAGCCGCTTCTGTGGGTGAGCTCGGCGAACCATTCCGTGCACGAACGCGAGATCCTGCCGATGGCCTTCGGCCGCCCCAGCTGCCTGTGGCGGCGGGCGGCCTGCGCAGCGCTCGACGCGATGAACCGCGACTACCGGGTCCTGTTCACCAGTTTCTCGGCAACCGTCATCACGACGACGGTTCTTTCGGGCCTCGCCGTTTCCATCCTGCCCGAATGCGCCCTGCGTCCCGGCATGCGGGTGCTCGGCGAGGCCGACGGCTTCAACACGCTGCCCGACTGCCATATCGGCCTCATGCGCGGGCACACCGGGCAGACGGAGATCATCGACGCGCTGGCGCGGCACATCGCCGAAAGCCTCGACAATCTTTCGGTTCCGGCCTTCATTGAGGAGAAGGGCAGCTTCGACTTCGACGGGATGCTCCACAACCCGAAGGGCAAGCGGCTGCGGCCCGGCCACATCCTGGCCGGCTGGTGATGGCTCGATGGCAGTTCGCCCTGCGGACTTGACCCGCATGGCAAGCGGCGTCTCAATCGTCCCATGATCGACCTTCCCGCAAACGATTCGCCGAGCAATGTCGCCGAGTTCTCCGTCAGCGAGCTTTCGGGGGCGCTGAAGCGCACCGTGGAGGACGCCTTCGGGCATGTGCGCGTGCGCGGGGAAATCTCCGGCTATCGCGGGCCGCATTCCTCGGGCCATGCCTATTTCGCGCTGAAGGACGACCGGGCGCGGCTCGAGGCCGTCATCTGGCGCGGCGTCTTCTCGAAGCTGAAATTCCTGCCGCAGGAGGGGCTGGAGGTCGTCGCCACCGGCAAGCTGACCACCTATCCCGGCTCGTCGAAATACCAGATCGTCATCGAGAGCATCGAGCCGGCCGGTGCCGGCGCGCTGATGGCGCTGCTGGAGGAACGCAAGAAGAAGCTCGCCGCCGAAGGCCTGTTCGAGGATGCGCGCAAGCGACCCCTGCCCTTCATGCCGCGCGTCATCGGCGTCGTCACCTCGCCGACCGGCGCGGTCATCCGCGACATCATCCACCGCATCACCGACCGGTTTCCGGTGCATGTGCTGGTCTGGCCGGTGCGCGTCCAGGGCGAGACCTCGGGCGACGAGGTCTCCGCCGCCGTCAACGGCTTCAACGCGCTGCCCGCGGACGGTCCCCTGCCGCGCCCCGACCTCTTGATCGTCGCGCGCGGCGGCGGCAGCCTCGAGGACCTCTGGGGCTTTAATGACGAAGCCGTCGTCAGGGCGGTCGCCGCCTCGACGATCCCGGTCATCTCGGCCGTGGGCCACGAAACCGACTGGACGCTGATCGACCTTGTTGCGGACCGGCGCGCACCGACGCCGACCGGCGCGGCGGAGATGGCCGTGCCCGTGAAGGCCGAGCTCGAGGCGTCGCTCGCGCGGCTTTCGGCGCGACTGAAAGGCGCCGTCTCGCGCGACGGCGAACGCAAGCGGCAGGCGCTCCGCGCGCTCGCCCGGGCACTCCCCTCGCCAGACCAGCTGCTTGCCCTGCCCCGCCGCCGTTTCGACGAATCGGCCAGCCGGCTCGGCAGGGCGCTATCCGCCGCGACCCAGCGCAAGCGCCTGACCTTCAACGGCCTGCGGCTTTCGCCGGCGACGCTGGAGCGGCGCCTGAAGGAAGCGCGGCGACGCACGACGGCGTCCGGCGAGCGCCTGCCCGGCGTGTTCCTCGCCATGGTGCGCGGACAGCGAACGCGCTTCAACCGCGACGCGGGGCGCGTCGCCCCCGGCGCGCTCAACCAGCGGATCGCGCATCTGCGCGAGCGGCTCAGGCTGACGGAGCAGCGCTCGGACACGCTGGTGCGGTCACGGCTGGAACGCGCCGCGCAACGGCGCGAGCAGGCGGCCCGCCTGATGGAATCCCTCTCCTACCGCGCCGTTCTCGAGCGCGGCTTTGCGCTGGTGCGCGGCGCCGACGACAAGCCGCTGAAGCGTGCAGGGGAGATCCAGCCCGGCGTCGAACTGCAGATCCAGTTCGCCGACGGCATCACCCGCGCCATCGCCGCCGGCGAGGGCCGCAAAGCCACGCCGCCGCGCAAACAGCAAGCTGCACCGGGCAAATCCGGGGACCAGGGCACGCTGCTTTGATCGCTCTATCCTCGGGGTCCGCTGGCCGCTTCACCGAAACGCCGAGCGGATCTCGTCACCCGATTTTTGTGTTCGTGCGGGAGACGGCTGTTTCCACCTGACCGCAGGACGCCACAGCGCCTGCCTTACTGCCCTCTGCCGCTGTCAGACAGGCGCTCGGCGGCCTGGATCGGCAAGAGCAGCTCGACGCACATTCCAAGGATGTAGGAGAAGAGCTGCTGTTCCTTGAAACCCGGCACCTTCGCACCTAATCGCGCTGCTTCCTGAAGATGCATCAACGCAAGATCGCAGGTCGTGAACGTCATCTGCTCGCTGCTCTGACCCAAATCCCCCATTTCCACAGAGATCATCAAACCCGCCCTCATTGAAAAAGAAGGGCGGTAGATTGCTGGAAACGGGAACTCCGAACAATCACCCATCCGGGCACCCCAATCTGAGGGGGTCAGACCTTGATCAGCCTCAGCGACAGGGCCTTGCTGACGGCCTGCGAAAGCGTGCGGCATGCGAGCTTCTGGCGCGCCGCCTTCAGGTAGCTGCGCACCGTGTGTTCGGAGAGCGACAGGCGTTCGGCGATGGCGCCGGCTTCATTGCCGCGTGCAACCCAGGTCAGGCACTCCAGTTCTCTCGGGCCGAGTTTGGGAACGAATGTGAAACCGGCTTCCTCTATGGCCCGGTCATGCAGAATGCGGGCAACCGTCAGCAGTTCGCCTTCGACCGAACGGACATAGTCCTTCCAGTCGGCAACGGGCATGAACGTGTTGAGCGAGACGAGCGAGCGGCGGCCGACGTCGTCGATCACCGGGATAGAATAGCCTTCAGGCCCGACGCCGGCGCGCATGGCGTCCCGCATGATCTGGTCCCAGGCCGGTGTCCGCGTCAGATCGGACCAGAAGAAAGGGACATCCGTCGAGAAGCCGGCGACCACCACTGCATCGCCGCCGATATAGCCCTTCGTCAGCTGATGGGCGACCCATTCAGGCGAGTAAGTGGTCCGAAGATAGGGAATGTCGAACAGTCCAAGTTCAGTCTTGGCGAGCCGGATCGTCACGTTCGCGATGTCGTAGAGCTCACGAATCCTGTAGATGGCCTCCTCGTTCGAGGACAACCCCCTTATGACCGCGATCCTGTCCTTCCCGGCACTGGCCGCACCTTGCTTGCGCCTGTCCATGCCCCCTCGACTACAAAGCCGTCACAGATAGCGTTGTCGTTGTCGTGCATGACACGACAAGCTGGAGCGATCAAGCCATTGCGCATGGGCGGCACAGGCGGCGGAAGTTCGGAGAATCGCTGAGCTTGGGAATGGTACGGTTGGGTGGATTCGAACCACCGACCTCAGGAGCCACAATCCTGCGCTCTAACCAACTGAGCTACAACCGCACGCGACCATCGACTGGCGTAGGCGTCAATACGGGCAAACCGATGCCTTTTCAAGCCAAAACAAGGGCCCCGGCAAAAACAAAAGCGGCACCCAAACAAAAATGACCGGGGAAACAAAAAAAAGACCGGGGGGAGGACCCGGTCTTTCCTTGGTGGGCCGAAGGGAGGAGGTTTCGGCCCGTCCCTGGCAGCGATGGGAGGAGGATTCGCCGCCAGGTATTCCTGTCTGATCGGACTCTAATTCCTCAGGCGACGCGAAGTTCCTTGACGGCCTTCTCGAAGACGTCCTTCATCGGCTTCGCAAGCGTCTCGGCGGACTTCTGCGAGGTGACCTGGAAATCCTTCATCTGGTCGACGGCGACTTCCATGCGCTTGCGCATGAAGGTGCTCTGCATCTCGATCAGGTCAGCGAAGGAACGCGCGCCGGCGAGTGCCTCGATATGGGCCAGATTGGCCTCGGCGCCCTCGCGCAGAACGGCGATCGACTTGCTGGTGAACTCGTTGCCGGCAGTCTTCGCATTTTCGAAAGTCGCCTCGATCGCCTTCTGGGCGTCTTCGGCACCAGCCTTCATGCGGGCGTAGACTTCCTTGGTCTGCTCGGTGCTCTTCTCGGCGAAAGCGCGGAACTGTTCGCTGGCCTGAGTCGCATCGAAGGACGGGAACTCAACGCTCTCGGTGTCTTTCTGATTGGTCTTGGTCATAGCCGCGATCCTTTGGATGGTGGTGACGGCGGAGTGCGCTGCACGCTGGATCCGCCCAACAATCTATGCACCCCATATAGTACAGCTCATTGTGCATTGCAACATTTTATTGCATCGCAGCATAAATCGCTGTTGCGATTAACCAATCACCGAGATTCCACGTCAGCGCGACAGGTGTTTGTGGACCGGGCCGGGACATGCTTTTATTAATGATGTGTTAATGTCGATGTCGGGAGCCGCCGGCGCGGTGCGGATGGCGGTCCGATGCCGTTTGAACCCACAGCTCACCGCCCGGGCAGCGGCAGCGCCGGGCAAGCGCGTACAGCAATGGTCTTTTGGCTCGTTTGAATGGCATCAGTTTCCTACTCCTTCGTTGATATCGCGGTGCTGGACCGGGTGCGGGAACGTTTCGCGGCGGGCGATGCGCTGGCGATCCTGTCCACCGGCCTCGACGTGGTGATCTGGGCCAATGGAGCGGGCGCGGCGCTGTTCGGCCACGACAGCATCGAAGCGGCGATCGGTGCTGAGCCCGTTCTTCCGGTCGCGGCGCGTAGGCAGATCGCCGCCACTCCAGGCTTTCCCGACCTCGATACGGACAGAACGATCGCCCTGCGCCTCGGACGCGGCATCGTCACGCTGCATGTGGGCACCGTCGACCTGCCCGATGGCGAGCGCGCCATCCTGCTTGCCCGCACCGCGTCTTCGACGCGCATGCAGGACGACGATTTCCGCGCCGCCGCAGCCGTGCAGGGCTTCGATGCCGCCGGCCAGTTCGCAGCGCTGATCGACGGCGAAGGACAGGTCGCTGCCGCGTCCAGCGGCTTCGGCGGCCTTGGCATCGCAACGGAAACACTCGTCACGCTGGTGGCCGAGGTCCGCGACGAGGCCGACCGGCTGGTCAAGCGCGTCGTCGACGGCTCGCCGCGCCGCCTGCCCGCCGCCTTCGCGCGGCTGACGGACGCCCCGGCCATGCACCTGCTGATCGTCGTCGACGAGCAGAACGATGCGCCGCAATACGCGCCGCAGGACCTGCCGCCCGCCACGGCGGCCGAACGGGAGGCCGATCCGGCACCGGCGACCCTTGCCAGCGAGCCGGGTCCGGATGAACCGGAGGAGGCAGGCGAGGATGCGCCGGACCTGCTGCCGGAAGAAACCGCCACCGAACGCTCTGGGCCCGACGCGCAGGATGAACACGGCATCGAAGCCGACGCCTCGGCCGACACCACCGTCACGGAGGCGGCGGCTCCCAGACCGTCCGGGACGGTTCGCTTTGCCTGGCGGACGGACGCCGAAGGCCGTTTCACGGCCCTGTCCGATGCCTTCGCCGAGGCGGTCGGACCCGCTGCCGCCGATGTGATGGGACGACGCTTCCGCGAGGTTTCCAACGCGTTCGGTCTCGACCCGGACGGCCGCATCTCCGCCCTTCTGGAGCGTCGTGACACCTGGTCGGGCCGGACCGTCCTCTGGCCGCTGGCCGGCACGAACCAGAAGGTGCCCGTCGATCTGGCGGCGCTGCCGATCTATGGACGCGGCCGCGTGTTCGAGGGTTTTCACGGGTTCGGCCTCGCCCGCATGGGCGACGCCGTGACCGACCCGGAGGGGATCGGTCTCGTCTTGACACCCGGCGCGGCCATGCCGCCACCCCGCGCTCCATCCGGGGCAGCCGACCATAACGTTGAAGCGCCGGAGGCCCCGCTTCCCGCCGAGGCAGACACGCCGGCAGCCGAGGAAAAGCCGGCCCTGTCGATCAGCGCGATGCCGGGACGCCGGGAAAGCGACAAGGTCATCCGGCTTGCCGAACATCGCGGCCCGCAGAAGGATGGCGCCCTGACGCCGACGGAGCAGATCGCCTTTCTCGAGATCGGCGACCGGCTGCGGCGCGACAGCGGCGACGATGCGGCGGCACAAGCCGAAGCCGCGCCGGAGGATCGCTCACCCGACGAGACGCTTGAAGCCGACGATGCGTCCCGGACAGAAGCGGTCGGGGAGCACGATGCGGCGGCTTCCGCCACGGACGCCTCAGATGCCTCGGAGGCGATCGACGATCCCGCACGGGATGCCGCCGTGGAACCCGACTTGCAAGCCTCGGTCGCCGACGATGACGGCGGAGAGCCCGTCGGGACCGAAGCGCCGCATGACGCTCCCGCCTCCCCGGATGCGTTGCAGACGCTTTCCGGCATTACGCCTAAGCCGGCGTTCCTGCCGTCCGCCTTTCACGGAGCGACGCCCGGCAGCCGGACTGCCGCCGCCGACACGACGCTTCTCACCCACCTGCCCCTGCCGATCCTTATTCACGCCGGCGATGTCCTGCACTACGCGAACCAGGCCTTCTTCGACCTGACGGGCTACCCCACGCTCGCCGACCTCCACGAGCGCGGCGGTCTCGATGTCCTCTTCCCCGATGCGCCCTCCCCGGCGGGAGGCCCGCATGGCGTCTCCAT
Organism: Nitratireductor pacificus pht-3B; assembly: GCF_000300335.1. Lineage (GTDB taxonomy): Bacteria > Pseudomonadota > Alphaproteobacteria > Rhizobiales > Rhizobiaceae > Nitratireductor > Nitratireductor pacificus. Next base: position 206,208 of record NZ_AMRM01000002.1, on the reverse strand, counting down.
GAAGACCGCCGACGGCATGCTGATCGACGTCCACGCGCATCTGCAGTCGGTGCCGTGGGGACAGGGCAAGGCCCTGCTGCTGGCGCTGAGCCGCAGCGAGACCCCGCAGCCCGCCCGCGAAGCCGCGGCAGTGGCGCAGACGCCCGACATGGGCGCCGACGACCGCGAGGAAGGAAAATGGCCGGCCGCCGCCCGCGACAATGTGGAGACGGCCGAACTGGAGATGCATCTGGCGGAGATGCGCGCCATCGTCGATACGGCGACCGACGGGGTCGCGATCATCGACAATGACGGAACGGTGCGCTCGGCCAACGCCCCGGCGGAAGCCCTGTTCGGCTTCGACAGCGCGGACGTGGTCGGCAAGCCGTTCACCGCCCTCTTCGCCATCGAAAGCCAGCGCGCCGTGCAGGAGCACCTGAACGGCCTGTCCGACAATGGCGTGGCCAGCGTCCTCAATGATGGGCTGGAGGTGATCGGCCGCGAAGCGCAGGGGCGCTTCATCCCCCTGTTCATGACGATCGGCCGCCTGCCGCGCCAGAGCGGCTTCTGCGCCGTGCTGCGCGACATCACCCAGTGGAAGCGGGCCGCCGAGGAGCTGACCCAGGCGCGCGCCGAAGCCGAACGCGCCTCCTCGCAGAAGACGGAGTTCCTCGCCCGCGTCAGCCACGAGATCCGCACGCCTCTCAACGCCATCATCGGCTTCTCGGAACTGATGATCGACGAGAAGTTCGGCCCGATCGGCAACGACCGGTATCGCGACTACCTGCGCGACATCAACCGCTCGGGCAACCATGTGCTGGACCTGGTCAACGACCTCCTCGACATCTCGAAGATCGAGGCCGGCGAACAGGAGATGCACTACGAGGCGGTGCCGCTGAACGACGTGCTGGGGCAGACGGTGGCGATGATGCAGCCGCAGGCCAATCGCGAGCGGGTCATCATCCGCTCCAGTTTCGCCTCCAACCTGCCGGACGTCGTGGCCGACCCCAGGAGCGTGCGGCAGATCGCCCTCAACCTCCTGTCCAATGCGACCCGCTATACGGCGGCGGGCGGCCAGGTGATCGTCTCCACGGCCTATGGCCATGACGGTTCCGTGGTCATGCGCGTGCGCGACACAGGCATCGGCATGAGCCCGGCCGAGATCGACGAGGCCCTGAAACCCTTCAAGCAAATCAACAGCTTGAAGCGCAAGCGCGGCGAAGGAACCGGGCTTGGGCTGCCGCTCACACGGGCAATGGTGGAAGCCAACCGCGCCTCCTTCGCGATCAGCTCCGTGCCCGGCGAGGGCACGCTGGTCGAGGTCACCTTCCCGCCGACGCGGGTTCTGGCCGACTGACGGCTCGCAGGACGCAAGGCTCTAAAGATGAGCTCCTTAGTTTAGAATTCCTCTAAACTACTGATATTGCTTGCGTTTCCCTTGACGTTTTTGGAATTATTTCTCAAAAGGAGTGATGCTGGGGCCAGACCACCGCAGCTCTTTCCATGGGACTTTTAATCCCACAGGCCAGGAGACCATCATGTTTGCCAAGAAAATCAACGCCGCGAAAGCCGGCATCGCCGCGCTCGCTATCGCCGGCGCGTTCACCGCCACCCTGCCCGCCGCACAGGCCGAAGGCACGGTCAACATCTATTCCTACCGCCAGCCCGCCCTGATCCAGCCCCTGCTCGACGCGTTCACCGCCAAGACGGGCATCAAGACCGAGGTGCTGTTCCTCGACAAGGGCCTCGAGGACCGTATCGCCGCGGAAGGCACCAATTCGCCCGCGGACGTGGTGCTGACGGTCGATATTGGCCGCCTGATCAACGTCAAGGAAAAGGGCGTCGCCCAGTCCGTCGATGACGAGACCGTCAATGCCGAGATCCCGGCCGAGTTCCGCGATCCGGAAGGCCAGTGGTTCGGCGTGACGACGCGCGGCCGCGTGATCTACGCCTCGAAGGACCGCGTCGAGCAGGACACGATCACCTATGAGGAGCTTGCCGATCCGAAGTGGAAGGGCAAGATCTGCATGCGCAGCGGCCAGCACAACTACAACCTCGCCCTGTTCGCCTCGATGATCGCCCACCATGGCGAGGAGAAGACCGAGGAGTGGATGAAGGGCCTGAAGGCGAACCTCGCCCGCAAGCCCGACGGCGGCGACCGCAACCAGGCGCAGTCCATCTTTGCCGGCGAATGCGACCTCGGCATCGGCAACACCTATTATGTCGGCCTCATGATGACCAATGAGAAGGAGCCGGAGCAGAAGGACTGGGCCAAGGCCATCAAGGTCCTGTTCCCCAATTCCGGCGACCGCGGCACGCATGTCAACATTTCCGGCATGGCCATGGCGAAGAATGCGCCGAACCGTGAGAACGCGCTGGAGCTGATGCGCTTCCTCGCCAGCGCCGAGGCGCAGGCGATCTACGCCGAGACCAATCACGAATATCCGGTCCTGCCGGGCGCGAAGGTTTCCGAAACCGTCAAGTCGTTCGGTGAGATCAAGCCCGACAGCCTGCCTCTCGCCGACATCGCCAAGTACCGCAAGGCGGCCTCCGAGATGGTCGACCGTGTCGGCCTCGATGACGGTCCGTCCAGCTAGTCCGTCCTTGGACAGCGAAGGCCGGACCCCGCAGGGGGTCCGGCTTTTTTGCATGTTCCGGATGCCGGCCGGGCCGCGTCCCTGCCGCCAGCGCTCGAATCCATGACCGTTCCAGTCCAGCCGACCGCTCCCGTCGATGAACAGCGTTTCCCCCGCATCCGGGGCGAGCGCCACGGCGCGGCCCATGTCATCAGCCTGGTCATCGCGCTGGCGGTTTTCCTTCCCATCGCCACAGTCCTGTTCGTCGCGCTGTCGGGATCGGGCGAAGCCCTGCCCCATCTCCTGCGTTATGTCCTGCCCCAGTCGCTCGGCACGACTCTCCTGCTGCTCGGGCTTGTGGCGTCCGGCACCGCCATCACCGGCGTGGGAGCTGCCTGGCTGGTGGTCGGCTACGACTTCCCCCTGCGTCGGCTGATCTCCTGGGCGCTGGTCCTGCCGCTCGCGGTTCCCACCTATCTGTCCGCCTACGCGTTCGGCGAATTTTTCCATTACGTCGGTCCCCTGCAGACCGCCCTTCGCGCCGTCTTCGGCTTCGAAAGCGCGCGCGACTACTGGTTTCCCGACATCCGCTCCACCTGGGGCGCTGCGCTCGTCGTGACGTCCGTCACCTTCCCCTATGTCTACCTGACCGCGCGCGTCGTGTTCCTCATGCAGGGGCGCAACATCGCCGACGTGGCGCGAACGCTCGGCGCGCGCCCAGCGCGCGTCTTCTTCCGCATCCTCCTGCCCGTCGCCCGCCCCGCCATCATCGCCGGTCTGGCGCTGGTCATGATGGAAACGCTGAACGACATCGGGGCCGTCGAATATCTCGGCGTGCGCACGCTGACGCTCTCGGTCTATTCGACCTGGCTCAACCGCGGCAGCCTGGAGGGAGCGGCGCAGATCGCGGCGCTGATGCTCGTCATCGTCTTCCTGCTCCTGACCGTGGAGCAGTGGGCGCGCCGCAAGCAGCGCTTCCACAATGCGCGCGGCACACAGATGCATGCGCGCCCGCCCCGCACGCCGCTTTCCGGCCCGAAGGCATGGCTTGCCACCATGGCCCTGCTTCTGCCAATCGCCTCCGGCTTCGGCGTGCCGCTCTTCGTCTTCGGCCGCTACGCGTCGAAGCGGCTCTACCAGTTCGCCGACCCTCAGGTTTTTCAGGCGCTGCTGACCAGCATAAGCGTGGCGGGCACGACCGCGATTGCCGCCGTGATCGCCGCTCTGCTTCTTCTCAATGCGGTGCGCGTGTCGCGCTCCGCCTACACGCTGGTTCTGGTGCGCCTCGCCTCCATCGGCTACGCGCTTCCGGGTACGATCCTCGGTCTCGGCCTGCTCCTGTCTCTCGCCGCGATCGACAATGCCATCGATCAGGCGGCCCGCGACCATGCGGGCTTCTCCACCGGCCTTCTCCTGACGGGCACCGCCGCCTCGATCGTCATCGCCTGCACGATCCGCTTCCTGGCGCTGGCCGAAAGCGCCATCCGGTCGGGCATGGAGAAACTGCCGCCCAGTCTCGACCAGGCCGCGCGCAGCCTCGGCAAGACGGCTAACCAGAGCGCGTTGACGATCCTGCTGCCGTTGCTGAGACCCGCCATCCTGACGGCGGCCATCCTCGTCTTCGTCGATACGGTCAAGGAGCTGTCGGCGACGATCCTGCTGCGTCCGTTCGGTTTCCGCTCGCTGGCGACGCATGTCTACGAGAACGCCTCGCGCGGCGCGGTGGAGGACGGCGCGGTTGCCGCCCTCCTGATCATCGCCACGGCCATCGTGCCGGTGATCCTCCTGTCGCGCCCGCTGATGGGCGACCGCCACACCTGAGCAACCGGACCCGGACAAAAAAAAGCGCCCGTTCGGGCGCTTTGAGGGTCTTGGAATGCTGTCAAAACGGGCTTGGCGAACTTCCGGCAATCAGTCGGGGAGAATGGGATCAGCCCGGCTCGTCAAGTTAGCCAACACTATCGCGGCGACCCCTTAACGAAACCTTACCGGGATGCCGAGAAGTTTACGAAAGTGTACCACCTGTGAAATCTCGGTAAATTTCGGTGTTACCATTCCTTAACCCTGTTTCGGTCGATCACCGGCTTTCCGTGCGTCCATCCGGACGCACGAATGACCATCCGGAACACCGTGGAACATCGGGACCCGCGAACCGGATCCCCGCTTTCCGTCCGATGCCCTAACGCAGCGCCGGCAGGTCGCGATAGAGCGCGAGCGCCTCCGGATTGGCCAGCGCCTCCTGGTTCTTGACGGCCCGTCCGTGGACGATATCGCGCACGGCGAGTTCCGTGATCTTGCCCGATTTGGTTCGCGGAATGTCGCTGACGGCGATGATCTTCGCCGGCACGTGACGCGGGCTGGCGCCCGTCCTGATCTTGGTGCGGATGGTCTTCTCCAGCGCCTCGTCCAGCACCGCGCCTTCGGCCAGCCGGACGAACAGCACCACGCGCACATCGTCCTCCCAGTCCTGCCCGATGCAGATCGCCTCGAGAATCTCGGGAAGCTGCTCGACCTGGTTGTAGATCTCCGCCGTGCCGATGCGCACGCCGCCGGGATTGAGCGTGGCATCGGAACGGCCGTGAATGACGATGCCGCCATGCTCCGTCCATTCGGCGAAATCCCCATGGCACCAGACATTGTCGAAGCGGTCGAAATAGGCGGCATGGTACTTGGCGCCGTCGGGATCGTTCCAGAACCCGATCGGCATGGCCGGAAAGGCCCGGGTGCAGACCAGTTCGCCCTTGCCTTCCCGCATCGGCCTGCCATCCTCGTCCCACACTTCCACAGCCATGCCAAGGCCGGCGGCCTGGATCTCGCCGATCCACACGGGCAGGGTCGGCACGCCGAGAACGAAGCAGGACACGATGTCCGTTCCGCCGGAGATCGAGGCCAGATGAGTGTCCTTCTTGATCCCCCGATAGACGAACTCGAAGTTTTCCGGAGCCAGCGGCGAACCGGTCGAGGACAGGGTCCGCACCGTCGACAGGTCATGTGTTTCCATCGGCACGAGGCCGGCCTTGCGCACGGCGTCGATGAACTTCGCAGAGGTACCGAAATAGGTCATCCGCTCCGCATCGGCGAAATCGAACAGGATGTTGCCGTCCGGATGAAAAGGCGACCCGTCATAGAGGAGCAACGTCACCTCCGAGGCCAGACCGCTGACCAGCCAGTTCCACATCATCCAGCCACAGGTGGTGAAGTAGAACAGCCGGTCGCCGGGAACGAGGCCGGCATGCAGGCGGTGTTCCTTGAGATGCTGGAGAAGCGTGCCGCCGGCCGAATGCACGATGCACTTCGGGATGCCGGTCGTGCCGGACGAGAACAGGATGTAGAGCGGGTGCGAGAAGGGCAGTTGCTCGAAGGTGAGCTCCGCCGCGTCGTAGGCGTCCAGCGCGGCGGTGAATGCCTGTGCGCGGTCGATCTTTCCGGCCGCAGCCTGCGCCGTGCCCAGATAGTCGACGATCAGCGCCAGCCTGACGCTCGGCAGCTTCGTGAGAAGCTCCGCCGTCTTGTCGGCCACGTCGAACGCCTTGCCGCCATACCAGTAGCCATCGGGCGCGATGAACACGGTCGGCTCGATCTGGCCGAAGCGGTCGAGCACGCCCTGAACGCCGAAATCGGGAGAACAGGACGACCACACCGCGCCGAGCGAGGTTGCCGCCAGCATCGCGGCGATGGTTTCGGGCATGTTCGGCATCATGGCGGCGACCCGGTCGCCCGCCTTCAGGCCCTGTGCCCGAAAGAGCTGCTGCAGGCGCGAGACCATGCCGCGGAGTTCGTCCCAGGAAAGCCGGCGCTCGACCTTGTCCTCGCCGCGGAACACCAGCGCGTCCCCTGCCCCCTTCCCGCGCAGCAGGTTCTCCGCGAAGTTCAGCCGGGCGTCGGGAAAGAAGGCTGCGCCGGGCATCCTGTCGCCATCGACCAGAACGCGCTCGCCGCGCTCGCCGATCACGCCGCAGGTTTCCCAGACCAGAGACCAGAACGCCTCCCGGTCGTCGATCGACCAGGCGTGCAGCGCCGGATAATCGCCGATCGGGCGGCCCGAGACGGTCTCGGCAGCGCGCATGAAGGCGGTGACGGGCGCCTGGTTTTTCTGCGTATCGGATGGGGTCCACAGCGGCCCGGCCTGGCTCATTCTTTTCCTCCTTGCGCCCTGTTTCCGGTCCCGGCGTCAGCGCCGGAAACGGCCGGTCTTGTTATGCATTTCCACCCCTGTCCGGGCAATGTTTCCCTGGTATAATTTTTGCCCGGCCGCAGTTTTCAGCCGGTTACGGCGCGCAGGGACGGAGAAAGCCGTGCAATACGCCTCCGCCTTGCCACAAATCCTTGAAATGCCGTTCGCCTGGTTTAAACCCGTGAGGAGGTTCACAAGGTCGGACTGAGCGGCCGGATGCGTGAGGAACGATGCCCGCTTCGGCGATGAGAAAGAGCATTTGGGCACTGGGCATCGCCGCACTGGCCGCGGTGATCGTGATCCTGTGCCTGCCGGTCATCGCTTCCACGCAGATCGTCCGCGACAGCGTGGCGCAGCAGGTCAGCGCCTGGAGCGGTTACCGGGTGCGCCTCGACGATGCACCCGAGATCCGCGTCTGGCCCTCCTTCAGGGCCGTGCTCAACGATGTCGTCCTGTCCGACTGGCGCGACAGCCAGCACCCGGCGGTGATGGAGGCGGAGCGTGTCGAGATCGACCTCTCGGCGCTGGCGGCGCTGCGCGGCGAAGTGGTTTTCACCAGGATCCGCCTGGTGCGCCCCGTTCTGCGCGTCAACGGCGCCGGCGACACGCCGCGCTTCCAGACCGTTCCCAAATGGGGCCGCCTCGCCCAGTCCATCGAGACGACGCGCGAGTTGCTGAAGGCCCACCCGAACGCGCCCGACATGAGCGCCGTACCCAGCGACGCCTTCGCGACGGTCGAGATCGAGGACGGTCGCATCGTCTCGCTGGCCGACCGCGACCGGCACCCGATCGCCAGCGGGCTGAGCGGCACGCTGAACTGGCCGGCCCTCAACCGGTCCGCCGCCCTTTCGGTGCGTGGCATCTGGCATGGGGAGAGCGTCACCTTCGAGGGATCGACGGAACAGCCCCTGCTGCTGCTGGCCGGCGGCAAGGCTCCCCTTACCCTGTCGGTGAAGACGGCGCCGGTTTCCCTCTCCTTCAAGGGCCAGGTCGACGTTTCCGAGAACGCCTTCATCGACGGCCAGCTGGACATGGCGGCTCCATCGCTGCAGAGGTTGGTCGAATGGACCATGCTGGAGGACTGGCCGGGAAGCACGATCAAGGCTGCGACGCTGAAAAGCACCGTCATGGGCGATGCGAAACGCATCAAGTTCGAGAATGCGGCGATCGGTCTGGGCGACAACAGCGCGACCGGCGTCTTCGACATCGCCTTTACCGAACCCCAGCCGACAGTGACCGGGACGCTCGCCTTCAAGTCGCTCGATCTGCGGTCCCTGCTCAGCACCCTCACCCCGGTTCCCGGAGCGCCTGGGGATGCGATGAAGTCGCCCGTTTCGCGGCGGGCCAATCTGGACCTGCGCCTGTCGGCCGCCACAGCGAGCGCGGGGTCCGTTTCGATGACGGGCGTCGCGGCAACGGCGCAGGTTCGCGACGGGCTGGTGAGCCTCGACATTTCCGACGCCATCGCCTTCGGCGGCATGCTCCAGGTGGGCGTCCGCCTCGACAACATGGAAAACCGCAACCAGGCCGAACTGCGCATCAGCGCGGAGGACATCAATGGCGAGGACATCGCCTCGAAACTGCAGCTGACGCATCTGATGCCGAAATCGCGCGGTTCCTTCTCGGTGTTCCTCAAGGGGCGCGGCGACACGCTGGAGCGCGTTCTGGAGACGGCGGACGGCTCGATCTCGGCAAATTTCGGCAAGGGCGTCATTCCCGGCCTCAGCCTGGAATCGTTCCGCGAGCACAACGACAAGGGCACGTTCTTCCCGCTCGCCGACATCGCGGACGGCGAACTGCCGATAGAGGGCGCAGAGTTGAAGGCCACGCTTGCCGGCGGCATCGCCTGGATCGACAAGGCCGAGGCCAGGCTCGGCTCTCAGGAAGTCATCACGCTCGGCGGCCTGGTGCCCTTCGCCGGCCGCGGCATCGCCCTGTCCGGCAGCATCACGCCGGCGAAGGTCGAGGGCGCCGAGGAGGGGCCGAAGGAAACCTTCTTCATCGGCGGCTCATGGAGCGCCCCGTTCATCGCGCCCTTTTTGGTGGAATAGTCCGGGCAGGCCGACGCCAGCCGGGTAAACCCTATCCCGTCGCGCGCGCGGCGGCCTGCTCGTCGCGCTGGCGCTGGATTTCCTGGCGCTTGGTGACGATCGAGGCGGCGATGACCCCGCAGGCGACGATGCCGATCAGGATGGTGCAGACGGCGTTGATCTCCGGCGTCACGCCGAGACGCACCTGACTGTAGATCTTCATCGGCAGCGTCGTGGCGCCCGGACCGGAGGTGAAGCTGGCGATCACCAGATCGTCCAGCGACAGGGTGAAGGCCAGCATCCAGCCGGAGATGACAGCCGGAAGGATGACCGGCAGCGTCACCTGGAAGAAGGCGCCGAGCGGCGTCGCGCCCAGATCGAGCGCCGCTTCCTCCAGCGACTGGTCGAAGGTAACGAGGCGCGACTGCACCACCACGGCAACGAAGCACATGGAGAAGGTGATGTGGGCGAGCGTCACCGTCAGGAACCCGCGGTCGAAATTGATCGCCACGAACAGGAGCAGCAGCGACAGGCCGGTGATCACCTCGGGCATGACCAGCGGGGCGAAGACCATGCCGGAAAACAGCATCCGGCCGCGAAAGCGCGTGTAGCGCGTCAGGACGATCGCCGCCATCGTGCCGAGCACGGTGGCGACCGTCGCCGACACGAAGGCGACGCGCGCCGTCACCCAGGCCGCGTCCATCAGGCCCCGGTTGGAGAAGAGCTCCACATACCACTTGGTGGAGAAGCCGGCCCAGACGGTGACGAGGCGCGATTCGTTGAACGAATAGATCACCAGCAGCAGGATCGGCAGGTACAGGAAGGCGAAGCCCAGCACCAGCGAGACGATGTTGAAGCGGCTCCAGTTCCCGGCCATGGTTCAGTTCCCCGCTTCTCTGGAACGCGCCTGCGAGCGCTGGAAGAACATGATCGGCACGATCAGGATCAGGAGCAGGATCACGGCGACCGCCGAGGAGACCGGCCAGTCGCGGTTGTTGAAGAACTCGCTCCACAGCGTCTTGCCGATCATCAGCGTCTGCGAGCCGCCGAGCAGGTCAGGAATGACGAACTCGCCCACCGCCGGGATGAACACCAGCATGCTGCCGGCCACGATGCCCGGCATCGAGAGGGGAAAGGTGATCTTCCAGAACGCCGACAGCGGCGGGCAGCCGAGATCGCGCGCCGCCTCGATCAGTGAATTGTCCATCTTCTCCAGCGTCGCGTAGAGCGGCAGGACCATGAAGGGCAGATAGGAATAGACGATGCCGATATAGATCGCCGTCGTGGTGTTGAGGATGACCAGCGGCGTGTCGATGACGCCGAGGAACATCAGCAGCTGGTTGAGCAGGCCCTCGGGCTTGAGGATGCCGATCCAGGCATAGACGCGGATCAGGAAACTCGTCCAGAACGGCAGGATCACCAGCATCAGGAGGATGGGCCGGATCGCCGCCGGGGCGCGCGCCATGCCGTAGGCGATGGGGTAGCCAACCGCCAGCGTGATGGCGGTCGAGACCCCGGCGATCCAGATGCTCGACAGATAGGCGTTCACATAGAGCGGATCTTCGGCCAGCCACAGATAGTTGCCGAAGGACAGGCTGCCCAGCTTGCCGATGAAGGCCGCCACGCCGCCGGCGAGGTCGAACACCGGCTGGTAGGGCGGCATGGCGATGGCCGGCTCCGACAGCGATATCTTGAAGACGATCAGGAACGGCGCCAGGAAGAACACCAGCAGCCACAGATAGGGCACGGCGATGACGAAGCGGGAGGCCAGGATCGTGAGGAGACGGCCCATCGGCGCTACCGCGTCAGCACGACGCCGGCATCGGCCGGGAACGAGATCCAGGCGCGGTCGTGCCAGGTCAGGGCATCCTCGACGGCGCGCTGCCGGTTGATGCTGCTCGCCTTGACGACGCGCCCGTCATCGAGGCGCACATGGTGGATGGTCATGTCGCCGAGATAGGCGATGTCCCAGATCTCGCCCTCGAGGGCGTTGACCGCCTTTTCCGGCCGCTGCCGCGAAACCTCGATCTTCTCGGGCCGGACGGCGAACCAGACCGTCGCCCCCTGCTCCGCGCCGGCGACATTGGCCACGGAGAGCTCGCGCCCCTCGGCGTCGGCGATGCGCGCGGCATCCCGGTCGGCAGCCGTCACCCTGCCCTCGAACATGTTGATGGAGCCAACGAAATCGGCGACGAAACGCGAGTTCGGCGCCTCGTAGATCTCCGCCGGCGTCGCCACCTGGATCACCTTGCCCTTGTCCATCACCGCGATGCGGTCGGACATGGTCATCGCCTCCTCCTGGTCGTGCGTGACGACCATGAAGGTCAGGCCGAGATCGTATTGCAGGTCGACCAGCTCGAACTGGGTCTCCTCGCGCAGCTTCTTGTCGAGCGCGCCCAGCGGCTCGTCGAGCAGGAGCAGTTTTGGCCGCTTGGCGAGCGAGCGGGCGAGCGCCACGCGCTGGCGCTGGCCGCCAGAAAGCTGGTGCGGCTTGCGCTTGGCAAACTGCTCCAGCTTGACCAGTTTCAGCATGGCGGCGACGCGCTCGGCGATCTCGCCGGCCGGCATGCGGTCCTGCTTCAGGCCGAAGGCGATGTTCTTCTCCACCGTCATGTGCGGGAACAGCGCGTAGGACTGGAACATCATGTTGACCGGCCGCTTGTGCGGCGGAATGCCGGCCAGGTCCTGCCCGTCGAGCAGGATGCGGCCGGATGTCGGCTGCTCGAAGCCCGCCAGCATGCGCAGGAGCGTCGTCTTCCCGCACCCGGAGGCGCCGAGCAGCGCGAAGAACTCACGCTCGTGGATGTCGAGCGACAGGTCGTCGACGGCGGTGAAATCGCCGAACCGCTTGGTGACCCCGTCGAAGCTGATATAGGGCTTCGCCTGGGGATCGGCCCAGGGTGCGAAACTCCGGCGCGTCGAGCCGAGCGATTTCATGAGCGTCCCCCGCCCCGAAGCCGCGCTACTGGCCGGTCACCACCTTGGTCCACATTCGCGTCACCACGCGCTGGGTGCGCATGTCGTAGGGCAGCGGTGCCTGCAGCTTGGCCATGGTCGCCTCGTCGGGATAGACGGCGGGATCGCCGATCACTTCCTCGTCCATCTCCACCTGCGCCGCCTTGTTGCCGTTGGCATAGACCACGTAGTTCGAGGCCTTGGCGATGACGTCGGGCCGCATGATGTAGTTCAGGAACTCATGCGCCTCGGCGACATGCGGCGCGTCGGCGGGGATCGCCATCTGGTCGAACCAGAGCAGCGCACCCTCCTTGGGGATGGCATAGCCCACCGCGACGCCCTGGTCGGCCTCGGCGGCGCGGTCGCGCGCTTGGAAGATGTCGCCCGAATAGCCGAGCGCCAGGCAGATGTCGCCATTGGCGAGGCCGTTGATATACTCCGACGAATGGAACTTGCGCACGTTCGGGCGCACCGCCGTCAGCAGTTCCTCGGCCCTGGCCAGGTCGTCGGCCGACGGCGTGTTCGGATTGAGGCCCTGATAGATCAGCGCCGCGCGCACCACTTCGCTGGCCGAATCCAGCATGTGGATGCCGCAATCCTTGAACTTCGCCGCCACCTCCGGCTGGAACAGCACGTCCCAGGTGTCGATCTTCGGCGTGCCGAGGATTTCCTCCGCCTTGGCGGCGTTGTAGCCGATGCCGGTGGTACCCCACATGTAGTTGATCGAGTATTCGTTGCCCGGGTCGTAGGTGGCCGTGCGCTCGCTGATCATGTCCCACATGTTGGCGAGGTTTGGCAGTTTGGACTTGTCGAGCTTCTGGAACACGCCGGCGCTGATCTGGCGGCCGAGGAACTCGCCCGAGGGCACGACCACGTCATAGCCCGAGCCGCCGGCGAGCAGCTTGGTCTCCAGGATCTCGTTGGAATCATAGACGTCGTAGACGACCTTGATGCCGGTTTCCTTGGTGAAGTCCTCGAGGATCGATTCGTCGATGTAGTCGGACCAGTTGTAGACGTTGACAACGCGATCCTGCGCCTGCGCCCCCACCGCCAGAACGGCCGCGGCGAACGAAACGCAGGAAAGCAGAATGGTCTTACGCAACATGATTTCTCTCCCCTAGGGACGTTTTACTACCCCGGCATGTGGAAGCCGGAACCCGCTTGTTTCGTTCAACCCTATTGTCGTTTCGGGAATGCGACAAGCGGCAAATTTCCGCGCCGTTCACAGGTTTTCGCGGATGCCGGTGCACCGCCCGTGCGGCTGGAATTTCCCGGTTTGCGGGAGTGTCGGCGTTCAGGCATGGATCCTCGGGTCGGGGCCCGAGGATGACGAATGACACAAGCGTCTGCGTAAGCCGTGGAGGGTGGCGAATGGCGCAGATGTTTGCGTAAGCCGCCGAGGCTCGAGATTGGCATGCTATCCCCATCCGCTCGTCATCCCGGGCTTGCCCCGGGGATCCATGCCTGAATGGCGCAAAGTTGCACCCGAAGCCTGCCGTCACAGATAGGTCGTGCGCTCCAGCGGCGTGATCTCGCTCCAGAAGGCGATGATCTCGGCGCGCTTCAGGTCGCGGTAAACCTTGGCGAGAAGCGGCCCCAAGGCACGGTCGAGGAAGGCACTCCGCGAAGCAAGCTGCAGGGCGTCGTCCATGTCGTCGGGCAGCTCGCGCCCGAGGTCCGCTGTCTCGTCATAGGCGCTCCCTTCCACCGGCGGCGGTGGCTTTGCGCCGCTGTCGATGCCCTCCATCATGCCCTGGATGATGGCCGCCATGACCAGATAGGGATTGGCGTCGGCGCCGGAGATGCGGTGCTCGACGCGGCGGTTCTCCTCCGTCGAGACGGGAATGCGCAGGGCCACCGAGCGGTTGTTCTCCGCCCAGACCGCATGGGTCGGCGCGTAGGAGCCGGGCGTGATGCGGCGAAAGCCGTTCCAGGTGTTGATGTAGAGGATCAGCGATTCCGGCATGGTCTTGATCAGGCCGGCGACCGCCGATTCGAGCCGTGCCCGCCCGTCCGCCCCGGCGAAGACATTCGCCCCGTCGCCGTCGAGCAGCGAGGTGTGCACATGCATGCCGTTGCCCGCATAGTCGATGAAGGGCTTGGCCATGAAGGTGGCCGTCAGCCCGTGCGCCCGGGCGCAGCCCATGACGATGCGGCGCAGGAGGATGACGTCGTCGGCCGCCCGCAGCGGGTCGGCGCGGTGCTTCAGATTGACCTCGAACTGGCCGGGCGCCGCCTCCTTGATGATCGTGTCGATCGGCAGGTTCTGCGCGTCGGCCGCGTCGCGGATCATGTCGAACAGGGCGGCGTTCTCCGCCAGGTCGTCGAGGCCGTACATGCGCAGCCGGTCCGGCCCCTCGCCCGTCCCGAGCGGCGCCGGCATGCCGGCGCTGTCCTCCTTCGACGGGTCGAGCAGGTAGAATTCCAGCTCGAAGGCGGCGACGGGGAAGAAGCCGCGCGCATGGGCCTCGGCCACCTTATGCTTCAGCACCTGGCGCGGGCAGGCCATGAACGGCTCGCCCTCCGGCGTGAAGGTCTGCAGGAGCACCTGCGCCGTCTTGCGCTTGGCCCAGGGCACGATGGCGAGCGAGCCGCGCGTGGCGCGGCAATAGCCGTCCTTGTCGCCGGTCTCGATGTGCAGGCCCGTTTCCTCCACCTCGCGGCCCCAGACATCCAGCCCGTGCAGCGACATGGGAAAATTGACGCCTTCCTGAAAGGCCTTCTTCAGACTGTCGCCCGGCGCCCATTTGCCGCGGATGATGCCGTTCGGATCGACCAGCAGGAATTCCACCGCCTCGATGTCGGGATGTTTTTCGACGAAGGCGCGGTATTCGGCCTCGTGGTCGGCGGAGATGAAGCCTTCGGAGGGTTTTGTGCCCCCGGCGGCGGCGGCTTCCACCGGATTCTGCGGATTGCGCCCACGGGCCGCTGGCGGAACGGACGAACTGCTCTTACGGTTCTCGTCGAGACCGGTTGCCGGATGTCTCAAGATGGGCCCTTGTCGCTGTTGAAGGTGACCGAGCCTGCGCCGGATGTCCGGAGAATGTCAATGACGGCGACAGCCGCGGCACGGCGCTCTGCGGGGCGCCCTTCGCGGCGTGGGAGGGGAGATGAAGGCGGCCTGGTATGAGCGCAACGGCGCGGCGCGCGACGTCTTGAAGGTCGGCGAGCGGCCGGTGCCGCTGCCGGAACCCGGCGAGGTGCGCGTGCGGCTCCACGCCTCGGGCGTCAACCCGTCGGACGTCAAATCCCGGCGCAACCGGCCGCCCGGCGCGGAGCGCATCATCCCGCACAGCGACGGCGCGGGCGTCATCGACGCGGTGGGCGGCGGCGTCGACCATGGCCGGATCGGCCAGCGCGTCTGGGTGTGGAACGGCCAGTGGCGCCGCCCGCATGGCACCGCCGCCGAATGGATCGCCCTGCCCGAGGCGCAGGCCGTTCCCCTGCCCGACGGTATCGACTTCGCCACCGGCGCATGCCTCGGCATTCCGGCGATGACGGCGATCCACGCCGTTGCCCTGCATGGCGACATACGCGGCAGGACGCTGCTGGTGATCGGCGCCGGCTCGGCGGTCGGCCATTACGCGGTGCAGATCGCCAAGATGCGCGGGGCGCGCGTGATCAGCACCGCCTCGCCCGCCCGCGCCGCCCATGCGCGCGCGGCGGGCGCCGATTTCGTCATCGACTACAAGGCCAAGGACGTCGCCGCGACGGTCAAGGGCCTGACCGGCGGCAAGGGCGCCGACGGGCTGATCGACATGGATTTCTATGCGACCGCGGCGATCGTCTCCAATGGCGCGCTGGCGGCGCACGGTAAGGCCGTCTGCTACGGCTCGAGCCTCGCCGGCGACGTTCCCGTCTCCTTCCCGACCATGCTCGCGAGCAGCCTCACCCTGCAGATGTTCCTGGTCTACGAGCTGCAGCCGGCCGAGCGCGAGGCGGCGCTGAACGGCCTGTCGGAGATGCTGGCGAAGAACAGCCTAAAGCACCTGATCGGCGCGCGCTACGGCCTCGACGAGATCGTGAAGGCGCATGAGGCGGTGGAGAAGGGCGAGGTGGTGGGGAATGTGGTGGTGGAGATGGGGTGAGGGGGGGGGGTTAGTAAGTGGCTAGAAGGGGCCGTGTTCCGACAGTCCGGTTCTGGAAGAGATACTCGGAAAGTCGACGTTCGGCATGCGACCCCATTGCGGTCGTCCGAAGTGCGTCGTCCGCCGCCCGAGACCTGTCACTGACCCGTCAGCGAAGCTGCTCGACAACCTTCGAGGCGAGCAGTTCGATGCCACCAACGAACCGAGTTCTTTGATCATGGACGAGAGGTTCTTTTCGCGACTGGTCAAGGCACCAGCCCAGAGCGTGGTGGTTCATACATTTGCAGGCGCGTCAATCGGCTCGCATGATCCCTTGGTCCGCGTTTCAACCACTTTAACTGAGGCAGCGTGCCGCAATGGTGCCTCGCCGAATCGCAGTTAGGCCAGCTTCTTGATCTTGTACCCTTGGGCCGCAGCGGCGCCGGCAGCCATCCCGACGCCTTAGCCGCTCTTGCAGCTTCCTTCGCCATATCGGCCTTTTTCCGCGTGAGCGCGGCGTGGTCAGTCATCTCCTTCATGGCCGCGACGAACACACGCGGAGACGGCGACGGAAGTCCACTCCAAGTCAGCATCTTCAGTTCAACAGAAGGCTATCCCGAAGCTTGGATAGGATGCTAAGGTCCCAGTTCCACTCGTTATCCGTCACTTCCTTTTCAGTGGAATCCCGTACGCTGTTAGTAACTGCCGAGATTTCTTGTGAAATCGTGTGCCCTCGCTTGCGCATCTCAGTTTCTACGATCTCGATCTGATCGAGTGTTGCTTTCGCATAGCGAAAATCAATCGCCGCGAGTTCACGCGCGAGATATGCCGCGACGCGCAGCCACTGGTGCGGAAGCCTTTTTTCTACGCAGGTTGACAGTGCTTGTTGGTAGAGTGCTGCCCCTGAAATGGGATCCCCGCGCCGGAAAGCAATTAGTCCCTCCGTGGCGGCTAAGATCAACGGGAAGGCATCATCCTCCGCATTCTTTCGTGCTCGTGTGAGCGCGTCGTCGGCTCTGTCTAGGTCGCCGAGCATTGCCTTAGCCACAGCCAGGTTGTTAAGCAGGCTGGGATCATCCGGGTTGGCAACAAGACCCTCTTGCAGCCACGGCAGAGCGTCCGCGGGACTGTTCAGCGGGCCGGTGGATATCCAGCTCGCATGAACGAACGGCTTGCCTGAAAAGCGCTCGTCGGCCTTCCATTCGCCCGTGGCGACGAGGCTCCTTTCCCAGTGGCCTATCCGGGCGGTGTCAAGCGCATGTGCCTCGTGCGCCTCTGGACGCCCCATTAGATCGGAAGAGATTTCGATCGCCTTATCCACTCCTTGCGCCCACTTGGCCTGTGCCAATGCGTTCTCCGTCGGCGCCTTCAGGCTTAGCCGGAACTGGCGGCGCGCAAGCTTTATCTCGCCGGCATTAAGGTGTTCAGTTGCCAAGCTCGCTCGCAGCTCTGAAAGAGAAAATGCAGAATGGTTGTCGCTCATGACCATTCGGCTTGCTGCACGCATCAGCCTGCCGCCGTGACCAGCTGCCTGTGCCGCACCGACAGCGGCCGCCATCAACCAAGGATCACGTTCGGTTAGCCCGTGGTCGGCTATCAGGGCTGCGGCCTCGTCTTCACGTCCAACATGGATCAACAATCTCACGGCGGAACGCAGTACGTAGCGATTGGTGTCCGCCAGAGCCAACGCGCGGCGCATGGCGACGATCGCTGGCTTGCGCTGCCCTAACAACGTGTAGAGGCGAGAGAGCTCAGCGACGCGAAGCGCATCATGTGGAGACTTTACGACTAGCCGCTTCAACTGCTGAATTTCCGCCCGGGTGACCAACGCCGGTCTAGGGGCGTCCTGCGGAAGCGGTTCAAGTATCCCTTGGGCTAGCCGCCTTGATCCGCTCTGCGCAGCCGGATCCTTAAGGATGGCGGCCGCTGCTCGGCAAACCTCGTTGGTTGTCACGCCCGACACGATTGCGGCCGCGACAAGCTCCTCGGCATCCTCAACCTTCAGGGTTTCCGCCCAGCGAGCCTGCTTCTGCGAGAACTCGCGCTTCCCTTGTTCAGCCAACTCTACCGCGCCAAGGGCGGGTTTTCCCGGCAACGCGTCCAACTCGCCCGCCCTGATTGTATCAGAGACGCTGCGCCAGCGCGGTACGAGGAGCCGCTTCGGGTCTTGGGCAAATATCAATTCTATGCTTTCGCGTTTAGCTTGGCCGTCGCTGCCAACGTATTGAACAGAGATATGTATCGCGTGAGCGAGAATTGAGACCCGTGCTTGCTTTTCCGCTCCAGCGGATGACCACGAAGCTGGGGGTCAGGTTCTGTCAGCTGAACGAAAGCGGGAACGAGCTTTTCCCGTAACCACTCTGGTACTGCCGTCTCGAAATCGCTGACGAGATCGGTGAAACTACTCCGCACGAAGGGTAGAACGTCTCGATAGGTTCCAACCCACTGTCCTCTCGCGACGAGCGGGCGATGAGTTGGGGCGAGACGCTGGACAAGAAGTGGTGTAGCTGCCTCACCTAGAAAGGCCCAGCTGAGCAGACCGCCAAGCATATAGATGTCGCACCCAACGCGACGCCGGACCCAATCGGGATCAAGCTCCCCATACATCAATTCCGGCGGCGCGTATGAGGGGTCGCCGGCATGGTTGAAATCCTCATGTGGTGCAGCGACACCCTGCCTAACTGAGCGGCCGAAATCCCCTAGTTTGAACCCGCTCTCGGCGTCAAAGCTCATCAGGTTCGATGGCTTTAGGTCCTGATGCGCAATTCTCTGACCGTGCAGCTGAGACAGGCCAACAGCGGCATGATGCATAGCACGCATCTTCCAGGCGATGATCTGCGCCTCCTCGATCTTGCGCAGCCGCCTACGAACATCGCCATCCGCCAATTCCATTATGATGTAGGGGACTTGGTCCTCGATATTTTGACCCAAAGAGACTTGGCCGCCATCGACAGCCTGAACCACCCGGTCCATCCTGTGGTCGGCGCATACGCGATGAATTTCGCGTTCGAATTCCACAACATCGGTCACTTCGCGCATTGCTTGGATAATGTCGCCGCGTCCTTTCAGACGATGGAGAGTAATCGCTTTTAGGAAGGCCTTTCGCTCTTTGCGCTGGACGACATATGGGATGCCGAAATTTCCGCCACTGCCATAGCCATCGCCGAGTGGCAGCCCGGTATTCGCGTCAAGCTCCCAGTTCAGCGGCGATACTACCTGCCAGTCGTTCGGCAAGGTCGTTCCCACCAACCGGAATGCTGCCGGAATTTGCACAGAACTTGTCATCGCATCCCTCAGCGACTCGGAAACCCACCTTCCAGCAAGTCTGCCAGCTTACGTCAATCAAGGGAATAAATGTGTATGGTGGGGCCGGTGGTGGGCCGGAGTACCTCAACAACCCGGAAAATCCTCCAGACGGGCGCTCCAAAATCGAGGAGCACCTCAAGGATCGACGGGCTCTACCCAATCTGGAGGAAGTCAGGTTTCTCAGGTCAGCGAACATCTGTTGATCTAGCTCTCAAGGTCAGCTTTCAAGCTAAGGCAGAATTTGCCTGAACGTCTGAAGTGGGGCGCAATGCGGCCGCCAGTTTCCCACCAAGAAAACCAACGTCGGCAACTCCCTCACACCGCCCCCCCAAATGAGCACCCCTGTCAGCAGCCAGCACCAAAACCGTTGACATCCGCCCCCTTCCCGCGCTGACATCGGCCCGTATCGGCCATCGACCGCCGCTCTCCACGCGAAACACCGTTGAACGAGGCGACCATGTCTACGATGCAGCCATTCCTGATGTTCCAGGGCGGCCATGCGGAAGCCGCGATGAACCTCTATGTCTCGCTGTTCGAGGACGGCGCGGTGCTCGAGGTCACGCGCTGGCGGAAGGGCGAGCAGGGCGCGGAGGGCGGCGTCAAGCTGGCCCGCTTCACGGCCGCCGGACAGAGCGTGCTGGCGAGCGACAGCCCGGTCGAGCACGCCTTCGATTTCACGCCCTCCTGGTCCTTCTTCGTCGATTGCGCGTCGGGCGACGAGCAGGAACGGCTTTACGAAAAACTGTCGGAGGGCGGCAGCGTGATGATGCCGCTCGACGATTACGGTTTCAGCAGGCGCTTCGCCTGGGTCGCCGACCGGTTCGGCGTGTCCTGGCAGCTCAATCTCCCCTGACGCATCGACATCCCGACCGAAAGGAGACCGACATGAAGATCGTGACCAGCCTCAGTTTCCAGGGCCAGTGCCGCGAGGCATTCGAATTCTACGCCAAGGTGCTGGGCGGCGAGATCACCGCCGCCATGCCCTATGGCGACGGGCCGCCCGACATGCCGTTCAGCGACGAGAAGCACAAGAGCTGGCTGATGCATTGCTGGCTCGAGGTCGGCGACCAGGCGCTGATGGGCGCCGACATGGATCTCGACTGGGCGCCCAATGTCGACAAGCCGAAGAACGGCTTCGACGTCACCCTGCATACTGAGGACAAGGCCGAGGGCCAGCGCTGGTTCGACCAGCTCTCGGAGGGCGGCCGGGCCGTCATGCCGTTCGGCGAGACCTTCTGGTCGCCGGGCTTCGGTTCGCTGGTCGACAGGTTCGGCGTGCCGTGGATGATCAACGTCGTTCCCTCGGCCGACTGGAAGCCCGCGCAGGGCTGAGCGATGGCGGGGCGGCAGCGTCTTGGCGCGCTGCATCGGCCTCGTGCGTGGTTCGACAGGCTCACCCTGAGGGATGTGGAGCGCGGCGGCGTGGCGGAGCCTTGCGAGAGGCGAGCAGGAGCATCGCGTCGCCCTGCGGCGATCCCATGCGTGGTTCGACAAGCTCACCATGCGGGATGCCGGGGTAGGCAGGGAGATTGAGCCTGACGGAGGGTGGCTTTGGCAGAGGTGGGACCTCGAAGGAGGCCAGTCCCGGGATCCGGCAAAGCAGCATTGCAGCACCCCACCTCCCTCATGGTGAGCTTGTCGAACCACGCACCGGCAACGAATCCGACCCCCGGATCGCGCGCGACGACCGATGCGGGAAAGACCGGCGCGGCCCTCACTGAAAATCGAACGCGCTCAGCCCCGTCACCATCTCGTCCAGCCCGAGCGGCCGCGTCACGGGCGGCTCGGCGCGGGCGAGGCAGCCGGCGCGTTCGCACAGGCGGCAGGCGGGGCCGACCGGGGTCAGCGCATGGGTCGGCGCGCCGCCGGCCTTGCCCGGCATGCCGGGGAGCGCGGCGCCATAGACCACGGCGTCGCGGAACCCCAGATCGCAGCCGATCAGCAGCGCCGTGCGGCGCGGGCGCTCGGCGAAGGCGCCCTGCGGCCCCTCCAGCGTGCGGGCGATCGTCAGGAACTCCGCCCCGTCGGGCATCTCCACCGCCTCCACCAGCACCTGCCCCGGCTGGGCGAAGGCGGCGTGCACGGCGAGCTTCGGGCAGCCCCCCCCAAAACGGCTCTGCGGAAAACCCTGCGCGCCCGCCTTGCGGAAGCGGTTGCCCGCATGGTCGACCTCGAGCATGAAGAAGGGAACGCCCGCGGCCCCGGCGCGGCCGAGTGTGGTCAGCCGGTTCGCCGCCTGCTCGAAGGAAACGCCGAAGCGCGATTTCAGAACGTCGATGTCGTAATGCGCCCGCTCCGCCGCCGAGAGGAAGGGCCGGTAGGGCATCATCAGCGCGTGCGCCGCATAGCGGCCGAGCTCGAAGCGGGCGAGCCGCCGCGCCTCGTTGCCGGAAAGTTTTAGCGCCTCGATCTCGCCGGCCACGGCCACCGACATGCGCAGGAGGCACGCCTCCATGGCGATCTCGCGCAGCTGGTCGGCGGGCGACAGGCGCTCGGAGACGAAGAGGCGCTGCGAATGCCGGTCATAGCGGCGGCGCCAGTTGGGCATGGTGGCGACCGGCAGGACGCGCACGACGATGCCGTGCTCGCGCTTCAGCCAGGCCCGGATGGCGGCGGAGAGGTCGTCGCCCGGCTCCAGCAGCTTGTGAAAGCTCTCCGCCTCCTCCTCGATGGCCGGGAAATGGTTGGCCCGCCGCTCGAAGGTCTCGCGCACCTCGTCGATGGGCAGACGCGCGGCGGAGATCGCCGTGGCGCGCCCTTCCCGCGCGAGCATCTCCGACAGGTCCGACATGCGGTCGGCCTGCTCGCGATAGGCGCGGTAGAGCTTGACCAGCGCCGCCGCCGCGTTGGGCGCGGCCTCGGCGACGTCGATCAGCTCCTGCTCGCCCGGCAGCTCGCCGGCCAGCAGCGGGTCGGAAAACACCTCGCGCAGCGCCGCCAGCGAAAGCCCCGCCTCGCCCTGCAACTCGTCCGGGTCGACCTTGTAGACCGAGGCAAGCTTCAGGATCAGCGGCACGGTCAGCGGGCGCTGGTTGCGCTCGATCAGGTTCAGGTAGGAGGGCGAGATGCCCAGCCCCTCGGCCATCGCCGTCTGGGTCAGCCCCTTGGCGTTGCGCACCCGGCGGATGCGCGCGCCGGCGAAGATCTTCTGGTTGGCCATGGTCGAACCCCGCTTGTTTCTGCGTCCTCGGCAACGCGTGGCCGTTCAGGCATGGATCCTCGGGTCAAGCCCGAGGATGACGAGAGGAAAGGCCTGCGAACCTGCCGCCACCGCAAGTGAGCCCTACGGCCCGCAGTGAACCAGGCCAACCGCCTCGCGATCCGGCTTCGTCATCCTCGGGCTTGACCCGAGGATCCATGCCTGAACGATCGCCACTTTACACACCTTTACAAAACCGCCCCACAAACTCGCCCTTACATCCTTTACAAATTTACACGCCTACCCTGTCAAAATCCAGACATGCTGACACGAAAAATCCCTTGCATTCTCTGAATTTTCTCCGCTTCCGCTGCGCCGCAATGTAAATCCTGTAACGAACACGGGGCAAGCAATTTCCCAGGAAGCTCGCCCCGCAACAGAAGCATTTCCTGCACGGAGGTCACAATGACGGATTTTTACAACCTTGTTCCCAGCGCGGCGGAAGGCCGTTTCGACGGCATCGAGCGGCCCTACACGCCGGCCGACGTGGAGAAGCTGCGCGGCTCGGTGGCGATCCGCCACACGCTGGCCGAACAGGGCGCAAACCGGCTGTGGCAGCTCATTCATGAGGAAGACTTCGTCAACGCGCTCGGCGCGCTCTCCGGCAACCAGGCCATGCAGATGGTGCGCGCCGGGCTGAAGGCGATCTATCTGTCCGGCTGGCAGGTGGCGGCCGACGCCAACACGGCATCCGCCATGTATCCGGACCAGTCGCTCTACCCGGCCAATGCCGGCCCCGAACTGGCGAAGCGCATCAACCGCACCCTGCAGCGCGCCGACCAGATCGAGACGGCGGAGGGCAAGGGCCTGTCAGTCGACACCTGGTTCGCGCCCATCGTCGCCGACGCAGAGGCCGGCTTCGGCGGCCCGCTCAACGCCTTCGAGATCATGAAGGCCTATATCGAGGCGGGCGCGGCGGGCGTCCATTTCGAGGACCAGCTCGCCTCGGAGAAGAAGTGCGGCCATCTGGGCGGCAAGGTGCTGATCCCGACCGCGGCGCATATCCGCAACCTCAACGCGGCGCGGCTCGCCGCCGACGTGATGGGCGTGCCGTCGCTGGTCATCGCCCGCACCGACGCGGAAGCGGCCAAGCTGCTCACCTCCGACATCGACGAGCGCGACCGGCCCTTCGTCGATTATGACGCGGGCCGTACCGTCGAGGGCTTCTATCAGGTGAAGAACGGGCTCGAATCCTGCATCGCCCGCGCCATCGCCTATGCGCCGCATGCGGACCTGATCTGGTGCGAGACCTCGAAGCCGGATCTCGAGCAGGCGCGCAAATTCGCCGAGGGCGTCCAGAAGGCGCATCCGGGCAAGCTGCTCGCCTACAATTGCTCGCCCTCGTTCAACTGGAAGAAGAACCTCGACGACGCCACCATCGCCAGGTTCCAGTGCGAGCTGGGCGCCATGGGCTACAAGTTCCAGTTCATCACGCTGGCCGGCTTCCATCAGCTCAATTTCGGCATGTTCGAGCTGGCGCGCGGCTACAAGGACCGGCAGATGGCCGCCTATTCGGAGCTGCAGGAGGCGGAGTTCGCCGCCGAGGCCAATGGCTACACGGCCACCAAGCACCAGCGCGAAGTCGGCACAGGCTATTTCGACGCCGTGTCGATGGCAATCACCGGCGGCCAGTCGTCGACCACCGCCATGAAGGAATCCACCGAACACGACCAGTTCCGCCCGGCGGCGGAGTAAACAGGGCCGACGCCCGGAAAGGAGAACGGACATGACACCGAAGACCCGCGTCAAGGAACGTGCAGAAGAACAGTCGAGCGCCATGAGCGTCGACCAGCAGGCCATCATCCGCATGGTCGCCAACGACCTGCACAGGCTCAACCAGTCGGTGATGAAGGCGGTGGATTCGGGCGTGTCCGTCGAACTCGTCCGCTCGGCGCGCCACCATGGCGGGGAGGGAAACTGGGGCGACCTCCTGGTGCCGGTCATCGTCACCAACCGCCTCGCCGGCTCCTGAACCGGCCAATGGGCCTCCAGCCCGACGCCCGCGCGGTCCGCCGCGCGGGTGTTTCTTTATGGCAGGAAAGGAGACCCTCGGGATAGAAAAATTCAATAAAAGAATATGCAAATTCAACTAAACATCGCAAACAACCCCCGTTTGCATAATTTTACACGGGAAATCCTGCCAATCCGCCCAATATAAACCTTTTGTAACTTGACTTTTCACCGCTCGTTGAGAGTATGGCGCCCGAAATTCAACCGGGCATTGCGTTTCGCTGCCCTGTTCTTTTGGGTGGCGGGGCGATGACGAACATTTCTTCTTCCAGCGAAACAATGGTTTCCGACCACAGCGCCCAGCAGGCCGCCTGCACCGCCGATTTAGGCCAGGTGCTGGTCGTCGCCGCATCGCCGATCAACCGCATCGTCCTGTCGCGGATCGCCGAGCGCGCCTATCTGAAGGCCAGCGCGATGGAGCCAGGCGAAGCCGGGCGGACGCTTGCCGCCGCCGCCGCGCGCGACCGGTCGCCGGGCCTGGTGATCGTCGACATGGACGCAGCGCTCGGCAATGCCGGCAGCCTGATCGACCTTCTCAGCGCGCTGCGCAGCGCCTCGCCGCGCCGGCTGCCGCTGGTCATCGGCGTCGTCTCCAGCTGCGAGACCGCCACCCTGCCCGCCCTGCAGTTCGACGCGACCGTCGTTCGCCCCGTCACCCCCGAGACCCTGCAGCCGGTCATAGAGCGGTTGATCGCCGGCGCCAGGGGATAGGCGGGCCTTCCCTTCCCGCGCATCGCCCGTCTATACTCCGGCATCCGAAACGATCCCTGGTGATTGATGCCTGACAGGAAAAAGCTGAGCCGTCCCGCCGGCCGCGGCGACGTGGTGCGCGCTCCCGCATTTCTCAAGAATCTGCGCGGGGTGAAGGACTGGAAGCAGGCGACGTCCTGGCTCGAATGGCGCGGTATCGAGGACATCGAATGCATCACGCCGGACCAGGCCGGCGTGGCGCGCGGCAAGATGATGCCGTCGAAGAAATTCACCTCCAACACATCGCTGGCGCTCCCCTCCGCCGTCTTCATGACGACGATCTCGGGCGAGTATCCCGAAAGCGGCGGCGGCTTCGTCTACCCGGAAGACGACGGCGATCTGAAGCTTCTGCCGGACCTGTCGACGCTGACGGCGGTGCCGTGGGAGACGGACCCGACGGCGCAGGTGATCTGCGACCTGGTGCACCAGGACGGACGCGCCGTCGAGTTCAGCCCGCGCAACCTGCTCAAGCATGTGGTCGCCCAGTACGCGAAGCATGGCCTGAAACCCATCGTCGCGCCGGAGATCGAGTTCTATCTGGTCCACAAGAACCCCGACCCGGACTATCCGCTGACGCCACCGGTCGGCCGCTCGGGCCGTCCCATCGGCGGGGGTCAGGGCTATTCCATCGCCGGCGTCAACGAATTCGACGAGCTGATCGACGACATCTACCACTATTCCGAGGCGCAGGGCCTGGAGATCGACACGCTGATCCACGAGGAAGGCGCCGGCCAACTCGAGATCAATCTGCGCCACGGCGATCCCGTGGAACTCGCCGACCAGGTGTTTATGTTCAAGCGGACGATCCGCGAGGCCGCACTCAACCACGACACCTATGCCACCTTCATGGCCAAGCCGATCCAGGGCCAACCCGGCTCGGCGATGCATATCCACCAGTCGGTGGTGTCGCTGAAGAAGGGCAACAATGTCTTCTCAAGCGAAGACGGCGGCGAGACCCAAACCTTCCGCCACTTCATCGGCGGGTTGCAGCGGCACATCCCGAGCGCGCTGATCATGCTCGCGCCCTACGTCAACTCCTACCGCCGGCTGACCCAGGGCACTTCCGTGCCGGTGAACACGCGCTGGGGCTACGACAACCGCACGACGGCCTTTCGCGTGCCGCGCTCCGACCCGGCGGCACGGCGCGTCGAGAACCGCATCCCATCGTCCGACGCCAATCCCTATCTGGCGCTGGCCGCATCGCTCGCCTGCGGGCTGATCGGCATCCTGGACAAGAACACGCCCGACGCGCCGGCCGGCACGGCGGTAAACCAGGACGAGATCGAGCTGCCGCGCGGCCTGCTCGAGGCCGTCGCCCTGTTCGAGAGCGACGAAGCCCTGACGCGCATCCTCGGCGCCTCCTTCGTCTCCACCTTCGCCGCCATCAAGCGCGCCGAATTCGAAACCTTCATGCAGGTGATCAGCCCGTGGGAACGGGAGTATCTGCTGTTGAATGTGTGAAGTGAGCGAATAGCGAATAGCGAATAGCGAATAGCGAATAGCGAATAGCGAATAGCGAATAGCGAATAGAGGAGTATCCGTATGATGAGCGAAGACAACCGGCCACCTTCCTGAAGCCATCTTTTTTCCCTACTCACTACTCACTACTCGCTCCTCTCCCATGTCCCACCGCTCTCCCATCTCCCCCGGCCACTCCTGGTACGAAGCGACCAGCGGGCCACGCGCGGACTATCCGGCGCTCGATGCGGATCTCTCGGTCGATGTAGCCATTGTCGGGGGTGGCTTCACAGGCCTTTCGGCGGCGGCGCATCTCGCCAAGGCCGGCGTCAATGTCGCGCTGATCGAGGCGCATCGCTTCGGTGACGGCGCCTCTGGGCGCAACGGCGGACAGCTCGGCACCGGACAGCGCGCCTGGGCGGAAGAGCTGGAGGCCGAACTGGGCTTCACCCGGGCGAAAGCCCTGTTCGATCTGGCCGAGGAGGCGAAGGCGCATCTCCTGGACTTCGCGGCGGCCAACGGCATCGAGATCGACTACCGGCCGGGCCAGATGTCGGTGGTCCACAAGAAGCGCTATCTCGACGATTACCGCCGGCATGCCGACATCATGCGCGAGCGCTTCGCCTATCCGCATCTGAGCTTCATGGACGCCGGCGAGACGCGCGAGCGGCTGGGTTCCGACCGCTATTTCGGCGGCGTGCGCGACACGGGCACCGGCCACATCCATCCCCTGAAACTGGTCATCGGCACAGCGCGCACGGCGGCGGAGGCCGGGGCGCTGCTGTTCGAGAACTCACCTGCGACCGGGATCGTCTCCGAGGGCGGCATGGTGCGCATTGCCACCGCGCGCGGCACCGTCAGCGCACGGAAATGCCTGCTCGCCACGAACGCCTATGGCGGCGATCTGGAGCCGACCAGCGCCGCACATGTCATGCCGATCGGCTCCTTCATCGGCGCGACCGCGCCGCTCGGCGACGACAGCCCGGTCCTGCCGGGCGGCGAGGCGGTGGACGATTCCCGCTTCGTGGTTCGCTATTTCCGCAAATCGTCGGACGGGCGGCTTCTGTTCGGCGGGCGCGAGATCTACGCGCCGGGCGAGGACAAGGCCATCGAGACGCATATCCGCCGGCAGATCGCGGAACTCTATCCCGCCTTGAGAGACGTCGAGATCACCCATGCATGGGGCGGCTATGTGGGCATCACCATGCCGCGCAAGCCCTTCGTGCGCGAGGTGATGCCCAACGTGATCGCCGCCGGCGGCTATTCCGGCCACGGCGTCATGCTGTCGAACTTCACCGGCAAGCTCTATGCCGAGACGGTCTGCGGCAATCGCGACCGGCTGAAGCTGCTGGAGGAACTGAAGATCCCGCCCTTCCCCGGCGGCCGGTTCCTGCGGCCGGCGCTGATGTTCCTCGCACTCAACTGGTATGCGCTGCGCGACCGGATCTGATGGCCAGCCTTACAGCGGCCAGAAGAACAGGATGGCCGGCACGGATACCGCGATGATGAGGATCTCGAGCGGCAGGCCCATGCGCCAGTAGTCGCCGAACCGATAGCCGCCCGGCCCCATGATGATGGTGTTGTTCTTGTGGCCGATCGGCGTCAGGAAGGCGCATGAGGCGGCGACCGCGACGGCCATCAGGAACGGGTCCGGCGACACGTCCAGTCCCTGCGCGACCGACAGGCCGACCGGAGCGGCGATCAGCGCCGTGGCCACATTGTTCAGGAAGTCCGACAGGGTCATCGTGACGATCATCAGGATCGTCAGGATCGCCCAGGCCGGCAGGGCGCCCGTCAGCGACAGGATCTGATCGGCGATCAGCTTCGTACCGCCCGATTCCTCCAGGGCCAAGCCGAGCGGAATGAGCGAGGCCAGCAGCACGATCACCGGCCATTCGACGGATTCATAGACCTCGCGCGCGCTGACCACGTTGAACAGCGCGTAGATGCCCACCGCCGCCGCGAGCGCGATGGCCAGCGGCACAAAACCCATCACCGAGGAGGCGACAGCAGCGGCGAAGACGCCGACCGCGAACATGGCCTTGCCACGCTGGATCACGGTGTGGCTCTTTTCCGCCAGCGGCAGGACGCCGAGCCACTCGGCCGCGTCCATCACCCGGCTTTCCGGCCCCAGCAGCAGCACCACGTCGCCCGGCTTGATGACGAGCTTGCGCACGCGCTCGCGGAAGCGCTTCCCTTGGCGCGAGACGCCGAGGAGCGTGACGCCGCGCCGGTAGAGCAGCCGCAGGTCCAGCGCCGTTCGGCCGACCATGCGCGCATTGTCGGGCACGATCGCCTCGACCAGGATCAGGGACTGGCCGCGCAGGCCGCCATGCTCTTCCGCGCCCGGCGCGTCCAGCCCGGCGGCGCCGATGAAGGCCTCGATCGACTTCGGATCGCCCTCCAGGACGAGATGATCGCTCTTGCGCACCTCCTCGCCCGCCGAAAAGCCAGGCAGGCGTTTACCGCGCCGCACCAGGCCGAGGATCGTCACATCGTGTTCGTCGGCCATCGGATAGAGCGTATTGACGGTCTTGCCGATGGACTTCGAGTTCTCCTTCACGCCGGCTTCCGCGACGAACAGGCCGGCATCCTCGCTCTGGCCGATCACCGCCGGCCCCGTTTCCGGAATCAGCCGCCAGCCGACCAGCGCGACGAAGGCGATGCCGAAGGCCGCGCAGATGAGGCCGACCGGCGAGAAATCGAACATCGAGAAGGACTCGCCGAGCGCCCTGCCGCGGAACTCGGCGATGACGATGTTGGGCGGCGTTCCGATCAGCGTGATCATGCCACCGAGAATGGTGGCGAAGGAGAGCGGCATCAGCGAGCGCGAGACGGGCCGTTTGGCCTTCTGCGCCGCCTCGATGTCGAGCGTCATCAGCATCACCAGCGCGGCGACATTGTTGATGACGGCCGACAGTCCGGCCCCGATCACCGACATGAAGCCGATATGCGTCGACAGCGAACGGCCTGACGAGAGGACGAAACGGGCGATCAGCTCGACCGCGCCCGCGTTCATCATGGCGCGCGAGACGATCAGCACCAGCGCGATGATGACCACGGCCTCGTGGCCGAAGCCGATGAAGGCGTCGTGCGGCGCGACGACGCCGCCGATCACCGCGATGATCAGCGCGGCAAACGCCACGAGATCGTAGCGGATGCGGCCCCAGACAAGGAAAGCGAAGACGACCCCGAGAAGACAAAAAAGGAAAACCTGCTCAAAGGTCATGTGATCGTGCCCCTCTCTTGAACCCGCCGGCCCTCAGCTTGAACCGTCCGTCTGAATTGGGCAATTCCGGGAAGGCCGGCAGGTTCCCCCGGCTCCGGAATTGTCCAGAAGAAAGATCGGCAAGGGCGCTCAGAGCATCGGACCAAAACGTGGACTCCGGTTTTCGGCTGTTCCGATGCTCGGTCAATGATCTGGATCGTCCTTCTTGCGTCCGAAGGGACGCGTGGGATCTGGTTTGCGTCCTTTCGGACGCACGGCGATCTAGATGCAGCGCCCGCCATCCACCTCCAGCGCCACGCCGGTGATGAACTCGGCCTCTCCGGAGGCCAGCCAGAGCGCCGCATTGGCGATGTCGAGCGGCGTCGATAGGCGGCCGAGTGGAATCGAGGCGCGGAACTGCGCGCGCTTTTCCGGCGTGTCCTCGCCCATGAACTGGCCGAGCATGCCCGTCTCGCCCGCGACGGGGCAGAGGCAGTTGACCCTGATGTTCTTCGGCGCCAGCTCGACGGCCATCGACTTGGTGGCGGTGATCGCCCAGCCCTTCGAGGCATTGTACCAGGTGAGACCCGGCCGCGGCCTGAGCCCTGCCGTCGAGGCGGTGGTGATGATCGAGCCGCCGCCCTGCTTTTCCATGATCGGAACGACGGCGAGCGTCGAATGATAGATCGCCTTCATGTTGACCGCGGTGATCAGGTCGAAGGTTTCCTCATCGACTTCGAGCAGGTCGCCGTTGCGATGGGTGAAGCCTGCATTGTTGACCATGATGTCGAGACGGCCATGCGCCTGCATCGCGGCCTCGACCATGGCTTCCACGTCGGCCTTCATGGAGACGTCGGCGGTTACCGGCAGCGCCGCCTCGCCGATCTCGTCGGCGATGCGCGCGGCGCCTTTGGCGTTCAGATCGGCGACGATGACCTTCGCCCCCTCCTCCGCGAAGCGCTTCGCCATTCCCGCGCCAAAACCGGACGCCGCGCCGGTGATGACGGCGACCTTGCCATCAAGTCGAGCCATGCTGAAATTCCTGTTACCCGTGATTGAAAACGATGGTTTTTGTGGCGGACATGTCGAACAGGGCCTCGAAACCCTTCTCGCGTCCATGCCCCGACTTCTTGAAGCCGCCGAAGGGCAACTCGATGCCGCCGCCGGCGCCATAGCCGTTGACGAAGACCTGCCCGGCGCGCACGCGCTTGGCGACCCGGTGCTGACGTGCGCCGTCGCGCGTCCAGACGCCGGCGACCAGGCCGAACTCCGTTCCGTTGGCGAGGCGCACCGCCTCCGCCTCGTCGGCGAAGGGGAACAGCGCCAGAACCGGGCCGAACACCTCGTCCTGCGCCAGCGCCGCATCCGGATCGACGTCCCCGAACAGAACCGGCGCGTGATAGAAGCCGCCCGACGGGGCGTCGGCATGCACCGTACCGCGGGCGAGAAGCGGCATGCCGGCTTCCTCGGCCGCCTGGACAAACCCGGCCACCCGGTCGCGCTGTGCCCGATTGATCAGCGGGCCAATGTCGAGATCGGCATCGTGCGGGCCGGCCACGAGCTTCGAGAAGCGCTCGGCCAGCGCGGCCGCCACCTGCTCATAGACCGGCTTCTCGATCAGGATGCGGCTGCCCGCCGAGCAGGTCTGGCCGCCGTTCTGGATGATGGCGTTGACCAGCACCGGAAGTGCCGCCTCGATGTCGGCGTCGGCGAAGACGATCTGCGGCGACTTGCCGCCCAGCTCCATCGTCACGCCGCGATTGTTGACGGCGGCTGCCTGCTGGATCGCCGTGCCGGTCATCGGCGAGCCGGTGAAGGTCACGTAGTCGACCAGCGGATGCGCCGAAAGGGCCGCACCCGCCGTGCGGCCATAGCCAGTGACGACGTTGAACACGCCTTCGGGGATGCCGGCCTCGAGCGCCAGTTCGGCGATGCGCAGCGTCGTCAGCGAGGCGTCTTCCGCCGGCTTGATGACCAGCGTGTTGCCCATGGCCAGCGCCGCGCCGACCACGCGGGCGAGGATCTGCAGCGGATAGTTCCACGGCGTGATGCCGACCACCACGCCATGCGGCTCGCGCAGGGTGAGCGCCGTGTATCCTTCCAGGAAGGGGATCGTGTCGCCATGGATCTTGTCGGCTGCGCCGCCGTAGAACTCGTAGTAGCGCATGGTGGCCGTGACGTCCGCCTTGCCCTGGCGGACCGGCTTGCCCGTGTCGCGCGATTCGAGGGCGGCCAGTTCCTCGCCGTTCTTCTCGACGAGCTGGAACAGGCGCGTCAGGCAGCGGCCGCGCTCGACCGCCGGCATCCGGCTCCACGGCTCCTCGTCGAAGGCGCGCCGCGCGGCCTTCACCGCCAGATCGACATCCGCGGCGTTGGCTGCGGGGATCGTGGCGAAAACCCTGCCGTCGGAAGGTGACAGGACATCGATCCGCTCGCCCGAAAGGGAATCGACCGAGCGACCGTCGATCAACTGCATGAAGGCGCGGCCCTCGGCCACGCTGCGCGAAAAATGGGTGCCCATCCCTGCCGCTCCGGTTTGTATTCTGTGCGCGCGAGCTTATGCTCAACGACGGAACCATGGGAAACCCGCCATGCGTCGCCATGTCAAGGCACAAACGCGAGCGCGGCATTGGCGCACATGCCCCGAACCGCATCCGGCAGCTTTCCCGTCTGGCTTTCTTAAATCGATTAGACTATAGCATCGGCACACAAACTGCGAGGCAAGCGGAGCGACGATGACCAGCCAGACAATTCCGGTTGAGCCTTTTGACCTGGTGGTGTTCGGCGCCACGGGAGACCTGTCGGAGCGCAAGCTGCTGCCGGCTCTCTACCAGCGGCAAAGGGCGGGGCAGTTCAGCGACCCGACGCGCATCATCGGCTCGTCGCGAACGAAGCTCAGCGGCGAGGAATTCCGCGCCTTCGCCGAGAAGGCGATCCGCGAACATGTCGCCAAGGGCGATATCGAGCCGGGCGAGCTAAAGCATTTCCTGGCCCGCCTTTCCTACGTGCCGGCGGATGCGAAATCGGGCGACGGCTTCGCCGAGCTGAAGACGGAGATCGGCGACAGCACGAGCGTGCGCGCCTTCTACATGGCCGTCGCGCCGAGCCTGTTCGACGACATTGTCGAGCAGATTTCCGAGCACGGACTTTCGACGGAAACGGCGCGGGTGATCGTCGAGAAGCCGATCGGCCGCTCGCTGTCCTCCGCGAAGGAGCTGAACGACGCCATCGGCCGCGTGTTCGACGAGCACAACGTGTTCCGCATCGACCACTATCTCGGCAAGGAGACGGTGCAGAACCTGATGGCGCTGCGCTTCGCCAACGCCCTCTACGAGCCCCTCTGGAACTCGGCCCATATCGACCATGTGCAGATCACCGTGGCGGAATCCGTCGGGCTGGAGGGCCGCGCCGGCTACTACGACAAGGCGGGCGCGCTGCGCGACATGGTGCAGAACCACATTCTCCAGCTCCTCTGCCTGGTCGCCATGGAGGCGCCGGCCTCGATGGACGCCGACACGGTGCGCGACGAGAAGCTGAAAGTGCTGCGGGCGCTGAAGCCCGTCGACGCCACCCATGCGGAAAAGATCACCGTGCGCGGCCAGTACCGCGCCGGCGCCTCGAACGGAGGCGCGGTCAAGGGCTATGCGCAGGAACTGGAAAGCGGTGCCAGCGACACGGAGACCTTCGTCGCCATCAAGGCGGAGATCGAGAACTGGCGCTGGGCCGGCGTCCCGTTCTACCTGCGCACCGGCAAGCGGCTGGCCGAGCGCGTGTCGGAGATCGTCATCGAATTCAAGCCGATCCCGCATTCGATCTTCGGCGAGGGCGCCGGCAAGGTGTTCGCCAACCAGCTCGTGATCCGGCTGCAGCCCGACGAGGGCGTGAAGCAGTGGATCATGATCAAGGATCCCGGTCCGGGCGGCATGCGCCTGCGCCATGTGCCGCTCGACATGAGCTTCGCCGAATCCTTCGACGTGCGCAATCCGGACGCCTATGAACGGCTGATCATGGATGTCATCCGCGGCAACCAGACCCTTTTCATGCGGCGCGACGAGGTGGAGGCCGCCTGGCGCTGGATCGACCCGATCCTGGCCGCCTGGGAAGACGGCAGACAGCCCGTGCAGGGCTATACGGCGGGCACATGGGGACCCTCCGCGTCGATCGCCCTGATCGAGCGCGACGGGCGCACCTGGCACGAGAGCACCTGACGATGGCCGACCATGCCTGGCACGAATTCCCATCGCCTTCCGACCTCGCCGGCGCGCTTTCGGATGCCGTCGCGCGGCAATTGCAGGCGGCGGTCGAAGAGCGCGGCAGCGCCACGATCGCGGTTTCGGGCGGACGCACGCCGGCGCTGTTCTTCGACCGGCTTTCCAGCCACGGCATCGCCTGGGACAAGATCACCGTGACGCTGGTGGACGAGCGCTTCGTGCCCAACGATTCGCCGCGCTCCAACGCGCGTCTCGTCGCCCAGCACCTGTTGCAGAACGAGGCGGCGCGCGCCGATTTCATCGGCCTCTACAACAGCGCCGAGAACGTCGAGGACGCCGCGGAGGAGGCGAGCGCCGCCCTTGCCCGCCTTGCCTGGCCGCTCGACGTCGTCGTGCTCGGCATGGGGGCGGACCGGCATACCGCGTCCTTCTTCCCCGATGCCGCCGATATCGAAGCCCTTTTGCTTCCGGGCGAAGGTCCAAGCGTCCTGCCCGTCCATGCGCTGAGCGCCGGCGAGCCGCGCCTCACCCTCTCCATGCAGCGCATTGCCGGCGCACGCTTCCTGGCGCTGCATATCGAGGGCGACGACAAGAAGGACACGCTGGAAGCAGCGCTGGCCGCCACGCCCGGACCCGCCTCGCCCATCGGCGCCGTTCTGAAGGCGGCGAAGAATACCGCCCAGATCTACTGGGCCCCGAAGCGCTAGCCGCGCACCGACCGTCTGGTCCCGCCGCCCTCCCCGAGCAGGACCTGCGCAACACAGGACGCATGCCATGACCGCACGACCCGAGATCGAAGCCGTCACAGCCCGCATTCGCGAGCGCTCGCGCAAAGGCCGCGAGGCCTATCTCGCCCGTCTCGACGAGGCCGCCGGACAGGCCGTGCACCGCTCCGTGCTCTCCTGCGGCAACCTCGCCCACGGCTTCGCCGCCTGCGGCCCCGCCGACAAGGCGGCGCTGGCCGGCGACCGGGTGGCCAATATCGGCATCATCACCGCCTATAACGACATGCTTTCGGCGCATCAGCCCTTCGAGCCTTTTCCCGAGCTCATCAGGGAAGCGGCGCGCGCGGCGGGCGGCGTGGCGCAGGTGGCGGGCGGCGTGCCGGCCATGTGCGACGGCGTCACCCAGGGCCAGCCCGGCATGGAGCTTTCTCTCTTTTCGCGCGACGTGATCGCCATGGCGGCGGCGGTCGGTCTGTCGCACAACATGTTCGACGCGGCCGTCTATCTCGGCGTCTGCGACAAGATCGTGCCGGGCCTCGTCATCGCGGCGCTGACCTTCGGCCATCTGCCGGCCGTCTTCATCCCCGCCGGGCCGATGACTTCCGGGCTCCCCAATGACGAGAAGGCGCGCATCCGCCAGCTCTACGCCGAGGGCAAGGTGGACCGGACGGCGCTGCTCGAGGCGGAATCGAAATCCTATCACGGCCCCGGCACCTGCACCTTCTACGGCACGGCCAATTCCAACCAGATGCTGATGGAGATCATGGGCCTGCACACGCCGGGTTCCTCCTTCGTCAACCCCAACACGCCGCTGCGCGACGCGCTGACGAAGGAAGCGGCGAAGCGGGCGCTCGCCATCACCGCGCTCGGCAATGACTACACGCCGGTCGGGCGCATGATCGACGAGCGCTCGATCGTCAACGGCGTGGTCGGGCTGAACGCCACGGGCGGCTCGACCAACCACACCATGCATCTCGTCGCCATGGCGGCGGCGGCCGGCATCAGGCTCACCTGGGACGACATCGCGGAGATATCCGACCACGTGCCGCTGATCGCCCGCGTCTACCCGAACGGGCTTGCCGACGTGAACCATTTCCACGCCGCCGGCGGCATGGGCTTCCTGATCCGCGAGCTGATCGACGACGGCTATCTGCACGAGGATGTCGGCACCATCTGGGGTGAGGGCCTGCGCCCCTACACGGTCGAGGCGAAGCTCGCCGACGACGGAACGGTGGTCCGCCTGCCCGCACCCGCCACGAGCGGCAACGCCAAGGTGCTGTCCACCGCCGCGAAGCCCTTCCAGGCGACGGGCGGCCTCAAGGTGCTGTCCGGCAATCTCGGCAAGTCGATCATCAAGGTCTCGGCGGTCAAGCCGGAGCACCGGGTGATCGAGGCGCCGGCGCTGGTGTTCCATTCGCAGGAGGAGATGCAGGCGGCGTTCAAGGCCGGCCAGCTCGACCGCGACTTCATCGCCGTCATCCGCTTCCAGGGACCGAAGGCGAACGGCATGCCGGAACTGCACAAGCTCACCCCCGCGCTCGGCGTGCTGCAGGATCGCGGCCATCGCATCGCGCTCGTCACCGACGGGCGCATGTCGGGCGCTTCGGGCAAGGTGCCGGCGGCGATCCACGTCACGCCCGAGGCGCTGGACGGCGGCATGATCGGCCGGGTGCGCGACGGCGATCCGATGCGCCTCGACGCGGAAATGGGTACGCTCGAAGTGCTGATCGATGCCGGCGAACTCGCTGCCCGCGAGAACGCCGACGCAGATCTCTCGGGCAACCAGTTCGGCATGGGGCGCGAATTGTTCGCCGGCTTCCGCCAGCTCGCCGGCCGCGCCGACCAGGGCGCGGCGGTGTTCTGACAGCACCCCCAACTCGGGGCGACACCGCGCCGATCACCCCCACTCCGTCTTGCTTCGCAAGCCACCTCTCCCCCTCCCGGGCAGGGCAATCGCATATGATTTTTCTTGCAGGCTTCGCCTGCGACCCCCACCCTCGATCCCTCCCCTCAAGGGGGAGGGAAGAAAGGTGCTGCGCTCCACCATTCCCCTCCCCCTTGAGGGGAGGGGTAAGGGGTGGGGGTACTGCGCCGCCATATACAATTGCCCTGCCCTCCCGGGGGAGAGGTGGCCGCGAAGCGGTCGGAGTGGGGGTCGACGCGACATCCGTTGACCTCATCGTCGCCGCCCCACCCTCCTGAGGCACGCTTGACAAGCCCACCCGGCCGGAGGCATGAGTTTTCCATGGGGATCGCGATCTCCCCACGAGGCGCCAGCCCAAGAATCGCGTCCATCAAACCCGTCAAACGGAAGGACGCGCCATGCCCTCTCCCACCACGATCTCCATCGACAAGCTCGCCCGGCTGGTCGGCACGCCGCATTGCCCCGCGCTGATCGACGTGCGCACCGACGAGGATTTTTCCGCCGATCCCCGGCTCGTGCCAGGCTCCGTGCGCCGGCCGCACCATGCCGTGCGCGAATGGGCCGCAAGCATCAAGGCGCCGTCGGCCATCGTCATCTGCCAGCAGGGCAGGAAGCTCAGCGAGGGAACCGCCGCATGGCTGCGCCATGACGGCCTCGCCGCCGAAACGCTGGAGGGCGGTTTCGAAGCCTGGATCGCCGCCGGCCTCCCCGCCGTGCCGGTCGAGCGGCTGCCCGACACCACGGCCTCCGGCGGGACGGTATGGGTCACAAGGGCGCGGCCGAAGATCGACCGCATCGCCTGCCCGTGGCTCATCCGCCGCTTCATCGACCCGGACGCCAGCTTCCTGTTCGTCGCGCCGCAGGAGGTGGCCATGGTCGGCGAGCGCTTCGACGCTACGCCGTTCGACATCGAGGGCGTGTTCTGGAGCCATCGCGGCACGGCCTGCACATTCGACGTGATGGTCGAGGAATTCGGCCTGGCGATCCCGCCGCTCCTGACGCTCGCCACCATCGTCCGCGGGGCGGACACGGCGCGGCTCGATCTCGCGCCGCAGGCGGCCGGCCTGCTCGCCGCCTCACTCGGCCTGTCGCGCATGTTCGCCGACGATCTGCAGCAGCTCGAGGCGGGCATCCTGCTTTACGACGCCTTCTACCGCTGGTGCCGGGACGCCACCGGCGAGACCCACAACTGGCCGGCGGCCAGGGGAGGAAGCGTCCGATGACCGACCGGTTCGCCTCCGAAACGCCCGTCCGCTCCGAGGGGCCGGCGGCCCATGGCATTCCCTTTTCCGAGGGCGTCAAGGTCTGGTTGCGGGTGGCCGCCCTCAGCTTCGGCGGGCCGGCGGGACAGATCGCCGTCATGCACCGCATCCTGGTCGAGGAGAAGCGCTGGATCGGCGAGAACCGGTTCCTGCACGCGCTCAACTACTGCATGCTCCTGCCGGGGCCGGAGGCGCAGCAACTCGCCGTCTATATCGGCTGGCTCCTGCACCGGACGGCCGGCGGGATCGTTGCCGGAACCCTGTTCGTGCTGCCGGGCTTCCTTTCCATCCTGGCCCTGAGCATCGTCTACGCGGCTTTCGGCAACGCGCCGCTGGTCGAGGGCCTGTTCTTCGGGCTGAAGGCGGCGGTGCTCGCCGTGGTGCTCCACGCCGTGGCGCGGATCGGCGGCCGGGCGATGAAGAACTGGGCGATGATCGCCATCGCCGTGGCCGCCTTCGTCGCCATCTTCGCCTTCGACATCGCCTTCCCGCTTATCATTCTCGTCGCGGCCCTGGTGGGCTTTGCCGGCGGGCGGGCCGGCTCGGCGCTGTTCCGGCTCGGCGGCGGCCATGGTCCCGCCTCCGGCCCGGTGCTGAGCGACGCGGATTCGCTGATCGGCGCGGAGACGCCGGCGCATGCCCGCCCCAATGTCGGCTGGTCGCTCCGGGTGGGCGCCGTCTGTCTCGTCCTTTGGCTCGCGCCGGTGGCCCTGATCATCGCCCTGCTCGGCCCGGACGACGTGTTCAGCCGGATCGCCGTGTTCTTCAGCAAGATGGCCGTGGTGACCTTCGGCGGCGCCTATGCGGTGCTCGCCTATGTGGCGCAGCAGGCCGTCGACCATTACGGCTGGCTGCAGCCCGGCGAGATGCTCGACGGCCTCGGCATGGCGGAGACGACACCCGGACCGCTGATCCAAGTGGTGCAGTTCGTCGGTTTCCTCGGCGCCTACCGGGACCCCGGCGCGCTGCCGCCCATGCTGGCGGCGACACTTGCCGCCATCCTCACCACATGGGTCACCTTCGTGCCCTGCTTCCTGTGGATCTTCCTCGGCGCGCCCTTCGTCGAGGCGCTGCGCGGCAACCGGTCGCTCACCGGCGCCATGTCGGCCGTCACCGCGGCGGTCGTCGGGGTCATCATGAACCTCGCCGTCTGGTTCGCCCTCCACACGCTGTTCTCCGAGACCCGCCCGTGGCGCGGTTCCGGCATGACGCTCGACCTGCCCGTCTGGCAGAGCCTCGATCCGGTGGCGCTGCTGTTGACGCTGGCCGCCGTTTTCGCCCTATTCTGGCTGAGGGCGGGACTGATCACGGTCCTGGTCCTGTCGATGCTCGCCGGACTGGCCTGGCGGCTCGCCGCCTGAGCCAGTTCCTGCGGCAAACGGCGGAACCAATACGGC
The DNA here is from genome assembly GCF_000300335.1 of Nitratireductor pacificus pht-3B. Lineage (GTDB taxonomy): Bacteria > Pseudomonadota > Alphaproteobacteria > Rhizobiales > Rhizobiaceae > Nitratireductor > Nitratireductor pacificus. The sequence continues at coordinate 166,977 of NZ_AMRM01000002.1, read as the reverse complement.
GTCCGGTGGTTGATCCGGCGGATCGGAGGGGTTTGTGAACGGGCGGTGGTTTCTTTTCAGGCGGTTTTCGCGGGCGCTCTGGTTCCTGCCGGCGCTGTTCTGCGCGTCGGCCGTCATCGTCCTGCTGCTCGCCTTCTTCTCCGCCGGCCTGTTCCCCAAGGATTTCGACGAGGCGACGCTGCCGGTGACGGTCTCGGCGGAGGCGCTGCGCAACATCCTGAGCATCGTCGCCGCGAGCATGCTGACGGTCGCCGTCTTCGCCCTGTCGACGCTGGTCAACCTGCTGACCAGCGCCGCGCAGACGGGTTCGCCGCGGGCGGTGCCGCTGTTCTCGGGCAACCGGGCGGCGCGCACCACGATCTCGGTGTTCATCGGCGCCTTCCTGTTCTCCATCATCGGCATCATCGGCTTGTCGAGCGGCATCTACTCCATCGGCGGGCGGCTGATCCTGTTCCTCGCCACGCTCGTGGTGGTTCTGGCCGTCGTCTGGGCGCTGATCCGCTGGGTGCGCGAGATCTCCGTGGTCGGGCGCGTCGTTGAGATGACGAGCCGGCTGGAGGACGCGACACGTCAAGCCCTGCGCCGGCTCGGCGCGGACGGGCTGTACGGCTGCAGTGCGGCTGCGGGCGACACCGGCGACGGCCGAGCGGTGACGGCGGGCGCCGTCGGCTTCGTGCAGCATTTCGACCCGCAGGCGCTGCAGGAGCGCGCCGAGGAGCACGACCTCGTCCTGCGCGTTCTCGTGCGGCCCGGCGACTATGTGGATCATCGCACCGTGCTGGCGACGGCTTCCGGCGACGCCGGGCCGGACGATCTCGAGGCGATCCGCAGCGCCTTCATCGTCGGGGAGGAGCGGACCTTCGATTCCGATCCCGGCTTCGGCTTCCTGGTTCTCGCGGACGTGGCCCGGCGCGCCCTGTCGCCCGGCATCAACGACCCGAGCACCGCGATCCATGTGCTCACGGTGCAGACGCGCCTGTTGGGCGACTGGATGGTCGAGGCCGCCGACGGCGAGGACGCCGAGCCGCCCTATCCCCGCGTCGCGCTGGCGGCGGTGACGCCGGCGCGGCTGCTCGACGAGGCGTTCCGGCCGATCTCCTACGAGGCGGCGTCGGCCGCGCCCGACGTCGGCCGGGCGCTGCTGCGCGCCCTGTCATCGCTCGCCCGCGTCGCACCGGAAGCCTTTGGCGACGCCGCCGCCGGATTGGCCGAGGACTTCATCGCCCGAGCGGCATCGGAGGCAGGCCATGCGCCCGACATCGCGGCGCTGCGCGAGGCCGCCGCCGGCATCGGCGGCGCGGCGAAGCGCGAGGGGTAGCGCCAAGCGCCCTCGTGGTTCGACAAGCTCACCATGAGGGCTACTGAAATGATGCGGTGGCGTCCTGCTGGCGCGTTTGCAGCATGGATCGTCTCGGCGGCCAAGGTCATGCGGCAACGCTTGCCATGAGCTTCACGCCGAAGCCACAGTAGCCCTCATGGTGAGCTTGTCGAACCACGAGGGCGCCAGACGCAGCGTCTCAATAGGTCGTGCGCCGCTCGTCGGAGGGCGGGCGGTCGAATTGCTGGCGGTAGCTCTGGGCGAAATAGGAATGCGAGGTGAAGCCCGTCGCGATCGCCACGTCGAGGATCGGCATGTTGGTCTGGCGCAGAAGCTCGCGCGCCCGCTCCAACCGCAGCCGCATGTAGTAGCGGCCCGGCGTCACGCCGAGATGGCGCAGAAACAGCCGCTCCACCTGGCGCACCGAGAGCCCCGCCGCATTGGCGAGCTGGACGGCGGAATAGGGCTCGTCCAGATTGTCGGCCATCAGCTCGACGATCTTCTTCAATTTCTCCGACTTGCCTGTCAGGTCGCGCTCGGGACCCGTGCGCTGGCGGTCGCCGGCGGAGCGGATGCGCTCGTGCTGGAACTGGTTGGCCACCTCGTTGGCGAGTTCCGCGCCGAGGTCGCCGCGCACGATCTCCAGCATCAGGTCGATGGAGGTGGTGACGCCGGCGCAGGTGTAGCGCTTGCGGTCGATCTCGAAGACGTTGCCGGTGCATTCGATCTCCGGAAAGCGCTCCATGAAGGAAGCGCGGTTCTCCCAGTGAATCGTGCAGCGGTGCCCGTCGAGCTGCCCCGCCTCCGCGAGCAGATGGGAGCCGGCGGCGAGCGCGCCCAGCGCCGCCCCGCGGCGCCCCCAGGAGCGCAGCGCCGCCAGCACCGTGCTCTTGCCGGGGAACTCGAGGGAGATGCCGACGCAGACGAAGGTGATGTCGACCGCAGGCAGGTCGGCGACGGCATAGTCAATCTTGATCGGCAGGCCGTTGGACGCCATCACCGCCTCGCCATCGGCCGACACGGTGATCCAGCTGTAGACGTCGCGGCCGAGAAGCCGGTTCGCCGAGCGGAACGTGTCGATGGCCGCCGCCAGGGAGAACATCGAGAACTTGTCGACCAGCAGGAACGCGAACTGCCGTCTCACCTGTTTCGCCTCGCCCATGCGATGCAGGTCAGCGGAATGCGGCGGCTGCGAAACGGGCATGGCCGATGCCGGCTCAGAAGGCCGGCGGCTCGCGCCCGGCGGCGCGGAAGGCGGAGGTCAGCGTGTTGGCCATCAGCATGGCGATGGTCATCGGGCCGACGCCGCCCGGCACCGGCGTGATGGCGCCGGCGTTCGCGCTCGCCTCTGCATAGGCGACGTCGCCGACGAGCCGGGTCTTGCCCTCGCCCTTCTCGGGCGCGGCGACGCGGTTGATGCCGACATCGATCACCGTCGCGCCGGGCTTGACCCAGTCGCCGCGGATCATCTCCGGCCGGCCGACGGCGGCGACGAGGATGTCGGCGGTGCGGGCGAGCGCCGGCAGGTCCTTCGTGCGGCTGTGGGCGATGGTGACGGTGGCGTTGGCGGCGAGCAGAAGGTTGGCCATCGGCTTGCCGACGATGTTGGAGCGGCCGACGACGACGGCGTTCAGGCCGGACAGGTCCCTGCCGCGCACGCGCTCGAGCATCAGCATCGCGCCGGCCGGCGTGCAGGGCACGAAGGCGCTCGCCGTCTCGCCGGTGCCGAGCTTGCCGACATTGATGAAATGAAAGCCATCGACGTCCTTGCCCGGCGCGATGGTCTGGATGATGCGGCCCGCATCGATGTGGCCCGGCAGGGGAAGCTGGACCAGGATGCCATGGATCGCCGGGTCGGCGTTCAGTTCCCCGATCAGGGCGACCAGCGCGTCCTCCGGCGTGTCGGCCGGCAGGGAATGCTGCACGGAGTGGAAACCGCATTCCTTAGCGCGACGCGACTTCGAGGCGACATAGACCTGGCTCGCCGGGTCCTCGCCGACGATGACCACCGCCAGCCCGGGCTTCACGCCGGACCCCGCCAGCGTTGCCGCTTCTTGCTTGACGCGGGCGATCACGTCCTCGGCGATGGTCTTTCCGTCGATGATGTCGGCCATGTCTCTCCCTCGTGGCTTCACCAGAGCAGTGGACCGAAAAACGGAACCCCGGTTTTCCGCAGCTCCATCGATGGTCCGGATCGTCCTTTGTGCGTCCGAATGGATGCACCGGCGATCTAGCCGCATAATGGGGAAAACGGTCAACCGCAATCCCGTCAGAGCGCCATCGCCCGACGCTAACGGAAAACCGCGCGGATTTCTTCCTCAGCGGTATCGCGTCTGGTGGCGGCGCTCGGCGAGGCGATCGATCTCGCGACGGACCGCATGCAGCCGGCCCCGGATGGCGTCGAAAGGCACCACCTCGTCGTCATCCGCCGCTCCGGTGTGCGGAGGCTCCACGGGAGATGCCAGGTTGGGCTGCGGCGCGGCCGGCGCGGACATCGCAGGCTGATGCAGGACCTGCATCGCCGGCATGGCCACGACGGAGGGATAGGGCATGAACTGCTGCGGCATCATCGCCGGCATCGGCATCATGCCCGGATGCATGGCCATCGGGTGCATGGCCATGGGCGGCATCGGCCACCCCGCCTGCCATCCCATCGGCGCGATCGGCATTTGCGGATTCATGTAGACCGCCTGGGCCTGCGAGGGCAGCGGCGGCTGCGGGACCGGTTGCGCCACCGGCTGCGCGACCGGTTCCGGCTGCCGTGGAGGCTGGGGCGGTTCCGGCCGGACCGGGTGCCGGTCCACTTCGGCCGTGTCTTCGCGCACCGCATGATGCGCGGCAAGGACAGGCTCCGCTTCGTCCAGCGCGCGCGCGCCGGCGTCTCCCGCGAACCGTGTGCCCACCGGCGGCTCGGGATCGCGCTGAGCGGCGAAGGACCGCCGGTAGTCCGCGCCGCCGCCGGAAGGCCCCGGGCCGGGATCCGGCTCGTCGCGCCGCGCGGCCCGGCCACCATTGCCGCCGCCGTTCGGCGGCGACCGGCGCCTGCCATTCATATTCTCGCGCAGGCTCTGGATCGCGCCGATGGTTCCGCCGAGGCCCACCCCGGCGAGAAAGCCAAGGAGCGTGCCCGCGATGGCGATGGACGACCGCGACGGTCCGACCGGATCCAGAGGCGCGGAAGCCTGGGAAATGATGTTGACGTTCGCCGTGTTGAGGCCTTCCTGCTGACCCGTCTCGCGGGCACGCAGCAGCAGCGCCTCATAGACCGAACGCTTGGCGTTGGCCTCGCGCTCCAGCTCGCGCAGCGTGACGCGGTCGCCCTCGGTCTGACCCTTCTGCACCTTCAGGCGGGCCAACTGGCCGGCCAGATCCTGTTCGAGCTGAACCGCGCGCTGCAACTCGACCTGATTGGAAGCGACGATACGGCGCAGCTCGCGGGCGATCTCGTCGCGCGCGCCGGCCAGTTCCGCTTCCACCGACAGGCGGTCCGGATGCCTCGGGCCGAGGCGGACAGCCAGCCGGCCGGCCTGCTGCCGCACGCTCGCATACTGGGCGAGAAGCTCCGTCATGACCGACGAGGCGACCTGTTCGGGCAGCGCGCCCCCGAGCACGGTTTCCACATCGAGCGTGCGAGCGGCGGCGGCCCGCGCGTTCAGTTCCGAAACGCGGGCGCGGGCCGATGAGAGCTGCTCGTTGAGGCGGACGATCTCGTCGTCGGCGATCAGGCGGCCCTGGGCATCGACGAGATCGTTCTTCGCCTTGAAATCGGCGATCGCCCGCTCGGCCGCCTCAACCTCGCCGCGCAGGGAATCGACGCGTTCGTTGATCTCCCTGTTGGCGCGGCCGGCTGTCTCGGACTGGAGATCGCCATAGGTCTCGAGGAACACATCGGTGACCGTCGAGGCGATGAGCGCCGACTTGTCCGGATCGAGCGTCGTCGCGCCGACGATGATGATGAAGGTCTTCGAATTGCGGCTGACGTCGAGCGCCCTGGCAAGGTTCTCGATGGCGATGGAATGGCGTGCGCCGGAATCGGACTTGCCGCCACCACCGTTGATCAGCGCGGAAATGAGCGAGCGCGGGCTCATGAGCAGACCCAGCGTGCTGCCGCCGGAGCCGTTGAACTCGGGATCGCTGGCCAGGTCGAGCCGATCGACGACCTTGTTCAGCACCGTGCCGGAACGGATGATGCTCACCTGGTTCTCGATCAGCGCCAGCGTCGCGTCGGACGGCAGGCCGCCACGCGTAAGGTCGCGCTCGACGATCTGCAGATCGCGCGGGTCGAACAGGAGCTCCGTCGCGGCGTAGTACATTTTCGGCGTGGCGAGGGCGATCATCACGCCGAGGATCGCCCCGATGATCGTCGTCGCGACGATCAGCCATCGGGCGCGGACGATGCCCGAGATGACACGCATCGGGTCGATCAGCGGCTGCCAGTACCCGTCGCCCGAAGGCGCGGTTTCCTGGGGATGCGGAGCAGAGGCGGCCGCAGCGGCGGGACGCGGCTCGCGCGCCGGTTCCGGTTCTTCCACGGCCGGCCGAACTTCCGGTTCGGGCATGCGTTGCGCGGCCGGCCCGGCGGGCAGCGGGAACAGCCGGTTGAGGATGCGATCCTTGACGGACTGGCCTTCCTGCTCGGCGGTGCTTGACGGCGGCGCGCTCTCCTCCCGGCGCGCATATGCGTGCGACGGCGTGTGCTCCGCGGGCCGCCGGCCCGCCTCGGCACGGCGCAGATAGGCCTCGGCGACGGCGGCGGTCTGCCTGCGCGCGGTCTCGTCCTGCGGATCGTCGAGGGCGCGCGCCGGCTGCCTGTGCCCGGCGCCGGCCTGCGTCAGCAGGGACGAACCCGCAGATGACGGCCGGCGCGGGGCGGCCGGAGACCGTTCCGCCTCTTCCGGGCGCTGCGTGAGCAGCGACGCGTTGCGCAGGTCCTTGCGAGGCCCGTTCTTTCGAGGGTTATCGGCATCGAACATGGTGCGCGCGGCTTCCGCTCATAGAGGTGAAGCGGGCGGCATAAGCCCGCGATTATGTTAACCCAAGCTAAAGAGGCACGGGTAACAAATGGTTAACGGAGCCCGGACGGACGGCGTTGCCGACACGATTGTTCAAAGATCTTCCGGAACGGCACATTAAGCTTTGTCCGTTACTTGTTCGAGCGTCCGGGCGACGATGCCCGGACCATGCGACCCCGGGAGCCGGCTATCTCGATACGCGACCTCATGACCAGCCAGCGAAAGGTGCTGCAGGACTATCTGGCGGCGATCAGCGGCTCGGCCGGGCGCCTGGTGTTTTCGCTTGCCTATTTCGTGCTGCTCGCCAACACGCTTTCGATCGCGGAATTCGGCCTGTTCGCGACGGCATCCGCCGCCGGCGTCATGCTGTCACGCATCCTGGCGCTCGGCTTCACCGCCACGCTCTACCGCATCGCCACCGTGAAGCCGCGCCTGCTCGGCACCTATGCCGCCGGGTTTCTCCTCCTGGCGACGGCCTCTCTGCCGCTTCTGGGGCTGGCGAGCGCAATCATGTATCTGGTCTTCTTCGCCGGCGACATGGCCGCCCTGCCCTTCGCGCTGATCGTGGCGGCGGAAGCCCTGCTCTGGCGCCTGACGGAAACGGTGATCATCGTCAACAACGGGCTGAACCGCTTCGCGCGGGGCGCCTCGCTGGTCATCATCGGCGTCGCGCTCAGGGCGCTGGCGGCCGGCCTCTTCGTGCTCCAAGGCCTCAGCGACCTGATGAGCTGGTCCCTGTTCTATCTGGCCGCCAATGCGCTCGCGCTCGTGATCGCACTGGCCTTCTTCTGGCCGCGGCAGCGCCTGCGCCTGCGGCCGGCGCTCTACTGGCGGCGCCTGTCGGACTCGCTCTATGTCGCCGGCGGGGAGATCCTGTTCTACCTCCAGATGGAGCTGGACAAGCTTCTCGTCCTGGCACTCGGCGGCCCGCAGCTTGCGGGCATCTACGCCATGATCATGCGGCTGGTCGATCTGACCGCCATCCCGATCCGCTCCTTCTCCATGCTGCTGGTGCAGCGCATGATGCGCGCGCCGGAACTGCTCAGCCGGCTGAAGCTCAGGATCGGCATCGAATGGGCGATCTTCGCCGTATCGACGCTTGCCCTCCTTGCGCTGGCAGTCCTGCTCCTGCTCTACCCGACGCTGCTCGGCAGGAACGTCGCAGAGGCGGCCCCGCTGGTGATTCTGGCGCTTGCCGTGCCCGGCCTGCGCAATCTCACGGAATATCAGGCCGAACTGCTCTTCGCGCGCGGACAAACCCTGCTGCGCGCGATCAACCTGGCGCTTCTGGCCTGCGTCAAGGCCGCGTTCCTGTCGCTGGTGCTGATGCGCTTCGATGCGGCCGAGCCGCTGGTGCTGTCGCTGAACGGGGTGTTCGCCGCGATCTACCTCGTCTCGGCGATGCTCACCTACAGCGCCCTGCGCCGTCCCGCAAAGCGCGTCTGAGCCACAGAGGGTTCACCCGAGAAGCGCGCGCAGCGGGTCGAGATTGCTGCCGGTGAAGGACTGGATGCCGACCGCCACCTGATAGGGCTTCATACCGTCGATGAACGCCCGCATGCCGGCCTCGTCGAGGCCGGGGCCGGACCAGTAGACGCGGCACAGGTCCCGGTCATCGTGAAAATGACCGGCGCCGTCCAGCACCTCGTCGACATAGCGGCCATACAGGATGCATTCGGAGAACTGCCGATTGATGGCGATCGCCTCCACCCAGTGGCGTCGATGCTTTTCCTCGATGCGGGCGAGCATGCCGAGCACGGCATCGCGCCGCCACGCGATCAGCGTGGTGATGTAGTCGTGGTCGGACGCCTGCCCCGCCGGCAGGCCCAGCGCAAAGCCCGCATTGATCGACCAGTTCATATGGTCGGTGCCATGCATCGCCGACAGGGCGCCATCGCGACGGTAGAGGCGCACGGCGTCTCCCCGCGCCAGCGTGCAGCAGTCGAACGGCTTCAGGAACACCACGTCGGAATCGCAGTAGACGAGGATCTCCTCCTCCAGCTTCTCGGCGATCGCGACGCGGCGCAGCTGCTGCACGTGCCAGCCGCGCAGCGGCGCAAGGCGCGTGCTCAGCCAGACGTGGCGCCGGAACAGGCTGACCGGATCGCGGACCGCATGCAGCCAGGACGGCAGGAGGTCGCGCTCGTCGATGACGATGCGACGCTCCGATTCCAGGGCGCGGAAGCGGGCCACGTCATGCCCCGCGACCAGCAGGACATGCCGGGTGTGGCCGGTGACGAAGCGATCGACGGATTCGCACAGCAGGCGGCAGCGCTCGAAATCGCCGCTGTAGCTCGGGGTGACGATGACGGCAGACATGGTCGTCGCGTCCGCCAGCGCGTTCGCCGGGCTTGTGGCCGGACCGCTCACGCGCGTCTCCCGGCCAGCTTCTGGCCGAGTACGCGCAGGAGAAACACGGGATTGCCGACGACGTAGCGCCGCCACAGCCGGCGCGGCTCGAGGCAGAGCCGGAACAGCCATTCGAGACGCAGGCGGCGCATCCACAGCGGCGCGCGCGGCACGGAGCCGCTCAGGAAGTCGAGCAGCGCGCCGACGGCCATCGGCACGGTGCAGTGCCGCGCCGTGATGTTGCGCGCGATCCAGAGTTCCTGGCGCGGAACGCCCATCGCGACGAGCAGGACATCGAGACGCGCATCGGCGATTGCCGCCAGCACCGCGGGCTCCTCCTCGCCGGTGAAGAAGCCGTCATGAAGGAAGACGAATTCGTGCTGCGGCGCGAGCGCCACGAGCTTGGCCTGCGCGGCCTCGGCGTTCGACCGGCGCGCACCGAGGAGGCCGACCCGCAGCGAGGCCTTCTCGCGGCGCAGGAACTCAGGCACGAAATCGGTTCCGTTCAGATTGTCCGGGAACGGCGCTCCATAAAGAAGCTTCGCCGCGATATCGACGCCGATCCCGTCCGCCAGGATCAGGAAATCCTGCAGTGCGGCCCGATACTCCGGGTCGCCGGTCGCTACATTCGCATTATGCGCGTTGAGAAAGCCGACCTTGGTGAAGCGCCGCTCTGCGACATGGCGGCTGATCAGGGCCATGGCGTCATCGCGCCCGATGACGGTGACGCTTGTCCCGAGAATGTCGCGCCGTTCATAGGATGCCGGCGCGGCGTGCAGGGGTTCCACGTTCATGCCGCCTCCCTGCGCGGTGCGAAGCCGGCCTGGCGAAGGCCCTGGAGAATGGCCTTGTCGAGCGCACCAAGCTGGGCGCGATGGAAGGCCCGCCCGTCGATATCCTGCGGCGCAGCGGCCGCCCTGACCAGCGCTTCGGCGAAAGCGCGCGGATCATCGACGACGGTGCAGTTCTCGGGCGTCTCGGCGATGCCGCGCACGGCGCTGCTCGTCGCCACGCTGGGAAGGCCGAGTTCGAAGGTTTCGATGGTCTTGAGCTGAACCCCGGTGCCGGCGCGGCTGATCAGGGGCACCACCTTGCCGCTGCGCACGAAGCCCACGGCGTCGGCGACCCGGCCGGAGAAGACGACATTCGGATGAGCTTCGGCCAGACCGGCCGGCGCGTCGCCGGCGACGGCCACGCGGAAGCCCACCGGCAGGCAGGGGACGACCTGTTCGAGGAACCAGTCGAGGCCGATGCGGTTCGGCGCCCAGCTCCATGTGCCGATGAGAGCCGCGTCATACACGGTCTCGCGGGCGCCCCGCGTCGTGACGGCACCGCGTGCCACCAGCGGCAGCACGGCCGAGCGCTGCTCGCAGGTCACGCCGAGGCCCTGCCTGTCCTCGTCGGACAGGGTGTAGACGAAGCGCGCCTCGTCGCAGAGCGCGCGCTCGAGCCTCTTCAGAAGACGTGCCTCCCGCCGGAACAGCAGCCGCGCCACCAGCCCCTTGGCCGCTCCCGCGCTCTGCGCCGCGGAGACATGCTCGACATTGTGCGCCACATAGAGGTTCGGCTTGCCGGCGAAGACATGCCGGAACGCGCCGGCGAACTGCGCGGAATTGAAGATGACGCCATCGACCGGCTCCAGCGCCCGCAGCGCGGCAGCCACCTGCCGCGGCGAGGCCTGCCGCATCTTGGCCGACGAGAAGGTAAGTCCGTGCAGGAAAGCGGTTGCGAGCCAGCCGAGCCGGCTCCGGAGTCCCGCCGTCTCGGTGCGCGGGTCGAGCGCGCCGAGCACGACCGAACCCGCAGGCACGGCATCCTCCCGCCCCTGCCAGGCGAATCCCATGACGGTCAGCCTGCAACCGGCCCGCGCGAACGCGTCGAGAATGGCGGCGTTGGCGATTTCATAGCCGCTCGCTGGCGCTCCATCGGGAACAATGGATGTGGCAAAGACCAGATGCATAATACTTTCCTGTTCGCAACGTTTTCTCAAACAGCCATGAACGCTTGATTAAGCTGTGGTCGAAGAAAACCTTGCCGCGGCCAATAGCAGCAAATCCAGCCCGTTCAAGCCGAAGGTATTTAACGCGACCTTAATCGGCCCGGGGCCTTATGGTGTCGTTTCAATCTCTATGGGCGCACCTTGTCAGACCAAGTCCCGCATCAAACCGTCTCGATTGTTGCGCGCACGCCGGCGCTGGACATGCGCGCCGTCGAATGTGTCGTGACGGTGCCGACATTCAGGCGGCCGCAGCAGCTTCTGGAGACGCTCCACTCGATCGCCGCCCAGAGGACGGCGCGGCGGTTCGCGGTGATCGTGATGGAGAACGAGGCCGAGAAACGCGAGGGCGCCGCGGCGGCGGCACCGCGTTTCGAGGACGGGACGTTTTCGGGGCTGGTCATCATCGCGCACCAGCGCGGCAACTGCCACGCCTACAATGCGGGCTGGGAGACGGCGCTCGCGGAGTTTCCCGGCTTCCGCTACCTGGCGGTCATCGACGACGACGAAATCGCATCGCCCGACTGGCTGGAGAATCTGTGCCGCACCGCCGAGGCGCTGGACGCCGACATTGTCGGCGGGCCGCAGGCGCCTGTCTTCGCCGCGCCCGAACACGCGCATCTGGCACGGCACCCGGTTTTCGCCCCCCACTATGACACGACGGGGCCGGTGGCGGCGCTCTACTCCTCGGGAAACCTGATGGTTTCACGCGACGTCCTGGAAGCGATGCCGCGCCCGTTTCTCGATCTGAAGTTCAACTTCATGGGCGGCGGCGATTCCGATTTCCTGAGCCGCGCCGCGCAGAAGGGCTATCGCCTCGCCTGGTGTGCCGAGGCGGTCACCAACGAGATCGTGCCGGCACGGCGCGTCAAGGCGGACTGGATCCGCGCAAGGGCGCTGCGCAACGGCGTCATCTCGACGCTCGTCGAGAAGAAGAAGCGCGCCGGGCAGCGTTTCGGCACGCTGCGCGTCTTCGCAAAGAGCCTTGCCCTGCTCGGCCTGTCGCCGCTGCGCGGCCTGCGCCGCCTTGCCGCAACGGGGTCGCTCTCGACGGCCATGTACCCGGTCTATGTCGGGCTCGGTCGGGTTCTCGCCGAGTTCGGCTATGCCAACGAGCAGTATCGCGAGCCCGAGAAAAACTGACCGCCGTGCGCTCCTGATCCAGCTTCCCCGTGGCCGCCTGTTGCAATGGCCGCCCGTACGCGGCATTTCTGTCGCAGCGAACAAGGGAGAGGAATATCCATGGGCAAGTCGGTCGTTCTCGTCGGTTGCGGCAATATGGGCTACGCCATGCTGAAGGGCTGGATGGCCGCCGGGAAACTGGCCGCCGGCGACGCGACCGTCGTCGAACCCAATGACGAATTGCGTGGGCGGGCCGCAAAGCTCGGCGTCACCGTCGCCGAAAGCGGCGAGGCACTTGCCGGCGACGCCGACCTGGTGATCTTCGCCGTCAAGCCGCAGGTGATCCGCGACGTGGCGCCGGCCTATGCGCGCTTCGCCTCCGGGGCCACATTCGTCAGCGTTCTGGCCGGCACCGGCACCGCGACCTTCGAGGAAATCCTCGGCCGCCATGCCGCCGTCATGCGCTGCATGCCCAACACGCCGGCCGCCATCGGCAAGGGCATGATGGTGCTGTTCTCCAACCGCAACGTGACCAAGGACGCGAAGGCTTTCGCCACGGCGCTGCTCGCCACCAGCGGCGCAGTGACGAGCATCGACAACGAGGAACTGATGGACGCGGTGACCGCCGTCTCCGGCTCGGGACCCGCCTATGTGTTCCATTTCATCGAGTGCCTGACCGCCGCCGGCGAGAATGCCGGCCTGCCGAAGGAGACGGCGAAGCTTCTGGCGATGCAGACGGTCTATGGCGCTGCCAATCTCGCCAGCGAGAGCGACGAAGAACCCGGCCGGCTGCGCGAGCAGGTGACCAGTCCGAATGGCACCACCGCCGCCGCGCTGTCGGTCCTGATGGGTGGCAACCGCCTGCTCGACCTCGTCAGCGAAGCGGTCGACGCGGCGAAGAAGCGTTCGATCGAACTGGGGAAGTAAGGACGGCGCCCGCCCCTCATCTGCCTGCGTGCTTCGCACCCTTCTCCCCGCTCGCGGGGGCAACTGCCTATGGTTTTTCTTGCAGGCTCTGCCTGCGACCCCCACCCTCGATCCCTCCCCTCAAGGGGGAGGGAAGGAAGACGCCGCGCTTGATGATCCCCCTCCCCCTTGAGGGGAGGGATCGAGGGTGGGGGTACCGCGCCACGTCCTGCTGTTGCTCTGCTCTTGAGGCTGAGAGGAGGAAGGGCCAGCGCCGGCGCGCGAAACCTATCCCGCGCCGAACACCATCGCATCCTGCTTCGCCCTCAGCGCCACGAGCTGCGACGCCGGGTCGGGCGCGGCGTTGGCATGGGTCAGCAATTCGCCCTTCTTCACCGGCGCGGTGACCGTCCCGCCCTCGAGCAGACCGCAGGGCACGGCCTTGGCCGCGCGCGCCTCGTCCGCCGTCATGATCCACGAGCGGTAGGAATATTCGCCGATGGCGTCGAGCCGGTCGCCCGGCTGCAGGTCCTTCTTGGCGACCGCGCAGACCTCGGCCACCGGCCGGTCGAGCGGCACCATGTCCGGCTTGCCGTAGAGCACGGCGCGGGCGCAGGTCAGCGGCACCTCGAGCGAGGTCAGGTGATAGGGCCGGAAGAAGGTATAGTACGGCCCCGCGCCGAGCTTCAGATCGTTCATGCGCTCGCGCAGGCGCGGGTGATCCATCTCCGCCACCACGAAGACGCTGGGGGCGACGCCCTTGCCGACGGTGAAGTCGACGCAGCCCTTCCTCGACAGGACGCCGCCGTCGGCGACCGGGCAGAGCACGCTCGACAGTTCCTCGCGGCTCGCTGCCGGGCCGTGCATGCCCGGCTTGTCGGGCACCAGGCCCGTGGCGTTGGCGATGGCCGCCATCTCGACCATGGTCTTGGAGCCGTCGACGAACTCGACCAGCATACGCACGTTCATGTTGCGGCGCGCCGCCTCCTCGGCATAGTCGTCCGGCACCGCGTCGATGTTGAGCGGGTTGTTCTTGCCCTTTCCGGCGGCGACGATGTCGTGGCCCATGGCCGAGACGAACTCGATCAGCTCCATGCAGGAGGACGGCTCGTCGCCGGCGCCCAGCGAGTAGGTGACGCCGAGCCGCGCGGCCTCGCGCTTCAGATAGGCGCCGATGGTCACGTCCGCCTCGACATTCATCATCACGAGATGCTTGCCGGCCTGCATGGCGTTGAGGCCGATCTCGGCGCCCACCGCCGGCTTGCCGGTCGCGTCGATCACCACGTCGACCAGATCGTTCTCCGCCACCAGAAGGGAATCGGCGACCAGCGCAGTCCTGCCGGTGCGGATCGTGTCGGCGATGGCGCCCGCCGTCGCCGCTTCCGCGGCGCTGTCGGGCGCGCGGCCGGCAATCGCGATGGCCTTTCCGGCGCGCTCGGGCCGCGTGTCGGCGATGGCCGCCACCTCGATGCCCTTCATCCGCGCCACCTGCGTGACGATGTCGGTGCCCATCTCGCCGCAGCCGATCAGGCCGATGCGCACCGGCCGTCCCTCCTCCGCTCGCTGCGCCAGATCGCGCGCCAAACCTGTCAGGGCCACATTGCTCATCGTCTCGTCCTCGCATCACGGTTGCCGCGAGATAGACGGGCGGCGGCCGGACTTGTCAACCGGGGGCCGTCAACCGTGCCCGGTCAACCCTGTCCCGCCTGAACGGGAACGGCGCTGTGCTGCTTGATGTCCTTCAACACCAGATTGGTGCGCACATTGGCGATGCCCGGCAGGCGGAACAGGAAATCCTCCAGGAAACGGTTGTAGGCGGCGAGATCCCGGCAGACGACGCGCAGATGGTAATCCGCCTCGCCCGTCGTCGAATAGCAGTCGAGCACTTCCGAGCGGCGGCGGATCTCGGCGATGAACGTGTCGACATGCCGGTGGTCGTGCCGCGTCAGCATGACATGGACGATGGCCTGGAAGCCGAGGCCCGATTTCTCGACATCGAGCAGCGCCGCGTAGCGGCGGATCAGCCCGGCCTCCTCCAGCGCACGCACGCGCCGCCAGCAGGCGGATGTGGACATGCCGACGCGTTCGGCAAGGTCCTGGTTGGACAGGCGGCAATTGTCCTGCAGGGCGTCGAGCAGCCGGCGATCCTGCTCCGTGATTTTTTCCGGCATCGGCTGAAAACCTTCCATTCATTTCTGTTAATGCACAATATCCGGTCAATCCTACCATTATCCAGCCTGAAATCGCCATATCTGGCAGGAAATTCCAGCGCACGCGGTTTAGAATTGTTCCAAGCAAGGCAGGAGGAGCCGCAGGAGGAGCCCATGACCGTTCATCAGAAGACCGGCTTGTTGTCGCGCTATCGGCTCGAGGACCGCTACGAGCAGCAGAAGGGCCGCGTCTTCATGACGGGCACGCAGGCGCTGGTGCGCGCCGCGCTCGACCAGGCGCGTCGCGACCGCGCCGCCGGCCTCAACACCGCAGGCTTCATCTCCGGCTATCGCGGCTCGCCGCTCGGCGCGCTGGACCTGGAGCTATGGCGCGCCAAGAAGCGGGTCGCGGAAGCCCGCATCGAATTCCTCCCCGCCGTCAACGAGGACCTCGCCGCCACCGCCGTGCTCGGCAGCCAGCAGGTGGAGACCAATCCGAAGCGCGAGGTCGATGGCGTCTTCGGCCTCTGGTACGGCAAGGGGCCGGGCGTCGACCGCTCCGGCGACGCGCTGAAGCACGGCAACGCCTATGGTTCCTCGCCGCATGGCGGCGTTCTGGTGGTCGCCGGCGACGACCATGGCTGCGTCTCCTCCTCCATGCCACACCAGTCCGACGTCGCCTTCATGGCCTGGTTCATGCCGACGCTCAGCCCGGCCGGCATCGACGAGTATCTGCAATTCGCCGAATATGGCTACGCGCTGTCGCGCTTCTCCGGCATGTGGGTCGGCTTCAAGGCCATCTCCGAGACCGTTGAATCCGCCTCGTCCTTCGACCTGCCGGAAGACCGCGTCTTCGAGGCGCCCGATTTCACGCCCCCGCCCGGCGGGCTGCACTATCGCTGGCCGGACCTGCCCGGACCGCAGATCGAGGAGCGCATGGAGGCGAAGAAGCACGCCGTGCTCGCCTTCGCCGAGGCCAACCCGATCGACCGCCACATCTACGATGTCAGGGACGCCCGTTTCGGCATCGTCACCACCGGCAAGGCGCATCTCGACCTGATGGAGGCGCTGCGCCTGCTCGGCATCGGCGAGGCGGAGTGCCGCAAGCTCGGCATCGACATCTACAAGATCGGCATGGTCTGGCCGCTCGCCCGGCGTTCGGCGCTCGACTTCGTCAAGGACAAGCAGGAAGTCCTCGTCATCGAGGAGAAGCGCGGCATCGTCGAAAGCCAGTTCAAGGAGTATTTCTACGACTGGCCGGGCCACAAGCCGCACGCCATAGTGGGCAAGCGCGACGAGAATGGCGAGCGGCTGGTGCCGTGGACCGGCGAATTGTCGCCGCGCCTCCTCCTGCCCATCGTCGCCCGCCGCCTCGACGGCATCTTCCCGGGCAGCGGCTTTGCCGCCCGCGCCGAAAAGATCCTCGCCACCCCGTCCGTCGCATTGCAGGTGGAGGGCGCCACCCGCACCCCCTATTTCTGCTCCGGCTGCCCGCACAACACCTCGACCAAGGTGCCCGAGGGCTCGCAGGCCCTGGCCGGCATCGGCTGCCATTTCATGGCGAGCTGGATGGACCGCGAGACCTCGTCGCTGATCCAGATGGGCGGCGAGGGCGTCAACTGGGCGGCCTCCTCGCTGTTCACCGGCAGGAACCACGTGTTCCAGAATCTCGGCGAGGGCACCTGGTATCACTCCGGCTCGATGGCCGTCCGCCAGGCGATCGCCGCGAAGGCCAACATGACCTTCAAGATCCTCTACAACGACGCCGTCGCCATGACCGGCGGGCAGCCGGTCGACGGCCCCGTCAGCGTGCAGGGCATCGCCAACGCCTCGCGCGCCGAGGGCGTCGAGCGCATCGCGCTCGTCTCCGACCACCCGGAGAAATTCCAGCCCGGCGACCTGCCCGCCGGCACCACCATCCACCACCGGCGCGAGATGGACGCGGTCCAGCGCGCGCTGCGCGAGGTCGAGGGCGTCTCCGTCCTGATCTACGAGCAGACCTGCGCGACCGAGAAGCGCCGCCGCCGCAAGCGCGGCCAGATGGAGGATCCGAAGACCTTCGTCGTCATCAACGACCTGGTCTGCGAGGGCTGCGGCGACTGTTCGGTGGAGTCCAACTGCCTGTCCGTCGAGCCGAAGGAAACGGAGTTCGGCACCAAGCGGCAGATCAACCAGTCGTCCTGCAACAAGGATTTCTCCTGCCTTAACGGCTTCTGCCCGAGCTTCGTCACCGTCGAGGGCGCCGAGCGGAAGAAGCGCACGGGCATGGAGGTCGATCTGACGGCGCTCGCCGCCGATCTCGCCGAACCGGAGCTGCCGTCTCTCGACAGGCCTTTCGACCTCCTGATCACCGGCGTCGGCGGCACCGGCGTGGTCACGGTCGGGGCGCTCGTCACGATGGCCGCGCATCTGGAGGGCAAGGGATCGAGCGTGCTCGACTTCACCGGCTTCGCGCAGAAATTCGGCCCGGTGCTCTCCTATGTGCGGCTGGCCGAAAGCCCGGCGGCAATCCATCAGGTGCGCATCGACCGCGGCGCGGCGGATGCTCTGATCGGCTGCGACATCGTCGTTGCCTCCTCGCCCAAGGCGTCGGCCAGCTACCGGCCGGGCATGCGCGCCGCCGTCAACCTGGCCGAGATGCCGACCGGCGACATCGTGCGCAAGCGCGACGCGAGCCTGCGCATCGATGCCCGGCTGGCGGCCATCGAGGGCGTGACCGGCAAAGACGGGCTGACCGCCATGGACGCCAACCGCCTTTCGGAAAAGCTGATGGGCGACACGGTGTTCGCCAATGTCATGATGCTCGGCTTCGCCTGGCAGCTCGGCCTAGTGCCGGTCTCGCTCAACGCGCTGGCGCAGGCCATCGTGCTCAATGGCGTCGCCGTCGAGAAGAACCACCGCGCCTTCCTGGTCGGCCGCCTCGCCGCCGCCAGGCCCGATGCGCTGAAGGCGCTGCTTTCGCCCCCGCCGGAACCCGACCGGACGCTCGACCAGATCGTCAGCCGGCGCGAGGCCTTCCTGACCGATTATCAGGACGCCGCCTATGCCGCCCGCTACCGCCGGCTGGTCGACAAGGTGCGCGCCGCCGAGGCGCCGCTCGGTGGCGAGGCCGTCAGCAGCGCCGTCGCCCGCTCGCTGTTCAAGCTGATGGCCTACAAGGACGAATACGAGGTCGCCCGCCTGCACATGGAAACGGGCTTCACCGAGCGGCTGGCGCAGGAGTTCGAGGGCGACTACCGCATCGTCCACCACCTGGCCCCGCCCTTCCTGGCATCCGGCGAGGATGCGCGCGGCCGTCCGCTCAAGCGCGCCTTCGGCCCTTGGGTGCGCCTGCCCTTCCGCGTGCTCGCCCGCATGAAGCGCCTGCGCGGCACCGCCTTCGACCCGTTCGGCGGCACCGCCGAGCGGCGCATGGAGCGCGGGCTGATCGACTGGTACGGCGCACAGGTTGAAACCGCCCTGAGCAAGCTCGACGCGGAGAACGCGGCGGCTCTCGCCGAGACACTGGCCCTGCCGATGCAGATCCGCGGCTATGGACCGGTGAAGGAGGAAGCGGCGGCGCGCGTCAAGGCGGAGATGGAAGCGCGGCTTCACTGAAGGAGGGCGGCGGCCGGACCCATGCTCATGCCTCGGCGGTGAAGCCCGCGCGGGGATGGAGGTGTTTGTCTTGAGATGTCTGCGCCTCACCCCCCCTCTGCCCTGCCGGGCATCTCCCCCTCAAGGGGGGAGATTGGCTGGCGGCAATGAACCGCTTCTCCCTCGACGTGGATGATTGGCGAAACGATGCCACCGCCAAATCTCCCCCCTTGAGGGGGAGATGCCCGGCAGGGCAGAGGGGGTGGCCGCGCGCTCCACGATGGTCGGATCGCGCCAGCCCGCCCCGATCGGCCGGTTTCACTTGCCCCCCATGCCGGCTCTGTGCCATGAGCCTTGCAGGGTAGGAGAATTCAGGAGTTTCAGATGTATCGATTTTCACGCAGGACCTTCGGCGCGCTGGTTCTGGCCGGCGCGGTCGCGGCAGGCACCGGCGCGCAGGCGGCCGACAAGATCAATGTCGGCATCCTCTCGCTGGCCTCCCATTCGCCGAGCATCATCGCCGAGGCGAAGGGCTATTTCGCCGAGCAGGACCTGGAGGTCGCCTTCGTATCCTTCCAGGCGGCGCAGCCGATGGCGGTGGCCATCGCTTCCGGCGACGTGGATTTCGGCATGACGGCCATTTCCGGCGGCCTGATCAGCCTCGCCGACAAGGGCGTCATCAAGGTGATCGGCGGCGCACTGCAGGAGACGCCGGAGATCGAGGGCCAGAAGATCCTCGTCTCGAAGGCGGCGCACGACGCGGGCGTCACCACGCCGGCGGCCCTGAAGGGCCGCAGCTTCGGCATCACCACAACCGGCTCGTCCTTCCACTACATGGCGCACAAGATCGCCGACAAGGAGGGGTTCGCCCGCTCCGAGATCCAGGTGAAGCCGCTGCAGAAGGTGCCGGCCGTCATCGCCGCGCTGAAGAGCGGGCAGATCGACGCCTGGTCGATCGTGCCGAACATCGCCAGCGGGCTCACCAAGGGGCCGGAAGTGGTCGAGATCGGCAAGGTCTCCGACTATATCGACAATTACCAGGTCACCACGGTGTTCACCTCGACCGCCAATGTGGCGGACAAGCCCGACCTCGTTAAGCGCTTCCTGGCCGGCCTGTCCAAGGGCATCGCCGACTACAATGCGGCGCTGGTCGACAAGTCGATGAGCGAAGAGGACACGGCGGCCATCGTCGCCATGATCCACAAATACATCTATGCCGACCAGCCGCTCGACAAGGCCGATCCGCGCATCCGCGCCGGCGCCATGCGCATCAACGAGAGCGCGGCGCTCAGCCTCGCCAGCGTCGAGGACCAGCTCGAATGGTTCAAGTCGGAAGGCCTGGTGCCCGAGGGTGTCACCATGGAGAAGCTGGTCGATACCAGCTTCGTGGAAACCCGCTAAAGCGCTCGCCGCCCCGTCCGTCGGGGCGGCGCACCTCAGCCGATGCAGCTCGCCCTCCAGAACATCAGCCACCGCTACGGCGGGACCACCGTGCTCGACGACATCTCGTTCACCGTGGACGACGGCGAGATCGTCTGCATCGTCGGCCCTTCCGGCTGCGGGAAGTCCACGCTGCTGCGCATCGCCGGCGGGCTGGAGCGGCCGGCCGGCGGACAGGCGCTGGTTTCCGGCGCACCGCCGGAGGGTTCGCTCAATCCGCTGACCTACATCTTCCAGGATTTCGCCCTGCTGCCCTGGCGCACCGTGGAAGGCAATGTCAGCCTCGTGCTCGAGGACCACGGGATCAACGGCCGGGAGCGGCGCGCCGTCATCGCCGATGTGCTGGCGCGCACCAATCTCACCGATTTCGCAAGGGCGCTGCCGCGCCAGCTTTCCGGCGGCATGAAGCAGCGCGTGGCGATCGCCCGGGCGCTCGCCGTCAAGCCGGCGATCATGCTGATGGACGAGCCGCTCTCCGCGCTCGACAGCCAGACGCGCGAACTGCTGATGGACGACCTGATCGCCCTGTGGAGCCGGGAGCGTTTCTCCGCCTGCTACGTGACGCACAATCTCAATGAAGCCGTGCGCCTCGGCCGCCGCATCGTCGTCTTGTCACGCCGCCCGGGCCGCATCCGCGAGGTGGTCGAGATCGAGATGCCGCTCGCCGAGCGCGCCGAAAGGCTGGCCGAACTGGAGAAGCTCCAGCGCCGCGTCTGGGAGATCATGCGCGAGGAGGCGCGCGAGGCCGACCGGGAGATTACCGATGTCGCATGAGACCGCCGCATCCGAGGCGTCCGCTGCCCCGGCCAGCGCCGACCCGGCGGTGCAGCGCCCGGTGCCGTTCCGCGGCGGCGGGTTCGTCCACCGGCCGCTCGGCTCGGTCGCGCCGGTCGTCTTCCTCGCCATCCTCGCGCTCTGGGAGATCGGCGCGCGGAGCGGCTTCATCAGCCCGATCGCCCTGCCCGCCCCCTCCGAGGCCTTCGGCGCGCTGGTCGACCTCGCGACGACCGGCATGCTGTGGAAGCATCTGGGCGCCAGCCTCTACCGGCTGGTGGTGGGCTGGACGCTTGGGAGCCTGCTGGGCATCGCCTTCGGCCTCGCCATCGGCCTGTTCTCGCTGGCGCGCTCCGGCCTGCTGCCGCTCGTCTCCGCCCTCTTCCCGGTGCCGAAGATCGCGCTCCTTCCGCTGTTCATCATCTGGTTCGGCATCGGCGAGGGTTCGAAGGTGGCGACGATCCTGTTCGGCACTTTCTTCCCGACCGTGATCGCCACCTATGCCGGCGTCGACAATGTCGATCGCAACCTGATCCGCATGGGGCAGTCCTTCGGGCTGTCCTGGCTGTCGATCGTGCGCAAGATCATCGTCCCGGGCGCGATGCCGGCGATCCTGTCGGGCTTCCGCATCTCTGCCTCGATCGCCATCGTGCTTCTCGTGGCGGCGGAGATGATCGGCGCGGAGTTCGGCATCGGCGCCTATATCCTGATGGCGGGCGCGCTGTTCGCCCTCGACCAGCTGATCGCCGGCGTCGCTCTCCTGTCGGTGCTGGGGCTCTGCATTTCCTGGCTGATCGGCAGGGCCGAGAAGCGTTTGCTCTCCTGGCGCAGCTGACGCAGCGGGGCCGGCGAAAAATCTGTCGTCAAATCATCGCAACGGCACTTGCCACCGGCAAATCTCGTGCTATAACCCACGCGCTTTCGGTGGAGCACCAACCCTGCCGACAATGACCGTGGCGGCACTCCGCACCACGCGATTGGCAAGCCCAGATAGCTCAGTTGGTAGAGCAGCGGATTGAAAATCCGCGTGTCGGTGGTTCGAATCCGCCTCTGGGCACCATCACCCCTTCCCGACAGTCCCTTTCGCCGAAGCTTCCAACTGGCATGGCGCATATTCGCCGTCGCCGGCGTATCACCGTCCGGTCCAGCCATTCGGGTCACATCTGAGCGCGACCGCGCGCATGGCCGGATTGTACGGCTTGCAGCACCGGGCATCACGCATGCCATCGGCGGTTATTGGCCGGCTGGTGCCCCTTCAGAATGCCGATGATCTGCTCTTCGGAAAACCTGGATCGGTTCATCGCCCGTTTCTTTCGTCGGGGTGCGGGCTGACCTCCACTCCTCGCACCGCGGGAACCACCCTTGTCCTGCCAGTCGGCCAGCCCCGCCATCGCCGGCGCCTGTTTGCAAACAGGCGCGCCCGGATAAACCGACACTGCAAGAGCCTGCGGGCATGACGTCAAGTGAGGGCCATCCGCGCCACGGGTCCATCGGTTTCTCAATCGAATTCTTTGCTCTGCTCCTGCCCCCCCGAAAGAGCGCGAGCCGCCTCAGCTTCCAGCTGCCGGAGTACGCGGTTTCCGGCCGCCAAGCCGCCTCAGATCGTATTTATGCAAAAGGCATTGCATAAATTCTACTTTTTGATAATGTCATTGCATAAACAGGCAAGGCGCAGATGGCACAGGCAACCTCTTTCGGCACCGCTCTTGAGGCGTTCGACGGCAAATTGACCACAGCGGACAGGACGCTCATCTCGATCATCCTGAACGACCCCGAGGCGGCGCTCTACCGGTCCGCCTCTGAACTCGCGGGCATTGCGAAGGTCCACGCCTCGACAGTCGTCCGTCTGGCCAACAAGCTCGGCTTCGATGGCTATCCCGACCTGCAGAGCAGGCTGCGACAGGATGCGCGCTTCGGCGACCAGCCGAGCAGCCGGGCCCAGCTCAGGCGCGACCGCATCGAACGCGGCTCGAATCTCGCCAAGCTGATCGAGAGCGAGATCGCGGCGCTCGCCGCCATCTCGAATACCCTAAGCCAGGAGGGGATCGACGAAGCGGCCGAGTATCTTCGCGAGGCGCGGACCATATTCATTTTCGGCCGCGGCAGCGCCGCCCCGCCGGTAGCCCATCTCGACCGGCGGCTGCGCCGGATTGGCTGCCGCACCGAGGTTGCGCTCAACATGCAGCGGCGCGATCTGGCCGAACATCTCATGGCCGTCCGCAAGAACGACGCTGTCGTGATCTTCGCCTTCCAGGCGCCGGGCTCGCTGCCGGCAGGCTACGGCGCCGTGATCGAGTATGTCGCAGAAATCGGCGCGCGATCGATTGTCATCAGCGACGCAACCGGACCGACCCTTCGGCCGCGGCCTGATCTCACCTTGAGCGTCACCCGCCCCGACGAGGGCGAGATGCAGCTTCGCACCGGGCCCCTGCTCGTCTGCGAGGCGCTGGCCATGACACTGGCGCATCGGGACCCCGAACGGGCCGTCGAAGGGCTCGAAGCCCTCGAGACGCTGCGGACCAAGCTCAACAACCACAAGGATTGAGAATGACCAGTCTTTCCCTGTCGGATCATCACTTCCGCGCAAACGCCCTGCGCAAGCTGCTTGACCCCGTGAACATCCTGATGATCGGGTTCCTTGCGGTGCTGGCCTATCTGGTGATCTGGCCCTTCATCCAGCTGGTCGTTCATACGCTGACCTGGGGCGATACCGACAGGAGATTGTCCCCCGATGCGATCCCCGGCGCGTTCACCTGGTTTCACTGGCTCCAGGCAACCGCGGGACCATTGTCGGGCAAGATGCTCTACGGACCGCTGGTCAATACGCTGGTCACGGGCATCGCCTCCACGATCCTGGCGCTTCTGGCAGGCGGCATGCTGGCCTGGTGCGTCGTCCGGTCCGACATGCCGGGAAAGCGCTGGCTGCAACCGCTCCTGACCCTACCCTACATCGTCCCGTCCTTCGCCATCGCGCTTGCCTGGGAGACGGTCTTCCGCAGCCCGAAGGTCGGCGGCCAGCCCGGGCTTTACCAATCGCTGATCGGCGTCGCCCCGCCGGAATGGCTCTCCTATGGCGCCGTGCCGATCTCGATCACCCTCGCCATCCACTACTTTCCCTTCGCGTATCTGCTGGTTGCTGGAGCCCTGGCCACCATCGACTCGCAGATGGAGGAAGGCGCACTGATCTCCGGCGCCGGCCGGCTGACCATTCTGCGCCGCATCACGTTTCCGGTGGTCGCACCGGCCTTCGCCGCGGCGTTCATCCTGACTTTCGGAAAGACCATCGGCCAGTTCGCCCTGCCCTTCCTGCTCGGCGCGCCGACCCAGTACCACACGGTGGCGACGATGGTTTACGCCAACTTGGCGCTCGGGCTCGACTCCCTCGCCTTTGTCCTCGCGATCGTGCTGATCGCCATGTCGCTGGCGGCGATCTGGATGTCCAACCGCTTTGTCGGCAAGAAGTCCCGGCGGTTTGAGACCATCAGCGGCAAGGGCTTTCGCAGCCGGGTCATCGCGCTCGGCGGCTGGCGCTGGCCGGTCTTCACGGCGGTCGCGCTGTTTGCATTCGTCGTCGGCATCCTGCCGCTGATCCTGCTCGGCGTGCAGTCGGTCATGCTGATCGACGGCTTCTACGGCTGGGAGAACCTGACCGCGCATTTCTGGCTCGGCACCTCCAACCCCGACATCGCCTTCGGCGAGCCCGGGGTGCTGCACAACACCAATATCCTCGGCGCCACCTGGAACACGCTGAAGCTGGCCTTCATCACCGCCATCATCGCGTCGGTCCTCGGGCTGATAATCGCCTATATCGTGGTCCGGCGCGGCGACAATCCCCTGGCACGGCTGCTCGATCAGATCGCCTTCATTCCCTTCATGTTCCCCACGATCGCCTTCGGCGCGATGTACCTGACGCTTTTTGCGCAGCCTGTCGGTCCCATCCCGGCGCTCTACGGCACCTTCACGCTGCTCATTCTGATCTCCGTGGTCAGCCGCCTGCCCTATTCGGTCAAGACCGGCGTGTCGGCCATCACGCAGATCGGCAAGGAACTGGAAGAGGCCGCCGAGCTGGCCGGGGCAAGCTGGTCGCTGCGGTTTCGGCGCATTGTGATGCCTCTGGCCAGTTCCGGCCTGGTGTCCGGCATGATGGTCAGCTTCGTCGGGGTGATGCGCGAGCTGTCCCTGATCATCCTGCTGATCACGCCATCCACGCGCGTGCTGATGACGGTGGGGTTCGGCTACGCCGAAGAAGGGCTGACACAGCTTTCCAACGCGCTGGTGCTGATCGTCGCCGTCCTGACCATGATCGGCGAGCTGATCCTCTGGGGCATCGGCAAGGGCCGCCTGGCCCGACTGCGCGAAAAACAATCCTGAGGAGGAGCGGGAAATGTCGAAGATTGAGATCCGAAACCTGGTCAAGCGCTACGGCGACGCCACGGCCCTGAACAATGTCTCGCTCACCATCGAAAGCGGCGAATTCCTAGTCCTTCTGGGGCCTTCGGGTTGCGGCAAGACCACTCTCTTGCGCTGTCTCGCCGGCCTGGAGACGCCCGATGAGGGAGAGATCATCATCGGCGACGAGATCGTCTTCTCCTCCGAGAAGAACATTCTCGTACCACCCGGCAAGCGCAATCTCGGCATGGTGTTCCAGAGCTACGCGCTCTGGCCCCACATGACCGTGCGCGACAACGTCAAGTTCGGCCTCGATGTCCTGAAAACGTCGAACGCGGAGAGCCATCGGCGCATCGACCAGGTCCTGGCCGATCTCGGCATGGCCCATCTCGACCAGCGCTATCCGTCGGAGCTTTCCGGCGGACAGCAGCAGCGCGTCGCGCTGGCCCGGCTTCTGGCGACCCGGCCGCCCGTCTTCCTGATGGACGAGCCGCTGTCCAACCTCGATGCGCGACTGCGCATGGACATGCGCGTCGAACTGAAGCGCATCCAGGGTGCGACCGGCGCGACGACCGTCTACGTCACCCATGACCAGACCGAGGCGATGACGATGTCGACGCGGGTGGTCGTGATGAAGGACGGCAACATCCAGCAGGTCTCGCCGCCGCGGCAGGTCTACCGCCAGCCGGAGAATGTCTTTGTCGCCGAATTCATCGGCATGCCGCGCATCAATCTCGTCGAGATGCAGCGCAAGAGCGCCAGCCGCTATGGCAATGGCGACATCCAGCTCGATCTGGACTGGACCCCGGAACCATCGAACATCGTGGTCGGCGCACGGCCGGAGGACCTGACGCTCTCCGCCGGCGAGGGTCCAGGGCAGCCCTATGAGATCACGGCGGTTCTGCCGAACGGTCCCGAGACGATCGTGCAGCTCACGCGGGGCGCGACGGCTGTCATCGCGCGCGTCGGCCACGATACCGAGCTGAAGCAGGGTCAAACCGTTTATGTGAGCTTCGATGCCGAGGCCCTGAACATCTACGACGCGAGCACGGGCGCGATGGTGCAGCGCCCGGGCGAGAGGGACGCAACTCCCCGCACGCTTGCCTATGCACCCACACAAGGGAGGAAGAGAAATGAAGCTGTCAGCATTTAGATCGCTGCTGCTCGCCACCGCCATCGCCGTCACGGCGACGGCGGCGATGGCCGACGAAGCCTGGCGCAAGCGCGCGGGCATCGGCGAGTTCGCTCCGGCGGCGCAGAACTGGGAGGAGATCGAGGCCGCGGCGCGTGAAGAGGGTCAGGTGGTCGTGTACTCGGTCTCCTCACGCATCGCCAAGCTGGTCGATGACTTCCGCGAACGCTATGGGGTGGAGATCATCGGCCACGACATCCCCTCCGACCTCCAGATCGAGAAGTTGCGTCGTGAACACAAGTCGGGCGTCTATGGCGTCGACGTGCTGTTCAATTCCGAATTTCCCATGCTCCTGAACGAGGCCCTGCCAAACGAGCTGGTCTGGAACTTCCTGCCCGACACGGTGATCGGCGATCTCGCGGAGAACGAGAAGTCACCCCTGCTCGTCCAGCGGCATAGCAGCCGGGTGCTCTTCTACAACACGGCCCTCAACCCCGACGGACCGCCGATCGATTCCCTCTGGGATCTCACCCGTCCCGAATGGGCCGGCCGAACCCTGCTTCCAAGCCCGCTCGAGGATGGATTGTCGGCGAACTTCATCCAGACGATCCTGGCGCATCCCGACGAGATGGCCGCCGCCTATGAGCGGGAATTCGGAGCGCCGATCGAATATTCAGCAGCAGTCACCGAGGCTGTCGACAGCAACCCGCTGGTCGACAAGCCGGATGCCGCGATGGAGTGGCTGCACCGCTTCCTCAACAATCAGCCCATCTTTCAGGGGTCGACCACCAAGATCTTCAACAATGTCGCGGATGTGAAGCAGGACAATCCGCCGGTCGGGATCACCAGCTTCTCGAAGATGCGGTCGAACGAGGAAGGCATTTATGCCGCCGCCCCGATGATAGACCTCGATCCGGTCTTCGGGGTCACCTATCCCACGGCGCTCATGATCGCGGACAAGGCTCCTCACCCCAACGCGGCCAAGCTTCTTATCCGCTACATGATGGAAGAGGAAGGGCTGAAGCCCTGGAACGAGCCCGGCGATTACGCGGCCCGCGCCGGATTTGAAGCCGAACAGGTTCGCGAGTTCGATCTGCCGCCATTCGACAGCCTCAAACTCTGGCCCATCGACCCCGACGAAATCTACTCCTCAAAACACAATTTCCTGGCGCTCTATCTCGCCCTTGGGTGATTTCGGCTTCGCCCCGGCAGGATTTCTGCCGGGGCGCCATCCTCCAAACCAGAACTATCGGCACCCGCAGGAAAGGACCCACCTTGACCATCAACACGATTCTGTTTGACGCAGGCGACGTCCTTTACAGCAAGCCGCGGCGTGACGCCGAGGTGGCGCGGTTCCTGGTCGAACGGGGGCTGCCCGCGCCCGCCAGGAAGGACCCGGTCGAGCGTGGGATGCGGCTTGCCGCGCATGCCGGCAAGATCGGGGTGCCGGAGTTCTTCGGCTGGCTCCTTGCCCATTACGGCGTCACCGATCCCGACCAGATGACCGAGGGGCTGCGCCTGCTGCGCGAGCAGCAGGGCGACGTCCAGTTTTTCGACGGGGTCGCCGATACGCTGCATGCTTTGAAGCAGCGCGGTTTCCAGCTTGGCATCGTGACCAACACCTTCAACTCCCGCGATGAAAAGACCCGCTGGTTTCGCAGCGTCGGCATTCACGACATCTGGGACAGCTATGCCGATTCCCGGGAGCTTCAGATCGTGAAGCCCGAACCGGAAATCTACCTGGCTGCCCTGACGCCCCTCGGCGTCAGCCCGGACAATGCGGCTTTCGTCGGTCATGCGCAGTATGAACTGGACGGTGCCAAGGCACTCGGCATGACGACAATTCTGTTCAATCCCGATGTCGACGCGACGCGAGCGGATTTCTCCGTAGAGCGCTTCGCCGATCTCCTGGCGCTTCCAGTCCTGCGCCAACCCGCGCAGGCAGCGTCCCCTTCCCGCGGCGGGCGCCAGACCGGCCAGTACGGGGTTGCCCGGGTGTCCGAGCGCTGAACGATGACGACGTCCCTCATCCTGATCGAGCTGATCGGAGCCGCGACACTTCTCGTCTGGGCGGTCCGCATGGTGCGAACAGGTGTGGAGCGCGCTTGCGGTTCCGAGCTCAAGGATGTGCTGCGCAGGGCCGGGAACAGGCGCGTCGTCTCCGCGCTTGCCGGAACATGCCTTGCCGTATTGCTACAGAGTTCAACCGCCGTCGCGATGCTCTCGGCGGGGTTCGTCGCGAGCGGCTTTCTCAGCGTCTCGACAGGCCTCAGTCTGATGCTCGGCGCAGATCTCGGCTCCGCCCTTGTCGTCAAGCTCCTGTCATTCGACCTGAGCTGGCTCACCCCGCTCCTGCTTGCATCGGGAGGAGGCCTGTTTCTCAAGGCGCAGGGGCGGCGGCTCAAGCAGATCGGCCGCATCCTCATGGGGATTGCGCTGGTCCTGCTTTCGCTCCGGCTGATCGGCGATGCGACGGCGCCGCTTCGCGGCAGCGCGGTTCTGCCGACGATCACCAACTCGCTCGCCGGCGACATCATCATGTCGTTCATCATCGGAGCGGTTTTCACCTGGCTGGTTCATTCGAGCGTGGCGACAATCCTGCTCATCGCATCCCTCGCCTCACAATCGCTGATCCCCCTTGAACTGGGTATTCCGCTGGTGGTCGGCGCGAATGTGGGCAGCGGGCTGATCGCGATGGGGCTTGCACAGGGGCTCGACGCCGAGGCCCGCCGCGTGCCCGTCGGGAATTTTCTGTTTCGCAGCGCCGGCGCCGTCATTCTCCTAGCGGTCCTGGCCCAATGGCCGCATCTGCTCGATGTCCTCGGCCGGAGCACGGAGCTGCAACTGGTCAATCTGCACCTGGCCTTCAACGGCCTGTTGCTCATGGTGGCCCTGCCGGCCGTCACGCTTGTGGAAAGGATCCTGCTGCGCCTTCTGCCCGCCCCGCAATCCCGGACACAGGACGATACCGGGGGGGAAAACCGTTCCGCGCTTGACCGCACGACGCTCGACAACCCCAGCCTGGCCCTCGCCAGCGCAACGCGTGAGTTGCTGCGCATGGGAGCGCTCCTCGAGAAAATGCTCACTCCGCTGATGCATATCTTTCAGACAGGCGATCAAACAGCCATCATGCACAGCCGCAGGACGGATACGCAGATCCGTCAGATCCAGTCCGATCTCAAGATGTTCCTCGCCGAGCTAACACGGCGCGAGATGCAGGCCGCCGATGCGGAGCGCTCCATGGAGGTCGCCGGCATCGGCGTGAACCTCGAGCATGTCAGCAGTCTTGTCGCCAACAATCTGTTGCGGCTGGCGGAGCAGAAGCGCGACCAGAAGCTTGTTTTCTCGAAAGACGGGATGGATGACATCACCCGCATGCATGACCGGGTGCTGGCCAATCTTCAACTCGCCCTGAACATCATCGTATCGGACGATCCGGATGCGGCGCGACAGCTCGTTTGCGAGAAGGACAAGCTGCGCGACCTGGAACGCCTCAGCCGCGAGCGCCACATGAAGCGCCTTCAGAGCAGCATTCCAGCCAGCATCGAAACCAGCAGCATCCATCTGGAAACGATACGCGACCTCAAGCAAATCAACGCGCTGCTGACCACCGTCGCGTATCCCATATTGCGCGAGCGCGGCGACCTGCTGGAAAGCCGGCTGGCAACGTCAGCCGATGCCTATGCCTGACTTTACCGGGATCAGCAGCACGGGCCGGCCGATCGGTATCGAAGCCGGCCCGGCAGCGCAACGAAGGCACCTTCCTCAGGCTGGCATCTCCGCGATCACGCGCTCGACCTCGGCGGCGATTTCCAGAAGCCGTTCGTCGCTCCCGTAGGGACCGGCGAGCTGGACGCCGATCGGCAAGCCGGCTGCATTGACCCCGCAGGGAAGCGTGATCGCCGGCAGCCCGGACTGGTTGAACGGCGTGGTGAAGCGGGTCAGCGCGGGATGCAGCGGGCGCTCGACGCCATCGATGATGACGCTGGCCGCGCCGATCTCCGGCGCGGCGGTCGCCACTGTCGGAGTGATCAGCACGTCGATATCGTCGAAGGCGGCCTGCAGCGCCTGGCGCTGCACCGTGCGCAGCCTCTGTGCCTTGACATAGTCGACGCTGGCAAGGAATTGCCCGACCTCGAGGCGTACCCGCACATCCTCGCCCAGCAGGTGCGGGTTCTCCACCAGCGGCTGCCAATAGGCCTGGGATGCTTCCGCAGTCACCGTCTGGACATGGATCGGCAGACAGTTCTCGACTGCGCTCAACTTGGTGGGAACGATGGCGTGACCCGCACCGGCAAGCGCTGCAATGAGACGCTCGATACGGTCCAGGATCGCCGTATCCACCTCGTCGTAGAAATGGTTTGTGGGCTTTCCGAAGCGCAAGCGGCCGGGTTTCAGGTTCGCATCAGGCACGCAACTCTCGGGCGCCCGCCCCGCCATGACGGCGAACAGAAGCGCTGCGTCCCGGACATTGCCGGCGATCGGCCCCAGATGATCGAGCGACCAGGCGAGCGGCATGACGCCGTCGCGGCTGATGCTGTCATAGGTCGGCTTGAAGCCGGTCACGCCGCAGAAGGCGGACGGGATGCGGATGGATCCGGACGTGTCGCTGCCCACGGCGACGGGCGCCAGGCCGGCGGCTACCGCGCCGGCAGATCCCGAGCTGGACCCACCGATGATGCGGCCGGGATGTCCCGGGTTCGCTACAGCGCCAAAATGCGGGTTGATGCCGGTCGCTCCATAGGCGAGTTCGTGCAGGTTCGTCATGCCGGCAAACAGGGCGCCGGCCGCGCGCAGATTGGCGACTGCGGCAGCATCGTCGTGACCGGTGCTCGGTGCCATGGCCCGGGTTCCCCCGGTCCGCGGATAGCCACGCACGAACATGTAGTCCTTGACGGGAACCGGCACGCCGGCAAGCGGCCCCAGCGCCTCTCCCTTCGCGGCCCGCTCATCGAGCGCCCGCGCCTCCCTGCGCATCAGATCGGCATCGAAGGCCGTGAACAGGTTCATCTCGGTGACCGCCTCGGCGCGCTCGATATAGGCCTCGGCGACATCGGAGACCGAAATCTCGCGCCGCTGCACCCGGGCTGCAATCGCCAGAGCCGTCTCGGGCGTGGCCCAGCCAGCAGAGCCGCCTCCGGCAAGCGGTTTTCCTTCGGGGCGCTGCGGCAGCGCAGCAGTGGACATGGGCTGTTCGTCCACATGGGGGATTTCCGCGAACCGCTTGAGCTCGAGCTCGTTGACCCGCAAGCGCTCCTCCCACCGCGGAATCCGGTCGAGAAACCCATATTCACGGAACTCCGCGATCGCGCGGAGCATTTCGGGCAGTTCCTTGCTCTTCCACATGGCTGGGTCCTATGCTTTTGCTACAGCCGGCCGGTTGTCCGCCGTCTCGGCGAGCAGAAAATCGAGAAGGTGACGGTGATACAGATCCGGCTGCGTCTGCGGACAGAAATGCCCGCCGGTGGGTAATGTCGCCAGGACCGCGTTCTCGATCTTCTCCGCCAGTTCGTTCCAGAGATAGCGTGGCGTCACCGCGTCGTCCTCCGCTCCGATCACCAGGGTGCGCGCGCCGATGCGGGAAAGAAAGGCACGCGAATCGAAGGACAGCAATACGCCGATGCGGCTGGCAATGACGTCTTCGGTGCCGCTTTCTCCGAGCCTGGCCGGCGCCAGCGCGTCCGGCCGGTCTTCGAAGAACCACGGCGGGTAGCGGAAGAGCCGCCCCAGCCGCTCATAGGCGTCCATTCCAGCCGCCTTCAGAACCGCCAGCCTGAGCTCGAAGAGGCTTCGGAAGTATGCGTCGCCGTGAGCCCATGATGCGCTCAGCACCAGATCGTCGACCCGCTGCGGATGAAATGCGGCAAGCGTCTGGGCGATGATCCCGCCAGTCGAGTGACCGATCATCGTCGCCTGCTCGACACCGAGATGATCCATCAGCGCCATCACGTCCGCCGCCATCAGCTCAACCGAGTATTCGGTCGTCAGCGTGGTGCTGCTGCCCGTCCCGCGATGGTCGTGCAGGACCACGCGGAAGCGGCTCGCCAGGCGCTCGGCCTGGCTACGCCAGAATTCGCCGACGCCACCAAGGCCGGAGATGAGAAACAGGGGTTTCCCCTCGCCGATCACCTCGTAGTAAAGGCGTCCATTCTCGATGTCTGCAAATGCCAATACGGTCTTCCTGATGTTGAGATGCCGTGAGCGTCGTCCTGCCGAACCGCTCGTGAAAGGTATGGGCGGGTCTCCGAGGGAGGCCCGGTCGGTTATCGAAGCAGGTTCGGAAGGAACAGGACGAGCGACGGGAACAGGATCATCACGCCGATGCGCAGGAGGTCGGTGATGATGAATGGCGTGACCCCCTTGTAGATCTCCCAGATATTGGTGTTCTTCGCGATGCCCTTGATGACGAAGACATTCAGGCCGAAAGGCGGACTGATCATTCCGATCTCGACGGTCATGGTGACGATCACGCCGAACCAGATCGGGTCGAACCCCAGTTGCGTGATGATCGGGTAGACGATCGGCACGGTAAGGATAACCACCGCCGCCGAGTCCATGACGCATCCCAGAACCAGCATCACGGCGAGGATAACGAGCAGCGTCCCGTAGGCGCCTAGATTGGCGCCCAGAAGCAGCTCCGCCACCTTCTGCGGCGTCTGGGTGATGGTCAGGAAGTAGCCGAACAGCAGGGCTCCGGCCAGGATCGTCAGGATCGCCGCGGCGGTGCGCACGCTTTCGGCAAGCGAGGCGAACAGGCGCTCGAACGAGAAGCGGCCCATGGAGAAGGCTATGACGATGGCGCCGGTGGCTCCGACGGCTCCTGCCTCTGTCGGCGTGAAGATGCCGCCGTATATGCCGCCGATCACCAGCAGGCACAGAAGCAGGATGGGGCTGAGCTTCGCCAGGCTGCCCATGCGCTCGCGCAATGGCGGCACGCTGCCGGCAGGAGCATCTTCGGGTCGCTTGAGCAGCCACAGGCGGGCTGTCGCCATATAGAAGGCGATGGCGATGATGCCTGGCACCACGCCTGCCATGAACAGAAGGCCGATGCTCTGCTGGGTCAGCAGCCCGTAGATGGCCAGCGCGATCGACGGCGGGATGAGGACACCCAAAGTCCCGCCGGCGGCGATGACGCCGGTCGCCAGGCGTTCCGAATAGCCGTAGCGCTTCATCTCCGGCAGGGCGAGCCTTGTCATGGTGGCGGCGGTCGCCGCCGACGAGCCGCAGATCGCCGCAAAACCACCGCAGGAAGCGATGGTGGCGGCGGCGAGCCCGCCGCGAAAGCCGCCAAACCAGAGCTGTGCCGCGCGAAACAGATCAGCGCTGATGCCCGAGGCAACCGCCACGGCGCCCATCAGGATGAACAGCGGGATCAATCCCATCGTGTAGTCTGAGAAGGTCGAGATGACGGAATGCGAAACCAGCCGGAAAGCCGGCTCGAAGCCCGTCAGCAGCCCGAAGCCGAGAATGCCCGCGCTGCCCATGGCGAGCCCGATCGGCACGCGCAGGGCGCAAAGGAGCAGTGTCAGCCCGAACCCCAGAAACATCACGAGGTTGGTGTCCAGCATGTCGTTCTCGTCTCAGGTCGGAAGTGTCAGGAAGAGCCGTTCAAAGGGCCTGGTCGATGTGCGGCTCGTCGATGAGGTGACGGGGCGGCCAGATGGTCTGCGTGAGCAGGATTGCCGCCGAGGCCAGCGTCCCGAGCCAGGCGGCGAACTGGAACCCCCAGACAGAAAGGCCGAGGTCGATCGTCAGGAGACCGGCTTTCATCGTGTCGAGGACCTTCAGCCACAGCGCCACCGAATACGCGACGATGATCAGCAGGCTGAGGAATGTGCCTAGCCTTGACAGGATCTTCTTCGCGCCGAGGCTCGCACGCCCCCAGAACACATCGAGGCGGATATGGTCGTTGTAGTAGAAGGCGGCGGCCATGCCCCAGCACACGACGATGCTGAGCAGCATGCGCGATATCTCGAACTCGTCCGGCACCGGCGTGTTGATGAGATAGCGCGTCGCGGCGGATACGGACGTGAGAAGCGCCATGGCGAGCAGCAGCGCCGCAGGCACCGCCTCAAGAAAGATTCTCAAATGTCGCATGGCGCTCCTCCCCGTCGGTCCGTGGCGTCAGTAGGCCGCGTCGTATTTCTCGAGCAGCGCCTTCAACTCGCCGAACGTCTTCTCGCCATCGACGCCCTTGGCCGCAACGTCCGCTGCCCACTTGGCCTGAACGCCCTTGGCGAGCTCCTTCCACTCCTGCAACTGCTCGTCCGAGATCGCATAGACGTCGTGACCGGCTTTCTCGAGCAGGACGCCGCGTCCCTCATACTCGTACTCGGTCCACGCTACCGGCAGCTTTTGCGACCAGTCGGCGTTGCAATGGCTGTCGATCACCGCCTTCTGCGCATCGGAAAGACGCTCGTAGGAGCTCTTGTTGATGAGGATCGCCGTCGCCAGGGAGTAGAGGGTCGTATCCATGTGATAGTTCAGGACGCGGTCCGCACCGAGGGCCTGGACGAGCTTCCAGGGGAAGGAGATCGCGTCGACGACGCCGCGCTCGACGGCCTCGGCCGCGTCGTTCGCCGACATCTGGATCGGCGAAGCGCCGCCCAGGCGGTAGAGCTCCGCCGCCATCACGTTGGGCGAGCGAATCTTCAGGCCGGCGAGATCAGCCGGGCGCTCGATCTTCTTCTTGGCATGGATGGTGCCGCCGCCATCATAGAACATGGCGCAGACCTTGACGTCGGGCATCTCGGTCGCCGCATAGGGCTGGTACCACTCGTAGAGGGCCCGCGATCCCCTGTCGTTGGCCGACACCAGGAACGGCACTTCGGCAGCCGAGACAATCGGGAAGCGGCCCGGCTCGATGCCGACCAGGTAGAAGGCGATGTCGACGATGCCGTCGCGCGCCATGTTGTAGTGATCCTTGGCGGGGCCGAGCTGCTGCGCGGGGAAGATATCGACACCGATCGAGCCGTTGGAGGCCTCGCCGATCGATTTCGCCCAGGGCTCCAGCACGCCGTAGTGCAGGGCATTGTTCGTCGGGAGATTGTGCGAAAGACGCAGCTTGACCGGCGCATCCTCCGCCATGCCCGCCGTGGTCAGCGCGCAGGCCCCGATCAGGGCCGCACCAAAAGCACTCGTGAACTGTCTCAAAGTTCGCATGGACCCAATTTCCCTCCATCCTGCTTGATCATTCGGAAACCCATCATTCCGCATTTAGTTTCATAAAACGGAACTTTGGTATTGAATTTAGGAACAAACTAGTGATGATCGTTTTGCATCGTCAAGCGATTTTTTGGCGCCTTGCATGCCGGCAGGACGATGGAGGAGGAGCAGGTGAACGAAAAAACATCCGAGGGACGCGATCTTCTGGAGCGCCAGTTGCAGCTCCTCGAAATCGTCGCGAGAAACCCCGAAGGGCTGACATTCAGCGGTTTGCAGACGGTCCTGGGATTGCCGAAAGCGTCCATGCATCGGTTGATCGCCGGGCTGGCCAAGGCCGACTGCATCGCGTTGGGCGGCGCTGATGCCGACGCAGAGTTCGGCGAGCCCATCGGGCGCGGCCGAAAGGTCTATGTCCTCGGCAACCGCATTCGCCGCCTGCTTGGCAGCGCTGTCGATCCCCAGCAGATCGTCACGCTTTCACAGACGGTGCTGCATCGCCTGGCCGAGGAGTTCAAGGAATCGGCGTTCCTTTCCGTTCTTAGGGGCGACCGAGTGGAGAGCGTTGTTCTCGTCACCCCCGCGAAGGATGCCCACGGCTTCGTCAACCCGGGCCGCGTCATGCCGGCGCACGCGGCGGCTTCCGCCAAGGCGATCTTCGCCTTCCGGGACGAAGGCGAATGGGATAGGATCCTCAAGGGCCACCTGCCCGCACTCACGGACCTGACCCTGACGTCGCCGGCATCGGTGAAACAGGAATATGGCACCGTTCGCGAAACGGGCATCGCCTATTGCCGCGAGGAGATCGACCGCGGCCTGATGGGCATCGCGGCGCCCGTGCATCTGCCGCAGATCGGCGTGATCTATGCCGTTTCCATCGTCGGCCCAAGCAACCGCATTCTCGAACACGACGAGAAGCATCTCGAAGCCTCACTCGTCCGGGCGGCGACCGAGCTTTCAGACATTTTCACCGAGAATTTGAGGACCGACGGAACGTGACGGCAAGCATAGCGATCATCGGCTTCGGCAGCATAACGCAGACCCTTCTCTCCGCGCTCGGGGAGAGCGACGACATTCGCGTCAGTAACATCGTCGTCAGGCCGGAGCGCATCGGAACGACCGGCTATCGCTGGCGGGACGCCTGTTTCGTCGCCTCGATCGATGAGCTGGCGCCCGATGTGGAGCTGGTCGTTGAGGCGGCCGGGCAACCCGCGCTCGTCCAGCACGCGGAGAAGGTCGTTACCAGCGGCCGCCGTCTCGCCCTGGTCTCCTCGGGCGCATTGGCCGACGACAGCTTCCGCACGAAGGTTTCGAGCGCGGCCACCCGGAACGGAAGCGAGGTCCATGTCATCAGCGGTGCCATAGGCGCGCTCGATGCGCTGTCGACCGCGCGCGCGGCCGGCGTACAGACCGTCCGCTACACCGGCATCAAGCCGACAGCGGCCTGGCGGGGCACACCGGCGGAAGACTGCGTCGACCTGGACAAGATCACGGAGGCGGTGACCTTCTTCACGGGATCCGCGCGCGATGTGGCGCAACGCTACCCGAAAAACGCGAATGTCGCGGCGACCATCGCGCTGGCCGGCAGCGGCTTTGATGAAACCAGGGTTTCGCTGGTGGCTGATCCCGCTGTCATCCACAACTGCCATATCGTTGAATCTGAAGGCGTTCTCGGTGCATTTCGCTTCGAAACGACAGCCGCCCCGCTGAGCAGTAATCCACGCACCTCCGGCAGCACGGTTTTCAGCATCGTGTCGTTTCTCAGAGACCGCACCAACGCCATCCGGCTTGCGTAACGGCAAGGGTGTTGATCTTCCAGGCTCTCGTCACCCAGTCGGGCGCAGCGGTTGACCAGCCGCTGCGGTCCCGGCATAGGCTATCCTGGATCCGACAGCTCCCTGCAATCCGCGCAGGGCAAGACCGACGCAAAATCTACTGGAGGAAAGCGGTGCGCATCGACATGGCCTCGAGCCGGACTCTGATCGTTCTGGCTCTCACCTATGGGATTGTCACCACCATACCGCAGTGGCTCTCGGGCAAGGAAGCCAGTGATCTCATCATCTCCTTCCTGGGCAATGCGATTGGCGGGCCGCTGATCGCGCTTCTCGTCGCGTTCCTCGTGCTCGCTCCGTTTGGAAAGCGCCATCTGCTGCGCCGGGTCGCAAACTGGCTGCTCGTGGCCCTGATCGCCGCGAGCATCGGCGGAACAGCGGTCATCTACGGAATACTGGCCTTCCGGGCAGGTCTCTGATCCTTTCGCGCTGACGGCCCTGACCGCCGACATCACCGCGCTCGCCGCCCAGTATGGCCGCTACGGCTATCGTCGCATCACGACGATGCTGCATCGCGCCGGCTGGGTTGTGAGCCGCAAGCTGGTCGAGCGGACGGGACGGCGCGTGAATGGATGCAGTTGTTGGCGCCAGTAGCGCCTGCATCAGAACAACAAGCCAATCGGACTTGCGAAGCACAAGCTCCGCTTGGGTACGATCAGCGACGCGACGGATCATCAGTGCATGAAAATTCGCGGTTCGAGTGTTGGGATACGCCCGAAGCGCGAAGCTTCGGACGGCCATTGAAATCGGTAGATCATGGTATGAAGTCCCAATCGAGCCCGCGCTGGAAGAGTTCCAGACCTGCGAGCCTCGGATCGCGCCATTCATTGAACAGAAACTGTGCACCGGCGGGACGCTACGAGTTTCATCGTGATCCAGCGGTCTGCAGTTCCCTGTAGCGGCCGTTCTCCAGGGCGCTCAGTTCGGCGTGGCTTCCTTCCTCGACGACCCGGCCGCTCTCGATGACGAGAATGCGGTCGGCGTTGGCGATCGTCGTCAGCCGGTGGGCGATGACCAGGGTGGTGCGCCCTCGCGAAAGTGCTGCCAGCGATTCCTGGATCGCGCGCTCCGTCCCGGTATCGAGCGCCGAGGTCGCCTCGTCGAGGATGAGGATCGGCGGGTTCTTGAGGAAGATGCGGGCGATGGAAAGCCGCTGCTTCTGCCCGCCGGACAGCTTGACGCCCCGCTCGCCGACGACCGTGTCCAGCCCGGCGGGCAGCGATGCTATCACCTCGTCGAGCTGGGCCTTGCGGGCGGCTTCCATGATCTCGGCCTCGCTTGCCCCGAGACGCCCATAGGCGATGTTCTCGCGAAGCGTGCCGGCGAACAGGAACACGTCCTGCTGCACGATGCCGATGTTCGAGCGCAGCGACCTGAGCGACAGGTCCCGGATGTCGGTCCCGGCGATGGTGATCGACCCGCCCGTCACCTCGTAGAAGCGCGGCAGGAGCGAGCAGATCGTCGTCTTGCCGGCGCCCGAAGGACCGACGAAGGCGACCGTTTCCCCGGGAAGGATCGACAGGGACACGTCGTTCAGGATGGGGAGGCCCGGGCGATAGCCGAAGCTGACATTGCGGTATTCGATCGCTCCATCGAGCAGCGTCATCTCCTTGGCGCCGGGCCGGTCCGCGATATCGGGGCAGTTCTCGAGGAATTGCGTGTATCGCAGGAAACCGGCGATGCCCTTCGGATAGGATTCGATGACCGCGTTGATCTTCTCGATGGGGCGGAAGAAGACATTGACCAGCAGGAGGAAGCCGACGAAGGCCCCGGCGGTCAGCTCGTCCCTGACGACGAACCACGCGCCAGCCAGCATCACCACCACCTGCACGAAACGCATCGACAGGTAGGAGAGCGACATCGACGCCGCCATCACCTTGTAAGCTTCCAGCTTGGTCGTCAGATAGTTCTCGTTGTTCTGGGCGAAGAGCCGCCGTTCGTGGTCCTCGTTGGCGAAGGCCTGGACGACGCGGATGCCGCCGACATTCTCCTCGATGCGGGCGTTGAAGTCGGCCACCCGTCCGTAAAGCGCGTGCCAGGTGGCGGTCATCCGCCGGCCGAAATGGGTCGTCAGCAGGGCGGTGACCGGCACGACGATCACGGTGATCAGCGCGAGCGGCACATGCATCCAGAGCATCAGCGCAAACGCGCCGATGAGCGTCATGACGGCGATGAACACGTCCTCCGGCCCGTGGTGGGCGACCTCGCCGATCTCCTCGAGGTCCTTCGTCAGCCGGGCGACGAGATGGCCGGTTTTCTGGCTGTCGAAGAAGCCGAAGGAGAGCTTCTGGAGATGATCGAAGGCCTTGCGGCGCATCTCCGTCTCGATCCTGATGCCGAGCATGTGGCCCCAATAGGTCACGATCACCTGCAGGCCCGCATTGACGAGGTAGATCAGGAACAGACCGAGGGCCGCGAGCGCGATGACGCCGAGTTGCCCCGTCGGAAGCAATCTGTCGATGAACAGCGTGACCGCGACAGGGAAGGCCAGTTCGAGAAGACCGGCCGCGACGGCACTCGAGAAATCGAGCAGGAAAAGACCACGGTGTGGTCGGTAGTAGCGGGCGAAGCGATTCAGGATGTTCAGCATCTTGTCATTTCTGTCTTCATGCTTCCGCCTTCAGCAAGGCAGGGCGGTGACGCATCCGGTCCTTGGATGACGGCTCAACGCCATTTCGATGCCGTAGATACACCGCAGCGTGTCCGTCGTCATGACCTTATCGGGAGGTCCGCAGGCGACAAGCCTGCCGGAATGAAGCGCAATGATCTCGTCGCAGAAGCGCGCTGCCATGTTGATGTCGTGCAGCACGATCACGACGCTCAGGCCGATCTTCCTCGAAAGGCCGTGCACGAGGTCCAGTATCTCCACCTGATGGGCGACGTCCAGCGCGGAGATGGGTTCGTCCAGCAGCATGCAGCCCGCGTCCTGCGCGATCAGCATCGCGATCCAGGCCCGCTGACGCTCGCCGCCCGACAGGGTGTCGACGAGCCGGTCCGCGAGGCTTTCCAGACCGGTCAGCGCGATGGCCTTGTCGACCTGCGCGCGGTCTTTCGGTCCGAAGCGCCCAAGCGCGCCGTGCCACGGGTAGCGCCCCAGCGCCACCAGCTCCTTCACCAGCATGCCGCCGGCCGCCGGCGTCTGCTGCGGCAGATAGGCCAGCGCGCGGGCCAGTTCCCGGTCGCTCCAGGCGCGGAGCGGCGTTCCTCGGAAGCGCAGGGATCCGTCGGAAGGCGGCTGCTGGCGCGCCAGGATCTTCAGGAGGGTCGACTTGCCCGATCCGTTCTGCCCGATCAGGCCGATTACCTTTCCCCCCGGCAGGTTGCTCGTCAGCGGGGAAAGCAGCGCGCGTCCCGGGACCGAGAACGAGACGTTCTCCAGCTCGAACAGGGAAGGGTTTTCCGCTGGAACGGTCATGCGCGGTCACTCTCCATGGTCGTAGGTGCCCTCGACCATGCCGCGCTTCCAGTAGTTCAGGATATAAGTGCTGCTCGCGGGCAGCCCGCATTCCTTTCGCGCGAAGGCGCGGATGTCGCGGGCGGCGGCGGCTTCCGCACCCACCCAGACGAAACTCGCCCTGACCGCCCGCGGATCGAGCCCGCGAACCGCCGCGGTCAGCGCGTTCCCGCCTTGCGCTTCGGGCGTGGCATGCAGCCAGCGCAGCCGCATCCCGTTCGGAAGGCGCAGCGGCTGCTCTTCCGCTGCGCAGGGCACCATGACGATCACCTCGCCTTGCGCCTCTTCGGGAAGATGATCGAGAATGAAGCCGATGGCCGGCAGCGCGGTGTGGTCGCCCGCCAGCACGTAGCGCTCCGGCTCTTCGTCGAGGACGCGCGCATGCGGCCTCCAGAGGCCGATCTCCTCGCCGGGCAACGCTCGCTCCGCCCAGGCCGACGCGACGCCGTCGCCATGCAGCACGAAGTCGACATCCATGCTGTTCTCCGCATGATCGAAACGGCGCACGCTGTAGGTGCGCACCGCAGGCCGCTTCTCGGGCGGCGGATAGACGGCATGGCCCTTTTCGTCGACCGTCGGCCAGCCGGGTTCCGCGCAATCAGGTCGGGGGATCAGCGCGTGCACATGCGGTCCGAGCGCGCGCGGTGAGCAGTCGAACCGCGAAAGATCGTCCACCTGAAGGGTCACGCGCTGCATGTGCGGCGTCACGCGTCGCGCACGCAGCACCCTTGCGACGCGAAAATTCTCCGGCCTGGCCACGTCTCGATTGCCTGGGGTCATGACTGTCGTCTCAGCAGAATGAGGAAAAGGGGGCCGGCAAGGAACGAGGCGAACAGGCCGGCGGGAATCTGATAGGGAAAGATCACGCTGCGCCCCAGCCAGTCCGCCGCGACCATGATCGAGGCACCGGCGAGGATGCTGGCCGCCAGATGCGCGGCGGGTTTCTGGAAGCCCGCCAGCCGCGTCATGTGCGGGGCGAGAAGGCCGACGAAGGTGAGCGGACCGACCGTCAGTGTCGCGGTGGCGGTGAGGCCGGCGGTCAGCAGCAGAAGTCCCGTCCGCGTCCGGGAGACCCCGATGCCAAGCGCGCGGGCCACCTGTTCACCCAGCGGCAGGATTCCCAGCGGCCGTGCCGTGAGCGGCAACAGCGCCAGAAGCAGGCAGCCGACCGCCGCCGTGACGAGCGCGCCCCCCTCCGTCATGCCGTAGGTCGATCCCGCCATCCAGCTCAGCAGCGTCGCCATGCGCGGATCGCCGCTCGCCATCAGCACCGCGGCCAGGGCGCTGAGCATCGTGCCGAAGGCGATGCCGACGAGAAGAAGCTTGTCCTGCGCATAGCCGCTCCTCGCGCCGACGCCGAGTATGACGGCAAAGGCGAGCGCCGCGCCGGCCGTGGTGGCCGCCAGCTGCCAGAACTGCGAGGGCGCGGGCATCAGGAACAGGAGCGCGATCAGGCCAAGCGCGGCGCCCGACGATATCCCGAGGATCTCCGGGCTTCCGAGCGGGTTCGACGTCGTCCTCTGGATCAGGACGCCGGCGGCAGCGAGCATGCCGCCGGCCATGAAGGATGCGAGCACGCGCGGCCAGCGCCAGGGCAGCATGCCGGCGAGGTCCTGCCCGGCGAGCCACGACCAGCCCTGCGGCGTGCGGCCCAGCATCAGCGCGCACGCGACGACGAGCGCCGTGACCAGGCATCCGGCGAGGAGCATCGGCGCAGGCCGCGCGAGCCTGGCCTGTCCCTCGACGGGTTGCGTCGCCGGGACGCTCGTCGCGCGCATGCGCGGCAGAAGCCACAGGAGCAGCGGCCCGCCGATCAGTGCGGTGGCGGCGCCGGTCGGGATTTCGCGCGCGAAGGGCGCGAGCTGTACGAACTGGTCCGTGAGGCAGAGCAGGCCCGCTCCGATCAGCGGTGCGGTTACGAGTTGGGCGGACAGGGTGCGGGCTCCGGCAGCGCGGGCGATCGCCGGCGCGGCGAGCCCGATGAAGGCGATCATGCCGACGGCGCTGACGATGCTCGCCGAAAGCGCCGTTGCAAGGGCCAGCGCCGCAAGCCGCACCGCCGGCACCCTGACGCCCAGCGCGCGCGCACTCTCGTCGCCGATGGAGAGAAGCGCCATCGGCCGAGTCAGCATCGCGATGCAGGCCACGGCGAAAGCGAGACGCCCCGACAACGACCAGGCGGCGTCCCAGCCGTTCTGCACCAGCGAGCCCGAGCCCCAGAGGAAGACGCCGGTCAGGTAGTGCTGATTGAAGAGGACGAGGACGCCGGATACCGCGCCGGCGTAGAGGCTCACGAACACCCCGGCGACGATCATCCGTGTCGGCGAGAGCACGCGGCTCCAGCCAATGGCGATCACCAGCAGGATCGCCGCAAGCGCGCCGAGGAAGGCGATGCCTTCCGCGCGCAGCGTGTCGGCGATGGATGGGAACCAGAGGGTGGCGACGACCAGCGCGAGCTGCGCGCCCGCCGAGACGCCGAGCGTGGCCGGCTCGGCCAAGGGGTTGCGCAGCACGTTCTGGAAGACCACGCCCGCAAGGGCGAGGCCCGCTCCGGCGAGGAGGCCGACCGCGATGCGCGGCAACAGGCTGTGCGCCGCAAGCAGGATCGACGTATCGGTCGTCGCCTGCCCGGCCAGCAGACCGAGCCACTCGGCGGGGGCCGCGAGCCGGGAAAGCGTCACGCCGGAAAGCCCGGCGGCCGCCAGCAGCAGCACCAGGGCGATCGTCACGGCGGCACGCGCCGGCTGGCCGCCCGCAGGGGCGGCTGCATCAGCCCGCATCGAGCGCGCCCC
Organism: Nitratireductor pacificus pht-3B; assembly: GCF_000300335.1. Taxonomy (GTDB): domain Bacteria; phylum Pseudomonadota; class Alphaproteobacteria; order Rhizobiales; family Rhizobiaceae; genus Nitratireductor; species Nitratireductor pacificus. Next base: position 123,573 of record NZ_AMRM01000002.1, on the reverse strand, counting down.
GGTCCAGCAGGCTTTCCAGGATGCCCGCGAAGCGATCGGCGGTCGGCAGGGCGCCGTACATTTCGAGATAGGGGATCGAAACGACGCGCTTCTCCTTCACGAAGGGCAGCGTCTTCCAGATCGCGCTTTCGTCCAGCGCCTTCAGCGCGGTTTCCGTCACCGGGCTTTCGATGTAGAGGAAGACCGCTTCACGCTCATCCGCCAGCCTGCCGATCCCCAAGTTTGCGACGCCCCACGGGCTGCTTTGGCCGTCGAATGCGTTCCGCATGCCGACACGGCGCAGCACGTCGTCGAACAGGCTGTTGCGGCCATAAAGGATGGCGTGGCGGCCATCCAGCAGCGGGCTTGCGAGATAGACGGGGCGCAGGTGCCGCGGCCGCATCTTTTCCTCAACGGTCGAAAGCCGCTTCTCGTGCCCGGCCAGAAACGTCTCCGCCTCATCCCGCCGGCCCATTTCGCCGGCAATCCGTCGCAGGGCGCCGGCGGCGGCTTCGTGGCTCGATCCCGACCCGCCGTAGATCGGCGCGGAGAGCACGGGCGCGATCCGTTGCAAAAGCACCGCCGGCGCGCCGATGCCGAAGGAACTGACGAACAGGTCGGGCTTCAGAAACTGCAACAGCTCCAGGTTCGGCTCGTAGAAGAAGCCGACATCGACGGAATTCCTCAGCGCCGCGATGTCGCCCTCGGCCTGCCGATAGCCCTCGAGGCCGGCGACGCCGAGCGGTTCCATCCCCAGGGTGACGAGCATCTCCGTCGACGGCGCGTCGAGCGCCACGATGCGCCGTGGCGCGGGCGGGCCGGCACGCGCCGCCGAGGTTCCGCAGGCGAGCGCGGCGAGCGCCGACAGGAATGTCCGCCTGCCGACGCATGCGTGTCCTCGTGCTTCCGGACGATGGCCTACCATCGATACTTCAGCGTGGCGGTGACCTTCCGGCCCTGGCCGTAGTAGCACTGCAGGGCGTTCTGGCACCAACCGACATATTTCTTGTTCAGCAGATTGGTGGCGTTGACGCGCAGGTCCAGCCCGTCGAAATCCGGATCGAGCTTGCCGAAGTCGTAGCTCAGCGCCGCATCGACAAGCACCTGTCCGCCAACCTCGAATTCGTTGGCGGCGTCGCCGAAGGACTTGCCCTGGTAGCGCAGGCCACCTCCAAGGCCGAGGCCGGCGAGCGGCCCATTCTCGATCCGGTAGTCGAGCCAGACCGATGCCTGGTGCTCGGGAACCATCACGAGTTCCTTGCCGAGGAGATGTTCCGTTCCCGGATTGACCTTCGTGATGACGGAATCGGAGTAGGCATAGGATGCGATGAGCGAGAGTGCGGGAGTGAGCTCCGTCTTCGCCTCGAGTTCGAGACCGCGCACGCGCGCCTCGCCGGCCTGCAACAGCCCGCTTCCCGTCGGATCCGGGTTCGGGGCCGTGATGTTCTTCTGCTCCAGATGAAAGGCCGACGCGGTGATGAACATGCGACCGTCGGGGCTCTCGTACTTGATGCCCGCCTCGAACTGTTCGCCCTCCAGCGGCTTCAGCGCTTCGCCGGTGGTCGAGAAATTGTCGATGGGGTCGAACGAGGTGGAGTAGGAGACGTAGGGCGCGAAGCCGTTGTCGAAGCGGTAGACCAGCCCCACCTGGCCGGTCAGCGCCGTCTGATCGACGTCGAACGTTCCGGTCGCGCTGTGAACCGAGCTGGCGTCCACCGAGTCATGGCGAAGGCCGGCAGTCATGATCCAGTTGTCCCAGCGCATCTGGTCCTGAACATAGAGCCCCGTCTGCCGGCGCTTCATGTTGTAGTCGAAACGCGGGATCAGGGCGGGCGGTACGGCGCCATAGACCGGGTCGTAGAGATCGAAGGACCCGCCATAGAGGTTGGAGGCGAAGCGGTAGCTGTCGTCGAGATAGAGATAGTCGAGCCCGACCAGCACGCTGTGCTCGACCGGCCCCGTGCTGAAGCTGCCCGTGAGGCTGGTATCGACGGTGAAGGTGTCGGCCCCCGCGAGACCCTGCGTGGCCACCCGGCTCAGATAGCGCTGCGTACCGTCGAGCATGAAGAACGGGCTGGCGCGCTGGTCGATGTCGACGCTGTTGAACTGGAGATTCTGACGCACGCTCCAGCCACTGTCGAACGCATGCTGGAACTTGTAGCCGATTGAGTACTGCTCGCGATCGAAGCCGTCGTGACCCGGCTCGCCCGCATAGCGATTGGCCGGCAGCTCGCCATTGGGGTTCGGCCGCAGCGTTCCGGCCGCCGGCAGCGGCATGTAGTCGCTGATCGTGTGATCCTGCTGGTAGTGACCGAAGATCGTGAAGGACGTGGCATCGGTTGGCTTCCAGGTGAGGGCCGGCGCGATGAAGGCGCGCTGGTCGTAGCCGAAGTCCACGCGACCGCCCGCATCGCGCGCGAGACCGGTCAGGCGGTAGAGGAAGCGTCCCTCCGGGTCGATCGGCCCGGAGAAATCGAACATGCCCTGCATGTGGTCATGGTTGCCGCCCTGGACGGCGACTTCCCGCAGCGGGGTTTCCGTCGGCATCTTGCTCGCCAGGTTGATGAGGCCGCCCGGCAGGCTCTGGCCGTACATGACCGAGGATGGGCCCTTCAGCACGTCGATGCGTTCGAGACCGTACGGATCGATACGCAGGAAAGCCGAACTGTAGGCGCCGTAGGGCAGCCGCGAGCCGTTGAGGTTATAGCGGACGAAGAATCCGCGCGCCTGCTGCACGTCGTTGCGGCTGTCGCTGTCGCCGAAGGCGCCCACCACCCCGGGCGTATAACGCGTCGCCTCCATCACGGTCTGGGATCCCTGCGCCTCGATCTGGTCCCGCGTCACCACGTTGACCGCCTTCGGCACCTCGATCAGCGGCGTATCCGTCTTCGTCGCGGCGATGTCCTGCGAGGCGATGTAGCCTTCGGTCTGTCCGCCCCCGGCTCCCTCGATCCTTATGGTATCGAGCAGCGTGGAGCCTCCGGCGTCGATGCCTGTGGCCGTCGATGTCCCCGTGATCGTCGCGCTGTTGGGTCCGGTGAAGCGATGGCTGAGGCCAGTGCCTGCCAGAATCCGGCCGAGGGCTTCCCGCGTGTCGAGGCTTCCCGATACTCCCGGGGAGCGCAGGCCTCTCGTGATCGAACTGTTGTAGAGCAGTTGCACGCCGCTCGCCGCGCCGAACCGGGAGAGGGCGGTATCGAGCGGACCCGCCGGTACCGCGTATCTGACGACGGTTTGCGCGGGGGCTGCGGCTGGCGCCAGCGGCAAGGTGGAGAAGGCGATCGATGCCGCGAGCAGCCCCGCCCTCCATTCGTAGGTCCGCCCGTTTGAACGCGTGCCATGCTTCCGCGAAACAAAATCCATTCCAGTTCCCCATCGCCAAGCGCCACCGAAGGTGGCCTCTCCTGATAAGAACGATGGCGAACGGCGAACCCGAAATCTTTCTGCGGACTTTCGCGCCTTTTACATCAACAGCACGATGCCGCCGACGAGGTTCATGGAACGGATCTGCAGGGCGTCCTGGAAATGCGCCAGGATCTCCTCCGGGCGATCGAGATGGAAGACGCCGGATACGCGCTGGGAGGCGAGCGCGTTGCTCGCCAGCATCACCTTGCCGCGCCGGTGACGGTTGAGATCGGCGACCACGTCGCCGAGCCGACGATCGTTGAAGACGAGCAGGCCCTTGCGCCAGGCGGCCACCGTTTCGGCTTCGGAAACGATCTTTTCCCCCAGGCCCGCCGCCGAGTAGACCACGCCCTCGCCCTGCACCAGCGTGACGGACGTCAGGCAATCGACCTGGACGGTCCCCTGAATGCACGCGACGGACACATCGTTCACCGCGTGGCCGACGGAGATGGTGCCGGACGGCAGCGTGGCGCGCCCCTCTGCCGCCGACACGACGAAGGGGCGCGGATCGGCGCCCTCGACTTCGAAGACGGCGGCGCCGGCGGTGAGCGAGAGATGGCGCGCATCAGCGGTGTAGTCCGTCACCAGCGCCGAGCCGCCGTCGAGAACCACGGTCGAGCCGTCGGACAGGGCGATGCTCTTCTGCTCGCCGACGGCCGTCTTGTGATCGGCGAGCAAGCCGTTGATGGAGGGCAGGAAACCCAGGTCCGACATGATGAAGGCGGCGCCCGCCGCGCCGGCCGCCATCGCGCTGCCGGTCAGGAACGACCGGCGCCCCATCAGTGGCGCCCGGACGCGCTTTTCCGCCAATGCCGGGCCGAGATCGCGCCACAGCCTCGCGGCCTCCCGAAACGCGCGTTCGTGTTCCTCGCTGCGGGCGCGCCAGAGCCGCAACGCCTCCCCGTCCTCGGTGGTCGCCTTGCCGGATGTCAGGCGCACCACCCAGGCGGTCGCTTCGCGTTTGAGAGCGTCGAAATCGCCATCCAATGCCTGCTTCCTCCGCAAAGCTGGTTTCGCCAGGGCTCAGGCCGCCGCGCCGTCTCTGATTATAACGATTGATGTTCGGAAAACCGAAATTTCAGCGCCGGTTTATCCGCGCGATCCGCTCGGAGCAATATTCGAGCGCCCTTCGAAGATCGTACTCGACCGTGCGAACCGAGACGCCGAGTTCGGCGGCGATGTCGGACTGCGGCCGCTGTTCGAGGCGGGCCATGATCAGGATGCGCCGCTGCCTTTCGGGAAGGTCCTCGACAATCCGGGAGAGAAGCCGCACCTGGTCCCTGTCCTCGGCGATCTGCGCCGGACCGGGGGTATCATCGGGAACGGACAGAAGGTCCATCACTGCCTTCGACGACATCTGCCGCGCCCCGCTGCGGCTGTGGTCGATCGCCAGCGTCCGGACGATACGATTGAGATAGGCGAGCGGCGCGTTGGCGGCGGCGGCGCCGTTGCGCGCGAGCTTGATCCAGGCTTCCTGCGCCAGATCCTCCGCATCCTGCCGCGACCCCGTCCTGCTGGTCAGGTACCGCTGGATGCGTGAACGGTTGCGGAGGAAGGAAGCCAGAAGCTCATCGTCGTGTGTGCTCATTCCTGCCCTTGCTCAAGATTCGCGACCGCTACAGCTTCAACTCTTTAATCCTGACTACAATTATCAGATTTTATGAGCAACGAAAATCGGTAGCAAACTGTAAGCGGATGGTCCGAATCCGAAATCAGCTCCTGCCCAGTCCGCGGGCTCGGGGTTTCGTACCGGCAATTGCCGGAGCGGAGTTTCAGTGAAGCGTCCCTGCCCCCCGAAGTTTCCCGACGGAAAACGGAACTATGGTACCGCGAGGAACCCACCCGATTTTGATGTGAACCTCCGCAAACTCGTCAGCGCCAGGCATCGTTGGCATGACCGGAGCCATCTATCAGACGTTCTTCTAGAAATGCGTCAGTTCTCAACGGAAGTGTCAGGCCACGCCGGATCAGTTCTCAAAGGCAATCAATAATCATCGTCACCTGTGCCCGTCGCACCATATGCTTGCGCATGAGCCGGACAGCACATGCGAGGCCTCCGGCAAACTCGAGGCGGCTCACTTGCCGGGCATTTGGAACCTCGTTGGCCGTCGCGAATTATCCCGAAGGTCAACGAGGAGAATTCAGATGAAGGGCATCGTACTCTGGTTCATGGGGGTTCCCCTAATCGTTATCGTCTTACTCTACATGTTCGTGTTCTGACGACATTTCCTGGTGCAGTGAGTTTACGGGTCCGCCGGTGTTCGTTCGAATTAGGTCTGCCCCTGAAAAGTGGTGCTCCGCGAAGCACGGCTATCTGCCCAAGGGAGGACGTTTGAATGCCAAAGCGGCCTGACCCCGTAGTGTGGTCCGGGTTCTGTCTGGACGCATAACGGTTCTGCAGCCATTGCAGGGCAGATGATCATGCCGGCCCGCGCGACGGCGCGGGCCAGATGAAGGCATCGCAGGTCCTGAGCCTGGATCGATTCATCACCAATTCAATCCATCAAGTCCCGGAACCGAACAACTAGCGATCCGCACCGGGAATCGCCTGCAATAGTGCCTGCGTATAGGGGTGTCCGGAGTGCGCGAACAACAGGCGCGGTTCTGCTTCCTCGATGATGCGACCGCGTTGCATGACGCAGATCCGGTCGCATAGCGAACTGGCAATGCGCAGATCATGGGTGATGAAAAGCATCGCAAAACCAAACCGTGCCTGCATCTCCCCCAGAAGCTCCAGCACCTGCGCCTGCATCGTCACGTCGAGTGCTGAAAGCGCTTCGTCGGCGATGAGCAGATCCGGGCGCAACGCGAGGGCGCGCGCGATACATATGCGTTGGCGCTGTCCGCCTGAAAACTCGTGCGGAAAGCGGTCCAGTGCCGAAGGCTGCAAACCGACCGCCGAAATCAGATCACGCACCCGCTCCTCGGCTTCCCTTCGGGGAACACCGCAGGCCATCGGGCCTTCAGTCAGCGCGGAGCCGATCTTCTGGCGGGGGTCGAGCGCGGAATAAGGGTCCTGAAACACCATCTGGATATGCCGGCGAAGCGCGCGCAGGGACGCACCTTCCTTGCCAACCAGGTCTTCGCCGTTCAGCCTGATGCTGCCGCCATCGACGGTTCCAAGGCGGATGATCGCGCGCGCAAGCGTCGATTTACCGGAACCGGACTCGCCTACGAGACCGATGGTTTCACCGGGGCGTATGGAGAGCGACACATCCTCAAGTGCGGGAATCCGGCGCTCCGGCCATCTCTTCTGCAGATTTTCCGCAACGAGAAAAGGCGGCTTGTCGTTCGCCTGAACCTCGCGCGGCGCCAGCCTTGGAACCGCCGCAAGCAGGGCGCGGGTATAGGGATGTGCCGGCGCATTCATGATCCGCTCTTTCGTGCCCTCCTCCACAAGATGCCCCGACTGCATGACGGCGACCCGGTCGGCAATTTCCTCGACGACACCGAAATCATGGGTGATGAACACGACCGCCGTGCCGTGTCGGTCCCGCAGATCCCGGATCAGGTCCAGTATCTGCGCCTGCGTCGTTACATCGAGCGCGGTGGTAGGCTCATCGGCGATCAGAACGGCGGGCTCCAGTGCCAGCGCCATGGCGATCATCACACGCTGGCACTGCCCGCCGGAAAGCTGATGCGGATACCGCTGATAAATCAGCTCAGGTTCCGGCAGCAGAACCTCTGAGAAGAGTTCGAGCACACGCTCGCGGATTTCCGCCTTCGACATATCGGTATGCAGCCGAAACACTTCAGCCACCTGCTCGCCGACCCGATAAAACGGGTTGAGCGAGGCGATCGGCTCCTGAAACACCATGGCGATGCGCCGCCCGGCCAGATCGCGACGGGCTTTTGGCGGCATGGTCAGCAAATCCTGCCCTTCAAACAGGATCTTCCCACCTTCCACCGAAAGGCCGCGTGACAGCAGGCCCATGATGGCCAACGACATGACCGACTTGCCGGAGCCGGACTCTCCGACAATGCACAGGATTTCACCCGGAGCGACGGAGAACGAAACACCGGCAACCGCATGCGTGCGGTCGGCAACGCCTGGCAATTCAATCGATAGGTTCTCGACGGAAAGCAGTGGGGCGGATCGGGCCATGATGTTTCCTCAAATGCCAGTCGAATGCGTGAACGCGCGATGGCCCGGGCTCTCCGCTCATCGGGCGAGCCCGGGTGCGTTTGAGCGTCAGAGCGTCAGGTAACCGGCGTGCATCCGCATTTCGAACTCCGGCACCGGCACGAAGGAAATGCCGTCACGAACCGCCCAGTTGGCGAGCGACTTCCACATATACTGCCCCGGCGTCACGCGCTGCCACTCTTCGGAAAGTTCAAGGAACAGCGCCTTTCGCTCATCCGGGTCGGTGGACTTGGCATAGGCCGTGCCGATCTCGACGAACCGTTCCGTTGGATCCCACGTCTTCCATGAAGCCGACGAGATAACGCCGGTCGGGCTCCAGTCGAGCCAGAGCGGCTGATAGGGATCGCCGGGAATGAAGCTGGTTCCGCCGGAAACGGCGAGCATGTGAAACGGCCGCTCATAGGCAAGCTGGAAGTTGTCGAGAAACTGCGCCTCGACGTTGATCCCGGCTTCCCGCCACATCTCCACCATGATCTCGGCTGCGGCATCGTAGTTCGTCCAGAAGCCGCGCGTAATGTGCCAGATAAGCGTTTCGCCCTTGTATCCCGACTTTGCGACCAGCGCGCGCGCCGCCTCCAGATCGTATGGCAGGCGGGGCTTTGCCGCCGCATCGTGGAAGTTGCCGTATTCCGGGAAGTTGAAAGGCACCGCCGGAAAGAAGGTATTGCCGCTGAAGAGCGCCTGCACGATGGCGTCCATGTCGATCGCCTGGATCATCGCATAACGCAGGTTCTGATCTTGCAGCGGATTGCCTTCGGGGTCGTTGCGCGTGTTGAAAAGCACGGCGGTGTAGTTGTTGACCTGCTTGCGGATCAGCGTCGCGCCTTCCATCGTCTCGATCTGGTTTTCCTGATCGATCGGTATGGATGCGATGATGTCGAACTCGCCGGTCGCAAGGCCCGCCAGACGCCCCGCATATTCCGGAACCAGCAGGAAGTTCAGCCGCTCCACCGGCGGCGCGCCGTTCCAGTGATCGGCAAACGCTTCCAGTCTGGCCGCCTCATTGCCGCGATAGTTCACCATCCTGTAAGGGCCGGTCCCGACGGGTGCCTGACCGAAACCTTCCACGCCGGTTTCAAGATAGTAAGCCTTGGGAACCACATAGCCGATGAAGCCCGAGAGCTTCCCGGGAATGTTGATGTCCTCATCCGCCGTTTCGATCTCAACGGTCAGCGGCCCCGTCGCCTCGACCCGCACGAAGCCCGCGGTATAGGTGCGGCCACGCGGCTCATAGGGCTCGTCGCCCCAAAGGCGTTCGGCAGAAAGGGTGAAGGCAACGTCTTCGGCGGTCATCGTCTCGCCATTGTGGAATTTCACGCCCTCGCGCAAGGTGATCGTCCAGACCTTCCCGTCACGCTCCCAGCCGGTTGCAAGGCGCGGTATCAGCGTCTGGCCCGACGGGTCGTTGAGATAGTCGATCTCGACAAGCCGGTCATAGATGTTCGGGAAGATGCGGATCGAGGCGTTCGATATTCCGTTGATCGGCGCGATGTTGTGCCAGAGCGCTTCGACGGCAACGTTCAGCTCCGTGGTGTCCGATGCCAGGGCAAGGCCCGGCATCATGCCCGCCATAAGGCTTGTGCCGGCGATCAGTTTTCCGAATTCACGTCTGTTCATGTCGGTTCTCCCATTGATTTTGTGTTATTGCCGCACACGTTGCAGTGCCGGATCGAGACGATCGCGCAGCCAGTCCCCAAGCACGCACATCGCCAGAGAGACGAGAAAGATCGTCAGGCCCGGCAGCACGGATATCCACCAGGACGTGGACAGGTAATCGCGCCCGTCTCCCATGATCTGACCAAGGCTGGTCATGGGGGGCTGAATGCCGAGACCGAGAAAGCTGAGGGCGCTCTCAAGCAGGATGATCTGCGGAAAGTTCAACGTGAGCTGGACGATGAGAATGCCCGCCACATTGGGCAGCACATGCCGCAGGTAAAGCGCCACTGGCCGCACACCAAGCGTGCGGACGGCCTCCGCCCAGGGCTGGCTCTTGGCAGACAGGACCACGCCACGCGAAAGGCGGGCGTAAGAATCCCAGCCGAACATCGCCATGAGAAAAATCAGGAGCCCGAACGAATTGCCGAAGAAGGCGAGCAGCGTCAGGGCAATCAGGATGAACGGCAGGGACGCCTGAATGTCCACGACCATCATGATCGTCTCTTCGACCCAGCCTCTGAAATGCGCGGCGACAAAGCCGAGCGTACAGCCGAAGAGCGCACCCAGAACGGAACCCAGAAGCGCGATCAGAAGAGATATGCGCAGCCCTTCGGCCATGCGCGCGAGCAGGTCGCGGCCCAGCCTGTCGGTGCCCAGCGGAAACGCGAGATCGCCTCCGAAGAGCAGCGGCGGCCGCATGCGGGCAAGCAGGTTCTGCTGGGTGGCGGCATGGTCCGAGAGCCAGCCACCGAACAGCGCGAAAAGCAGGGCGCAGACCAGTGCCGCAATCGACAGCCACGCGACCGTTGGAATATGGCGCATCATTTGCTCACCCGAATTCGCGGATCGATCAGGGAATAGGTGAGGTCGGCCAGAAGGTTTGCGAGAACCATGAATGCGGCCATCATCAGGACGAGCCCCTGCACCACCGCCAGATCACGCGAGGCGACCGTCTGGACCAGAAGGCGTCCGATGCCCGGCCAGCCGAACACCGCCTCGACCACCACCGTGCCGCCCACCAGCGCCCCAAGATTGAGGCCGAGAATGGTGACGATCGGGATCGCGGCGTTGGGCAGGGCATGGCGCAGCACGCCGTAGAGAAAGGGCGTGCCCTTGGCCTGGATCGTGCGCATATACGGGCGCTCGAGAACCTCCAGCATGGCCGATCGGGTGAAGCGCGCGAGCGTTCCGGCAACGTAGAACCCCAGCGTCAGGCCCGGCATGATGAGATGAAGCGCGCTGCCCGTTCCCGCGCTTGGCAGCCAGCGCAGATGAAACGAGAAAAACAGGATCATTAGAATGCCGAGGAAGTAATTCGGCAGCGCGAAGCCCACGACGGCAAAGGTCATGACGCCCCGGTCGAGCAGGCTGTCGCGCTTCAGCGCGGCAAGAATGCCTGCGGGAATGCCGATGGCCAGCGCCCAGAGATAGGCGACCGCGCCCAGTTGAAGTGTGTTCGGCAGGCGCTCGGCGATGATCGCCGTGACGGCTCGCCCGTCCTGATAGGAATGCCCGAAATCTCCGGAGAGAAGATTGAGCATATAGGCGATGTATTGCTCGAAAAGCGAACGGTCGAGATTCCATTTCTGACGAAACTGCTCGATCTCGGCCGGTAGGGCATCCGGACTGAGCAGCGCCACGACCGGATCGCCGGACGTGCGCAGAACGACGAATGTGAACGTGACCACAGCCCAAAGCGTGATCAGGGTTCGCAAAAGCCGCTTTAGCCAGAAGCGTCGTCCCAAGGCCTCCCTCCTCATCCTTCTCTTCATGGAGCCTAGGAAGGGATGGGGAGATAGCCTAGCTGGAAGAACTTACAGGTTGGGCCGGCAGGAGGGGACCGGGTCGAGCAGGCCGTAATGGGCCGCACGGGCAAGGGTCTGGGCACGATTGCGGGCGCCGAGTTTCTTCATCGCCGACTGCATGTGCATGATAACGGTGGAAAGCGATCGGTCGAGCGCATGGGCGACCTGCTTGTCGGGCTGGCCGTCCGCACAAAGGCGCAGGCACTCCATCTCGCGCGGCGTCAGGCGAACGGCTGTCGTCATCATCGCTTCATCGCTGATCGAAGCCATGATCTCGTCCTGCAACTCATGTGCCATGAGCGTAAACGCGGCGGCCAGCTCGTTGTCGAGACGCCTCTCCGGCGGGCGTTCGTTCCAGATGCCCGTCACCGTCGCGAGGCCGCGCGTACCCCCGCGCACGGCCACGGTGATGCCGCGCGCCAGTTTGCGTTCGCGAAGGAAATCCGCCACCTCTGCCGGAATGTTCCGGCGGTTGCTCAGTTCCGAAGACTCGTCGGCGTGATAGGACCAGTAGACAGGCCGCGCCCGCGCCAGCGCGATCTTCTGGACCGGATCGAGCTGGTAGAAACCATCGTTGCACCAGAGTTGCGCCATTTCTCCGGGAATGTTCCGGGAGGCAAGAAGGGTCGGCGTAATCAGCTCACCCTCAGGGGTGAACGGCACTGGAGAAAAATCGTAGATCAGCGCCTGCATTCCGAACTTCGCCACCGACCGGGCCGCCCGATCGACCTTCCGGTCCAATTCAGAATTGGATAGCGTTTTCGGCTTTGCGTTCATCACCTGCATCTGTTCGGGACGGTCGGGCTTCCCCAAACCTATTCCCTTGAAGGCTAAGGGCGGAACTTTGCGGAAGCAAGTCCGATTATGCGGAGCACCCGCTCGTTTCATAGCTTCGCGGGGACGATCCGGGGGCTCCCGAGGTCACGCCGCTGAAGCAGAACCGGCAAGCGATGGCGGGTGGTTTCAATCAGCGCACTGTCGATTTCAGCCGTGATGACACACGGGTCTTCGCCCGCAGCAGCGATCACCTCGCCGAACGGCGAAATGATGCGGGATTGGCCGTGAACCCATACGCCGTCCCGTTCGCCGCATTGTGCTGCGGCGATCACATAGGAGCCGGTTTCAATGGCGCGCGCTTTCAGGAGCGGTTCCCAGTGCAGCGGTCCCGTCGCCGTCGAGAAGGACGCGGGGATCATCATCACATTGGCACCGGCGACGGCCAGCGCATCGAACAGATAGGAAAAGCGGATGTCGTAGCAGATCGACAGGCCGAGCCGGAAATCGCCCAGATCGACAACCACCGCGCCGCTCTCGCCGGGCGCGACGGCTGCGGATTCCTGAAAATCGGCCTCCCCACCCAGCTTCACATCGAACGTGTGCAGCTTGTCATAGGTCGCCGCGACATCCCCCGATGGTGCGATGAGATAGGCCCGGTTCCAGACACGCTGCCCGTTTTCGTGACGGACCAGAAGCGAGCCCGCATGGATCCAGATTCCAAGCTCGGCGGCGAGGTTGCGGCAGAGCGCCAGCGTCGTATCCTCATCTTCCGGCAGGCACACCGACGGGTATCGCAGATTGTCGCGCAGGAGAATGTTGGCCGCTTCCGGCAGGCTGACGAAGGTCGCCCCCTCACCTGCCGCCTGCCGGACCATATCCTCGATCTGCGCGTTGTTGGCCTTCACATCAGCAGTCGTGTTCAGCTGGATCGCAGCAACGCGAAGCTTGGTCATTGGAACCCTCCCTCTCTAATCCAGCCGCGCCAGAAAATCGGCGATGACCGCCATGTAAGCGCCACGCTCCTCGACATGCGGCATGTGGCTTGATTCATCGAACACCTCCCAGACGGCCCCATTGATGCGCTCGGCAAACTCGCGCACCGTTTGCGGGGATGCCTCGTCATGTACTCCCGATATCACCAGCGTTGGCGCCCGGACCTGATGGAGCCGTTCCACGACCGTCCAGTCCTTCAGCGTGCCGACCACATGAAACTCCGTCGGGCCGTTCATGGTGTGGTAGACGGTCGGGTCGCGATCGATCCAGTCGAAGGTGCGCTGCACGAAATCCGGTACAGGCTGGAGACGGCAGACATGGCGTTCGTAGAAAACCTTCGATGCCGCCTGATAGTCGGGGTGATCGTAGCTGCCATCCGCCTCGTGGCGGGCAAGCGCGTCCTGCGTTTCCTGCGGCAGTTTCGTGCGCAGTTCCAGGCAACCCTCCACCCATGCCTTCATGGAACTGGGGGAATTGGCGATGACAATGCCGTTCAACCCCTTCGGCTGGCGCACGGCATGTTCCGACCCGAGCATGCCGCCCCAGGACTGGCCCAGAAGATTGTAGCGCCCGCGAATGCCCAGATGGTCGAGAAGATTGTCGAGTTCTTCAAGGAACAGATCGACGGTCCAGAAATCGGCGGCGGCTTCCGGCCGATGCGTCGAGCGCCCGTTTCCGATCTGGTCATAGAGAACAACCGCACGGCCTGTGGCTGCAATATCCGAAAGGTTCTCAAGATAGTCATGCGTGCATCCTGGGCCGCCATGGACAACCACAAGCGGCACCTTTCCGGACTTCAGGTCTCCGATGACCCGATACCACGTCCTGTACTCACGAAAGGGCGCAAGATCTTCAACCACATCGACTGCAGGCATGTGAAAACTCCTCTGGGATTTGAACAGAGCCTTCACCGCGGCATGCAGCGACGCAATCTGTAATAAATAGCAGGGAAGAAAGTCCGGAAGACTGTCAGTTTCCGCTGGAAGCGCCTTCGCGCCAGCGCGTCAGATGGCGGGTGATGATCGCAGCCATGCGTTCGCGATCATGCGCCTTCAGCGCTTCCACCATCTCCAGATGATCGTGGCTGCTGGATCTGGCATTCGTCGGCATTGCCCACTGGTTCCATTCACCCGGCAGATTGCGCTCGCGCAGTTCGTGGATGAGGTCGATCAAGGTCCGGTTGCCGCAACAGTCGTAGAACGCATGGTGGAAAGCGTGGTTCAGCTTCTGCGCTTCGGGATAGGGAACGGTGCCGAGCGCCTCGTCAAAGGCGCGCGCGGCGGCTTCAATCCGCGCCACGTCGTCTGCCGTCGCCTGTTCGATGACAAGCTCCGCCGCCGGCACTTCGAGCATAAGGCGTGTATCCGTCAGTTCGTCGCGCTGCTTGCGATCGGTTTCCACCACGCGATAACCGCGATTGGGCACATGGCTGAGCATGTGGCCTGACGCGAGCTTCGCAAGCGCCTGGCGTACATCGAAGCGCCCGACACTGTAGCGTTCTTCCAGATCGACGAGCCGCAGCCATTCGCCCGGCCGATAGAAACCGGCCGCGATATCGGCGCGCAGGCGTTCGCTCAGCCCGTTTCTGATCTCCCTTTTGCTCATCGCTGCATTCCCCAAACCTCTCGAGGGTTCCCACTACTCTGCTGAAAAGACAAGGGCGTCGCTCTCGGCAATGTGTATTTTCCCCGCCCTTTCAGGTTGTGGGACGTCCACCAGCATGCGGATCTCCTGCCCCGCCAGCATGAGCTTCTGCTCGTAGTGGTTGCCCAGATAACTGGCTGTGGTGAAGCCGGCATCCAGCGTGTTCGCGCCGCTTTCTTCGGCGACGCGCATACGCTCGCCGCGCACCGCGAGCTTGGCCTTGGTTCCAGCGGCCATCGGAACGGCACTGTGACCATCGAGATGCTGGCCGTCGGCCAGACGCAGGCGGGTCACGATTGCATCGCCCCGGCGCGCGCTCTGTTCAACTATCCCTTCGATAAGGTTGGCACTGCCGATGAACGTGGCCGCGAAGGGATGCTGCGGGCGCTCGTAGATCTCCTGCGGTGTTCCAAGCTGAACGATCTTTCCGGCCCGCATGACCGCGATGCGGTCGCTCATCGCCAGCGCCTCTTCCTGATCGTGGGTCACATAGATCGCGGTCAGGCCAAGCTCGCGCTGGATTTCCTTGAGCCACACCCGCGCGCTCTGGCGCAACTGCGCATCGAGGTTGGAAAGCGGTTCATCGAGCAACAGGAGTGGAGGCCGGAACACCACGGCCCGCGCCAGCGCGACACGCTGCTGCTGACCGCCCGACAATTCGCCCGGATAGCGCTTTTCAAAGCCTGAAAGCCCCACCAGTTCCAGCGTTTCGCCAACGCGCCGTGTGCGTTCCGCCCGGCTCACCCTGCGCAGTTCCAGAGGCATCGAAACATTGCGCTCCACCGTCAGGTGCGGCCACAGCGCGTAGGACTGGAACACAACGCCAAACCCGCGCTTCTCGGGCGGTGCGAACCGGCCGCTCATATCATCGAAAAGCACGTGGTCGCCGAAACGGACGACGCCCGATGTTGGCCGGTCGAGGCCCGCGATCGCCGCAAGCGTGGTCGACTTTCCGCAGCCGCTCGGACCGAGAAGTGTCAGAAACTCCCCCTGCTCCACGGTCAGCGAGATATTGTTCACGGCATGCACCTCACCGTAGGACTTCGTGAGGTTTTCGAGAACGAGCTTATTCATAGAGCTTCACTCCAAACACGAGACGGGCGGCGATGAGCAATATCGCGATCATGGCGATCTGCAGGGTTGCGAAGGCAGCGGTGACGCCGGCTGCCCCGTTCTCCCAGAGGCCGAGCATGGTCACGCCCATGATTTCCAGCCCCGGCGCCATCAGGAAGATGGCGACGACATAGGATTTCAGATGCACGACGAAGAGCAGGACGAAACAGCCGAGCAGCGCGGGTTTCATGAGCGGCAGCAGGATGCGCCGCATGCTGGTGATCCAGTCCGCGCCGACCGTGCGCGCCGCCTTGTCGAGATCGGCGCCGATCTGCACCACGGAAGGCTGAATGGCGCCGAGACCGAGCGGGATCGTCGCCATGATGTAAGCCACGACAAGGATCCAGATGCTGTCGCGCAGCCATCCGAAGGGCGCGAAGACAATCGCGGCATAAAAGACGCCCAGACCCGTGATCAGGCCCGGAACCATGCGTGGCGAATAGGCCAGCGCCTCCAGCGTGCGGCGGAACGGGAAGCCGGACCGCTGGATGACAAGGGCGATCAGCGCGGTCAGGAGCGTGCCGAGGCCCGCCGCGACAACGGCGATGATCAGCGTGTTCCAGAGCGCGCGCATATAGGCGTCCGTCTGGAAGACGTCCCTGAAGTTCTGCAGCGTCAGCACATCCCATATCGGAATGAGCGGTGTCAGATAGCTGGTGAAGGCGCGCAGGACCAATCCCAGAACCGGCACGAGGACCACGAACGCGATGTACAGAACGGCGAGCGTGAAGAGCGGCCATTTGAGCGCGCCGAGCTGCAATGGCGCCGGGCGGGTGCCCTTCCCCTTGACCGTTTCATAACGATGTCCCCTGGACAGGAGCAGCCGTTGCAGCGCCAGTGTCGCGCCGACCAGAACGACCAGCACCAGAGCCGAGGCGGCGACCATGCCGTGTTGCGGGTTGGAAGCGCCAATTCCCTCCAGATAGAGATAGGACGACAGGGTATCGATCCGCGCCGGCCTGCCGAGGAACAGGGGGATCGAGAGCATTTCCACGGCAATCACGATGTTGAGCGCGCTCGAGGTGACGATGGCCGGCAGCATCAGCGGCAGCGTCACGCGCCGCATCACCGTCAGCGGCCCCGCGCCGCAGGTCCGGGCAGCACTTTCCAGCGTCGGATCGATGGAGCGCGCCACACCGTACAGGCAGTAGAGATAGGCCAGTGGAGCCTGCGAAACACCCGCGACGACGGCCATGCCGGGAATGGAATAGAGGTTCCAGGGCGCGTTACCGAACATCCGGGCAAATGCCTGGGTCAGAAAGCCGGAAGGGCCATAAACGATGAGCCAGCCCACCACCATGATCAGATGCGACAGATAGAGCGGCCACATCATCATGTCGCCCATGACACGACGTCCGGGCATGTCCGTGCGCCCGAACAGAAGGGCAGCGGTCACCCCGAGCACCTGCGCAATCAGCGTCGTCAGCCCGGCGAAGGCCAGCGTCGTCAGCGCGATCTCGCCGATCGCCTCGTTTCCGAGGAGCCGCCCGATATTGGCGAATGTGAAATCCCAGTCCCTCTCATAGAGAGGGCCGGCAACAAAAACCTGCAGCAGGATCGGCAGCGCGGGCGCAAGCACCAGCACCGCGGTGATGACGAAGATCAGCCATTGCGCCATGCGCGAGCGGCTGAGAGGCATCAGTGCCGGGCCGATGCGCGGAGGCGCGAGCGTGGTTTCGGCGGATTGCGTGTTCATGATCTGGCTTTCGCTTTCGCCACACGGCGGCCAGCCACTTTCGGGCCGGCCGCCGTATTGACTGATTACATGCCGAAGGCCTTTGCCCAGCGTGCGATGAAGGCGTCATGCTCTTTCAGCATATCGGGGTCGTAGTCGATGAGGATCATCTTGTCCTCGCCGCCGATCTCCTCGATGACCTCGTCAAGCGAGTAGGATGTTTCGCCTTCCGGCTTCACGCCGGGGCGATAGGCCGTCAGCTTGCCTTCCGCCACCGCATACTGCCCCTCTTCCGAAAGGATGAAATCGAGCATCAGCCGCGCCGCGGCCGGGTGCGGAGCCTTTTCGGTTATGCCGACGCCCCGCAGGAAGACCGGCGTACCGTCGGAGGGAAACTTCCAGTCGATGATCTGTCCGATCCCCTGTTCCAACCGCGGGAAGAGAACCGGGCCGGAGGCGAAATAGGACGCGGTGTTTTCACCGCTCACGGTCTTCTCGATCATGCCGCCGGTGCCGCCGCCGGGCCGGGCCGAGGGGCCGATCGCGTCGAACCACTCCCAAGCCTTGTCGCCATGGTGCCGCACGAATGCAAAATTGATGGATTCGCCGAACGCGAACTGGCCGTCATACGTGCCGATCTTGCCCTTGAAGACGTCCGGATGCGCGGTGATGTTGGCGAAGAACTCCTCCATCGAGGCCGTGCGCAGCTCTTCCGGCACCAGGACCTTGTTGTACATCAGGATCATGGGGTCGGCGGAAAACGTGTAAACACCCGGCATCGGCAGGCTCCACTCGGGCAGGAACCGGGCTTCGGGCGTCTCATAATCCACGACGAGACCGTCATTGGCGGCCTGGATCCAGTCGCCGATTGTGCCGGCGGCCAGCATGTCGGCAGTCGCCACCCCCGTTCCGGCCTCGGCGCGGTAGCGCGTGAACACCTCTCCCGGCCCAAGATCGAGCGTCTCCACCTTGATGTCCGGATAGTGCTGGTTGAAGGCTGCGATGAGCGGCTCCCAGTTTTCCGGCCCCATGTTGGAATAGATGAGCAGCGAGCCTTCCTCATTCGCCTTTTCGATCAGATCCGCATAGTCCGCCGGATAATGATCGGGCAGCGTTTGCGCAGCCGCCAGGCCTGCAGGCAGCGTGAAGAACACGGCGGACAGAAGCAATGTTCGAAGCATGTGGATTCCCCTTTTTGTGTATGTGTTCAAAGCCACTTTTCAATGGCGCGGGATGCGGCCCCGGCCACCGGGCCGAGTTCGTGTCCAACACCATCCAGATATTCGAGGCCCGGTCTCAGCCCTGATTTCTCCAGGCTTTCCTTCAGGGCTTCGATACGTTCATGACGGTTCGCGCCGGCAACTTCGGCGAAGGGCGAGTAATCGGGATGATCCGGCCCCCGCGCCACGAGCCCCTGATCGCTGTCGTTTGCACCGATGATGAGGTGGATCGGGAGGCCTGCGAGCCCCCTCGCATCGACCGGTCGCCCGATCGCCTGCTCGATTCCGCCCACGCCGGGCCACCATGGGAGACCGGCGTCCAGCAGCGTCACCGCGCCGGGCGCGGCGATAACCGCGCCGGACAGCCTTCCCGCCGCCACCAAAGCATACCGCAAAGCAAACTGCGCCCCGCCGGAAAATCCGAACAGATAGATCGGTTGGGGGTGGAGATCGAACTGCGCCCGAAATGCTGCGATCATGCTCTCCAGCAGCGCCGCATAATCGACGCCGGGCTCGCGAAGAAACTTGTAGCCATCGGAATAGCCCGGACGCGTCACATCGGCCGGAAAGAGCGGTGCGAGCACATGGATGTCCCGGCGCATGGCCAGATCGTCAAAGGCATCGCGCGTGGGCAGATGATCGCGCGCGCTGCCATGCATGGCGATCAAGAGCGGCCGATCGGGCTTGCCCGAGGGAGCCAGTGTCCACGCGCAGGCAAAGCGCGAATCGGCTTCATGGCCAGCCCCCCCCTTGTCCAGCACGACCGCATCCACGCCCAGACTCATGGGCACTTCTCCACCCGGCTATGAATGAACCCGCCGCCGTGGAGACGTTCGGCACCGGAACTTCTGTCGCTCGATCTGGAGACGACACCAAGGACGGCGCAAAGGCGGTTCGCCAAAGGCTCGGTGGAACAGCCCCCGCCTGCCTTTTGCCTGCCGCTCATCTTGAGGGGAGCGGCAAAGGCAGCACAGACCTCCGCCACATGCGCGAGCCCACGCGCAATACGGTTCATGCTTCGCCGTGGAGTCAGGCCGGCATATGTCGCGCTCGATAGGGGTGCCACAATGTTCTCACATATTTGCGCAAATTTCTGATCAAACATATGCGATATATGCGCCGCCTCGTCAACACGGCTTTTGAAACGCCATCGTTTTTCTCCCTGAAACGCCCGCATGCAGCGGTCGCCCGTGCCGCCAAGACCCGGCGACCGCCCATCGTCTCTCCGACGAGATGCGCATCAGATCCGCCTCCGCACATCTTGAGCTCTGTAGCGGACGATCAAGGAATTGCCCGAAACCTGTCTGATGGGCGCTATGCCTCCGCCGCCAGAAGCCGGGAAAGCGATTGGAGCCTGTAGTGTACATCGGGTGGGTGTGGAGACTGGCGCGATGGTGGCTGTGACGTCTCGCCTATGGGTTCGACGAAAAGCGGAAGCTACCGGCGCCGGATGGCTCTCATGCTATCTTCCTCGCAGGGGAGCATGGTTCGGCCGGCTAGACGTGTATCGGTAGACGCGCGGTGCAGTGCCAACCAAGGCGCAGACCCGCCGCTGCGAGTGGTTTTCTTTTCGATTACCCAACTCACGGCATTCCTCCTCAAGCCTGGCGTCAGAGTTTCCGGTCAGCATCTTGCAGAATGTCTATACATACATCATCGCCTCCGCCTGAAGCTTCTTCAGGCGCGCATTCTCGTCCTCCAGTGCCTTCAGCCGTTTTTGGCCCCGACACCGCCATGCCGCCATACTTCTTGCGCCAAGCGAGAAGTCGCATCCGAGATGCTACGCTTGACTGGGTCGACCGCTTTGGCAACCGCTGCCTGCTGAAGCCTATGCGCAACATCCGGCCGGCCAAAGCCGAAGCAAATTTCTACGCAACTTTGGAGACCGCAGACATCGCGTATAGCTTCCATCAACCGGCCTCCGGCAGACCCGGGATGGTTCAGGTTTGACGGTCTTGGCAGCATCTCGCTGCGTTCAGTCAATCTGGCAGACAGTACAGCTCCACATACGAGCGATGCGTCGCATCGAGATGAATGCGGTTGCGGGCGATGTTCGCGATCCGGGAGGTACCTTCCGGCCCGCCCGTATTGGGATTCACGTCATACTTGGGAAAATTCGACGAAGAGATATCGACCCGGATGCAATGCCCCTTGCAGAAACGGTTGGCCGTAGCAAAGGGCGTAATCTCGATTTCCATCACGCCCTCCTCCGGCCGCACCAGTTCAGGCTTCTCGAAGGAATGGCGATAGCGAAGGCGGAAGATGCCGTCGGTGACATTCAACGCATATCCACGGGGATAGTCTTCCGAAGGCGGATAGACATCCACGAGCTTGGCCGTAAAATCGGTGTCCGGCGCATCGGTCGAAACATTGAGGCGGACCGTGACTGGACCTGCGACGATCACATCCTCTTCCAGTGGCGGAGTCTGGAATGACACGACATCCCTGCGGGCAGTGAGCGGCATTCCGGGATTCAGGCAGCCGTAAAATTCCGGACGCTCCACCTGATCGAAACCGCCCCCCGAGAATATGGGTTCGCCAGAGGTGAGAGATCCGCCAATGGTCGGCACGGGATTGCGCGGGTCGAAATCATAGGCAAGGTGCTGGTTCTCCATAGCCGGCGGTATCCGGGACAGCTCCATATCGGCATGCAAGAAATATCGGACCGGCGCCGCCTCACGCGGTGGCCAGTCCGAGCTTCGCCGCCACGCGCCCCCGTGCATCATATGGCCGTCGGCAGTCTTTGCGCCCCCGCCCCCGCCCATCAGGAAGTAGTGAACAGGCGTTTCGAGTACGGGCTCGGGCTCCAGGCTCTGCTTCAGCCAGCGCTCGAACCAGCGCAACCGGAAGGTCAGCCAGTCCGTATCTACCTGACCGTCAAAGGGCGCAGCCGGTCCAAAATCCACATCGCCGAAAACGCGCTGTGAGCGATTACCGTGGGTCCAGCACCCCATGATGAGGATCAGCGGGCGCCCATGTGTTTTGAGGCCTTGATAGTTTTCAAGCGTCGTATGGACATAGGCATCGTACCAGCTGGACATGAGGATCGCCGGGACAGTGTCCATCCGGTCGTAATAACCGGCCGCCCAGATTCCCACCTTCTTCCAGAACTCGTCAAAGGTGCCATTCTGCCACTGGTCCAGCAGATAGGCTTCATAGTCGGGGTCCCATTTGACGGGGCTGCGCCCCTTCGTCCATGGCATCTTGCCGAACCAGCCATGCAGATCCTCTGCCTGTATGGCAGCGCGGATGAGCGGATTTTTTTCTGCCAGCGGCGCTTCCATGGCTCGGTTGTAGGCCCAGGTTGCCTGTTTGAGCTCGAATGCTCCGCCCTGGCGGATGCCACAGGTGAAGGCATTGGAGAACCCGCCCGAATCCACCGCCATGCATGAAAGTCCTGGCGGGTTGAGGCAGGCCATTGCCATCTGAGTATGTGCATCATAGGAAAGCCCCATCGTGCCGATGCGGCCGTTGTTCCAGGGCTGGGCTTTGATCCAGACCATCGCGTCGAACCCGTCCTCGCCCTCGTTCAGATATTTCGTGAACGTGCCTTCAGAGCGATAACGCCCCCGGCAATCCTGCCAGATGACGACATAACCCTCACGCACCAGGCGGATGGCAAGCTCCTCACGGGATGCCGGAACCGGATCGCGCAGTGACAGTTCCGTGCGCGGCGTTCCGGCCTTGTCGTAGGGGGTGCGTTCGAAGATAACCGGCAGGGGATCATGCGCAGCTTTGCCATCCCTCCCCGGACGATAGATGTCAGTGGCCAACCTGACGCCATCGCGCATGGGGATCATAACATCCCGATGAACCATAACGTCGGCAGTGAGTGCGATAGGGGGCGTCAGGTTGGCCGTCACGTCAGTCCACCCGCTTCACGTCCTGAGCAAGGGTGTATTCGGAAAGGCCACCATCGATGGTGATACCCTTACGCGCGCCCCAGAACACCTTCTGCCAGTACAGCGGTACGATCGGTGTTTCGGCGAAGGCAATCCGCGTGGCTTCCGCCAAAAGCTCATCACGCTTCTGCGCGTCGAACTCCTGAAGCGCGACCGCGAGAGCATCGTCAAACGCCTTGCTGGAAAATCGCACGCGATTGAATGCACCCGTACCCGCTTCCTTGTCATAAGTCTGGATCAAGCTCGACAGATTGGGTGCGGAAGTCGGCGTGGAGGAGCCGAGCGAGAAGACGAAAGCGCCGTAATCCCCTGCGCTGGCGGCCTTGGAGTAGACATTGTAGGGCAGCGCCTCAACACCCTGCACCTTCAGGCCGCCACGGGTCAGCATCTGACCAAGCGCCTGAACGAGATCGCCATCACCGGGAAAACGGTTGTTGGACGAATAGAGTTTTAGCGCAAATCCGTCCGGATAGCCCGCCTCCGTAAGCAATTCCTTCGCCTTTGCGACATCTACTTCGTCGGGCTTCAGATCTTCGGCATAGCCACCCAGGACCGCCGGAACGAGCTGGCCCGCAGGCACGCCTGCGCCGCCGAGAATACGGTCGACGACCAGCTGGCGGTCGATCATGAGCGAAATCGCTTTGCGCACGCGCGGATCGCGGAAGGGATTTTCCGCCAGCGGCTTGCCGTCGAGATCGAAAACGCCGGGAGCCTGATCGAAACGCTGGGACAGACCGAGATAGATCACCCTGCCCGACGCCGCGGAAACGACATTGATGCCTTCCTGTTCCTCGAGGCGGGCCACATCGGCGGGCGGCACAGCATCAATGAGATCGACAGACCCGGATAGAAGCGCGGCAACACGCGCTGCATCATTGGAGATGAAGCGAACCTCCACATCCTTGAATTCCGGCTGCGCGCCCCAATAACCATCAAAGGCCTCGATGGTCAGGCTTTCGCCCGGCTTGAAGGAAACAAACTTGTAGGGGCCGGTGCCAACCGTGGCCGTGCCGGTATTGAAATCCTCAGAAGATTTCCCTTCAGAGGCGGCCTTGGAGATGATGAAGACGCGGCCGATGTCTTCTATGAACGCAGGGGCCGGTTCCTTGGTCTTGATGCGAATGGTCAGGTCATCGACCTTTTCCATCGTGTCGATAGACGACACCATGTCGGAGAATGGTGCGGGGCTGTTTGGCACCTCATCGGTCCGCTCCAACGAGTAAATCACATCGTCAGCGGTCAGAGCCGAACCGTCGTGGAATTTCACGCCTTCACGAAGCTTGATTTCCCAGGTCGTGTCATCGACCGCGTTCCATTCGGTGGCGAGACCGGGACTGATCTGCAGGTTTGCATCCTGCTCGATCAGGCGCCCGAACATGAGCTGGGCCGTGCCCTGATTGTTGCCGGTGCGCGAAAATTGCGGATCGATGGACGATGGCTCAGCAGCCCGTCCGATCATGAGATCGGCGGCCAGCGCCGGCAGGGCGACTGTCGCCAGAAGGGCAGCTATGGCTCCCCGTTTGATGGCGCCGTGCTTAAAGCATTTCATTGTTTTCCTCCCATTTGAGTGGTTGCTGCGATGGTGGCAAATCATTGAGATGGCATGCGCTTTCATGCCCCGCCTGAAGCCGCTTGAGTTGCGGGCGTTCAGTACGGCAGCGGTCGAATGCATGCAGACACCTCGGATGGAAGTGGCAGCCCTTCGGCGGATTGACCGGAGACGGTATCTCGCCGCGAATGGTCGCGAAGCTGCGGTTGCGGCGGTCTATCCGGGGAATTTCATCGAGCAACGCCTGCGTATAGGGATGGTTGGGCGCTTCAAAGATGCGGTCCACGGGAGCCGTTTCCACAACGCGCCCCAGATACATGATCACCACGCGGTCGCTGATATGCTGGACCACGGAAAGATCATGGCTGATGAACAGCAATGTCAAGCCGAGGCGCTCACGCAACTCCATGAAAAGATTGATGATCTGTGCCTGAATGGACACGTCCAGCGCGGCGATGCTTTCGTCGCAGACCAGGAAGTCAGGTTTCACCGCAAGAGCCCGGGCAATGCCGATGCGCTGGCGCTGACCTCCTGAAAACTGGTGCGGGAAACGCTGCGCCATTTCAGGCTGGAGCCCCACGGTCTCCAGCAGTTCGGCGACGAGCTTCTCCTGCCCCGCCTTGTCGACCAAACCGTGAAAACGTGGGGCCTCGCCGATAATATCGCCGACGCGCCGGCGCGGATTGAGCGAAGACATGGGGTCCTGGAAGATGATCTGCGTGCGGAGGCGCATGGCACGCGCCTTGCGCCCTTTGAGTCCCGCAACATCGGCACCATCGCGCAGCACGATGCCTTCGGTGGGCGCAAGCATGCCTGCCATAATGCGGCCGAGCGTAGACTTCCCGCAGCCGCTCTCGCCCACGAGCCCGACCACTTCGCCCTGGCGGATATCGAGGCTGACATCGTCAAGCGCATGAACGACCGGAGGTTTCCTCATGGCCCCTAGCGCAATGGCCGCACGTTCGGCGAAATCCGTCTTCTTCTGAAAGCGCTTGCTTATATTGACCGCCTGCGCCAGCGGCGTCCGTGACGTCGTCATATGTCTGCTCCAAGCGGATGGAAGCAACGCCATTCATGGTTCCGCGTGCGGGAAATCTCGGGCACCTTCACGCAGGCGTCGCTCGCGCGTGAGCATCGGGGATGGAACGAACACCCTTCCGGCCGATCGAGCGGAGAAGGCGCAGAACCGGGAATCTGATGGAGGGGTACGCCGCGCTGGTTGGCCATGGGTGTCGAAGCAATCAACCCTCGCGTATAAGGGTGGCGCGATCTGTCCAAGACATCGACCACCGTCCCTTGCTCGACGATCCGGCCCGCATACATGACCGCCACCTTGTGAGCGAGACCCGCCACCACACCCAGGTCATGGCTGATCCAGATCAAACCCATGCCCAGCTCACTGCACAATTGCTGCACCTGCGCGAGAATCTGGCTTTGGATCGTGACATCGAGCGCAGTCGTAGGCTCGTCGGCGATGATCAGGTCCGGCCCGTGCAAGAGCGCGATCGCGATGGCGACGCGTTGGCGCATACCTCCGGAGAACTCATGCGGATAGGCATCAAGCCTTTCTTCAGGCGACGGAATGCCCACCTTGCCCAGCGCGTCGCGCGAGCGCCGGCGCGCTTCGGCGCGGCTTACCGTGTCATGGGCGCGGACGGTCTCGACCATCTGCGTCCCGATGCTCAGGACCGGATTTAGCGTCATCATCGGGTCCTGGAAGATCATAGCGATGCGATTGCCGCGGATCTGCCGCTGCCTTTTGGCATCGAGCGCCAACAGGTCTTCGCCGTTGAACCGCACCGCCCCGCCGACCACCCGGCCGGGCGCATCCAGCAGCCCCAGCAGCGAGAAGCCCGTGATGGATTTGCCGGACCCGCTTTCGCCGACAAGACCCAGAACCTCGCCGCGCGCCACGGTAAAGGACACGCCGTCTACCGCCTTCACCACACCGGCAAGCGTTTCGAAATGCGTTTGCAGATTGTCCACTTCAAGCAGGGGAGCGGTCATTGAACCAGCCTCGGATTGAGCGTTTCGCGCAGCCGGTCGCCGACGAGGTTGATGCTGAAGACAAGGATGAGAAGAAGAAGCCCCGGAAAGACGCTCATCCAGTAAACGCCGGCCAGAAGCACCTGGTAGCCATTGGCGATCAGAAGCCCCAGGGAGGGCTCGGTAATCGGCAGGCCGATGCCCAGAAAGCTCAGCGTCGCTTCGGCGGCAATGGCGCTGGCCACCTGAATGGTGGCGATCACGATCAGGGGCGGAAGACAGTTCGGAAGAATCTGGAAGAACAGGATGCGCGGGGCAGAAAGACCGAGGCAGCGCGCGGCTTCCACATAGTCGCGGCTGGATTCCACCAGTGCTGCCGCCCTGACCGCCCGCGCGAAATAAGCCCATTGCACGAAGACGAGAGCAAGGATGACCTTCCATGTCCCCTGTCCGAAGACCACGAGGATCATCAGCGCCACGAGAATGGTCGGAAAACCGAGCATCAGATCGACAAAGCGCATGATGAGACTATCGAGCCGCCCACCCGTATAGGCAGCGATCAACCCCAGCGAGGTACCGACGGCAAGCGCGAAGAAGCCGGACACGAGCCCGACGCCGAGACTGGTGCGCAGCCCGTACATCATCGCCGACAGCATGTCCCTGCCCTGCGTGTCGGTGCCGAGCCAATAGGTAATGCCGGTCGATCCTCCGCTCAGAGGCGGCAGCTTGCTGTCGAAGAAGTCGATCTGCGCGAGGTCATACGGGTTTTGCGGCGCCAGCACAGGCGCCAGCATCGCCGCCCCGATCAGAAGAATGCAAACCGCCAGCGCGACTGTCGCCTTGCGGCTTCCCAGGAGGCCGCGCAGGGCACGGGCCGAAAGGCTCTGTCCGTGCAGATAGGTCGGGAAGGCCATCATTGCGCGCTGACCCTTATGCGGGGGTCAAGCAGCGAATAGAGCGCGTCGACGCAGAAATTGATGACGATGAACATGGTCACCACGATCAGGATGTAGGAGACGATGATCGGACGATCCAACGCGTTGATGGAATCGATGATCAGCTTGCCGATCCCCGGCCAGGCGAAGATCGTCTCGGTCACCACGGCGAAAGCGACAAGCGAGCCGAACTCGATGCCGATTACTGTGATGATCGGGATGAGGATGTTCTTCATCACATGGACGAACAGGATTCGCGGCGAGGAAATGCCGCGCGCTCTGGCGAATTTCACGAAATCGAGCGGCATGGTTTCCTGCACGCCGGTGCGCGTGAGGCGGATGACGAGCGCCGTCTGCGCAAGCGCCAGATTGATCGCCGGCAGCAGAAGATGTTTCAGCCCGTCCCAGGTGGCAAAGCTGGTTTCTATGCCGAACAGTGACCCCGTCTCGCCACGCCCCGTGGACGGCAGCCAGCCGAGCGTCACCGAAAAGATCATGATCAACATCATGCCCTGCCAGAAATTGGGCAGTGAGAAGCCGAGGATTGACCCGGTCATGATGGTCTCGTCGGTCGCCGATCCCGCCGCCACCCCGGCCCAGAGCCCGAGCGGTATGCCTATGACGAGCGAGATGACCAATGCCGTGAAGGTGAGTTCCAGCGTGGCGGGCAGGCGCTCCAGGATGACCTCGGTGGCCGGGCGATTATAAACGAAGGAGCGTCCGAAATCGCCCTGCACCGCGTCCGTTACGAAGCGGACATACTGGGCCGGCAGCGGGTCGTTAAGCCCCAGGGACTCTGCCACCTGTTCGCGCTCCGCCATCGAGGCATCAGCCGGAAGCAGGATTTCGAGCGGATCGCCAATCGCGAATACCCCGGTGAAAACGATCACCGAAGTGGCCACCAGAACTATAATTGCCTGGAACAGTCTGCGTATCAGAAAGGCTGTCACTCACTCCCCCTGCTCCGGAACATAGCCCTTTGGCCCATTCTCTTGAGATGAGGTTTGCACAGACAGGAAAACCGATGCAATAATATGATAAAAATAGCTCGATCTATGATTATATTGCATAGGCTTTGTATGCGGCTGGCCCTTCTGCAGACATTCCAGGCGATCATCGAAACCGGCACCACGCAAGGCGCTGCCGACAAGCTCGGGCTCTCGCAGTCCGCGGTAAGCCGGCGCCTGACGCAGTTGGAACAAACCCTGAGAATCAAACTGTTCCTGCGGGACAAGACGCGGCTGATACCCACCCGCGACAGCAAGATCCTGCAGGGCCAGATGCAAATCCTGCTTCAGCGCAGCGAAAAGCTCCTGACCCTGGCGGAAGAGCTTCGGCAGGGTAATTCGCCAGCTATCCGCCTGCGCATTGCTTTCCCCGCCAGTCTTTCCCTATCCATCGTGCCGGCAATCATCCGAGAATTTCTCGAACACTCCCCAATGGTTCAGGTGGAGCTGCATAGCGGGTCCTACGACACGATCGAAAGAATGCTGTTGGATGAGCGAGCCGAATTGGGGTTTCTGCGCATGCCGGTGCAAAAGGGTGGGCTGATCGAAACGCCGCTCGTGCGGGTCAACACCGTCTGTGTCTTGCCTCAGGACCATCCGCTGGCAGCGAAGAGCGAGATCGACATTCGCGATCTTGCACATGAGCCTCTGATCCTGCTGGGCCGCCTGAGAGCGCCGCGCCATGAGATCGACACGCTGTTTTCGCAGCACCGGATTCGGCCCAACGTGCGGCTTGAAGCGCATTCTGTCCTGTCTGCCTGCGGGATGGCGGCAGCAGGACTGGGCGTCACCCTCGTCAACGAAATGATGGCGCGCGACTACACCCACATGCCGGTGGCCATCCGGACGTTGCGGCAGAACATCACGCACTCTTTCGCCATGGCGCGCCCCGCCGATATTCCCATGACAGAAGCGGCGCAGATCTTCCTCGAGACAACGATCCGGTGTCTGGGAAGCCACTTCAGCAGTTTGCAGACCGGGGTGCAGATTCCATCACCCCACGGCTGACTCCCGAACGGGTGAGCCAACCAGCCATTCGGCGATTTCGGGCCGCGACACAAGGTCGGCGATGCGCGCCTCGCCATCGTCGAGCCGCATCAGCATTGGCGCACGGGTAGGCCCGACTTCAATGCCAATTGCGCGAAAGGCCGCCTTCATGCCGGGCAATATACCAGTCTCCACCAATGTCTCGACGAAGATAGCGGAGATGTCCTGAAGACGCTGCGCCTCCGTCAGATTGCCTGCTTTCACCGCGGCGTCCAGAGCCATATAGAGCCGACCGAGAAGGTTGTATGTGGTGCCAATCCCGCCATCGGCGCCTAGCACCGCACCGGAGAGATAGACTTCATCGAAACCGAAGAACAATGTCGCATCGGGGCAGCGTCGACGCAGCACCGATAGCTTGAACATGTCGGTCGAAGTGAATTTCAGTCCAGCTACATGGGGCAGAGAGAGGATTTCGGTCAGCGTTTCCAGCGCAATGGGGCGGCCTGTCCGCACCGGGACTTCATAAACGATCAGAGGCAGATCCGTGGCCGCCTGAAGCTCGGAATAGTAGGCCAAGATCTCGGCGTCGGTGAACGGATACGCATGAGGCGGCAGAGCCGACAGCCCATGATAACCCAGTTTCTTCGCATTCTTCGCCAAACTGACGGAATGACGCAGCGACGGCGCACCCACATGAGCGATCAATCTCGTGCTGGCGGCGTCGCGGGCGACGATCTCCTGCTGGTGTAGCAGTTCATCTACGCCGAGCAGACCGGACTCACCGCTGCTGCCGCCCACATAAAGACCGGTCAGTCCCTGCCCCAGGACATGGAAGTTGAGTGCTTTCTGTCGATTAGGGCAGAAGCTGCCATCGTCGGCCAACCCGGTCATCAATGCCGCATACATGCCAGCCAGGGGTTTCGTCATGGTGGTCTCCAGATAATCGATGATCTCATCTTTCTAAACGAACGTTATGGTTTGACAACAAGAACTTTTGGACTTACCAAAAAAGAAATTCGGACAAGCCATAGGAAGAGGACGTTGGTCGACATAACCCATCAGGAACGCATGCCGCGCCTCATCGCCGAGGCTCTGATCGAGAAGATCAGAGACGGCGCCATCCCGGTTGGAGCCTCCCTGCCGACGGAGCGGCAGCTCTGTGACGAGTTCGACACCTCGAGACCGACCATCCGCGAGGCGCTGGCCTTGATGCAGATGCACGGTTTTGTCGATGCAGGTGGAGGTCGTCGCCCCCGGGCTGCGCGCCCTTCCCTGCAAACGATCCTGCACTCAGCAGCCAATCACATACGCGATCTTCTAGGCGGCCCCGAGAGCGGGGCGCACCTGGAGCAAATGCGGCAATTCATCGAAACCGGGGCCACACGGGAAGCAGCGATCCGCGGAGATCGTGTTCAGATCGCACGTCTGCAAGACGCGCTCGAGCGGAACGCCGCGGCTAGAGGAACCCCGCAGTTTGCCGCCACGGACATCGCATTTCACCGCGCCCTCGTTTCCATTGTCGGAAACCCGGTGATTTTGACTCTTCACGACATGTTCGTCTCAGACCTGCTCGCCCAACGCGCGCCGGTGGATGATCCGGCGAAACACGACGCCATAGCATTCGGAGAACATCAGGCCATCTACGAGGCCGTACTCAAGGGCGACGTGATGACTGCGACGGAAGTGATGGATCGCCATCTGGAGCGGTCATATCGGGCGCGGCTGATGGGGCAGCAAAAACCACATCCACCCATGAGCGCCTGAAATCGAAAGCACCTGAAACCGGAGGAGAAGACTATGAAGATAAAACATCTGCTGATCGGCTCAGCGATGATTCTGGGCCTTGCCACGAGTGCACAGGCCCGGGAACTAACGCTTGGAACGCAGGACAATGAAGCAACCCCCGTCTACAAGGGTGCGGCCGAGTTTGCCCAGAAGCTGAAGGAGGTTTCCGGGGGAGAGTTCACCGTAAAGCTGTTTCCCTCAGCCACGCTGGGTGACTTCAAGGCGATGGTGCAGCAGGTCCAGGCCGGTGAACTCGACATGGTCATCACCGGCTACCCGGACATGTCCTATACGATACCAGAGTTGAAACTGATCGGCGCACCATACGTCGTGAGCGACTATCAGCAGCTGAAAGAGATCATTTCCGGCCCGTGGGGGCAGAAAATGGCCGGCAAGTTCAACGAGAAAGGAATGCAGGTTCTCGACGTCTGGTACTACGGGACAAGGCAGACGACGGCCAACAAGCCGGTCAACTCCATCGATGACATGAAAGGTTTGCGCCTGCGCACACCGAATGTCCCCTTCCTTATCGCCTATGCCGAGGCTGTCGGGGCAACGCCCGCGCCGGTCGCCTTCCCGGAGGTCTATCTCGCTCTTCAGACCAACCAGGTGGATGCTCAGGAAAATCCGCTGACCACCATCGACGCCATGAAATTCTATGAGGTTCAAAGTTCGGTGGCTCTCACCAATCACTTCGTGGCTTCGTCCTCCGTGATGATCGGCAAGGAGCTTTGGGATTCCCTGTCCGATCAGGAGAAGGATTGGGTGAATGCCGCCATCGCTGCCGGCGGCAAGCTCAACAACGAGTTGATCCAGAAGGGCGAGGCGGAACTGCTCGACGCCTTCAAAGCAAAGGGCCTGACGGTGACCGAACCCGATCTGGCACCGTTCAGGGCGGCAATGCAATCCTACTACGACACGCTCGAGGAAGAGTTCGGTAAAGGCGCGATTGCCGAAGTCACCGCCGAGTAGGCGGTAATGGCCGGGAGCAACAGTGCTCCCGGTCGTATCCTTGTAGGAGGCTGCGATGAAATTACCCAGTCCATACAGCGTGGAGGGGATTGTTGCATCAATCCTGTTCATCGGACTTATCGGTGTGGTCGTGCTTCAGATCCTGGGTCGCACCCCTCTGCTTTCCGGTCCTGTTTGGACGGAAGAAGCAGCACGCTGGCTATGGGTCTGGATGGCGATGATCGGCCTTGCGGAAGTTGAGCGCATCGACGGCCAACTCCGCATGGGGTTTCTGGTCGAAAGCCTGCGCCGGAAAGCACGCATGACCGTCCTGACAGCGATCGACCTCGTCTATCTCGCGATAGTGCTGCATCTGATCTGGATCGGCTGGAAGACCATCCAGCGCACCTGGTCGAATGAGGCGGTGACGCTTCCGGTCAGCGATGCGCTTCTCTATGCATCCGGCTTCCTTGCAATGATCCTCATCGCCAACCGCGTTGTCCGCCGGATCGTGGGCCTTGGCTATCGTCAGGACAGCGGGGGAGTGGAAACAGCTCTATGATCCTCGCCATCATCGCTCTCGGCTGGCTGATCCTCGTTCTGGTCGGCGTTCCCATCGGCATTTCAATGATCCTTGTTTCGATGGGATATTTCTACTGGTCCGGCATGGGGCTGGCCTTCGCCCTGTCACGAATGGTCGATGGGCTGAACAGCTTCCCGATGCTTGCCGTGCCCCTCTTCATCCTCGCTGCCGCCATCCTCAACGGGGCTGGCATCACCAATCTGCTCTTCGGCTTTGCCCGCGCTGCGGTCGGCCACATCCGTGGAGGCCTCGGTCATGTAAATGTGCTTGCGAGCCTGTTCTTCTCGGGCATGTCGGGCTCGGCCCTCGCAGATGCGGGCGGGCTGGGCAAGATGGAGATCGAAGCCATGAGGCAGGCAGGCTATGACGAGGAATTCGCAGGATCCGTCACAGCCGCCTCATCGATGATTGGGCCCCTTGTCCCTCCCTCCATCACCATGGTGCTCTACGGGGTCATTTCCAACACATCGATCGGCCAGCTCTTCCTCGGAGGCGTCATACCAGGTGTACTCTGCGCCCTGACCTTGATGGTCATGGTTTATTTCATTGCGCTTCGCCGGGAATATCCGCGCGATCAGTGGCCGGGCTTCAAGTCCTTGTCGATGCTGTTCATCCGCTCGTTTCCAGCGCTGCTGACCCCCGCCGTCATCGTGGGAGGCATCTTCAGCGGCTGGTTCTCGCCCACCGAGGCCGCAGCCGTCACCGTTGCCTATGCGGTTCTGATCGACCTGACCTTTTATCGCGAATTGACCTGGCGCAGGCTGTGGGACGCGGTCTATCAGACGACCACCACATCGGCCAGCATCGCGATGATCATCGCCGGCGTATCGCTGCTGGGCTATGTTCTGGCGCGTGAGCAGGCTCCCCAGCAGATCGCTGCCATGTTTCTGGCCATAGCGGATGGTCCAGTCAGCTTTCTGATCGCGGTCAATCTGATGATCTTTGTCCTGGGCATGTTCATCGAGTCGCTGGTCATTCTTCTGATCGTCGTGCCGATCCTTGTCCCGATCGCACTCGGCTTCGGCATCGATCCCGTTCATTTCGGCATTATCGTGGTGCTGAATTTAATGATCTCCATCCTTACACCGCCCATGGGAATGGCCCTGTTCGTTGTGGCACAGGTCGGCAACATTCCCTATCAGAAGCTCGCGCGAGCAATCCTGCCCTGGCTCATACCTCCACTGGTGGTTCTCCTGCTGGTCTGCCTTTTCCCTGTCCTTGCCACCGGACTACCGAGTCTGATGCGATGAGCCTTCTCGACCGTTTGCGCGGCGGATTGGTTGTCTCCTGCCAGCCTGTCGATAATGGCCCTATGGATCGACCGGACATCGTCGCAGCGATGGCGCAGGCTGCAATTGCCGGCGGCGCGGCCGGGGTCCGGATCGAGGGGATTGAGAAGCTGAAGATCGTCCGCCCCATGATCGAAGCGCCGATAATCGGTATCGTAAAATGCGATCTGCCGGAAAGCTCTGCAAGGATCACCGTGTCTGTGGCCAGCGCCCAAGCACTTATCGATGCCGGCGCTGACATTGTCGGGTACGACGCCACTCCACGCCCGCGCGTGGATGAGCGCAGGGAGATCGTTGCGGCAATTCTGAGCGGGGGCGCTCTTGCCATGGCGGACTGCTCCACCCTTGAGGATGCAATCGCAGCCAGGAAGGAAGGCGCTGTGATCTTGGGCACCACCCTCTCTGGTTATACGCCGGATACCGCGGCGGAGGATGCCGGGCCCGATCTGCCGCTCCTTGGAAAGCTGCGGGAACTTGGCCGGTTCGTGATGGCGGAAGGCCGCTTCGACACTCCCTCTCTTGCAGCGCTTGCAATGACCGCTGGGGCTGACGCGGTCACCGTCGGAAGCGCCCTCACACGCCTTGAGATCGCAACACAATGGTTTGCCGAAGCGGTTCGGAGCAGGGCATGATCGAGGGTTTTGCCGTCGATCTTGGCGGCACCAAAACCGCCGCCGCAAGAATCGTTGACGGCCGGGTTGAAGACCGGGTCCAGACACCAACCGATCGAAACGCCAGCTTCGATGGGCAAATGGAGTCGATTGCGATGCTTCTGCGGCAACTGGGCTACCATGGAAACGGCAGGCTGGGCGTAGCCGTCGCCGGGCGTGTTGATAGCGATGGCTGCTGGCAGGCAGTGAATCCCAACACGCTGACGGGAATCGACGGAAAGCCGCTGCGTGGATGGATGCAGGAGCGCTACGGGGGAATCATTACCGTTCGGAACGATGCAGCTGCCGCAACACTGGCAGAAGCACGGCTGGGCGCCGGTATTGGCGCTGATCATTTCGCCTATCTCACCGTCTCAACCGGGATTGGGGGCGGGATCAGTCTGAACGGTCGTCTTTTGGAAAGCAGAAACGGCCTCGCTGGACATGTGGGCTTTGTGTCCAGTCCCTATGCAGTGCGGCGATGCGGCTCGGGCAGAATCGGCACGGTAGAATCCGTTGCCTCAGGCCATGCAATTGCATTGGCGGGGGAGGTGCGTACTGCACGTGAGGCATTTGAAGCCGATACACCTCAGGCCAAAGCGGCGATCAACCGGTCCGCTGCCGCCATCGCTCGTCTCTGTGCGGACTTGACCTCGCTGTTCGGTCTCGACCGGATTGCCATTGGCGGCAGCATTGGACTTGCCGAAGGATATCTGCCGCAAGTTGAGCATCACCTGCGAAAAGAACCGCAGCTTTTCCAGGTAAACCTGACGCCTGCGATGCTCGGCCACGACAGCGTTCTGCTGGGCGCATTGATGACAGCCGACTAAAAAAGCATGGAGTCGGCGGCTCTCACCCGGCGGGCAGGAGCTGCTTCCGGGGCCGGCCGGCGTCCGCTCTGCTGCTCAGATAGTCTGCTTCAGGACAGACAGCTTTGCAGAAGGCAGGCTAGGTAAGCACGTTCATTTTTTCCCACGATGCACCAGCGGCGCGCTGTGCGAATCGCCCAGCGCTCATTCCCAAAGCGCGGTCGAAAAGCAGCCGCGCTACGGCGCCTTGCCGGTCGTCGAGCGGACGATCAGATGCGTCTCCAGCACATAGGAAGCATCACGCACCGCGCGCGATTCCAGCACTTCCAGCAACAGCGAAACCGCCAGCTTCCCCGCTTCTATGGAACGGCTCGAAACAGTCGTAAGGCTTGGCACCGTCAAAGGCCCCAGCGCGTCGTCACAGCCCACGACGGAGAATTCTCCCGGCACACTGACGCCGCGTTTGCCAAGGCCGGCCAGAATGCCCTGTGCCGTTAGGTCATCGAACGCTATGGCCGCTGTCGCGCCCTTGGCAAGGATGGCATCGACCGCCTGCAAACCAGCTTCGAAACTTGGAACGCTGGCCGATACGAAACTCAGCTCGAGGCCGAGCTTCCTGGAAGCCCGGCGCACGGCGGCGCGGCGCTGCTTGTTCGACCAGGATGTGGAAGGGCCGCTGACATAGACAATGTTGCGGTGCCCGAAATCCGCCAGATGCTGCGTCGCCTCGGCGATGCCCGTGCCGCTGTCGATCAGCACTTTCGGAATGCCTTTCACATCGCGATTGATCAGCACCAGGGGGCGCAGAAGCGCATGGGCGGCGATGCGCTCGTCCGAAAGCCGGGGCGAGGCCAGAATGATGCCTTCGACCTGTCCCGAGAAACGACCGAGAAGCTGATCCTCCTTCTGCGGATCCTCATCGGAATTGCCGAGAAACACGCAGAAATCGGAGCGATCCGCTTCAACTTGGGCGGCGCGGATCATGGGCGGGAAGAACGGGTTGGCGACATCCGGCACGATCAGCGCGACATTGCCATAGCGCCCGGTGCTCAGTGCACGCGCGGTATGGTTGGGCACATAACCGAGCCTGCTAGCGGCCGCCTTGATCCGCTCGACCGTCTCCGGGCTCAACATATCGGGTCGCGTATAGGCGCGCGAGACGCTCGAGCGCGCCACTCCGGCTTCCTTCGCCACCTGACTGATCGTCACGCCACCCTTGCGTTCCGCTGCCACTGTCTGCCCTCGAACCTTGTGCCACCATTCTCGCAAGATGCCCCGCCGCGAGGTGGCAGGCAAGCCGTTGACATGCAACCGGTTGCACCGCATAGTGCCCGAACTCCTGTTCTACTCTGCCGCAAGGCCCTGCGATCGGCAGGCGCAATCTTCGGAGACATGATTTGCAGCATAGCCAAGCCGCGCTCCAGCCAATCCCGCTCGTTGACCGAAAGGTCGATAGGCTCACCGTAAGAACCTTCGCAGACCGCGATGCGATGGGGGCTGCCGCTGCCACGGACATCGCCGAAGCGCTTCGTACCCGGCTTGCCAGCCGGAAGAATGTGCGGGTCATCTTCGCGTCCGCACCGAGCCAGGCCTCGATGATCAGGCAGCTGCGCGCCATGCCGGACATCGACTGGTCGCGCGTGATAGCCTTTCACATGGACGAGTTCATCGGGCTTGCGCCGGATGCGCCCCAGCGCTTCGCGCACTGGCTGAACCGCCATATTTTCGATGCCCTTCCGCTGGCCGCCGCTCATCGCATCAACCCTGGCGCTGATCCGGAGGCCGAGGCGCGCCGCTACGCCGCACTGCTGGACGAAGCGCCTATCGACCTCGTCTGCCTCGGCATCGGCGTCAATGGCCACATCGCATTCAACGATCCGCCCATCGCCGATTTCGACGACCCGCTGGACGTCAAGCTGGTGGAGCTCGACGCCGTCTGTCGCCAGCAACAATATGACGATGGCGGCTTTGAAAGCCTCGATGCGGTGCCGCGCACCGCGCTGACGCTCACCATTCCAAGGCTGTTGCGCGCCGACCGCCTGTTCTGCATCGTGCCTGGCGCGCACAAGCGCAACGCCGTGCGCGGAGCGCTGCACGGCGAGCGCACAACCGCATGTCCGGCAAGCGTTCTGCGCGAACATGGGAACTGCACACTCTATCTGGACAAAGAGGCCGACCCCGATGCCTGAGATCAACGCCGACGCGATCTGCGCAGACTATCTCGCAACGAGCCACGCGCTCATGCAGCGCATCCTTGTCGAGGAGCGCGACGCTCTGGACAAGGCCGCCGAGCGTCTTGCCTCCCAGATCGAGGCCGACCGGCTTGTGCACATCTTCGGTCCCGGCGGACACTCCAATCTCGCCAGCCAGGAAGTGTTCTTCCGGGCCGGTGGCCTGATGCACATGAGCGCCATTCTCGATGAAGGCACCCTGCTTTCCAACGGGGCATTGCGCTCCATGGCGATCGAGCGCACGCCGGGTTACGGCCGTGTTGTCATTGCCGATGCCCGGCTTGGCGAAGACGACGTGCTGATCCTTGCAAACGCCTACGGCATCAACGCAGCCCTGATCGACGCTGCGCTGGAAGCGAAGTCTCGCGGGGCTTTCCTCATTGGCGTCAGCTCGCGCGAACATGCCGAGAGCACGAGCCCGAACCATCCGGCGCGCCACCCGGAAAAGAAGAATTTGCATGATGTGGTCGACATCGCCATCGACACGAAAGTCCCGATCGGCGATGCGGTGGTCAGCCTGCCCGGCATGACCGAGAACATCTCCGCCATCTCCACATTTGCCAATGCGTTCGCACTGAACTGCCTAGTGATCCGCACCGTTGCCAAACTGCTCGACCGTGGCGTCGAACCGCCGGTCTGGCGCAGCGGCAACGCACCGGGTGGCGACGAAGCCAATGCCCGTTTCCTGGCCCGCTTCCGCGACCGGGTTCGCGCGCTGTGAGCACGGAGAAGACCATAGCCGGGCGCGATCCCGTTACCGGAGGCGGCATCGCCATCACGATCCGCGACGGGCGGATCGCGGCCATTGCCGAGACGGATTCGCAGGATGACACCTATCTCACGCCCGGCCTGGTCGACCTTCAGGTCAATGGTTATGCAGGCCTCGACCTGAATGACGGCGCGCTGACGCCGAAGCGTGTTTCAGAACTCACCCGCATCATGGCCGCGCTCGGCGTGACAAGCTATCTGCCAACCCTTGTGACCGGTTCGCGCGAGCGGCTGCTCGATGCACTCGACGCCATCGCCACGGCGCGGCGTGAAGATGTTCTTTGCGCGCGCATGATCCCCGGCGTCCACATGGAAGGCCCGAGCATCGCGCCGGAAGACGGGCCGCGCGGCGCGCATCCGGCGGAGCATGTGAGGCCGCCTTCCCTCGATGAATTCAATGCATGGCAGAAGGCGAGCGGCGGTCTTGTGCGCCTCGTGACCCTGGCGCCCGAATATGAAGAGGCCCCGGCCTATATTCGCGCAGTGACGGCGCAGGACGTTCATGTCGCCATTGGGCATTCTTCTGCCACGCCGGAACAGATCCATGCGGCCGCAGAGGCCGGCGCACGGCTCTCGACGCATCTGGGCAATGGTGCAGCCGCGCTCATGCCCCGCCATCCGAACCTGATCTGGGCGCAGCTCGCCGATGACCGGCTGACCGCCACGCTCATCACCGACGGCCATCACCTGCCGGACGACACGTTCAAGACCATGCTGCGCGCCAAGGGACTGGAACGCGCCCTACTGGTTTCCGACAGCGTGGCGCTGGCCGGCATGGAGCCTGGCATCTACCGGCAGGCGATTGGCGGCGATGTCGAGGTGCGCGCCGACGGGCGCATTGGGATTGCCGGGACACCCTATCTGGCCGGAGCCGGCCTGCCCTTGATCGAGAACGTACCGATCGCCATGCGCATGGCCGGGCTTTCGCTGACGCAGGCGCTGAGGCTCGCCACGGTCAATCCCGGTGCGTTTCTCGACGGGCGAGGCGTCGTGAAACTGAATGCCCCGGCCGACCTGATCCGCTTTTCCATTGACGGGAAAACCGGCTCCTTTGTGCTGGGGAACACGCTCGTTCACGGTGAGGAGGTCTTCTCCGCATGATCCGCGCAGGCGTCGCCACCGTAGACATCACACCACCGGCAGGCCTCCCGCTTTCGGGCTTCGCCGCCCGCACCCTGCCGGCCACCGGTGCGCATGACCCGCTGACGGTTCGTGCGCTGGCTGTCAACGATACGGCGATGGTGGTTGCCGACGTGATCGGGCTGCACCGAGACATGAGCGCGCGCATCCGCCGCCGCTGCACCCTCCCTGACACGAACGTCATCATCAGCGCCTTGCACAATCATGGCGGTCCCGTCTCAATGGCCGGCCGCCTGACGATTGAGACGGACGAGACCTATTTGCAAAGGCTGGAAGATGCCTGTGTCGAGGCGATCAATCAGGCTGTCGCCGCGCAGAGACCTGCAACGCTTTCGGTCGGGCTCGGATCCGACCCCGACATTGCCCGCAATCGCCGCCACCCGGACGGACCGGTGGATCGCGCCCTGCCACTTCTGCGTGTACGCGACGAGAATGGCGACATGATTGCCCTGATGACGGGCTATGCCTGCCACCCCGTGGTGCTCGGCGCAGACAACAGGCTGTGGACCGCCGATTATCCGCATTATGTGCGCCGGGCGCTCGAAGCCGCGCATCCCTCGGCCACCGCCCTCTTCGTTACGGGATGCGTGGGCGACGCAAACACCGGTCACAGCGCCCACGCATCGATCAGCCTTGCGACAAACCCGGATCGCAGCTTTGCGGCGGCCGAGCGAACTGGCGAGGTAATTGCAAGGGCAGCGCTGGAAGCACCACAACAGTCACTTGGCCGAGACGTGAAGGCGCTGGAAGCGCAGGTTACCCTGCCCTTCGAGCGTCGTGAAACAGAGACGCCGGCGCAACTGGCAACGCGATGGCGCACCGAGCGCGCAGAGGCGGAGCCGGCACAGGCGGCGCTTCTCGATGCCTGGATTCACTGGGCCGAGACGATTGCGCTCGAGCCTGCCGACGCCCTCTCCGGGCGGGTCTCCGTGCTCGACTGGGGCGGACTGCCCATCATCGGCCTGCCTGGAGAAATCTTTGCGGCGACCGCGCTCGGCCTGCGTGCAGCCTGTGGCGAGCGCCCGGCCTTCATCGCCGGGTTCGCGGAAGACAATCCCGGTTATATCCCGCCGGAAGAAGAGTACGCTTTCGGCGGATATGAAGTGGACGAGGCCCACCGCTATTACGGCCAGCCGGCCGGCTTCGCACCCGGTTGCGCAGAGGCAATCGCGACTGCGGCTACAGAACTTCTTGGGAGAACCGGGCCCGGCAGGGGATAGAGGGAGGCGCGGCCGGAATCCCGCGAGATGCGATCCGGCCATACCAATGCAGAAGCAGCTCGACTTGACGCGCAACCGGTTGCATGGCAATTTTTCATCGGGAACGTTTCTGCAGTCTGCTAACGTCAAAAGGGAGAACAGAAGATGAGAGCGTACAGGTCCAGCACCCATAAATCCGGCAGCTCCAGCGTCGCAGCGCGCATCGCGGCACTGTCGCTGACGGCGGCGATCACCGCTGTTTCCGGCTCCGCATTCGCCCAGACCATCAATGTCTGGAGCGGCTATCCAGAGATGGCGCCGTTCTATGAGCATGTGGCGGAAGGGCTGAAGGAAAAATATCCCGACCTCGAGGTCAACGTCGAAGCCATTGCGCTGCGCGAGCACGAGAAGCGTATTGCGCTCGGCCTCACCTCCGGCTCCGCCGGCGTGACCGTGATCGAGCTTGCCGGCTCCACGGCCAGCCGCTACATCGAAAACGATCTTCTGCCGGCCGCACCGGACGCCGTGGCGAGCTTCGTCACCAACAAGGATAATTTCGGCGAATTCTTCGTCGATGCCGCCAGCAAGAACGGAACCGTGTACGGCGTTCCGCTTTTCCGCGGCCAGGGCGCCCTCTTCTACAATGTCGACATGTTCGAGGCTGCCGGGCTCAAGGAGCCGCCCCAGACCATGGAAGCCTATACGGACTACGCCGAGAAGCTGACCCAGCGCGATGCCAACGGCAAGGCGACCGTTTCGGGGTGGAGTCTGCGCCTTTCCGGCGGCGGTCAGGGCATCGCCGAAAAATTCTGGATCAACCTGTTCCAGTATGGCGGCTCGGTCATCGAAGAGGTGAGCGACGGCAAATGGCAGGCCAACTATGCCAACGAGGCCGGCCGCAAGGCGGTCAAGCAGTATCTGGAAAACGTGCATGTCCTGAAGACCGTGTCGCCCGAAATGCCGGCGGACGCCGAGGCTTTCGAGCGCGGTCAGACGGCCATGTTCATCCGCGAATCCTGGGTCATCGCCGACATCGCGGCCAAGTCGCCCGACCTGAACTATGCGACCGCGCCGCTGCCAGTGGGCTCCATCGCCCTGCCGGCCAATCTCTACGTGAACGCCGTCGAGGGTGAAGACGCGGAGGCCGCATGGGCCTATGTGCAGGCGGCCAACGATCCGGATAACCTGGTCTGGCTTCTCGATAATGTCGGCTGGCTGCCCAACCGGTCGGGCGTCGACTACGGCGTCGTCACGGAAAAGGTTCCCGCCTACGGTGCATTCGTCGATTACCCGGCCGACTACAAGTTCTTTACCCTGCCGGCCATCGGTCCGATCGAGGAGGTGCTGACGCGGCTCGCCGCACAGCTCACCAACGCCTATGGCGACGCCTCGCTGGCCGAAGACGACGCCGCGATCGACGCGATGCTCGCCAAGGCAGCCGAAGAGACCAACAACATCCTGAAGCGCGAAGGCCTTCTCGCCGAATAGGCGCTTCATCGATACCCTCATCCCGGAAACGGCGTCCGCGCCGTTTCCGGCCAGTGACTTCAGGCGGACGGGGACAAGATGCTGCAACAGAAGCGATGGCGCTTTGCCATTCTGGCGATCCTACCGACGCTGGCGATCTTTGCCTGGGTGCGGATGTACCCGATTGTCGAGACATTGCGGCTGAGCCTGCATGAGTGGAACATCCTGTCGAAGAACAAGCCATTCATCGGCCTGGCGAATTTCCGCGAACTCTTTCACGACCAGCTCTTCCTGAACGCCCTGACCAACACGTCGATCATCGCTTTCGGCGTGGTCATTCTCACGGTCCCCACCGCCATGGTGATCGCCGGCCTCATCCACCATCGCACGCATTCGCGTTTCTCCGGCTTCTACGAAACGTCCGTCTTCATTCCCCATGTCGTTTCACTCGTGCCGGCGGCGATGGCCTGGAAATGGATATTCGACGCCAAACTCGGCCCGCTCAATGCCCTGCTCGAGTTCTTCGGAATTCCGGCGCAGGCCTGGCTTTTCGATCCCGTACTTTCGGTGATCTGCATCATCGTCCTGTGTTCGTGGCAGGCGCTCGGCTATGCCGTTCTGATCTATCTCGTCGGCTTCAAGAACCTTCCTGTTTCCCTCTTCGAGGCAGCCAAGCTCGATGGCGCGTCCGGCGTGCAGCGCTTCTGGCATGTCTCGGTGCCGATGCTGAAGCCCATCACGCTTTATGTTTCAGTCGTCACGCTGATCTCCGGCTTCAATGTCTATGCGCAGGCCTTCGTGCTTGCCTCGGATTCGCAGGGCGCGCCCGGCAGGCAGGTTCGGGTTCTGGTGCTCGACATGCTCGAAAACAGCTTCCGCAACTACCGTGTCGGCTATGCGGCTTCTGAAGCCGTGGTGCTTCTCTCCATCGTCCTCGTTCTGACGCTCATCCAGTTCGGCCTGCTCAGGGAAAAGGGGCGGAAATGACCCAGACGATAGCCGCCTCCACACCACGTCCAAAAGCCGGCGGGCGCATGAAAACCCGGGGCAAGCTCATCGACTTCGCCATCGATGTGTTCCTGTTCTGCTTCTCCATCCTGATGATCCTGCCGCTGGTGTTCCTCGTTTCGAATGCCTTCAAGACGCCGCAGGAAATGCTGGCATGGCCGCCGCGCCTCATCCCGTCCGATCCGACGCTGGAGAACTTCCGCTCGGTGCTGACGGACACGCCGCTGCCGCTCTGGATCTTCAACAGTGTCGCATTCTCCACCCTGTCCATGGTGGCGATCGTCATGACCTCGGCCATCGCCGGCTATGTGCTGGCCAAGTTTCCGTTCCGCTCGCTCAACATCA
The DNA here is from genome assembly GCF_000300335.1 of Nitratireductor pacificus pht-3B. Lineage (GTDB taxonomy): Bacteria > Pseudomonadota > Alphaproteobacteria > Rhizobiales > Rhizobiaceae > Nitratireductor > Nitratireductor pacificus. The sequence continues at coordinate 80,571 of NZ_AMRM01000002.1, read as the reverse complement.
TCTTCATCCTGATCCTCGCCACGGCCATCGTGCCTTTCGAGGTCTACATGATCCCGCTCTATTTCCAGGCGCAGGCGCTGGGCGTGCTCAACTCCCTCTGGGGCCTGCTTCTTGGCTATCTGGTCATGAGCTTCGGCATCTTCCTGGTTCGCCAGAACGTGATGCACTCCATTCCCGATGAACTGCTCGAGGCCGCGCGCATCGACGGGGCCGGCGAGTTCTGGATCTTCTGGAAGATCGTCCTGCCGCTGCTGCGCGGCGCGCTCGGAGCGCTCGCCGTTCTCGCCTTCTTCCAGGCATGGACCTCCTTCGCCTGGCCGATGATCGTGACGACAACCCGCGACAGCTACACGATCGAGGTTGGTCTCGCGCTGTTCCAGACCGGCTTCACGGTCGATCTCGGCCGGCTGAGCGCCGCGTCTGCGGCGGTGCTTGTGCCCTCCATCACGCTGTTCGTGATCCTGCGCCGTAACTTCGTGCAGGGCGTCGCCAGCACCGGGATGAAGGAATGAGCGCAAATGCCTTCTTCCGGGAAGCAGCCGACCGCTATGCATCGGCAAATGCCGGCACGCTCCGGTGGATGCTGGATCGCCCTCTGCTCGGGGCGGGCTTCCTCAACACCAAGGTGAACAGCCTGACGCTTGCCGATTATGGCGAGGCCGACGGGCTGCGCGGCCCCGACTACATCTATGGCTGGATCCAGGGGCGTGGGCTCGAAGCGCTTGTGAGCCATGAGGTGTTTTTCGAGACCCGTGACGCGGCACTGTCTCAGCGGCTCGATGAGGCCGGGCGTTCCCTCTTCGCGCGCATCAAAGAGCTGCATTCGCGCGATGGACATGTCTATTTCCGCTATGATGGCGAGCTTCGGCCTGTTCGCGCTGTGGGCGATGGCGCGGTGACCGCTCAGGAACCAGCGGGAGACGTGTTCACCTATTCCGACGCATTCACCGCCAAGGGGCTGGTGGCTGCGGCTTCGCGCTATGCCCCCGAAGAACTGCCTCAACATCTGCGCTACCTCGCCGATGTGATTGCGGCAATCGAGGATGGCCGCTTCCAGATGGGTGAGGAAAAGCCGCTGGGTGGCGAGGCGCTTGCCGGTGAGCCAGCCGATTTCGGGCCGCGCATGATCCTGCTCGGCGCCGCCGGCATGCTGGAACACTGTGGCCTTTCAGACCACACCGCCTATGCGCAGCGTTTCATCGATCATGTCATCGAGAACCATCTGGACGAGAAAACCGGATTGCTGCGCAATGTGCCGGGCGGCGATGACTGCAATGTCGGGCACGGCATCGAGTTTGCAGGCTTTGCGCTGGACCACGCGCCCGTTCGAAAAAACCCGGCGCTGGTTGCCACGCTTGAGCGAATTTTGATCGCCTCCTTCCGGGCGAGCTTTGCCGAATGCGGGCTGCATCTGACCGTCTCGGTTTCTTCCGGCGAAAAACTCAGCCCTTACCGGCCCTGGTGGTCGCTGCCGGAAACGATCCGCACTGCCGCGCTCTGCCACCAGCTGACCGGCAGCGCCGACAGCCTCGCCATCTGGCAACAGGCGGACAGCGCATTCTTCGACCATTACTGGCGCGGTGCGCCGGCCATTGCCTACCAGACCCGCACGGCGGAGGGCCCCACCGACTATGTGCCCGCCACGCCCGATCTCGACCCCGGATATCACACCGGTTTGAGCCTTCTTGCCGCAATCCGCGTTGCGGAGGCTCTTTCAACGTCACATCCCGCTTACGCCTCGAGGTAACCATGGCTTCAGTCGATATCCAGGATGTCCGCAAATTCTACGGACAGCTCGAAACCATCAAGGGCGTAACGGTCGACGTGCCGGACGGTGCCTTCGTGGTTCTGGTCGGACCGTCCGGCTGCGGGAAGTCCACCCTGCTGCGCATGATTGCCGGGCTTGAGGACATTTCCGGCGGCACCATCAGCATCGGCGGACGCGTCATCAATGATGTGGAGCCCAAGCACCGCGACATCGCGATGGTGTTCCAGAACTATGCGCTTTATCCGCACATGACGATTGCCGAGAACATGGGCTTTTCGCTCAGGCTCGCCAAACGCCCGAAAGACGAGATCGACCAGCGCGTGCGCGAAGCCGCCGGCATTCTCGGTTTGTCGGACTATCTCGAACGCTATCCGCGCCAGCTCTCCGGCGGCCAGCGCCAGCGCGTCGCCATGGGGCGTGCCATCGTGCGCAATCCGCAGGTCTTCCTGTTCGACGAACCGCTTTCCAATCTGGACGCCAAACTGCGCGTGCAGATGCGCGCCGAACTCAAGGACATTCATGCCCGGCTGAAGACCACCACCGTCTATGTCACGCACGACCAGATCGAAGCCATGACCATGGCCGACCGCATCGTCGTCATGCGCGACGGCCTCGTGGAGCAGGTCGGCGCGCCGCTGGACCTCTACGACCGCCCGAACAACACCTTCGTGGCAAGCTTCATCGGCTCCCCCTCGATGAATCTTCTGCCGGGCTTCATTGCAGATGGCGGAAGGAGCGTTCGCGCCGAAAACGGAGCCGAACTTCCGTTCGAAGGCGCGCCGCCGGCAGTCGGCAAGGTCGTCTATGGCATCCGGCCGGAACATCTGCACCTGGCCGATGATGGCAAAGGCTTCGAGGCCGTCGCGACCAATGTCGAGCCGACAGGCTCCGAAACCCTCGTGCAGGTTCGCATGGGGGAGCAGATCGTTTCAGCGCTGCTTCGCGACCGCGTCAACATACGCGCCGGCGACGCCGTGCGCCTTGGCGTCAAGGCAGACAAGGCGCATCTCTTCGATGCAGAGACGAGCCAGAGGCTCGGCTAGACCGTGATGGCGCAGCGTCTCAATCGCACCTGCCTTTCACAACTGCCCGAAACCGTCGGTCGTCCGGGATACGATCCAGCGGGTTTGCGCGCGGGCATCGTGCATATCGGCGTCGGCGCGTTTCATCGCGCCCATCAGGCGGCCTATGTAGATGCCTGTCTTGCGGAGGGGGACATGGCTTGGGGCATCATCGGTGTCTCCCTCCGCAGTCCGGCCATGCGCGATGCGCTGGCCCCGCAGGACTGGCTCTACGCACTCGCCGAGAGAGACGGCACCGGCGAAACGCTGAAAGTGATCGGTTCCGTGATGAAGGTGCTGGTCGCACCGGAGGATCCGCAGGCTGTTCTGGCAGCGTTGAGCGATCCGCAGACGCGCATCGTGACGCTGACCGTGACCGAGAAGGCCTATCCGCGAGGGCCGGATGGCGGCCTCGACACGCAGGACCGGAGAGTTGCGGCGGATCTCGCAAATCCTGAACGACCAACGGGCACTCTGGGCTTTCTGACGGAAGCGCTCGCCCAGCGACAGGCTGAGGGCACGCCGCCCTTCACCGTCCTTTCCTGCGACAACCTTCCGTCGAATGGAGAAACCCTGCGCCGCCTCGTGATCGAATTTGCGGCCCTGCGCGATCCTGAACTGGCTCAGCACATCGAGCAGAATGTCGCCTTCCCGTCGAGCATGGTGGACCGCATCGTTCCGGCGACCACGGATGCCGACCGCGAACGTGTCGCCGCGGCGCTTGGCGCCCAGGACGCCTGGCCGGTCGTGACCGAGCCCTTCATGCAATGGGTCGTGGAAGACGATTTCCCGATGGGCAGGCCCGCCTGGGAGCGCCATGGCGTCGAGATGGTTGCCGACGTCGCCCCGTTCGAAGAGATGAAGCTCCGGCTTTTGAACGGCGCGCATTCAGCCCTCGCCTATGCAGGGCAGCTGCTCGGGCGCGAGACCGTGGCGGATGCTTTTGCCGATCCCCTTATCCATGGTTTCGTGAAGGGTCTGTGGCGGGAATCCGCCCGGACGCTCTCCGGCGAGGCGGGCCTGATGCCCGACGAATACACCGCGCGGCTTGCAGACCGTTTCGCCAATCCGGCGCTGCGCCATCGCACGGCGCAGATTGCCAATGACGGTTCCCAGAAACTGCCGCAGCGCTTCATCAACCCGCTGCTGGAACGGCTGGATTCAGGTGGAAGCGCACCGCATCTCGCGGCCGGTGTCGCGCTCTGGATTGCCGCGCTCGCCAGCAGAGGCGATCCGCCCGCCTTCACCGACCCGCTGGATGAGACGCTGAAAGCAGCCATCGCGAGAACAACGAGCCCCGCCGACACTGTCGCCGCCGTCCTCGAAGCCTGCCGCTTCGACGGGATCGACCGATATCTGCCCGCCGTCATCGAAGACTGCCAGCGCATGGAGACCGATGGTGTCGCCGGGGCACTGGCCCACTACGCCCGAGGAGAATGACACGATGAAGCAGACCTGGCGTTGGTTCGGTCCGGACGATCCGGTGACGCTCGCCCATGTGCGGCAGGCGGGTGCGACAGGCATCGTCACCGCCCTGCATCATCTCAATGACGGCCGCGCCTGGCCGCAGGACGAGATCGACAAGCGCAGGCACGAAATCGAACAGGCCGGCCTTGAATGGTCGGTCGTCGAAAGCGTCATCGTGCATGAGCATGTCAAAACGCGCAGCGGCGATTTCCGCACCCTGATCGACAATTACAAGACCTCGATCCGCAATGTCGCCCGCGCCGGGGTGCGTACCATCTGCTACAACTTCATGGCCATCACCGACTGGACGCGCACGGATCTTGACTATCCGATGCCCCATGGCGGCACGGCGCTGCGTTTCGATGCAATTGAGTTCTGCGTCCACGATGTCTTCATCCTTGCGCGTCCGGGCGCAGAAGCGGACCACCCGGCCGATCGGGTGGAGGTCGCCCGCGAACGCCTGAAAACGATGAGCGAGAGCGATCTGGCGCGTCTCGAGCGCAATCTCATAGAATGGGTCCCGGCGCGTGAATTCGTCTACGACCGCGAAAGCTTCCGGCGCATGCTGGATACCTATCGCGACATCTCGGCCGATGGCCTGCGTGAAAATCTGGCAGCATTCCACCAGGAGATCATGCCGGTCGCGGAGGAGGAAGGCGTGGTCATGGCAATCCACCCCGACGATCCCCCTTTCCCCCTGTTCGGCCTGCCGCGCATCGTATCAACGCATGACGACCTGAAAGCACTGCTCGACGCCGTACCGTCCGAGGCAAACGGCCTGACCTTCTGCACGGGTTCGCTCGGCGCGAACCCGGCAAACGATCTCCCTGTCATGGCGAAAGCGCTCGGGCCTCATATTCACTTCGCGCATCTGCGCAACGTGAAGAGAGAACCTTGCGGGTCGTTCCATGAGGCAGAGCATCTGGAAGGCGACACCGACATGATAGCCGTGGTCGCCGCCCTGCTTGATGAAGAGAGGCGGCGCGGCGGACAGATCCCCATGCGCCCCGATCACGGGCATGCCATTCTGGATGACCTCGGCAAGCGTGTGAATCCGGGCTATTCGGGGATCGGCAGACTGAAAGGGCTGGCCGAACTGCGCGGTGTGATGCGGACGCTCGAATACGGTCGAAGCTAAGCTCTGCTTCAAAGCTCCCGTGATCGGTGCAAGAGCGCTGAAAACCAGGCTTCTGACGAGTGGTCTTTGACCCTTACCTGCAGCGGCGATCGGCTTCCCGTGCATTGGCGGATTCCGCAGCGCCCGCGACGCGGCGTCCGGCATAGGCCGCACGCCGTACCGCCCAGCCGCTTCGACTGCTGTAAGGTGCATAATCTCCGACAGCACCGAGCAGGGCTCCCATGACGGCTGCGCCATCCTGCGACTGGACGGCCTGCGCGCATGGATCGATTGTCCGGCTCGCGGTCTTCTGCCGGCTCTCCTTGGCCAGGCCGCCTCCGCCCGCGGCGGACGTCGCTGTGTCGGAACCACTCGAGGTCGTACTGCACCCGGCAACCAAAGCGCCCAGCATCGCAATAAGTATAATTCTCATGACTTTCCCTGACTTCTGAAAAATGGCCGGTTTTCTACCGTCTTGAAGAAGGGATTAATCACGGCATCGTCGCTGCATCCAGTCGTACAGATGTACAGTCATGACCGTACTACTTCGATTTTCATTCAGGGGAGGTGCATCGGAGACGACGACATTGCGCTTCACTCATCGAGCGAAACGGTTCTTGCAATCAGCGGGCTGAGCCTGCCTCGGGGGACGATGGGCAAGCGGCACCGATGCAAAGCACCGCGCCTAGCGCCGGACCACCTGGCCATCCTCATGCACGATCTTCAGGCGCTCGCTGAAGTCGAGAATATATGAGAACTCCGCCGTTCCGCTTGTTTCCTTCCCGCGCTCGGGACTGGCAACGACATAGTCATAGGTCCCGATAACGGCGCAGATCGTGTTCTGGCATTTGGCGTGCAGAGAATCCTCGTGGACCCGGAACTCGCGCTTGGTCCAGCGCGAGAAATACGCCCTCTTGTCGTCCAGGATTTCCGCTTTGGAGACATTTCGCTTAAAATACTCTACTTGGTCCGCATAGAATTCGCGGGTGAACTCCATAGCCTTGTCCGCGGATGCGCTCCCCGCCTGAATGATCAGCACGGCGGCGTTCACGGCACGCTGCTCGTCCGACACTCTTTGCGGTTGCGAGGCTGGTTGCTCGGGAGCAGACGGAGCGGCTCTCGCCTGACGCTCAGGACGATTGCCGCCGGAAGGAGCCTCTAGCGGAGGCGGTGCGGGTGTCGGTGCTGGCCCCGGTTCGGCACGGGCGGCATATGTCTGTCCCGTCCTGTTGATACCGTATTTGGTAATCTCATGCGGTGAGAAGAAGTACATGTCGTCGGGCGGTGTGCGGAACATGATGCCCAGCACATCGGCCGCAACACCGTATTTCGGAAGCGTCGCCACGATGTCCGAGACGCCGAACTGGGCCTGCGCGCCACTCATTTCAGGCGCGGATATCTGATGAACGCCGAGCCGTCCCTGAGCAAGGCGGTTCTTCCCCGCGAAGAACACGAATGAGCAAGCGGAAGCGCAGAAACTATCCTTCGGTATGTAGGTGTCCAGCCCACGCTCATACACCTCTTCCGCGATGACCAGACCGATGTGGACCAGCCCGCCCGGATTGTCCTTGAGGATGAGCGTTCTGATTGTCGGGTGTTCCCGTAGCGCCTTCTTGAGATTGAGAAGATCATTGGCGCCGACCTGCCCGCTATAGATCAGCATGTCGGGCTGGTCATGGATGAAGAAGAACGGGCCATACTGATCGACGCGCTCGGTGTTTGCCCACGCTCCGATCGACCCCGCGAGCAAGGCGAGAAGCAAAAGACCGGCCGAAACCAGCTGCTTCTTCGCGCGCTCAAGAAAAACAGACACCGTCACCACCCCGGGAAACCTCAAATGACCTTGCTGCGGGGAGAACTGCCTCTCGCACGCACGACCGATGGCATCGGCAGCCGAACCCCAGGCAGGTCTCTATGCCAAAGCGCTGCGAATGCAGCGCAGGCTTCCCGCTCGAAGCAAGCATGTGGGCCGGTGGCGATCAACTATGACGGTTCGACTAGTACGGAAGGACTAGAATCCGAGAATGCCTGATGCTGAAGCGAGGGACACGACGAGCACGCTTGGCTTCTCACTCCTCAGGTGAACAAAATGCGGTGAGGCTTGCCGAACGCTCCGGCCAATCCGCAATCTGGATGCGCTCTTCCTTGCGGCCGGATTTTCGCACGCTGCGCACCTCGTCGCTCCCTTCGACCGGCACCTGGTAGCTCAGTTCCCAGTTGCCCGAAAGCAGGTTCCAGTCGCATGAACTGCCAGTCGCCGAAATCCGGTCCCAGCTGTTTCTCGTAAAGCCCGCCACAACGATCGCGCCGTCGCGCTTCGCAAGTGTCAGCGTCTCTTCCCAGGGGGAACGACCGACCGCCGTCTGCATGGACTGTATGAGCAGGCTCCCATTGGGCGCCCGCTCGAGATACGGGATCTGTCCCGACATCGGCCCTGCGAATGCGATGTCGCGCACGATCAGGACAATTTTTTCCGTCCCGCGGTGCGGCACGCCCGTCGTGATGGCTAGGTCGGCAGTCGAGGCGTCGGGATTTGTTCCCGTCATCAGAACCACACGCTCAGCGCCGCTGTGCTCATCGATCAAATCGATCGATGTCGCAGAAAGAACCTGCGACAGCACAGCCGTCTCTCCGTCCTGCACTTCCGAGGTGACGCCGGGCTGAACGGTCAGGAACAGCACTCCCAGGGAAACCGCGCCCTTCAGCACGTTCCATACCGTCGTGGATGACTGTGCATCCTGCTTTTGCATGTCGGTCCTCACGATCTGAGCTGGAAGATCCCGGGCAGCCAGCTGCCTGGTTACGAGAAGATCGCGCTGTCCTTTGAGAGCTTCATGAATTTCTCCTTCACTTCCAGCGGCATGGCCTCTTCCAGGCTTTGCCATTGCCCCGCACTCAGCGGCAGAAAAGCCACGGTGTCGCCGTGACCGCTCTCACGGCACATCCGGATTTCATGATCCGGCGCCAGAATGGCATTCAAGGTGACAAGCGTGGTATCGCGATCCGCGTCCGGGCCGTTATAGGGAACGCGCGTGCGCACGCCGCGATGGGCGATGAACAGATCGGCGGAGACGTCGTTCGGCACGAACTCCGCCGTGAGGTCGCCTGTCCGGATCAGCTTTTCGCACATATGTACGATGTCGTCGTCGGCTTCCCGCCAATCGACCCACATCACGACATCATCGTGATCGTCCCCCAGAACCTTGAACAGGAATGCTTGATCCCCGACGCGCAGGTAGTGGCGGATCAGTCCCATCTTGTCGGACCGGTCTATGTCGCGCGCCGGACTGGGTGGCGGGTCCAGCGATTCCGGCAGACCGAGATGCTCGTACCAGAGCAGGAACATCCGATCGATCTGCGCGATCCGTTCCGGATCGGCCGTGATGGGACAAAGCCAGTGCGTGGCTTCGCCATTGGTGCCGAAGCGATATTCGAGCTCCTCGTCGATAAGCGCGAGGAAAGCGAAGACCGGATAAGCCGACCATTGCAGATAGGCCGGCACATCGACGATCTCATCACGCCGATAGGGGCCGTGCGCCTGGCGGAAATCGATCCGGCGGGGACGGGGCGAAAAAGTTATTCTCTCCGCGGGACCCGGCTCTCCACCAAGTCTGGAAAACCCTTTGCCGACGATGTTGAAGCGGACCGAATATTCGAAGACCTCCTGCAGGGCCCGAGGCGTCGCACGCGCCTTCGCGCCGTCCGGCGAAGCGCCTCTTCGGGCTGGTCCTGTCATGGCGCCAAGGAACCTCGCAAGGCTCTCAAAGAAACCGGCCATCCAAACCCCTATCGGCGATCACCGGCGGTGCGGCCCGGAAGAACGCAATGGGTTGCCTCGTAGCGCAGACAGCCCTCACCCGTGCGCTTGCCCTTTCTATCGCCAGCACGACATCCCGCAGGGGATGCCGTTCAAGAAGGGCGATGCAGGCCTTGCAGGATGAAAACTCACGCGCCTGGACACGCACATGAGAACAGGCAATAGAAACGAGCTCGCCTGCAATCCTCAAATGGCTCGGCGTCCACGCCATCTATCACCCCAGTATCCGCATCTGTCATATCGTGGCGGACACTAGGAAAAATCGGGACAAATACAATCGATACATCGAGAGTAGGGCATCTGTACAAGTTGACGCGGCTGTCATACCTCCCTCTGATGATAAAGTGAGGATCGCCTCATCGTCGGCAACGATTCGGCCTGCGGGCCGGCCTGCTGCAACTTCGTTTCTCCTGGTTGTCTTGCGAGGCAGCAACGGCGCCATTTGACGGTCGTACCCATGATTTTTTTTACTCCGGTGCGAATTGCCGGAACCGGACACGCGCTTCCACGGCGCTCGCTGTCTTCCGAAACCTGGGACCAGCAACTTGGCTTCCCCCGCGGACATCTCGAGGCGGCTACCGGCGTTCGCAGCCGTTTCGTCTGCGATGGCGAAGACCAGATCGATCTGGCCCTCGCAGCATCCCGCGAGGCGATTTCTGCCAGCGGCGTTTGCGTCGAGGACCTGGACCTCGTCCTGGGAGCATGCGCCGTACCCTATCAGCTGATCCCTTCGACGGCGCCGCTCGTGATGCAGAAGCTTGGAGTTCCGGAAGGCCGGGCCTCGGGCCACGACGTCAACTCCACATGTCTCAGCTTCCTGACAGCCTTTGATCTCGCCGCGGGAAAGATCGCCTCGGGGCAGATCCGCACGGCGCTCATCTTTTCCTCCGAAATCGCCTCACGCGCCCTGCCCTGGAAAGACCAGCCGGAGGTCGCAGCCCTGTTCGGCGATGGAGCAGCAGCTGCGGTGCTGACGCGGGCAAACGCTGCCCGCTCGGGGATCTGCGCGAACCTGATGCGCAGCTATCCGGCCGCCTACGAGGCATGCCGGATCGGCGCCGGTGGGACCCGCATCGATTTCCATGCGGCGCCGGCGGAGTTCGCGAAACACGCCTACTTCCAGATGGATGGGAAAGCGCTCTTCCGCGTGACGCGCAAACACTTCCCAGCCTTTGTGCAGGAGCTTCTCGCTGCAGCAGGCTGGGGCGTAGAGGACGTGGACCTTGTGGTGCCGCACCAGGCAAGCCCGCTCGCGCTGCGACACATGGTGGAACATGTCGGCTTCACCGCCTCCCGCGTCGTCGATATCGTCGCAACGCATGGCAACCAGATCGCCGCATCGATACCGACCGCACTCGACATCGCCTGGCGTGCCGGCAGGATCGCGCAGGGAAGCCGGGTCCTGTTTGTCGGAACGTCAGCGGGTGTTTCCTTCGGCGGTCTGGCGGTGGAGATCTGATCATGGCGCGGATCGTGATCACTGGCGCCACGGGTTTCCTGGGTGGACAGGCAGCGCAGTATCTCTCGGCCGCCGGGCATGAAATCCTGGCGCTCGGCCGCTCCCCTGAGAAGCTTGCCATGCTTGAAAGCCGCGGCATCCCCGCATGGCGCGTCGATCTCGGGAGCGAGGAAGCGGGCAGCCTCGTCGACACCATGGGGAGAGCCGATGCCCTGGTGCATTGCGCGGCCCTTTCAGCCCCGTGGGGCGCACGACAACACTTCCTGAGAGCCAATGTGACCGGCACCGAGGCGGCATTGAAGCTCGCGCGCGCGCTCCACGTCCGGCGCTTCGTCAATATCTCCTCCCCAGCCGTCTACTTCGCCCCGCGCGATCAACTGGCCGTCAGCGAGGACCATCCGCTCCCGCCCCCGATCAATCACTATGCCGAAACCAAATCCATCGCCGAGAAACGTGTGCTGGCCTGTACGGAATTCGGCCCGGTCAACCTGCGTCCGCGCGGGATCTACGGCCGCGGCGATACGGCGTTGCTGCCGCGCCTTCTGGAAGCCGCCCGGCGTGGACCTCTCCCCCTGCTGCGCGGCGGACAGGCGGCCATCGATCTCACCCATGTGTCGGACGTGGTGCGCGCGATCGAGGCCGCACTTCTGGCCGGTCCCGAAGTGACGGGACAGACCTTCAATGTCTCCGGCGGAGAGATCGTCTCAGTCAGGCGGATCGTCGAGAGCGCCTGCGCCGCAGCCGGCGAGCCGGTGCGTTGGCGAACGATGCCGCTCCGCCCCCTCATGGTTGTGGCGCGGCTTGCCGATGCGGTGCAATCGCGCCGCCCGAATGCCAGGGAACCGCGCCTTACGCCCTATGCGCTCGGGCTCTTCGCCTATCGTCAGAGCCTCGATATCGGCAAAGCCAGGCGAATGCTCGACTGGCGGCCGGCAGTGACCTTCGAAGAAGGCCTTTCCCGCACGTTTGCGGAATTGGCCGAACGATGAACCCGGTCTTTGCGAACAGCGCCTGGATTACAGTTCCAGAGCGCCTGGTGCTGCGCCGCGGACGATGGGCGCCCTGTCGTCTGGCGGTGCGCTACGGCATTTTTGTACACCCTGTCGAAGGCCCTGTGCTTATCGACACCGGCTACGGTCCGGAAATAAGCGCAGGAAAGCGCAGTCTTGCCTTGCGCGGCTACGCAGCCGTTCTTCGGGCCGAGATGGTTCCGGACAGCGCGCCGGAGCGCGTGCTTCATCGCCTCGGGTTCCGAACGGAAGACGTGCGCCTCATCGTGCTTAGCCACTTCCACGCGGACCACGTGGCCACGCTGTGCCGCTTCCCGAAGGCACGTGTTCTGGCCAGACGGGATGTCTTCGAGAGGATCCGGGCGTGTTCCCCGGCGCGCAATCTCCGACACGGAATTTTCACTGAATTGCTGCCGCCCGACCTCGCCGGCAGACTGATCGATGTTCAGGCTCGCCCTGTGGTGCACGCCGGCCCGCCCCTCGACGAGGGGCGTGACCTTCTTGGCGACGGAAGTCTCCTGGCGATCGACCTGCCCGGCCACGCAGATGGCCATTTCGGGCTGTGCTTTCCAAAGCTCCCCACGCCGCTTCTCTACGCCGTGGATGCGCAATGGCTGCTGCGCGCCGCGTTCGAGCAGCGGGTGCCCGGTTTTCCCGCAAGCCTGGTGGCGGAGAAGCCCGGCCAGCTGGCGCACAGCGCACGGCTTCTGACAGCATTTCGCGACGCGGGCGGGCATGTGATGCTATGCCACGATCCCGATCCGGCCCCCTTCGATCTCCGGGAGCCTTCGGCATGAGCGCCCGCCTGCACGCCGCCCATGCATTCTTTCAGACGCTGTGGGTCTGCCGCCCGGGGCGTTCAGCGGCAGATTTCAAGGACTGGCAGGAGCGTGCGTTGCAGCGCTGGCTGCGAGACGATCTGCCCGGGGTCGGGTTCTACAAGGACGCCGAACCGCATCTCCGGAGCCTGCCGGTGATCGACAAGACCACCGTGATGGCGTGTTTCGAGGAGTTCAATCGCGCCCGCATCACGGCCGAAGCCGGATGGGAAGCCTTTGCTTCAGGCGGAGAGATTGATGGCATCAGTATCGGGGCCAGCACCGGCACGAGCGGCAATCGCACACTCTATGCAGTCACCCCACCCGAGCGGTTCCGCTGGTTGGGCAGCATCCTTGCGAAGACAATTCCGGCTTTCCTCGTTCGGCCCGAGCGCGTGGCCGTCCTTCTGCCGCAGCCTTCCGCGCTCTATGACGGCGCCAATCGCATGCCTGGCCTTCAGCTCTCTTTCCATGACCTGCGGCAGGATCCAGGGGCATGGCTCGGTGCGTTACAGGCCTTCAACCCCACAACGATCGTGGCGCCGCCACAGGTGTTGCGCCTGCTGGCCGAAACCGCGGGCAACCTTGCTCCACGCCGGCTCTATGCCGGCGGTGAAACGCTGGACCCGGTCGACCGGCACATTGTCGAGCAGCGCTTCGGCATTCCCCTTGGCCAGATCTACATGGCAAGCGAAGGACTCTTCGCAGTCACCTGCCGCCATGGCCGTCTGCATCTGGCGGAAGATGCCAATCACTTCGAATTCGAGCCCGTGGGCGATGGGCTTGTTTCGCCAATGGTGACCTCGTTCCGTCGTTCCTTCCAGATTCTGGCGCGCTATCGCATGAACGATCTTCTTCGCCTCTCCGAACGCCCCTGCCCTTGCGGATCGCCCCTGCAGGCGGTGGACGAGATCGTCGGGCGGGTGGACGACGGCTTTTTCTTCACGCGGCCCGGTGCAACCAGAGTGCTCGTCACGCCCGACGTGATGCGCAACGCCGTGCTCGATGCCGCGCGTGACATCACGGATTTCCGTATCTGTCGCAAGGTGGACGGAACGGTGTCCCTGACCCTCCATCCTACCTTGCAAGACGCCTCGGCAAACGCCGCCCTGAAAGCCTTGCAAGACCAGTTTGCGCGGCTCGGCGTTTCTCCGCGGCTCGAATTGCTGCGCGATCCGATGACCTATCGTACCGGTCCAAAGCTGCGTCGTGTCGAAAACCGGTTCCGCCACGGAGAGTAGACGGTGGAATTCTTCAGCAGCCTCAACTTCACCTCATCGAACGAAGATGCAAGAAGCGAGCTTGCCGCGCTCGCAGGTCCGCGCCGGCGGCTTGTCTGCCTGACTGGCAGCGGCACCCGCCCGCTGGACATGCTGCTGTCGGACGCCAAGCAGGTAATCGCCATCGATATCAACCCCGTGCAGAACGAGCTCCTGCGCCTGAAGATCGCGGCAATCCAGACCCTCGATCATACGGAACTGTTGGCTTATCTTGGCATCCTGCCCTGTCATGACCGGCTGGCACTGCATGCACGGCTGCGCTCCATTCTTCCCCCGGCAACCGACGCCTTCTGGACCCGCCGGCAACGCCTCATCAGGCACGGCATCTGGTATGCGGGCCGCTGGGAAAAGGTGCTTCGTTGCGGGGCTTTGGGGGCACGCGCGATCCGCGGAAAGGCCATAGATGCGCTTTTCGCATCCACAAGTCTGGACGAGCAGGCAGCCACATGGCGCGACTGCTTCGACGACCGGATATGGCGCGGCGCAATACGTCTGCTTGGCCGGCCCTGGATCTGGACCCGTATCATCGGCGAACCGGGTGGGGCGTTCCTCCCTGAATCAAGGGAGGTCGAGAGGCGGCTTGCGTCTGCCTTCAATCGCGCTTCAGGGAGCTTCTTTTTCCGGGAAAGCGACTTCGTTTCACTGATCCTGCGCGGATGCGTCTCTCTGCCGTCAGCCCTGCCCCTGCATCTGCTGCCGGACAATTTTTCCCGCATCAGGAAGGCGCTACCGAGGCTGCAGGTGGTCGACGGCGGTCTCACCGATCTTCCGAGCCTCGGCCTCGGCGAGGCGGATGCCTTTTCGCTTTCCGATTTCGGTTCCTATTGCAACGAGGCAGCCTACAGATCCTGCTGGAACGGAGTGCTGGCAGTTGCGGCAGCGAATGCGGTCTTCTGCGAACGGGTTTTCATGAACCCCCTCGTCGCGCCATCGTCCCGGATCATCATCGACCGAACCCTGTCCGATCGCCTGACCCGGTCGGACCGTGCCGTGATCTATGACATTCGCGCCGGGCATATTGCGAGGCCAGCTGGCGAATAGAGAGGGTCACAAATGGCGTATGGCGTCGATGGTCTCGCGGATGATTTCACGTCGCCAGCGCAGAACGAAAGCGACCCAGAAGAGCGCAAGCCCGCCCACAGCCAGCGCATATCCGCGCTGGTGACGCTCCCGCTTGCGGGAGGCCGTCCAAGCTTGCTCCGCCGTGAAATAGGTTTGACCATTGATCGCCAGTCCCGCGACCGCATAGCTTCGATAAACGGGCTTTTCATTGACCGGCCAGTTCAGGACTTCGAAGCGCACATTCGAATCCACGGGTATCGGCGCCGGGTAATTTTCGACAGACAGATGAAACTCCGTCTCCGGAAACCGCTGCAGATAGACGAAGCGCACCGTGACCGGGACGCTGATGCCGGACACGATCCTGCGCCGGGGTTTGCGGGCCGGCCGCTTCGCCTGACGAAACTCCTTGACCTTGCCCTCGACAATCCGGACATCCTCAAGGGAAAACCCCGGTGCGAGATCGTTGGCCTTCCCGTTCAGCCACAGCGCAACGATGCACAGCACCATCGCCGGAGCCAGGGAAACCCAGACAATCGTCGCCCCTTGCTTCAGCGTTTCAAAGGGTGTCGGCATTCTTGCGTTTCAGCTCTTCGAGCTCGCGCAGCATCTTGTCGGCCGAGGTATGCCCGAGCGCTTGCGCCTTGCGCAGCCATTCCTCCGCCTTGCCGAAATCCAGCTCAACGCCGATACCATTTGCGTAGAGAATGCCGAGATTGAACGCGCCCTGCCTGTCATCTTGGGCTGCTGCCTTGCTCTGCCACTCGAACGCCAGCTTCTCGTCCTTCGGCACCCCTTCGCCGTTCTGGAGCATCACTCCCAGATGAACCTGTGCAGCCGGATGGCCCTGTTCTGCCGCCTTGCGTATCCACTCGGCCGCACGCTCCGGATCCTTCCCCACGGCGCGGCCGTATGCATAAAGTTCACCGATCTTGTATTGCGCGGCGGCATGGCCCTGTTCCGCGGCCTTGCGGAACCATCCGACCGCCTTGGCCCGGTCCTGAACACCCGCCCTGTTGCTGTAGAGGATGGAAGCAAGCGCGAACTGCGCATCGGCATTGCCTGCCATAGCCGGTTCGAGAAGCCATGTGGCAATGCTTGAATCGCCATTCTCGGCGGAGGTGATGAACAACGCGCCGGCGCGCTCTTCATTCTGCTCTACACCGCGGCCCTCCAGATACATTGTGGCAAGCTTGAAGGCGGCATGCGGTTCTAGGCCCTCCGCCGCCTTCGCATACCATTCGGCAGCCAGCTGGTCATTCGGGGCCACGCCCAACCCCTCTTCGTAAAGCGTCCCCAGCCTGTAGGCGCCGCGGCCGCTGCCCGCCTCCGCGGCCATCATGTACCACTTGATGGCCTGTTCAGCATCGCGGGCAACGCCGCGCCCTTCCTGATAGATGAAGCCAAGGGCGACCCCAGCCCCCTGGAGACGTATCCTCGAACTGGGATCCTGCGCGTTCTCCGCCGCGGTTTCCACCAAGGCACGATACCAGCGCGCCGCCTGCTCATAATCCTGATCAACGATGCCGCCATTGTAGAAATAGTCGCCGAGATAGGCCTGCGCCTCCGGATTGCCCTTTTCGGCTTCCGCGAGGATCGGATCGCCGTCGAGTGACGGCAACGCAGCTTGCGATGCCGGTGGCACAATGAAACGCCGGCGATAGGCGGAAGCGAGCACCGCCAGGATATCGCTCTGTTGCAGGATGGCCTCCGGCAGTTCCTTCATTTCCACAAGGCTGTTTTCCCGGCTGCAGGCATTGGCGGGCATCTCGGCCAGGAGCTTCTGTGCCCGTTCGTCGATCCTCGCTCTGATCTCCGGAACGACAAACCCGGGAGGCTCGGTTGAACCTTCTGCGATCCGCATCGTTCCGCCATGGCACGCTTCCGCATAGCGCTTGTGGCTGGCAAACCGGGCCTGCGCCAAACCGTACTCTTCGATCAGCCTTTCGCGAACCTCCGCTTCATCATTCTGGTGCGCGAAAAGCCGCATATCGTGCTGTCTGACCAGGTTGCCCCCTTTGTACTCAGGCTCTGCCGGCAACGGATACCCGACCAACCGGTTGACATGATCACGCGTGAGCAACTCGGCCGACCACGCAATCTGGAATCCCGACACTGCCAGCGCGATGCACCCGAGCAGCAGGCGGATCCAGGTTCCACCTTCGCGCAGGGCGCGAAACGCGACGACAACGCCGACGATGCCCAGTACGACACCGGCGATGTTGAAATTGGACTCGCGAACAAGCTCGCCGTTGACTGTCAGGCTGCTGCCGGTTCCGATGAAGATCCAGAATGGCGCCACGCCCAACGCAAGGGCAAGCAATGGCGCCCGCAGGGCAGGCCAGTAATCGGCGGATCTCATTGGGGGCTCCAGAATATCTTCAGAGTGGGGTTTCGTTCAGAACTGTACCGAACGGACATTGGTCGGCAGATCGCTCATCCACCACTCCGGCGCGTAGGATGACCGGATCGGACAGCGCAGCAACGATGTTTCCTGCAGCGAAACTTCCCGTGCGCTCGACGCCCGCAGCTGCAGGACATCCGCCTTGCCGGCAGCGCCGCTCCGGAGCGCCGCATCCTCATCCGGTCCGTTTCCGCAACGAACCTGCAGCACGGTCTGAAAACCCTCCGGATTCGGCGCATCTCCGGTTGCATCGATGACGGCGCAGTAGCGCTGGCCGAATTGAATGGCCGGGCCTGCGGTTCTTGACAGGTGCATGGACACACGCTCGCGTCCCGGCATGCTCGCCGCGCCGCAGCCGTCGATCTTTTCAGCGTAGACGCCATCAGCGAAGCTGCCGACTTGCTCAAGGTATGAGCCGTGAGGTTCCACCTGTTCGACGGCGCGATTGACCGAAAGCACTTCACGGATCAGCTTTCTGTCATCGTCCTCGGCGATCTCAATCATTGCCTCGATGAGGCAAAGATCGCCTTCGCCGCAGCTATGCTTGACCAGAGCCTGAGCCTCGCTGTCAGCCTGAATGAAGCAGGCCCCGTCTCCGGAAATCATCGAGCCCGCCAAACCTGAACCCGTGTTCAGGACGCCGAAGCACCATTCATATTGAAGCTTACCACGCGCCGTGGCCAATGCCGGCAACACCCGGTATCCGACTTCGTCTTGAATCTCATCGTTTGCCGGGCAGGAGAACTTCCGGGTCAGGAAGACCTCGCCATCGGCGTACCAGCTGGAGCGGACGGTCTCCTCCGGGCGATCATCCTTCTGGGTCTCACCCGCGCCGAACCCCGAGAAACAGGCAACTGCATCGCTTCCGTCCTGCGCGATGAGCAATCCCCAACTCACATCTCCGCCGCTCGCCGCCTCGAAGGCGCGCATGTAGAGATAATCCCCGACGGCAACCATGGGAGCGGTAACGGCCCTTCCGCTTGCTGTATCGTCCAGAATCATCTGTCTCAGATTTGCATCGATAAGCGCGCCGGCGACCGCCGATTTCACTGCGGGGTTCTGAAGGAAGGAAACATCCCCGACTTCGTCCCAGGGATACTTGTCCGCATAGGCGTGCAGGTTCACCGCGTCCTGCGCGTTGGAATGGCCGTTGCCCGCAATGAGAACGACCCACATGGCTGCTGCAGCGAAAGCTGGTTTCATCGGTGTTTCCCTTATCGAATCCGATGGTTCAGTGGTCTTGAGGTGCGCGCCACGGGCTCAGGCCGACGCCTCGGTCTTTCGCCCGCGGCGCAGGAGGAGAAACCCGACGACATAGAGGAGCAGGCAGCCGGAGATGAAGGGCATCGCGAGGGCGATCACCCAGAACCACGCGGCCGTTGCATGATCGTTCCTGGTGCGTGCGTCCGCCTGGGCAAGATCCTGCACCTGGAAACCGGCGGAGATTCCGACAGAGATCACGTTCAGCAGCAGGATCGTGCCGAAGATCATGCATCCCCAGCCGATCAGACGCTTGGTCTTCTCCATGCGCGCGAGAAGGACGGAGACCACAAGGGCCATCACAATCTCGACGACCACGGCCGTGAGCATCATGCCTTCATAGCCACCCGGCATCTTGGATGCCAACTCGGGATGCGAGCCGAAAACTGGGACCACAAATGGGGCGATGATTCCGAAGCTGAAGTATCCGGACAGGATACCGAAGACAATGCCGACTGGCCACCTGACCCACGCGGAGTTCATGTACATTGTGTTCACCAGTCGAGAAACTCACTGCGAAACAGTCGGCGGCTGGCACTGCTGCTTCTATAAATGCAGGCGGATAATATTGGCGGAGGCGCCCCACTCCAATACTACAGATGCACTAGAAACCCGGCTGTTCGGGAAAGCTGGGGCCCTAGCACAACTGACCCACCGCGCCTGAGCCTATTGAACCACCAGCTCGACCCTGCGGTTACGCGCCCGCCCAGTCTCTGCGGAGTTGTTCGCCAAGGGCGCGAGAGATGCCACGCCCTGCGGCGAAAGACGCGCCCGATCGATGCCGAAGTCTGCCGCCAGCCGTTCAACCACCGCGGCGGCACGCGCCTGCGAAAGCGTCACATTGGCCGCGAGGCTTCCCACATTGTCGGTATGCCCCACGATATAAACCGTCAGCGCCGGATCCGCTTCCAGAAGCCGCGCCATCTCTCCCAGCGCGGGGTCGGACTCCGGCTTGATCTCCGCCCTGCCGGTGTCGAAATAGACGCCGGAGACCGTCACATGTCCCATGCGCTCCAGAGATTTCTTCAGTTCATCCGCCTGAAGCACCTTTACCTGGCCCGTCGAAAGACCCACCGCCTCCACGACCTGTTGGTAAAGCACCGTCCTCCCGGTGGAAGTGTCCTCCACCGCGTGCAGGAAAACGTGGACCGGACCGTCGCCATCATCACGGCGCGCCAGAAGCGCGCGCTCACCGGTTTCGCCGAAGAACGCATCCCCGAAAGCCGTGGGCCGCACACGCCCGGTGTTGGCGATCAACGCCATCATGTCGATGCCGCATGCCTCGTGGCTGTTGCAGGCGAAGAGGGTCTCGAACCCCGCCTGGGCCAGTGCGGCTTCGTAATTGCGCATGACTTCCAGAACGGAGTGATCTCCGGGGATGCGATAGCCGATCCGGGTAACCTTGCCTTCGAGTTTGAGCAGGTTCCCGGTTGTCTCGCTATCGTCGATCCTGCCCGCGGGCAGCAGGGCTTCGTCATAGTCCCTGACCTCGTAGGATCTGATCGTCGCCGTCGTGAAGCGGGTCAGGAGCGGGTGATCGGATGAGCCTTCGACATCCTGCGCATGCGCAATGCCGGTCAAGGACATGCCGCACGCGAGCACGAAGCCCAGTATCCGCTTTGAAAGCATACCGTTTCCTTCTCTTGTCTTGCCGAATGGCGTCGGTTTCCGGATCATGTCGGCTTTTCCGTACGGGGTTCGCGCGCCCGCTGCCGCAGCCATAGCCCTGCCGTGGCACCGACGACCGCGGTAGTGAAAAGCGGAAACGCGAAGAACATCAGGTAGATGATGACGGTGAAGGTGGGACCGTGCTCGATGTCTGCGTTGTTGTGATACACCCATGCGGCGCCGAGCAGGAGCACGACCACCAGCAAAGTCCCGCTCCAAAGCACCGCCCGCAAGCCGGCAAAACGACCGACCACTGCTGAAACGATCAACGGCAAGCCGACAAACAGGGCGCCGGCTATGAAAAGAAGCGTCGTAACCTCGCCATCCATCGCGGTCTCAATGCCCTTTCTCAGGGCATTCCACGACCCCAAACGCGAGGCATAGTATTCGGAGAGACATCACGGTCCAGTTGGACAGATGCACTACGACGAGCGCCGCCCGGCATCGCGGCACCGTTTGAAGCTAGTGCATTCGCACTATATGCCCGTTGTCGCCCGCAGTGCTATGGATCGATCCTCAATCTCGTGCTTGTTCGAAGGGTCCACACCCGTTGCGCCAAGATCGCATCATCATCGCCGATGACCATCCCGTCTTCCGTGACGGTCTCGCGCGCTTGATCCAACGCCACGAACCCGAGGCCAAAATCGACCAGGCCGCAACCGTCGAGGAAGCGCTCGCGCTCGGCGGCGCCGGGACACCGCCCAGTACGTTTATTCTCGACCTCCTCTTCTCGACCGAGAATCTGGAAACATACCTGCCTGAACTGCGCAGACGTTTCAGCCGCGCCTCGATCATCGTCGTATCGATGATCGATGAGATCGAGGTCGCCCGACGCGTCATGGGCAGCGGCGCCGACGGCTTCATCTGCAAGAGCCTTCCCCCGCACGAGATCGTGGCCGCCGTCGCGGCCGTGCGCAACGGCGATGCGGTGCTGCAACTGGAGGCTTCGGGAAAACCCGTTACCGAAAGCGACGAGGCGCTCGGCGGCCTGACACAGCGCCAGGTCGAGGTCTTGCACCTGCTGTCCCGCGGACTGAGCAACAAGGAAATAGGGCTGGAGCTCGAGATCTCCCCGTTCACGGCCCGGGTCCACGTCTCGGCTGTTCTGAAGGCGCTCGGTGTCACCACGCGCTCAGCGGCCGCAGCCAAGGCGATTGCCTGCGGCTTGAACTAGCGATGCTGGGTGACCACCTCCGTGGTCAAAACAGAGCGCAGCTCGGCCGGCCGCACCGGCTTCGCGAGGATCGGGACGGAATCGTCCCCCAGATCCTTCAGCACCCGGGTCTCGTCATGCCCGGTCACGATGATCGCCGGAATCATACGGCCCGCGAGTTTCCGGACGGACGCGATGCAGTCCGCACCGGTCCTCTTCCCGCCCAGGTCATAATCGGTGATCATCACATCCCAATCGGCAGCGACCTCCGGAATCCCGGTCTCCGCCTGAACGATGCAGCCCCATTTCTGGAGCAGGGTGGCCGTTGCCAGCAGGACATCTTCGTCGTCCTCGACAAGCAGCACATGAAGGCCGGAGACGGCGGATGGCGTCCGGGTGGGCGCAGGAGCGACGGCCGCCACCGTCTCGTTGCAGCGCTCCAGTCCTGAAATCACCACCGAAGTGCCGCGCCCGGATACGGAGAAAAGCCGGACGTCGAGCCCCATCAAAGCGCCAACGCGCCGCACGATGGACAAACCGAGCCCCACGCCTTCCACGTCGCGATCGCCGCGCTCCCGCACCTGGTAGAACTCGTTGAACACCTGATCGAGATGTTCACTCGGAATGCCCGGGCCGCAATCGTGGACCTCGATGGCGACCGTGTTCCCCCTTCGGCGACAGCCAATGAGTACGGGGGCATCAGGGGCATATTTGAGCGCGTTGCTCACGATGTTCTGCAGCATGGTGGAAAGCAGTGCTGCATCCGTGCGCACCACAAGGCTGCAGGGAACAGCACGTAGTTCGACATCGGCCCATTGTGCCATTTCGGAATACTGACGCACCACGTCGGCGATCACCTCCCCGACACGGATGGGAGCAAGCTTCGGTTCGACTTTCCCGCTATCGAGCGTCGCGATGTCCAGCAGCGACCGGAACAGGCCTGCCACGCTTTGCAATGAGCGGTCGATGTTCTCGACCATCTGCCGCTCCTCGCGCCCGAGACCGGCGTCGCGCAGACAGGCCGTGAAGAGGCTGATCGCATGGATCGGCTGGCGCAGGTCGTGACTCGCCTGGGCAAGGAAGTTCGATTTCGCGAGGCTGGCTTCCTGCGCCTCGTTCAGAGCGCCCCGCAGCGCCCGTTGCAGACCGTCGATATAGGCCGGCACGATCAACGTGGTGAGGACCAGTGTCAGCACGACATAGGGTTCGTTGCGCCACTCCACGTTGACCCCGGTTGCAATGGCGATTGAAGCCAGCGCCATGCACGTTGCAACAAGGAGATAGCGGGATCCGTAGCGCATGCCGTTCCCGACGGTGACCCACAGCAGCGTGGCGTATACCGGCAGCATCACCATGCCGCCGACCGCCATGGCGATCGTCATTGCACCATAGTCGCCCATCATCGCAAGCATGCGCCGCCAGACGAAGTGGCCCGGTTTCCGGATGATGTGCCACAGGAGGACGACCGAGACCGGGATATAGGCCAGCACGGCGATGACAGTCAGCCATTCCCCGAAGGTTTCGAGGCCACCCGAACCCAGGACGGCTACGAAGTAGATGTCGAACAACGGGAGCAGGATAAGCCGCACGACGGCCTGGCCGCGCTCTGCATCCGAACGCCCGCTCAGGGCCGCCAGGTGTTGGGCGATCCTTGGTCGCTTCCATGGCACAGTTCCAGTATCCGCCATCCGCTCCCTCGACCGTCCTGCTTTGGCGCAATGTGCCCGGCCGGAAACGCCAGCCAAAAGCGATCCATTTCTGCTGGATCGGAGCACACACCAACCAGCGCTGGCCTGGAACCTGTGGGGCGTTTACGGAGCCTTGCGCCAAATCTCAGCTTTCTGTCGCCACCCTTGCGAACAGTCAACCGATTTCATCGTGGATACAGTAGTGCTTCTTCGATGTACTCCAGATCCAATCCTTGATGTCTATGGTTTGGCGACCGAACCTATTCACATAATTGCTGCGCGGGAATATCTGTTGACCAGCAGCCCGCGACACCCTTTAGCCAATTGAGGTCTCGGCAGAATTGTACGCGCTTTAACGCCGTCTGCGGCAGCATCCTCTCCTTTCCCTAGCGTCTCTTTCATTGAGCCTTCTCTGTGCTTCTCCCATGAGTGCGGCCGGCGGCATGAGGAAACCACATCCGCCCGACCGCAGACCCCTTTGCCAGCGCAGTCTCACGGACCTCGATGAGTCCTCACCCTGGATCCGGTCCGCGTGCGGTGCCTGACGTTGCTCGTTTCGCCGACCAAAGCCTGCCCGCAAATGAAGCAGACCCCGGGTGCGACCCTCGTTTGACGAACCCCGCTACATCCCCGATCAGCCCTTGAACCACACGTCCCACAGGCGCAGAAGCTCCCAGGGCTCCAGATTCTCGACCTTCTGCGAAGCGATGATCTTCATGCCCCTGTTTCCGCTCGGGATCAGATAGGCCTGATCGTAAACGCGCTCCTCAACGTCGCGCCAGGCCGCCTTCCGCTCCTCGATATCGGGTGAGTTCACGACCCGCGCATAGGCCTCGTCCAAAACCGTGTCTTCCTTCACGTGGGAATATCCCTTGAACACGGTGAAGTAGGTCAGCGGGCCTTGGGCGGTCGAACTGGAGATGGTGATGTTCCAGCCGCCTTCCCCATCTGTGCGGCGGGCGACATTGGTGGGCCAGTCCACCATCTCGATCTCGACCGGCATGCCGATCGCCATCAACTGTTGCTGCAGCACCAGCGCCGAATTCTGCATGAAGGGGTAGTTCGCATTGGTCATGATCTTGACCGGTTCGCCCTTGTAACCCGCCTCGGCCAGGAGCGCCTTCGCCTTCTCGACATTGCTTTGGTTGTAAAGCGGCTGGGTGTCGGCGCCGGTGTGATACGGGCTGCGGGAGAAAAGGAAGGAGGAGTCCAACTGATAGAACCCCTCCATCGCCACATCCAGGGTTTCCTCTGCATTGATCACCGCCTGGATCGCGCGCCGGACAAGAACGTTGTCGGTCGGACCGTTTCCGGTGTGCAGCACCGTGAAGACCTTGGCGAACGGCATCAGGTCGATCACCTGCAGATCGGGATCCGCCGCCAGGCGCTTCGCGGACTGAACCGGAATGTTGTCGGCGATGTGCATCTCGCCGGTCTGCACACCGGCGACGCGCGCAGCCCCTTCGACGGCGACCCGGAAGGTGATGGTGTCGAAATAGGGTGTCCTCTTTCCACCAATGCCCGTCGGTCCCTCGTAGCGCTCATCCGGAACGTAATCTTCAAAGCGCGTGAGTTTCACATGTGAATCCGCCATGTGCTCGACGAAGCGGTAAGGCCCGGTTCCAACGCCTGAATTGGCGCCGCCCTCGGTATCCCGGTCCTCGGCCGGGAGTATCACCAGGCGGTACTGCTGCGCGGACAGCATTTCCAGAAACAGGGGTTGCGGCTCGGACAGTGAAATGATGAAGGTCAACGGGTCTGGCGCGGCGGTGCTGGCGATGTTGCTTTGCAGGCTCTTGCCGGGGCTGATCCGCTTGTGCCGCTCGAACGATGCCAGAACGTCAGCCGAATCCATGATGTCGCCATTGTGGAACCGGACGCCGGACCGCAGCTTGAAGGTATAGACTAGGCCATCCTCGGAGATGCTGACGCTCTCTGCGAGCTGCGGTTGCGGGGTGGTGTTGTCGTCGAAGGCCATGAGCGCTTCGTAGACATGCACCGCGACATTCGAATCGGCCTGTGCCGTGGTAACGTGGTGATCGGGGCGCGCCAGGCGAGTTCCCAGGCCGACGACCAGATCGCCTCCTTGGCTCCGGGCGCTGGCCGCGGTTCCCGGAATGGACAAACTCAGGCCCACGACGAATGGTGCAAGTGCCAGTTTCGACATCTGGCGTCTCGTCAGTTTCATTTCTCTCTCCTCTCCTGTTTGTTCCGACGTTGTTATGCTTCCCTGGGTTTCGGGGCCTGGTCCTGCGATCGGTCAGCCGACGAGATGACAGGCCGCATGATGGCCTTTCGAGACATGTTCCAGCTCCGGACGTTCCACGGAACATCTCGGCATTGCGTGCGCGCAACGCGTGTGAAAGGCACAGCCGCCGGGTGGATTGATCGGATCGGGCAGTTCCCCTGCCAGCACCTGCCGGCCCGCACCCTTGCGCGAAACGGCGCCGACCCGGGGAACGGCGGAAAGCAGGGCCTGGGTGTAGGGATGAGCGGGGGATGCATAAATGCGCCGCCGGTCGCCGATCTCGATGATCCGACCGAGATACATCACGGCCACCTCTTGGGAGACATGCTTCACCACACTCAGATCGTGGGCGACAAAGAGATAGGACAGACCGAGGTCGACCTGCAGGCGCTTGAGCAGGTTGAGGATCTGCGCCTGAACCGAAACGTCCAGCGCCGATACGGCCTCGTCGCAGACGATGAAACGCGGGTTGGTCGCCAAGGCACGGGCGATGCCGATGCGCTGGCGCTGTCCGCCGGAGAATTCGTGCGGAAAACGCCGCGCGTGGCCGCGCGACAGGCCGACCAGGTCCAACAGCTCCGCCACCCTGGTGCGGCAGGCGACCCCGTCGGTTCCGCGTACCAGCAGTGGCTCCGCTACAATGTCCTCGACCCGCATACGCGGGTTGAGCGAGCTCATGGGATCCTGAAAGACGAACTGCAGATCCTGGCGACGCCGAAACAGTTCCTCGCCCTTCAGATGCGTTATATCGGCGCCGTCCAGGTGGATTGAACCGCTTGTCACGTCGATCAGCCGGACCAGAAGCCGACCGATCGTCGATTTGCCACAGCCCGATTCCCCGACCAGTCCCAGCGTCCGCCCAGCAGGCACCGAAAAGCTGACACCATCCACCGCTTTGACGGTTCCGGTGACACGTTGCAGCACCGCTCCGCGCCTGATCGGAAAGTGCTTGGTCAGGTTTTCGACACGAAGAATCTCGGGCGCCGGGGCGAGATCATGGGGCATGGGCATTTTCCTTGTCGTCGAGCAGCAGACAGGCCGCGCTGTGGCCGGGGTCGACGGACACGAGCCGGACATCCCATCTGGCACAGGCAGGCCGGCTTTCGTCGCAACGCGGCCGGAACCGGCAGCCCGCCGGCCATGCTCCGGGGGTCGGAGGCTGGCCCTCGATGGCTCTGAGCTCTTCCACCTCCTCCGACAACGGGGGAACCGAGTTCAGCAATCCTCGCGTGTAGGGGTGGCTTGGCGCGGCGAAGAGATCAGCGACGGGCGCCGTCTCGACGACACGTCCCGAATACATGACCAGGACCCGATCTGCATATTCGGACACGACGCCGAGATCGTGCGTGATCAGCACGACCGCCATTCCGCGTTCGCGGCGCAGCCGATCGAGCAACTCCAGGATCTGGGCCTGGATCGTGACGTCCAGTGCGGTTGTCGGCTCGTCGGCAATGAGCAATCTGGGCCGGCAGGCGATGGCCATGGCGATCATCACGCGTTGCCGCATACCGCCTGAGAGCTGATGTGGGTAAGCCTGGGCGCGTTCTTCCGGCGCGGGAATGTTCACCTCCCGCAGTAGCTCGACCGCGCGCTCCCAGGCCGCAGGGCGGCTGATCTCCTCATGCAACCGTACGACTTCCACGATCTGCCGGCCGATTGTCTGAACCGGATTCAGCGAGGTCATCGGATCCTGAAAGATCATGCCGATCGCACCGCCGCGAAGGCGGCGCAGATCGCCATCGGGCATTTTCAGAACATCACGTCCCTGCAACAGCACGCGCCCGGCGGTCGCCTGCACGACGGGCCCCGGCAACAGGCCCATGATTGACAGTGCCGTCATGCTCTTGCCGCTGCCGGACTCGCCGACGATGCCGAGGAACTCCCCCTCGCGAACGTCGAAGCTGACGTCCTCGATCAGCAGGTTCTCCCGTCGCCTGGTGCGCGCGGCGACCCGCAAACCCTCGACTGAAAGAAGCGGTGACGACATCACTCGCTCTCCCCGGGCAGATGCGGGTCGAGCACGTCGCGCAGGCCGTCGCCGAGAAAGTTGAAACCAAGCACGGCAAACGTGATGGCCAAACCCGGAAAGAGGCTGATCCACCAGGCTTCGACAATGTACTCACGACCGTCCGAGATCCCGTTGCCCCAGGTTGGCGCCGGTGGAGGCAAGCCAACGCCGAGATAGGAGAGGGTCGCCTCGGCAAGCACCGCCGATGCGAAAACGAAGGTGAGCTGCACGACCAACGAAGAGAGACAATTGGGCAGAACATGCACGCGCAATATGCGCATGGTGCCTGCACCGGCGACCTGCGCCGCTTCGACATATTGCTGTTCGCGCACGATCAGCGCCGTGCCGCGGACAATGCGCGCGGTCTTCGGGACATAGGCAACGGCCAGCGCGACGACGACGTTGAACAGCGACGGACCGAGAGCAGCCGTGATCGCGATGGCCAGCAACATCGCCGGGAAGGCCATGAACGCATCCATCACACGCATCAGAAGATTGTCGAGCTGGCGGAGATAACCCGCCAGGGCGCCGATGGCCGCGCCCGCGACGGCATTGATGGCAACCACCATCAAACCGACGAACATCGACAGTTGCGATCCGGCTGCGACGCGCGTGAAGACATCGCGCCCGAAATTGTCGGTGCCGAACCAGTTCTGCGCCGTCGGCGGAGACAACCTGTTGCGCAGGTCCATTCCCGTGGCCTCGTACGGGCTGAGCCAGACACCGCCAGTGCCAAGGAGAACCAGCATGACCACGATTGCAAACCCTGCCACGAAGGTCGGGCTGCGGAAGAAGCGGCGGAGGACGAGGAAGCGGCGCGTTTCCTCGCGGTCTTCGGTCAGATCCACCCGCAGGGCTTGGGAAAATTCGGTCATGTCAGTTCTGCCGGATTCTGGGGTCGAAGAACGCGTAGGAAAGGTCGACAATGAGATTGACGAAGACGAAGGCCGAGGCCACGAAGAGCAACGTGCCCTGGATCAACGGATAGTCCCGTGTCAGGATCGCCTGCACGATGAGGCGCCCGAGGCCCGGAACCGAAAACACCTGCTCGACCACCACGGCGCCTGTCACGATCATTCCGAACAGAAGGCCGATGACCGTCACAATGGGAATGATCGCGTTGCGCAGGGCATGCGCCATCATCACGCGCAGTTCCGATGCGCCTTTCGCACGGGCCGTCCGGACGAAATCCTTGTGCATCATCTCCAGCATTTCCGAGCGCGTGATGCGGGTCAGAAGCCCCATCTGCATCGTTCCGAGCACCAGCGCCGGCATGGTCATCGACTGAAGCCATCCAATGACGCTTTCGCTGGGCGGGACGTAACCGCCCGCAGGCAACCAGCCGAGCTGAACGCTGAAGAAGAGAATCGCCATGATGCCGATCCAGAAATTGGGAACGGAGACGCCCAGAAGCGCGGCCCCCATGATCCCCAGATCAAGGGCGCTGCCCCGGAAGCGGGCGGCAAGGACACCCAGGACAATCGAGAAGGGAACTGCGATCAGCATCGAATAGATCGCGATGGACAGCGTGATCGGGATCCGTTCGAAGATCAGATCGGTCACGTCGGCCCTCAGTGTATAGCTATGTCCGAGGTCGCCCTGGAGCAGTGCCAGATACCATTCAGCGAGCCGCAGATGCCAGGGCCTGTCCAGTCCCAGCCCGCGCCGCAGCTCGTTGATCTCCTCGACTGAGGCATCCGACCCGGCCATGGCATGCGCCGGGTCGCCGGGAACGATCTGCATCAACAGAAACGCCAGAAGGCTGACGAGCAGAAGAACCGGGACGGCGGCCAGCAGGCGGCGGGCGATGTAGGAGGTCATGCGACGCTCCGGGACGGAATGCCGTTGTCGGGCCGTTCGGTTCGCAGCTTCAGTCCTTCCATCGACCGATGATGCGTTTCGTCGAGGGGACGCCCGCCGGGACCGTTCCGCTGCACACCCGGCGTGGCCTGAGCAACGATCCTCACCCCATCCGCTCCGGCGTCGTTCCTGCCTTCATGCATCGCGTTGATCCTCCCTGTTCTTCCCGGTTAGGGATGTCCCGCCGAAACACACCGCCTGCCGGGTGGTCGGGACTGGCCTGTCCGTTCAAAGGCCGATAGCCATGGCGGGTTTAAGCACGTTGACGCCCGCTTGCAGGACGTTTCGCTCATCGATCAGAATCCCGTTCGGCCGCCCGAAGTAACTGGACGAGAACGTCTCCTCGCGAATGAGCACCTCATGGCCGAGGTCGCGCAGGGCATCGACCGTGTCGGCCGTTACCCGGCTGTCGACCTCCGTGACGGCGCCTTCGGAATGGGTGCGCGGCGTGTTGAGACCCTGCTGCGGCCCCATGCCGTGATCGACGAGGTTGACCGTGCAGTGGATCAGCGAGGAAATGACCCGTCTGCCGCCCGGGGCGCCGAGCGTGATGTACGGCTTGCCGTCTCTGAGGAAAACCATCGGCGATCCCGCCGTCATGATGCGACGGCCCGGCACCATCGAGTTGACGTGACCGGGCACGGGGTCGAACCACATCGTGCCATTGTTGAGCAGAACGCCGGTGTCCTTCGCCACCACGCAGGAACCGAACTGTAGCCCCAGCGTGGACAGCAGCGACACCATGTTGCGGTCCTTGTCGATGACCGTGAGATGCGTTGTGTTGCCTTCGCCCGTGACGCTGCCGGACAGCTCCTGCCTGCGGCCGGCCTCCTGATGGCTCCAGGGATCTCCGGCGGTCGCGTGCGGCGCGGCTCTCCGCAGGTCGATACCGGCCCGCCGCGCCTCGGCGAATTCCTTCGAGATCAGGCCTTCCAGAGGCACGTCCACCGTATTGCTGTCGGCCAGATGGGCGAACCGGTCGAGGAAGGCCCTCCGCTGCGCCTCGGCGACGAGGTGCAATTCCTCGGCGCTGCCCGGCCGCAGCGCGCCCATTTCAAACCCCTCCAGGATGTTCAGGGCCTCCAGCACGGTCGGGAAGCCGGTATTTTCCAGGCCGCCGATGACCTCGAGACCACGATAGCTGCCGCGGATGCCGCCGTCCGAGAAGCGGGTGCGGTAGCCGGCCATGTCGTCATAGGTGACCAGCCCGCCATTCGCCTCCATATCCCTGGCGATCAGCTCGGCCACCCGGCCGCGATAGAACGCGTCCGCGCCGCCTTCGGCAATTTCCCTGAGCGTTCTGGCGAGATCGGGCTGGCGAAGCACATCGGACCCGTTGCTGAGCATGGGTGCACGGTAGCAATAGCGCCCTTCACGGAGGAAGGTGTGCATGGCTTCCGGATTCTGGCTGAGGCGCTGCTGATTCACCGCCATCGCCAGAGAAACATACCAATCGACGAGGTAGCCGCTTTCCGCATAGTGGATCGCCGGCGCCATGATCTCCGAGCGCGGCATCGTTCCCCAGCGCTCCAGCGCCTCACAAAGGCAGGCCGGCATCCCGGGGACCGCGACGGACATGTGGCCCGTGTGATTTGCGTCGTTCTCGACTTCGGCCCAGCTGTAGATTCCGGCCGGCTGCCCGGAAGTCGCCAGCTTGAACTGGTCCTGCCGGGTCTTTCCAGGCAACGTCCCGGCGCCATCAATGACATAGGTCCTGCCGGTTGCGGCCTCGTGATAGACCATGACAGCGATGCCGCCCAGACCGCTGTTCAGCGGCTCGACCACACCGACGGCGAAGCCGGCAGCCACCGCGGCGTCGACGGCGTTGCCGCCCTGGCGCAGGATTGCGATCCCGGCTTCGGAGGCCTGCGGATACATCGTCGCGACGATCCCCTCCGCGGACGAAACCTGCGATTTCGCCAGTTGCCATTCACTTCTTTGAACCATTCTCGAACCCCGTCTCCCTGGCGCCTGAAGCGCTCATCATCCCGGCGGCGGCTGACCGCAACTTCGATTTGCCCACTTGACAAGCTAAACAGGTTAATCAATTTTGTCCAGACAAAGTGTTAAACGAACAAAGGAGGCCGCTGTGGCCAGCGTGAGCGCAGCGATGACGCGGCGGGTTCCAGCCCGATACGGCAGATATCTCGAGGATTTTCATGTTGGCGATATCTACGAGCACTTTCCCGGCCGCACGATCACGCAGGCCGACAACATCCAGATGTCGCTTCTGACCATGAACCAGCATCCGGCGCATTGCGATGCCGCCTACGCGGCGGAAACGGAGTTCGGCCAACCGCTGGTGAACAGCGGACTGACATTGGCGGTCGTACTGGGATTGACGGTGGCGGATGTCAGCGGGCGGGCGATCGCCAATCTCGGCTGGAAGGAAATCAACCTGACCGCCCCGGTATTCTGCGGCGACACGCTGCGCGCCGAATCCGAGGTGCTGGACGTCAGACCGTCGCGCAGCCGGCCGGGGCAGGGAATCATCACCGTTCACACCCGGGCCTTCAACCAGGATGGAAAGGCTGTGCTCGACTTCATTCGAAGCTGTCTGGTTCCCACGCGGACACCCGTCGAAGGCGGGGCGCCCACATGACCACCGCAGACGCTGCGACATCCGGCGACCGGAGCACGGGGCCGCTGTCCGGTCTGCGCGTGCTTGCGGTCGAACAGTACGGCGCCGGACCGTTCGGCACCCAGCATCTCGCCGATCTCGGCGCAGACATCGTCAAGATCGAGAATTTCCGGGACGGCGGCGACGTCTCCCGGTTGGTAGGCCCGCATTTCATCGAACCCGGTGACAGCCTATTCTTCCAGGCCTTCAACCGCAACAAGCGGAGCATCGGCCTCGATCTCAAGCACCCCGACGGACAGGTTGTCCTGCGGCGGCTGGCATCAGGATGCGATGCCGTCTTCAACAATCTGCGCGGCGATCTTCCCGCTGTTCTGGGGCTGGATCATGCGGCATTGTCCGAAGTTCGCGAAGACATTGTCTGCGTGCATCTCTCGGCCTATGGGCGCGAGGGGAGCCGTGCAGCCTGGCCGGGATACGATTACCTGATGCAGGCTGAAACGGGCTATCTCAGCTTGACCGGCGAGCCGGGCGGTCCGCCCGCCAGGATGGGCCTGTCGATCATCGACCTTATGGCGGGAACGACGGCCGCGATGGCACTACTTTCAGGGGTAATCGAGGCGCGGCGGACCGGGCGCGGACGCGACCATGATGTCAGCCTGTTCGATGTGGCCCTGCATAATCTCGCTTATCTCGGCACATGGTATCTGGAGGCCGGCGCGCGGACCGAGCGGTTGTCCCGGTCGGCGCATCCCTCACTGACCCCGAGCCAGCTGTATCGCACCAGGAATGGTTGGATTTTCCTGATGTGCAACAAGGAGAAGTTCTGGAAAGCGCTGGTGGAAGCGATCGGACGCCCGGATCTCGCGGAGGAGGAAGCGTTTGCGGATTTTGCAGCCAGACTGGCCAACAGGGATGCGCTGACGCGAATCCTTGACGGGGAGCTGCAACGCGAGGATACGGCTGTCTGGGTCGACAGGTTTGCCGCAAAGGTGCCTTGCGCGCCCGTGAACGATCTGGCCGGTGCACTCGAAAGCCGTTTCGTGGCGGAGCGGGCTTCGATCCGGGCTTTTTCCCATCCGAAGGCCGGCAGCGTGCGGGGCATCGCATCACCGGTCAGGGTTTCGGGATACGCGCAGCCTCTCGAGGGGGCGCCGGCCATGAGCCAGTCGCTTGACGAGGTGTTGGGGGAAGCAGGCTTCACCGCGGAAGAGATCCAGCGGCTGAAAGACTGCAGGGCGATCCTCTGATGCCGGCCGGAACGTTGTACGATCGCGCAGGACCGTGTTATTGCACCGCCAACCAAATGAGACCTTCGGACGATGGATCTTATCGGACAGCAACCCCGGTACAAGCAGCTTGCGCAAGCGCTGTTGAACGACATCAGAGACGGCAAATACAAGGTCGGGGATCTGCTGCCCACGGAGCACGCGCTTTGCACCGAGTTCGGGGCCAGCCGGTTCACCGTCCGGCAGGCACTGCGACAGATGACGCAAATGGGGATGGTGACCCGGCAGCCCGGCGTGGGAACCCGCCTGATCTCCCTCGAAACCGGTGCGGTGTACCGGCAGGGGCTCGAGCAGGTATCGGATATTCTCCAGTATGCCGCGGATACCGAACTGCATGTGATCGCCTCGCGCCCCGTGAAGGTCGAAACGGAAGACCTGCGCGAATTCCTCCAGGCCAGCAAGGGGCAGGAGTGGCTGCAGATCGAAGCAATTCGACGCGCCCCCGGGAACAACGACAAACCGATCTGTTTTACGGAGATTTTCCTGCCGCCCGCGTTCAGGACCGTCCGGGGCCTGGAAGGCCGCGTCGGCGACGCGGTCTATCGGTTGATCAATGCGCAGTTCGGCGAGGAAACCGTCGAGGTCAGGCAGGAGATCCGCGCCGGCACCCTATCCAGAAAGCTGGCGGATCTGCTCTCGGCCCGGCCCGGCGCGGCGTGCCTGTGGATCATACGCTATTATCTGAATGCGCGCGGAGAGGCGGTCGAAGTGACGCGCAGCGCCCATCCCGGCGACCGTTTTCAGTATCAGCAGGTGTTTCGCCAGAAAGAATAGGGAGCCGGGGCTTCCCGAGCGAAACGGCATGAGCGCCATCGGGCGGATACGGGCACCGCTTTTCGTTCCCGCCGACAAGCCCGGCTGGATCGAAAAGGCGCTTGCTTCCGGTGCCGATGCCGTGATCCTCGATCTGGAGGATGCCGTTGCCGCGGAGAATAAGGCAGCGGCGCGCCGGCTTCTGCGCGTCGATCCCGGTCCTGTGCCATTCGTGGTGCGCATAAACGGCACCCGCAGCGCCTGGCACGAAGCCGATCTGGCTGCCATTTCAGGTCATCGCTTTGCGGCGGTCATGCTGCCGCTCGCCGAATCGCCGGGCGAACTCGCAGCGTTAGCCGATGCGCTGCCGCAGATGCCCCTGATCGCATTGATCGAGTCGGCCAGGGGACTTGCCGCGGCGCGCGCCATCGCCGCCACGACAGGCGTCGCCCGCCTGGCATTCGGCTCCGTCGATTACTGCGCCGATCTCGGTTGTGCGCATGTGCCCGAAGCCCTACTTGCCGCGCGAAGCGAAATTATCGTCGCCTCCAGGCTGGCGGGTCTCCCCGCACCGATCGACGGCGTGACGACAGCGTTCTACGACTCAGAGATGCTCAAATCAGATGCCGCCTGCGCCCGCGATCTGGGCATGGGGGGGAAGCTGTGCATCCATCCGGGCCAGCCCCCCCATGTGAAGGCATGTTTCGCACCGACCGAGGGCGAAATCGCATGGGCCCGTGCCGTACTCTCGACAGGCGACGGCGCCGCGTCCCTCGACGGAGAGCTTGTCGACCAGCCAATCCGGACCCGCGCCTACAGAATTCTCGAGGACGTCAAAGCAGATCCTGATCCTGAGGCGTCTCTTGAAAACGACCTTCCATAAGTACAAGCCAGGTTCGGCGGCGGCTGGATCTCGGCTGCCAGCTCCGATCCTCACCCTCCAGGCCGGGCCATCTAGGGTCAACGTTTCACAGAAACGCTGGAAGGGCCTATCTCTTTGTTTTACCGCGTATATGCGGGCGTCAAGTGATTCCACCTGACTGCAAAACGTTCCAAGGGAAGCGGACATTCCCGAAGACCCGCTCGACGTTCAGCCTGGCGATTTGTGCCTGGATCGCCGGCTCAAGATGGCCGATGTCGTGACCGGCATCCGGAGTCCCCATGGGGAAAGGCCAGTCGCTGCCCAGCAAGATGTTTTCCGTCCCGAACGTCGCGCGAAGGAGGTCCATCACGGCGGCCGAATGAACGATGGTATCGACATGGAACCAGCACGCCGCGTCGCGAGGCGCCAGTCCCAGCGCGCCTATGCCGGGGCGCTTCGTCTCCAGCCCGCGCTGCCAGCGCCCGATCAGGCCCGCCGTCGCGCCGCCACCATGCGAGAGGATGACTTTGAGATCGGCAAACAATGACGGCAGGTCGCCGAAGATCATCTGAGCCGCCGCCATCGCCGTCTCGGTCGGATTGCCGAGCAGGTTGGACAGGTAGAAGGCCGAAAGGCGAGGATCTTTCGATTCGGACGGATGCACCAAGACCGGCAAGCCGCGGTCGGACAGGGTTCGCCATAGTGGATGATAGGCCGCATCGGCATAGCTGTGCGTGCCGATGTCCGTTCCGATGATGACGCCGGCCCAGCGATCGTCCAAACCCGCCGCGATCTCATGCGCGAGTTCAGGTAGATCGGTCGGCAGATAGGCCATGGCCCTGATGCGGGGATGCGGCAGCACCGCCTGCATCAGACCGTTGTTCATTTGCTCCACGTAGGCGCGCCGTTGCCCGGCGGGTAGATCCACACGGAAGAGCGGCGGCGGTATGGCCGCCACCGCGCCATCGAGACCGTCGTCCTCGATACGCCGCAGAAGCGCCTCGGGGCGTCCCATGCCCTTGAGCTGCAACCTGAATCCGTGCACCTCCACATATCCATCCCCCAGCGCCATGCCGTACAGCCCGTCGCCGGCCATGTCGGCCAGACCGGCGGGCAGGAGATGGGTGTGGATGTCCCAGCCGCCGCGCCAGCTCATGTAGCGTCCTTCGGGTCCGTGTACCACGGCGGCTGCACGGGATAGTGGGGACCGTCATAGATCTCGAGGAAGATCGTCGCCTCGTCGGCGATCGTCGGTCCGTGCACACTGCCGACCGGATTGCAGTAGAAGGAGCCCGCGACGAGGGTCGTCCCGGTCGGGATATAGCGGTACTTGCCAGACAGGCAGTACATGAACTGGTTTGACGCATGCGCATGGGCGTTCGGGATCCCCACGCCCTTGTCGAACTTGATCAGCGCGATGGACGCGCCGGTTTCCTCGTCGCGCCAGAGCATCTTCTGGTAGAGCCCCTTAAGCGATTTCGGTTCCCAGGGCAGGTCAGCGGTGTGCTCGAGTATCTCCCTGAACGCAGCCGCATATCCTTCCGGCGTCTGTTCTCCCGCTTCGGGCCTTGCCTGCGCCGGATCGTCGTCATAGGTCCAGCGCACGGCCTTGAACTCGATCAGGCGCGACAGATAGGTCTGGTCGGACCTGTTCGTCAGTTTGTGGATCGCCCGCTTCTCGTCGATATAGACCGTGTGGCCGAGCGGTTCCTGGGTGGCGATGGTCTTGCCGAAGATCGTTTCGATCTCGTTGTCTCCACCGCCGAGCGAGACGACATAATAGGGATGGTAGTGGATATGGAAGCCAAGCTCCTCACCGGGAGCGAGCCTGACTTCCCAGACCCGCGTCAGCTCGTTTTCCTCAACGATCCGGTGGCCGATCGGCCCCAGGGCGATGCCGCGTTCACGGGCGAGTGCAAATCCGTAGTCTTGGGTCATGTGAAACTCCAGAATGCCATGCTTGATCGCCGCCTTCAGCGGGCGGTCGGCGTGGAAAGGTCCATCCTGCTGATCCGGTTGCGCAATACGCCGAGCTGCGCACTGCGGCACACGACTTCGTCGCCATCCTTCAGGAAGAGCGGCGGCGTGCGCGCATTGCCAACCCCGGCCGGCGTTCCCGTCAGGAGCACGTCTCCGGCGCGAAGCGTCATGCCGAAAGAGAGCTCCGCGATCAGCCGGGCGACGGAAAAGGCCATAAGCTGTGTCGACGCGCTCTGCACGGTCTCGCCGTTCAGCA
The DNA here is from genome assembly GCF_000300335.1 of Nitratireductor pacificus pht-3B. Lineage (GTDB taxonomy): Bacteria > Pseudomonadota > Alphaproteobacteria > Rhizobiales > Rhizobiaceae > Nitratireductor > Nitratireductor pacificus. Next base: position 43,708 of record NZ_AMRM01000002.1, on the reverse strand, counting down.
CGCATTCGATCTCGATGGCCGCAGGATCGACGCCCTTCGCCAGAGTGACATACGGACCGAAGGGCATTGTCCCATCGATGCTCTTGCCTTTCAGCCATTGGCCGCCGTGGGCGCGCTGCAGGTCCCGTTGGGAAATGTCGTTCGCCAGGCAATAGCCGAAAACATGGTCCAGCGCCTGCTCTTCGGGAATGTTGCGGCCATCCTTGCCGATGATGAGCGCCACCTCAACCTCGTAGTCCCATTTCTGCGAGATCCTGTCATCGAAGGCGACCGGATCGAGCGGGCCGATCATCGTCTCGGGCCCCTTGGTGAAGAAGGTGGGATGCTCGGGACGCTCCACCTCCTGGCCGTCCCTGCGCCCCCTGCCTTCCTCGAAGTGATCCCAGTAGTTCCAACCCGCGCAGAGTATGTCACGCTGGGTCCCGGTACGCGGCGCACGCAGGAGACGCTCGTCGAACCCGATGGTCTCGAGCCCCGCCTCCGCGGCCAAGCGTTCGAGCGCCTCCGCGCCCTGCACGATCGCCGCCTGAATGTCGGGCATGCTGCGCGGCAGCAGACGAAATCGCTCACCTTCGACGAAGGCCAGGCGCGGCTCGCCGTCCACGGTGATCGCAGCCAGTTTCAGCATTGTCTCAGGCCTCCTGCACGACCGCGATGGCATTGATCTCGATCAGGTATTCGGGGAACACCATCTTGCTCACTTCCACCATTGTAGAGGCCGGAAGCGGCGACTTGAAATATTCCCGCCGGACCGCGTGAATCTTGGCGAAATCCTCGATGTTGCGGACGAAGACGTCGACGCGGCAGACGTCTTCAAGCGTACCGCCGGCCTGTTCCACCGCCGCCTTGATGTTCTCGCAGACCTGCCGGGTCTGTTCGGTCACATCGCCGATGCCGGCGATGGTGCCGTCAGGCCGCCGCGCGGTCATGCCGGAGACGAACACCAGCTTGCCCTGCGCCTCGATCGTCGTCGCCTGCGAGAAATGGCCGTTGGGCTGGCGCAGGTTCGATGTGGATATTTCCTGTTTGGGCATCTGTCTTTCCTTCCTGCTATGCAATCGATTTGCCGATGGTGGTCAGTTCCACATTCAGGGCGTCGGCCAGCCGCGCCAGAGCGTCCTGAACGCTGGGCTCGACCGCCACCTGCGAACCAAGGTCCTCGCGGCGCCGCCATTCGGGCTCGCCGGGGGTGTAGAGGCGCTCAGCGCCGGGCGCCCGCGCGCCGGAACGGATCCGCTGCGCGGCATCGCGGACACGGTTTGCCGCATCCGCGGGGTCGACGAAGCGGCCGACATCCACCGCGATGAAGAGATGGGAGCAGTCATACGGCCTGGAAGGATCCCCGTAGAGCGGCTGGACCTCCTGCCCGACGGCGCCCCCTGAAAGCACACCGCACAGCAGGTCGATCATCAGCGCCAGACCGAACCCCTTAGGGCCTGCCGTCGGCAGGAGCATGCCCTTGATCGCCTCGGCCGGATCGGTGGTCGGGGACCCGTCCGCCCTGACCGCCCAGGTGGCCGGAATCTTGCCGCCGCTCTTCGCCGCCATACGGATCTTGCCCATGGCCGCCTCGCTCGTCGCCATGTCCAGCACGAAAGGCGTCGCATCCGCCGTCGGCATGGCGATGGCGATCGGATTGTTGCCGACCACGCGCTCCGCACCGCCCGGCGCCGGCATCAGGGGCCTCGTGTTACACATGGCGATGCCAAGGCAACCACGTTCCGCGGCCGCCAAGGCAAAACGGCGCGCCGCACCGAAGTGAAATGCATGACGCACGGCAACGATACCCGCGCCCAGCTCGCGCGCCCGGTCGACCGCCCTTTCCATGGCGCGATCGGCGGTCAGCACACCAAAACCGTTTCGTCCATCAAGCACGATGTTGGTGCCGTTGTCCGAGATGACAGCGGGCGCGGTTTCGGGCGACACCGACCCCGCCCTGAGCCGCGCCACATACATGTCCGCCAGCATCACCCCGTGCGAAGCGAGACCCAGCCGGTCGGCTTCCACAAGGCTTTCCGCAACGATCAGAGCAGCCTGCGACCCAAGCCCCGCACCGGCGAAGATCCTCGCAACGTCCGCCGTCACCTCTCCCGCATCCAACAACAAGGCCATTCGGTACTCTCCGCGCAATCTCGATGACTGAGGCGTATCGAACTTTATGCCGACAATCAATAAGATTATCGAAAATCATTTGACTGGTCGATTATTTTTCGATTTTCTGTTGGAGCCCTCGGACGATGGGGAGCGCGTGTCCGGGCACGACCCGGAAACCGATGGAGATAAAAATGACCATACTGAAGGGAACTGTCCTGGGATTGTCCCTGGGACTCAGCATGCTTGTCACGACGCCGGCGGCCGTACACGCTGCGGAAGAGCTTAAGCCCGTTGTGTTTTCGCTGGACTTCATACCGCTCGGTCGCCACGCAGCCTGGTATGCAGCCCTGGAGGAGGGGTTTTTCAAGGAGGAAGGCCTCGACGTCTCGATCATCCCGGCGCAGGGAACCGCGCAGGTCATGCAGGCCATTGCCTCGGGCACGGCGCAGTTCGGCTTCGTCGACCTTCCGGGAGTTGTGCTCGCCCAGGCCGGCGGCACGGACATCCGGATGATCGCCGTCAACTACCAGAAGGCGCCCTACGCGATCTTCTCGCTCGCTAATGGCGGCGACGTCCAGGAGGCCGTACAACTGGAGGGGCTGTCGCTGGGCAGCGGAGCCGGCAGCATCACGCCGCAGGTGATCGGCGGCTTCATGAGCCAGAAGGGCCTTTCGGGCAAGTCTCTCGAAATCGTCAACGTTGCGCCGCCCGCCCGTGCTAGCGCGCTTCTGAGCGGCCAGGTACCGGCAATCGAATTCTTCGTGATGGCCAAGCCGGGGCTGGAGGCAGCCGCCAAGGAAGCCGGCACGGAGTTGCGCACCTTCCTGCTCGCCGACAACGGCCTCGAACTCTATTCGAACGGCATCGGCGCTCTCGGCAGTTACCTGGAAGGCAATCCGGACGTCGCCAAGGGTTTCGTCCGCGCCGCCCTGCGCGGCTGGCAGTTTGCCCTCGCCAATCCGGAGAAGGCAGCTGAGGACATCATGAAGAATGTCGATGGCCTGAAGCACGACGTGGTCCTTGCGGAGATCGGCGTCGTCCGCGACCTTGTCGTCACCGACGAGGTGAAGGACCATGGCCTTGGCTGGTTCAGCCCGGAGAAAATGAAGGCGGGCGTGGATTTCGTGGTCGAGAATGTTGGTGTTTCAGGCACGCCGCCCGATGCCGGTTCGGTCTACCTGGAAGGTTTCCTGCCCGATCCCGCAATCAAGCCCTGATGGGAGATGCCGTGACTGACGCAAATGGCGCCATGGAGCAGGCCCCGGCCGGGCTTGCTCCTTCCCCCGAACCATTCGGCATGTTCCGGGACGTGGAGAAACGCTTCGCGCTTGGCGACGGTTCCCATCTCAAGGCGATCGAAAAGCTGTCGCTGACCCTGGAAAAGGGGCAGTTGATCAGCCTTCTCGGCCCCAGCGGATGCGGAAAGACGACCTTCCTGCGCATCGTCGCCGGTCTAGAACGCGCCAGTTCGGGTGAGGTCCGGATCGAGGGCAAGAGCGTTTCGGAACCGCATCCGGACTTCGCCTTCGTCTTCCAGCAGCCCAATCTCATGCCCTGGCGGACCGTTCTGGAGAACATCCTGTTCCCGCTCGAGATCCGCCGGGAGAAAACACCGCAGGGCGTGGCTCGCGCCAGGGAACTCGTCGAACTGGTGGGGCTGGCCGGCTTCGAGGACCGATATCCCTCCGAGCTGTCGGGCGGCATGCAGCAGCGCGTCGCCCTATGCCGCGCACTGGTGCACGACGCGAAGCTGCTGCTGATGGACGAGCCCTTCGGCGCGCTCGACGAGCTGAAGCGGATGGAGATGCACGACCTGCTTCTGTCCATCCGCGCCCGCACCGGCGTCACGGTGCTCTTCGTCACCCACTCGATCTCAGAGGCGATCTACCTGTCCGATACGGTGGCCGTCTTCTCGCGTCGCCCTGCGACCATCCGCGACCTCATCCAGATCGCCCTTCCCTATCCCCGCCAGAGCGAGCAGCGCTACGGCGCGGAGTTCACCCGCTACGAGCATGAAGCAAGCCGGCTATTGGGGATCGTGCGATGACAAGCGGCGCATACTACCGTTCAGTTTTTCCATTCATCGGGCTTTGCGTGATCGTCGCCGTCTGGCAGGCCTATACCGAGCTTTTCACCGTCAGCAGCGTCGTCCTGCCGAGTCCATCCGACATCTTTCTGGCCTCCGTGGAGAATTTCGGCACGCTGATGCGGCATACCTGGCCGACGCTGGTGGAGTGCGTTCTGGGTTTCGCACTGGCGATAGCCATCGGCATTCCGATTGCCGTCGCGCTGAGCAGTTCCACCCTGCTCAACCTGACGCTTTATCCGATCCTAATCGCCATGCAGTCCGTGCCCAAGGTGGCGGTGGCGCCGATCATCCTGGTCTGGTTCGGGCTGGGCATCGAATCGAAGCTGGCGATCGCCTTCCTGGTGGCCTTCTTCCCCATCGTCGTCGATACCGCGACGGGACTGAACGCAACACCCAAGGGACTGCTGGAACTCGCCAAGTCGCTCCGCGCGACGCGCTGGCAGATCTTCTACAAGGTGCAGTTCCCCTCGGCCCTGCCTTTCGTCTTCGCCGGGGCCAAGGTGGCCGTCACCCTGACCGTCATCGGCGCCGTCATCGGGGAGTTCGTCGGCTCGAGCGAGGGGCTGGGCAATCTGCTCCTGACCGCAAACTCGCAACTCAACGGCCCTCTGGCCTGGGCTGCCCTGATCTGGCTGAGCGTGCTCGGGATGGCGCTCTTCGGGGTCGTCGCGCTTGTCGAGCGGCTTTCCATGCCCTGGGCGAAAGACAGCGGCGGACACTGAGGCGCACGGCCTGACGCGCCAATGTGGGTCAGGCCGGATGCTCGCACCGCGCGACGCAATCGGGTCTGTCGACGACTGCCTGGCTAGTCGGCGAAACCACCGAGCTGCTTCAGCTTCTCGGTTGTGCGCTCGATGTGCTCGCGGTTCAGCCGCACCGCCTTGTCGGCGTCGCGCTCCAGCGCCGCCGCCATGATTGCCCGGTGTTCGGCGACATGGTCGCGCGCCTCGCCCTTCGTGGAGATCGACAGTGCGACGTAGCGTTCGCCCAGGTCGAACAATCGCTCGCGGATGTCGAGCAGGATCGGCGACTGGCACCCCTCGACCAGCGCCCGATGAAACGCGCGGTGATAGGCAAGCCAATCGGCATTGCGGTCATAGGGCGCCTGGTCGGACTCCCTGGACGCGCTCGCGAGAAAGTGCATGGCGCTAACCAGCTTGGCCTCCCACTCGACCCCGCCCAGCTCTATCGACTTGCGCAGGGCGATACCCTCGATCTCCGTGCGCGTCGCCGTGAGATCGTCGAGCTGCGCCTGGGAGACGGTCGCGACGCGAAAACCCTTGTTCTCCTCGAGTTCGACGAGGCCTTCCGATTCGAGGCGCATCAGGGCTTCCCGCACCGGGCTTCCGCCCACATCGTAGCGCCGGCGCAACGTCTCGGTGCGCAGGCGCTCCCCCGGCCTCAAGCGCCCCATGACGATGTCCTCACGCAATTGTATGAACACCGTGCCGTTTCTCGTGATCTGCAAATTCATGGCCGTTTCTCTCACCGACGAGGAGGCTTTCCGTGCGGACGCTCTGCACGCACCCGGTTTCTTCCTATTCCACACATTCTTCCTGATATGCCATAGCCAGCGGTAATATTCCATATAATCGGCATATCTTAAAATAATCGAAAATATATTGACATGTCGAAAAAATGAGCAAAGACTGCACCCAGAAACGTCCAGAAAATGGAGGGGAACACCATGAAGATTGCCAATCTTCGCGGGCTCTGTGTGGCCGCGATCCTAGCAGCGGGCACTGCTGGCGCCGCGCATGCCGCCGAAACGGAAGCTGTCTTCGGGTTTTCCGGCTGGTCGGTCGGCTACCTGCCGACCGCAATCGCTCTCGATCGCCTCGCCGAGCAGGGCTATGACATCAAGGCCGTCGAGCTCGGCGGCAACAGCAACCAGCTCCAGGCCGCAGCAACCGGCGCGATCGACATCTCGGCAATCGCCCAGATCCTCGACGCCATGGACCAGGGGCTGGACAGCAAATTTTTCCTCGCCGGCAACTCCAACGAGTTCCTGCTTGTCTCGACGACCGGACTGAACAGCTGCGAATCCCTCGACGGAAAGTCGCTGGGCATTCACTCGGTCGGCTCCTTCGTCGGCCAGTTGGCGCTGCAGTATCTGGCGGCGAACTGTCCTGGAACGAACGCCAATGTCACCGTGATCGAGGGGTCGGAAAACCGCCTCGCCGCGCTTATCGCCGGCCAGCTGGATTCCAGCGTCATCGACCTGCAGGACTGGACGCTTCTCAACGCCAAGATGCCGGGCAAATTCGAGATCACCAGCGACTTCACGAGCAGCATGCCCATCATGCGCGCCGCCTTCGCAGCGCGGCCGGACTTCATCGCCTCGCATGAGAAGCTCGTGACCGACTGGGTCAAGGTCCATCTCGATGTCTATCAGGAACTCTACGAAAACCCGCAGATCCTGACCGACAAGGGGCTGGAACTCCTCGACGAAATCGACCCGCAGGTGCTTCCGCAACTGGTCGATGCCTTCGTCAAGGCGAAGATCTGGCCCGTCGACGGCGGGCTTTCGGAGGCCTCCGTGCAGGAGACCATCGACTTCTTCAACAATGACGGCGAGCCCTTCCAAACGGTCAAGAAGGCTGCAGACGTCGTCGACAGGACCATCCTGGACAAGGCGCTTGCCGACAGATGAAGAGCAACGCGCCCGCGCGGCAAGCCGGTGCACGGGGCCACCGGCTTGCCGCTCTTCTGACCGATACATTCTGGGGGCGGCTGACCTTGCGGGCAACCGCCCTGGCCATTGTCCTCATTGCCTGGCAAATGGCGGGTGACGACAGCGTCGCCCTCCTCTTTCCGACCGCGACGCGCACCTTTCAGGCCTTCATCGAGCTGATGGCCGACGGGCGCCTGCCGCTCGGGCTGCTCGTCACCGGGCAGGCGCTTCTCGCCGGCTTCGCCATCATCATCGGCATCGGAGTGCCGCTCGGCATCCTGATCGCGCGCTTCCCTTTGGTCGACCGCACGGTGTCGCCGTATTTCACCTTTCTCGTCGCCGTGCCGATCATCGCCATCGTGCCGGTGGTCCAGGCGCTGCTTGGCCTGACCTTCGCGGCCCGTGTGACCGTCATCGTGCTGTTCGGCATTTCCTACGTGGTCATCAACAGCGCCATCGCCGTGCGCCGGGTGAAACCCGAGCTGATCGAGATGGCGGCCAGCTTCGGCGCCCGCCGCCTTGCGATCCTGACCCAGGTCGTGCTGCCCGCAGCGGTGCCGGGGATCATGACGGGTGCCCGATTGGCGCTCGGCCAGGCGCTGATCGGCATGGTGGTGGCCGAACTCACTATCGTCGGCGCCGGCGTCGGCAGCCTGATCGCCGAACTGCAGGGACGCTTCAAGGTTGCGGCCGTGCTCGCCGTCGCAATGACAATCGTCCTCATCGGACTCTGCCTGCTCAGTCTTGTCGAAATGCTGGAGCGGCGTCTCAACCGCTGGAGCCTTACCAAATGAACGCCAACGCCACTCCCGCCATCGCCGTCCAGGACGTATCAAAATTCTTCGTCTCCGCCGATGGGCGCAGAACCCGCGCGCTGGACAAGGTGAACCTCGCCGTCGAACGGGGCGAGTTCGTTTCGATCATCGGCCCAAGCGGCTGCGGCAAGACGACGATGCTGAAAATGGTCGGAGGCATTCTTGACTGGGACGAGGGCAGCATCAGTGTCATGGGCGCGCCGGTATCGGGGCCTGGTCCCGAGCGCGCGACGGTCTTTCAGTCCTTCGCGCTGCTGCCCTGGATGACCGTGCTCGACAATGCCGCTTTCGGCCTGAAGATGCGCGGCGAAACCAAGGCGGCGCGCCACGCGAAGGCCCGGAACCTTCTGGAAACCGTCGGTCTCGCGGATTTCGCAAACGCCTATCCCGGCGAGCTTTCCGGCGGGATGCAGCAGCGGGTCGGCCTGGCGCGCGCGCTGGCCGTTTCACCCAACGTTCTCCTGATGGACGAACCCTTTTCCGCCATCGACGCGCAGACCCGCCTGATCCTGCAGACCGAACTGCTGGACGTGTGGTCGCAAACCGACCTGTCCGTCCTCTTCATCACCCATGCGATGGACGAGGCGGTGTTCCTGTCCGACCGCGTCGTCATCATGGGTGCGCGGCCGGGCCACGTCACCGACGTGATCGACATAGACCTGCCGCGCCCGCGCACCGAGGAGACGCGCCGCGATCCGCGTTTCGTCGAGCTTACGGCGCGCGTCTGGGACCGCCTGCGCGGCCTGATGACCGACGAGCGTGCGGGCGCGCCGTCATGAGCGGCCTTCTGCGTCAAGCGGGCCAATGGCTCAATCCGCCGTTCCTCATCTCCCTGGCCATGCTGGCCATCGTATGGGAGTTCGCAGGTCGCAGCGCCGACATCCTGACGCTCCCGCCGCTCAGCGCCGTGCTGGCGGCATTCGTCCGCCTCTGGAGCAGCGGCGTTCTCACCGCCCCGCTTCTGGACAGCACCATCGCGCTTCTGACGGGGCTTGCCATCTCCCTGTTTGTCGGCAGCGCCGTCGGCATCGCCATCGGCCTTTCGCGCGTCGCCGACGTGGCCCTCGGCCCCTTCATCAAGGCCGGCCTCTCGGCCCCGATGATCGCCTTCGTGCCGGTGTTCATGATGATCTTCGGCATCGGATCCGAGACCAGGATAGCGACGGTCATCGCCTTTTCCATTTTTGTCGTTGCAACCAACGCCGCGACCGCCGTCCGCTCGACGGATCCTGCCCTCCTGGAGATGGCGCGGTCGTTCGGCGCCGGTCGCTGGCGCATCCTGGGCGAAATCCGCCTGCCCGCCGGCGCGCCCTACTTCCTCGCCGGGCTGCGCCTCGGGGTAGCGCGCGGCATCAAGGGCCTGATCAATGGCGAGGTGCTGATCGCCATCATGGGCATGGGTGGGCTGGTCAAGAAATACGGCACCGTCTTCTCCATGGACCAGCTCTACGCCGTGATCCTGCTCATCGTCCTCTATGCAGCCATATGGGTCGGTGCGGTGACGCTGCTCGGCCGCCTCGTCCTGACGGAGCGCCGCAAATGACACGGCCGAACGTCGCCGTCTTCGTCGGCAGCCTGAGCGCACGCTCGATCAACCGGAGGCTGAGCCTCGCCCTGCAGGCGGCGGGACGCGACCTCTTCTCGTTCTCGACGGTGAACATCGACTACCTGCCGCTCTACAACCGTGATCTCGATCAGGACCTGCCGCCAGCAGTGAAGCGGCTGAAAGCACAGGTCCAGGAAGCCGACGCGCTGCTGTTCGTCACGCCGGAATACAACCGCTCCGTCCCCTCCGCCCTGAAGAACGCCCTGGACTGGGGATCGCGGCCCTACGGCGCCAGCGTCTGGCGCGGCAAGATGGCGGCGGTGGCGGGAGCGTCGGTGGGCGCGCTTGGCACGGCGGTCGCCCAAACCCATCTGCGCACCGTCCTGATGCATCTCGATGTCGTCACGCTTCCCCAGCCCGAGCTCTACGTGAAGGTCACCGACGCGCTTCTCACAGAGACCGGAGAAGTCCTCGATCCTGATTTCGAGCGCCTGCTCGCGGATTTCATGAGGCGTTTTTCCGTCCTGGTCGCAAGCGCCAACGGGCGCACCTGACCGCACGAAAACAACCGGTTGAGACGGCGCCTAGGTGGAAAGGCCCAGGACCTGCTCGGTGTCGCGAAAATGCCGGCTCATCGCCTGCGACGCGGCCGGGCCATCACCGGCCTCGATGGCCGTGATGATCGCCTCATGGTGATCGCAGACCTTCTTGTTCCGCTCCACGTCCGGCAACGTGATCCGGCGCTCGCCGATGAGCCAGCGGGCGATCGCCTTGACGATCTCGGGAAGGATCGGGTTGTTGGAAATTTCCGCCAGGGCTTCGTGGAATGCGATATCGGCCTGCCAGAAGCGCTCCTGGTCGTGGATGCTCTTCCGGGTTTCTTCGAGTATGGCCCACAATTTGGCAATCTCAGCCTTGGTGGCTGTTTGCGCCGCCTTTTCGGCCAGGCTGCTTTCGACGAAACGCCTCAGTTCCATCAGGTGCCGCAGGTTGGCCCGCTCCCGCAAACTGCTCTCGACCACGAGGTCGAGTTGCTGGATGACCGTCTCGAAACCCGGCTTGAGCGGCCTCACCCTCTTGCCCTGATGACGGGTGGCCAGACCGCGCCGCTCAAGCGAAAAGAGCGCCTCGCGAATTGCCGGACGACCAACGCCGAAGCGCTCCATCAGGTTTCGCTCGGAGGGGAGGTAACCGGCTTCGTCATACTTCCCGCCAACGATCTCCTTGGCGAGAATGCGCTCGACCTGCTCGTAAAGCCGTTCAGCCCTTACTTCGTCCTGCTTGAATTCCAACGTCTCTGCTCCGCCCTGTCAGGGGCCGTATATCACTCCCGGTAGCCATGTTGAAACCGCGGGAACGAAAGTGATGACAGCAAGCACAATAAACAGTGGAATGAAGAATGGAATCGTGCCCGCGACCGCGCGTTCGAAAGGCACCTGCGCGACCCGGCTGAGAACAAACAGCACCATTCCGATGGGCGGTGTCAACAGGCCGATCATCAGGTTGAACACGACGATCACGCCGAAATGTTCGGGCGAAACGCCGAACTGCACCGCGATGGGCAGGAGCACCGGAACAAGGATGGTGATCGCGGCGATGGTTTCGAGGAAACACCCGACAATGAGCAGGATCAGGTTGATGATCAGCAATATCGCGATCTTGTTGTCGGCGATCGAGAGAAGCAGGCCCGCGAGTTGCTCGGTGAGATGGTTCGCCGTGAGAATCCAGGCGAAGACGGTGGCCGACGCGACGACGAACATGACCGAACCGGTCGCCTCGACCGTTTCCAGCATGACGGACGCCAGCTTCTTCATGGTCAGGTTCCGGTAGACCACAAGTCCCAGGAACAGCGTGTAGAACACCGCCGCGATGGCCGCTTCGGTCGGGGTCACCATGCCGCTCACGATGCCCCCGATGATGATCACCGGCGTCAACAGCGAGAGGAAGGCACGGCGGAAGCTGTGGACAAGGGCGATCCAGGCGAAGGAGCGGTCCCGCCCATAGCCCCGCCGCTTGGAAATCACCACGACCATGAGCGAGAGCATCAGCGCCGTCAGCAATCCGGGAACGACACCGGCCATGAAGAGGCGGCCTATCGATTCGGAAGCCACCACGCCATAAAAAATCATCGGCAGCGAGGGCGGGATCAGCGGGCCGATCACCGAGCTTGCGGCGGTGATGCCGATGGCGAAGCGATCGTCATAGCCCGCGTCGCGCATGGCCTTGATCTCGATACTGCCCATGCCGCCCGCATCCGCGACGGCGGCCCCCGACATGCCGGAGAAGATGACACTGGCCGCGACGTTCACATGCCCCAGACCGCCGCGCAGCCAGCCGACGCAGGCCAGCGCGAAGTCAAAGATGCGATCCGTGACGGAGACGGCGTTCATCAGCGAGCCGGCGAGAATGAAGAACGGGACCGCGAGCACCGGAAAGCTGTCCAGCCCACCGATCATGCGTTGCAGGACGGTCAGTTCGGGCAGGCCCTCGACAACGAAGAACAGGATCGACGACCCCAGCAGGGCGACGCCGACCGGCAGTCCCAGAAACAGACCAGCGAACAGCAGGACAAACAGAAGGACGGTCATCGGGAAGCACCTTCCTCAGCGGAAAAATCGGGGCGCGGCGTGCCGGTGAACACATGCACCACGCTGTGCAGAACCATGAGTGCGAAAAAGCCTACGACGGGCCAGTAGAGTGTGGTCAGCGGCAGGTCGACCATCGTCATCGATCGCCGCGTGCGCGAAGCCAGTTCCCAACCGTAAAACGTGATCCAGGAGAAGGTGGCGATGTTCACCGGGAGGATGACATAGCGCTCCGCCCAGTTCGCGGCATTGCGGCCGAACCATTTCTCGAAGAGTTCGATCCGAAGCTGGGTTCCGTGCCGCACCGAGATCGCCGCGCCAAGGAAAGACGTCGCGATCATGAGATAGCGGGCGACCTCCTCGGTCCAGCCGAACGAGGCGTTCAGTACGTAGCGAGTGAAGAACTGGAGGAAAACGACCAGTGCGAGGGCGCTGATCAACAGGATCGCAGCGCTATTCTCGGCGCTGCCGAGCAGACGATAGATGCGTGGGAGCACGGGCCACCTCCAGCTTGATCGCGCCCGCCACTCCAATCGAACGGCGGGCGCGCTATGCGTTGCAGCTTACTTGCCCAGCGCGCGGATGGCTTCCACCTGCTCGGTGGTCCAGCCGACATTTCCTTCGGTCCATTTCGGCTCGACCAGCGCGGCGAAAGCGGCCCGGTCAGGCTCGGTCACGGTAACGCCCTGATCACGGAACCATTGGACGAGTTCAGCCTCCTGGGCGACGATGTCGGCGGAGGCATTGCTGGCGGCCTTGGTCCAGGCATCCTGGAAAACGGCCTTGTCCTCGTCGCTCATGCGCGACCAGACATCGCCGTTCACGACGGTGAAGAAGCCATCGGTAAGGTGTCCGGTGAGGGCGATATGGCTCTGAACCTCATGGAACTTCTTGGCCTTGATCGTCGGCAGCGGATTCTCCTGCGCATCGACGGTGCCCTGCTGAAGCGCCAGATAGACTTCCGCGAAGGCGATCGGAGTGGCATTGGCCCCTACGGAGTCGGCGAACATGGTCAACAGCGGAACCGGCGGAATGCGAAGCTTGAGGCCGCGCATGTCTTCGGGCTTCTCGATCGCCTTGTTGGAAGACACGTGGCGCTGGCCATAATAGGTCAGGCCGAGGATCTTGTTGCCGCTGGCAGCTTCGTAGCCGGCCGTGATGTCCTTGTAGATATCACTACCCGGATATGCGTTGAAATGATCCATGTCGCGCCAGATGAACGGGGCGAGGTGCAACTGGATGGGCGCATGGATTTCGGCCATGAGGCCGGGACTGACATAGCCCATGTCGAGTGTTCCGAGATTGATGCTCTCGTTCATCTCGGCCTGGCTGCCGAGCTGAGAGGCCGGGAATATCTCGATCTCGTAGCGTCCGCCCGTGCGTTCCTTGATTTCTTCCGCCGCCTCCAGGGAGCGGACATGGAATGCCTCGGACGTCTCGTAGGCATGGCCGAACCGCAGCGTTTCGGCATTTGACGCCGCCGCCGTGAAGGCGAGCGCGGCAACGGTCAGACAAGTCAGTTTCAACATGAACTTCCCCCTTGGTTGGATTGGAGCACGCGACGAGCGCTCTTGCTATGTCGAAAGCATTGGTATACTACGTATGCCAAATCGTCAATCCTGCAGATCCATGCAGAAAAATGCCTATCCATTGCGGAGTAACCATATGAAGAAACTGGATTTCTCTGGCGTCTTCGTCGTCATGCTCACGCCGTTTGACGGCGGTGGCCGCGTCGACCTCGATACGGTCGACGCGCTTGTCGACTTCTATTGCGACGCCGGGGTCGACGGGATCTTTCCCTGCGGTTCGGCCGGCGAGGCCCTGCATCTCGATCTGTCGCAGAAGGAAGCGCTGATCAACCGGGTCGCCTCGCGCGCCGCCGGGCGGACGCAGGTCCTGCCGGGCGCGATTGCGGCAAACTCCAGGGACGCCCTGGCCATCGCCAGGATTGCCCGGGACGCAGGCTGCAACGGCATCGTCGCGCCACCACCCATCTACTATCGGTTTGAGCCAGCCTATCTGCGCCAGTATTTCCGCGACGTGATCGAGGGCGCCGGCCTGCCGATCGTGCTGTACAATATTCCTGCCTATGCCCAGCCGCTCACGCCGGAGCTCTTCGGCGAACTTGCGCAGCACCCCGCCGTGGCGGGCCTCAAGGATTCGAGCGGGTCGATGGTGGATTATCTCCACTTTCTCGACAGGATCCGCGCCACCGGCCGCCGGATCGGCCTGATGACCGGCCGCGAGGAACTGCTTTACGCCAGCCTGGCGGTCGGCGGTTCGGGCTCGATGAGCGCCATCAACGCCGTGGTGCCCGAGATCATGGTGCGCATCCGCGACCTGTACCGCGCCGGCAAGCTGGCGGAGGCCAACACGTTGCAGATGTCGCTCATGGAGCTGATCCAGGCGCTCTACGCAGTCCAGGTGCCCATTGCCTTCCGCGAGGCTGTTGCGATGCGGGGCTTCCGGATGGGACGCGCCGTTCATGACGTCCCCGCCTCCGAGCATGCAGCGACCGATGCAAAGCTTGCACGGGCCCGCGAGGCCCTCGATGCGGCGCTGGCGGCGCACAAGGATGCCGCCGCATGAGGTCGAGCTGGAGATGGTTCGGCCCCTCGGATCCAATGCCGCTTTCGCGGGTGGGTCAAACCGGCGCGGTTATGCTCGAAACCTCGTTGAGCGATTTACCCGCCGGCGCCACGTGGACGGATGCGCTGATCGCCGAGCGACGGCAGATGGTGGAAGCGCACCGGAACGCCGAGGGCCAGACGCTTCGCTGGGAGGTGCTTGGCGGCATCCCGATACACGATGACATCAAGCTCGGGCGCGGCGACGCCAGGCGCTACATCGGGACGATGCAGGAAAACGTGCGCCGGCTTTGCGGGCAAGGCGTGCGGCGCATCCTGATCAACGCCATGCCCCTGATCGACTGGGCGCGCACAGAGTTGACCCGCCCTCTCCCCACCGGCGCAGAAACGGTCGCCTATGACGCGCTCGACGTGACCGTCTTCGATCTGTTCCTGATCCGCCGGGCCGCCGCCGAGGCCGACTATTCCCCCCGCGTGCTCGCCGCCGCGAAAGACCGCTACGACACGATGGACGACGCCCGTCGCACCGAACTGAAGTCGATGCTCACCACAAGCCTGCCTGGCGGCGACAGCCGGCATGACCGGTCCGCGTTCGGCGCCCTTCTTGCCGACTACAACCGGCTCGGCCGCGCGGAGTATCGCGCGCATCTCTATGATTTCATCGGCGCCGTCTGCGACGTTCTTGAAACCGAGGGAGGCTTGCTGGGCGTCCATCCGGACGATCCGCCATGGCAAATCTGCGGCCTTCCCAGGATCATGTCCTGCCTCGAGGACTATCAGTCGCTGTTCGACGCGGTGCCGTCGGCCACGAACGGCATCCTGTTCTGCTCCGGCGCGCTCGGCGCCTCGCCAAAGAACGATCTTGTGAAGATCGCTTCGGTCCTGCGCGGCCGCGTGCACTATGCGCATCTTCGCGCCGTCGAGCATCTCGAAGACCACGCGGAGGCCGGCTGGAGCTTCCAGGAAGCCGAGCATCTGAGCGACAAGGCCGATCTCTTCGCACTCGCGCGGCTGCTGGTCGATGAGGAACATGCAAGGCGTGGCGCCGGAGAGGGCGCGCTGCGCTGCGACATTCCTTTCCGCGCCGACCATGGGCAGCACATTCTCGGCGATCTCGACGTCCAGGACGGCAATCCTGGCTATGCGCCCATCGGGATGACCAAGGCGACAGCGGAACTGCGCGGCATGCTCCATGCCATCGAGCGGATGCGGGGTGACGCTGCATGACACTCCGCATCGATACCGTCCGCATCCACCGCGTCGCCCGGCCTCTCCGCTATCCCTGGCGGACGGCCTATGGAGAAGATCCCTCGATCGACGGGATCATCGTGGAGGTGCGCGCCGGCGAACATTCCGGCTGGGGCGAGGCAGCCCCTCTCCATGCGCCGACATACTCACCGGAAACCGCGGGAACCTGCTTCCACGTGACCCGTGACTTCCTGGCGCCCAGGCTTCTGGGCGCACGCCTCGAACATCCCGCGGAAGCCGGTCCCCTCTTCGATCTGTTCCGCGGCAATCCCTTCGCCAAGTCCGCGCTCGAAATGGCGGTCTGGAACCTGTTCGCGCAAGCACGGAACATCTCGCTTGCCGCCCTGCTCGGCGGAAAGGAACAGCCAGTCGAGGCCGGCGCCGATTTCGGAGTGCAGGACAGCCTGGATATGCTCCTGGACAAGGTGGGACAAGCCACCGATGACGGGTTCAGCCGCATCAAACTCAAGATCCGGCCCGGTTGGGACCGGGACGTCGTCCGGACCGTCTGCGAAACTTTTCCGCGGCAGACATTCCATGTCGACTGCAATGCGGGCTACGGACGCGACGACCTTGCGCTGATGCGCGAACTCGACGGATTCGGGCTCGCCATGATCGAGCAGCCATTCGGTACCCGCGATCTGATCGACCATGCCTGGCTTCAAGAGCGGATCGGGACGCCGGTCTGCCTCGACGAATCCGTGACCAGCGTTCACGATTTCGAGCAGGCGCTGGCGCTTCGCGCCTGCCGCATGCTGAACATCAAGATCGGCCGCACTGGCGGCATCGCCACGGCGGTTCGCCTTCACGATATGGCGCGGGATGCGGGGATCCCCTGCTGGGTCGGATCGATGCTGGAAAGCGGTGTCGGCATGTCGGCCCTGATCGCGCTGGCGAGCCTGCCCAACTTCGCCTATCCGGGCGACCTGTTCCCCACCGCCGCACACTATGACAGCGACATCACGGTGCCCCTGCGCTTTTCGGAAGGCTGCCGCTTCATGCCCGCCGGCGCGGGTGAAGCACCCATTCCGGATATCGCACGGCTCGACGCCGTGACCGTGGAAAGCTGCACGCTGGAGACCCGTCCATGACCACCGCCTTCACGCCGCCCTCCTACCGCGTGGCGGGAAACTTCATCGACGGCGCATGGCGTGCATGCGACCGCGCGCCTCTCAAGGCCATTGCGCCCGCCGACGGTCGGCTTCTCTGCACCGTGCCCGGCTCCGGCAAGGCGGAGGTGAGCGCGGCACTCGATGCCGCGCGGGCGGGTGCTGCACGCATGGCGAAGCTCGGCGTTTGGGACCGTGCCGCGCTCTGCCAGCGGATCGGCGAGGCGATCCACAACGCTCGGGGAAGGATCGCTGAGGCGGTTTCCTGGGACCAGGGCAAACCCCTCGCCGAGGCGCTGGCCGAGACGGACCTCGCAGCCGAA
Organism: Nitratireductor pacificus pht-3B; assembly: GCF_000300335.1. GTDB lineage: Bacteria > Pseudomonadota > Alphaproteobacteria > Rhizobiales > Rhizobiaceae > Nitratireductor > Nitratireductor pacificus. The sequence goes on along the minus strand of NZ_AMRM01000002.1, from coordinate 26,637 downwards.
GGTTTCCGTCATGCCGGCGAACTTGTGCGATGGCAGGAAGGACGCATGCCCAGCGCCGCGACTCCCGGCAAGCGCGTGACCGTTTCCGCCGTGCCCAAGGGCGTCGTCGGGGTTATCACGCCTTGGAACTTTCCGGTGAACATCCCCACCGAATACATCTCCGCCGCTCTCGCAGCCGGCAATGCCGTGGTCTGGGTGCCTGCCCCGACGACCGCGCTCTGCGCCGCAGTCTTCATGGAAGTCCTCGTTGAAGCAGACCTGCCGCGCGGCGCGCTGAACCTCGTCATCGGAAACGGCGCCGAGGCCGGCGCCGCGCTTTCCGAAGATCCCCGCATCGATGCGATCTGCTTTACCGGAAGCCCAGAGACCGGGCTGAAGGTGGCGCGTGCTGCCGCCGGAAAGAGCCAGCTTCTCGAACTGGGCGGCAATGGACCGGTGATCGTTCTCGACGACGCCGATCTCGACAGCGCAGCGGCGGGGGCAGCACTCGGCGCCTATCTGAACGCCGGGCAGATCTGCTCGGCTTCCGAGCGGGTTCTGGTTCACCGATCCGTGCATGACCGTTTCGTCGAGAAGGTGCTCGCGGCAACCGACCGGGTGCGCCTCGGTCATCCGCTCGATCCTGCAACGACGATGGGGCCGCTCAACAACGCGGCCGTGCTGGAGAAAATCGAAGCGCATATGACGGATGCCCGGAGCCGTGGCGCCGAGATCCTGCGCGGCGGCAGCCGGGATCGGCGCAATGCCGACCTTCACTATTTCGAACCGACCGTGGTGACCGGTCTCGATACCGGGAGCCTGCTCAACCGCGAGGAGACTTTCGGCCCGGTCATACCGATCCTGTCGTTTGACGACGACGACGCGATCCTGCAAGCCGCGAACGACAGTCGTTACGGACTGTGCGCGGCGGTCTATACCGGGAGCCTCAAGCGCGCCGAGTATTTCTCGTCCGCCCTGCAAACCGGGATCGTCAACATCAACGATGCGAGCATCTTCTGGGAGCCCCATATTCCGTTTGGGGGCGCAAGCGGCAAATCCAGCGGGGTCGGACGGCTCGGCGGTTCAGTGACCATCGACGCGCTGAGCGATCTGCGCACGGTGATCCTGCAGTCGTCGTGATACTTCCTGGCTACCTGGCCTGAGGCGGGCCGGGGCATCTTCGTGTTGAGGCAAGGCGGTTCTTCCACGGCGCAACTTCTCCCTTTCGGACCCGAAGACATGAGGCTCTTGTATCTCGGGCATAAAAACCACCCCACTCTTTCGGCCCTCTGGTCAATGGATTTGGGGCAGCCACTGCATAGGATCGGAGAGGGTCGGCTGGGTACGGAGGTCCCTGCCGACCCGACTTTGGGAGAATTATTGAATCGGGAGGTGTAGATGATCTGGAAAAAAATGCTCCGCGCCTGTGTTGCAACGGCGTTGCTGATGGCGACCGCGGCTCAGGCGGAAACCGTGCTTCGCTTCGGCCATCCGAATGTCGCAGGCGAGATGTCGACCAAACTCTATGACGAATTCGTCACCCGGATCGCCGAGCGCACGGATGGCGAGGTCACTATCCAGGTTTTTCCGGGGGAGCAGCTCGGCAAGGAAACGGAGATGGTGCAGCAGCTCCGCGATGGCGTGCTCGACATGACTGCCGCTTCGATGGCCGCCACCAGTACACTGGTGCCGGCAATGGAAATTCCGAGTGCCCCGTTTCTCTGGGAAAACTGGCTTGAGGCCGAGGCCGTGATTTCCGGCGCGGCCATGCAGCCGGCTTTCGATGAACTGGAAGAGAAGCATAACATCATCCCGCTGACCAAAATCTGGTACTGGGGCTGGCGGAACTTCACGCTGTCGGAAAAGCCCGTGCGCACTCCGCAGGATATGGCGGGCCTGAAGATCAGGGTTCCGGAATCGCCGGTCTGGGTGGAGATGATCCGCGGCATCGGTGCTGCACCGACGCCGATACCCTTCAGCGATGTCTATACGGCACTGCAGCAGGGTACGGTCGATGGGCAGGAAAATCCCATTCCGACCATCTATGCCCGGAAGTTCTACGAAGTTCAGAACTATATCGTTATGTCGCGTCACATGCTCCAGAACAACCTGATCCTGATGAACAAGGATTCGATGGCGCGCCTCGATCCGCGCCACCAGCGGATCATTCTCGAGGAAGTGGGCGCGGCCTCGGCGAAGATGACGCTCCTTCAGCAGCGGGCGGAAGAAAACATGCTCAAGGAGATTGCCGCATCGGCCGAGATCACCGTCATCGATGACCCCGACAGGGTGGCCTTCGCCGACGTCACGACGGAAGCCGTCTTCGCAGCTCTCGCCGAACGGTGGGGCGAGGACCGCATTGCGACCGTTCGCGAAAATATCAAAGCGACCCGCGGGCAGTAAGCCGCGCTCGGCGCCGGACCGCTGACGCGGTCCGGCGTTCGTTTTCCATCGGGGAGGTCAGGTTGAAAACGTACACTCTGTGGCTGGATGACCGTGTCAGGGAAGTCGAAGATCATGCGCTGTGGCTGCTACTGGCCACCATTTTCGTCATCCTGACCGCCACCGTCTTCTTCCGCTATGTGCTCGGTTCGCCGCTTACCTGGACGGAAGAACTGTTAACGATGCTGTTTACCTGGATGGTCTTCATCGGCGCGAGTTCCGCGCTTTCGACCCACCAGCACATCCGTATCGACATGGTGCTGCGCGTCCTGCCCCCGCGCTACGAACTGGCAGCTTCCGTGTTGGCAATCCTGGTCTGCCTCGCCGTTTTCCTGGTAACGATTTACTATGGCCTAAAGTATGTGCGGACAACCTGGGGCGACCGTACACCGATGATGGATGTCACTTTCGGCTTCTACACGCTGGCGCTCCCCGTCACCAGCATGTGTGCCGCTTTGCACGTGATCCGCAACTCCCTTGACGGCGGGGCGCGCCAGGCTCTGATGAGCACGATCGAGGCTCAGGCGAGCGAAGGAGACGTGGCATGATCGTCTCCCTCCTCCTGCTGCTTCTGCTGTTTCTGCTTGTCGGTGTGCCAACCGCCTATGCGCTCGCCGCCTCGGCCATCGTCGTGATCTGGCTCGAGGGGATTCCGCTGACCATCGCCGTGCAGCGGATGACTGCCGGCGTCCAGTCCTTCCCGCTGCTTGCCATTCCGTTGTTCATCCTGGCTGGAACCCTGATGAACGCATCCGGCATCTCGGAGCGTCTGTTCGCATTGACCGGCGCGCTGGTCGGCCATATCCGCGGCGGCATGGCCTATGTCAACGTGCTGACCAACGTCTTCATGTCGGGCATCTCCGGCTCGTCGCTTGCCGACTGCGCGGCGACGACGCGCGTATTCGTGCCGCAGATGATCAGGCATGGTTATGACAAGGGCTTCAGCGTCGGGCTGACCGCATCTGCCGCGGTGCTTGCACCGATCATTCCTCCCTCGATCCTGCTCGTCATCTATGGATGGCAGGCCAATGTGTCGATCGGCGATCTGTTCGTCGCGGGCATCGTGCCGGGGCTGGTCATCGCGGCCGCGCTGGTCGCAACCGTTGCGATCATCACGCGCCGCCGTGGTTTCGGTCGAGGCGCACCATTTTCGGCGTACCAGCTTCGACGAACGCTTCTGGAAGCCTCCTGGGCGCTGCTGATGCCGGTCATCATCATCGTCGGCTTTCGTATGGGCATCTTCACGGCGACCGAGGTCGCAGCGATCGCCGCCGCATACGCTTTTCTGGTCGGCCTCGTCGTCTATCGGACCTTGCGGATCACGGAGCTGCCCCGTGTCTTCTCGAGTGCCGCCCGCGACACGTCCTCGATCCTCGTCATCGCCGCCACGGCCGCGCCGTTCGGCTGGATCCTGTCCATCGGTCAGGCGCCGCAGCAACTGCTTTCGCTTCTGACCGGCTTCTCGGACAATCCGATGTTGATCCTGCTGTTGATCAACATCATCCTGCTCGTGCTTGGCACCTTCATGGAAACACTCGTCCTGATCATCATCCTGGTTCCGATCCTGCTGCCGCTGATCCAGACGCTGGGCATCGATCCCGTTCATTTCGGCATCGTGATGATCATCAACCTGGTCATCGGCCAGCTGACCCCGCCGCTGGGCGTGTTGATGTATGTGACCTGCGGCATATCGGGCACCAGCATTGGCCAGTTCATGCGGGCGATCCGACCGTTCCTCATCGCGCTGATCATCGCGCTCCTGGCCATTACCTATATTCCAGCGCTGGCGCTCTATCCGACGGCGCTCCTGCGTTAGGACCCAGGGGAAAACGAAAACGCCCCGCTCATGGCGGGGCGTCAACATCAGGCTTTCGGGAACCGAGCCGATAATGATGGCTCAGGCGACAACGCTGCGCAGCCGGCCGATCTTTTCAATCTCGATGACGATCTCGTCGCCCGACGCCATCGGCCCGACGCCGGACGGGGTGCCGGTGATGATCAGGTCTCCCGGCTCGAGTGTCATGATGCCGGAGACGAATTCGAAGATCCGCGCGGTCGAAAAGATCATGTCATTGGTGTTGGAAGACTGGCGCAGCTCGCCGTTCTGCCAAAGCTTGATGTCGACATTGTCCGGATCGAGATCGGTCTCTATGCAGGGACCCACGGGCTTGTAGGTATCGAAGGATTTGGCGCGCGTGAACTGGCCGTCCTTCTTCTGCAGAACGCGGTTCGATACATCGTTGGCGCAGGTGTAGCCGAAGATGTAGTCCGCCACATCGTCGGCGGCAACATTGCGGGCCTTGCGGCCAACGACAATGCCGATCTCGGCCTCGAAATCGATACGGTCGGTCGAGCTGTCGAGCTGGATCTCCTCGCCGTCGGCGATGATCGCGGAAGGCGCGCACATGAACAGCATTGGCTCTTCCGGCACAGGCACGCCGGACTCCTCGGCATGCAGCGTGTAGTTCAGCCCCACGCAGACGAGCTTGCTCGGCGTCACCGGCGCCAGCAGGCTGACCGCGTCCAGCGGCAGAACCTCGCCTGTCTTCTCGATGCCGTCGAAAGGCGGCCTGGAGAGGACGGCGACGGCATCACCTTCAAGCAGGCCATAGGATGCGGCGCCCTGATGGGAAAAGCGAACGATTTTCATGATTTAACCTCTTGTGTGCCGCGTCATGCGCGGTCTGGGAAATAGGGGCGCATCGCCTCGAAACTGGCGGCGATTGAATGCGCGGCATCAGGAATCTGGAAGGTCTCGACGGTGACATAGCGGTTGAAGCCGCTGTCGATCACCGCCCGCATCGCGGTCTCGATGTCATACGCGCCATCGCCGACCGGAAGCCGCTCCGAATCGGTGATGTGGAAATGCCAGAACAGATCCCCCGCCTCGCGAATGGCGTCGGCGACAGTCTCCTGCTCGGTCAGGATATGCGCGGTGTCGAGCATGACGCCGAGGCTCGATACGGCCAGAGAGCGCACGAAATCGCAGGTTTGGCGCGTGGTGAGCAGGCAGTTGGCGTAATTGCGGTTCACCGGCTCGAGGACGATCGGCACTTCCGGGAATGCCATTGCACATTGCTCGATAGCGCTGGCGATCCAGTCCAGCGTCTCCTGCGGCTCCACCTCGTCAGTGTAGCGTCCGCGCAGCCGGCCGATATTGACCATCGCGCCATATTCGGCGGCAAGGTCCATCGACGCCTTCATGCGGTCGATCGCTTCCTGCCGCCGGGCCGGATCCGCATCGGCAAACGACAGGCCATCCTGACCGTAGACCTCGCCGGTGCACACGGCAGGCATGTCGAGGCCATTGGCTTGGATCGCATCGGCAAGCGCCCGGCGGTCGATCAGGCCGGGATTGCAGACCAGAAGCTCGACGCCTGCGTAGCCCGCCCAGGCAATACTGCTCATCGCCGCGCCGATCGGCCCCTGAATGGCCGTGACCCTCGCGGGCGCCACGTCGGGCGTGGCATACATGTAGGCGAGCTTCATGGCTGCTGGAACCGGAAGTCGTTCTGCTCGGCGAGCTTCTGGTGGATCACTTCCTTGCGCACCACGCTGACATTCGGAATGGCGAACTCCTGGATGTTGAAATACTCCGCCTTGGCCTGCTTGCCATTGGCGGTCTCCAGCACGAGCTCGACGATCTCCTCGCCGACCTGCTTGAGCGACTTCGTTCCCTCGAGCACGTCTCCGGCGCTGAGATCGATATCCTCGCGCAGCGCCTTGAAGGTGTCGTTGTTGGAGCTGATCTTGAGCACCGGGGCAATGCACGAACCGGTCGGCGTGCCCTTGCCGGTGGTGAAGAGCACCATGTGCGCGCCGCCGGCGACCTTCCCCGTCACCGAGGCGATGTCGAAGCCGGGCGTGTCCATGATGACCACGCCCTTCTCGGTCGGACGTTCTCCATACTTGACGATCTGCACGATGGGCTGGGTGCCGGCCTTGTAGATGCAGCCGAGGGACTTTTCCTCGATCGTCGTCAGGCCACCCTCGATGTTGCCGGGCGAAATGAAGACGCCGCTGTCGTCCTGCGTGGTCATGGACAGCTCGATCTCGTATTCCTTGATCAGCTTCATCAGGTCCTGCCTGATCTCGTCGGTCTTGCCGCGCCGCCACAGGACGCGCTCCGCACCCACCATCTCGGTGATCTCTGACAGCACGACAGTGCCTCCGGCGCCGACCAGAATGTCAGCGGCCTCACCGACCGCGGGATTGGCCGTAAGGCCCGAGAACGCGTCGGAGGAGCCGCATTCCAGCGCGACGATCAGTTCGCTGACATCGCCCTCGTCGCTGGGTTCCCCGGCGATCTCCTCCTGCAGGCGTCGCACGATCTCGATGCCGGCGTCACGCGTCGAGCGCGCCCCGCCCGCTTTCTGGACGACGAGCATCTCGACCGGCTTGCCGGACGGCGCGATGGCGTCGGCGATGCGCCGGGCGGAGGCCGTCTCGCAGCCAAGGCTCACCACCAGCACAGCACCGACATTCTGGTGCCGGCCGTGACCGATGAACGTGTCCTCGGTGGTCGTGTTCTCTTCCGCGTCGAAGGTGCAGCCATAGGGATGCATGAAAGTCACGGCTCCGGTCTTCGAAGCAACATCGAGCGCAACGCGGTTGACGCAGGAGACCGTCGGGATGACCAGGATGTGATTGCGGATGCCGATCGAGCCGTCGGCGCGGCGATAGCCCTTGAACTTCATGTCATTCACCTTGCTGTTGCGCAGGGGTTGCGTCGAACCGGCGGCCCTTGGCGCCCCGGCAATTGTGAACGTGTACCCAATGGCCGGCGGAAATCGGCTGGGTCGCAACCCCGATAATCTCGCCATATTTCAGGATTTCCTCCTGGGCCGCGATATCGCGCAGCGCAATCTTGTGCCCGCGCGGAATCCGCTCCTCGACCTTCATCGGGCGTCCGTTGCCGATACCCGAAACGATCACCGTCTCGGCAGGCAACAGTTCGACCGTGGCGGTAGCGACATGGTCGCTTTCCTTGATCTGGATGGCTGTCTTTTCCAACATCAAACTCCTGGTTGGTTCGCGCGACCTGGCCCTAGAGGAAGAGGCTCGGCAGGAACGTCGACAGTTTCGGGAACAGAATTGTCAGGATGAGCACGACAATCATCGCCGCGAGGAACGGAAGGACCGCGCGGGACGCTTCGGCGAACCGCACTTCCGCGATCTTCGCGGCCGTCATCAGCGTGACGCCCAGCGGAGGCGTGTTGGCACCGATGCACAGGTTGACCACGAACATCACGCCGAAATGCAGCGGGTCGATGCCGTACTGATTGACCACCGGCATGAGGATCGGGATCAGGATGATGATCAGCGCATTGCTTTCCATGAACGTGCCCAGCAGCAGGAGAAGAAAGTTGAGCAGGATCAGGAAGGTCAGCGGATCGGGTGCAACCGCGGCGAAGAATGCGGTGAGCTGCTGGGGAATCTGTTCGGTCGCCACGATCCAGACGAACAGGTGCGAAATGGCGACGATGAGCTGCACCGGGACCGCAATGCGCAACACCTGCATGCTGATCGCCGGGAGATCCGACAGCTTGACCTCGCGATAGATCAGAGCCGACAGCAGGAACGCGTAGACGACTGCAAGCACTGCGGCCTCGGTAACGGTCACGATGCCGCCCAGTATGCCGCCGAGGATGATGACCGGCAGGAGCAGGGGCAGGACCGAGTCCGAAACCGCCGAGACGAACTCACGCCAGGTCGCGCGCTCGCCCTTGCCATAGCCGCGGCGGCGGCTGATGAGCAGCGAGACGATGATCAGCAGCAGCGCCATCAGCAGGCCGGGAACGAGCCCGCCGATCAGCAGGCCGGCAATGGAGATGTTTCCGGTCGCGCCGAGGATGACCATGGTCAGGCTCGGCGGGATAAGCGAGGCGAGCACGCCGCTGCAACCCTGGAGAGCCGCGGCGAAGCCGGCTGCGTAGCGCTTGGCCTTCATGGCCGGGATCATGATCGAGCCGATCGCTGCGGTATCGCCGATCGCCGAGCCGGACAGCGCGCCGAACAGCGCACTGCCGGCAACCGTGACGGCAGCCAACCCGCCCGAGATGTGGCCGATGACGGCATTTGCGAGCCGCATCATGCGCTGCGTAATGCCGCCATGCTCCATCAGCACCCCGGCGAAAACGAACATCGGCAGCGCCAGGAACGGATAGGAATAGATGCCGGTCGCCGACCGCTGCGCGACCAGGGCCAGGTTGATGTCCTTGACCAGAAGATAGGTCAGGCACGCAAAGCCGATTGCGAAGGCGATCGGGACGTTGATGGCGATCAGGCCGAGAAGAAGAACGAAGAGGACGATGCTCATGAACGCTTCTCCTGCGTCGCGGCAGCGCCGCGCAGCGCCCGCAACAGGGCTTCGATGGAAACAAGCACCAGCAGGCCGCCGCCGATCAGCACGCCCATATACTGCCAGGCACTGGATATCTTGAGGCCGGGCATAATGGACTCCTTCGCGGTTTCGACGATCAGAAGGGCGCCGTAGGTCAAGGCCAGGTTGAAGGCGAGGACGACGAGCGCGCCGACAATCTGCGTTGCCCGGTTAAGGGCAGGCGGCAGCCATTCGACCAGCAGGTCGATCGCGACATGCTCCTTGCGCTCCAGCATCAGCGCCGAGCCGAGGAACGTCATCCAGACCATCAGCAGAAGCGCCAGTTCCTCCGACCACACCAGCGGTGACTGCAGGAGATAGCGCCAGATGATCTGGGCAAACATTACGCCGGTCATCGCCAGCAGCATCAACATGAGAAGCCATTGGACAAGCTTGACGAGAAGCTGTCTGGCGGTGAGCAACAATTGCGCCATCGCGATATTACCCCGGTCGCCGCGGGCCGGCGTGCTGCCGGCCCGCGAGATGGATCAACTAGTTCGAGTACTTGCGGACGATTGCGAGAAGGTCTTCGCCGAAGACGCTCTCGTACTTGTCCCAGACGGGCTGAACCATCTGCTGGAATGCCGCGGGGTCAGGACGCGTCACCTTCATGCCTGCCGCCTCGAGCTTGGCGAGCACTTCCTCATCGCTCGCACGGATCATCTCACGCTCCTTCTCCTTCCAGATCTCGGCCTTGTCGCGCAGGATGGTCTTCTGCTCGTCGGTCAGCTTGTCCCAGGCCTTGCTGGAGATGGTCAGGATGGCCGAACCCCAGATGTGACCGGAGAGCGCCAAGTTCTGCTGCACCTCGTAGAACTTCGAAGCGTAGATCGTGGCCAGCGGGTTTTCCTGTCCGTCGACGACCTTCTGCTGCAGCGAGGTGAACACCTCGGAGAACGCCATCGGCGTCGGCAGTGCGCCGAGCTCGCGGAAGGTGTCGAGACGCAGTTCGGCCTCGGGCACCCGCAACTTGATGCCCTTCAGGTCCTCGGGCGTTTCAATCGGACGGGCCGAGTTGGTGATGTGGCGATAACCGCTTTCCCACCAGCTGAGCGTGTTGATGTTCTTTGCAGCCAGGATCCCGGCCAGCGCCTCACCGAGCTCGCCATCGACAGCGGCATAGGCCTTCTCGCGCGTCGGCCATGCATAGGGCAGCTCTTCGATGATGAGCCTCTTGTCGAGCACCTGTAGCGCGCCGGTGCCGAAGAGCCCCATCTCGACCGTGCCGAGCTGAAGACCTTCCGCGACCTCGCGGTCGCCGCCGAGCTGCGAGCTCGGATAGACCTGGATGACGACTTCGCCGCCGGTCGCCTCTGCCACGTCCTTGGACAGGCCTTCAAGTGCGATCTGCCAGGGATGGTCGGCGGCGAAAACATGCCCGACCTTCAGGGTCGTCTCCGCCTGGGCAAGCCCGGCGTTCAGCATGGCCCCGGCGCCCAGCAAAGCTGCAGCAAGCGCGGCGCGTGTGTTTGCAATGTAGTTCATGATCTCCCTTTCCTCCTGTTAGTCCCTGCTCAAGAACCGCCCGATGATCTGGCGGTAGATTTCGATAGCATCGAAATAGTCGTCGACAGCGAGATGCTCGTCTGTCTGATGCGCCAGCTCCGGCGCACCCGGGCCGAGGATGACGATATCGCCGCCATGGGCGATAAAGGCCGACGCATCGGTGAAGTACTGCGCGCCGCGCACCGCGTCCGCGCCCGGCGCGCGAGCGGCCAGGACCTTCCGGCAGTCGCGGACGATCCCGGCGCCCTCGTCGGTCAGGAGCCCCGGCAGATCGAGTGTGGTTTCCACCTCGAAGCGGGCCTCGGGATCCTCTGCGGTCAGAGCCGCCGCGATCGCCTGGACATGCGCCACGACCTCACGATGGTCCTGTCCGGGCACCGTTCGGATGTCGACCGTCATTCGACACAGGTCGGGAATGACATTGGTGTTCCTGCCGCCATTGAAGGTCGTCACCGCAAAGGTGGGATTCGACAGGAGCGGCGTGCTGGTCCCGCCGAGATCCATCGACTGGAGACGGTCGTAGAACAGGTGCAGCTTGTCGACGGCATTGGTGCCGGAAGCCGGCATGGAGCCGTGCGCGGTCCTGCCGAAGCTCGTCACGCGCAACCAGATCACGCCCTTGTGCGCGATGACCAGACGATTGTTCGTCGGCTCTGCAATGATCATCGCGTCGAATTCGGGGATCTGTCCTTCGCGCACCATCGTCGCCGCGCCGAGGGCGCCGATCTCCTCACCGTAGGTTGCCGCGAAAACGAGTTCGCCACACCATCGATCGGGCGCGACGTCCTTCTGCTGCATGAAGGCGAAGAGCAATGCCAGGAGACCGCCCTTCATGTCGACCGTGCCGCGGCCGTAGATGCGGCCATCGTCAATCACCGCCGAGAAGGGATCATGCTTCCAGATGGCGTCGCCGATGGGCACTGTGTCGAGATGCCCGCTCAGCACGAGGCGCGGGCCAGGGGCGCCGCTTTTCAGCGTCGCGACCAGGTTCGCCTGGTGCTCGTTCTCCTGAAAGATCCGGGCATCGATGCCGGCATCGGCCAGACGCGCCTTGATCATGCGCGCCAGCACGATCTCGTTTCCGGGCGGCGAAACGGTCTTGCAGCCCACGGCCTGCTGAAGGAAGAAAAGCGCGTCGCGCGATGTCTGCGCTGACGCCAGCATGGTGTCGTTCAATATTCATCCCCCCGCAATCGACGGCGACCCTATCGGCTCGACCGGCGAAAGACTATTGACCACGGAGATGAAACACCGGCTAATTTCTTTGTATCTAGAGTACAAATGAGTAAGGTCGTCCGCGTTGGGACGGACGAGCGGAGGGGTCTCGAAATCATGGTACTGACGGTCGGGAAGATTTTGAATTTGCCGGCTATGCAAGACGGCACGCTGCTGGCCGGCAAGAAGGGGCTCGACCGGGTCGTCAAGACCGCGACGGTGCTGGATGCGCCGGACGCCGTTCGCTGGCTGCGCGGCGAAGAGCTGGCGCTGACCTCGACCTATCCCCTGCTTCAGCTGCGCCACCGGCTCGACCACTTCATCCGCGAGCTGGTCGAATACGGCGCATCCGGGCTTGGCCTGAAACTCAACCGCTATATGAAGCGGGTGCCGCAGAAGATGATCGACTGCGCCAATGCACTCGATTTTCCGATCGTCGTCGTTCCGGAGAACGTGGCGTGGGTGGAGATCATAACGCCGGTCATGTCTAGCTACTTCGAAGCCAGAGCTGGCAAGGTCATCCAGCCCGAGCTGTTCGGCGGACGGTTGAGCCAGGTGTCGCTGGTCGATTCAGCGCTGCAAGACCTGCTCGGCGACCTCAACACGCTTCTGACAAACCCCGTGATGGTGACCAGTCCGATGGACGGCCTTATCCTGAGTGCGCCGAGCAATCCCGAACCCGATATGCAGGACGCCCTGGCATTGCTCGAAGAAGACGGCTGGGCCTGCGAGGCTATCGGGGCCAACCGCGCCTTCACGCGCAGGACCGGGCGCCGCACGAGCATCGTGTTCACCCCCTATGAGCAGGCGAACGGCATGACCGGCATGCTTGTCGTCGTGGAGCGGAACCGCAAACTCAGCAATGAGGAACTCGACCATCTGGGCTATGCGAAGGTTCTCATATCGCTCAAGGTTCGTCAGATCCGGGCCGATCAGAGCGCCATCTTCGAGCGGCAGAACGAGCTGGTCCTGTCGCTGATCGATCGCAGCCTGGGCAACCAGACCCATGCTGCGCTCACCGCGCGCTACAGCGGGATGGGCAAGCGCCTGCATGCGCGCTATGTGGGCATTGTCGTTGCCTTCCACGACATCGACCCCATCCGCCTGCGCGGACTTTCCAACGCATTGCGCGTACATTTTTCCAAGCATGGCGAAACGATCACCGGTGTGATCGCCAACAACCGCGTGGTCATAATGGTCCCCGAGGACGACGAGCGGTTATGCCAACCCGACATCTTCAGGGAACAGATCGACACACGCCTTCTTACGATCGGCGCACAGGAAGTGGTTTGGTCGGCGGGCATCAGTCAAGTCACGGCGGTGGAGCACTTCTACCGCGCCTACGAACAAGCTGTGCAGGCGTTGGAGCACGGACGGAGCACCAGCAACGCCGGCGGCGTGAATCTCTACGACGAAACCGGTTTCTACCGCCTCTTCTCCAAGGGCAGTATGCAGCCGGACGTCCACCGCTTCGTGCATGAATGGCTGGGGACGCTGATCGATCACGACAAGCGGCACCGGGTCGACCTGATCGACACGTTCCGTATCTTCCTGGACAGCAACGGCAGTTACCGAGAGACGGCGCGCGTGCTGAACATCCACCACAACACGGTGCGCTACCGGATATCCCAGATCACCGAGATGACGGGCAAGAAGGCGCTGCAGCCGAAATTGCGGCTGCATTATCACCTCGCCCTGAAACTGCTGCCCCTGGTTTCCTGAGCCCACCGGGCGCTGCCGTCAGGCCCGGCGCCCATAGGCCAGGTCGCCGGCATCGATCTCAGGCTCGCGTCCGTCGATGATGTCGGTGAGAACGCGACCCGACCCGCAGGCCATCGTCCAGCCCAGCGTTCCGTGGCCCGTGTTGAGGTAGAGGCCGCTGATCGGCGTCTCGCCGACAAGAGGCGGCCCGTCCGGCGTCATCGGGCGCAGGCCGCACCAGAACGACGCCTGCGCAACGTCGCCGCCGCGCGGGAACAGATCGGTGAAGGATTTCTCCAGCGCACGCTGGCGCGCCGGGCGCAGCGTCAGGTCATAGCCGGCGAGTTCCGCCGTGCCGCCGACCCGGATGCGATCGCCGAGCCGCGTGATCGCCGTCTTGTAGGTCTCGTCCATGATCGTCGAAACCGGGGCGGCGTCCGGATCCGTCAGGGGCAGCGTCAGCGAGTAACCCTTGACCGGGTAGACAGAGATGCCGATGCCGACATCGCGCAGGAGCAGCGGCGAATGGCTGCCCAGCGCGACGACCACCGCATCGGCTTCGCGCCGGCCATCGGACGTAACGACGGCTTCCACGCGCCCTCCCGCGCAGACGACCTGCCGGATCTCGGTCGCATAGGAGAACCTTACGCCGAGCCCTTCGGCGATCGCGGCCAGCCGTCCGGTGAACAGATGGCAGTCGCCGGTCTCGTCGCCGGGCAGGCGCAGGCCGCCGACGAACCCGGCGCCCGCCGTGGCGAGGCCCGGTTCGCGAGCGATGCAGCCAGCCCGGTCGAGCACCTCATGCGCGACGCCGAAGGTCTTCAGCACGTCGACATCCTTGGCAATGGCGTCGAGCTGTTCCTGGCTGCGAAAGAGCTGCAGGGTTCCCTGGCTGCGTTCGTCATAGGCGATCCCCTCGGCGGCGCGCAGCGCCTGAAGGCAATCACGGCTGTATTCGGCGATGGGCACCATGCGCGCCTTGTTGCGGGCATAGCGCGCCGAGGTGCAGTTGCGCAGCATGCGCAGCATCCACCACCACATGGCCGGATCGAGCCGCGGGCGGATGACGAGCGGGCCATGCTGCATGGTCAGCCACTTCATCGCCTTCAGCGGGATGCCGGGTCCCGCCCATGGCGAAGAATAGCCAGGCGAAACCTGCCCGGCATTGGCGAAGCTGGTTTCCTGCGCGGGTCCCGGCTGGCGGTCGATCACCTCCACCTCGTGCCCCGACTTGGCCAGATAATAGGCGGTCGTCACACCGATGACGCCGCCGCCCAGAATGAGAATTCTCAACGGATATGTCCTTTGATCATGGAGCCATGCTGCGCGCGGCCCCGGGGGCGGCGCGGATGGCCTTCGCAAAAGGTCGAATGGAACAGGTTACAGGGCAGCCAAACTCAACGTGCAGGCGCCCTCGGCGACACGGAGTGATGCCCCCTGGTGGTGAAGCCATGCGGCCTCACGCCAGGGGCTATAGGGATGCCTTGAGGCCACCCGCGTGATTGAGGAACCTGCGGAGGCGGGCATCGGGCGCAAAGAGCGTTATCATTGCGTGGCCGCGCGTGATTTCTGACAGCGCCTCATACCGTTTCCGAAGCCGGTTTTCCAGAGGCAAGCTGCGGCAAACCGCCGAACCTCAGAACAATCTGGCGAAAAAGACCAGGCTCATGACCGTGCCGACGGCGATGATGATCGCGCGAACCACGAAAAGGGGAAGCGCGCGGGCAAGCGGCGCACCGGCGTAGCCGCCGGCGGTCGCCGCCACCATCATCACCGCGGCCTGCGGCCAGGCCACGATGCCGGCCACCGCGAAAATCGCCACGGAGATCGCCGACAGGATGAAGGACAGGCCGTTCTTGAGCCCGTTCATCTGATTCAAGTCGCGCATGCCCCACATGGAAAACAGGGCGAGAAACACGATCCCCAGGCCGCCGTTGAAGTAACCGCCATAGACGGAGACCAGGATCGTCGACAGCCAGCCGTCGCCACCCGCGCGGCTCCGCTTCTCGGCCATGGCGCGCAGCCGGTCGCCGAAGGCGAAGATCAGGGTCGCGGCGGCGAGAAGGAAGGGGATGGTGAGAGAGAAGGCGGCGTTGGATGAAACAAGCAGGAGCAGCGAGCCGATAAGGCCGCCGAGAATGGTGAACAGTGCGATCCGGACCAGCCGGCGACGGTCGAAGGCCAGAAGTTCGGCGCGGAAGCCGGCCGCCCCGCCGAGATAGCCCGGGAACACGGCGACCGCGCTCGTCGCATTCGCCGCGACCACCGGAACGCCCGTATAGACCAGGGCGGGGAAGGTCAGGAAGGTTCCTCCGCCCGCGACCGTGTTCAGCGTGCCGGCAAAGAATGCGGCGACCGCCAGGATCAGATAGTCCGTCATGTCCGGATTTCCGCCCGTCCCCATATGCCATGGCCGTGCATCGACCGCTTCGAAGCACGCGCGCGGGCTGTGTAGCCCATACGGCCGCCGGTCATAAGCCATTTCCTTTACCCTAACGACGAAAAGTCGCGGCTTACGCAGAGGAAAAGCCACCGCTGATTGCAACGATCTCCGCGATTCAGCCTTTGTTATGAATGTGACATTACTCCCCGATGCCGAGGGACATGGACGACGGGCATCACCATAGGCGGGGCCTGTAACACCGGATTGTGAGCACCATGGAGCACTCGACCGCGACCATTATCACCGGCCTGATCGGGCCCGCGACGATGGTTGTCTTTGCCGCAGGCTTTGTCTGGGTTTGGCTGATGGAGCGCAGAACGCGGTACGCGCTGCTGCTTGCGTTCGCCTGCCTGTTCTTCGCCGGCGCGCTGGCGCTGCAGATCATGTCCTGGCCTGCGGACGTGGCGCTGAACGCCATCGTCACGGGTGTTCTGTACACGGCTTCGGTGCTGCTCGTCTGCGAGGGCATTCTCCGGCGTTCCGGCATGAAGCTCGGCGCGCCGGCCTGCATCGCCACCTTCGCGGCCATGACCGCGCTGTTATGGTATTTCTCCGCCATCTCCCCCAATCTGCTGGCGCGCATCTATCTGCAGAATTTCGGCTACGGCGCCATTCTGCTCCTCACCGCAATCAGGCTGGCGCCGGGACCGCGACGCCACCAGGTCGATCAGGTGCTGTTCTGGGTCCTGCTGCTCTTCGCCCTGCACTTCTTTCCCAGAACCCTGCTGACGGTCGGCTTCACCGTTCCGAACGGCGAGGACGGGTTTGGCGATTCGCTCTTCTGGACCCTGCTGCAGCTGTCGCTCGCCGTGTTCGGCGCGGCCCTGGCGCTGACCATATTGGCGGCCATTCTGACCGACGTGATGGACGAGTTGCGCCGCGACCGGGACCGCGACGGCCTGACCGGCATCCTCAACCGGCGTGGCTTCGAGGAGCAGACGGGTCATCTTCTGACAAGCCGGCAGTCGGCGCCCGCAACGCTGGTCGTCTGCGACCTCGATCATTTCAAGAAGCTCAACGACACGCATGGCCACAGCGCCGGCGATGCGGCGCTGACGGTCTTCGGCGCGCTCCTGCGGCGGACGGCGCGCGCCAGTGACGTGGTCGGGCGCATCGGCGGCGAGGAGTTCGCCCTGTTCCTGCCCGACACGGGGATGGACGGTGCCTTCGACCTGGCCGAAAGGCTGCGCCAACAGCTCTCCTCCGCCAGCTTCCCGTTCCTGAAGGATCGGGAACGGCTGACGGCGAGCTTCGGGATCGCGACGCGCGAACCCGGCATGAGCCTCGCCGCTCTTCTCCTGGAAGCGGACCGCCGCCTCTACGAGGCCAAGCAGGCGGGCCGCAATCGGATCGTCACGAAAGACCCCTCGCTGATACCGGCGACCACCGATCTCCTGCAGTTCGCCACGCAGACGAACGCGAGCGACCGGTGAGCGGAAGACCGGTCGCCGTGCGGGCGACCGGCCTCCCGTGCCATGGGTGTCAGGCGGCGGAAACGGCGCGCTTGGCCATGGCCTTGATCAGATTGGCGCGATAGGCGGCGTCGCAGTGGATGTCCGACATCAGTCCGTCCGATGAGATGGCGACGCCGTCGGCCGCGGATGCCGACCATTCTGCGGCAAGCGCCTTTTCCAGCCCGTCATGCCGGAACACCCCGTCGCCCCCCGCGCCGGTGACCGCGACACGGACAGCGCCGCCGCCACCCTTGGCGACGAACACGCCCGTCATCGCATAGCGCGAGGCGGGGTTGGGGAACTTCGCATAGCCGCACTGCGCCGGCGCCTCGAAACTGACCGAGACGATGATCTCGCCTTCTTCGAGGGCGGTGGAAAACAGGCCGGTGAAGAAATCATCGGCGGCGATCTTCCTCTTGTTGGTGCTGATCGTCGCGGCGAGCGCCAGGAGACCGGCGGGATAGTCGGCCGCCGGGTCGTTGTTGGCGATTGAGCCGCCGATCGTGCCCTGGTGGCGCACCGCCGGATCGCCGATCCCGCCGGCAAGCGCCGCCAGCGCCGGACACACCTTTGCAAGCTCCGCGCTGCCGGCGACCGCCGCATGGGTAGTCATCGCACCGATGGTGACGTTCCTGCCCGAAACCTCGATGCCCGCCAGCCCGCCGATGCCGCGCAGGTCGATCAGGTCCGAGGGCGCGGCGAGGCGATGCTTCATGGTGGGCAGCAGCGTCTGGCCGCCGGCAAGAAACTGGCCGTCCGATGCGGCCGCGCGCTTGGCCACGGCATCGTCGACACTGGTGGCCCGGTGATACTTGAGATCATACATGGCGCGCCTCCCTACTCAGCGGCGATTTTTGCGGATGCAGCATTCAGCGCGGCCCAGACGCGCGGCGGCGTCGCCGGCATGTCCAGGTCGTTGTTGCCGATAGCGTCGGTGATGGCGTTGATGATCGCCGGCGGCGAGCCGATGGCGCCCGCCTCGCCGCACCCCTTCAGGCCGAGCGGGTTTGACGGGCTCTTGGTGGAATGATGGTGGATCGCGAAGCTCGGCAAGTCGTCGGCGCGCGGCATGGCATAATCCATGTAGCTGGCGGACAGGAGCTGGCCGTCCGCGTCGTAGACGACGTTCTCGAGCATGGCCTGGCCGACGCCCTGGGCGATGCCGCCATGCACCTGGCCCTCGACGATCATCGGATTGATGATCGTGCCGAAATCGTCCGAGGCGACGAACTGGACTATCTCCGTCGTCCCCGTTTCCGGGTCCACCTCCACCTCGCAGACATAGGTGCCAGCGGGGAAGGTGAAATTGGTCGGGTCGTAGAACGCGCCTTCCTTCAGGCCGGGCTCCATGCCGGCCGGCAGGTTGTGCGCCGTGTAGGCGGCAAGGCCCACCTCGTGCCAGGCCATCGCCCGGTCGGTGCCGGCCACCTTGACCTGCCCGTTCTCGATCACCAGGTCGTCCTCCGACACTTCCAGCACATGCGCCGCGATCTTGCGGACCTTGGCCTCGACCTTGTCGAGCGCCTTGACGATGGCCGACAGGCCGACGGGGCCGGAGCGCGAGCCGTAGGTGCCCATGCCGAACTGCACCTTGTCGGTGTCGCCATGGACGATCTGGATGTTCTCGATGGGCAGGTCGAAGCGGTCGGCCACCACCTGGGCGAAGGTAGTCTCATGACCCTGCCCGTGGCTGTGGCTGCCGGTCAGGACCTCGATCGTGCCGACCGGATTAACCCGCACTTCCGCGCTTTCCCAAAGGCCGACGCCGGCGCCGAGCGAGCCGACCGCCGCCGAGGGCGCGATACCGCAGGCCTCGATATAGGATGCGAGGCCAATGCCGCGCAGCTTGCCACGCTTGGCCGCTTCCGCCCTGCGGGCCGGAAAGCCCTTGTAGTCGGCGGCTTCCAGCGCCTGGTCGAGATTGCCCGCAAAGTCCCCCGCGTCATAGGCCATGATGACCGGCGTCTGGTGCGGGAAACTCTTCACGAAGTTGGCCCGGCGCAGTTCCGCCGGATCGACGCCCATCTCCCGGGCGGCCGTTTCCATGATGCGTTCAACCAGGAAGCACGCCTCCGGCCGGCCGGCGCCGCGATAGGCATCGACGGGGACCGTGTTCGTGTAGACCGTGCGCACGTTGCAGTAGATGTTGGCGATGTCGTACTGGCCCGACAGCAGCGTCGCGTAGAGATAGGTCGGCACCGCCGACGAGAACAGCGACATGTAGGCGCCGAGATTGGCGACGGTGTCGATCTTGAAGCCGACGATGCGGTTGTTGGCATCGAAGCCGATCCGCGCCGTGGTGACATGGTCGCGGCCGTGCGCGTCCGTCATGAAGGCCTCCGAGCGGCTCGATGTCCACTTCACCGAACGCCTGGTCTTCATGGACGCCCAGAGACAGGCGATCTCCTCGGGATAGATGTAGATCTTGGAGCCGAAGCCGCCGCCCACATCCGGCGCGATGACCCGGAGCTTGTGCTCAGGCGCCACCTGGTAGAAGGCCGAGAGCACCAGCCGCGCCACATGCGGGTTCTGGCTGGTGGTGTGGAGCGTGTAGTGATCCTCCGCCTCGTCATAGGTGGCGATCGCCGAGCGCGGCTCCATCGGATTGGGCGACAGGCGGTTGTTGACGATCTCCATCTCGGTCACGTGGGCGGCACCCTTGAGCGCCTTGTCGGCGGCCGCTTCGTCGCCCAGACCCCAGTCGAAGATCAGATTGCCGGGCGCATTGTCATGCACCTGCGGCGCACCCTTCTTCAGCGCATCGACGGCGTGAACCACCGCCGGAAGTTCCTCATAGTCCACGATCACGGCTTCCGCCGCAGCGCGGGCAGCGGCCTGCGTCTCAGCCACCACCAGCACCACCGCGTCGCCCACATAGCGCACCTTGTCGGTGGCGAGCGCCGACCAGGCGCCCATGTTCATCGGACTGCCGTCCTTCGAGCTGACGCCCCAGCCGCAGATGAGATTGCCGATCCCGTCGCCGGTGAGCTGCTTTCCATTCAGGACAGCGATCACGCCGTCCATCTTCTCCGCCTCCGCGCTGTCGATGCCCTTGACCCTGGCGTGGGCATGCGGGCTGCGCACGAAGGCCGCATAGGCCTGCCGCTCGTTGCGGATATCGTCGGTGTACCGGCCCTTGCCGGTGATGAAGCGCTTGTCCTCCTTGCGAAGGACACGGGCGCCGATGCCTTGCTCCGTCATGTCGTATCCTCCCTCAGCCTGCGGCCATCTTCGCCGCGCCGTCCTGGATGGCGCGGACGATGTTGTGGTAGCCGGTGCAGCGGCAGATATTGCCCTCGAGCTCGTGGCGGATAGCCTTCTCGGTCAATTCGCGTCCCGCGGCCTGGTAGCGCGCCACCATGTCGGCCGCCGACATGATCATGCCCGGCGTGCAGAAGCCGCATTGCAGGCCGTGATTTTCCTTGAACGCCGCCTGCATCGGATGCAGCTCGCCGTTCGACAGACCCTCGATCGTGGTCACCTCCGCGCCTTCGGCGGATGCGGCCAGCATGGTGCAGCTTTTCATCGCCCGCCCGTCGACATGCACGACGCAGGCGCCGCACTGACTGGTGTCGCAGCCGACATGCGTTCCCGTCAGGCGCAGATGCTCGCGCAGGAACTCCACCAGGAGCGTATTGTCGGGCACGGCGGCGCGGGTGCGCTTTCCGTTCACGGTCATCGAGATTTCGGTCATCGTTTCCTCCCTTGCATGGGCTGCGCCCAGATACGCTCAGTCTTCAGGCGACAGGCCGGGCACATGCCGGCGGTCGCCCGCTCGTCCAGGAAATTCTCCACGTTCAGAAGATGGCATCGTCGCTCCCGGGCGGCGGCGTCGGGATTTTGCTGTCAGGCCGAAACGCCCGGGATCTGTGCGGATGCAGTGGACCGGGCAAGCGGTTCCGGGCAGGCGGACAAGGGGTTGTCCGTCCGCGCCGCGTTGGGTTTCTTGCAAGGCAAAACTGCCCACTCGATGCCTCCCGCGCTGCCGCCTCGAACATCCGGAATCCCGTCCCGGACGCGCTGCTTTCCGCTTCTCCGCATCCATGCGGATGTGAGGTGCAGGCACCCCGACGCCGAAAGCCGTGAAGACTGTTCCCTCTGCCCGCGGCGGCCGCAGACAGACGGTTCATCGCCAATCCTCATGTTCATTTAATCGGGCTTTCGCTGGAAAGCCAAGGCCCACTTTGGTGCAGGCTGATGGTGCTTTCACGCAGGTTCGTCAGAACCCGTTCGGCGCGGGATCCTGCAGTTCCAGCTTGTCGTCGGTCAGGCGGTAGATGGAGCAATTGCGCTCGACCTCGCCGGTGGCCTTGAACCGAAAAGCGCCGAGCAGCCCGCGAAAGCCGGCCGATGCGCGCAGCGTTGAGGCATCGAGCGCGTCGGCGCCGCGCGAACGCGCAATGCCGATGGCAAGCGCCACCGCGTCGAAGCCATAGGCCGCGTTCCGCGTCATCGCCCGGCCGAACTCCGTCCGGTACCGCTCGGCGACATCGGCGACCGCCGCCTGGTCGACACGGCAGATCAGCGTGCCGGCGAGCCCGCGCTGCGCGGACAGGCCCGCGGTGCCGAGGATCATCGCATTAGGGGCCAGTGCGCCCGTAGCGCGGACGGCGGCAAGGGCTGCGGCGGGTGCTTCCAGGCCCGGCCCGAGGAGCAGCGCATCCGCCTGCTTCAACGCGGCCACCTGGCTGGCCAGCCCGCCGCTCGCGCGCGACGAGAACGGCAACGCCGCCGTGATCCGCCCGCCCTTCGCCTCGATATTCCTGCGCAGCCGCGCGAGCATCGCCTGCTCCTGTCCCGGGGGGTGCAGCAGGACGATCTTCTTGCGCCCCGAGCCGGCGGCATAGGCCGCGGCCTCGATCGCGCTGTCGGTTTCGTCGGAGATGAAGGCAAACATGTCCGGGCCGCGGGAGACGTCGTTCGCGACCAGCGCGACCACCGGAGGCCGGGCCTGCTGCGCGATGGCCGCCACGACGCCTGCTTCCCGGGCGCCCGACGGACCGATGATGATCCTGGCATTCCTGGCCGCCAGCGCCTCGACGCCGGCTTTGGGCCCGCCGCCATGGATGGCGAGCGTCACCTGGTCGCCGCCCAGTTGCATCGCGGCAAGCTTGGCGCCATCGCGGAGGTCGCGCACGGTCGCCTGGCCGGGGCTGACGATCATGCCGATCGTGACAGGCCCGGCGCCTACGGTTTCGATGCCGGCAGCGACCGGGTCGGCCTTGCCGCCATTCACGTCCAGCGCCTCGTCCACTGTCGCGGACTGGCACCCGGCGAGCATCAGGCATGCGGCGAACAGCAGGGACCGGAAGGCGCCGGCGATCATCCGCGCTCTACCGCCGTCATCGTCGGGGACCCCCCGCATCGGGAGCAGCCGACCGTTCAATACATGTACTGGACCATGCGAGCGTGGAAGCACTCGCATTTGTTGAGATAGTCCTCGTCGCGATACTCGGACTGAAGATAGCCATAGGCCTTGCCGCACGCGACCTTCGCTTCGGACGCCCAGACGAATGCCGGCCGGCCCGAATTGATCCACTGCGAACTGTCGGCGACCGCCACGGCCTCATCCATCAGGCGCACGACCTCGGTCGAGAGAGCCGCGTTGGTGTCGATGGAAAGCAGCTTTGCATTGCCCGCGACCGGGCAGTATCCCCCGGCCGACAGGTCGGCGGCGTGAACGCTGCCGGCAAACGCCGTGGCCAGAACAGCCGCAAGGCCAATCGTCAGCTTTCTCATGAAATCCCCCTGCAAAGCCAGTGTGTGAGGTGTTCCCTTGGGTAAAGGAATACACCGTTCTTAGCCGGTTTTCAAATGACGACCGGGTATCCCCGATCGCCGGTGTCGAAGGCCCGGACGTCAGACCGTGTCCGGCGTGTCCGTACCGTCATCGTCGTAGAGGATGTTGACCGGGTTCACCGGGGTGACGTTGAACTGCGCCACCGTCTCCCAGGTGCCCGGCCCGGATGCGCCATCGGCATCGACCTGCAGGTCGCTGCCGCTCATCCGCGCATAGTCGCTCACATCCTCGCCGCTTCCGACCGTGAACAGCTCCGTCAGGTCGACCACGTCCTCCGCTCCGAAGCCGATGATCTCTTCGGGGTTGAGGTTGGTGAGGGCGGCCGGGTCGATCACCACCGTGTCGATGGCGGCGACGGCCTCGGTGAGGTCGTAGGTGTTCTCGCCCGTGCCGCCGTAGAGGATATCCGCTCCCTCGCCGCCGATCAGCAGGTCGTCGCCTTCCTGGCCGAAGATGATGTCGTTGCCGGCGCCGCCGTCGATCACATCGTCGCCGTCCGTTCGCCCGCTCTCCCTGCCGAGCTCGGCCTGATTGTTGCGGATGTAGTCGAGCGTGTCGGCCCGCGTCCAGTTCTGCGACGGGGTCGCCTCCAGCGTCTGGAACACCTTCCAGCCCGATCCGGCGGGCAGCGACAGGCCGCGCGCCGTGGCGAGATCGTCGGTGAAGGGCGAGTCGCCGAAGATGAGATCGTTGCCCGCACCGCCGTCGATCAGGTCGTTGCCCGCTGCAGCAAGATCGGTCGATCCGCCGAGATTGCCGATCGCATCGCTCAGTTCCTCTGCCGTGGTGACGTTCTGCGCGTTGCCACCGGGCCCCTCGACCATGTCGAGGATCTCGAGCGGGGTCGGACGGACCACATGGTCCAGCCTGATATAGCCCGCGCTTTCGGTGGCCGTCGCCGTGAACGCGATGTATTCGATGAACTTGCCGTCAGGCGCGTCGATGTCGTGATTGTTGGAATCATCGCTGCCGAACGAATGGGTGCGAACCTCCGACGTCCCGTCGGTGTAGTGGATCGTGTACTCGATCGTCGACTGCTGCGAGGAGCCGAAATCAAGGAAATCGAAGCGGGCGCCGGTCACCGGTGTGCCGTTGAAGCCGCCGGTCGAGTAGTTGCCGCCGCCATCGTAGTCCGTGCCCAGCCCGAAATCGAAGCGGAGGACCTCCCCGACGTTGAGGCCGTTCGCCCCGCCTTCGACACCGAAGCGCCTGCTCGAACCGGAACCCGCCGATTCGACGTCGACAAGATTGCCGATCGACGTGGACTGCGAGGACCAGGCCGAGACCTGCGCGATCTCCACGCCATTGTCGTCATAGAGAATATACGCGGTGTCATTGTTCGAACCGCCGCTACCCGTGTTCGCATCATATGTGGCAGAACTGTCGAAATCGGCTTCGGAGGCCGTGTTGCCGAGCGCGATGCCGATGGCGTCGATGCTCCAGCCGGCGCCGGTGATCTGCTGCACCTCATTGGTGCCGTCCGCACCCAGCATCTCATTGATGGCGCTCGTGATGTTTGAGAAACTGGTCGAGCCACCCGATCCCGAGTTCCAGGCCGTCGGTTCGCCGTCGGACACGAAGAGCACCTTGTTGAGATCCGCATTGGCGATCGGCTGGTTGGACCCGGAGGACCCGATCCACGAGAAGGCGGTTGCGAGAGCATCCTCGTAGTTGGTGCCGCCGCCCTGCCCCATGCCGTTGACCGCCGCCTTGGCCGCCGCGATGGCGGAGGCGTTGTCGTCTCCGTTGAGGACGATATCGAACACGCCGAGGCTTTCACCGTCGCTGTCGAAGTCGACGATGTTGACCCGGATATGCGCGGCGCCGGAATTGCCCAGCGAATCGAGCAGATCATTCACCGCGTTCTTGAGGGCCTGCATGCGCGAGACCGAGCCGCCGTCGAAGGAGATGTTCGTGCTCATGCTGCCCGAACTGTCGAGGACAAGGATTATGTTCGCGGTCTGGCCGGGGGTGATCGTCACGGCACCCGGATCGCCGAATATCGTGTCGTCCCCGCCGCCGCCGGTGATCGCGCCTTCGATGTCTCCTGCGGGGTTGGGAACGGCGTGGTTGTCCGTCGAACCACCCGTGTCATCCTCATTCGACCCGACAATGAACACCGGCGGCGCCGAAAGGGTGATGTCGATGGCCCCTTCCGCCGTATCGCCGTCACCATCGGTGATCACGATCGGCAGGCTGAGATCCACGGGATCCGTGGACACCACCGACGTCCCGAACTCTCCCAGCTTGAAGGGCTGGCCGCTCTCGTGCAGCACCTCGAGGCTGTTGTAGCCGGAATTGGTGTACACAGCGACATTGGTTCCGGACACGACGCCGCCGATGACGGCCTCATACTGGATCCCCGCCTCGGAAGGATTGTCGACGAAGCTCACCGTGAAGCTGCGTCCGCCGACCTCAACGGTCTGTACGCCGGCCGAATAGGACACCAGCAGCGTCTCCGAACCGAAGGAGATCGCGATGCCACGCACGGAATCCTGCGTTCCGTCGCCCACCTGCGTCAATGTCGGACCCGTGTCACCATCGTCGAACGCCTTGATGCGCACCGTCGATTGCGGTGTTCCGCCGCCGCCCGTGATGGCGTCGAACAGGACCGATGCGCCATTGACCCGGTAGTGCTGGTCGAAACCATGGTTCTGATTACCCGGATCGTCGTAGTCGCCGGTGTTCGGCGTGCCGGTCAGATCCCGCACGAAGTCGAGGCGGACGCCCTCCCCGGACCCGACGGACTGGCCGCCGCCCACGCCGATCAGGTTGTCGCTGGTGTTCAGGCTGCTGCCGGCCGGGATCGGCGTCAGCAGAAGATCCGCGCTGTCGGCTTCATCCGAAGCAAAGCCGAACCATGCGGTGTTACCGCCGATCGGATCGTATTCGCTGTCCTGGAAATCGACCGTCGTGAGACTGTCGACGGTGCCATCCATATCGACCATGTAGGTCCCGGACGCGGGATTGAGGGTGACGGTGAAAACAGTGGTTCCGCCCTCGCCGCCGATCTTTGCCTCGAGCATCGTCCCATCGCCGTTCAGATGATAGCTGATCGGCTGGCCGCCCGATGTCAGGCCGCTCGCATGATCGTCGAGCGACGAGGCAAACCGCAGGCTGCCGGCGCCATCGGCACCGTAATTGTCGGTGACATTCCAGTCGTTATCCAGGCCGAACACCAGCGGAGCGCCCGCGGCGTTGCCCACGATGGCGTGTTGGGGGTCGACAGCACTCGGAACGTCGTCGTCGATGGTCAGCGTCAGCGAGCCGGGTGTGCCCGTCGCGTCGTCCGCGTCATAGACCTCGTAACTCAGCGTGAAGTCCAGATTGTCCTCGAAGCCGGGCGAACCGTTGGCATTGTCATGCTCGACACGCGCCAGGAGCGCGACCGTGTAAGTACCGGCGACCGCGTCGGTCAGCGTCACCCGGAATACGTCCTGCGTCCCGTCGTTTGCCGTCAGGACCGTCCCCCCGGCATTCACCGTATAGGTGTAGAGAACACCGTTGACCGTTTCCGAGCCCGCCACCAGCTTGATCGAGCCCGCGCCGTCCGCGCCATAGTCGTGCGGGAGGATGCCGGGCTGCGCCGAGGGCGCGTCGTCTCCGGGGGCGGCATCGCCAATGCCCGCTGCCAGGTCGTCTTCATCCACCAGCGCCGTCGTCGTTCCGGCCGTGGCGTGGAGATTGTCTCCCGAGAAGGTGATGGTCAGTTCCG
>NZ_AMRM01000001.1 GCF_000300335.1 Nitratireductor pacificus pht-3B | reverse complement strand
GTCCTTATTCCACGCCGAAACACACCCACCCCGAACCGGGCCGCCGCTTGCCGCGCCGAAATGCCTTCGTCCGAAGCCTTCAGGACCCGTGACCGAAGATCCCCGCTCAGTGCTCTTCCCATAATCCACCTCCATCGAGGTGGATGTTGAATCATCCCCGAACGCCGTCGTCACATCAAAATCGATTCATCGATCACGGGACGTGCGCTAGTTTCATGGCCACCCCCGTTTCATCCATAGCCCAGCCATGCCACTCGCCACCATTGTGCATAATCGCCGGCACTGGCCTGCCCCTATGAGGTGGTCCGGTTTCAGTCTTGATGCATTATCGGCTTTGCGGCCATTGCCTGCGCAGATGGTGGTGTCGCTCCACGAGGCAGCACCGGCCAAATGATAGTTTCTGGTGCCCGGGGCCTCGCGGCGCAGATGCTTGATTTCATCAGTGGTGGCTGAACGCGTGGTGCCGCCGGCAAGCCGCTTCTTGCCGGCTTCGAAGAATTCGTTCGACCGGTTACAATAGAGGCTCTCGGCAATATCTTCACGCCTATACAACGTGGGAACAGAATCCTCACGCGCAGGTCTTCCAGAACGATACCGATCTTCTCTTGCGACAAATACCATTCCGGGTGGCGCCACGGATGTTCTTGATGACCTTTTCCTCCGGTACTTCTTTGTCCCGGATTTCCGTCTCATCTTCGCTCCTCGAAGGGCTACGATGAGCCAGAAGTCTCCCTCTATCCGTTGAGCCGATTATCTCTCGTTGGCGCTGAACCCGGACAGCGTATCGGGGCTGGCAATCGCCGCAACGCAACAGAACGCATTCATCTGGAAGCTGTGATCCACCTCGCAGGAGAAACCCTTAGCCTAGCTGTTCCCGTCTTTCGTGCGATACACGAAAACTGACCTGCGATCTGCATTATGACCGAGGGCCCAGGGTTCAAGTCTGGCGGTCCAGCAGCAAAGCTGTCGAGGAAATCGGCAATGGAAGGCTCCCTCGGAAACCTCCATATAGTCGAATGGCCATCCTCAATCAAGGAAGACACCGCTAGCGACAATCGACATGCCGCGTTGCTCGGGATAAACGACATCCGTTGAAAACTCGCCAGCAGCGCCTTCGGAGCAGTTGTTGAGAAATTGATCACCGCTGACGCGTTTCGCATCGTCCCAGTCGCCTGCAAAACGCCGGCGGCGCAGGCGTTCATACAACCCAAGGGCAGCATACATCTTGTCGCCGACCGTATTGCACGCGGCAAAGTCCCAGCTTGGTCGGGTGAACTGCCCCCCCCCCGGATGTTCCAGCTCGATTGTCTCTTTTTTCAATCCGAGGAAGCGCGTGGGAAAGCGAAGGTGTTCTTCGATGCCGCAGGCAACCGCGTAGCGCGCGCCGAGAGTATCCATGGTGAAATGCCGCGCACGCTCGGCGTCGAAGAGCTCCGTAGCTATGCTATGGAAGAGTATGCAAACGCCCCCGAACGCTGCAGATCTGGATGGACGAACTGGTAAGCACCGTGAAGGCGCGGATGCCGAAGCATTTTGGTAGGCAAATCGGTGACGTCTACACCGGTCCACTCAAGGCGATGGCGGTTGCCGCACTGCGCGATATCGCCGGCGGCGAAAAACACGATACTGCGGAGGCAGCCTGGGTGGGCACATCACCGTGCTTTGCTCCCTGCAAGAAACATTATGCCGCTGGGTTAGGAGTCCTACCGGGTTGACTTTCGGGGATGCCTCCGGGAACTGCGCGCCGGAAACTGCGCAACAAATTGTGTAACATCTGATTAGCTAAAGCGTTGAAAAATAAGATATTAAGGCCTGATATCGAATCCGGCCCGGGGAGCCACTTTCCATTTATTCCGCCACCGAAATCCCAGAACTGCGCAGTTCTTGGCCTTTTGGCACGCGCTCGTGTTGCACGTTTTTGCCAGAGGGCCGAAGACGAGGAGACGGGCGAGGCTTGACCCCTCCTTCACAGGAACGGATTGTGCTCTTATAGCTGGCAGCCTCCACTGCGATCGATTGCGTCCGCCGACACGATGCGCAACCCTTACCAGCGCAGTCGGAACCCGGCGTTTGCATTCACCCGGTAGCTATCACCGAAATGCCTCACGCTGCTGTTCAGAGATGCTTCGCCGTATAGCGAGTACTGATCATTGTTCCAGTTGTAGGAACCACCGATCCCGGCGCCGATCCACAATGGCTCTTTGTCACTGACAAACTCGACCCCTGAAACCGTCGAACGTGAGCCATCGAGGAAATCATAATAGAGATTGGCGACACCGTAGACATGGCTACGTCGTGCCTTTCCTGCAGCGTCACTCCACTCCTGAGTCAGATCAACGCTGATCCCGAGCCTCGAACTCAGGGAATCGCCATTCTCCAGACCAACAATCGCTCCGAAAGCATCCGTGAACGTGTCAAAGTTCACATCGGAATAGACAAGCTGCGCCTGCGGTGTAACCGACCAGATTTTGTCGAGCGCAATCCGCTTTCCCACTTCAATGCCCATTGCGTAGCCGAAGCCGTTGTTTCCGCTGACAAGGCTGCGATTTGCCGCGCTGGAAACCAGATCACTGTCAAACCATGTAACCTGCGCCTGAGTATCCACGTAGAAACCAGAGTTGCCGTACCAGGTCAGTGTGCCGCTTAAGCCGTAGCCAGTGGCGTCAATCGACCCATTGCCAAACAGGGACGTGACATCCGATGAGACCGTTCCGTAGTGAACCGAGACGCCACCGATAAAGCGCCCATTCTCGTTTTCATGGATCAGACCGTCTGCTCCCGCCTGCATTTTCCACAGATCCAGATCGTATTCCGCGCCGCTTGTGGAGGCCTTGGGATCTATCTTGCTGTGGCTGGCTGCGACGCGGCCCCACACACCGGATTTGTCCGGACGGGCTTCTGACCACATGCGGTTGCCCACCCTCTGCTGTAGGGTTTCAAGTGAACTGAAGCTGCCCAGGACGTTTGCGTAGGTTTCATAGATGGGAACGCCCGGCTGATAGAGCGGTGTTGGGCTGGGTGTCGGACTGGGGGCCACAGGCAAGAGTGATGATCGCAGATACCAATCACCGTCCGTAGGTGTGCTCACTCCATTCTGATAGAGCCGGTAGGCGTAGGCGCCCCCGACCACCGCCTGATCACCCTCAAACACGTAGTCGCCGTTTAGGACAAACGAATCCGCGTCTGATGCGCCTGCAACATCAACAATGCGAATGCCTTCGACAGTGGGGGCGCTAGCTCCACCTACGTTGGTGACCCGCACCTGT
Organism: Nitratireductor pacificus pht-3B; assembly: GCF_000300335.1. Taxonomy (GTDB): domain Bacteria; phylum Pseudomonadota; class Alphaproteobacteria; order Rhizobiales; family Rhizobiaceae; genus Nitratireductor; species Nitratireductor pacificus. The sequence goes on along the minus strand of NZ_AMRM01000001.1, from coordinate 330,906 downwards.
GTTGCCCCCGAACCCAGGATTGAGTTGCCGACTATGACGAGGACGTCCGTATCAGAAGCATCATCCCCGAGTACGGATTCGATCTCTAGCGCGCCACCGTTACTGGTATAATCCCCGTCGATGGTCAGCGTGCCAATGGAGTTGCCCGGCGCGATCGCGCCACCTGAATAGTTTGTGGTTGCACCGACTGTTCCGGTGCCGGACAGAATGCCGCCATGGACCTCAGTGGTCCCCCCCAGAACGCCATTCACTTCAAGTGTGCCGGCCTGAATGGTAGCAAGCCCGCTATAGCCGAGCTGATCCGCGGTGAGGATCGTTTTTCCGGGACCCGTGTGGTTGATGGCTCCATCCCCATTGATGGCAATGTCGAAACCATACGCGTCCTCGGTATGATTGAAATTGATCTCACTGTTTGTCGCTAGTTGAATTTCCGATGCCTCAAGCGTGCCTGCTTCAGTCGGAGATTGCCCGGCCGCACCGCCGAAGTTCAGCGCTGCATCGCTGTTTGGGTCTGCACTTCCCAGCACAAGGGATGTTGCCCCTGCTACCACTGTTACTTTCGAGCCATCCGAAATTGTCAAAGTAGCTTGACCGTTCTGCCCCAGACGCAACGTATCTGCGTTGAGCGAGGATCCGCTACCCGAAACAAGAACATCGAAAATGGGAACCGTGGCACCCAGGCGCTTATAGCCTAGATCCACGACAGTTCCCGTGAGGGTTGCCCCATCCAGTACCGAGATTGCCCCATAGTAGCCGGTGATCGCATCTGTTTCGTAACGGGAGCCCGTGCCAGTTACTTCAATCTTTGCGTTTGAGGTATCGAATGCGCGAATGACACCGCCAACGTGCGTGCTTCCATTGACCTTGACATACCCCCCATCGCTAACGCGAATAAAGGTTTCGCCGTTAGCCATTGTCATTCCGGTTGTTTCATACCGCGAACCGGCACCATTCACATGGATCGTGGCCTTCCCGTTGCGAAACCCGGATGAATGGATGCGAGTGCCTCCTCCGGCGATGAACTGACCACCGTCAGTAATCGTCAACGTCGATTGTGAGGCATTGCCGTAGCTCATATCCACGGTGCCAGCCCCCGAAGCAAGCAGGCGTGTGCCAGCCCCGGTCACGGTCAGGCTCGAAACCGCGTTATCAGAGCGAGAGAGATCCAGCTGCGCGTACGTAAATCCGTTGTAGTTGGAGAGTTCGGTATCTCCACCGCTGTTTACGACTGCGCTCCCCCCATTCACCAGGAATCGAGCGAAACCCGAAGCCGTGCTCGAGATCACAAGCGCCCCATCACCTCCCTTGTTGAGGGCGTCTCCCGCGCCGGTGATGTTTCCCGTAATGGTCAGTGAGGCACCTGCAGCAACATTCAGGTCTGTAGCAGGCAAGAATGACAGGGAATTGGCCCCGGTCTCGATTGTGATGTTCTTTTCATTGACCGCCGGCAACGGGCCGGTGATCGAAAAGCTGCTGGTTAGGGCAATGGTCGAAGTGGCGTCACCACTCGCCTGGGCAAGGGAGATTGCGTTTGCCAACTCCGCCTCGCTGGACACAGTAAACGTTGCAGCATTTGATGCTGTTGCAGCAGCCATCAATGCCACACTGGTCAATAGCAGCTGGCGACGCTTGCGCATGTTGTTGCACCCGTTTGAATCGGCTCGTGCGCCTACCGTCGGCATGGATGCCCCTCCATAAAAATGCTCAGAATCACAATTTGGTCAGCCGGCTCACTAACCTGGGCATACTGTTATCGTGAAAACTGGACTTATCAACCACTCACCGATTGAAATCAAAATGAGTATTTTCAATGATTAACTGAATCTAAATTTTGAACAGAACTATGGATATTTTTCAGAAATACGCTTGTTTACATTCTTGTTTATGATGTTATATCAACTTTTGACTACTCGACGCCCTTGACCCAACAAACGCGCCTCATCTGGCATATCTAAACTTGTTAATCCCGTTTGGCTTCGGGTCTAGGAGCCAATTACTTTCGCTTCATTCTCGCCTTTGCCAAGCTCCGTGCCGGACGCGGTTTCCGTCCTTCCGGCGCTCTGCCAGGCTTGACGCTCCCGCGAGCCAGGCGTCCTCAGGCCGCCGCTCCGCGCGTGAACCGCGCCACATAGCTTCTCAGGGGGACTTTCTGATCACGGAGTGCTCGGCGCAGAACGCCAGCAGCCGCTGGATGGAGTTGGTGCGCTGCGTGATCTCCTGGGGATCGGTACCGACCAGCGTGACGACCGCCTGCGCCTCCTGCTGCCAGTCGAGAATCGGCGCAGCGGCAGCGACCAGTCCGGGGATGAACTTGCCGTCAACCGAGGCATAGCCGCGCGCCCGAATGGAAGCGATCAGCGCGTCGATGCCCGCCGTCGTCGCCTTGAAGTCGTAGAGCAGATCGGGATTTCGCGCGGCGCGGCGCAGTTCGGCATCGCGCAGCTTGGCGATCTGCGGCGGCGGCGCCCAGGCGAGGAACGCCCGGCCCGTTGCGGAGTTGAGAAGCGGCAGCGTCGTTCCGAGCCCCATCGAGGTGACGGTAGGAGAAATACCGCGCTCCCAGCGCACGACCGTCGCCCCTCCATTGCCCCAGACAGACAGCAGCACGGTCATCTCGGTCTCGGCGGCGAGTTCGGCGAGACCGTCGGCCGTGTGATTGACGAAGTCGTGGCGGGCGATCGCGGCGAGACCCAGTTGCATCGCCTCGAGACCGAGATCGTACCGGCCCGAAGGCCCCTCCTGCTTGACCAGCCCGGCGCGAAGGAACGAGGCGAGATAGCGATGCACCTTGCTCGGCGGCATCTTGCAGGCACGCGCGATATCGGAAAGCGGCACCGGCCCGTTCTGCCCGCTCAGGGATGCGAGAACCCGCAGCGCGGCGTCGAGAGACTTGATGCCGTTCGTTTGACCGCCTTCGTCAGCCATGCCCCTGCCTTTCCATCATCTCGCGGAACGGGGACAGATCGCCGGCCGTCATCCCCGCATCGCCCTTGATAAAGAGCGCGCGCACCTCTCGCGCTTCGAAAACGAGTTTATCGCCCACGCAGGCACGATACGCCAGACTGACGGACCGCTGCCCCCAACTCTCTATGGACAGGCGCAGGTCCACGCGGTCCCCATCAAGGATGGGACTGCGGAAGCGCGCATTGACATCGATCAACCCGAGGCCGACGGCACCGAGGCGCCGGCAGATCGCCGCGTGCCCGCCGGCAGGCCGGAGACAGTCGTGGAACGCCGCGTCCACCCATCGAAAAACGTTTGGATAGAACACGATGCCGGCCGGGTCGCAGTCCCCGAAAGTGACCGGCTGCGAAAAGATATGAACATCCATTGTTTTCCATTCCACGTAACACGTTGCGCAATACGTAAATCTACGCTACTGACTGGCGGGTGTCGAGAGACGTTGGGAGAAGACATGGCGAAACCATCCAGCATCGAGATCCTCGGCGGGGGGCCGGCGGGGCTTTACACGGCCATCCTGCTGCGCCGCCTGCTGCCGCAGGCGCGGGTCCGGGTCACCGAGCAGAACCCGAAAGGCGCGACCTTCGGCTTCGGCGTGGTCTTCTCCGACCAGGCGCTCGACTTCCTGAATGCCGACGATCCCGAAACGCACGATCTGGTCACGCCGCACATGGAGCGGTGGCGCAACATGACGCTCAACCACCCGCGCGGGCAGGTGACGATCGACGGGGTGGGCTTTTCGGCAATCGGCCGTCTCGAGCTGATCGAGATCCTGCGCAAGCGCGCCGAGGACCTCGGCGCCGAGCTGCGCTTCTCGACCCAGGTGACGGCGCTCGAAACGCTCGACGCCGACGTCGTCATCGGAGCGGACGGGTTGAACTCGCTGGTGCGGCACGCGCTTGAGCCGGATTTCGCCCCCCGGATCGACCATTTCGACAACCATTTCGCCTGGTTCGGCGCCAACATCCCGTTCGACACGCTGACGCAGACCTTTCTGAACACCGACAAGGGGCCGCTGAACGCGCATCATTATCGCTATGCGCCCGGCCGCAGCACGTTCATCGTCGAATGCGACACGCAGACCTTCCGGGAGCATGGTTTTGACAGCCTCGGCGAGGAAGAGAGCGCGCGCCGATGCGCCGAAATCTTCTCCGACGTTCTCGGCGGCACGCCTCTGGTCACCAACAAGTCCATGTGGCGGCAGTTCCCGCGCCTGTGGTGCGAGAGATGGGTGTCGGGGCGCTATGCGTTGATCGGCGATGCGGTCCATACGGCGCATTTCTCGATCGGTTCGGGCACGCGGCTCGCGATGGAGGACGCCATCGCGCTCGTCCGCTCCCTCGCCCGGCACGCCAACGTCGGCGATGCGCTGGCCGCCTATCAGGAAATGCGGCAGCCGATCGCCAGGAAGATCGTCGACGCGGCCAACACCTCGGCCACCTGGTACGAGACCTTTGGCGAGAAGATGAAGCTCGAGCCGCTGGATTTCGCCTTCAACTACATCACGCGCTCAGGCCGCGTCGACATGGACCGGCTGCGGGCGACGGCGCCGGAATTCATGGCGCGCTACGAGGCCGGGAAGAACGCGTCCGTGGAAGCCGTTGCCGATCCGGTCGCGGCGGAAACCCCGGGAACCGCCGAGATCGGCTTCGACAAGCGCGCGCACCGCAACTGTTCCGACATCCTGTGGCGCAATCTCGAGCGGAACCCGGACAAGGCCGCTGTGGTCGGCCCGGCCGGGCAGCTGACATACCGGGCGCTGATCGCCGAAGCGGCGCGCTGGGGCAATGCCTTTGCCGGCGCCGGCCTCGCCCGGGGCGAGCGCATCGCCTTCTTCCTGGACGACACGCCGGCCTATCCGGCCGCCTTCTTCGGCGCGGTCCGCGCCGGTTTCGTGCCGGTTCTGCTCAACATTCAGACCCGGCCGGACCTGCTCAACTTCTTCCTGAAGGATTCCGGCGCAAGGATCGCTCTCTGCGAGGCGTCGCTGACCGACTGCTTCTCGCAGACGGCGATGGCGGGAACCGCGATCGAGAAGACCATCGTCGTCAACGGACCCGCTCCGGGAGACCGGTTCGTCGAGGCCGGCGGTTTCCTGGACCGCCAGCCGACCGAGCTGGCGCCGGCCGACACCGGACCCGACGACATGGCCTTCTGGATGTATTCGTCCGGCACGACCGGCCGGCCTAAGGGCATCGTGCACCTGCATCACGACATGGCCTACACCCAGGAATCCTTCGGCCGGCATGTCCTGAAGCTTGCGTCCGACGACATCTGCTTCTCCGTTCCGAAGATCTACTTCGCCTATGGCTTCGGCAATGCCTTCACCTTCCCCTTCTCGGTCGGCGCGACGACCCTTCTGATGCCGGGACAGCCACGGCCCGAAGCGGTTCTCGACACCATCGAGCAGTTCAGGCCCACCGTCCTGTTCGGCCTGCCGACCCTCTACACGGCGCTGGCGCGAACCGACGGGATCGGGGATCGCGATCTTTCCTCTATCCGACAGTCCATGTCGGCCGCCGAGATCCTGTCCGAGGACGTCTATTCCGCATGGAAGAACCTGACCGGACACGGCCCGACGGAGGGGTTGGGCTCCACCGAAATGCTCCACATCTACCTGTCCAACAGGCTCGAGGATCACCGTCTTGGCGCCGCCGGCGCGCGGGTGCCGGGCTACGAGGTGCGCCTCGAGACGCCGGACGGCAAGCCCGCGGCGACCGGCGAGGAAGGGGTGATGCTCGTGCGCGGCCACTCCTCCGCGCCCTGCTACTGGAAACGCCCGGACAAGACCGGCGACACGATGCGCGGCGACTGGCTCTACACCGGCGACCGCTTCATCGAGCGCGACGGCTACTACTACTTCCAGGGCCGCGCCGACGAACTGATCAAGGTTTCGGGCCAATGGGTGTGGCCGCTGGAGGTGGAACGCTGCCTCAACGAACATCCGGACGTGCATGAATGCGCGGTGCTGGCCCATCAGCTCGAAGACAGGCGCATGGCCCTGCGCGCCGTGGTTCGCCTGAGCAAGGGGATCGAGGAGAGCGAGGCTCGGACGCAGGCATTGAGGGATTACCTCAAGGACCGCCTGACGCCCTACAAGTCGCCGCGCATCTTCGAGTTCGTCGCCGACCTTCCGAAGACCGGAACCGGCAAGATCGACCGGCAGGCGCTCGCCACGGCATCGATAGCGGCGGCGAGCTGAACAGAACTCATTCTGACAATGACGACAGGGAGGAAACCAATGAACGTCTTCAGGAATGCAGTGTTGGCCGGGCTGTTCACGCTTGCGGCGGGAGCCGCGGCCCAGGCCCAGGTATCGTCCATCTCCACGCCGCCGCAGGGATCGGTCTGGAACACCATGGCCTCCGTCATCGCCGGGCAGGCCCGCGAAAGCGCGGGCATGGGCCTGGTGGTGCAGCCCTATGGCGGCAACGCGCAGATGATGCAGGCCGTCAACGACGGCCTGGCGGAATATTCGCTGAACGACGTGAACGACGTCATAACCGCCGTCGGCGGAACGGGAGAATACGCCGCGGCTCTGCCGAACCTGCGGGTCATCGCGCGGATCAATCCGTTCCCGATCGGCCTCTACGTCAAGGAAAGCTCCGGCATGACCGCCGTCAGCGCCCTGGCGGGCAAAAGCGTTCCCTCGGGCTGGGACGCCTTTCCGATCGCCCGCTCGCACATCTCGGCGATCCTGGCCGCCGGCGGTCTTACCTGGGACGACGTGAAACAGGTTCCCGTTCCCGAACTGATACGCGGTTCGGATGACATGGCTTCCGGCCGCGTCGACAGCGCCTTCTTCGCCGTCGGCGGACCGAAGGTCGCCGAGATCGACGCCTCCGTAGGGGGCGTGCGTTTCCTCACCGTCGATGCCAATGACGAGACGCTTGCCGCAATCCAGAAGGTCCGCCCGGCCTTCTATTTCTCCGAAGTGGCGCCCGCTCCGGTCCGCGTGGGCGTGCCCGAACCGATGATGTTCGTCACCTGGGACAATGTGCTTCTCGCCGGAGCGCATGTTTCCGACGAGCAGGTCGGTCAGCTTCTGGCGGCCATCTTCGACAACAAGGACGCCATCGCCAAGGCCTACCCGCCCCTCGGCGCGCTCAATATCGAGACGGCGTTCAAGGAGTATCCCGGCGTCGAATACCACCCCGGCGCCGTCGCGTTCTTCAAGGAACGCGGCGTGGCCCAGTCGCCGGCGGAGTGATCGGCCGGTTCCAGTAAGCGCGGGGAGCGGCACGGAACTCCCCGCGTCCTCAAGGGAGGATGACCGTGGACACGGATACACAGACCGCCATTACGGCAACTTGGGAGAAACGGCTCGTCGGCGGCCTCGCCGGAGCGCTGACAATCGTCGCCGTGCTCCAGGCGGCCGACCTCCCTTCCCGGCTCGGCTACTCCTATTACACAGAACAGTTTCTCGCGATCGTGCTCGGGCTCAGTCTCGCGCTGGTCTTTCTCGTCCGGGGAAGCAGGGCTGCCGAAGAGGGCGGACCGGTGCGCTCCGGGCCGGTCGACTGGGCGCTTTCCGCGCTCGGCCTGACGCTCTCCTTCTATGTTGCCCTCGCCTATCCCAGCCTCGTCAGCCGCACGATGATGCTGCCATGGGACGCGCTCATCGTCGGCACGGCACTCTTTCTGCTGGTGCTTGAAGGCCTGCGGCGCGCCGTGGGGTGGACGCTCGTCGTCGTGGTGCTGGTGATCGCCGGCTATGGCCTGCTCGGCCATCTGGTGCCGGGCGCGCTCCAGACGCGCGAGGTGCAGCCGCAGCGCATGGCGGTCTATCTCGCATTCGATCCGAACGGCCTTCTCGGCCTGACGCTGAACGTCGCAGCGACCGTCGTCGTCGCCTTCGTCTTCTTCGGCCAGCTGCTGCTGCGTTCGGGGGGCGCGGATTTCTTCAACGACATCGCGCTGGCGAGCATGGGACACAGGCGCGGCGGCGCGGCGAAGATATCCATCGTCGCCTCGGGACTGTTCGGCTCGATCTCGGGCGTGGTCGTCTCGAACATCGTGGCGACCGGAATCGTCACCATCCGCCTGATGATCCAGTCCGGCTTCCGTCGGACGACGGCAGCGGCGGTGGAGGCGGTCGCGTCCACGGGCGGGCAGATCGCGCCCCCGGTGATGGGCGCCGTCGCCTTCCTGATGGCGGACATCCTTCAGCGGCCCTACACCGAAATCGTGGTCGCGGCCATCGTGCCGGCCCTGCTCTACTACGTCGCCCTGTTCATCCAGGTCGACCTGCTGGCGGCGAAGCAGCGCATCAAACAGATCGAGGGAGAGGACATCCCGTCGGCCTCCAGGGTGATGTCGCGCGGCTGGGTTTTCGCCCTGCCCTTCGCCGCGGTCGTCATCGCCCTGTTCTGGTTCAACCAGCGTGCCGAGACTGCCGCGCTCTGGGGCAGCGCCGCGGCGCTGCTGATCGGCCTGACGCTTGGCTACGGCAAGACACGCATGTCGCTGCGCGACCTGTGGGACGGCGCGGTGGAGACCGGCCGCTCGATAACCGACATCATCATGATCTCGGCCGCCGCCGGCTTCATCATCGGCGTCCTCAACGTCACCGGCCTCGGCTTCGCGGTAACCTTCGCCCTCGTCGGTCTCGGCAAGGGCAGCCTATTCCTGCTGCTGCTGATCTCCGCCGCGGTCTGCCTGGTTCTCGGCATGGGGATGCCCACGGTCGGCGTCTACCTGCTGCTTGCGGTCCTAATCGCACCTTCGCTGGTGCAATCCGGCGTAGATCCGATCGCCGCCCATTTCTTCATCTTCTACCTGGGCATGATGTCGATGGTGACGCCGCCCATCGGGATCGGCGCGTTCTTCGCGGCGACGATCGCCAAGGCGTCGCCCATGGCCACGGCTTGGGAATCCATGCGCCTCGGCTGGACCGCCTATATCGTGCCGTTCCTCTTTGTGTTCTCGCCGGCGCTGCTGCTGATCGGCGAGCCGGTGGAAGTCGCACTGGCCGTCGCCACCGCCATCGGCGGCGTCTACGCCATCTCGGCGGCCTTCGTGGGCTGGCTGCACTGCCCCCTCGGCATGATCCAGCGCATCCTGACGGCAGCGGCCGGCGTCGCGCTCCTTCTGCCTCCCGGGATTGGCGGCGAGGCGACCCTGTGGGTGAACGCGGCAGGCCTTCTCGCTCTGCTCTCGCTCCGGTTCCTCGGGAAGAGCACCCATTCCCCTGCCACCATCGCCGAGCCCGATGCGGCACGGCCCGAAGCATCAACCAAGAGAGTATGAGGACGATTGATGGACCTGGTCTTTTCACCTCCAGCACAGCCGACGGTCGCGGTATCGGGAAGCGACAAGCGCTTTCCCGTCCGGCGGATCTTCTGCGTCGGGCGCAACTATGCGGCCCATACCCGCGAGATGGGCCGGGATCCCGATCGCGAGCCGCCGTTCTTCTTCACCAAACCGGCCGATGCGGTGGTTGCCGACGGAGAGACCGTCGCCTACCCGCCGGAGACGGAGAACTTCCACTACGAGGCGGAACTCGTTGTGGCCATCGGCACCGGCGGGCGCGACATTCCCGAGGAGAAGACGCTGGAACATGTCTGGGGCTATGCGGTCGGCAACGACCTGACCCGCCGGGACCTCCAGCTTGCCGCGCGCGACAAGGGACGCCCCTGGGACTGGGGCAAGTCCTTCGACCGTTCCGCGGTGATCGGCCCGGTTCATCCCGCAAAGGATGTCGGCCATCCCGCGAAGGGCTCTATACGCCTGACGGTGAACGGCGAGACGAAGCAGGATGCGGACCTCGCCGAACTGATCTGGTCGGTTCCGGAGATCATCTCGATCCTTTCGAGTTCCATGACCTTGAAGCCCGGCGATCTGATCATGACCGGCACGCCGGCCGGTGTGGGCGCTCTCGCCGTCGGCGATGTCTGCGTCGTCGAGATCGAGGGGCTGGGCCGGATCAGCACCAGGATCGGACCGCGCGAATGACACTGAGGCTCCACAATTTCTTCCGCTCCTCGACCTCGACGCGGCTTCGCGCGGCGTTAAACCTGAAGGGCCTGGGCTATGAATACGTGCCGTATGCGCTGCGCAAGGGCGAAACGCGGACCCCGGACTATCTCGCGATGAACCCCGCCGGCCTCGTGCCGGTGCTCGAGCGCGCGGACGGCACGGTTCTCACCCAGTCGCTCGCCATCATCGAGTGGCTCGACGAGCGGCATCCCGAACCGCCGCTCCTGCCGCCGGACCCCGATGGGCGCGCGCGGGTGCGCAGTCTCGCCTACATGATCGCGTGCGAGATCCATCCGCTGAACAATCTTCGCGTTCTCGGCTATATCGGCGAAACCTTCGGCGCAGACGAGGCCGCCACGAAGGCGTGGTTCACCCATTGGGTCTGCGAGACCTTCGACGCGCTCGAGAAGACGCTGTCCGGCAGCCCTGAAACGGGCGGATACTGCCATGGCGACGCTCCGGGCCTCGCCGATATCTGCCTTTACGCGCAGGTCTGGAACAACAGGCGCTTCGATATCGAAACGGAAAGATGGCCGACCATCGCCCGCATCTTCGCGGCGCTCGACGCGCTTCCGGCATTCCGCGACGCGGCCCCGCCGAACCAGCCCGACGCCGCCTGATCCGAGAAGGAGGAAAGTCATGAACGTCGACACGACCGACGCCCCCGTCGAGAACGCCATGCAGCCCGAGGACACGCCCGAACTCCGTGAGCTTTACGCGGGGTTCGAACGCGAGAACCTGATCCCGCTGTGGACCCAGCTCGGCGATCTCATGCCGGTGCATCCTCGGCCGAAGGCGGTCCCGCATGTGTGGAAATGGTCCAGGCTCCTGCCGCTTGCCGAGAAGTCGGGCGAGCTCGTCCCGGTCGGCCGTGGCGGCGAACGCCGCGCCCTCGGCCTCGCCAATCCGGGTCTCGGCGGCAATGCCTATGTCAGCCCGACGCTCTGGGCCGCTATCCAGTATCTCGGCCCGCGCGAGACCGCGCCCGAGCACCGGCACGCGCAGAACGCGTTCCGCTTCGTCGTCGAGGGCGAAGGGGTCTGGACCGTGGTCAATGGCGACCCGGTGCGCATGAGCCGTGGCGATCTTCTGCTGACGCCCGGCTGGCACTTCCATGGGCATCACAACGACACCGATCATCCCATGGCATGGATCGACGGTCTCGACATCCCCTTCAGCCAGCAGAACGATGTCGGCTTCTTCGAGTTCGGCTCCGAGCGGGTGACCGACTACGCAACCCCGAATTTCAGCCGCGGCGAGCGGCTCTGGTGTCACCCGGGCCTGCGGCCGCTGTCCGGATTGCAGGACACCGTTTCCTCGCCCATCGGCGCCTATCGCTGGGAATTCACCGACCGCGCCCTGACCGAGCAGTTGCTGCTCGAGGACGAGGGCGAGCCTGCGACGGTCGAACAGGGGCATGCCGCGATCCGCTACGTCAACCCGACGACCGGCGGCGACGTCATGCCGACCATACGCTGCGAGTTCCACCGGCTACGCGCCGGCGCCGAGACGCCGGCGCGGCGCGAGGTCGGTTCCACCGTCTTCCAGGTTTTCGAAGGCGTGGGTTCGGTCGTCATCGCCGGTGAAACGCACAGGCTCGATATCGGCGACATGTTCGTGATCCCTTCATGGGTGGAATGGTCGCTCCAGGCCGAGACGAAGTTCGACCTGTTCCGCTTCTCCGATGCGCCCATCATGGAGCGGCTCCACTTCATGCGGACGCAGGTAGAGGGCCAGCGCCGGTGAACCCGACGCCGCAGGAAGACCAGGCCCGCGCCGCCCTGCGCGCGCGGCAGGGCATGGGCGCGCGCTACGACGCGCCCGCGGCGCCGGCCGGCGACATGCTCCTGGCGCGGCGGGCGACCGCCTTCTTCGCCCGCAAGCTCAACGAACTGACCGACGCCGCGCTCGATCTCCCCTCCTCCCGCCCCGGCCTGCCCCGCCGGCATCTGATCGTGATTGCCGGCTACCAGGCGCGCATGCTCGCCGAACTGGTCGCCTGGGTGCGCGAAGGACAAGCGGGACCGCCTCCCCGCCGCGCGAACGTCGAACCCGATGAGATCGCATGGGGCATGACCCTGCCCTCGCACGCCCTGCGGAACCTGGTGCGGCATGCGGTCGTGCATCTCGATGTAGAATGGCGCGATCTGAGCGACAGACAATGGGAACAGACCGTCACGGATGCCGGCGGCGTCGCCCTCTCGATCCGCGAAACACCGATGATCCGCGCGCGGACGCTACGGGAGATCGTCATGGACCTCGATGTCGGGGTGACGACCGCGAACCTCCCGGACGGGATCAGGCTTTAGACCCGTCCTGGACGTTAGCATCCTTCAACTTGCAACGGCGAAACCGGCAGTGATCAGCCGGCATCTTTCTATGAACGGGGCGCGCTCTTGTCGCTGTCCCGGGAAGACAGCCCGTCAAGGAACCGCAGGAGCACCTGCGCAAACTCGGCGGGGTGCGTGGCGTAGCCGATATGCCCGCCGGGAAACTGCAGCACCGGAGTGCCGGTCTTATCGGCCAGAAGCCTTGCTACCTCATAGGTCGGGAAGCCGGCGGAGGCCTCTCCGCCTGCCGCGACGAATTTCTGCGAATGCTCCGCGATCGCCGCGGTGTCGAGCTGGACGGCCGTGTACTGCCTGAGCTCGTTCTCGAACCAGTGGGTCGAGTTGGCCCGGGTTTCCTCGTCATCGAGATTGACGGAGGCCTTCATGGCCTGCTTGTCGACCTCGGCGAAGCCATGCTCGCGAAACAGCTCATAGGCGGCCGGCATGCCGCTTTCCCGATACACGGCATACATGCGGGCGAAGAAGTCGACCCAGTGCCCGTCGTCGGGGAGCAGGCTGACGGCCGCCGGCTCGTGGGCGATCATCGTCTGGACCGATTCCGGATGGGCGGCCATAAGGCCCAGCGTCACGACGGCGCCGGAGCTGCTGCCGAAGACCGTCGCGGGGCCGATCTCCAGCGCCTCGATGAGGCGGTGAATATCGTCGATGTCGCTGGCGAGCTTGTCGCCGTCCTGCGGCCCGAGCAGCTTGCTTCGCAAGAAGCCGCGTCGATCCATCAGCACAACGGTGTATCGGGCGGTCAGATGCGGCAGCAGCGCCCGGAAGACCTCGGCCGTTCCCCGCCCGCCGGGAACCAGGACGAGCGGCGGACCCTCTCCATGGACCTCGTAATAGATCGTCGCTTCGGGAACGTGCAGAAACGGCATGACGCCCTCCTGTTCTAAAAATGTCGGGTCAGGCTTTCTCGAAAAGCTTCGGCTCGGGCGAGACCGTGCTGAACGTGCCGCGGCCGAGCGCATAGGTCGTGCCGTCCTTGCCGGCGATCTCGACATCGGCGACGCCGATGCTGCGCCCGATGCGGCAGACCTTGCCCGTGGCGACCAGGTCGGTGCGGCGCGGCGTCTGCATGAAGTCGATGCGCAGATTGACCGTCGGCGTCGGATGGCCCTTCACGAGCGAACACGCCATCGCGCCGGCGACGTCGACCAGCGAGGCGATGACCCCGCCGTGATAGTTTCCCGCCGCCGGAAAGATCGAGTAGGCATCGTCATAGGGCAGCTCGAAAACGACCGTGCCGCTTTCCTCGTCGCTCGAGACCGGGACGAGCTTGAGAAACTTGTGGAACTCGGCCTGGGCGACGAGCTCGGTGAGTTGCTGGAAATCCATGTTCATTCCTTCGGTTGAAGACTGTCCGCGCCGCCTCAAAGCATGATCGACGGCAGCCAGAGCGTGATTTGCGGGAAGCCGAGCAGCAGCACCATCACGACGGCCTCGCCGGCGAGGAACCACGTGACGCCGCGAAAGATGACCGGCAGGGTGATCTCCGGCGGCGCGACGGACTTGGCGGCGAATATGTTCAGGCCGACCGGCGGCGTCAGCAGGCCCAACTCGATATATTTGACGATGATGATGCCGACCCAGATGAGGTCGAAGCCCTGCAGCTCGAACAGCGGCAGCAGCACCGATATCGCGATCAGCATGACGCCGAACGGGTCGAGGAACATGCCGAGCAGGATGAACACCAGCGAGATCGCCGCCATGAGCGCTATCGGCGAGAGCTGCATGGCGCTCACCGTGTCGGCGATCGCCGCCGGCAGGCCGGTCAGGGCCATGTAGCGCGTCAGCATGAAGGCGCCAATGGCGATGAACAGGATCACGGTCGTACTGCGCACCGTCTCCTGCAGCGCCGTCCACAGCGTTCCCCACTTCAGGTTTCCCGTCGCAAACGCGAACAGCACGGCCAGGAAAGCGCCCATCGCGCCCGCCTCGGTCGGGCTGAAGATGCCGGCATAGATGCCGCCGAACACGCACAGCGCCAGCACCGGCAGCGGCCAGACCTCCCGGAGGCTCCGGCGCAGGCTCGTCGCGGGACGCCCGCGTGGCGGCGCCAGCTCCGGATTGAGCTTGCACCGGATGATGATCACCCCGGCGGCGACGACGGCTGTCAGCAGGCCCGGCATCACGCCGGCGAAGAACAGCTTTGCGACCGACTGCTCGGCCAGGATGCCGTAGACGATGAGGGGGATGGACGGCGGGATGAGCGCCGCCAGCGTGCCGGACGTTGCACAGACCGCCGTGGCGAGACCGGGATTGTAGCCGCTCTTCAGCATTTCCGGGATCGCCGCGCGGCCCATCGCCACCGTGGTCGCGATGCTGGAGCCGCAGGCGGCGCCGAAACCCGCTGCGGCAAAGTTGGTGGCCACCGCCAGGCCGCCCGGCACCCGGTACAGCAGGCGCTCGGCCACCCGGAAGATGGCGTTGGTCATGCCGGAGTGATAGGCGATGTTGCCCATGAACAGAAACAGCGGCACCGCCGAGAACTCCCAGCTCGCCGTGAATTCGTAGGGGATGCGCCCCATCAGGCTGACGACCGCCTTGAACGGCAGGATCGCCAGTGCGCCAAAGAACGATACGAGCCCGAGCGCCAGTCCGATCGGCAGCCTCAGTCCGATCAGGATCAGGCCCGTGGCCAGCGCGATGATGCCCTGTTCGACCGGACTCATGGGCGCGGCCTCCTCAGGCGGGCAACGGCATCGAGGCCCTGAGCGGCCGCGATAAGACCGGTCAGGACAAGCCCCGCAGGAACGAGCCAGCGCGGCGACCACACCGGCAGCGCGAAACCCGGGAACTCGATGCGCTCGCCGCGGACCGTCGCGTGCAGAGCCTCGGAAGCGGTGAACCACGCAAGTCCCGCCATGGCCGCGACCATCAGCAGCGCCGCGGCGAGGTCGAGCAGCGCATTCACGACCGGCCCCGCCCCGCCGAACAGATCGACCGTGATGTGCAGCCGCTCGGCCTGCGCGCTGCCGATCGTGAGGAACAGGATTGCCACCATGAACCAGTGGCTCACCATCTCGGTGGTTCCCGTAAGCGGCGTGGACAGAAGGTTGCGGGAACCGACGTCGAGGACGACGACCAGCGTCATCATGAGGAGCGCCATTGCGCCCAGGGCGGTGGAGAATGCGGCGATGCGCGTCATGGGTGGGTGCGACCTGCCTTCTGGAACGGAGCTCAAACCTGTTCGACGACCATCAGGATGCCCCCGGCCTGGTCCGGTGTCAGATAAGCGCCCCCGCCGGCCCGATGCGGATCGAAACCGTTCCGGCGCAATTCGGCGGCAAGCTCCTCTGGATCGGCATGGGAGACGGCGAAGCCGAACAGGCGGTCGCCCCCCTCGTGGGAAACGCCGGGAAAGGTGGCGGCGAGTTCGTCGGGCGAATAGATGCGCAGATCAACCGAGCCGGCTCGGATGGTGACCGGCGCCGCGCCGGTCCGGCGCGCGCCCCAAAGCGGCTCGTAATGAGCGGCGACCTGCTCGGGATCGGACGCCACCGCGATGACGGCGGTCAGGTTCGCCGCACCGTTCGGATGGGTGGTGAACTCGGGCCGCAGATAATGTTGCATCGTCTTGTACTGGCACAGGTTCCAGTAGAAGGGTGACTGGCCGAGGCCCGGTATGATGACCACGAAGGCCGGGCGCAGGACCTCACCCGAAGGCAGCACCCATTCCCGTGAGAGATGGACGGGATCGCTGGTCTTGTAGTCCCTTGCCTGCAATGCCGCATGGGTTTTCTCGGCATCGGCGGTGTTCATCACCATCGAGACGGGACGGCCGGGTGGCAGCAGGATCGACGGCATCATCGGGATCGCCTTGTCGGCATCGTCGAGCGCCATCAGCTCGATGAAATTGCACGACCCGGGATGAAGCTGGCCGAAGCAGATCAACCGGTTGCTCAATCCGGGAAGAATGCTGCGCGGCGTGACGGTGAAGCCCATGGCCTCGAACAGCTCGCCCGCGGTCTGGCTATCGGCAACGCTGACCATCAGGTGGTCGATGTCCAGGATTCCGGTGTCGCTCATGATCTCACGCCTCTTCGTTCATGCTTGCTTCGAAATCGAGCCCCAGCTCGTTCAGCAGGGCCTGTGCCTCGGATGATCGCGGCAAGGCGACGCCCGGCGCCACGCTGACCGCCACGCGGCCGCCAGGCCGGTCGCCGACGCGCAGTTGCGCCGGTTCGAGGCCGAGCGCCGCCGCCGCCGCCATGCGGCCCGCCTCGAGCCGCAGCGCCTGCTTGTTCACCTTGCCGACACTGGTCAGCGGCAAGGCCTCCAGCACGACGATCTGCTTGGGAACGGCGGCCCGCTCCTCGATGCCGGCGGCGACGGAGCGCAGCAGCTCGGGAGGGTCGAGCAGCGCGCCAGGACGCGGCGCCACGAAGGCGATCGGCACCTCTCCGACCCGCCGGTCGGGAAGGCCGACTGCGGCCGCCATGGCGACGCCGCCATGCGCCAGCAACGCTTCCTCGATGACCTTGGGGTCGATGTTGTGGCCGCCCCGGATGATCATGTCCTTGGCGCGTCCGGAAATGACGAGATAGCCGTCCTCGTCGAAACAACCGAGATCGCCCGTGTTCAGCCAGCCGTCCGCGAGCAGCACGCCGCCATTGGCTTCGGCGTCGAGATAGCCGGGAAAGACGCAGGGCGAGCGCGCGACGATCGCCCCGGCCTGCCCCTGCGGCAGGAACTCCGGGCGCCCGTCCGCGCCGATCGCCGCGATGGCGAGATCGCAGTAGGGCAACCGCAGTCCGACGGCTCCCGGCTTCGACGCGCCGTCGGGCGGCGTGAAGGTCAGCACCAGGGTGGCCTCGGTGAGGCCCCAGGCCTCCTTGACCGGGATGCCCGTTCGCTCGCTGAAGCGGCGATGGGTCTCTGCCGGCAGCGCAGCCGCCGACGAGACCCAGCTGCGCACGCTGCCGAGGTTCATATGATCCTGAAACACCTGCGTGGCGCCGATGACGACGGTAGGCGGACCGACCAGGATCGCCGCCTTCTCACGCTCGACAAAGGGCCAGAACCAGTCGAGCAGGCCCGGAGAGCGATAACCGCGCCGCGTCATCTGCACCACGCAGGCACCGCTGGCAAACGGCGCCAGCGACCCCATCACCAGCCCGCCGACGTGAAACAGCGGCATGCCGCAGGGCATCCGATCACCCCGCCGGATGCCGGCGCCGTAGGAGGCCAGGAATGCCATCGCCGCGAGGTTGAAATGGGTCAGCGGGGCGACCTTCGGCGCACCCGTGGTGCCGCCCGTGTGGAAATAGGCGGCGATGTCGCCCGGCCCGGGAAGCTCGGCGGCCGACGGAACGGCGCCGGCGAAGCCGTCGCGCGCACTCTCGTAGTGGATCGCCCTGCCCGACGCCGCCGCTTCGCCGACCACCAGCACATGCCGGATACAGGGAGCCAGCGCGACAATTGCATCCAGCTTCTCGAACGTTCCCTCGGTGCCGCTCGGTCCCTCTATGCAGAGCACCCGGGCGCCGACCCGTTGCAACATGGCTGCGATGGTTGCCGGCTCCAGGAACGGGTTGATCGGCATCACGATGCCCGCCTCCGCCGCGCCCCAGCAGATCTCGATGGTCTGCGGCAATCCGGGAAGCAGATAGGCGACGACGTCGGTGCGGCCGACGCCGAGGGAGCGCATGAGCGCGGCGGCGGCCCGGACCTTGGCATGGAGAGAGGCGAAGCTCTCCTCGACCGCCACCGTTTCCAGCCGCTCGTCGGCATAGAAGCGATAGGCCGGCTCGTCGGTGAAATCGCCGGCGGAGGCGGCAAGGACCTGGGGAATGGTCTCGCCGCGCAGCCACGTCTCCAGCGGCGCGGCCTCGACCGCGCGCACGTCTTCGGCCCCGGCGAAGCCCGGCAGCGGTTTCACCGCGCGCCCTCCGGCCTGACGATGATCTTGCCGAGAATGCTCCGCTCCTCGATGCGGCGAATGGAATCGATGCTCCCGGAAAGCGGCACGACCTCGTCGATCACCGGCGAGAGCTTGCCCCGGCCCACGAGATCGAGACAGGCCACGATGTCTTCCCGGTCGAAACCGGTCGAGCCGAGAATGTCCATTTCGGCCATGAAGATGAACCGGATATCGGTCTTGGGATCGTAGCCGGCCGTGGCCCCGCAGGTCAGAAGGCGTCCGCCGCGGCGGACGGCGCGCAGCGACGGCACCCAGGTGTCGCCGCCGGTGAAGTTGACCACCACATCGAAGCCTCCACCGCGAAACAGTGAACCGGTGGTGCGCCGCGCATAGGCATCGACGCCCTCTTCGGCGTAATTGACCGTCTCGTCCGCGCCAAGCTCCGCCAGGCGCCGGCACTTCTCGTCCGAACCGGCGGCGGCGATCACGTGGGCGCCATGGTTCTTGGCCAGCAGCACGCAGGCCGTGCCGACGCCGCCGCTGGCGCCGAGGATCAGGATCTTCTCGCCCGCGGCGAGCCGGCCGCGCGTGAACAGCATGCGATAGGCCGTGCCGTAGGCGACGGGAAGCGCCGCCGCATCGTCGTCGCTCACCCGGTCGGGAATGGGAATGAGCTGCTCGGCGCGGCACGTGCAGTACTCGGCCATGGCGCCCGGACGCGTTTCGCCCATCATTTCGAAATGGCCGTTTCGATCGTCTAGGAAGGCGGGGTTGACCAGCACCCGGTCGCCAACCTTCCATCCTGTCACGCCCTCGCCCAGCTCGGCCACCACGCCGGCGCAGTCGCCGCCCGAAATGCTGGGCAGCGTGATCTTGATGCCCGGCATGCCCCGACGGGAGAACACGTCGAGATAGTTCAGACCGCAGGCGCGGACAGCGACCTTGACCCAGCCCGGCTTGATCTCCGGATCGGGAAAGTCGCCATAGCGCAGCACCTCAATCGGACCGTGCTCCTCGAAGTAAACGGCTTTCATCTAGAATTCTCTCCCTGTTGGATGGCGCCCCGGCCGGCGCGCGCCCGCGACCGGAGCCTGATATGGGCAAGGCCTTGCAGCGGCCGTCAGGCACGGGCCGGGTCTGGCTCGCACCGGACGGACTGATCGCAGCGAAGCGTTCTCAGGTTCCGGATCGCGTCATGGCCGGCGGGTCGCTCAGAAGTCGTATTTCGAGAAGACGCGCTCGCGCATCAGTGCGGCGAACTTCTCCCTGTCTCCCGAAAACTCTGGCAAATAGTCTTCGTGCCAAGCGCGGAAGATCTCGACGATCTCGTCGATGAGTTCATCGGCTCCCTCGACGCCGCGCTGCTTTGCCAGTTCCTTGAGCGCGACGATCTCGCCCTCCTGATAGGTACTCCACAGATCCTTCATCGCCTGGTCGCCCGGCTGGAAACCGATCTTGCCTTCCAGGGCGGCGCGAACTTCCGCGTCCACGTCGACATAGGCATCCTCGACATAGTCCCACAGGCCGTCGGGCATCAGGCCGACGATCGCCTTGCGGTCTTCTTCGGAGATGCCGTTCCAGGCCTTGTCGCTCAGCACGAGGGGAAAGGCGCCGGTGATCACGCCCTGCGGCATCTCGATCACCCCCTTCACCGTGTCCTCGAGGCCGTAGCTGCGGATCCAGGAGGTGCCGACCAGCGTGCAGTCGCTCTGGCCGAGCTGGAGCGCCGGAAGGATGTCGACGATATTGGTGCGCACCGGCGTCATCCCGAGCACGGTCGCCCAGCGGGCCTCCGGCGAGCCGATCGTGCTGATCTTCAGCCCTTTCAGATCGGCGGACGTCGCCACCGGTTGCGTGCACTGCATCGTCAGCGGAGACGCCGACTGGATGAGCGCGGGAACAAGCCCCAGGCCGCGGAACTCGTCACGGCACTGCTCGCAGGCGACGAAGAAGGCTTCGTTGAGCGCGCCCATGGTCGCGTAGGGATCGGTTCCAAGGCCGGTCAGCTCGCCCATCAGGCTCGAATAGGGAAGCTCCGTCGAATAGAATTGCGAGATGAAATAGCCGGTATCGACGATACCGTCGCGAATGCCCTGCAACGTGTTGGACATGGAGACGAGTTGCCCGCCGACGATCTTCGTGAACGACACGCGGTTGTCGGTGGCCTCGGTGATCTTCTCGAGCAGCGGGAAGATGCCCTTCTGGTTGCCGGCAGAGCGCTCGGGCACGCCGGAGCCGAAGGTCAGCGTTTGCGCCGCCGCAGGAACGGCGAGCCCGGCAACGAGCGATGCCGCGAGGGCTGCACGGTTCGCGACGGATATGAACCCTTTCCAAGAAGCCATTTCAGTTCCCCATTTTGTTGGTTTGATTTTCCACCGGTGCGCCCCCCCGTAGCGAGGCGTCTCTGCTCGTGACGACCCGCAAAGAAGCCGCTTCACCCGTCCAATTGCCCATCCCGCGCACAGCGCCGAACGATCACGACGCAAGCCGCCGCGATGCCTGACCTCGTCCAGGCTTCATCCAAGCGGGTCCTCCCCGACGGGCAGCGCCTGCCCGTTCATCACTGCCGCGCCGAACAGACATGAAAGCCGGCGCCTCCCCTTAGGATCGCGCATGCGCAACCCTCCTCCTGCGGCACTGTCCCGGGCGGCGACGTTGTCGCCGGGATCGTCTCTCCGGTGCAGTCCGCGCCATCCACATCGTTGGGTGACCCTAGGTACGTTTTCCGCTTTGTGCAATACATTTTTTATTGCGGAAATATCTCTTGCGGGCAAACTACCGTCTGCTAGGCTGAAAAGATAAGTGGATTATATAATATCCCGGGAGGACTGCCTGCCCAGAACTTTACGCACAGGCGGGCCCGCACCAGCCCTTCACCGCAGCAACGCCTCGCTGAGCGGAACCATGAAAAAGAGCCGTTCCATCAATGCCGCCCCCCGCCGGTTCAAACCCCTTCGCACCTGCAACTTGCCATTCATCAAGAGCGAAGCGGACTATCGCCGTTTCAGGCGCATGCTGTTCGATCTGCTGGTGCTGGACAGCAACATGACCAGCATGTTCGAGCTGTTGGCCCGCCATCTGGGCCTGTCGCGCTCCCAGCACATGGTCATCATGACGATCGCCAACGAGCAGGGAGAGCTCGGCGTCGCCGTTCAGACGGTCGCCGATTATCTGCAGGTCGCCAGCCCCTTCATCACGGCGCAGTGCAACGCCCTGCACGACCGGGAACTGATCACCAGGGACCGCGATCCGAACGACCGCCGCCGCACACTGCTCCGCCTGACGCCGACCGGCGAAGCCTATGCGCGTCGCGCCGGCGAGATCGCGCGCGAACTGAACAACAGCATCTTCGCGCCGATGGACGATGCGTCCTTCGAAACCGTTGCGAGAAGCCTGGACGATCTATCCCGCAGTTCGCGCCGGGCGCTCCATCTCGCGCGCGCCGAGCTCGAAGCAAGCCATGCCGAATGAGGTCGCGCCCGTTACGATCCGCGCGAGGCCGAGCCTGCTCACATTTTGGGGCGCTCCCAACGCAGCACGTTGATGACAAGCGGGCGATGAAGACTGAGACGGTCGAACAAGATGGGAAACCCACGGAACCAATTCCCGGGCAGACGGTTGTCTGACAGGGACTAAGCAGGGGCAGGCGACTGATGAAGACCAGGCAGGATGTAAAACCGGCGGCGACAGCCGTGACCAGCTTGACTTTGGCCCTCCCCGCCGACCTGACTGCCGCCCTCGACCGTTTCTCCCGTCATGATGGAGCGAACCTGCCGCGCGAGGAAGCGCTTCTGCGCGCGTTCAGGGCCTGGGCGCTGGAGAACGGCTATCTCCACCCGGAAGACGACGGACAGAGCGGCAAGCGCCCCGAAGACCTGAATGCCACCAATGACGACTGAGCGCGCCGCCAGCGGGGCGGAAGACACGCTTCTGATCCTGTTTCGGCATGATTTGCGCCTGACCGACAACCGTGCGCTTGCCGCGGCAGCCCGCTCGGGACGTCCCCTTGCCGCGGTCTTCATCCTCGACGAGACGAGCGAAGGGACGCGCCCGCCGGGCGGCGCGCGGCGCTGGTGGCTGCACCATTCGCTGAAGGCGCTGGGCGAAGACCTCGGCCGGCTCGGCATTCGCCTCATCCTCCAGCGCGGTCCCATGGCCGACACGGCGATGCGCCTCGCCGCCCGGCTGAACGCCGGAGCCGTGTACTGGAACCGCCGCTACGATCCGCCCGGCATCGCCGCCGACACGCGGATGAAGGCATCGCTCAGGGATGCGGGCATCGAGGCGGAGAGCTTCGAAGGCCACCTGCTGCACGAGCCATGGCGCCTGAAGACCGGCGCCGGCGGACCCTACCGCGTCTTCACCCCGTTCTGGCGCGCGCTCCAGCAGTCGATCGAACCACACGCGCCGGCCGATCGCCCCCACAGGCTGAACGCGGCCGATCATGACGTGGCCAGCGACCCGCTCGACCAGTGGGAGCTCCTGCCCTCAAAGCCCGACTGGTCGGGAGGTCTGGCGGCGCAGTGGACGCCGGGCGAGGCCGGCGCCCGGGAGCGCCTCGACGCTTTCCTCGCCGGCGGCGGCACTGGCTACGACCGGCGCCGCGACGTCCTGGCCGACGCCGGCACGTCGAGCCTCTCCCCGCATCTCGCCCACGGGGAGATCAGCCCGTGGCAGATCTGGAGTGCGCTCGAAGCCGGCCACGAACTGCCAGCCGGCGACGCGCAGACCTTTCGCAAGGAGCTCGGATGGCGCGAATTCTGCTGGCATCTGCTGTTCCACAATCCCGACCTTGCCACGCGGAATTTCAACCGGGATTTCGATGCCTTTCCCTGGCAACGGGACGACAAGGCGCTCCGTGCCTGGCAACGCGGGCAGACGGGCTATCCGGTCGTCGACGCCGCCATGCGGCAGCTCTGGCAGACCGGCTGGATGCACAACCGGGCGCGCATGATCGTCGCCTCCTTCCTGGTCAAGGACCTGCGGCTCGACTGGCGTTCCGGAGAAGAATGGTTCTGGGACACGCTTGTCGATGCCGATCCCGCGAGCAACCCTGCCAACTGGCAGTGGGTGGCGGGTTCCGGCGCCGACGCGGCCCCCTTCTTCCGCATCTTCAACCCGGTCCTGCAGGGGGAGAAATTCGATCCCGATGGCGCCTATGTGCATCGCTTCGTGCCGGAGCTCCGCAACCTGCCGAAGCGCTACATCCACAAGCCATGGAACGCGACCGCAGCAGCACTGTCCGAGGCGGGCATACGGCTTGGCGAGACCTATCCCGCCCCGATGGTCGACCACGGGACGGCGCGGCAGATCGCGCTCGATGGCTATCGCGTGATACGCGAGGAAGGTTAGCTAATGCATGTCGCTTTCAAATGAATTCATTTGAAAGACGACGAACATGCATCATTTCAAAGTGCTACAGCGTCCTTTGCGCGTCCAACAAGACGCGCGGCGCTGTAGAAACCGAGGACACGAAATCGGCGGCGATGCGCATCTCGCGCAGCGGACGCACCTGCCTGATGCATTCCGCATAGACCGGATGCGCCTTGTAGGCCGCCAGCGCCTCCTCGTCACGGAACTCGCCATAGACCACCACGTCCACTTCGCTGCCGAGCTGGTCCACCTTGCGGTTCAGCCCGACCTCGAAGAAATCCGCATGTGGAATGTCGCCCAGCATGCCGAGTTTGTCGGCGATGCGCCCGACATCGGCCTCGTCCCTGGCGCTGAAGAAAACGATGTGACGAATCATGGCGGGCCTCCAAACTGACCGATGCAGATCGCGCCCCGCGCCATCGGCTGTCAATGTGCCGCAGGGTCGCATCCACTGAATCGGATCATGCAGATTTCCGCGCAAGCCATTGTTCCACAAGAAAAAGCCGGGCATCGCGCCCGACTTCTTCCCTCAGCGCGGAAATCGCTTCAGAGCGTGATGCGGTACAGCGCAAAACCCTCGTTCCCCTCGCCCGCCGGAGCGATGGAGACGCCCTTGACCTCGCCTGCGAAGGCCGCGCCCTTCGGTCCGGTCTCGAACAGCACACTGGTGTTCTCCAGCGGCTTGAAACGCCAGTTCGCATCGGCGGAGGGGTTGATGGCTCCCTGCTCGACGATGTAGCGGACGATGACGTCGCGGTTCGTGTCGGGCGCGGCGAAGATCACCTTGTCGGCGCTGATGCCGGGGAAGTTTCCCCCGCCGCCGCCACGATAATTGTTGGTGGCGACAACAAATTTCTGGGCCGGATCGATGGGCGCGCCATTGTACTGAAGGTCGGTGATGCGGCTCGCCCCGGCGTTCAGCGGTTCGCCCTTGGACGTGTATTTCGGCGGCTGCGACAGGTCGATCGCATAGGTCACGCCGTCGATCACGTCGAAATTATAGGACGGGAAGGTCGGGTCGAGCAGAACCTGGTCAGCCTTGCCCGGCTCGATCTGGTTGAAGATGCCGGCCGACATTTCCAGCCATTCCTTCACGTCCGCCCCCGTCACCAGAACTGCCTGGACCGTGTTGGGATAGAGATAGAGGTCCGCGACGTTCTTGATGGCGACATCGCCCGCCGGCACGTCGGTATAGTAGTCCGGCCCACCGCGCCCGCCGGCCTTGAAGGGGGCGGCCGCCGAAAGGACCGGCAGGTCCTTGTACGCGCCGTCTTTCAGCATCTCGGTGATGTACCAGGTCTGCGCCTGGCTGACGATCTGCACGGACGGATCGTCGGCCACCAGCGCGAAATAGGAATAGAGCGGCGCGGACGTCTTGCCGACGGCCGTGCGCACATATTTCAGCGTCGCTTCGTGGTCGGCGCGCACAGCGTCCTCGACCTCGGCCTTGCTCTCGACCAGCGGTTCGGTGGCCCGCTCGACACGCTTGAAGATCGGTCGCGCCTCCGAGGTAGAGCTGACGATCTTCCAGGCATTGCCGTCGCGCTCCAGCAGGAGGTCGATCAGGCCCAGATGCGAGCCCCAGAAGCCGCCCATCACGCCTGGCTTGCCGCCGATCGTGCCGGCGGCGTTGTCGACACCTTCCATCCCGTCGAACTTGACGCCGGGGAAATCCAGGTGGCTGTGGCCCGTGACGATCGCATCAATGCCGTCGACGCCGGCGAGCAGCAGCGAGGCGTTCTCGAGGTTCTCCTCGTACTGTGCCGGACCGATGCCCGAATGGGACAGCGCGACGATCAGTTCCGCGCCCTCCTCCTTCATCTGCGGCACCCAGGCCTCCGCCGCCCGGACGATGTCGCGCGTCATCGCCTTGCCGGACAGGTGCTTGGCATCCCAGTTCATGATCTGCGGCGGCACGAAGCCGATGAGGCCGATGCGGATCGGATGCTCGTTGCCGTCGCCGTCCTTCACCTTGCGGTCGAGAACCACATAGGGCTTGAGGAACAGGGCGTCGTCGCGGCCGCTGGCGGCCAGTTGTCCCTTGGTCAGATTGGCGCAGACGAAGGGGAAGTTCGCCCCGTCCAGCACCTTGAACATGAAGTCGAGGCCGTAATTGAACTCGTGATTGCCGAGCGTCGCGCAATCATAGCCCAGCGTGTTCATCCCCTTGATGACCGGATGGACGTCGCCATCCTTCATGCCGCGCTCATAGGCAATGTAGTCGCCCATCGGGTTGCCCTGCAGGAAGTCCCCATTATCGACGAGGATCGAATTCGTCGCCTCGGCGCGGATGGCATCGATGATCGATGCGGTGCGCGCCAGTCCCATCGTGTCGTTGGGCTTGTCGGCGTAGTAGTCATAGGGAAACACGTGGACATGCAGGTCCGTCGTTTCCATGATCCTGAGATGCGCCTGGTTGCCCGCGGCGCGCGCCGAGAAGGGATGCATCAGGACAAGGGAGCCGGCTGCGGCCGACCCCGCCAGAAAGGAACGCCGCGAAATGGATTGAAGCTGCCGGTTCATGGTCGAGTCTCCTTCGGTCCAGGCTGGATAGGCGATCGAACGAAGATGATCGCGCTGTTGTCGACGGAGTTCCAGCAAAATCTGATGACGCTGGAATGACGGCGCGATGCCGGTCGAAACGTCGCATGGGGAACAGCGCGCATCGGCGGCCGGATGCAGTATTCTTTCCATTGGGGATGGATCGGAAGGGAAGGAGAAGGCGCATGACCAGCGACCCACGGGACCGCGTGGCGCCCTACGCCTCGCCGCCATGTTTCATGCATGAGGGCGACGACGGCGGGGCGGCAAACATCGAAAGCCACTGGCCGGAGGTGCGCCGCTTTCGCAAGGCGCAGCGCGAGCGCATCCTGGCCGAGCGTCTCTCGATCCCCGCAGCAACCCGAGCGGACATGGCCGGCCGGATCGCCGCGGGCCTCGACGCAGTGATTGGCGATCCGCACGGCCGCACGATCGGCCTCTACTGGCCCTTTCGCGGGGAGCCTGACCTGCGGCCCTGGCTCGCCGCGACGATCGATCGCGGCGCCGGCGCCGCCCTGCCCGTCGTCGTGGAAAAGAACGCGCCCCTGATCTTCCGCGCCTATCGCCCCGGCGATGCGCTGGAGCGCGGCGTCTGGAACATTCCCGTCCCCGCCGCCGGCGCGGAGGTGCTGCCCGACATCGTCATCTCGCCGCTGGTCGGCTTCGACGGCGGCAACTACCGGCTCGGCTATGGCGGCGGCTTCTACGACCGCACGCTCGCGACGCTGCCCAGAAGGCCGCTGGTGATCGGCATCGGCTATGCGTTCTCGCGGCTCGCCACCATCCATCCCCAGCCCCACGACATCCCGATGGACCGCATCGTCACTGAGGAAGGCCCGCTATAGCGTTTTGCAGTCAGGTGGAATCACCCGACGCCCGCATAAACGCGGAAAAACAGGGAGATGGATCTGTTCAGCGCTCCGTGAAACGTTGGACGGGCTAGCGTAACCCGCTCACGCCAGTTGCGGCTTCATGCCGATCGCCGTGCGGTCGATCACCTCGCGCAGGGCGAAGGCAGAGTTGATCTTGATCACATGGGGCATGCCGGTCAGCCATTCCTTGTGGATGCGCTCATAATCCTGCAGGTCGCGCGCGGCGATGCGCAGGATGTAGTCGTACTCGCCGGACATGAGATGGCACGACACCACGTTCGGACAGCGCGTCACCGCCGCCTCGAACTCGCTCAAGGTCCGCTCGAACTGGCCGGACAGCGAGATATGCACGATCACCGTCATCGCATGGCCGAGCGCAGCGTTGGAAAGCTCGGCATGATATCCCTTGATGACGCCGCTCTTCTCCAGATTGTCGAGCCGGCGCGAACAGGCCGACTGGGACAAGCTCACTTTCTCGGCAAGGGCGGAATTGGAGATCCGCCCGTCCAGCTGCAATGCGTCCAGAATAGCGATATCAATCCTGTCGAGGGCCATTGACCGACTTTCCTCCTCCGAAAATAGGCAATGACGCAAAAAGTATCGAATTTGCCCCGCGCCCGCAAACATGTTCGCAAAGACGTTCGGCCCGTTTTGTGGTCTCATCGATAGAGCCAGAACAATGCACAAACATGCTCTTGGAGGAGATCTGGATGCGCGTCGGCTGCCCGAAGGAAATCAAGAACCACGAATACCGCGTCGGCCTGACCCCGGGGTCGGTCCGCGAATATGTCGCCCACGGCCATGAAGTCCTGGTCGAAACCGGCGCCGGCGCGGGGATCGGCGCCGACGACAATGCCTATCGCGCCGCCGGGGCGACCATCGCCAGAACCGCCGGCGACGTGTTCGCCCGCTCCGACATGGTGGTCAAGGTCAAGGAACCGCAGCCGGTCGAATGGGCGCAACTGCGCGAGAACCAGATCCTCTACACCTATCTTCACCTGGCTCCGGACCCGGAACAGACCCGGGGCCTCGTCGAATCCGGCGTCACGGCTATCGCCTATGAAACCGTCACCGACACACGCGGCGGCCTCCCCCTGCTCGCGCCGATGTCGGAAGTCGCCGGACGCCTGGCGATTCAGGCCGGCGCCACCGCCCAGCAGAAAGCCAATGGCGGGCGCGGCGTACTGCTCGGCGGGGTGCCGGGCGTGCTGCCGGGCAAAGTCGCCATCATCGGCGGCGGCGTGGTCGGCCTCAACGCCGCGAAGATGGCGGTCGGCCTCGGTGCCGACGTGACCATCCTCGACCGATCGATCCCGCGCCTGCGCGAACTCGACGACATCTTCAATGGCCGCGCGCACACGCGCTATTCCACCGTCGAGGCGCTGGAGGAAGAGTGCTTCTCCGCGGATATCGTGGTGGGCGCCGTGCTCATTCCCGGCGCCGCCGCGCCAAAGCTCGTGACGCGCGAAATGCTGTCGGGCATGCGGAAGGGAACCGTGCTGGTCGATGTGGCGATCGACCAGGGCGGCTGCTTCGAGACCTCCCACGCCACCACCCATTCGGACCCGACCTACGAGATCGACGGGATCATTCACTACTGCGTCGCCAACATGCCGGGCGCCGTTCCCGTCACCTCGGCCCACGCGCTCAACAACGCGACCCTGCATCACGGCCTGCTGCTCGCCGACAAGGGGCTGAAGGCGCTTGTCGACGATCCGAATCTGCGCAACGGCCTGAACGTCCACAAGGGCCGCATCACCAATCGCGCCGTGGCCGAAGCGCTCGGCTACGAAATGGCCGAACCGCAGGCGGTGCTCGCCGCCTGACACGTCTCCTCCAGCAAACTACCCGCCGGAAACGGCGGGTTTTTTCATGCCCGCTCGATGCGCACCTGATAGCAATTGTACTGGGCCGAGCGCAGGTGCAGATAGGCAATGTCGTCGCGCTGCAGAAGTGCGTGCGCCCGCGTGCAGATATCCTTCTTCGGCGTCACCGCGCCCGTCCCGTAGACGATGCGGTCGTCATGCCCATAGCCCCGCAGCAGCCAGTCCGGCCGGGCGCGAAAGAGGTCCGGCATGACATCGCTGTCGGGAGCGCGCGCGCATTCATCGGCACAGAGAAAGATCGGCCCCGTCTCGGCATAGGGCTGCGGTTCGGGAAACGGCCGATAGGCAAGCGTGAGATAGGGACGGCCCGCTTCCACGCCGCGCAGGCAATGG
The DNA here is from genome assembly GCF_000300335.1 of Nitratireductor pacificus pht-3B. Classification (GTDB taxonomy): domain Bacteria; phylum Pseudomonadota; class Alphaproteobacteria; order Rhizobiales; family Rhizobiaceae; genus Nitratireductor; species Nitratireductor pacificus. Next base: position 301,757 of record NZ_AMRM01000001.1, on the reverse strand, counting down.
CGACAGGGTATTCCGGCACCGTCGGACACCCGGCGTTCCGGCGCATTGCCGTAGGCGTCTTTCGCGCCCGCGCGAAAGGCCCGCGCCTCCTCGCTCGGCATGGCGGTGAATTTGATCAGTCCCATAGCGGCTCTCCTGTGAGGGTTGCAGGAGAAGCATGGCTGCACGTACCGCCGCATTCCACCCGATTCCGGAGTGCAGCAGACAAGCAGGCCCGGCAAACGCAACGGGTTGCCGGGCCTGATGCAGAACGAGGGCGGGCTTCGGAAGCGAAGGCCGGGTCCATCGCGTTTTGCAGTCAGATGGAATCGCCTGACGTCCGCAAAAGCGCAGAGGAACAGGTCTAGCGGATGAAATCGTCGATGCGCCGCAGCGTGACGCGGCGGTTGCGCCAGTTCTCGTTGGGCGTCGGCACGAGGAGATATTCCTCGCCGTATCCCACCGTCTCCATCATCCGCGACGGCACGCCGAACTCGCGGGCCAGAACGCGCTTCAGCGATGCGGCGCGCTGTTCGGACAGGCGCTGATTGTAGCCGAACGAACCGACCGCGTCAGTATGGCCCTCGAGCAGGACGAGCATGCCCGGCCGCCGCCGCCGCAGGGCATGCAGCGCATCGGCGATCTGCTCGACCTTGCGGTACTGCGAGTACGGAATCTCGGCCGAGTCGAAGGCGAAATTGATGGCCTGGATATCGATCGAAGGTGCCCGGCGGCGCAGTTCGGGGCGGCGCTTCAACTCGCGCACGGTCACCCGGTCCTGCGGGCGCACGCGCTGCGCCGGCGCGGCTTCCAGCCGGCGCTGGATCTGCGAGGCCGAAGGCATGGCCGACTGCGCTGCGGCCGCACCGGGCACGAAGCACGCCGCGATCGCGGCACCGAGCATTTGACGGCGATTCAGCATCTCAAGTCCTTTCAGGGGGAAACAGTCATTGACCGGCGCATATTTCAGCGCAACTCCTGAATTGACGATGAATGCCCCGTTGTCTGTTTGTCAGCTTATGGTTCGCCCGTTTCCACCGGCGTGTCCGCCAGGCCGCCCCACTGGCTCCAGGACCCGTCATAGAGGCGGTTGTCCGTGTGTCCCACCGTCTCCAGTGCCAGCGTGATGACCGCCGCCGTGACGCCGGACCCGCAGGACGTCACCACCGGCCGCTCCAGGTCGATCCCGGCATCGGCGAACAGTTTTCGCAATTCATCGGCGGGCAGCAGCCTGCCGTCGCGCACCAGCGCGGACGCCGGGACACTGCGCGCGCCCGGCATGTGGCCCGAGCGCATGCCGGGACGCGGCTCCGGCTCGACGCCCGTGAAGCGGCCGGCCGGCCGCGCATCGGCGATCTGGGCAGCGCGCCCGTCCACGATGCTGCGCATCGCCTCGAAGGTCGCCACGCGCGTCTCGTCGAGCGTCGCTTCGAAGACGTTGGGCGCGATCTTGGTCGGAGCGGCGGTCAACGGGCGTCCCTCGGCGCGCCAGCCATCCAGCCCGCCTTCCAGCAGAAGCACGTTGCGGGCGCCCATCACGCGGAACATCCACCAGACGCGGGGGGCGGAAAACAGCCCCGGTCCGTCATGGACGACGATGGTGTCGTCGCGCGCTATGCCCATCGCGCCAGCATGCCGGGCGAAGGTCGGCGCGTCCGGCAGCGTGTGCGGCAGATCGGAACCGGGTGCAACCACCACATCCTGGTCGAAGAACACGGCGCCGGGGATGTGTCCCGCCTCGTACTCGCCGCGCGCGTCCCGGCCCTGCGCGGGCAGGTACCAGGAGGCATCGACGATCGAAAGGCCGGGCATGCCCAGCTTCGCTTCCAGCCAATCCGCTGAAACGGTAAACCTGCTCGTCTCGCTCATCACGTCCCGCCTGTCTCGTTACTGGTCACGCCGCCGGCATCGGGCCGAAGCGGATGCGGAAGCGGCGGTTCTCCCGCCCCTTCTTCTCGATCTTGCCGATGTGGATCTCGCCCACCTCGCCGGTGCGCGCCACATGCGTGCCGCCGCAGGGCTGGCTGTCGACCGCCGCATCCTCGCCGATGCAGACCAGGCGGACGCGCCCGGCCCCCTTCGGCGGGCGCACGTTCTTCGACTTCACCAGGCCCGGATTGGCGGTCAGGTCCTCCTCCGTGATCCAGCGGTTGAAGACGGCATGGTCGCCCTGCACCAGTTCCATCAGCTTTTCGGTGACGGCCTCCTTGGTGAAACCGGCGTCGGGCAGATCGAAATCGACCCGTGAATCGTCCTCGCTCACCGAAGCCCCGGTGATCGGATAGGGACAGACGACGCTCAGGAGATGACAGGCGGTGTGCATGCGCATCAGGCGGAAACGCCGCTCCCAGTCGATAGCCATCTGAAGCGTCTCGCCCGGTTCCGGCAGCGCCTGGCCCGCCGCGGGCACGTGGATGATCTGTTCCTTGGTCTCGCCGGTCACCGTCGCGGCGATCTCGATCGCCGTCCCGTCCGTGCGCGTCAGCCGGCCCGTATCGCCGGGCTGGCCACCCGAGGTCGCGTAGAAGACCGTGCGGTCGAGCAGGATTCCCCCGCGGTCGTTGATGGCAAGAACCCGCGCCGCACCGTCGCGCAGATAGGCATCGTCGCGAAAAAGGATCTCGGTTGACAGATCCATCACGCCACCGCCTCGAACGGAACGTCGATCTGCGGCGTCTCTTCCATCCAGTCCGGAACCGGCAGGCCCTTCTCGCGCAGGAACGCCGGATTGAACAGCTTCGACTGATAGCGTGTGCCGTAGTCGCACAGGATCGTCACGATGCGGTGCCCCGGCCCCAGCTCGCGCGCGAGACGGATCGCCCCCGCGATGTTGACGCCCGTCGAACCGCCCAGGCACAGCCCCTCGTTCTGTACCATGTCGAAGACGATCGGCAGGGCTTCCTCGTCGGGGATCTGATAGGAGAAGTCGGGCGCGAACCCGTCCAGATTGGCGGTGATGCGTCCCTGCCCGATCCCTTCGGTGATCGAGCTGCCCTCCGACTGCAGGACACCCTCGGTATAGAAACTGTAGAGCGCGGCGCCCATCGGGTCGGCCAGCGCGATCTTGACGTCGCGGTTCCGGCCGCGCAGCCCCTCGCCCACGCCGGCAAGCGTACCGCCCGTACCGACGGCGGACACGAAACCGTCCACCCTGCCCTCCGTCTGGTGCCAGATCTCCTCGGCGGTGGTGCGGACATGTCCTTCACGGTTGGCGACATTGTCGAACTGGTTGGCCCAGATCGCGCCGTTCGGCTCGCTCGCGGCGAGCTGCTCGGCCAGCCTGCCCGAAACCTTGACGTAATTGTTGGGGTTCTTGTAGGGCACCGCCGGCACCTCGATGAGTTCGGCGCCCAGAACGCGCAGCGCGTCCTTCTTTTCCTGGCTCTGCGTGTCGGGAATGACGATGACCGTGCGATAGCCCAGCGCCTTGGCCACCACCGTCAGGCCGATGCCCGTATTGCCGGCCGTCCCCTCGACGATCACGCCGCCCGGCCTGAGCAGGCCGCGCCTCTCGGCGTCGCGGATGATGAAGAGCCCGGCACGATCCTTCACGGACTGGCCCGGATTCATGAACTCGGCCTTGCCGTAGATCTCGCAACCCGTTTCCTCCGAAGCGCGCTTCAGGCGGATCAGCGGTGTGTTTCCTATTGCATCGACAACCGAGTTTTTCATACGAACCTCTGCGAATTTTCGGCGAAGGGTAGAAAGCGATTCCGCCACTTGCAAGGAGGGATTTTGCGCCCGGGAGCCAAACCGCGCAAAGACGTCGCGTTTCGCTCCGCTCGCGCCGCGCGCGGGCCTCGGTGCAACGGATGCCACCTCTCAGCTCATCCAGTGTTTTCTGGGGCTCCACCTTCCCTTGCTGCTTTTCAATCGCAGCACCGGCAGCTAAGTCTGCCTCCGACCAACAGTTGCACGGGGATCGCATGGGGCTCTACAGGGCCAGGCCGGAGAATGGAGTTGTCTGGATCACCGGAGCCAGCACGGGGATCGGGCGCGCTCTCGCGCTGCACCTGGCGCGTCAGGGGTTCACCGTGGCGGCCACGGCGCGTGCCGAGGACAATCTCGGATCGATCGCGAAGGAGGAAAACGCGCTGAAGGGCCGCATCTTCACTTTCCCGTGCGACGTGATGAACGAGGCCGGCATGGAGCGCACCGTCATCGCCATCGAGAAGAAGCTTGGCCCCATCTCTCTCGCCGTGTTCAACGCCGGCGCCTATCTGCCGGTGCGTGGCGACCGCCTGGAAACCACCAACTTCGTACGCAGCTACCAGATCAACGTGTTCGGCACCCTGAACGGCCTGGTGCCGGTGATCGACCGCATGCGCGACCGGGGATACGGCCAGATCGCCGTGATGGGATCCGTCACGTCCTTCTTCGGAATGCCTTCGGCGGCCGCCTACGGCTCCACCAAGGCGGCATTGAACAACATGATCGAGGCACTCCGCTTCGATCTGGAGAAGATGAATATCCGCGTCCAGATCATCAATCCTGGCTTTGTCGCCACGCCGCTGACCGACAAGACGACCTTCCGCATGCCCGCCTTGCTGACGGTCGGCGACGCTTCCCGGCGCATCGCGGCCGGCCTGCAACGCGGCGGCTACGAGATCAGTTTCCCGCGCCGCCTGGTCTGGCCGCTCAAGCTGCTGCGCCTGTTTCCCAAGCCCCTGATCTTCTTCGTTCTTTACCGCCTGACAGGCTGGGACAAGCGCACGGTCGGCCCCCGCAGGAGGACGCGGTAAGGCCGGTCAGCCCTCGTGCCGCACGTCCGGCGGCGCGTCGCGGCAGAACATGTAGATCGCCACCGTTGCTGCTAGCAGCACCGCATAGAACATGAACAGCGTCTGGTATGCCGCCGCGGGATCGCCCGGCACGGTGGCGGCGGCCACCACCCCGCCCGTCGCGAACTGCATCACACCGGCGCCGCCGACGGAGAAGAAATTGAGCAGCGTCACGCCGCGCCCCGTCAGATGCGCCGGCACGAAGGCGCCGCCATGCGTCATCAGCAAGCCGTAGCTCGCCCCGCAAACGCCGATCACCACCAGAACGACCGTGGTGGCCGCAACCCCGGTGACCGGAAACATCGCCAGCCATGCTATCGCGGCGGCACCGATGGCGTTGCCGCCAACGGCAACCCATTTTCGCGTCCGCAGGACCGTATCCAGAGGGCCGTAGACGAAACTGCCGAGCGACATCGCCAGCGCCATGAACAGCGTCACCTGGCCGATCAGCAGGGCGTCGGCACCGTAGACGTCGGCGAGATAGGGACCGGCCCACAATCCGCGGATGCCCGCCGCCGGCGCGTAGTTCAGGGCGGTGAGCGGCAGGATCGGCCACAGGACGCGCAGGCGCATCAGCTCCAGATAGCCGCCAAAGCCCTGCCGGCCCGTTGCAGCACTCCGGTCCGGCTCGGGATCGCGCACCAGGAGGGTGATGGCGAGACCGGTCATGAGCGTGAAGACCGAAAGTCCCGCCATGACGCCGCGCCAGCCGAAGGCTTCGGCGGCCGCCGCCATCGGCGCGGAGCCGATCACATTGCCCAGCGTGCCGAAGCCCACCAGCCAGGAGATCAGGATCGCCATGCGCGCCGGCGCATAGGATTTTGCGAAGATGAAGACGGCAGCCATCAGGACGGCTGAACAGCCTGCACCGTTCAGCGCCATCGCCACGATGACCGTCATGGGATTGGGCGCGGCCGCAAACAGCGCCGCTCCGCCGCCGCCGCAGACCGTCAGCAGGAAGGCGGCCGTGCGCCGCGGTCCGTAGCGGTCGAGCGCGACGCCGACCACGAACTGCATCAGCGCGAAGCTAATGAACCAGGCGCCCGATGCCATCGACAGTTCGGCCTTGGAGATTCCCAGCTCCGCCGTCAGGGCCGGCGTCAGCACAGCCAGGAACGAGCGATAGAATTGCGACAGGATGTATCCGATCGCCAGGGCGACAAGTCCCGCCATGATATCGCCCTCCCGATCCAGCCGCTGGGCACGATCATCGCGCCTAAAGCGCCGCGTGTCTCATGAGACGCGCAAAGGACGCTGTAACACGTTGAAATGATGCATGTTCGTTGTCATTCAAATGAATCCATCTGAATGGGACATGCATTAGCGCATTGCCGGATCAGGAACAATTGGGCCAGCGGGGGCGAACCTCGGGTCAGCCCGCCGCCCGCCCCAGCCCTTTCGAAAGGTCAGGCCGCGCGCGCGCCCTGCCTCCTGTAGCGGTTGTTGCGCTTGCGCTGGCCCGGCTTGGCGCCCGCCTTGTGGGCATCGCCCGAACCGGCCTGCTTGGGCTTCTGTCCCGAACGCTTCTGCTGGCCGCGCGCCGCGTCATTGCTGGCTTTCGGCTGCGCGTGGCGCTGGCCGCCCCGGCCGCTGGCGTCGGCGGGATTGCGAGCCGGGTCCGGCTCTCCCGTATGGTCGGCCACCACCGGCAGGCGCATCCGGATGATCTTCTCGACCGCGCGCAGCTTGTCGCTCTCGGCCGGATCACACAACGTGACCGCCTCGCCCGATGCGCCGTTGCGGCCGGTCCGGCCGATCCGGTGAACGTAGCTTTCCGGCTGGTCCGGCAGGTCGAAGTTCACCACGTGGCTGATGCCCGGAACATCGATGCCGCGCGCGGCGATGTCGGTGGCCACCAGGATGCGCACCGAACCGTCACGAAAACCGTTCAGCGCCCTTTGCCGCGCATTCTGCGACTTGTTCCCGTGAATGACGGCGGCTTCGAATCCGTCGCGCTCCAGATCGCGGGTCACGCGGTCCGCGCCGTGCTTGGTGCGGGCGAAGACGATCACAGAACGCATGGTTTCGTCGGCCAGCATGTCGGACAGGACCTTGCGCTTCTGCTTGGTGCGCGCCATCACCAGGCGCTGGGTGATCTCGACGGCCGTGGTCGATTGCTTGGCGACCTCGACGCGCACCGGCTCCTTCAGCAGGCTGGCGGCAAGCTGCTCGATCTCGCGGGGCATGGTCGCCGAGAACAGCGCGGTCTGCCGGTCGGCATGCGTGGCGCGCGCGATGCGGCGCACATCGTTGATGAAGCCCATGTCCAGCATGCGGTCGGCCTCGTCGAGCACCAGCCAGCGCGTCTCGGCAAGCGACAGCTCGCCGGAGCGGACGAGATCGGTCAGGCGGCCGGGTGTCGCGATCACCACGTCGACGCCCTGTGCCAGACGGCGCACCTGGCTGCCGCGCGAAACGCCGCCCAGCACCAGAGCCGTGGACAGATGCGCATGATGCGAGAGCTGGCGCACCACCTCGTCGATCTGCACGGCGAGTTCCCGCGTCGGGCACAGAATCAGTGCGCGCGCCGTCTTGCGCAGCCGCTTGGTTCCGAGCGCCATGATCTTCGAGAGGATCGGCATGGTGAAGGCGGCCGTCTTGCCGGAGCCGGTCTGGGCGATGCCCAGCACGTCTCTGCCCTCGAGCATCGGCGGAATGGCCTGATCCTGGATCGGCTTGGGCACGGTGAAGCCAGCGTCGTTGGCGGCTTTCAACAGGGTGCCGGAAATGCCGAGTTCCGCGAAACCAGTCTGTTTCGCATTGTTATCATTGGTCAATTTTATCGTCTTTCATAGCGGCTGCGATCGACGCGCCGCAAATATCCGTGGCGGGGCGCAACCCGTCGGGCAATGGTTTCTGTGAACGACAAGACGCCGGGGCCTCTGCCCCTGCGGCTGCGCTGTCGTGCCGGAACGTTTCCGGCTTCGCCTCCGCCGCAACGGCGGGAGCTTCAGACGCAACCAGTCTCTGAGAAGAAAGCCGGTCTGTGCCGGCCCATGCGTCTATCAGCGCCATATGGGCCATCGGCCGGCAAAGTGCAAACAAATAATGGTGCAGCGCAAAATCAGCCGCCGCGCGCCAGCTCCTGCAGGGCCAGCATGCTGCGCCAGTTGCGCGCCGTCATCGCCACCTTCAGCGTCGGCTCGATCTTCGGCGCGAAGCGGGAGGTTCCCATGCCGTCCGGCGTGTGGAGATAGAGCGTCCTACCGTTCAGGTGGAAGCGCTCGGTCCCGCCCGCCTTCGCTTCCAGTGCTTCAACGTCCTCCGGCTGCGGCGCGGCCTCGAGCGCATAGACATGAACCCTGGTTGGGTCGTCCGCGGCCTGCGCAAACGGGTTGCGGGCGATCATGAGGTCCCAGTCGTCCGCGCCGCGCGCGATGACCGCCTTGTCGAAACCCATCTCCCGGCGCACGGCCTCACCGACCGCCTCGACCACGCCGGCCTCGTCGAGCGACGCGGTCAGGACGGCATTGCCGCTGTTGATATAGGTCGCCACATCCTCGAAGCCGGCATCGTCAAGCACGGCCTTCAGCCGCTTCACGGGGAGTTGCGTGGCGCCGCCGACACCACGAAACAGCACGATGTAACGGGTCGGGTCCATGGCATCCTCCGCCTCAGATGATGAATCCTGCAATCGTGTCGTTCTCGGTGATGTCCTGATAGGCCCAGCCGGCCTTGTCGAACCGCTGGGTCAGGACGTCGAAATTGGCGCGGTTGCGGGTCTCGATCCCGATCAGGACCGAGCCGAAATTGCGCGCCGACTTCTTCAGATACTCGAAGCGGGTGATGTCGTCTTCCGGCCCCAGCAGGTCGAGGAAATCGCGCAGCGCGCCGGGCCGCTGCGGAAAGCGGAAGATGAAGTACTTCTTCAGCCCCTCGAAGCGCAACGCCCTCTCCTTGACGTCGGGCAGCCGCTCGAAGTCGAAATTGCCGCCGGACACGACGGCCACCACGGTGCGGCCGCGCAGCGTCTCGGGCGCATAATTCTTCAGTGCGTCAATCGCCAGCGCCCCCGCCGGTTCCAGCACCACGCCCTCGATGTTCAGCATCTCGATCATGGTCGCGCAGAGCCTGTTCTCGGGCACCAGATGCACCGCCCGCGCGTCGAAATCCTGCAGATGGGAAAACGGCTCGGCGCCGATCTCCGCCACGGCGGCGCCATCGACGAAATTGTCCACCTGCGCCAGCCGCACCGGCCGATCCTCGACCAGCGCCTGCTGCAGGCTGGCGGCACCCGCCGGCTCGGCGAAGGCGAACTCAGTCGGCTCTCCGCTCTCGCGCAGATAGCACGTCACGCCGGAAGCGAGGCCGCCGCCACCCACCGGCAGGATGACCAGGCTGTCACCGATCCTCGCGTCGCTCTCGCCATGCATCTGCCTGGCGATCTCGAGCGCGACCGTCGCCTGGCCCTCGATGATGTCGGGATGATCGAAGGGCGGCACCATCATGCCACCGCTCTCGGCAGCGAAGACATGCGCCGCGCGATAGCAATCGTCGAAGAAGTCGCCGACCAGCCGGATCTCGACGAAATCGCCGCCGAAGATGCGCGTCTTGTCGATCTTCTGCTGCGGCGTCGTGACCGGCATGAAGACGATGCCGCGCCGGCCGAAATGGCGGCAGACATAGGCGAAGCCCTGCGCATGGTTGCCCGCCGAGGCGCAGACGAAGGTTCCGTCCGTGGCGCCGCCGGCGATCGCCTTGCGGAAGAAGTTGAAGGCGCCCCGCAGCTTGTAGGACCGCACCGGCGTCAGATCCTCGCGCTTCAGAAAAACGCGGGCGCCCGTCTTCTTCGACAGATAGTCGTTCTCCTGCAGCGGCGTTTCGGGAAAGAGCGCGCGCAACGCTCCTTCGGCCTTGGCAACGCCGGGTGCAAAACCCCCGGCTTTTCCTTCTGCGTTCATCCTGTCCCTTGCCCGTGCTCTGTCCGTGCTCTACCCGGCTATTGCATATCGCTGCGCGGGACGCCACTGTCGCCGGAATCCGCGTCATGAGGCAGCTTGAGCGGTAGAGCCACAGCAGAGCAACCCCGGGGACCCACTTATTGCAGTACTTAGCCATCCGCGCCGCGCTTCACATAGCGGCGGTGTTCGCGATCTACCTGTCGGCTGCCATGCTCGTTCCCGCCGCCGTCGATCTTTATTACGGCAATGACGACTGGCGCGTCTTCGCCTTTTCGGCCCTGTTCACCGGCGGCCTTGCCACCGGCGTGTCGCTCGCCACCCAGGGACGCGCGCCGGTCATCTCGTCGCGTTTCGGCTTCCTCGTGGTCAATCTGATGTGGCTGACGGCCTGCGTCGTCGGCGCGGTGCCCATGATTGCCTCCTCCATCGATTTCAGCCTCGCGGATGCGGTTTTCGAATCGGTTTCGGGCGTCACGGCGACCGGCGCCACCATCATCGTCGGCCTCGACGGCATGCCGCCCGGCCTCCTCTTATGGCGCTCCATCCTGCAATGGATCGGCGGTCTTGGCGTGATCGCCCTCGGCCTGTTCATCCTGCCCTTTCTGAATGTCGGCGGCGTCTCCTATTTCCGCATCGAATCCTCCGACATCGAGGACCGCCCCTTCGACCGCTTCTCGACCTTCGCCGTCGGCCTGGTCAGCATCTACGCCCTTCTGACGCTTGCCTGCGGCATCGCCTATGCGGCGGCCGGCATGCGCATGTTCGATGCGCTCAACCATGCGATGACCACCGTCGCCACCGCCGGCTTCTCCACGCATGATGCCTCGATGGGATACTACAACGACAATCCCGCCGTTCTTTGGGTCGGCACGCTCTTCATGTTCGTCAGCGCCCTGCCCTTCTCGATCCTGATCCTGTTCGCCGTGCGCGGCCGCCTCGATGCACTGCGCGATCCGCAGATCCGGGTTTTCGCCGGCTATGTCGTAGTGTTCGTCCTGGCGGTGGCTGTCTATCTCCGGCTGGCCAACGACACGCCCTTCCTGCAAGCCCTGACCCATTCGGCGTTCAACTTCGTCTCGATCATCACCACGGCCGGCTATGCCAGCGACGACTATTCGCAATGGGGCCCGTTTGCCGTCGCCGCCGCCTTCGTCGCCATGTTCCTCGGCGGCTGCTCCGGCTCGACGACCGGCGGCATCAAGGCCTACCGCTTCCTGATCCTGTTCAAGCTGCTGGCCAACGGCCTGCGGCGGTTCGTCTATCCCAACACGGTGGTCACCGTCCGCTATGGCGACCGTCCGGTGGAAGACGACCTGCAGCGCGCGGTCGTCCTGTTCATGTCGGCGTTCCTCGTCATCTGGGCGCTTATCATCCTGCTGCTGGCCGCTACCGGACTGGATTTCATGACCGCCATCTCCGCCGCCCTGACCGGCCTGACCAATGTCGGCCCCGGTCTCGGCCCGATTGTCGGCCCGGCCGGCACGTTCGCGCCCCTACCCGACATCGCCAAATGGATCATGGCCTTCGCCATGCTGATGGGAAGGCTTGAAATTCTGGCGGTTCTTGTCATTTTCACGCCCGTTTTCTGGGAGAGATAGCGTCATCTGCGCTACACACGCTATGGGACCGGGTCGATACGGCCTCTCCCATGAAGTCAACCAGGGCGAAGAGGATCATTACCCAATGCGCTTTCGCCCGCTCCACGCCGCCGCCGCACTGCTTCTTCTGGCGCTTCTCGCCGGCTGCGCGAACCCGAGTCCCGCCAGGCTCATGGCGCGCACCATCGCACCGGCAAGCGAATCGCAGATCGCCGCGACCCATGGCATCTTCATCGCCACCAACCGCGCCGCGACGGAAGCCCCAGGCCAGCTTTTCGATGGCGGCAGAGCCATGCAGACCGCGTTCGCGCGGGTCGAGATCAGCATTCCCGCCGTCCACGAGACCGGCAAGATGGAACTCGCGCCCAATCCCGAAGTCGCCGACCCCGCCCGCTATTTCTCGGCGCGGCGGGCCATGCTCTATCCCGAGCGCGGGCAGTTCGAAACGGCTCTCTCACAGGACATTGCGGCGCGCGGCGGGCGGGCCCTCATCTTCATCCATGGCTACAACACCGGCTTCGACGCCGCGGTCTACCGCGCCGCGCAGATCTTTCACGATGCCCAGTACAGCGGCACGCCGATCCTGTTTTCCTGGCCGTCGGCGGGCCGCACCATTGATTATGTTTACGACAACAACAGCGCCACCACCGCGCGCGACGCGCTCGAGGAGACCCTGCGCACGCTGGTCCGGGCGGGCGCAAAGCGCATCGATGTCGTCGCTCATTCGATGGGCAGCTGGGTCACGATGGAGGCGTTGCGGCAACTGGCGATCACCGGCGATCGCGATCTTGGCGGAAGGCTGGCTGACGTCGTGCTGGCTTCCCCCGACATCGACATCGACGTGTTCAAGGGGCAGATGCGCCGCTACGGCGTTCCCGAAAAGCCGTTTGCAGTGCTTACCTCGCAGAACGACCGCGCCCTGACCCTCTCCGGGTTCATCGCGGGCAACAAGCCCCGCCTTGGCGATTACCGCGATGCGGCGGATCTGGCCGAGCTCGGCGTCACGGTCATCGATGTCACCAAGGTCTCGTCGGGCGACTGGCTCAACCACACGAAGTTCGCGGAAAACCCGATCCTGGTGCGTCTTCTGGGCGAACGCCTGTCGAGCGAGGGCGAACTCGACGAGCGCGACCCCGACCTCATGATCGGCCGGATGGAGAGCCTGGTGCGGGGCATCGGCCAGACTGTCGGAACCGCCGCCGACATCGTCATCACCACGCCGCTGCAGGTGATCGAGCTCGCGACGGGGCAGCCGGGCCGCTGACGGGAAAACGGGATGACGCCTGAGCGCGCCCCGCATTCGACTGAGCGTACGAAGTGATCTAGGGTCAGGATCTATTAATCTTGCTTGATTGGTATGAGTCAGTTTGTCCGGGGAGGAGGCGCAAGCCTGCAGGAAACCATCCGGTTTTCAAAGGCTTGCAACGCTCTCCCCGGGCAAACTGGCCATATCCCTAAGGGACGGACGATGGACTTCGAACTGCCGCGTCGAGCCGCTTGGACGGGCATAAAGCCCGTCCTGCGCATCTCTCCTTGCATTTCCGTGTCCATCATCCGCCAATCAAGCAAGATTAATAGGTCCTGACCCTAGCTGGCGACCGCTTCCCAGGCAGCCATGGCGCTGTCGATCAGGCGCTCGAGCCTCTCCATGGTCGCGCCGTCGCGCGCCTGGATCGCCAGCCCGTTCATGACGGTGGCATAGAACGCGGCGACGCGCGCGGCATCGGCGCCTCGGGGAACATCGCCCTCCTCAATGCCGCGCAGAACGCGGCGACGGAAATTCTCTTCGCTCTCGCGGCGATTGTCGGCCAGGAAACTGCAGACGGGGTTGTTTTCCGGCGCGCCGGCCAGCGCCGAGACGACGACCATGCAGCCGCGCGGATTGTCGGGGTTCGTGAAACTGCGGGCATTCACCCGCAACGCCGTCTCGATGGCGCTGCGCGCCGTCCGTCCCTGATCAAGCGCCTCGCCGACGGGAGCGCCCTCCTCCTGCTCGTAGAGTTCGATGGCCTCGCGAAACAGCGCTTCCTTGCAGCCGAACGCGGCATAGAGGCTGGGCTTGTTGATGCCCATCGCCTGCGCCAGTTCGCTGACCGAGGTGCCCTCGTAGCCGCAGGTCCAGAAGACCCGCATCGCCCGATGCAGCGCTTCACTCCTGTCAAAGGCTCTGGGTCTGCCGCGTTCCGCCATTTCACACACCTTCTGTACCACTCCGTAAGTAATTCGCTTGACCGGTTTCCACAAGCCGTCTACGCATTTCATACCGATCGGTATATAAATGGAGATCCTTATGCAGGACCTGGAAGGCAAGGCAGCACTGGTGACCGGAGGCAGCCGGGGAATCGGCGCGGCCATCGCGCGTCGGCTCGCAGCGCGCGGCGCAGATGTCGCGATCACCTATGCCCACAACGGCGAGAAGGCGGCGGCCGTCGTGGCCGATATCGAGGCCGCGGGAAGACGCGGCCTGGCCGTGCAGGCCGACAGCGCCGACCCGCGTGCCGTCACGGCCGCAGTCAACCAGACCGCCCGGGCGTTCGGGCGGATGGACATCCTGGTCAACAATGCGGGCATCTTTCCCTACGGCCCGCCGGAAGACGTGACACTGGAGGAGATCGACCGCACCATCGGCATCCATGTCAAGGCGGTCTTCGTCGCCTCGCAAGCCGCGTTGCGCCATATGGGCGAAGGCGGGCGGATCATCTCCATCGGCTCCTGCTTCGCGCAGCGCGTGCCGCATGGCGGGGTAACGCTCTACGCGATGAGCAAATCGGCGCTGATCGGCTTCACCAAGGGGCTGGCCCATGACGTGGGCGCGCGCGGCATCACGGTCAACGTGGTCGATCCTGGTTCGACCGACACGGACATGAACCCGGCCGATGCCGAGGGCGCCGATGGCCAGCGCGCCCTGACGGCGGTCGGCCATTTTGGCGCTCCCGAGGACATCGCCTCCATGGTCGCGCATCTGGCCAGTCCCGAAAGCCGGTTCATCACCGGGGCCTCGCTCGCCGTCGACGGCGGACACAACGCCTGACGACGAGCGGCGCAACCCCCTCAGTATCCAACGGTGAAGCGGGCGCGGCGATGCCGCGCCTGCTCGGCCTCGTCGATGAGGGCGATCGCGAGATCCTCCATCGAGATCGCCGAGCGGCCCGCCTCGTCGATCAGGAGTTCATCGGCACCCAGCCGGAAAACGCCGGTGCGCTCGCCCGGCTCCAGCACCGCCGGCGGGCTGAGATAGGTCCAGTCGGCATGCCTGTCCGCGAGGCAAGCCGCGAACTGCTCGTTCGACGCCTGCGCAATGGCCCGGTATTCCGGTGGTACGAACCGCGGATCGTCGATGACGGCGATACCTTCCGTCCCGGGAACGGTCAGGCTCGCCGCGCCGCCGACGACGAGAAGGCGCACGTCGGCGCGCACGGTTCCGGCAAGCAGGGCGCGCATCATGACGGCATGATCCGCTTCCCTGCCCGGCGACGGGCGCGTCGCGGCGATGACGGCATCCAGCCCCCTCGCCAGCACCGCCACCTCCTCGACATTCGACGCATCCCCTGCCAGCAGGGTCGCGCCTGACGGCACGTTCCACGTCCGCCCAAGGTCACGCACGATGGCAGTCATCTCGTGACCGCGGGACAGCCCTTCCGCGATGACGCGGCTTCCAGTGTTTCCGTTTGCACCGAATACGGCAATACGCATGTGTTTTCTCCAGTTGCTGAGGTCTGATGGGATTGGCGGGAAAGCATGGGCACGAAGGTGTCCATCGCACCGGCCTCGCGCTGAGGCCGAAGCCGGATTTCAGAGGATCGATGTCCCCGAACTGCGGGTATCGAGAGTCAGGCCGGTTCGCGGGCACCCATCCGCGCCTGCCGGTTGCTGCGTCGCAGGAGCAGGACGATCGAGGCGACCACCGCCATGCTGCCCGGCAGCCAATGCCAGCCGATCAATTCCGGTTGGCCGACGAACAGCACCACCATCGACACGAAAGGCACCAGATAGCTGTAAGCCGTCACCGCGCCGGGCGTCAGCACACCGGTGCCGCGCTGGATCAGCCAGAAGGTCACGCCGCTCGAAAAGACGCCCAGATAGGCCACCAGAAGGAAGTCGCCCAGGCTCATCCGCGCCATACCCCGCACCGGTTCCATGAGCAGGCCGGCGACGGCGATCAGCACACCGCCTGCGGCAAGGCTCCAGAAGGTCCGCGCCGCTGCGTCGCCGGACAGCAGCCCGCGTGACAGGCCCCACTTGGACAACACCGGATAAAGCGCCGAGGCGACAACGCCGAGGAAGAACAGCACCTCGTTCCAGCCGAACTGCAGGGCATCCAGATCGCCGCCCGATTGAGCCAGCGCCAGCGCCAGGGCGCCGAGCGCTCCCAGCCCCAGGATCGCGAGAAGTCCGCCGGCGCGCGGCTCGACCCGCAGCATCCGCCCAAGTCCGTAGGCCAGAAGCGGCATGAAGATGAACAAGGCCGACATGGACAGCGCCGTCACCCGGTGCGCGGCCCAGAACATGATTCCGAAGAAGCCCGCGAGGCAGAGGCCCATCACCGAATAGAGAAGGAGCGCCACCAGGCCCGGCCGCCATGCTGCTGCGGTCCGCACCATCGGCACCATGGCCAGCGCGGCGATGGTGAAGCGCAGCGCCGTCAGCAACAGGGGCGGCAGGCCCTCGGTCAGCAACCCCACCACCGGAAACGATGCGCCGACGATCAGCGCCCAGAAAAACATGCCCGCATGGGCACCTGTTGCGGTCTTCTCGGTCTCGGCCATTTGCGCACCTGTCTCAAAAGAGGTTGTTCCCCGCGATCGGCGGTCCGCAATAGGTAAAGCCTTGCCGATCAGTTGATAATATGCAGGTTTGATCAATGACTATTCACTACAGGTAGCGAATCATGGATCGACTGACCGCACTCAACGTCTTTCGCACCGTGGTCGATCTCGGCAGTTTCGCCGAGGCCGCGCGCCAGCTCCGCCTGTCTCCGGCGGCCGTCAGCAAGAACATACGCGAGCTGGAAACGCATCTCGCGGTTCGCCTTCTGAACCGCACGACCCGGCGGATGAGCCTGACGGAGGCCGGCGCGCTCTATCATCAGCGGGTCAGTGGCATTCTCGACGATCTTCACGAGGCGGATGCGACCCTGGCGCCTCTTCAGCAGCAGCCGCGCGGCCTGTTGCGCGTCAGCGCCCCGGTGTCGGCGAGCCTCGTCGCGCTCACCGAGGCGATACCCCGCTTCCTGGAATGCTATCCGGACATCGCGCTGGATCTGCGGCTCGACGACCGGCGGGTCAACATCGTCGAGGATGGGTTCGATCTCGTCATCCGCGGCAGCGACAGGCTGGAGAGTTCCAGCCTCATCGCCCGCAGGCTTCTGACGCTCGATCACGTCCTGTGCTGCGCCCCGGCCTATCGCGCGCGCGCCGGCGCGCCGGCGTCGCCGGAGGAACTGAAACGGCACAACTGCGTCCAGTTCACGCTTTCGGGCCATGCCGACGAATGGACCTTCACAAAGGCCGACCGCAGCGTCAGCATCGCGATCGACGGGCGCTACAAGGTGACCTCCAGCCTTGCCGTCCGTGATGCGCTGCGCGCCGGCTTCGGCCTCAGCCTCACCCCCCGCCTCTATGTCCAGGAAGACCTCGCCGCCGGTCGGCTCGTTCCCCTGCTCGAGGATTGGACCCCCGTCGAAACGACGCTCTACGCGATCTATCCCTCCGCCCGCCTCGTTCAGGCGAAGGTTCGCGCCTTTCTGGATTTCCTGGTCGAGACGCTCGGTGCATCCGCGCGCCACGATCCCTGACGGGATCCGCCCGCCTGCACCCGGGCAGCAAACCTGTCCCGCCTGCACCCAGGCGGCAAACCTGTTATGAGGAACCGCTGTTCCGATTCCCCAACAGGCGTGCCGTGACCACCGATCCTCTGCATATCCTCAAGACCGTCTATGGCTACGACGCATTTCGTGGCCGCCAGGCGGAGATCGTCGATCACGTCATCGCCGGCAACAACGCCTTCGTGCTGATGCCCACCGGCGGCGGAAAATCCCTGTGCTATCAGATCCCGGCGCTCTGCCGGCCGGGCATGGGTCTGGTCGTCTCACCGCTGATCGCGCTGATGGCCGACCAGGTCGCGGCGCTGCGGCAGGCGGGCGTGCGCGCCGCCGCGCTCAATTCCGACCTGCCGCCCGAGGAGCGCCGCGATCTTTGGCGGGCGATCGGCGAAGGCACGCTCGATCTTCTCTATGCCGCGCCCGAAACGCTTCTGCGATCGGGCATCATCGACCGCCTGCGCAACATCCCCCTTTCGCTGATCGCCATCGACGAGGCGCACTGCCTTTCCCAGTGGGGCCACGATTTCCGCCCGCATTATCGCCAGCTCGACGCCCTGGTTGACCTGTTCCCGGACACGCCGCGAATGGCGCTGACGGCCACCGCCGACGCGCCGACGCGCGGCGAGATCGTCGCGCATCTGCAGATCGGCAACGATGACAGCTTCATCGCCGGCTTCGACCGGCCGAACATCCGCTACGCAGTGGAGGAGAAGGACAATCCGCGCCGCCAGCTGATGCGGTTTCTCCAGAACCATGAGAACGAAAGCGGCATCGTCTACTGCCTGTCCAAGCGCAAGACGGAGGAAACCGCCGCCTGGCTGCAGGATCAGGGGTACAACGCGCTCGCCTATCATGGCGGCATGGACAAGGCGGCCCGCGAGGTCAACCAGACCCGTTTCCAGCGCGAGGAAGCGGTGGTGATGGTCGCGACCATCGCCTTCGGCATGGGCATCGACAAGCCGGATGTGCGGTTCGTCGCCCATATCGACCTGCCCGGCAGCATCGAGGCCTATTATCAGGAGACCGGCCGCGCCGGCCGCGACGGCCTGCCCTCCGAGGCCCTGATGCTCTACGGCGCCGACGACATCGCGCTGCGCCGTCGCTTCATCGACGAATCGGACGCGCCCGACACCCGCAAGCGCATGGAGCAGCAGAAGCTCGATGCCCTGCTCGGCCTCACGGAAACGGCGCAGTGCCGGCGTCAGGTCCTGCTCAACTATTTCGGCGACGCCTGCTCCCCCTGCGGCAACTGCGACACCTGCGCCAATCCGCCGGAACGCTTCGATGGAACCGTCGCCGCGCAGAAGGTCCTGTCCTGCATCTACCGCACGGGAGAGCGCTTCGGACAGGCCTATGTCATTGCCGTGCTTCTGGGCGATGAGGACGAGCGCATCGCCCGCTTCGGCCATGACCGGATTTCCACCTTCGGGATCGGCAAGGAGCACGATCAGCGCACCTGGCGCTCGATCCTGCGCCAGCTCATCGCCCACGGTTTCATCCATGTCGATCTCGCCGGCCATGGTGGACTGTCGATCGCGGAAGCCGGCCGCCGCTTCCTGCGCGAAAAGCCCGTGCTGATGCTGCGCACGCCGCCGCCGGCTGCGAAGGGCCGGAAAGGCCGCGCGGCGCGCGGCGGCGTGCCCGTCAGCCTCGACCAGACCGACAGCGCGCTGTTCAACGCGCTGCGCGATAAACGCATCGAGATCGCGCGCGAACAGAATCTGCCGCCCTATGTGATCTTCCACGACAAGACGCTGATCGAGATGGCCAGAACTCGCCCCGCGAACCGCGCCGATATGGCCGGCATTTCAGGCATAGGGGAAGCCAAGCTCGACCGCTACGGCGAGGCCTTCCTGGCGGTCATCGCCGGTCATCAGCCGGACGCCGGCTGAAGGAACCGCCGGGGATCTTCAACTATGTGTTGTGCTGGTGCGGACGGCGGGGATCGAACCCGCACGATCTAGGATCGAGGAATTTTAAGTCCCTTGCGTCTACCAATTTCGCCACGTCCGCTCGGGGCAACGACTAGCCGCAGAACCGCGCGCGATCAAGCGGGATACGCATGTTCGTCAGAAAATACGCATGTACAGGAGGGCGCGCGATGCGGGTGCTCCGTGGCCCGCCCGCATCCTGCCCGAGGAAGCCTGGCGGCCTGTCAGCGGGTGAGCCGGGCGGTGATCTCCGCGAGCCGCTTGCCTTGGAATTTCGCGCCTTCCAGCTCCTGTTCGGAGGGCATCCGCGAGCCGTCGCCATTCGTCGTCGTGGTCATGCCGTAAGGCGCGCCGCCGCGAACCGTGTCGTTGCCCATCTGGTCCTGATAGGCGTAGGAAAGTGGCACAATCAACATTCCGTGATGTTGCAGGGCGAGCTGCGTCGTGGCCAGTGCCAGCTCGGCGCCGCCGTGCTGGGTCGCCGTCGAGGACATCACCGTCGCCGGCTTGTCGATCAGCTTGCCCTCGGCCCAGAGCGGGCCGGTCTGGTCGAGGAAATTCTTGATCTGGGCGGCCATCATGCCGTAGCGCGTCGATACGCCGAAGATGAAGCCGTCATAGTCTGCCAGTTCCAGCGGGTCGGCCACGGGGGCGTCCTGGTCGAGCTTGTAATGGGCCTTGCGGGCGACCTCGTCGGGGACGAGTTCCGGCACGCGCTTGACCGTCACGTCGGCGCCCGCTTCGCGCGCGCCTTCGGCCGCTGCCCGAGCCATCGCTTCCATATGGCCCCAGCTTGAATAGTAAAGAACCAGGATCTTGCTCATCGGTTTTGCTCCGTGCGAGTTGCTTCTGTCGAGACCGCCTTGCGGCAGCCGAAACATAGCTAGTGGGGAATCCCCTCGTCTGAAACCGCCGCAGGGCCGACACACTGTTCACTGTTTTCGACCCATTGCCCTGCCCGGTGCACGGGTCTATCTCTCGACCGTTCAAAGGAGACCGATGGGCGATGAGCAAGATTGTGACCGCTGCGATGGTGGTGATCGGCGACGAAATCCTCTCCGGCCGCACCAAGGACCGCAATATCGGTCACCTGGCCGACATTCTGACGGCCGTCGGCATCGACCTGAAAGAGGTTCGCGTGGTTTCGGACGACCGCGACGCCATCGCCGAGGCGATCAACCAGCTTCGGCTCCGCAACACCTATGTCTTCACGACAGGCGGCATCGGCCCGACGCACGACGACATCACCGCCGATTCCGTCGCCCATGCCTTCGGCGTGCCGTGCGGATACGACCGGAAAGCCTACACGCTCCTGGAACAGCACTATGCCACGCGTGGCATCGCGTTCTCCGATGCCAGGAAGCGCATGGCGCGCATGCCGGAGGGCGCCGAGCACATCGACAATCCGGTCTCCGTCGCGCCCGGCTTCCGCATCGGGAACGTCTACGTGATGGCCGGCGTGCCGGCGATCTTCCAGGCCATGCTGGATACGGTCGTGCCGACGCTGGAAACGGGCGCCAAACTCATCTCCCGCACCATACCGTCATCCCTTCCCGAAGGCGCCATCGGCGGTCCGCTCGGCGATATCCAGGCGTCCAATCCGGAAACCATCATCGGCTCCTATCCAAAATACCAGGACGGCACGTTCTGGACGGAGATCGTGGTCCGCTCGCGTTCCCACGAGAAACTGGCGGCGGCGGCCGGCGCGGTGGAATCAATGCTCGAGACCCTGCAACCCAAACAACCCCTCGCCCGTTGATCTGGCGCAAAGCGCGCCGGAGCTGCCGTATTACAGTGCCGCCGGTTGCCGCTTTCGTCCTTCAAGGAGGCAGATATGAGCTACAAGACGATCCTTGCCATTCTCCAGAGCGAGGCCGATGCATCGCGCGTCCTCGACCTGGCGCTGCCGCTGGCCGCCCTTCACGACAGCCATGTGATCGGGCTGCACGCCGAGGCGTTGCCGATGGTGATGGCCTCGCCGATGGGCGGTCCGGTCGTCGATCTCAGCATCGACATGCAGGAAGAAACCGGCCGGCGGCATGCCGTCATCCGCCAGCTATTCAGTGAACGGGCCCGCATAGAGGGCGTCGCCAACGAGTGGCGCGGCTTCGACAGCGTGTCCGGGGATTCCGCGATTTCCGGCATCGAAAGCGCCCGCAGCGCCGATCTGGTCGTCGCCCAGCAGACCGATCCGGACGCCACCTCCAGCATGGCGGCGAATGTCGAGGCCCTGCTGTTCGAAACAGGCCGGCCGGTATTGCTCGTGCCCTATGTGCGCAAGGCCCGGTCCGCCCAATTCAAGAAGGTTCTGCTGGCCTGGAACGGCAGTCGCCAGGCGGCGCGCGCCGCCTTCGACGCCCTGCCGTTCATGAAGGAGGCCGACAGCGTCGAGGTCCTGTGCGTCGATCCGCGCGACACGCCACGACGCGACGCGGAGATGGCCGGAACGGCGATTGCCGCCGCGCTTGCCCGCCACGGCATCGACGTGACGGTGAAAGTGGAAAGTTCCGGCGGCGTGTCGCATGGTGAGGCGATCGACAACCGCATCGCGGACACCGGCGCCGATCTTCTCGTGATGGGCGCATTCGGCCGCTCCCGCCTCAGGGAATTCGTCTTCGGCGGCGCGACGCGCACCATCCTGCAGTCGATGACCGTGCCGACCCTGATGGCGCATTGACGCAGGCTTCCACGCCGATCATCCGATGCCGGGCTTGCGCTCGGCATCCATTTCCGGCTAATTCACCGCGCATTCCCGTCTCGGCGCTGCGGCGCCCCAGCCCTGGCGCAGAGGCGCCATTTGCGGAGTGCGTTGCCGATGTCCCTTCCCGAAAAAGCCTTCCCCGTCTCCTGGGACCAGTTTCACCGTGATGCCCGTGCGCTCGCCTGGCGCCTGTCCGGCGTCAACGGCGAGTGGAAAGCCATGGTCTGCATCACGCGCGGCGGACTGGTGCCGGCGGCCGTGATCTCGCGCGAACTCGGCATCCGCCTGATCGAGACGGTCTGCGTGGCGTCCTATCACGACTATTCCGAGCAGGGTGAGCTCCGGGTTCTGAAGGAGGTCAATCCCGCACTTCTGGAGAATGATGGCGAGGGCGTCCTGATCGTCGACGATCTGACGGATACCGGCAAGACG
This sequence comes from Nitratireductor pacificus pht-3B, assembly GCF_000300335.1. GTDB lineage: Bacteria > Pseudomonadota > Alphaproteobacteria > Rhizobiales > Rhizobiaceae > Nitratireductor > Nitratireductor pacificus. The sequence goes on along the minus strand of NZ_AMRM01000001.1, from coordinate 279,613 downwards.
GCGGCCATCGTCCGCGCCATGATGCCCAGGGCGCATTTCGCGACCATCTATGCCAAGCCGAAGGGACGCCCGCTGGTCGACACCTTCGTCACGGAGGTCTCCCAGGACACCTGGATCTACTTCCCGTGGGACATGGGCTTTTCCTACCAGAAGCCGATTTCCGAAAAGGAACGCGGCTGAGCAGCCGTCCGGGGATCGCGCCACAGGCCCATCGCAGGAGAGACCAGCATGACGGACCAGCCGGCGGCGTCCGACCACGGCCTGCAACCCGGCGATCCCTTCGCCGAAGCGGATCGGAGAGCGGTCTATCGGGCCATTGCCACACGCCGTGATGTGCGCGCTGAATTCCTGCCGGACCCGATCGACGACGCCACGCTGGCCCGTCTGCTTTCCGCCGCCCATCACGCTCCGTCGGTCGGACTGTCCCAGCCGTGGGACTTCGTCATCGTGCGCAGCCTCGAAACCCGCCGGCGCATCGTCGACATCTTCCGCGAAGCGAACGAAGAGGCCGCAGCCCTGTTTCCCGCGGAAAAGCGGTCGCAATACAGGGCGCTCAAGCTCGAGGGCATCACCTCCGCCCCGCTCAACATCTGCGTCACCAGCGATCCCGAACGTGGCGGACCGGTGGTGCTTGGTGCCACCCATATGCGAGACACGGACCTCTTCAGCACGGTCTGCGCCATCCAGAACTTATGGCTTGCCGCGCGCGCCGAGGGCATCGGCATCGGCTGGGTCAGCATTCTCGATCCGGCGCGCGTCAAGGCGGCGCTCGGCATTCCAGACCGCATCCGTCTCGTCGGATATCTGTGTGTCGGGCGCGTCAGCGGATTTTTTGACCGCCCCGAGCTCGAGCAGCGCGGCTGGCGCAGGCGCACCCCGCTCGCCGCGCTCGTTCACGACGAGGCCTGGGGCGCCTCGGCCGATCCGCTTTCACAGGCGCTCGAACGCACAAATCTTGCATCAAACAGTTGATTCTTCATCAGGAATGACTATTTGTGTGCGCACGGGCCGAGCGGTAATTTGAGTCGCGGCCTACGCTCGGACAGAGGCCTTTGCTCTCGCCGACCGCGTAAGACAACGTAAAACAGGAAGTTGAGGCGGCAGCTAAACTCCGGGTGCGAACCCGGAACGAAGGAGAAGTGCGATTATCAGTCACTGCACACGCATGCGGCTGACCGAAAAGGTCCGGCGTCTGTTCGGCGGCAATCCACGCCGCGTTCAGGCTGCGGCCCTGCCATGGCGCAGGTCGGCAACCGGTGGGCGCATCGAGATTCTCCTGGTCACGAGCCGTGACACGGGCCGCTGGGTTCTTCCGAAAGGCTGGCCGGAGGGCGCGGAATCGCTCTCCGAGGCGGCGGTGCGCGAGGCGCGCGAGGAAGCCGGCATCAAGGGCCGCGCCCATGCCAGGGAGATCGGCCGCTTCTACTACAGCAAGCTGCGCGGCTCGGGCGTCGAATGGCGCTGCGAGGTCGCCATCGTGCCGCTGGAAGTGACCCGCGAACTGGCGAAGTGGCCGGAGCGCAAGCGCCGCACCCGCCAGTGGTTTGCCGCGCGCGATGCGGCGGCGCTCGTCGACGAGCCTGATCTGGCGGAACTGCTGCTTCGTTTTGCCGACAATCCACGGGAAATCGCCGCCTAAGGCTTCTGTTTTTCCGGTCGGTGCTTGCCGTAGCCGCCTTTGTTACCTAACCCGTGATCATTGTTGACGCCGCGCCGGACTGTTGGTGTGCCGCGCCGGTCGCAGAGTGGATATGGCATGACCGATACAGCAGCGACGCCGCGCAAGCAGACGCTCGACAAGGACCTTGACAAGCTCGTCCATGTGGAGGAAGCCACGAGCACTGTTGCCCGCGGCCTCGTTGCGCCGGGGCTCGGCCTTCTGTTCCTGGCGCTGGCCGCGATCTTCGCCGCGACCTACGTGGCCGGCGAGCCCGGCGCCATCATCATCATCGCCGCCGCCGCGATCGGCGCCTACATGGCGCTCAACATCGGCGCCAATGACGTCGCCAACAATGTCGGCCCCGCGGTCGGCGCCAAGGCGATGAGCCTCGGCGGCGCTTTATTGATCGCCGCTGTTTTCGAGAGCGCCGGCGCGTTGATCGCCGGCGGCGAGGTTGTTGGAACCATCTCCAAGGGCATCATCGATCCGGCGGCCGTCGGAACGCCGGAAGCCTTCATCCGGGCGATGATGGCGGCGCTCATCTCCTCGGCGCTGTGGATCAACCTGGCGACCTGGATCGGCGCTCCCGTCTCGACCACCCATTCCGTGGTCGGCGGCGTGGTCGGCGCCGGCATCGCCGCCGCCGGATTTGCCTCGGTCGACTGGCCGACCATGATGCAGATCGCCGCGAGCTGGGTCGTCTCCCCGGTCATCGGCGGTGTGGTCGCCGCCCTGTTCCTGGCCTTCATCAAGACGGCCATCATCTATCAGGACGACAAGATCTCGGCCGCCCGCCGCTGGGTGCCCCTGCTGATCGCCGTCATGGCCGGCGCCTTCGCCACCTATCTGACGACCAAGGGCCTCAGCCGGGTCATCACCATCAGCGGCCTCGGAACGGCGCTTGTCGGCCTCGCCTTCTTTGCGGTCACATGGGTCTTCGCGCATATCCTGGTGCGCCGCCAGTCCGAAGGGCTCGAGAACCGCAACCAGTCCCTGCGCCGCCTGTTCAAGCTGCCGCTGGTGATTTCCGCCGCCCTGCTCTCCTTCGCTCATGGCGCCAACGACGTGGCGAATGCGGTCGGTCCGCTGGCCGCGATCGTCTTCACCGCCAATGAGAGCACCGTCAATGCGACGGTCGTGATCCCCTTCTGGGTAATGGTGATCGGTGCCGCCGGCATCTCGCTCGGCCTGGTCCTGTTCGGCCCCAAGCTGATCCGCATGGTCGGCGAGCAGATCACCAAGCTCAACCCGATGCGCGCCTTCTGCGTCGCCCTGTCGGCCGCAATCACGGTCATCATCGCCTCCGCCCTGGGACTGCCGATCAGTTCGACCCACACCGCCGTCGGCGCGATCTTCGGCGTCGGCTTCTTCCGCGAGTGGTACACGGCCCATTCCAAGCGCCGCCGCGCCTACCTCGAGCGCAAGGGTGTCGAGTTCAGGAAGAATGGCGGCGTGTCCCCCGAGGACGAGGAAGAGCTGGAGCTGCAGAACACCTCCCGCGAGGAGATCGCCCGGCGCAAGCTGGTGCGCCGCGTCCACGTGCGCACCATCGTCGCCGCCTGGGTGACGACTGTTCCCGCCGCGGCACTCCTGTCGGCCGGCATCTACCTCGTGCTCGATCTGATGGTCTGACCCGCCCGCTCCCCGGATCCTCGGCGGAGCATCGCACAGCCGAAAGGCGGAGGATTGGCGGGTTCCGTGAGACGCAAGCCCGGTCGGAAGCCATCCCCATTATTCACACCGCACACACACAACATCTTGCGGTCATAAATCAACCAGGAACGATAGCTTGACGGGCGGCGGCGAGTCGCTTTTTATGGATTTTGCGCCGGCGTCTGAAGGCGCGATTGGCCAAGCGTCGCATTGGTCGATTTTCCGGATTTGTTTTGAGTTTCCAAGGGCTGCCCGAACCTGTTTCGGGCAGAGCGGTCCTGTTCGCGCCGCGAAAAGAAAGCGAATGACGCGTGGATTTCCGGTCTGGTGGAAAGAAGCTGTTAACACTATATTTAGTGTATTCAGATATCATTCATACCAGATAATGTGAAAGTTATGTGACGTTATCGTCGCGTGTGCGTCAGGTTGGGGGCGGTTCTGCGGAAACGTGGATCATGACTTTTCGAGCGGACGAAAGCGCCGCGAAAAGCACCAACCTTCGGTATCAGGAGAGCCGTTCAGTCGTTCGAACGGCAGTCGGCGGACAACCGTCCGGCGCGGCAAAATCGTGATGAGGCGTTTGCCGTCGCGGACACTATATTTGGGATTAGGGGCAAGAGGACAAAATGCGCATCGAACGTCGGTTCACCAAGGAAGGTCGTGGCCCTTACGCGGAAATCCCGTTCCGCAAGGCGACCAGCGAGATCAAGAACCCGGATGGCTCCATCGTCTTCCGGCTGGAAAACATCGACGTCCCGGCGCAGTTCAGCCAGGTCGCCAGCGACATCCTGGCGCAGAAATATTTCCGCAAGGCCGGCGTGCCGGCGCGCCTGAAGAAGGTCGAGGAGAACTCGGTTCCCTCCTTCCTGTGGCGTTCGGTGGCCGACGAGGCGGCCCTCGCCGACCTGCCCGAGAACGAGCGCTACGGTTCCGAGACCAGCGCGGCGCAGGTCTTCAACCGGCTTGCCGGCACCTGGACCTACTGGGGCTGGAAGGGCGGCTATTTCGATTCCGAGGCCGACGCGCAGGCCTTCATGGACGAGCTGTGCTACATGCTCGCCACCCAGCGCGTCGCGCCCAACTCGCCGCAATGGTTCAACACCGGCCTGCATTGGGCCTACGGCATCGACGGCCCCGGCCAGGGCCATCATTATGTCGATCCCTTCACCGGCAAGCTGGTGAAATCCAAATCGGCCTATGAGCATCCGCAGCCCCATGCCTGCTTCATCCAGTCCGTCGGCGACGATCTGGTCAACGAAGGCGGCATCATGGACCTGTGGGTCCGCGAGGCGCGCCTGTTCAAATACGGCTCCGGCACCGGCTCCAATTTCTCGCATCTGCGCGGCGAAGGCGAAAAGCTCTCCGGCGGCGGCAAGTCGTCGGGCCTGATGTCCTTCCTCAAGATCGGCGACCGCGCGGCGGGCGCCATCAAGTCAGGCGGCACCACGCGCCGCGCCGCCAAGATGGTCGTGGTCGACGCCGACCATCCCGACATCGAGGCCTATATCGACTGGAAGGTGAAGGAAGAGCAGAAGGTGGCGAGCCTCGTCACCGGCTCGAAGATCGTCAAGAAGCATCTCGAAGCGATCATGAAGGCCTGCGTCAATTGCGAGGGCGCCAATGACGACTGCTTCGACCCGGCCAAGAACCCGGCGCTGAAGCGCGAGGTCAGGGCCGCCAAGCGCAACGCCGTGCCGGAAAACTACATCAAGCGCGTCATCCAGTTCGCGCGGCAGGGCTACACCGACATCGAGTTCAAGACCTACGACACGGACTGGGATTCGGAAGCCTATCTCACCGTTTCGGGCCAGAATTCCAACAATTCCGTCTCCCTGAAGGATGATTTCCTGCGCGCCGTCGAGACCGATGGCGACTGGGACCTGATCCGCCGCATCGACGGCAAGGTCGCCAAGACGCTGAAGGCGCGCGAGCTGTGGGAGAAGATCGGCTACGCCGCCTGGGCGTCCGCCGATCCGGGCCTGCACTACAACACCACGATGAACGACTGGCACACCTCGCCGGCGGCGGGTCCGATCCGCGCCTCGAACCCGTGCTCGGAATACATGTTCCTCGACGACACGGCCTGCAACCTCGCCTCGATGAACCTGCTGCAGTACCGCAACAAGGACGGCTCCATCGACATCGCGGCCTACGAGCACACAGTGCGGCTGTGGACCATGGTACTGGAAATCTCCGTCATGATGGCGCAGTTCCCGTCCAAGGAGATTGCCCGCCTTTCCTATGAATACCGCACGCTGGGCCTCGGCTACGCCAATATCGGCGGCCTGCTGATGACCTCGGGCATCCCCTACGATTCGCCCGAGGGCCGCGCCATCGGCGGCGCGCTGACGGCCATCATGACCGGCGTCGCCTACGCCACCTCGGCCGAGATGGCCGGCGAGCTGGGCGCCTTCCCGGACTATGAGCGCAATGCCGAGCACATGCTGCGCGTCATCCGCAACCACCGCCGCGCCGCCCATGGCGAGGCCGAGGGCTATGAGGGACTGTCAGTCAATCCCGTGCCGCTGAAGGCCGAGGATTGCCCGCAGGATGCGCTGATCGAGCATGCGAAGCTTGCCTGGGACCGCGCCCTGGAGCTCGGCGAGAAGCACGGCTACCGCAATGCGCAGGCGACCGTCATCGCGCCGACGGGCACGATCGGCCTCGTCATGGACTGCGACACGACCGGCATCGAGCCTGACTTCGCGCTGGTGAAGTTCAAGAAGCTGGCCGGCGGCGGCTACTTCAAGATCATCAACCGCGCCGTGCCGGAGGCGCTGCGCACACTCGGCTATGGCGAGGCCCAGATCGCCGAGATCGAGGCCTATGCGGTCGGCCACGGCAATCTGAACCAGGCCCCTGCCATCAATCCGACCACGCTGAAGGCCAAGGGTTTCGACGACGAGAAGATCGAGGCGCTGAACACCGCGCTGAAGAGCGCCTTCGACATCAAGTTCGCCTTCAACAAGTGGACGCTCGGCGAGGAGTTCTGCAAGGTCGCGCTCGGCTTCACGCAGGAGCAGCTCGACGATTTCTCTTTCGAGATGCTCCCTGCCCTCGGCTTCTCGAAGAAGGACATCGAGGCCGCCAACATCCACATCTGCGGCGCCATGACGCTCGAGGGTGCGCCCCATCTGAAGGAAGAGCATCTCGCCGTCTTCGACTGCGCCAATCCCTGCGGCAAGATCGGCAAGCGCTATCTGTCGGTGGAAAGCCACATCCGCATGATGGCGGCGGCGCAGCCCTTCATCTCGGGCGCCATCTCCAAGACCATCAACATGCCCAACGACGCGACGGTTGAGGACTGCAAGGAAGCCTACATGCTGTCCTGGAAGCTGGCGCTGAAGGCCAACGCGCTCTACCGCGACGGCTCCAAGCTCTCCCAGCCGCTCAACGCCGCGCTGCTCTCCGACGATGACGAGGAGGCCGACGACCTGGTCGAGGAGCTGGTCGCCGCGCCGACCGCCGCCCAGGCCGCGATCGTCACCGAGAAGATCGTCGAGCGTATCGTCGAGAAGGTGGTGCGCGAGCGCGAGAAGCTGCCGAACCGCCGCAAGGGCTACACCCAGAAGGCCGTGGTCGGCGGGCACAAGGTCTATCTCCGCACCGGCGAGTTCGACGACGGGCGCATCGGCGAGATCTTCATCGACATGCACAAGGAAGGTGCTGCCTTCCGCGCCATGATGAACAACTTCGCCATCGCCATCTCGCTCGGCCTGCAATATGGCGTGCCGCTCGAGGAATATGTGGAGGCCTTCACCTTCACCAAGTTCGAGCCGGCCGGCATGGTCCAGGGCAACGACGCCATCAAGAACGCCACGTCGATCCTCGACTATGTGTTCCGCGAGCTGGCCGTCTCCTATCTCGGCCGTTCCGACCTCGCCCATGTGGACACGAGCGACTTCACGAACACGGCGCTCGGCCGCGGCATCACCGAGGGCAAGGCGACCCCCTTCTCCAAGGGCCTGACCCGCGGCGCGCCGCTCAAGGTCGTGTCCGGCAAGGGCGGCGGCGAGCCGAAGGGCGAAACGGTCGCGGCCACCACGGCGCATGCCGGGTCGAATGTCCGCGCCATCTCGTCGGGCGCCACCGTGCGCGCGCTGAAGCCAGCCGTCTCCGAACTCCAGGAGGAAGCCACCGCCTTCCGCCGCGACTACGAGGAACGGGCCAGGGAACTGGCCGAGGAAGCCGCCCAGGAGGAGATCGCCGACGCGCTCTTCACCGATGCGGCGGCCGAGGAAGCGGCCGAGGCCAAGAAGGTCGAAAGCCACCGCCGCCAGCAGGCGATCATGCAGGGCTATACGGGCAACATGTGTTCGGAGTGCCAGAACTTCACCATGGTGCGCAACGGCACCTGCGAAAAGTGCGACACCTGCGGCGCGACGAGCGGGTGCAGCTGAGCGGGCACGCGGAGACGTGACAGCGCTATGGCCTCCCTATGATGTCAGCGGACTCTTAGGGAGGCCTTTCCTTAAGGCGCTGCAGCCATGCCATTGATCTTCCGGGAAGGTCCTTACCGGGTTTTCTTCTACTCGAACGAGGGTAATCCGCGCGAGCCGATGCATGTCCACGTCCGCCATGGCGAGCGTGAAGCCAAGGTCTGGCTTGCCCCGGCGATCTTGATCGCCGAAAGCTCCGGCTTCAATTCCCGGGAGCTCGGAGCTATACTCTCCATCATCGAAACCAATCGCGCGCGCATCGAGCAGGCTTGGAATGAGCATTTCGGCGACTGAGGTCCGCTTCGACGATCACACCATGTGGGTCAGCCTCACCGACGGGCGCACGCTCGGCGTGCCGCTGGCCTGGTTTCCCCGGCTGCTGCGCGCGACGCCTGCAGAGCGCGCGCAATGCGAGATCAGCCCGATGGGTCTCCATTGGGAAGCGCTTGACGAGGATATCTCGATTGCCGGACTGCTCGTCGGTCGCGGAGACCAGACCCAGAAACCTTCGAAGGTTGCCTGACCGGCTCCCTCACCCGATCGTCCGCTCCAGCACGTCCACCCAGTTGCGCCAGGCGATCTTCTCTATAAGCTCGCGCCCGTAGCCGGCGCTCTCCATTGCCTCGATGAGTTTCGGTAGGCCGCTTGCGTCGCCGATGGCGGCGGGCACGGTGGCGCCGTCGAAATCCGAACCGAACGCCACGCCCCCCTCGCCCAGCGCCTCCAGCAGCGCATCCAGATGGCGGATCATCACGTCGAGGCCGGTGTCGGCGCCCATGCGCCCGTCCTCGCGCAGGAAGCCGGTGGCGAAGTTGAGGCCGACCAGCCCGCCCGTGTCGCGGATGGCGGCAAGCTGCCAGTCCATCAGATTGCGCGAATGGCCGCACAGCGCGTGCACGTTGGAATGCGTCGCCACCAGCGGCGCGTCGCTGATCTTCGCCACGTCGCGAAAACCCTCGGCGTTGAGATGCGACAGGTCGACGAGAATTCTGAGCCGGTTGCAGGCCTTCACGAGCGCCTTGCCGGCCTCCGTCAGGCCGGGGCCGATCTCCGGCGTCGCCGGAAAGCGGAAGGGCACGCCATGGGCAAAGGCATTGGGCCTGCTCCAGACCGGACCCAGCGAACGCAGCCCCGCCGCATGAAGCACGTCGAGCAGAACAAGATCCATGTCGACCGCCTCCACTCCCTCGATGTGGAACACCGCCGCGAGCGATCCCTTCTCCATCGCGGCGCACACGGCGCCCGCGCTGCGGCAGACGGTGAAGGCGCCATCCGAAGCCCGTTCCAGCCGCATCAGGATCGACGCCATGCCCAGCGTCGGGGCAAGCGCGTCGGCGCGCGCGAGTTCCGGCGGCACCTCGTCGGCAACGTTCATGGCCCGCCGCGTGCCAGGCGTTTCCAGCGGCGGGGGAAAGATGGCGAACATGCCGCCGGCAAGGCCGCCCTTTCGCGCACGCGGCAGATCGATATGCCCGCCCGGCAGCCCGTCGATGAAACGGGCGACCGGGTCGGCGTCCTTCGATTGATAGAGGCGCAGCAGCGCATCGTTGTGACCGTCGAACACCGGAATGAGATCTGTCATGGAATGGACTCACGTGGCGGGAGAGCAGCGCTGAAGCGCGACCCAGCCGTTTTAGGCAAGGATGCGCTTCAGGGCAAACCGTTCCGCGCGGCTTGATTTACGGCTTCTAACCCGTCGTCTTCGAGATCCAGCGCCACCAGGCGCGTTCGTCGCCGTGGAAAACGTTCAGATCGATCTTACCGTTGACGCCCTGCGACAGGCCTGAGCCGGAATACTGCCAGAACACCCAGTCGCGTCCCGGATAGACCTTCGAGGGATGCTGGGCCACGGCGCGCAGCCAGAAGGGATGGTTGGGGAACGCGCCTTTCAGATTGTCCGCGTAGAAATCGGGCGCAGTATAGATGATCGGGCGCTGGCCGTAATGCCGCTCCAGCCGGTCCATGAAGACCTTCATCTTCTCCAGCACCTCGGCGCGCGAGGGACGCCATTTGCAGCTTGAGAGATGGTTCCATTCCACGTCCAGCACCGGCGGCAGCGCGCCCTTCACCTTCGGCACGTTGCGGATGAACCACTCTGCCTGGTCCGCCGCCGTCCGGCACCAGAAGAAGAAGTGATAGGCGCCGCGCCGGATGCCGGCCAGATGCGCCGCGTTCCAGTTCTTCTTGAACATCGGATCGATGTGGTCGACGCCGTCGGTGGCCTTGATATAGGCGAAGTTCGCACCGCGCTCACGCAGCTTCTGCCAGTCGATGTCGCCCTGCCAGCGCGAAACGTCGACGCCATGGACCGCATGATGCTGCGGCGTCACCTTGCCGAAATTGATCGGCTTGGCGTCGCTGAACCGGCTGCGATAGACCCGCCCGCGCGTAGCGGGTGCGGCCGGCTCCGGGCGCAGTTGCGGCTTGGGCGGCGTGATCAGCGCCACCTGTTCGAGCGCCGGCGTGGACACGCGGTCCGGCTCGGCGATCGCCGTCATCCCCGCCTCGCTGACAGGCACGGCGACATTCTCCTCGCGCATCTCCTGCAGTGCGGACGACTGGGGAATGCCGACATTCGGCCGAACAACCGAGGCGGTTGTTTCCATCGAGGGTCTCTCGACCTGCAACGCCGTTTCGATGCTTCCGCCGCGCATGCAGGCGGAAGCGGCGAAGGAAAGCAGCAGCACCAGGAACAGGGAAGAAAAACGCATGACCCACCGGCAGAACGCCCCGGACGACATGCAGGCACGGCGCGCCCCGCCTCCGGGTGAATGCCAACCACTATCGCAAAGAGGCGAATAAAGTTTGAATCACCGCGTTAACCAAACCGCAATGGATTGGCGCTTCCGAACCGGCCTGATTCAGCGCGGACAAAGGCCGCCGGTCGCGAGCCGCCCGCGGCCGGTATTGATTGGCCGGCGCCGTTGGTCAGGAACGGGACGCGCCGTCAGGCGCTGATCCTTCCTCGCGGCATGCCGTACATCAGCCGCTCGAAGCCCTGACCGCTGACATGCACCAGCGTCCGGTGGTCGCCGCCCTCGAAATAGACGTCGTGATCCGTTTCGAGCGCCTCGTCGACCATCGAGGCGATCCGGTAGGGAACGCCGAAGATCGGAACGGCGCCCTCCGAGCAATCGGGGAAGAGCCGCACCGTCTCCTCTTCCGTCGCCAGTTCCACCGTCTCGCCCATGATCTCGCCAACCCTGGCGAGATCGACCTGGCGCGACGCGGGCAACACGGCCAGCATGTAGCCGCCGTCCCATTTCAGGACCACGCCCTTCGCCAGCGCGTTGCCCGGCACATGGCTCACCCGAGCCGTCATGGTCGAGTTGCCGGTCCGAGCGTGCCGCGCAGTGTCGTAGGGGACGTGATTGTTCTCGAGATATTCGTGCATTGTCATTGCGATGCCCATGATCCTCGTCCTTCTGCCGTAAGGCGGCCACGCCTCTCACGGGCGCGCACCGCCGTTTCCGCCTCGGCGGCCGGCACGATCGGCGCGGACATCGGATCAGGAACATGGACGGCGTCTCGCGCCGTCCTGGCAGGACCGCCGCCGCGCCATCCGCTCGGCAAGCCGCCCGCTGCTCATCAAGAGCCAAGGATACACCCGCCGCAGCCTTCGGGAAAGCCGCGGCGCGACATTACCGCGCGGTCGCTTTTCACGCCACATTTCCGGTCGATGCGCGTGGCATGGCTCGATCTCTCCGGGCGCGCGCCGCCCCAATCCCAAAAATCCTTTCTTGAGACCGGTTGCCGAACAATGACCACGCCCCCTTCCTCCCTTCCCGAAAAGCCAGACGACACCCCCGTGCCGTTGCGCCGCCTGCTGGTGGTCGGTCTTCTGCCCATGATCACCGCGGCCTGCACATCGACACGCTTCGACGGGAGGACGGCCGTCGAACAGCCCTGGCCCCTCCTGTCGCATTACACGGCGATGTACAGCGAGATCGACGATGGCGACGAGATCATCGCGGCCATCGATGTGAGCAAGATCGACCGGCGCTATCTGCGCCAGCTGGTCGACTATCCGACGCATGAGCGCGTCGGCACCATCGTCGTCGATCCCTATCAGCGGTTCCTCTATCTGGTGCAGGAGAACGGCCAGGCGATGCGCTACGGCATCGGCGTCGCCAAGGCGGGTCTGGAATATGAGGGCGACGGGGTCATCGGACGCAAGGCGCGCTGGCCGAACTGGGCGCCGACGCTCGCCATGATCGAGCGCGAACCCGAGCGCTACCGGCCGCTCGCCGCCGGCATGCTCGGCGGCATCGACAATCCACTCGGCGCGCGCGCGCTGTATCTCTACAAGAACGGCAAGGACACGCTCTACCGCATTCACGGCACAACCGAGCCGTGGTCGATCGGCAAGTCCGTGTCCTCGGGCTGCATCCGCCTGTTCAACCACGACATCATCGACCTCTATCAGCGGGTACAGCCCGGATCGAGGGTCGTGGTCCTCGGCGAAAACCCGTCGCAACCGGCAAGCGTCTGACGGCGCCAGCCGCATGAAAAACCCGCTGCGGCAAGCCGCAGCGGGGTTCGTCTTCCGTGATCAGCTGCCTTACTTGGCGCCCTCGACATGGCTTGCCCAGCTCTTCACCGGATCGTCATTGTTGAGGAAGGGCAGCACGGTCTCCGCCAGTCGCGGTGCGACGCCGATGTCGTAGTGCGTCTGGTTGGGCAGGATCGCCAGCCGGTTCTGCGACATGTGCTCGCGCATCCAGCCCGCATCCTTCAGCCCGCCGCCGAGCAGCTTGTAGAACTCGATGATGTGCTCGGGCCGGTACATGTCGCTGTCGCCATAGACCAGCATCACCGGCATCTTCAGCGTCTTGACGTCATCGGCGAAATTGTAGGGCTTGCGCATCATCTCGCCCATCCGGTCGAGCAGTTCCGGAAAATCCTCCGGATTCGGCGCAACTGCCGCATAGGATTCGTACATCGGCGTGCCCTTCATCATGTCGGCCATCGCCGCGCTAACCTGCGCCTGCATCGGCAGCATTTCCGGGAAGAACCCGTCCTGCGCGAAGCCCGCCGAAACCAGGGCCAGCCGGCGGATCATCTCCGGATGCTGCACCGCCAGCCGGAACGCGACGCCGCCGCCCATCGAATAGCCCATGGCGTCCACCTGTTCGAAACCGAGTTCCTTCAGGATGACGGCCATGTCGTCGCCCATGTCGGTGAGGCTGATCGGCCGGTCCCCGAGGGAACTGCGGCCATGGCCGTGCAGGTCGACACTGATCACCTGGCGCTCGGCCGCGAGCATGCCGAGCACCGGGCCGAACATCTCGATCTGGCCAAGCCCGCCATGCAACAGCAGCAGCGGCTCGCCCGTGCCGCGGATCTCGTAGTAGTAGTTCACGCCGTTCGCCATGACGTGCCCGTTCTTGGTGGCGGCAGGCACGGCCGCAGCAGCGACCTTCGGCGCGTTCTCTTCTCCCACGGCCTGCCCGATGGCAGGGCCGACCAGAGCGGCGGCGGTACAGAGGGCAATCAGCAGTTTCTTCAACATTTCGGTCTCCCGGGTCTGGGCGAACGCTTAGGCCGCCGCGTTTGAGATACCCCAAGGACGCCTCGCCCCTGCCGCATCCGACAGGGGCCGAAAAAAATCCTCGATCAGCCGGAGAACGTCAGAAACAGGGATTGCCAATCCGCTGGTGCAGGCCGTCGACGGCTTCCTGCATCTCTGCGGTCCAACCGACATCGATCGACGAAAGCGCTTCCTCGAGCTGCGCCATCGTCGTGGCGCCGATGATGTTGGCCGCAATGAAGGGCCGCGCATTGACAAAGGCATGGGCGAAACGGGCCGGCGTCAGGCCGAACTCCCGCGCCATGGCGTTGTAGGCCGCGAAGGCCTCTGCGGCCCCCGGCTTCTCGTAGCGTTGCAGGCGGTCGAACAGCGCCTTGCGCGATCCCTCGGGCAAGGCGCCATTGTCGTACTTGCCGGAGAGATATCCCTGGGCGAGCGGCGAATAGGCAAGCAGCCCGATCCCTTCGCGTTGACAGGTCTCCGCCAGGTTCACCTCATAGGTCCGGTTGACGAGACTGTAGCTGTTCTGCAGCGCGATGGGACGCGGGCCGACGCCCCTCTCCGCTTCCAGCACATAGCGCATTGTTCCCCAGGAACTCTCGTTCGACAGGCCGAAATGGCGGATCTTCCCCGCCTTCACCAGTTCAGCGAACACCGCAAGCGTCTCCGCGATCGGCGTCTCGTCCGCAACCGGCTCGGACAGGGCGGTCACGCGCATCGGGTTCGAGCCGAAGGGAATTTCGCGGTCGGGCCAGTGGATCTGGTAGAGGTCGATATAGTCGGTCTGAAGCCGGGCGAGCGACTTGTCGATGGCGTCGACAATGTCGGCGCGCACCAGCCTGGAGGATCGACCGCCGCGGAACCAGTCATTGTCGGTGCGGCCCACCACCTTGGAGGCGATGATCGTGTCCGCCCGGTTTCCGCGCGCCTTGATCCAGCTGCCGACATACAGTTCGGTGCGGCCCTGCGTCTCCGGCTTCGGCGGAATCGGATAAAGCTCCGCCATGTCCAGGAAGTTGACACCGCGTTCGGCGGCGAGATCCATCTGCGCGTGGGCTTCCTGCTCGCTGTTCTGCTCGCCGAACGTCATCGTTCCGAGACAGATTTGCGAGACCATCAGCTCGCTGCGTCCAAGACGGCGCTTTTCCATGATCGAATTCTCCGGATGCTGAAAGCGGTGCGGACGCACCACCAACCCATCATAAGCCGCCACGAGGCTCAGGCAAGCGCACGGGATGTTCGATGGCCTTGACCTTCCAGTGGGAGGAAGGCTTACGAGACAGGACCCGGGCCGCGTGCCGCATCGATCAGGAGACGACCATGAAACCGAGAAGCGCACTCCCGGCCACGCTGCTGGCTCTTACCCTCCTTCAGAGCGTTGCCGCCAGCGCCGCCGACCACCGCAACATGACCATATGGAAGACGCCTTGGTGCGGCTGCTGCCACCTGTGGGCGGAGGCGATGCGGAAGGCTGGCTATACGGTCACGCTGAACGACATGGAGGACCTGACGCCGATCAAGCGGCAGGTGGGCGTCCCGGCCGCGATGGAGGGTTGCCACACGGCCGCCATCGACGGCTATTTCCTCGAAGGCCATGTACCGCTCGAGGCAATCGACAAATTGCTTGCGGAACGGCCGGCCATCGCCGGCATCGCCACACCCGGCATGCCGCAGGGCTCGCTCGGCATGGGCGACGATCCGAAGGCGCGCTACGACGTCTTCGCCGTGTCGAGAGATGCCGGGACGGCCCCCACCGTCTATTATCGTGCGGGCCTGGAATGAGACCACCGATGCTCCGGCGCCCGGGAACAGGCGCCGGCCGCTCCTTCAGGCGAAGGCGTCCGGCATCGATTCCTTGCGCCTGGCGATGAAGTCCATGAGCCCCTCCTCGATCCCAGGGTCGAGCTCCGGCGCCTGATACATCTCCAGCCAGCTGCGCGCCAGCTGGTTGGCCCGTTGATGCGCCGTCTTCTCGCCCTCCGCGGCCCATTGCTCGTAGGAATTGTTGTCGGCGATCGAGGAGCGATAGAAGGCCGTCTGGAAGTTCGCCTGGGTATGGGCGCATCCCAGATAGTGGCTGCCCGGCCCCACCTCGCGTATGGCGTCCATCGCCTGCCCGTTCTCGGACAGGTCGATCGGCTCGCAGAGCCGCTGCTGCATGCCGAGCTGGTCGATGTCCATCATGAACTTCTCGTAGGAGGAGACCAGCCCACCCTCCAGCCAGCCGGCCGCATGCAGGACGAAATTGGTCCCGGCCAGCACAGTCGCGTTCAGCGTGTTGGCGCTTTCATAGGCCGCCTGCGCATCGGAGATCTTGGCTCCGGTCAGCGAACCGCCGGTGCGGAACGGCAGTCCGGCGCGGCGCGCCAGCTGCCCGGCGCCATAGGAGACCAGGGACGGTTCCGGCGTGCCGAAGGTCGGCGCGCCCGATTGCATCGAGATGGACGACGCGAACGTGCCGAACAGCACCGGCGCGCCCGGCCGCACGAGCTGCGTGAAGGCGGCACCGGCAAGCACCTCCGCGAGAACCTGGGTCAGCGTGCCCGCGACTGTCACCGGGCTCATCGCGCCCGCCAGGATGAACGGCGTGATGATGCAGGCCTGGTTGGCGCGGGCATAGACCTTGGCGGCGCCCAGCATCGTCTCGTCGAACACCATCGGCGAGTTGGCGTTGATCAGGTTGACGATGACCGCGTTGCTGTCGACGAACTGCTCGCCGAACAGGATCCTCGCCATCTCAACGGTGTCCTCGGCACGCTCCGGCGCCGTCACCGATCCCATGAACGGCTTGTCCGAATAGCGCATATGCGCGAAGACCATGTCCAGATGCCGCTTGTTGACCGGCACGTCGACAGGCTCGCACACCGTGCCGCCCGAATGGTGGATCGACGGCGCCATATAGGCGAGCTTCACGAAGTTGCGAAAATCCTCGATCGTCGCGTAGCGGCGATTGCCCTCCAGATCGCGCACGAAAGGCGGCCCGTAGACCGGCGCGAAGACCGTTGCGTCCCCGCCGATCTCGACAGACCGCGCCGGGTTTCGCGCATGCTGGGTGAAGATGGAAGGCGCGGTCTTCAGCAACGCGCGGCACAGGCCCTTGGGAAAATGCACGCGGTCGCCCTGCACGTCGGCGCCGGCCTCCTTCCAGAGGGCCAGCGCCTCGGGGTCGTCGCGAAACTCGATGCCGATCTCCTCGAGCACGGTGTCGGCATTGGCCTCGATGAGGGTCAGCCCCTCATCATCGAGCACTTCGTAAGGTCTTATCGCCCGTCGGATATAGGTCAGTTGCGCACCCGGACCGCCGCTGCTGCGGGTCGCACGGCGCGCCGCCGCGCCGCCGCGCTCGCCCCTGCCGGCGCGCCTCGGCCTCGCCTCGCTGCCCGTGTCGTCATCCGCGGTCGCACTCATGCTCATGTTACAGGCTCTCTCGCTGGATTCGTCAACCTCGAACGTTGGCAAATCCTAGCGGATCGCAGGGGGCCGGCCGTTCCGCGAGCGGCATGGCGTGTCGCAACCCGGCCCCTACTGGCGGCCTTCGGACGTCCAGCCCGCCCCCTGCGCCCACTCCTGATTGTCGGTGGACCGTCCCGCGGACGGTGCGCCGAGGCCGCTTTCCAGCATCTTCACCTCGAGTTCCAGCCGCCTCAGTTCGAGCTGGTACAGGCGATCGCAGTCGAGCCTGGTGGGCCTCGTGCCCAGGGGAACGACGAGACGCCCGTAGGCGGAGAGCGACTGCGACCCGCTATTCAGGCCGCTGCCGATCACGCCGGAATCCACATAAGCGCCCGAGCCGCCCATCGCGGCGCGACAGGTCGTGCCGTCGGAGGCGCGGACCTCGTCAAAGCCACCGGGCGCCGAAACGCCCGGTAGCGAAATTCCCGTCTGGTTCTGATTGATGATGTAGTTGTTTGTGGCCAAGGCACTGCCGGAAAACAAGAACAGAGCTGGCGTGGAGATCAGGACCGCCGCCTGGCAATAAATCTTCCGCATACTTGGGCCTTTACACTCATCTTCGTACCGGGAAAGGGAATGCTTTCCGTACAGATACGCACCCGGCGCTCACTGAGCCCGTCAAAACCCACGACCACCAGCACACTCCGGGAAGCTCCCCCGCCGAGTGAGGCGGTCGGGGGAGTGATCCGGGCTGGGATGGGCCGGAAGTCCGCATCGTAAACCCGCACGGACACATTGATGCGTCGGTTGTACGGGTTTCTCGGAAAGACGCGTATGGCGAACTCATCCGAATAGCTTGTGACTTCGCCACGCATCGGGGTCATGGACTGCGCATTCGCAGGCACGACGGCCGCGATGACCGGCAATGCCACGAGAAAACGCATTCTCATGACGATGCCCTATTCGCAGGTGACGGTGACGTCCGCCTGATACTGACCGGCCGGAAAGGCATTGCCCGACGTTTCGGCGGACAGGTTGACGGTCAGAGCGGTGGTTCCGGTTCCCAGACGGGAAGCGGTGTCACCGGGAGCACTGGCCACATCTGTCACACCCGAGGCCGAGTAATTGGCCAGGAAGGTCGTGGCGCCCACGCCATCAGGCGACTGGGTAAACGCCGACGGCGCGACAGCGGTAACGTTGAAGCTGTCGCCGGTCGTCAGGATGGTTGCGCGACCCGGCGCGCCGCCGGCCGCGGCAGAATCAAGCTTGAACAGGCCGTTTGTCGCCATGACACCTGACGAGTCCAGCGTTATCACACAGGTCGGCTCAACAGCACTGTGAAACGGCACGACCTGGGTAACAGCATGCGCACCCTGAACAAAAAGAAGCGAAACAGGGATTGTAATGAAAGAAGCTTTCGATAAATTGAACATTTCAAAACCTCAATTAAAAAACAACAACAATCCGATGCTAAGAGAGCAAGATCAAACAGTCAACAATCTTAGATTGATATATTTTGTCAATGCTTGAATTATATATTTATAGAATCAAAATTCAAAATCAGAACTCTCTGTCGATGAATAATACTAAGGCACAAGAGAAATGGCATTCATGATTGCTGTCATTTCCGCCCTTCGTTCGTCCAGCCTTCGCTCGCTGTACGCGCGTCAACCCCGATGGTCGTGGCGCGCGGGTCCAGACCTTGCTGGAGCAACCGCACCTCCAGCTCCAGCCGTCGCAACTCGAGCTGGTAGAGCCTGTCGCAATTGAGCCTTGGCGGCTTCTCGCCGAGCGGCATCACCAACCGGCCATAGGCGGACACCGAGTTGGACGAGCCGTTGAGACCGCCTCCGATCACCCCGGAATCCAGATAGGCGCCGGAACCGGCCATAGACGATCTGCAGGTGGTGCCGTCGGCCGCCCGCACCTCGTCGAAGCCATTCGGCATCGCGACGCCCGGCAGCGTCAGACCGGTTTGGTTCTGGTTGATGATGTATTGGTTCTCCTGCGCAAGGACCGCCGACGCTGTAAGAAGCGGAAGCATGCCTGCAATCAGCCGCAAACTCACATGCCGCGGCGTGCGATGAAACGTCCACATATCTGGGCCCTTATCTTCGTCTGATGGTTCGGGAAGGGAATGCTCTCGGCGCAGATGCGCACACGCCGCTCCCGCCTGGGGCCAAAGTCGATCTCCACGATAACCGGCCTCGATGCGCCGCTGCCGAGGAGAATTTCGGCAGGCGCGACCCGCGCGGCCACCGGATGAAAATCCGCGTCATAGACCCGAACAGCCACGCGGATTCGGTGGTTGTACGGATTGTAGGGGCGGACGCGGACAGCGAAGGACTCGGCGAAGCTCGTGATCTCGCCGCGCATGGGTGTCATCGACTGGGCCTTGCCCTGCGTGGAAACTGCGGTGGCGAGGATTGCCACCGCAAGAGATGCTGCGACGCGCATATGCGGCTATTCGCAGGTCACTGTGACCACGGCGGAGTAAACGCCGGCAGGGAAGTGGCCGGCGGACTTCGTTGCCGTCAGATCGACATTGAGGTTGGTGAGGCCGAGGCCGAGCGGCGAGGTCAGGGTTCCAACCACGTCGAGCAGCGAGGTGACGCCGCTGGCGCTGTAGCTCGATGCGAAGGTGACGGAATCATCCCCGCCGGCGGGAGCGCTGGTGAAGGCCGAAGGCGCCGCTGTCGAGACGTTGTATCCCAGACCCGTGGTCAGAATGGTGGCGGTACCGGAGATGCCGCCCGCCTCGTCGGAACTCAGCGCGGTGAAGCCGGCATTGGCCGCCAGCGTGCCGGGCGTGCCGATCGTGATAAGGCACGTCGACAGCACCGTCCCGTTGAAAATGACGGACCCGTCAACCGCACCGGCGGATGTGGAGATGGCAGCGAGGATAAGGGAGAGAAAAGAGGCTCTACGCATGGCTCTGCTCCTCTTCGGTAAGCAGACAAGCCCCCACAATACGAGAGGCAGCGTACGAGAGCTTCCTTAATATTCGGTTAACCAAACAGTTCAACTTCGCCACGACTCGAGGCTCTTGCGGCGCATGGCCGGGGGTTCTGGCTCAAACATGTCCCTGCAGGCAACGCGGTCTCCGGAGCACATCGTTTCCGGTCGCTTTCTTATTGCCCGACGTCGCAAATCGGCTAGGTGATCGAGACAATGCCGGATTAACTGACCCGGGTGCTTCCGCCAGCCGACCAACGATCGCGCCAGCGCAATGACAGGAGCCAGGCAATGTCAGACGACGAGATCATCCTATCCGAGCTCCCCGACGACGAACTCGTGCAGCAGATGCATGACGACCTCTATGACGGCCTCAAGGAAGAAGTCCAGGAAGGCACGAACATTCTTCTGGAACGCGGCTGGGTGCCCTACGACGTCCTGACGCAGGCGCTCGTCGAGGGGATGCGGATCGTCGGCGAGGATTTTCGCGACGGCATCCTGTTCGTTCCCGAGGTTCTCCTGTCAGCCAACGCGATGAAGGCCGGCATGGGCATCCTGCGCCCCCTGTTGGCCGAGACCGGCGCTCCGAAACAGGGGAAGATGGTGATCGGCACGGTCAAGGGCGACATCCACGACATCGGCAAGAATCTGGTCGGCATGATGATGGAGGGCGCGGGCTTCGACGTCATCGACCTCGGCATCAACAATGCCGTCGAGAAATACCTGGAAGCGATCGAGGAACACCAGCCTGACATCATCGGCATGTCGGCCCTTCTGACCACCACCATGCCCTACATGAAGGTGGTCATCGACACGCTGAAGGAAAAGGGCATTCGCGACGACTACATCGTTCTCGTCGGCGGTGCGCCGCTGAACGAGGAATTCGGCAAGGCCGTGGGAGCCGACGCCTATTGCCGCGACGCGGCCATTGCCGTCGAAACCGCCAAGGAACTCGTCAAGCGCAAGCACAATGTCAATGCCGGATGAATGCCGACGCCTGAGCCGGTTGGCGAGCGTTTGACCGCTCGCCGGGACGGTGCTGCTTATTGCGCCGCGCGGGAAATGTTCCGACCGGCGCCCTGTGTCGCATCGACGGCGTTGGCCGTATCCTGCCCCACGCCCCGGATCGTGTTGGCACAGCCCGCGGACAATCCCACGATGGCGACGACGATGGCCAGGCGGGAAAGAACGGATAGTGTCATGGTCTGTCTCCCTTGAAGATGGCCCGCCCCGAAAAGGAACGGAACGCTACGGTGCAACAACGCACGGCGCCGCAAAAGGTTCTGGTCATCGCCTGCGGCATGATCGCCCGCGAGGTGCTTGCCGTGCGCGACCGCCTTGGCTTCGACCATATCGAACTGACCTGCCTGCCGGCCGAGTATCATTATTATCCGGACCGGATTGCCCCTGCAATGGACAAGGCCATCACGCAGGCCAGAGCCGACGGCTATCGCCACGTCTTCGTCGGTTACGCGGATTGCGGGACGGGCGGCCTGCTCGACGGGGTCTGCGAAAAGCACGGAGTGGAACGCATCGCCGGGCCCCACTGCTTCGCCTTCTACCAGGGGCTGGACGCTTTCGCCGCGACGGCGGAGGACGATATGATGTCGTTCTACATGACGGACTTCCTGTGCCGCCAGTTCGACGCGTTCTTCCTGAAACCGCTGGGCCTCGACCGTCATCCCGAGCTGATCGAGGACTTCTTCGGCAACTACGAGAAACTGATCTACCTGGCGCAGACCGACGACCCCGCGCTCGACAGCGTCGCCGAAGGCGCCGCCCGGCTTCTTGGCCTGGCCTACGAGAAGCGCCGAACCGGCTATGGTGACCTGACCACGGCCCTGGATCAGGCGGCGCGCGGCAAGCCATAAGCTGCGGCTTCCGCCATGAAATGGTTGCAAACGCCGTGTTGTATCTGCCTCCCAATCGAGGAATCCCATGCACCGCATCCAAGCAACCGCCCTCGCCGCCGCATTCCTGGCGCTCCCGCTGACGCAGGCGTTCGCAGAGACCGGCGACACATCAGGTTCCATCGTCCAGCAGAAACTGGAGATGGAGATCGCCGGCTTCGAGAAGGACACGGTCCTGCGCGACATCACCTATCGCGATGCGGCACGCCTCGATGCATTCGAGACAATCCGCGACCGGGCGGTCGCCGAGGCCCGTCCGAAGGGCGCCGCCGCCGATCTCGCGGTGCTGGACGAGATCGGCGCGCGCCCGCCCCAATCCTTCGAGGGTCTTGACCTGACCGGCGAATGGCAATGCCGCACCATAAAGGTCGGCGGTCTCGCCTCCCTCGTGGTCTATAACTGGTTCGATTGCCGCGTCACCGACGACGGGTACAGCTGGTTCCTCGAGAAGACCGGCGGTTCGCAGCGCACTGCCGGAAGGTTCTTCAACGATGGCGACAACCGCCAGATCTATCTCGGATCCTTCTTCGTCGCAGGCGGCGCCAGGCCGTCCTACGGCGCCGGACGCGAAACCGACCAGGTCGGCTATGCCCTGCGCGACGGAGAGCAAAGCTGGCGGATCGAGTTTCCCGCGCCCATCCATGAATCGAAGCTCGACATCCTGGAGTTCCGGCGCAAACCTTAGCGCACGCCCGCACCACGATCTTGCAGCTTTTGTCATGAAGGCTTAATCGCAGAAAGAGAAGACTGCCCTTCGTGCCGGACGAGATTCGGCGATCCATGTGGGGCTGCGCGATGGAAGCGGAGGGTACGGAGTTGGATACGGTGTCGAGCGCGGCGCCTGCGGAACATCCGCCCCGCCGCCTTTCGCGCATTTTCCAGGAGCTTGCGAACCACGCTGCAGACAAGGTGACGGTCGGCGAGATCCGCCAGGCGCTCGGCGACCGCAGCTTTGCGACGCTTCTCGTCTTCTTTTCCTGCCTGAATCTCCTGCCCTTCCCCCCCGGCAGCACCCTCGTGCTCGGTCCGCCTCTCGTCCTGATCGCCCTGCAGATGGTGCTCGGGAACCGCACCGTATGGCTGCCGCGCTTCGTCCTCAGCAAGGCGATTGGCGCCGACAAGTTTCGCCACATGAGCGCGAAGCTGATTCCGCGGCTGGTCTGGATCGAACAGTTCATCAAGCCGCGCTACTGGCCTTTCGCGCGCAACCATGCCGATCGCGCCATCGGCATCGTCGCCCTGATCCTGGCGATCGCCGTGACGCTGCCGATCCCGCTCGGCAACTGGTTCCCCGCCTTCTCCTGCGCCCTGATCGGCCTCGCCCTGTCCGAGCGCGACGGCGTTCTTCTCGGCATCGGGGTCTTCTGCGGTCTGCTCTCGCTGTTCGTCATCGCCGCCGTCGTCGGCGCCGCAAGCGTGCTTGCCGGCTTCGTCGTCGCCTGATCGGGCTCTGACCCGGCAAATCGCACCTCCCGTCACGTCGCATTTGAAGGCGCGCGCGTCGCCTCGCAGCAAGCGCGGCCGATGCGCATGCGGCAATCCTCAAGGTCGGGAGGAACAGCTGCTCATGGCCCATCTGATCGTTGTCTACTGGCGGGATATCCCGGCTCAGGTGATCGTCAAGAAGGGGCGTCAGGCCGCCAAGCGCGAATTGCCGTTGCGCTTCACCGAGGCGATCGACATGTGCGCCATGCGCGTCGGCGCGCGCGACACCGATGCCTATCTGGCCGAGTGGCGGCGTGGCGACCCGGTCGAGGTCGGCGACGATCTGGAGGCGGAGGCGGAGAAGGCGCTGCGGGCCATCGAAAGCGATTTCGGTCCGGAGCGCCTGAAGGCGCTCGTCAAGGCAGGCGGGCATGTCGGGGAATGAAGCGCAGACGACGACACGGACGGTGGCCCAGGCGACACTGGTGCGGAGAGCGCGCGACAAGCTCGCCTACAAACCGGCCGACGTCTCCCCGCAGCGACGCCTCCAGCGGCGCTATACGATGCGCCTGTGGTCCGTGCGTCACGCGCGCTTCCTCGAATGGGTCTATGCCCGCTTCGCCGATCTCTTTCTGGCGCTGCATCCCGTCTGGAACGCCATCGGCTATGTCCGCGCCGAGCGGCCCGTGAAATTCATCGAGCGGCAGGTGAAGGGCCTGATGTTCGATTGCCGCATGTGCGGCCAGTGCGTTCTTTCCGCCACCGGCATGTCCTGCCCCATGAACTGTCCCAAGCAGTTGCGCAACGGCCCCTGCGGCGGCGTGCGCGCCAACGGGCATTGCGAGGTGGAGCCGGACATGCCCTGCGTCTGGGTCAAGGCATGGGAGGGCGCGCAGACCATGCGCGCCACCGACGCAATCCTTGCCGTGCAGAAGCCTGTCGACCAGTCGCTGCGCGAGACATCGGCCTGGCTGCGCGTGACAGCGCTTGCCGCCGGCGAGCGCGGCGACAGGCCGGAAAGCGGCGCATGACGACGCGACCGCCCCAGATCGACGAGAACCCGGCGGGCATCGAGTTGCCGTTGGAGCCGCTGCCCGGCCATTCCTCCCGCGGGAGGCTCGAGCGCGTGCTGCGGCGCGGCGAGTTCGCCGTCACCGCCGAGCTCAACCCGCCCGACAGCGCCAACGCCCAGGACGTCTACGAACGCGCCGCGATCTTCGACGGCTGGGTGGACGGCATCAACGCCGTCGATGCGTCGGGCGCCAACTGCCACATGTCGTCGCTCGGCATCTGCGCCCTTCTGACCCGCATGGGCTACGCGACGATCATGCAGATCGCCTGCCGCGACCGCAACCGCATCGCCATCCAGGGAGACGTGCTGGGCGCGGCCGCCATGGGCGTCGCCAACATCATGTGCCTGACCGGCGACGGCGTGCAGGCCGGCGATCAGCCGGGAGCGAAGCCCGTCTTCGACCTCGACTGCATGTCGCTTCTGGAAACCGTGCGCACCATGCGCGACGAGGAAAAGTTTCTCTCGGGCCGCGCGCTCACCACCCCGCCGGCGGTCTTTCTGGGCGCGGCCATCAATCCCTTCGCGCCGCCCTTTGATTTCCGCCCGCTCAGGCTCGCCAAGAAGATCGCCGCCGGCGCCCAGTTCGTGCAGAGCCAGTACTGCTACGATGTGCCGATGCTCGAGGAGTACATGAAGCGGGTCCGCGATCTGGGGCTGACGGAAAAATGCTTCGTCCTCGTCGGCGTCGGACCGCTTGCATCCGCCAGGACGGCCCGCTGGATCCGCTCCAACGTGCCGGGCGTCCATATTCCCGACGCGGTCGTGGCGCGCCTCGAAGGTGCCGGGAACCAGAAGCAGGAAGGCAAGCGTCTGTGCATCGACATCATCAACGAGGTGAAGGAGATCGACGGCATTTCCGGCATCCATGTGATGGCCTACCGGCAGGAAGAGTATGTCGCGGAGATCGTCCATGAATCGGGCGTTCTCAAGGGGCGAAAGCCCTGGCGGCGCGAACCGCGGGCGGACGACGCGCTGGTCGCCGAAAGGCTCGACCACATCCTGCACGACAATGCGAGCGAGACGCCGGTCGATATGGTGAAGGATGTGGTGAGCGAATAGCGAATAGGAGAGACATCATGGAGATTCTGCATCATCAATACTTTCCTCTATTCATTATTCGCTCATCCCCTTCTCTTCGGCACCCCAAGTCGAGAAACGACAGATGGCCCCGTAAAGACATCTTCTTACCCTTTGGAGGACAGTGAATGACCCGCACCATCGTCGCCTCGGCGAGCAAGGAAGTCGTGATCGGCTTCGATCAGCCCTTCTGCGTCATCGGCGAGCGCATCAACCCGACCGGCCGCAAGAAGCTGGCTGCCGAAATGGAGGCGGGCAATTTCGAGACGGTGAAGAAGGACGCGCTGGAACAGGTGGCGGCCGGCGCGACCATGCTGGACGTCAATGCGGGCGTGACCGCCGTGGACCCCAATGCCACCGAGCCCGCGCTTCTGGTGCAGACGCTGGAGATCGTCCAGGATCTGGTCGATGTGCCGCTGTCGATCGATTCCTCCGTCTCGGCGGCCATCGAGGCGGCGCTGAAGGTGGCCAAGGGCCGGCCGCTCATCAATTCCGTCACCGGTGAGGAGGAGAAGCTGGAAGCCATCCTGCCGCTGGTGAAGAAATATGACGTGCCGGTGGTGGCGATCTCCAACGACGAGACCGGCATTTCCGAGGACCCGGACGTGCGCTTCGAGGTGGCCCGCAAGATCGTCCGGCACGCCGCCGACTACGGCATCCCCGCCCACGACATCGTCGTCGACCCGCTGGTCATGCCGATCGGCGCCATGGGCACGGCCGGCAAGCAGGTTTTCGCCCTCTTGCGCCGCCTGCGCGACGAGTTGAAGGTCAACACCACCTGCGGCCTGTCCAACATCTCCTTCGGCATCCCGCACCGGCACGGCATCAATGCCGGCTTCATTCCGATGGTCATCGGTGCCGGCATGACCAGCGCCATCATGAACCCCTGCCGTCCGCAGGAGATGGAGGCCGTGCGCGCCGCCAATGTCCTCAACGGCACGGACCCCAACTGCCAGACCTGGATCATGACCTACCGCGACCACAAGCCGGCGATGGCTGGCGCCGATGGCGCGGTTGCCGCTGCTCCGGCGGCGGCCGGCGGCCGCCGGCGCGGCGGACGCGAGGCAAGGCGCGCGCAGGGATGACGGCATCTTGATGTACGGCGCACCTCATACCCCCCTCTGGCCTTCTGAGCATGTCGAACGGGGCGGCCATCTCCCCCTCAAGGGGGGAGATTGGCTGCCCTCGATGCCGCGTTCTCTCCGACAGGCCGGCGACCCGCGAAACCATTGGCGAAATCTGATCTCCCCCCTTGAGGGGGAGATGGCCGCCAGGCCAGAGGGGGGTCTACCAGGCGCCGGCGCCCAAAGGCCTGTTCCATGACCACCGACCACCTCGTCCTCTTCATGCCGTCCGGCAAGCGCGGGCGCTTCCCGAAGGGAACAACCGTGCTCGACGCGGCGCGTCAGCTCGGCGTCTATGTCGAGAGCGTCTGCGGCGGGCGCGCCACCTGCGGCCGCTGCCAGATCGAGGTTCAGGAAGGCCATTTCGCAAAGCACAAGATCTCGTCGTCGAAGGAGAGCATCTCGCCCGTCGGGCCAAGAGAGGCGCGCTACGCCGAGAAGCGCGACCTGCCGGCCGGCCGCCGCCTCTCCTGCTCGGCGACCGTCGAGGGCGACCTGGTCGTCGATGTGCCGCAGGACACCGTGATCAACGCGCAGGTCGTCCGCAAGGACGCCGATGCGCGCGTCATCGAGCGCTTTCCCGCCGTTCACCTCTGTTATGTCGAGGTCGAGGAACCCGACATGCACAGGCCGCTCGGCGATCTTGACCGCCTCAGGCAGCAATTGCGGAAGGACTGGGGCTTTGGCCGCATCGAGGCCGACGCGCATCTGCTGCCGCTGGTGCAGCCGATCCTGCGCGAAGGCAGATGGAGCGTCACCGCCGCCGTCCACCAGGACGAGGACGACGATGCGGCGCGCCTCATCGCGCTGTGGCCCGGCTTGAAGAACGAGGCCTATGGCCTCGCCTGCGACATCGGCTCCACCACCATCGCCATGCATCTCGTCTCGCTCCTGTCGGGCCGCGTCGTGGCGTCCGCCGGGGCCTCGAACCCGCAGATCCGCTTCGGCGAAGATCTGATGAGCCGGGTCTCCTATGTCATGATGAACCCGGACGGGCGCGAGGCGATGACACGCGCCGTGCGTCAGGAAATTTCCAAGCTGGTGCAGAAGGTGGCCGACAATGGCGGCATCGAGCGCGACGACATTCTCGACAGCGTGTTCGTCGCCAACCCGATCATGCACCACTTGTTCCTCGGCATCGATCCGACGGAGCTCGGCGGCGCGCCTTTCGCGCTCGCCGTTTCCGGCGCGGTGCGGATGAACGCCGACGATCTGCGCCTCAAACTCAATCCGGGCGCCCGCACCTATCTGCTCCCCTGCATCGCCGGCCATGTCGGCGCCGACGCCGCCGCGGTGACCCTCTCCGAAGGCCCGCACCGGCAGGACCGGATGATGCTGATCGTCGATGTCGGCACCAATGCCGAGATCGTTCTGGGCAATCGTGAGCGCGTTGTCGCCGCCTCGTCGCCGACCGGCCCGGCCTTCGAGGGCGCCGAAATCTCCTCCGGCCAGCGCGCCGCGCCCGGCGCCATCGAGCGCGTGCGCATCGACCGGCAGACGCTGGAGCCGCGCTACCGGGTCATCGGCTCCGATTTGTGGTCCGACGATCCGGGCTTCCCGGCCTCGGTCGGCGAAACAGGCGTCACCGGCGTCTGCGGTTCGGGCATCATCGAGGTGGTGGCCGAGATGTATCTCACCGGGATCATCTCCGAGGACGGCGTGATCGACGGCGCGCTGGCGGCGAGAAGCCCCCGCATCGTCGCCAACGGCCGGACCTTCTCCTACGTCCTGTCCGAGGCCGAACCCCGCCTGACCATCACGCAGAACGACGTGCGCGCCATCCAGCTCGCCAAGGCGGCGCTCTATGCCGGCATCAGGCTCCTGATGGAGAAGCAGGAGGTCGAGACGGTCGACGTGATCCGCTTCGCCGGCGCCTTCGGCTCCTTCATCGACCCGCAATACGCCATGGTGCTCGGCCTGATCCCCGATTGCGAGCTGGAAAACGTCTCCGCCGTCGGCAATGCCGCCGGCACCGGCGCGCGCATGGCGCTGCTCAACCGCAACTTCCGCCGCGAGATCGAGGAGACGGTGCGGCGGATCGAGAAGATCGAGACGGCGCTGGAGCCGAAGTTCCAGGAGCATTTCGTTCATGCCATGGCGCTGCCGAACAAGATCGATCCGTTCCCGAAGCTTGCCGCGCAGGTACAGTTGCCACCGCGCAAGGGGCTGGACGATGACGGCGACGGTGGCGGTCGGCCGAGACGCCGCTCACGCGAGGAGCGTGCCGCGCGGCGGCGGGGATGAAGGGCACGGATGGGCCAAGACCACGGATCAAGCGCCCTTCCCCGCCATTACACCATCAGGTATCGGCGCCGACTGCGGTCAGCATCGCCCTGGTGATCGACTGCCGCCAGCCGCCGCTGTCCGCCCACGGGTCCGGCGCCGCGAGCCTCTCCGCCATGTCACCGAGATGGAACCCGTTCGCCGCCGTCAGCCCGGAGAGTTCCTCCCAGGAGACCGGCGTCGCCACCGGAGCGCCATCCCTGGCGCGCGTCGAATAGGGCGCGATCGCCGTCGCCGATCGCTCGTTGCGCAGCCAGTCGATGAAAACCCGCCCTTCGCGTTTCGCCTTAGAGGCCTGGGCAACGAAGCGTTCCGGCGCGTCTTCGGCCAGCCGCTCGGCGAAAGCGCGCGCAAAATCCTTCACCACGGCCCAGTCCGCCCGCCGCTCCAGCGGAGCGACGACGTGAATGCCCTTGCCGCCGGTCACCAGGGGCACCGTGTCGAGCTCGAGCGCCCGCAACCTGTCGCGCACCTCGAACGCCGCATCCCTGACGCTGGCGAAACCCAGCTCTTCATCAGGATCGAGATCGAACACCAGCCGGTCCGGGTTCTCCAGCCGGTCGGTGCGCGAACCCCAGATATGCAGTTCGAGCGCGCTCATCTGCACCGCCGCGACCACCGCGGACAAATCGCTGACGTACAGATACTCGTCCTTGCCGCCGTCCTTCTCGGTGATGTCCATCCGGCCGATGGCGTCGGGAAATCCCTTCCCGCCATGCCGCTGGAAGAAGCACGGATTCTCCTGCCCGTCCGGGCAGCGCACGAGGCTGACCAGCCGGTTCTTCACCTGCGGCAGCATCCGCACCGCGACCCGTTCGTAGTGGCGGGCGAGATCGACCTTGGTGACGGCGGGCCTGGCGAATAGGGGCTTGTCAGGGCTCGACAGCGAAACGCCGCCGATCTCGATGCGTTTCCCGTCGCTCATGACATGGCCTCCGGCGTCCTTGACCCGCCTGCCCGCGCTCAGAAGCGTCCCGTGTCGCCGAACAGCTCGAAAGCCGCCTGGATGTGCTCGGCGGCGGCGCGCACGGGTGCGGAGGCGTCGGGCGTAACGACCATCCCGATGTGATAGTTCCCGAGCTTTGGAAGTCCGTCCTTCGGCCCCAGCTCCACCAGATCCTCGCGCAGGAAGGATTTCGGCAGCGGCGCGATGGCGAGATCGGACAGGATGGCCGCCCGTTGGCCGGCGGTGTGCGCGCTCATATAGGCGATGCGGTATTCGCGCCCATGCCGCGACATGGCGTCCAGCGCGCTCGCGCGCCAGGCGCATCCTTCCTCCCACAGGGAAACCGGCAGGGGTTCGCGAAGATGCGCGCAGCCGCCCCGGGCGCCCGCCCAGACGATCGGCTCGGTGAACACCACCTGGACGCCGGCGTCGACGATGCCGTCCGAGCAGGTCAGAAGCGTCAGGTCGAGCTGCCGGTTCGCCATCCGCTTGCGCAGATTGGCGCTCTGGTCGATTACCACATCAACCGCGATGGAAGGATGTGTCTGCGCGAAACGCTTCAGCACGCTCGGCAGGACGCGCTCGCCGAAATCGTCGGGCGACCCCAGCCGCACGATGCCGCTGATGTCGGGCATGATGAACTTCGACACCGCCTCGCGGTTGAGCGCCAGCAACCGGCGCGCATAGCTCAGCAGCAGTTCGCCGTCGGCCGTCAGCGACACGGAACGCGCATCGCGCGAGAAGACAGAGCACCCGAGCAGGTCCTCCAGCTTCTTGATCTGCATGGAAACGGCGGAAGGCGTGCGGAAGACTGCGTTGGCGGCCGCCGTGAAACTGCCCGTCTCGGCGATGGCCACGAAGGTGCGTAAGACGTCCAGTTCCAGCAGGGGGACCGGGTGGTTGAGCGGTGCGTTCAAGATTGCCTCCTAGATTCAATATCATTGAATGAAAGGATCATTCTATTGCGTTTGATTGAACATGACGATTGCGCCATAGTCAAGCTCGCAAGTCGAAACCGATGAACAACGCAGCAGCAAGGAGAAGAGCAATGACGGCCTTTACCCGCATAAATCGCTATTTCCGCCGCTATCGGCACACGCTCAATCGGCACCGCACGGAACGCCTCATCGGCAGCCTGCCGGCAGAAATCCGCAAGGATATCGGATGGCCGAACCAGTACAGAATGATGCAGTCCGAGGATTTCGATCACCAGGGCATCGCCCGCTCATGACCCGCTATACCGATCCACGGCGGCCGGCAGAAGGAGGCTGGACAATGTATGCAGCAAGAGCCTGGAGCGCGTTCAAGGCGTTCCTCGTCGAGTATGACACGATGCTGGATCATGCGAGGTTCGGGCGCCCGCCTTCCCGGCGGGATGTCGGCCCAGACAAGGATCGACGCTAGCGCCATGATCCTCGAAACCATAGAGCGGCACCGCGCAGAATGCGGCTCCGGACCTAGCGCCGGAGCCGGTTCGGGGGTTTTCTGCACCCCGGATGTCGCATTTTCCGCCGCGCGCTTCGCATTTTCCGCCACGGCACGGTCTTTCACCGACTATTGTGCACCGCAATAACGAGCGACCCCATTCCATCACGCATGTGAAGGCGCTCGGTGAAAGCCGAAGTCTTTCGATGGAGACGCAAGATGAAGTTTCTGATCCGCCTCACGCGCCGTAGCCGGCAGAGCAACCCGACCACCGTCTTCGCCCGCCAGCGGCTCGGCCGCACCATGCCCGGCGAGACCGGCGCTCTGACCGCAGCCCGCCTCGGCTTCCTGATCAACTAGATCAGCCCGCACCGGCTGGTTCGAAGGCCGCACTCTCTGTCGGGTAGCCGGCGGCTGCCGGATGGGGATGATTTGGCGGCGAATCCGCCGGAACCCCCCTCCGCCCCCTGCAAACCCATTGACAGGAAAGGGCGTTCCTGATGACGCTTCGATGACGGCTTCGCGCAGACAAGCCGCTGTCACGCTCGGGAGTGTGAGATGCCGGACGGAATACTCCACAAGAGGTCGATCGTCTTCTTCCTCGTTCCGGACTTCACCATGATGGCCTTCGCCGCCGCGCTCGAACCCCTGCGCATGGCAAACCGGATGGCCGGCTACGAAGCCTATCAATGGCGGCTTGCGAGTATCGACGGCTTACCGGTCTCTGCCTCCAACGGCGTCCAGGTGGCGGTTGGCTGGTCGCTCGCCGAAGAACGGCGCAAGATGAGCAGTCATGAACGCCCCTCGATGGTCATCGTCTGCGGCGGCCTCAACATCGAGACCTACGACGAGAAGTCTGTCTTCGCCTGGCTGCGCGAGGAGTATAATCGCGGCGTGGCGATCGGCGGCCTCTGCACCGCCGCGCACATCCTCGCCGCAGCGGGACTGCTGGCCGACAAGCGCTGCGCGATCCATTGGGAGAACCTGCCGGGCTTCGCGGAAAAATATCCCAGGGCCAACGTCTTCGCCGATCTCTTCGAGATGGAAGCCAACATCTATACCTGCGCCGGCGGCACCGCGGCGATGGACATGATGCTCAAGCTCATCGGCGAGGATTTTGACGAGGCCCTGGTCAATCGCGTCTGCGAGCAGTTATTGACCGACCGCATCCGCAGCCCTTCCGACCGCCAGCGCCTGCCCCTGCGCGCGCGCCTGGGCGTGCAGAACTCCAAGGTCCTGACCATCATCGAACTGATGGAAGCCAATCTTTCCGAACCGCTCTCCCTCGTCGAGATCGCCGACAATGTCGGCCTGTCACGCCGTCAGATCGAACGCCTGTTCCGCCAGGAAATGGGACGTTCGCCGGCCCGCTACTATCTTGAAATCCGCCTCGACCGCGCACGTCACCTGCTGATCCAGTCGCCGATGCCCGTGGTCGAGGTGGCGGTCGCCTGCGGGTTCGTCTCGGCCTCGCATTTTTCGAAGTGCTATCGCGAGCTCTATGCGCGCTCGCCCCAGCAGGAACGCGCCGACCGCAAGCAGCTTCTGGCCGCCTGAGCGCTTGCCGCCCGCCGCGGGACGGCTTCTCCCGAAAAATTCGGCGCGCCTGTCGGATCGTCCCGGGCCGTCGCGTCCTAGATGCACAACCCACAGAAGGAGAGCTGACAATGGCAACCCCCATCGACATCAAGCCCGCCACCGACCGCGAACTCGTCCTTGGCCGCATCATCGACGCGCCGCGCAAAAATGTCTTCCGCGCCTGGACCGATGCGGAGATTCTCAAGAAATGGTTCGTGCCGGCCCCCTGGACGATCGGCAAGGCGGAGATCGACGTGCGTCCTGGCGGCGGCAGCCTGATCGTCATGAAGGACCCTGAAGGCAACGAATATCCGAACGCGGGCGTCTATCTGGACGTCGTGGAGAACGAGAAGATCGTCTTCACCGACGCATTCACCAGCGCCTGGCAGCCTTCCGAAAAGCCCTTCTTCACCGGGATCATCACCTTCGAGGACGCCGGCGACGGCAAGACCCGCTATGTCGCCCGGGCCCTGCACTGGACGAAGGAAGACCTGGAAGCGCATGAAAAGATGGGCTTTCACGAAGGTTGGGGTCAGTGCGCCGACCAGCTCGAGGCGGTGGCCGCGAAACTGTAGGTTTGACCTAGCGCGCGGCGGCTCTCACGGATCCGTCCACATCCACGAGCGGTCGCGCCACATCTTCTCGCCGATCATGCAGTCATAACCGCCCTCCGCCTGAGCAAGGAGCAGCGGTGGGCTTTCATCACTTTTCCAGGCCAGTTCCAGGACAAGCTTGCGCCGGATCGCCTCGGGGAACTGGGTCCAGTCGTTGACCGGGATCATGAAAGCTCCCGGCCCGCCGATCACGCATTCGCGGTAGTAGCGGTCCAGATCGTCCACGTCGAAGCTCGAGGTGAGACCGCCATTGGTCATCAGGGGAAGGCCGTTGACGGTTATGCCGGCGCTGGTCAGCGCGTCGCGCGCGGCGACCACCGGCACGCCCTGATTGTTGGGTCCGTCACCGGAAATGTCGACCACCCGCCGCATGCCGCGAAAGCCGCTTTCGGCGAACAGATCGCCGGCGAACTGCAGGGCGCCGGAGATCGAGGTGCGGCGCGCGCTGTTCGGCGGCCGGGCGGAGAGACGTTCGGCCACCAGCATCGCATCCTCCGCCGAGGCGATCACCGTCCACGGCACGATGACATGCTGCGAAAGGGAGCCCGCCCATTCGAAATAGGTGATGGCGATCTTGCCATGCGCGCCGTCGAGGATGGCGTCGATCACCTCCTTGTGCGTGAGGGCCGCCGCATAGCCCCGGCGCTGGATCTCCAGTTCACCGGCCGACATCGATAACGAAACATCGACCGCCAGAACCAGCTCCACATCGACGGCTTCCTGCGCCTGGGCGGGGGGCTGCGGGAGCGCCAGAAGGCCGCAAAGTCCCCCCATCGCGACCAGTACGCCGCGTCCGAGGAACCGCAGACCTCCAAAGGACCTGGACATGCGCGAAGTGTACCCCACGGGCGGCTGCCGGCAAAACACTGTCTCGCCGGCGCCGCCGGAGGGCGATCACATTCGCGCGACCGGTGGAAAACCCCCGGCGCCTCACCCGTCGGCGCGCAGCGCGGCGTTTTCCGGATCGAACGGGCTTTCGGCGATCACCCTTGCCGCGTGCGGCGTTCCGAGGATCCTGATGGTCAGTTGGGTACCGATTTCCGCGTGGTCGGGCCGCACCATGGCCAGCGCCAGGCTCTTGCCGGTGCGCCAGCCGAAGCCGCCATGGGTGGCTCGGCCCACCAGCACGCCGTCCTTGTGGATCGCCTCGCTGCCGCGCGCGTCGGCGTTGGTCACGCCCTGCACCTCCAGCGTCACATAGGCCCAGCCCGGCCCGGTCTCCCGCTGGCGCAACAGCGCCTCGCGGCCGATGAAATCGCCCTTGTCGGGATGGACGAAGCGGTCGAGACCGCTTTCCCAGGCCGTGTACTCGATCGACAGTTCGCGCGGGATCAGGCGGTAGCTTTTCTCGATGGCCATCGCCGTCATCGCGCGGATGCCGAACGGCCTGATGCCGAATTCCGCGCCGGCCTCGATCAGCGCGTCGAAGATCGCGTTCTGCATCTCGATGGGGTGATGCAGCTCCCAGCCCAGCTCGCCGACGAAATTGACGCGCAGCGCGTGGGCGCTCGCCGTGCCGATGGAAACAGGCCTGCCCGAAAGCCACGGGAAATCGGCATTGGAAAGGCTGGTGCGGGTGACCTTGCGCAGCACGTCGCGGCTCTTCGGCCCCGCCAGCACCAGAACGCCGTATTGCTGCGTGATCGGCCGCAGCGTCACCGAGCCGTCCGCCGGCAGGAGTTTTAACAGGACGTCGTGGTCGTGCGCCTCATAGGCACCCGCCGACACGAGATAGAAGCGCCCCGGCTTCCACTCGTAGACAGTGAATTCCGAGCGCACGCCACCATTCTTCGTCAGCAGGTGGCAGAGCGCCACCCTGCCCTGCTTCTTCGGGATGCGGTTCGCCAGGATGCCGTCGAGCCAGGCCCGCGCGCCCGGGCCCGAGACCTCCATCTTGGCGAAGGCCGACATGTCGAGCAGGCCGACATTCTCGTGCACGTTCCGCACCTCGCGGCCGACATGCTCGAAATAGTTGGAGCGGCGGAAGGACCATTTTTCCACCACCCGCCCGTC
The DNA here is from genome assembly GCF_000300335.1 of Nitratireductor pacificus pht-3B. Lineage (GTDB taxonomy): Bacteria > Pseudomonadota > Alphaproteobacteria > Rhizobiales > Rhizobiaceae > Nitratireductor > Nitratireductor pacificus. The sequence goes on along the minus strand of NZ_AMRM01000001.1, from coordinate 244,516 downwards.
GGGCAGCGCCGGCGCGTGATTGTGATCGAGAAGCACGTCCGCGCCGACGCCGAGTTCACCTTCCGGCACGGCATAGCCCTCCGGCGCGAACCAGTTCGGCCGCTCCCACCCATAGACCGAGCCGAACACCGCACCGAGCGCCGCCATGCGCCCGTAGCAGGGCGTCGTCTTCAGCGGACGCGCCGCCGAGCGTTCCTCATCGGGATAGTGCGGGGTGAAGACGTTGGCGTAGGCTTCCTCGTTCTTCTCGCGCAGATAGCCTTCGGTCGCATAGGGGCCGAAGCGGCGCGGATCGACACCCATCATGTCGATGGAGGGTTCGCCCCCGACGATCCATTCGGCGAGCTGCCAGCCGGCCCCGCCGGCCGCCGTGACGCCGAAGGAATGGCCTTCATTGAGCCAGAAATTCTTCAGCCCCGGCGCCGGCCCGATGATCGGCGACCCGTCCGGCGTGTAGGCGATGGCGCCGTTGTAGATCTTCTTGATGCCCACCTCGCCGAAGGCCGGCACGCGGGCGATGGCCGTCTCCACATAGGGCATAAGCCGCTCCAGATCCTCCTGGAACAGCTCGTACTCGCTGTCGTCCGAGGGTCCGTCCACATAGCAGCACGGCGCACCGACCTCATAGGGGCCGAGCAGCAGCCCGCCATTCTCCTCGCGCATGTACCAGGAGGAATCGCTCTCGCGCAGCACGCCCATCTCCGGCAGACCTTCCTTCCTGCGCGCGACGATGGCCGGATGCGGCTCGGTGACGATGTACTGATGCTCGACCGGGATCACCGGCACGTCGAGACCGACCATGGCGCCGGTCCTCCGTGCAAAATTGCCGGTGCAGGAGACAACGTGCTCGCAGGCGATCTCGCCCTTGTCCGTGGTGACGATCCAGCCTCCGTCCACGGCCTGCGCAATCGCCGTCACGGCCGTGTTGCGGTAGATCGTGGCGCCAAGGTCGCGCGCGCCCTTGGCCAGCGCCTGGGTGAGATCGGCCGGCTGGATATAGCCGTCATCCGGGTGCTGGATCGCTCCCAGAAGCCCGTCCGTCTCGCAAAGCGGCCAGATGTCCCTGACCTCTTCCGGCGTCAGGATGTTGACCGGAACGCCGATGGTCTCGGCGATCCCTGCGTAATACATGTACTCGTCCCAGCGATCCTTGGTGCGCGCCAGACGAATGTTGGAGCATTGCGTGAAACCGACATTCATGCCGGTTTCCTCCTGAAGCTCGCGGTAGAATTTTACCGAGTATTTGTGGATCTGCCCGACCGAGTAGCTCATATTGAACAACGGCAGAAGCCCGGCCGCATGCCAGGTGGAGCCGGAGGTCAGTTCCTTGCGCTCGACGAGCACCACGTCCGACCAGCCCTTCTTCGCCAGGTGGTAGAGCGTCGAGACGCCGACCACACCGCCGCCGATCACCACCGCGCGCGCCCTGGTTTTCATGCCGGCACCCTCCCTCCAAAACCCCGGCGCATCGGTGCGCCATCTTCGATCCGATCCTGCAACGCAATCTAGTCCGCGCGCGGCGCGTGGCCGTTGCCTGAATGCGACATCGCGGAAGCGGCCAGCGCCATCGCGGCGCCGGACGGCTGAACGGCCTGCGGAGTGCGGAGTGCGGAGTGCAGAGTGCGATTGCGCCCGAGAGTTAACGTCTTGTGATCGGCTTTCCGTTAGAAACAAGCCTGACCGCGGGAACGATGCATCACGGAGACCACATGGCAATGGCAGTCGAACACCCTACGGCGGCGAAGAGGCATGCGCGTCTCACGAGCCCGCTCGCGCTGCTGTGCCTGGCGGCGCTTGCGATGGCGACCATCCTTCTCCTGCCGATCAACGTGCCGATCGGCCCGATGTATTGGGATCTGTTCATCTATTTCGACGCGGCCAACCGACTCCTCTCCGGCCAGGTCCCGGCGACCGATTTCTTCGCGCCCGTCGGCCCGCTCGGCTACTATCTTTTCGCCGGGGGCCTAAAACTCTTTCCGAACGCGCAGCCGCTGCTTCTCGTCCATTGGTCGCTGTTCGCCGTGACAGCGCCGCTGATGGCGCTGGCGCTGTGGCAGGTGGATGGAAGATCCCGCGGCACGGCGCTGGCACTGTTGCTGCCCTTCCTCGCCTTCGCCATCCTGCCCTTCAATACGCGCGAGTTCTATCCGTTTCCGGGTTCGGACGGCTTTGCCGTCTACAACCGGCAGGTTTGCCAGCTTCTCTATGCGCTGATCGTCGCGCTCGTCTATCTGCGCGACCAGCGCCTGCTCCTCGTCTCCATCGTGGCGGGCATGACGGCGCTGTTCCTGACCAAGATCACCGGCTTTGCCGCGGGCGGGCTTCTGTGCGCCTTCGCTTTTGCGGCGGGCCGTGTCCGGCTGCGCACCGCCATCGCCGCGGCGCTGATCTTCCTTGCCATTCTCGGCGCCCTCGAGCTCTGGAACGGCATTACGCTCAACTATCTCGACGACATTCTGACGCTTGTCCTGATGAATGAGGGCAGCCTCCTGCCCCGCTTCCTCCAGGCGGCCTCGCACACATTCGGCATCGTCGTCCCGGCGGGGCTGCTCGCCCTGTTCACGCTCTACCGGGACCGCGCCGCGCTTGCTGTCACGCTGCGCACCCCGCCGCGTCTTGCGGCGGTCGCCCGCTTCCTCGACCATGACGCGTTCTGGATTGTGGCCGTGCTCCTAGCCGGCATCTTCTTCGAAACCCAGAACACCGGCAGCCAGGCGCTCATCTTCATCTGGCCGGTCCTCCTGCCCGTCCTTCTGCGGTTATGGCGGAGCGACGCGCCACGCGGCGTTGTCGTCACCGCCGTCGCGCTTGCCGCCGCCGCGGCGCTGCCGCCCCTGGTCAACACCGCCGAGCGGGCCGCACGCACCTATGTCGGGGCGCTCAAGAACGTCTCGATGCCGGGCGACAACCTGAAGACGCTCGGCCGCCTCAACATGCGTCCGGAAGTCCTCGCCCGCGCCGAGAAGATGCTGAGCTTCTACGCAAGACACCGCGAGACCTATGCGGACTTCATCCGCATCCAGGAACTGCCCGCCTATGTCTTCTACTCGGAATTCGACTTCCAGGTCGCGCATCTGATGGCCATCGACGACGCCATCGGCGCGATCCGCGCCCTGGAAGAAGAACAGGGCGTGACCTTCGAGACGGTCATGAACCTCAACTTCGTGAACCCGTTCCCCTGGCTCCTGGACCGGCAAGCGCCGCGACACGTCTCCATCGGCGCCGACCCGACACGCACCGTTCCCGCGCCCGATGCCGAGGCGCTGGAGGCGGTGCGCGAGACGGATCTCATCCTGCACCCCACCTGCCCGCTCACGACGGCGAACGCCGACCTCCTGGCGCTCTACGCGCCCGCCATGCAGGACCATCAGAAGATCGCCCTCAACGACTGCTTCGATGCCTATCTCAGCCCGCGCATGGCGGACAGGATCGAATAGGGGTTCAGCGTCGGGCACCCGCCCCTCATCCGCCTGCCGGCACCTTCTCCCCGTCACGGGGAGAAGGACGACGTCCGCAACGCTGGTGAAAGCCTCCTTCTCCCCGCCTGCGGGGAGAAGGTCCCGGCAGGGGGATGAGGCGCGCGCGCCACCGCAAAAAAGAAGGCCGGGACAAGCCCGGCCAATTGTCGCGCGAGAGGCGCTATTTCATAGATCTTTCAAGCTCTTGAAAGCCAAACCGGACTCATCTTGTCAGATGCCGGTTCCTACTTCACCTGGCTTTTGACGAAATCCTTCACGATGGCGACGACGCCGCGCCCGAGCAGGGCGTCGAGCGAATCCACCAGCTTGTCCACATGCTCGGGTCGCATGACGAGCGGCGGCAGGAGGCGGATGACGTTGCGGTTGTACTCGGTGAAGGCCACCAGAACGTCGTAATCGCGCAGGAGCAGCGCGCCGACGAAGCCGGAAAGCGATCCCTTCAGCTTGTCGTCCAGCATGCCGACGACCGGCCGCAGGACCGCCGGCAGCGTCTGCGAGAAGTCGTGGAACTCGAGGCCCACCATGCAGCCGCGCCCGCGAATGTCCTTGATGATGCGCGGATACTTGTCCTTCAGCGCGTTGAGCCGCTCGACGAGATAGGCACCGGTGCTTTCGGCGTTCTCCATCAGCGCCTCGTCGTAAAGCACGTTGGTGCCCTCGATCGCCGTGGCGCAGGCCTCGCCGATGCCGCCGAAGGTGGCCATGGCGTGGATCATCGCCGTCTTCGGCGTGCCGTAGGCCTTCATGTAGATGTCGCGCCTGGCGATCATGGCGGCGATGGCCGCCTTGCCGGCGCCCAGCGACTTGGCAAGCGCCGTGATGTCCGGCACCACGTCATAGTGCTCGAAGGCATAGAAACGGCCGGTGCGCCCGTAGCCGCACTGCACCTCGTCGGCCACCCAGATCACACCGTACTGGTCGCAGAGCTGGCGCAGCTTCTGCCAGAATTCGCGCGGCGCCTCGTTGATGCCGCCGCCGCCCTGCACCGTCTCCAGCACGATGGCGCCGATCTCGGGGTCGGTGCGGAAGGCGGTTTCGATGGCGTCGATATCGCCGAACGGCACACGCACCGTGTTGTCCGTCAGGCGGAACTCGGCGCGATAGAGATTGCCGTCCGTGATGGTCAGCACGCCCTTCGTCTTGCCGTGGAAGGAGTTTTCCGCATAGACGACCTTGGGACGCTTCGGACCGGCGGCGCGCTCGGCGAGCTTGACGGCCGATTCCATCGCCTCGGAACCCGAGGAGCCGAGGAACACCATGTCGAGGTCGCCCGGCGAGCAGGCCGCAAGATTGGCCGCCAGCGCCGTCGCATACTGCGACATGAAAGCGATGGCGATCTCGTGGCGCTTCTCGTTCTGGAACTTCTGCCGCGCCTCGAGGATGCGCGGGTGGTTGTGTCCGAAGGCCAGAGAGCCGAAACCGCCGAAGAAATCGAGGATCTTCCGGCCGTTCTGGTCGATGTAGTACATCCCCTCGGCGCTTTCGATCTTCACCTTGTGGAAGCCGAGCAGCTTCATGAAGTGAAGCTGACCGGGGTTCAGATGCGCCTTGAACAGGTCGGTCATCCGTTCGACGCTCAGGCCTTTGGCATCCTCCACCGACAGAAGATCGGGCTTCACGATGGTCCTGGGCGAGAGTTCCGGTGCATCCATCACGGGCATCGCCCCTTTCGTCTCGGTTTTCGTCACGACGGTCATGTCGACCTCCCTATTCGGCCGGAACCTGGCTTGCGCCAACGGTCTGACCGGCTTTCTTGGCGCGGTATTCGTCATAGGCGGCGATCAGCATGTCGCCGTCATTGTATTGCGGCACCCAGCCGAGATCGCGCTCGCCCTTCGAAACGTCGAGCACGCACATCTCGTCGGCGATCAGATACTGTTCCGGATCCATGATCGGCATGTTCATCCAGTCGAGCAGGTCGAGCGTGCGCTTCACCGCCCAGCCGGGCGTCGGCATGAGGAAGGATTTCGAGCCGGCATGCCTGACGAGATCGCCGAGCAGCTTGCGCACCGGCGGCGGGTTGAGCGAACCGAGATTGTAGGCCTCGTTCGGCACGCCGGCCTTCCAGGCGAGCCGCGCGGCCTCGGCACAATCGAACACCGAGATGAACTGGTAAGGGTTCCTGCCCGATCCGATCATCGGCACCGGCAGGTTCATGTCCACCAGCTTGAAGAGCTTTTCCAGAATGCCGAGGCGTCCCGGCCCGATGATCAGCCGCGGGCGGAACAGCGAGATGTTCATGCCGCGCTTGCGCCATTCGGCGGCCAGCACCTCCGTGTCGAGCTTCGACTGGCCGTATTCGCCGAGCGGCGAGACTGGATGATCCTCCGTCATCGGATAGGTGACGGTGTGGCCGTAGATCATGTCGGTGGTGAAGTGGACGAGCCTCGAAGCGCCCGCCTTGTCCATCCCCTCGATGATGTTGACCGTGCCGTGATAGTTCACGGGGTAGAAGAAGTCGTGCCGCTTGGCGCGCACCTGGATCGGCGACAGCATCTTGGCCGACAGGTTGTAGACCATGTCGTCAGCCTTGACGCCGAGCGCCTGGATCGCTGCCGGATCGGTCACGTCGCAGTGAACGAAGGTCGCCTTGCGGTAGTGCTGCAGGTCGCTCTTGACGATGTCGGCGACGATGACCTCTTCGCCGTCAGCGATCAGCTTGGGCGCCAGATGCCGGCCGACAAAGCCGTCGCCACCGAAAATTACGTGTCTCATTGGATGATCGACCTTTCGGACTGGTGTTTGTCTTTGGAAAGTGCGGCCTGATCCTCAGGCGCCTCGCGTCCGCTCTGGGCGATCAGCACCGTGCCGACGCAGATCAGCGCGATCCCCCCGATGCGGTAGGCGTTCAGGTCCTCGTGGAAGAGGAAGTAGGCGAACACCGCGACCGCCACATAGGCGAGGCTCAGAAACGGATAGGCGAAGGACAGGTCGACTTTCGAAAGCACGTAGAGATGCGACGCCATGGAGATGACGAACACGCTGAGACCGGCGAAGATCCATGGGCTGAAGACGATCTGGAGGATCTTCAGGACCGGGTTGACGCCGACGAAGGACAGCGGCCCGAGCGTCATCATGCCGTGCTTCAGCATCAGCTGCGCCGCCGCGTTCGTCATCACCGTGAAGAGTATGAAAGGTATGTATTTCATCATGTCCCGCCCGTGCCTGTCTTAACCCGTTCACGCAAACAAACCGTGAAGCGGAATGGAAAAATTGCACTCATCGCGTGAAGTCTTCGCTGCGCGACGATCCTGATGCGCTTATTCGGCGGCATGCCGGTCCTCCCGCCTGCTCGAGCCGAGTTGCAGAGCCGTTCGGCGCCAGAAGTCCGAAACGAACGCCGGATCGCGCAGCGCCTCCACTTCACGCCAGCGCGCGAAGGAAGCGTCGAACAGGGCGGCGCCCATGCGCGCGTCCTTGTAGGGATTGACCGCACCGCCGGCATCGACCGTCATGCGGTCGAGCCGCTCGAACAGCGCATGCGTTGCAGCACCCGCGTTGGAGAAATCGAGCGTCAGCGTATAGCCCGGCCGCGGGAACGACATCAGGCCGGGCGACGGCACGTCGCCGAACCGCTTCAGCACGGTCAGGAACGAAGCCTGCCCCGCTTTGCGCGCAGCCGCCATCATCGCCGGAATGGCTTCGCGCGCGGCCTCGAAGGGCACCACGCTCTGATGCTGCAGGAGACCGCGCGGACCGTAGAGTCGGTTCCAGTGGCGCACGGCGTCGAGCGGAAAGAAATAGCTCTCGTACGCGGAACGCCGCACGCCCTCGGCCCGCGCCTTGCTCCAGGCGAACATTCGGTTGAAGAGGCCGAGCGACCAGCGATTCAGGAGATTGACCGGCGGACGGAAAGGAACGGACAGACGCCGCGGCGCGGCCGGCTTGAAGGGAACGGCCTCCGCGGCGTGGTTTGCCGTCAGGAGGAAACCGCGCCCTGCCCTTTCGCCGCTGGCAAGCTGGTCGATCCAGGCGACGGCATACTCGTTTTCGGCATCCGCCTGTTCGGCGAGGTCGAAATAGGCGTCGAGCCCCCGGAAGCCGAGCACCCGCTCGTCCACATCCGCCGCGTCGACCTTCATCAGCCGGATCGTCGCGGTGAGGATCAGGCCGGTCAGCCCCATGCCGCCGATCGTCGCGCGAAACAGGTCAGCGTTCTCGTCGGGACTGCAGCGAAGCGTCCGCCCGTCCGAGCGCAGCAGCGTCAGCTCCGCGAGATGGCACCCGAACGTGCCGCGTCGATGATGGTTCTTGCCGTGCACATCGTTGGCGATGGCGCCGCCAAGCGTCACGAACTGCGTGCCCGGCACCACCGCCGGAAACCAGCCATGCGGCGCCACATGGGCGATCACGTCGCAGAGCATCAGCCCCGCCTCCGCCGTCAGAAGCCCCTTCTCCGCATCGAAGGCGGTGATGCGCTTCATCGGCCGCATGTCGATCAGCGCGCCGGCGTCGTTGAGGCAGGTGTCGCCATAGGATCGGCCATTGCCGTAGGGCAGGACCGAACCCTGCAGGCCGGCCCCCGAACGCAGCCGCTCGATGGCGTCAGCCGCCGGCATCACCTGCGCCCTGTTGCGGCGAACGAGGCCGAATGCGGAATAGGCGCCCATTCCTACAACCCCGCATAGAACAGCAGGAACGCGCCGAAACCGCCGACGAGCTGGCTGCGCCAGTCGCTGATGATGAAGACGATCGGATCGTCATGCATCTCGTTGCGGCGCGCCAGAACCCAGATGCGGATCGTGATGTAGAGCACGATCGGGCAGAGCGGCCAGATCAGCCATGGCTGGCTGTAGAGTTCACGCACCGCGCTGCTCTGGATGTAGAGCGCCAGAACCATCGCCGCGGAGAAGGCCGATGCCATTCCGGCCTGGGCGATGACCTCCTGGTCTTCGCTCCTGTAGCCGCGCCCGGCAATCCTCTCGCCTGTCGGGAGCTCGGTCGAGCGCAGTTCCACGTAGCGCTTCACCAGCGCCAGCGACAGGAAGAAGAACACCGAGAAGGCGAGCAACCAGAAGGACACGCCGATCCCCGTCGCCGCGCTGCCGGCGAGGATGCGCATCGTGTAGAGCCCCGCAAGGGTCAGCACGTCGACCAGGAGCATGCGCTTGATCGACAGCGAATAGGCGGTCGTGGCCAGCAGGTAGCCGAACAGGACGAGGCCGAAGAGCGGCGGCAGGAAGGTCGCGACGAAGCCGCTCACGGCCAGGAGGCCAATCATCGCGGCAAAGCCGAAGGGGATCGACAGGACGCCGCTGGCGAAGGGACGCTTCGATTTCGTCGGATGCCGGCGGTCAAGCGCCAGGTCGAAGAAATCGTTGAGAATGTAGATCGCCGACGCGGAGAAGCTGAACGCGATGAACGCCAGCAGGCCGAGGCCCATCATGTAGGGGTCAAAATAGTCGTGATCGAGGATCAGCGGAACGAAGATGAGCGTGTTCTTCAGCCACTGATGCGCGCGCAGCATCTTGAAATGCGTCTTCAGCGTCGGCTTCTCGGCGCTGAACAATTCGCCGCCATTCGCCTCATGCCAGCGCGCCGCAGCCCTGTCCGGCGCAACGACGATCGCCTGGCGCGCCGCGTCGAACACCGCCACGTCCGCCCGGCTGTTGCCCGCATAGTCGAAGCCGCCGTCGCCGAATGCCGCGATCAGCGCCTCACGCTTGACATGCGAAGCCATGTTGCGCCCCGGCTCCGTCGAGATGACGGAATCGAACACCCCCAGATGCGCCGCCACCGCCTCGGCAAATTTCTTCGGCGCGGCGGTCGCCAGCACGACGTGCCGGCCATCCGCCTTGTCCTCGCGAAGGCGCGCAAGGAGATCCTGCCGGTACGGCAGGCTCGCGGGATCGAGCTCCACGCGCTCCGCGATGGCGCATTTCAGGCGTGCCTTCCCGCCGAGCAGCCAGAAAGGCAGAAGAAACAGGCAATAAGGCTTGCGACGCAGCAGGAGGAACAAGCTCTCCCACAGAAGATCGGTCGCAATCAGCGTGCCGTCGAGATCGACGGCAAGTGGCACTGCATTGCGTTCTGATCGCGCGTCCATGAAAGCCCCCTTGAAACCCGCCTTTAAACCCGCATTGGGAAACGGCCTACGCGAAATGAGCTTCCGAAATCTGAACTGAAACGTCCTGCAACAGGATATAAAGACGAATTCCCAGATCAAGCTTAACGTTTGCATAACAACGCAAAGAAAAGGCCGCGCGGTTGCACGGCCTTCAAGATCAAACATTCGAGTGGAAAGCAGCCCAGATGGGTGCCGGCTTTACTGTACGCGCCCGCGACCGCCGGAAATCTCGATCGTCTCCGATCCGGTGAGCACTTCACGGTCGCCGTTCGGCATCGTCACGAAGCAGCCCGTGCTGCAGAACTCGACGGTCTCGCCGGAGCCGATGACGAGCTCGGACTGGCTGCCGCCCTCGGTAACCACGAGGGTCCGGGGTTCGCTGTCGCGGTTGACGGCGCTCGCCGCCATCGCCATACCGCCCGAGAGCAGAAGGGCCGCAGCCGTGGTAAGAATGTTCTTCATCGGTTTCATCGGTGTCGCCACCGCCCCTGTCAAACGGAGCCGAAGCTCCTTTTTCCACCAAGCTTATAGAGATTTCAATGTGAACGGCAACTGAACGGCCGGTTCACACTATTCCGGATCGAGCTTGCGCCGCCGCCTGCGCTTTGTCGCGGCGGCCGGATCGTCGGCGGCTTCGCTCTCCGAGGAGGTAGCCTCCTGCGGAACCTGAACGGGCTGGTTGACCACCGTGCGCACATGGAGATCCCGCTGTGGAAACGGTATCTCGATCCCCTCGGCGGCGAAGGCATCGACGATGGCGAAGCGGATGTCGTTCTGGACGCTGAGCTGGGTCAGGATGTCGGAAAGGTAGACCCTTATCTCGAAATCGAGCGAGGACTCACCGAAGCCGGCGAACAGCACGAAGGGTTCCGGGTTCTTCAGGACCAGAGGGTGTCCGGTGGCGATCTCCATCAGGATCTGGTGCACCCGCCGCACGTCGGAACCGTAGGCGACGCCGACCGGCAGCTCCATCCGCCCGAGCTTGTTCTTGTGGGTCCAGTTGCCGACCGCCGCGTTGATCAGTTCGGAGTTGGGCAGGATCACCGTCTGCCGCTGGAACGTCTCGATCTCCGTCGCCCGCACGGAGATCTTGCGCACCGTGCCCGAGACGCCGCCGGCGACGATCCAGTCCCCGGCCTTGAACGGGCGCTCGGCCAGAAGGATCAGGCCCGAGACGAAGTTAGAGACGATGTTCTGCAGGCCGAAGCCGATGCCGAGGGACAGGGCGCCGGCCACCAGCGCCAGGTTCGACAGGTTGATCCCGGCGGCGGAGACGCCGATCAGCGCCGCGATCACCAGCCCGACATAGCCGACGCCGGTGCGGATCGAGTTGCGCACGCCCGAATCCATCCGGCTGCGCGACATCACGGAACCGTCGAGCCAGGCCTGGAACCAGCGCGTGAAGAAATAGCCGAGGACGAAAACCAGGATGCCGGTCAGGATGCCGATGATCGAGAAGGACAGGGAACCGATCTGGATCTGCCCGGCGATGCGGTATCCCCATGCCGTCAGGTCTGCCCAGCGGAAACCCCATTGCAGCAGGATCAGCGGCAGGCCGATCAGCACCACCATGACGTTGATGACCATGCCGGTGACCAGGCCGAGCTGGTCGAGCGTCGTCTCGTCGAAGGGCGAATAGCGCTCCAGGCGCCGGGCGAGCCACGACTTGGCGAACGCCCCCTCGCTGGCGACGGCGCCCGCCGTCAGGACGCCGATATACATGGTGGCGAGGATCGCGCCGGTCACGACGACCTGCTGCGAAAGGAACCGCGCAAATCCGATATAGCCCAGAATCGCCGAGACGATGATCGCGAACCCGATGGCGAACAGGAGATAGCGGAACTTCGTCGGCCAGGGCTTCGCCTGCCCTTCCTCGTCGCTGAACGGCTTCACATTGCCGATCAGCAGGATCAGCAGGCCGACGCCCATCGTGCCCAGCAGGCTGGTTGCCACCGTCAGCGACAAGGGCGAGCCGAACAGCTCGTAGACGCTGTTCATGAAGTAGTCGAAGCCGGTCAGGGCCGCCGTCAGCCCGGCGAGTGCCACCAGCCGCCGCGCCGCCTGCGAATGGACCGGCAGCAGGCGCCAGTTCGCCATGCGCGGCGCCAGGATGGAGTAGGCCAGCCGGTAGACGAAGAAGACCAGCACGACGACCGAAAACAAGGCGAAAAGCAGCGGTGCGATGTCGGTGCGCAGGAGCCTGAAATAGTCCAGGAAGTAATAGGCCGAAGCCAGCAGCATGGCGAAGGACGCCGACGGTATGAGCGTCGAGAACAGCGCCACGGACAAGCGCCCGAGATAGGTCGGCGCTTCCTGTGTCGGATCGGGTTTCATGAAATCGCCGAACAGGCGGCGGCCGCCGACCAGCAGGCAGAGCGCGGCGACGAGCGCCAGGAACGTCGCCAGGAGCAACGGCTTCAGCCGGTATTGCACGGTGAAGCTGACCCACGAGGACACCACGCGGTAGATCCGCGTCATTTCCGCGGCAAACTCGCCGGCGACATTGGTGTTGAGCGCGGCCGAGATGTCGTAGCGGCGCGACAGCGTCCGGGTGAACAGGTCGCGCCGCAGCTGGGCGATTTCGTCGATCACGCCGCTGATGCGGACGGAGAGGCGTTCCGCCTCGCCGATCAGCACGTTGAAACTGGCCTTTTCGTCCAGCAGGCGAGTCCGTTCGCGGCTCACCTCGTCGGGTTCCGCCGGCTCGCCCTCACCACGCGCCGCCCCGAGCTGTTCGAGCCGCGTGTTGATCTCCGACAGGCGCGGACGGAACGCCAGGCTGGCGTCGAAGATCGCCCGCGCAAGGCGCTCCAGTTCGACCCGGACCTCCACGAGCTTCGCATCGTCGGTGGACTGGTCGTCGACCTGCTTGTCGAGCGTATCGACCATGCGCTCGACATTGGCAATCTGCCTGCGCTGGCTGTCCAGCAGGCTTTCCGTTCCCTGGCCAAGCGCCGGGACGGCCCAGGCAACGAGCAGAAAGGCTGCGAGCGCGAGCCGGGACCGGAAGCGCGAGGAAAGGAACTGGGCGCGCATTGCTATCAGATGTGCCACGAAACCGGGTGCCGTCCGAAGGGTTGAATCATGCGGGTGACATTGCCCGAGCCCTGCGCGGGCAGCAAGCGCCAACGGCCTGTCTCCACCGCTCGCAGGTCGGACTTGTGCAAAGCCACGGCGCTTTATTTGCCTCCGCCGCGCCGCCTGTCCTATAGGTTCATGCGTCCATAAGGCAACGAGATTGGCGGAACATGGCGGAATATTCGGCTCTGTCGCTCCTGAAGAACGCCCTCACGGGAAACCGTGACTGGAAACCCGCCTGGCGCAAGCCCGATCCAAGGCCCGCCTATGACGTGATCATCGTCGGCGGCGGCGGACACGGGCTGGCGACCGCCTACTATCTCGCGGCCGAACACGGCATCACCAATGTCGCGGTGCTCGAGAAAGGCTGGCTCGGCTCCGGCAATATCGGCCGCAACACCACCATCGTCCGCTCGAACTACCTGCTGCCGGAATCGATCCGCTTCTACGATTTCTCGGTAAAGCTCTGGGAGAACCTCTCCCACGAGCTGAACTACAACGTCATGTTCTCGCAGCGCGGCGTCCTCAACCTCGCCCACAGCCCCGGCCAGGCAGACGCCTATATCCGCCGCGGCAATGCCATGCGCCATGGCGGCGGCGATGCCGACTGGCTGACGCGCGAGCAGATCGCCCGCAAGGTGCCGGGCCTTGACCTTTCCGCCTCGGCGCGGTTTCCGGTGGTCGGCGGGCTCCTGCAGAAGCGTGCCGGCACGGCGCGGCACGATGCTGTCGCCTGGGGCTATGCGCGCGGCGCCGACCGGCGCGGCGTCGACATCATCGAGAACTGCGAGGTGACCGGCTTCCTGCGCGATGGCGACCGCATCACCGGCGTCAGCACGACGCGCGGCGACATCCGCGCCCGCAAGGTCGGGGTGGCGGTCGCCGGCAGCACCGGCCGCGTGCTCAATCTCGCCGGCATCGAGAAATTTCCGATTGAAAGCCATGTGTTGCAGGCCTTCGTTTCGGAAGCGCTTAAGCCATTCGTCGACTGCGTCGTGACCTTCGGCGGCGGCCATCTCTACATGTCCCAGTCGGACAAGGGCGGCCTCGTCTTCGGCGGCAGCCTCGACTACTACAATTCCTATGCGCAACGCGGAAACCTGCCCACGGTCGAGGACGTGATGAGCGAGATCTGCGCCATGTTCCCTTCCGTCGCCCGGCTGAGGCTTCTGCGCTCCTGGGGCGGGGTGATGGACATGTCGATGGACGGCTCGCCGATCATCACCAAGGGTCCCCTTCCCGGCATGTATCTGAACTGCGGCTGGTGCTACGGCGGCTTCAAGGCGACGCCGGCATCTGGCTACGCCTTCGCCTGGACCATCGCCAAGGACGAACCGCACGCCATCAACGCACCCTATTCGCTGTCGCGCTTCGAGCGCGGCGCGGTCATCGACGAAACGGGGCACGGCCCCACGCCCAAGCTGCACTGAGGGAGCCGCCATGCTGATCTCCTGCCCCCATTGCGGCCCGCGCGACCTCGCCGAGTTCTCCTATCAGGGCGATGCGACCCGCACGCGGCCGGACCCCGCCTCGACCGACACGCAGGCATGGCACGACTATGTCTATGCGCGGCCGAACCCGGCCGGGCCGCACCGTGAATTCTGGCAGCATGCCGGCGGCTGCAGGGCGCATTTGCTGGTCGTCCGCGACACGCTGACCCACGAGATCCACAGCACCGCCCTCGCCCGGCCGTCGCGAGCCGGCGGAGAAACCGCATGAGCCCGCGCCGCTCTGCCTCCGGTGGGTCCATCGACCGCCTGCGCACCATCCGCTTCACCTTCGATGGCGAGGCCTATGCCGGGCACGCGGGAGACACGCTGGCCTCGGCCCTTCTGGCCAATGGCGTCCGGCTGGTCGGCCGCTCCTTCAAGTATCACCGGCCGCGCGGCGTCTTCACCGCCGGCATCGACGAGCCGAACGCGCTGGTGACCATCCTGCGGGACAATGTGCGCGAGCCGAACATTCCCGCCACCCGCATCGAGATCTATGACGGGCTGCGCGCCGAGAGCCAGAACCGGTTCCCCTCGCTCGCCTTCGATCTCGGCGCGGTCAACCGGCTCGGCGGCAGGATGCTCGGCGCCGGCTTCTACTACAAGACCTTCATGGGTCCGGCCGTCGGCCCGCTCAGGAGCACCCGGTTCTGGATGTTCTGCGAGCGCTTCATCCGCCGCGCCGCAGGCCTGGGGCGCGCGGACCATGCGCCGGACCCCTCCCGCTACGAGCGCATGAACGCCTTCTGCGACGTGCTGGTGGTCGGCGGTGGCATCTCCGGCCTGATGGCGGCGGAAGCGGCGGCCAGGGCCGGCAAGCGCGTGATCCTGGCCGAGCAGGAGCCGGAAACGGGTGGCTTCGCCCTGTGGTCCGGCGAAACGATCGCCGGCAAGCCCGCCGCCGACTGGGCGCGGACGATGACGGAGAAGCTCGCAGCTCTGGACAATGTCCGCATCCTGCCGCGCACCACGGTCTGGGGCCACTACGACGGCAACACCCTCGCTGCGCTGGAACGCATCGGCGATCACCTGCCGAAAACGCCGAAGGGCCACCCCCGCCATCGCCACTGGACGATCCGGGCCGGTGCCGTGGTGCTTGCCACCGGCGCGCTCGAACGTCCGATCGCCTTTCCGGGCAACGACCGGCCGGGTGTCATGCTGGCCGGCGCCGTGCGCCGTTATGCCGGCGAATTCGGCGTCCTGTGCGGCGACCGCACGGTCTTCTTCACCAACAACGACAGCGCCTATCAGGCCGCCAGCGCCCTGAAGAGGGCCGGCGGCCATGTGGCCGCGATCGTCGATGTCCGGCGAACCATCTCCGAAGCCGCCGCAGCACTTGCAGCCGAGGCCGGCGTGGTGCCGCTGACCGGTCAGGCCATCGTCGAGACCAGGGGCGGCAGGCAGGTTACGGGCATCGTCGTGCAGCCCTTCGATGCGGCGACCGGCGCGCTTTCGGGCGATGCGCGCCCGGTCGAATGCGATTGCCTTGCGGTTTCCGGCGGCTTCCAGCCGGTGATCCACCTGGCGAGCCAGGCTGGCGCCAAGGCCGAGTGGGACGAGACCATGCAGGCCTTCCTGCCCCCCGCTCCCGGCCAGCACTGGCGCGGCGCGGGTAGCTTTCTCGGAGACATGACCACGGCAGGCGCGCTGGAAACCGGCCGCGATGCCGGTCTCTGGGCTTCCGGGAAGAAGCCCTCCCGCGCCAAACTTCCGGAGACAGGTGCGCCACCGATCGACATCGCGCCGGCTCCCGTCTTCGAGATCCGGGGCAAGGGCAAGGCCTTCGTCGACCTGCAGCATGACGTCACCGCCGACGATGTGCGTCTGGCGCATCGCGAGGGCTTCGTCAGCGTCGAGCATCTGAAGCGCTACACGACGCTCGGCATGGCGACCGACCAGGGCAAGACCTCGAACGTCCCGGGCCTCGCCATCATGGCAGAAGCGCGCGGTATCTCGATCCCGGAGGCGGGCACGACGCGGTTTCGTCCCCCCTATGCACCCGTGTCGATCGGCGCGCTGGCGGCCGAGCGCTATGGCGATCTGAAGCCCGACCGGCTGACGCCGATGCACGACTGGCATGTGGAGCACGGTGCACGCATGATGGAGGCCGGCCTGTGGCACCGGCCCATGATCTACGGCGCGCCGGGCGAGACGGTCGAGCAGGCCTATATCCGCGAAGCCGGCGCCGTGCGCCGCTCCGTCGGGATCGTCGATGTCTCGACGCTCGGCAAGATCGCCGTCAAGGGACCGGACGCCGCCGAATTCCTCGACCGGGTCTACACCAACATGTTCTCCACCCTCCCGGTCGGCAGGGCGCGCTACGGCCTGATGCTGCGCGAGGACGGCATCGCCTTCGACGACGGCACCACATGGCGTCTCGGCGAGAACGACTTCCTGATGACCACCACCACGGCCAATGCCGGCCCGGTGATGCAGCATCTTGAATACGTCCTCGATGTCGTCTGGCCGGACCTGCGGGTGCATCTGACCTCGGTCACCGATCAATGGGCCAGCGCGGCCATTGCCGGCCCGGACGCGCGCAAGGTGCTGGAGAAATGCGTCGCCGGCACCATGGTCGACAACGAGGCGCTGCCTTTCATGGGCATCGTCCGCGGCACCGTCGAAGGCGCGCCGGTGATGATCTGCCGCCTCTCCTTCTCCGGGGAGCTGGCCTATGAAGTCTATTGCGGCGCCGGCCACGGGCTGCATATCTGGGAAGCCCTGATGGACGCCGGCGAACCGTTCGGCATCACGCCCTACGGCATGGAGGCGCTCGGCACGCTGCGCATCGAGAAGGGCCATGTGACGGGCGCCGAGATCGACGGCCGCACCACGGCGCGCGACCTCTATCTCGACTGGATGCTGTCGAAGAAGAAGCCGTTCATCGGCTCCGGCCTGATGGACCGCCCCGGCCTGATCGACCGGAACCGCATCCGTCTCGTGGGCGTCATCTCGCTCGACGGGCAGCCGCTCGGCGGCGGCGCGCACATCGTCGAAGGAGGCAGTTTGGACGATCTCGGCCAGAGCATCGGCCATATCACGGCCTTCTGCTACTCGCCGGCTCTCGCAAAGTATATCGGCCTGGCGCTGGTGAAGGGTGGCAAGGCGCGGCACGGTACGCGCGCCTTCGTCTCCGACCCGCTGCGCAAGCGCTTCGGCCCGGTGGAACTGGTCAGCCACCATTTCTTCGATCCGGATGGGAGGCGCATGCATGGTTGAGCGCGCGACGCCGCTGGGCGCGGATTTTAAACCCGGCTCCTACGGCGACTTCGCCGATGGCATCGGCATCACCCTCTCCGCGCCGCCGAGCGGGACGATCGTCGAGGCGACCGCCTGGCCGGGCCGGGAGCGGGCGCTGGCGGCACGTGTTGGCAAGGTGGTTGGACTGTCACTGGAGGCGGGAGCAGGCGCCGGCGCATTCAAGGAAACCGGAGCAGCGGCCTTCAACATCGGCCCCGGCCGGTTTCTGGTCAGCGGCAGGAATGAAGTCCTCGCGGACCGGCTGATTGGAGCGGTACCCGAGGAAACCGGCACGCTTACGGACCTGTCGCACGGCCGGACGCGGCTGCGTGTCGAGGGCGCGCGGGCCGAATGGGTGCTGGCCAAGCTCTTCGCGCTCGACTTCAGCAGCGCCGCCTTTCCGGTGACGGAAGGCCGCGCCACCGCGCATCACGACTATTTCGTACAGATCCAGCGGACAGGCGACCAGCGCTTTGAATTATACGTCTTCCGCTCCTTCGCCCGCGCCTTCGTCTCAGTCCTGCGCCGCGCGGCGGAGGACGTCGGTTACAGAATCGAATAGGCCCGGCGCGGCGACACCGGGCCTATCGCCGGCCGGCCGAAACACGAGGCCGACCGGACACCCGCCCTAACCGTCGTCCGTATCGGGCGCGGTTTCGGGCGGTAGCGGCGCGTTTCAGTTCCTGTCGCCCCGGGGGCCACCCCGGTGATCGCGCATCTTGCCATGCCGGCCATGCCGGCCGCCGTGCTCGCCCGCCATCTGGCGCGCGCCCCGGCGCATTTCGCGCTGGTCGAGCTTGCCGTCGTCATTGGCGTCCATCAGCGCAAACCGCTTCTTCTGCTGGTTCTCGATCTCGGCCAGCGTCACCGTGCCGTCACCGTCCACGTCGAGCATCCGCGCGGCGCGGCGGGCTTTGCGTTCAGCCTCGCGCTTTGCGATGTGGTCCTGGAGCTCCACAGCCGAAAGCGTACCGTCACCGTCCGCATCGGCGCCCTTCAGCCGCTCGAGCCGGGCTCCGGAAAGCTCCTCGAAGGAGATCGAACCGTCGCCATCGGCGTCGAGCCGGCCCATGCCGCGCATCATCTTGCCGTTTTTCCCGCCTTCGGCCGCTGCCGGCGGTGCGCCGTTCGCGGGGGCCTCCTGTGCGACCGCCGCAGAGCCTGCAACCAGGCTGGCGGCCAGGGCCGATAAGAGAAGTGTTCGTTTCATGTCGGTCTCCACGTTGGGGGCCGCCTGGGAGCAGCGGCAGGGAACACGTGGAGGCTGGATGATTTCACATTACGGCAATCTTGCCGGGAAATTACAAATTCGTAAGCTCGGGGCGATCGGACCGCCTGGACGCCCGCCTTCCCCGCGAACCGTCAGCGGACGAAGGAAACGAATTCGTCCAGCGGCACGCGCTCGGAGCGCAGCCGGTTCTCCGGCCTGGACGGGTCCTCATGGCCGAGCGCCATGCCGCACACGACGATTTCCTCGTCCGGGATGTTGAGGATCGGCCTGATCTGCTTGTGATAGGGCGCGAACGCAGCCTGCGGGCAGGTGTGCAGGTCGCGCCCCCGCGCGGCCACCATCACCGACTGGATGAACATGCCGAGATCGACCCAGGACCCCTTGTTCAGCCGGCGGTCTATGGTGAAAATCAGCCCGACGGGAGCATCGAAGAAGGTGAAGTTGCGGTCGTGCTGGGCGCGCATCCGCTCCACTTCGCGGCGACCGATCCCCAAGAGCTCGTAGAGCGCGAAACCGACCGCGCGCCGCCGCGTCAGATAGGGTTCGAAGAACTGGTCAGGATAATATTTGTACTCGTCCCAGGCGATTTTCTCCGGCCTGACGCCGGAAGACAGGATGGCGGCCGAAAGCTCATCCTTCCGGTCGCCCGAAACCACATAGACCTTCCAGGGCTGCATGTTCGTGCCGGACGGTGCGCGCGCGGCGACCCGCAGGATGTCGCAGATAGTCTGCTCGTCGACCGGTTCTGGCAGGAACGCGCGCACGGAACGGCGCGACGTCAGCGCAAGATCGACTGCTTCCTGGGCCGTTAAACCCTTTTCCTTATCAGGGGCCAGCATCATGGCATCCTCTAGACAAAGCCCTTCGCGGCCAGCATTTGCTGCCCCTGCACCAATGCCGCAAGCCGCCAGGACCAAAGGCCTCGGTTGTTCGCGCTGTTCTCATAACGGCCCATTTGCTAAAAGGCCAGCCGATCCGGCGCGGCAGAATCTCCCGCCGACCCACGAACCACCCGCCGGAGAGAACTCCATGCCCAGACCGTCCGCCCGCATTTCCGGCATCGTGCCGTCCGGCAAGAATGGCTGGGAGGTGCATTTCGCTGCGCTGACGCGCAAGCAGGCGGGCGAGGACGTCATCATGCTTTCGGTGGGCGACCATGATTTCGACACGCCGGAAGGCACGATCGAGGCCTGCGTCGAAGCCGTGCGCAGCGGCTATCATCACTATACCCAGTTGCCGGGCCTGCCGCGCCTGCGCGCCGGCCTTGCCCGGCTCTCGGAGGACTGCACCGGCGTCCCCACGGCGCCGGAGGAGATCATGGCGACCATCGGCGGCCAGGGCGCCCTCTACGCGGCATGCCAGGCGGTGCTCGACCCGGGCGCGCATGCGGTCATCGTCTCCCCATACTACGCGACCTATCCCGGCACCGTCCGCGCCGCCGGCGGCCGCTTCACCGAGATCGAGACCCATGCGGAGAACAGTTTCGAGCCGAAGCTCGACGAGATCGAGGCCGCGCTGGAGGAAGACACCCGCGCCATCCTGATCAATTCGCCGAACAACCCGACGGGCGCCATCTATTCGCGCGAAACCCTGGAACGGATCGCTGACATCTGCCGCAAGCGCGATCTCTGGCTGCTTTCCGACGAGGTCTATTGGACGATCCGCGCCGACGAGGAACACCTTTCGCCCCGCGCGCTGCCGAGCATGAAGGAACGCACGCTGGTCATCAATTCTCTGTCGAAGAGCCACGGCATGACCGGATGGCGCATCGGCTGGCTGACCGGCCCGGCGGACATGATCGCCACCATGACCAATCTCAATCTCGTCGCCACCTACGGCCTGCCCGACTTCATCTCCCGCGCCGCCATTGCCGCCGTCGAGAACGCCTATGGTGTCGCCGAGATCGCCGAGCGCTATGCGAAGCGCCGCACGGCCTTCCTCGCGGCGATCCACGGTATGAACGGGGTCACAGTCCGCGGCTCGAAAGGCGGCATGTATGTCATGCTCGACATCCGCGCGGTGGACAGGGACAGCGAAAAATTCGCCTGGGATCTTCTGAAGGCCGAGGACGTCGCGGTGATGCCCGGGGTCAGTTTCGGCGCTGCCGCCGAGGGGCATGTGCGCATCTCCATGTGCCAGGACGAAGCCGTCCTGCGCGAGGCGGCCGGCAGGATCCGCCGCTTCATCGGCGATAGGACGGTGTGACCGGCCGGGCGAAGCTCACAAGGCGCATCACCCTCATCCCTGCCTGATCAGCGGTCGCGCTCCGGAGAGCGGGTTGATCGGCCGACCCTGCTTTAGTCCTTCTTCTCCGGCAGACCCCTGTGATCGGTCTCGGCGAGGTCTTCCAGTTCCTTCTCACTCATGGAATCATACATGTCGCGCGAAGCGCCCTGAAGCTTCGACCTGGCCATCTCCCCCCGCTTTGCGGCGAGAGCGGCCCCGGCCGCCCTCTGCTGGGCTTTCGAGGTTGCGGGCATTGTCCGTCTCCTTCTCATCGTGAGAAGGGGTAATCCGCCGACGCCGCGCCCGGTTCCACGGGTGGCATGATGTGAAACGTCACCCGGTCTTGCCGAGCCCGTTCCAGCCCGCATCCGGGGCAAACCGGTCGCCGAATTTTTCCCGCAGCCGTTCGAGTTCCGCGATGAGGTCATCGATGCCCCGCGAGCGGGCATAATGCAGCGGCCCGCCGCGGAAAGGCGCGAACCCCGTACCGAAGATCACCGCCGCGTCCAGCGTCGTCTCATCGGCGACGATGCCTTCGCGCAGGCATGCCACGCAGGCGTTGATCAATGGCAGGATCAGCCGGTCACTCAGGCTCGCGTGCGGCGGCGGCGTATCCGTTTTCTTCTTCGGATTTCCCGCCGCATCATAGTCGTAAAGCCCCTTCCCCGCCTTGCGGCCGGTTCGCCCCTCCGAGACCATGGTTTCAAGCCACGCCGGCACGTCCGGCATCGGGGTCTTGAGTCCGTCCTTCAGCGTCCTTGCCACTTCAAGGCAGATGTCGAGACCGACACGGTCGGCGAGTTCGATCGGTCCCATCGGCATGCCGAACGTTTCGGCCGCCTTGTCGATGGTTTCCTTGTCGATCCCTTCATCGAGCATCACCAGCGCTTCCATCAGGTAAGGCGTCAGGACGCGGTTGACGAGAAAGCCCGGCGCGCTCCTGACCGGCACGGGCAGCCGGTCGATGGCGCCGCAGAAGGCGCGGGCACGCTGAAGGGCGCGTTCCGCCGCCTTGTCGTGGCCGACCACCTCGACGAGCTCCATCCGCGTGACGGGATTGAAGAAATGCAGCCCGAACAGCCGCTCCGGAAACGGCACGGACCGGCGCAACTGTTCCAGCGGAATGCTCGACGTGTTGGTGGCGAGCAGCGCGCCCTCCTTCATCCGCGGCGCGACCGCCTTGTAGACGGTGCGCTTGATGTCGGCATTCTCCGCCACCGCCTCGATCACGAGGTCGGCGCGGCCCGCCCCGTCGCCGGAGAAATCGGCGCCCAGCCGATCGAAGGCGTCGCGTCGGTCGATGCCGGTGTAAAGCCGCTTGTCGAAGAAGGACGATGCGCGGCCGACGGCGCGGGCAATCGCTTTCGCATCGATATCCGTAAGCGTGACCTTCAATCCGCGCGCCGCGCACCAGGCAGCGATGTCACCGCCCATCGTGCCGGCGCCGATCACATGCACATGCGCGATGTCGCTGTCGCCCTTGCCCTGTGCCTTCAGGCCCTCGCGGAGGAAAAACACGCGGATCAGGTTCTGCGCCGTCACGCCGGCAAGCAGGGCGGCAAAGGACCTGATCTCGGCCTTCTGCATCGCCTTGGCGTCGCCGCCATGCTCTTCCCAGAGGTCAATCAGCCGATAAGGGGCGGGATAATGCGCTTCGGAAACGCGTTTCTCCGTCTCTGCCCGCATCCTGCGCGCCGCCAGGCCGCGCGCCGGCGAGAAGCCCAGCAGCCCGGACTTCCAGTTGCCGCGCGGCTTGCGGAGCTTGCCCGACATCGCGGCGGCAACCGCGTTCTGCACATGCCGCTCCTCGATGACCGCATCGACAAGCCCGAGCGCCTTCGCCCGTTTCGTGTGCGCCGTCTTGCCGGTCAGCATCATCGTCATCGCTTCGAGCGGGTCGATCAGCGCCGGCAGGCGGAAAGTGCCACCCAGCCCGGGATGCAGACCAAGCAGCACTTCGGGAAAGCCAAATGACGCACCGTCGATCGCTATGCGGTACCGGCAGGCGAGCGCCAGTTCGAGGCCGCCGCCGAGACAATGGCCATGCACCACCGCCAGCGTCGGCATGGGCAGTGCCGCCAGCCGGTCGATGACCGCATGCGCCTGCGTCATGCGCGCCTCCACCTCCGCTGAATCGGCGATCCCCTGGAAATCACGAATGTCGGCGCCGGCGATGAAGCCGCTTTTCTTGGCCGAGCGGATGACGAGGCCTTTCGGCTTCATCGCCTCGATCCTGCCGAGAAGCATGTCGAGTTCCGCCATCACCGCCTCGCTCAGCGTGTTGGCGCTTTCGCCGGCGCGGTCGAGCACGAGCCAGGCGACGTCCTGCGCATCCCGGGCAAGCCGCCAGTGGACGGCTCCGGTGTCGATCCGCTCCGCAGGCCCGAGGTCCATTGCGCGCGGCGCCAGCAGCGCGGCGGCGGAGATTCCGGTCTTGGACATCACACCACCTCCAGAAGCATCGCGCCGCCCTGCCCGCCGCCGATGCACTCGGTGGCGATGCCGCGCTTGTCCCCACGCCGGCGCATGGCATTGACGAGGTGAAGGACGATGCGGTTGCCGCTCGTGCCGACGGGGTGGCCGAGGCTGATCGCGCCGCCATCGACATTCAGTCTGTCATGATCGATCGCCCCGAAAACCGCGTCCAGCCCGAGAACCTTGCGGCAAAAGTCCTCGTCTTTCCATGCCGCAAGGCAGGCGAGCACCTGCGCCGCGAAGGCCTCGTTCAGTTCCCACAGGTCGATGTCCGTGCGCATCAGCTTCTGACGCTGCATCAGCGCTGTCGAGCACAGGGTCGGCCCGAGCCCCATGATCGAGGGATCGAGCGCCGACCATTCGCTGTCGACGATGCGCGCCAGCGGCGTGAGCCCGTGCTTCTTCATCGCCTCCTCGGACGCGAGGATCACCCAGCAGGCTCCATCCGTGATCTGCGAGGAGTTGCCCGGCGTGACCCGTCCATAGGGACGCTCGAACGCTGGGTTGAGCTTGGCAAGCTTCTCCATCGTGCTGTCGGGCCGCACGCCATCATCGTGGTCGTACAATTCCCCCTTGCGGTCGATGGCCGGGATCACCTCGCCGGCGAGCGCGCCGTCCTTCTGCGCCTTCGCCAGCCGTCGGTGGCTCTCCAGCGCATAGGCGTCCGCCGCCTCGCGCGAGATGTCGAACAGATGGCCGATCTTCTCCGCCGTCTGCCCCATGTTGAGATTGGTGACCGGGTCGGTCAGACCCCGTTCGAGGCCGATGACCGGCTTGGCCATCTCCGGCCGGAAACCGGCCAGCGCCGAGGCGCGCTCCAGCGCCGTTTTCGCCATGGCGAACCGCCCGAACCAGGCCGCCGCCTCCTGGCGCAGCACCAGCGGCGCGTGCGACAGCGCTTCCGCTCCGCCGGCCAGGATGAGATCGGCCTTGCCCGCCTCGATGGTGCGGAACGCGGTATCGATCGACTGCATTCCGGAACCGCAATTGATCTGTACCGTAAAGGCCGTCATCGCTTCCCCCATGCCGAGCCGCAGGGCGGCGACGCGCGCCGGGTTCATCTCGTCGGCGATCACGTTGACGCAACCGAGGATAACGGTGTCGAACGCATCCGGAGCGAATGGCTGCCGCAGGAGCAGCGGCCTTCCGCACTGCACGGCGAGGTCGACCGGCGTGAAGGGGCCTGGCTTGCCACGCGCCCTCAGGAAGGGCGTGCGCGCGCCATCGACCAGATAGACCGGCCGCTGCGCGCTTGCCGCCGGGCTTCGCCGCACGACGGACCCGCGTCCGCCGGCAGCCGGCTTGCGCTTCGCAGGCGCGGTCTTGGCCTGTTGGTTTGCCATTGTTTCCGTTTCCTTCGTCAAGCAAGCGTCCCGATGTCAACATAACCGTGCATCCCACGCTTTCAAATGCGGCCCGATACGTCTCGTTTACGCAACCCGTTGTGCCGATGTTGGTTCCCGTTACGCTCCGTTCCAGAAAATGCCCGCATCAGGCCACATTTCTCCTGCCATTGGTGACGCTCCGCATTGGCGGGTGCGGACCTTTGTGGTTTAACGCCTTGGACTGGGAGCCTTCGCGTCGCGAATGCACGGAAAATCAACGTTAACGCGGCGGAAACGTCGCCAACGTAGACTTCACCTCGGTGGGCACGGAGAGGGTATTGAGTAGAATCGACGCCGCACCGTCGATGCGCGGGCGCTTGGGTCTGACGATGGCCCTCGCGTTTCTGCTTGCCTGTCCGCAGCCTTCCGCAAACGCCTTCGAGCTCTTCGGCATAAAATTGTTCGGCCGCGACAAGCCCGCCGAGACCGAGGAAACCATCGGCGAGCCATGGAACTACACGGTCGAGTTCAGCGCCGGTGAAGGCAATGACGACCTGGAAAAACGCCTGCGCGGCGCCTCCGGCCTCTGGGCGGACCGGGAGAAACCGGCGTCCGGCGCCGGCGGCCTGATCGTCAAGGCGCGCGGCGACTATCGCCGGCTGCTCAACACGCTCTACGGCCAGGCCCGCTATGGCGGCGCGATCAGCATCACCATCGACGGCCGCGAAGCGGCAGACCTGCCGCCCGACGCGGTGCCCGCCAACCCGGCGAATGTCCGCATCAGTGTCGATCCAGGCCCCGAATTCCGCTTCGGCGAGGCCCGCATCGTCAATCAGGCTCCGCCGCCGGCGCGGCGCAACGACCGGGTTGACGCTCCCGCGAAGGAAGGGTTTCAAACGGGAGAGATCGCCCGTTCGGCCACCATCCTGCAGGCCGGGCGGCTTGCCGTCGAGGCCTGGCGCGAGCAGGGTCACCCCAAGGCCGAGATCGCCGACAGGCGCGTCACCGCCGCCCATGAAAGCAGCACGCTCGACGCGGTGCTGACCGTGGAGCCGGGACGATATGCCGTCTACGGACCGCTGACCGTCAGCGGCACGGAGCGCATGGACCCGGATTTCGTCGCGCGGCAGACCGGCCTCGTGCCGGGACGCGAATACGATCCGGACGATCTGGCCCGCGCCCGGGAACGGCTCTCGAAGCTCGACGTGTTCCGTTCGGCGCGCATCGAGGAGGCCGACGAGATCGGGCCGGACGGAAGCCTGCCGCTGTCGCTCATCGTGCAGGAACGGCTGCCGCGTCGCTTCGGCGTCGGCGGCACCTATTCCACGCTCGACGGGTTGGGCCTTCAGGCCTACTGGATGCACCGCAACCTGTTCGGCCGCGCCGAGAGGCTGCGCTTCGAGGGTCAGGTTTCAGGCATCGGCAACACGTTCGATCCGGCCGACCTCACCTACCGGCTGGGTGCGACGTTCCTGAAACCCGGCGTCTACACGCCCGACACCGATTTTCAGGCCTCCGTATTTGGCGACCGCGAAGTGCTGGAGCGCTACACGCGCACCGGCGTCAGCGCCGAAATCGGCTTCCGCCACGAGTTCACGAGGGAACTTTCGGGCAGCCTGTTCGCCAATGGCGGCTACGCCCGTTTCGACGATGATTTCGGCACCCGCAACTTCACGACGATCGGCCTTGCCGGGACGGTCACCTATGACAGCCGCGACAATCCCGCCGACGCCACCACGGGCTATTTCCTGGAAGCCAGCCTCGATCCCTTCTACGAGCTCGAATACGGCAATCTGGCCGCGCGCATGATGCTCGAGGGCCGCGCCTATTATGATTTCGGCAGCGACGGGCGGTTCGTCGCCGCCGCTCGCGCCAAGATCGGCTCGCTCGTCGGTGCGCCGATCGCCGAAACGCCGCCGGACAAGCTGTTCTTCGCGGGCGGCGGCGGCTCGGTGCGCGGTTACGCCTATCGTAATATCGGCGTCGAAACGCCGGGCGGCATCGCCGGTGGACGCTCGCTGATGGAGGCCTCCGCCGAACTGCGCGCGCGTGTCACGGACAGCATCGGCCTTGTCGGCTTCGTCGATGCCGGAACGGTCAGCGCGGAGTCTTTCCCCGATTTCTCCGAGGATGTGCGTGTCGGTGTCGGCGCGGGCCTGCGTTACCTGACGCCGCTCGGCCCCATCCGCCTCGACGTCGCCGTTCCGCTCGACCGGCGCGCCGGCGATCCGAGCGTCGCCTTCTATGTCGGGATAGGACAAGCGTTTTGACCCGTTTTCTCGCCCTCCTCGCCCTTCTCTTCGCCCTGCTGCCCGCGATGGCGCAGGACAGCGCGCCGACCGCGAGTGATGCAGAGCAGGAACGGTCCTTCTTCACGACGCTTCTCGAAGACCAGCTTTCGACGCCCGACCGCCGGATCCGTATTTCCGGAATCCAGGGCGCGCTTTCCTCGGAAGCGACCATCGGGGAGATATCCATCGCCGACCGCGAGGGCGTGTGGCTGCGCATCGTCAACGCATCGATCGACTGGAGCCGCTCGACGCTGATCCTGCGCCAGAGGCTCGAAGTGCAGCGCCTTGCCGCCGAGCGGATCGAGGTCCTGCGCCGGCCGCTGCCTGCCGAAGGACTTCCTGCGCCGGAATCCCGCTCGTTCCAGGTCCCTGAACTGCCTCTCGCCGTCAATCTGGCGAAGCTGGAAATCCCCTCCGCCCGGTTCGGCGAGGACGTTTTCGGCCTTGCCGCCGAACTCAGCCTCGACGGGGCCCTGAAGATCGACGGCGGCGCACTGGATACCCGGTTCGACATCCAGCGCCTCGATGGCCCGGGCGGCGCGTTCAAGCTCGCCGCCGCCTTTGCCAACGACACCCAGATACTCGACCTCGACCTTACCCTCGACGAGCCGGCCGACGGCGTCGTCGCCAATCTGCTTAATGTCGAGGGCCGACCGCCCCTCAAGCTGACGGTGGCCGGCAGCGGCCCGCTCAGCGAGCTCGACGTCAAGCTGGCACTCGAAGCCGACGGTGTGCCGGCTTTCGGCGGCACCGCGCGCTTCCGCCAGCGCGACGACGGCCTCGGCTTCTCCACCCGGCTGGCCGGCACGATCTCCCGCCTGCTGCCGACGCAGTTCCGCGACTTTTTCGGCGCCGGAACCACGATCACCGCCAACGGCGTGTCGAAATCGGCCGGCGGCATGCTCCTCGAGAACCTGGAGGTCTCCAGCGCCGCGTTGCGGCTCGAGGCCGCGGCCGAAACCGGCAGCGACGGTTTCCTCACCGCCCTCTCCCTCGACGCCGACATCGCCGACCGCAACGGCCAGCGCGTGCTCCTTCCGGTTGCCGGTGGAGAGACGTCGCTGCAGATCGGCCGGCTGAACGTGACCTATGGCGAGGCCGGCGCCGATCGCTGGAACGGCACGCTGGAGATCGACGGCCTGCAGACGGCAGCGTTCGCGGCGGGCGAGACCCGGCTTACCATGGGCGGACTGGCGCAGAATCTCGAGCGCCCTGCGGACCGCCGGATCAGCTTCGAGATCGACGGCGGCTTGTCCGGGATCACCGCCAAGCGCGCGGACATCGCCGAGGCGCTGGGCGATGCGCTGGCGCTCGAGGTCGCCGGTGACTGGCGCGCCGGCACACCGGTTGCCATCGACAACGCCACCCTGTCCGGCAACGGGCTGGCGGCGTCGCTCAAGGGCACGGTGGACAAGTTCATCTTCACCGGCGAGATCGGCGTTTCGGCTGCGAGCCTGGCGCCCTTCTCCGCCCTGGCAGGCCAGGACCTCGGTGGCGCGATCGACCTGACGGCGCGCGGCAGGGTCATGCCGGTCAGCGGCGGTTTCGACCTCGACCTGGACGGAACAGCGACCGATCTGCGCCTGGAGAACGAGACCGCCGGCAGGCTGATGGCCGGCACGACGCGCATCGACGGCGGTGTGGCGCGCGGCACGGGCGGGCTCACCGCCCGCCAGTTGCGGCTGACCAACGAGCAGCTGGTGCTTGAGGCCGATGGCAGTTTCGCCACCGGTGCCGCCAATTTCCGCTTCGACGCGGCGCTCGCCGACATGGCGTCCCTGTCGCCGCGCGCCGGCGGTCGTCTCACCGCATCGGGCCGCGCCGAGGGAGCCGATGGCCGCATCAACCTCACGCTGGCCACCGAAGCGCCGGCGGGCGTCCTCGCCGGCCGCGACCTCAGGAACGCATCGCTCGGCTTCGACGGGCAGCTGGAGCGCGGCACGCTGACCGGCAAGCTCGTCGGCGGTGCCTTCCTTGCCAGCGAACGCGCCACGCTTGAAAGCGGCATCGTGCTGGCCGCCGACCGCAGGCAGCTGACGGGCCTCTCCTTCAGCGCCGGCGGGGCCACCGCCAGCGGCGACGTCACCCAGGGCACGAACGGGCTGCTTGCCGGACGGCTGGACGTCGATGCCGCCGACATCTCCACCGCGGCCGCGCTTCTGCTGCGCGAGGCAACCGGTGCGGCCGATGCCAGCGTCGTTCTGGAACCGGTGGACGGCAAGCAGCGTGTGGAGATCGACGCGACCCTGCGCGCGCTGCGCATCGACGACACGACGCTCTCCAGCGGCCGGATCGAGGCCGCGATCGACGACCTGTTCGGTGTCCCCGCAATCTCCGGTCTCGTCGAGGCGGAGGGCGTTGCCGCCGGCCAGCTCAAGATCACCCGCCTCGACGCCAGGGCCGATCAGACCGGCGAAACCACGGCCTTCACCGCCGAAGCCGTGCTGGAACAGGGAACGACGCTGACGACCCGCGGCGGGCTCACGCCGGAGGGCAACGGCTACCGTGTCGCTCTGGAGCAGCTTGGCCTCGTTCAGGGAACGCTCGCCGCCCGTCTGATCCAGCCGACATCGCTCCTGGTCGAAGGCAGCAACCTGACGCTGGAGCCGTTCGAGCTCGACGTTGCCGGCGGCCGCATCAGCGCCGCGGGCCGCGTGACCAGCACGCTCGACCTCGCCCTCACCATCAGCCGGCTTCCCCTTTCGGTCGCCAACGCCATCCGCCCCGATCTGGCGCTGGACGGCACACTGGACGGAAACGCCCGCCTCACGGGAACCCGCGAGGCTCCGGAAATCACCTTCGATCTGGAAGGCCGGCGCATCGCTTCCACCCTGCTTGCGCAGGCGGGACTGAGCACGCTGACCATCGACGCCAGCGGGAGAACGCGCGGCGACCAGCTCACCGTGGATGCCGCCGTATCCAGTCCCGAGGGTCTGCGCGCCACCGCGCAGGGCGATGTGCCGCTGGCGGATGGCGCGCTGGCGATTGATGTCGGGCTCGACGCCTTCCCCATGGCGATCCTCAACCGCATCGCCCCGGGACAGGCGCTCGCCGGTCAACTGACCGGAACCGCGCGCGTCACCGGCAGGCTTGCGGCGCCGCAGGCGAGTTTCGACCTGCGCGCCGCGGGCCTCGATGCCGCCGCCCTCTCCAGCGTCGGCGTCGGCCCCCTGCAACTTTCGGCCAACGGCCGCTATGCCGGCGAGAGCGTGCAGCTGAACAGCCTGACGGCCACGGGCGCATCCGGCCTCGCCATCGAGGCGAGCGGCACCATCCCGCTGGCGGGCGCCGGCCTGGCGCTCAATGTTTCGGGCGACGCTCCGCTCTCGATCGCCAACCGCATGCTGGCCGACCGGGGAACGCAGCTGTCCGGCACCGTCTCGCTCGACGCGCGCGTCAGCGGCGAGATGCGCAATCCGGTCATCAACGGCTCGATAACCACGGCCAACGCGGCTGCCGTCGATCCCCTGACCAATCTCCGCGTCAGCGATGTGCGCCTTGCGGCGGCGATCGCCGGCGACCGCATCACCATCACCGAGGGCTCAGCCGCCCTGTCCGGCGGCGGCCGCGTCTCCGTCTCCGGCAGCGTTTCGAGCAACGCCGGGGCGGGCTTCCCGGCGGATCTGAGGATAGGCCTGGAAAATGCCCGGCACACGGACGGCGAGATGGTCACCGCAACGGTGAACGGCGCCCTCTCCCTGACGGGATCGCTCACCCGCGATCCCCTCCTGTCCGGCGACATCACCGTCGAGCGGGCGGAAATCATCGTTCCGGAAAACCTGGGCGGCGGCGCGGAGGCGCTTCAGGTGCGCCACCGGAACCCTCCCCCCGCGGTGGAGCGCACGCTCAAGCGTGCGCGGGCCGACGACGGAACGCCCATGCCCTCCGCACGCCCGAGCGTCGTCCAGCTCAACGTGACGGTCAGCGCGCCCGCCCGCATCTTCGTGCGCGGGCGCGGCCTTGATGCGGAACTCGGCGGCTCGGTGCGCCTGACGGGCCCCGTCACCAACATTCAGCCGGTCGGCGGCTTCAAGCTCATCCGGGGCCGCCTTTCCATTCTCGGCCAGCGCATTACCTTCGACGAGGGCGAAGTGACGCTCGTCGGCGATCTGGACCCGCAGCTCGATTTCATCGCGCGCTCGCGCGGCAACGACATCATCGTCTTCATCACGGTCAAGGGCCGGGTCTCCGATCTCGAGATCGGCTTCTCCTCGCAGCCCCAATTGCCCGAGGACGAGGTTCTCGCCCGCCTGATCTTCAACCGCGGCATCGATGAACTTTCCGCCATCCAGATCGCGCAGCTCGCGGCGGCGGCCGCAGAACTGGCCGGCGGCTCCAACTCGTCGCTGCTCGGCTCGCTGCGCAATGCGACGGGCCTGGACGATCTGGACGTGGTGACCGACAGCGAAGGCAATGCCGCCGTCCGCGCCGGCCGCTACATCCAGGACAACATCTATCTCGGTGTGGAAGCCGGCGCCAAGGGCACGACGCGCGGCACGATCAATCTCGACATCACCGACGAGCTGAAGGCCCGCGGGTCGCTTGGATCGGACGGCGATTCGAGCATCGGCGTCTTCTTCGAGAAGGATTATTAGCCTCTCTCCAACGAGAAAGCCGGCCAGCGAGGCTGACCGGCTCCGGGCGCGCAGGGTTCGGGTCGAGGGGGATGGGCGCGCGCCTGCGAAAGAAACAGCCTGGCGCCAGAATGGTTCCATCCCGGCGCACGGCGCGTTCGCAATGATCGGGATGCCCTTGGACCCGTCTGGTGTTTCCGTGAAACGTTGAACGGTTCCATCTCGTTGTTTTCCGCATTTATGCGGACGTCAGGTGATTCCACCTGACTGCAAAAAGGGTCTAGCGCTGCCAGCCCTGCGCCCCGATGAGCGGCACGAACGAGACCTTGGCAAGCGTCTCCGTCGCGAAATCATCCGTTCCCCGGCGCATGACGCTCGTCAGCGTCTGCGGTCCCGCCCCGCTGCCGACGGGCATCACCAGACGCCCGCCAACCGCCAGTTGCGCCCGCAGCGCATCGGGGATGCGCGGTCCCGCCGCCGCAACGATGATCGCATCGAATGGCGCCTTCTCCGGCCAGCCCAGAGTGCCGTCGCCGACCCGGATGGTCACGTTCCCCATGCCGAGCGCGGAAAGGCGCCGCTCCGCGGTCTCGGCCAGCGCTTCGTGGCGCTCGACGGAGAAGACCGCGCCCGCGATCGTCGCGAGGATGGCGGTCGAGTAGCCGGAACCCGTTCCGATCTCCAGAACCCGGCTGGTTTCGGTGAGGGCCGCGGCTTCCGTCATCAGCGCCACCACATAGGGCTGCGAGATGGTCTGCCCTTCTCCGATAGGGAGTGCGCCGTCCTCATAGGCGAGTTCGGCGAGATGCTCGGGCACGAAGGCATCGCGTATCACGCTTTGCATCGCCTCGATGACACGTGGCGCGCGGATGCCGCGTTGCATGAGCAGATCCACCATGGCGCGGCGGCGCTCCTCGATCTGCTTGTCCCGCGTGGCTGTCACACCCGTCTTGCCGGTCCGTCGCTGAAAATGCTCATCCGCTCCATATTGACTCCAAAGGCGCAAACCCGTCCATCCCCCACATGACTGTTCCCGCCGGCAACCACCTCTTCCCGATGGCTGTGATCGACCGCCGACACGCAGACCATCCGCCCCGCCGCGAGTCCCGCGATTTAGCATTTGCATTATCATACTAATGTTAGTACAATATGAACACTGCTGGTTCCTGTCCCTACCTTGGCGAGGCACTCTATAACAACCAGCCCTTGTCGCCAGTGACGTCCGAGCAGTAGAGCTGACTCACTCTGGAGGAGAAAACATTGGTTAAATCCGCACGTCTTTCCGCGATTACCGCCTCGCTGCTGCTGGCGGTTTCGAGCCTCGCTTATGCCGATCCGATCAAGATCGGCGTCAATCAGCCGCTGACCGGACCCTTCGCCGCCTCGGGTACCTACATCGTCGATGGCGCAAAGCTGGCCGTCGAGGAGATCAACGCCAATGGCGGTGTGCTCGGCGAGCAGATCGAGCTCGTCATCGAGGACAACAAGAGCAACCCGACGGAAGCTGCCGCCGTGGCGGAGAAGCTCATCGTCAGCGACAAGGTTCCCGTGATGATGGGCGCATGGGGCTCCAGCCTGACGCTCGCCGCCATGCCCAAGCTGATGCAGTACCAGGTGCCGATGCTGGTCGAGACGTCGTCGTCGTCGAAGATCACCAAGCAGGGCAACCCCTATGTCTTCCGCATCTCGCCGCCGTCCTGGGTCGAGGCCGAACTGTTCAAGAAGTACCTGCCGCAGCTCGACATCAAGAAGGTCGACTTCCTCGCCATCAACAATGACTGGGGCATCGGCACCGTCAGCGACTTCTCCGAGGCGCTCGGCAAGGAAGGCATCGAGGTCGGCCTGACCGAGATGATGGATCAGGGCGCGCAGGATCTCAGCGCTCAGCTCTCCAAGATCAAGGCGTCGGATTCCGACACCATCATCGTGACGACCGCTGTCGAGCAGCTGACCCTCCTCCTCAAGCAGGCCGCGGCCCTCGGCATCACCAAGAAGATCGTCACCACCGGCGGCTCGCAGAACCCCGACCAACTGGTCGACCAGGCGGGCGCCGCTGCAAACAACACCCAGCACATGGTGTTCTTCGCTCCCTGGGTCCCGGAGAAGACCGCTCACCCCGATCAGGCCGAAGCCTTCATCGCGGCCTGGGAAAAAGCCGGCCACAACAAGGCCGGCCTGACGGAAAGCTATCGCGGCTATGACGGCATCAAGGTCATCACCGCCGCCATCGAGAAGGCCGGCAAGGCCGAGCCGGAGGCAATCAAGGACGCGCTGTGGCAGATCGAAGTCCCTGCCCTCAATGGCACGGTGACCTTCACCAAGGATGGTCCCGAAGGACGCGAAAGCGGCCAGTACATGACCAACGGCACGCTCATCAAGATCGTCGATGGCAAGATCGAACTCGCCGGTTCCTGATCCGGCGTAGGAGCCCGTCAGCGGCGCTGGTCCAGCACGCTGGCGGGATGCATCTCCCACCAACTGACCCGGCCTTCTGGCCGGGTTTTTTTTCAAGCGTCGTCGAGCGTCACCGCGAGCCCCGTCTTGATGCGGTCCATCACCACCAGCGTGCGGAACTTCTTGACGTTGTTGTTGCCGAAGAAGAGTCGCCGCGTCAGGGCCTCGTAGGCGCTCATCGAGGGCACGGTGACGATCAGCACGAAATCCGCCTCGCCGGTCACGTAGTAGCATTGCTGCACCTGCGGATCCCCTGCGAAGCTGCGCTTGGCGGCATCGAGAAGGTCGAGCCGCTCGCTCTCCACATGCACCTCCACGACGACCGTGAACGGAAGCCCGACCCGGAGCGGATCGACGACGGCGTAATTGCCGACGATGACCCCCTCCTCCTGCATGCGGCGAATGCGGCGGTGCACCGCCGCCGAGGAAAGATTGACCTTCTCGCCGATGACCCGCTGCGGCGTGCCATTGTCCTTTTGCAGGATGTCGAGGATCGCCAGGTCGAAGGAATCGAGCCGGCCACCTTCTGATGAATCACGCATGACACCGCCCAAATTTGCAAAATAATTTCATCACTACCCCCGATATAGAAGCAACAACGTCCATCAAACGCAATATATTTTCAGAAACACCATCAAGGAGGATTCCGTGCTGATCGCCAACACTCACCCTGACCACGGTCTCCCGCTGGACCAGGCCGACGCCGACACCCTGAGCATCGCCGAGGCCAGAACCGTCTCGCGCTTCCTGACCTACCGGCCGAACCACAAGCCGACGCCCCTGCATTCCCTGGCCGGGCTCGCCCGGGAAACGGAGGTCGCCGCCATCCACGTCAAGGATGAAAGCCATCGCCTCGGCCTCAACAGCTTCAAGGCGCTTGGCGGTTCCTATGCCGTCATCCGCCTGGTGCTGGAGGAAGCCGAGCGCAAGCTGGGCCTGCCGGTCGACATCGCCGAACTGCAATCGCCGGCCGTGCGCGAGATCGCGTCCCGCATGACGTTCGGCTGCGCGACCGACGGCAATCATGGCAAATCCGTCGCGGCGGGCGCCCGCCTGGTCGGCGCCAAGGCCGCCATCTTCGTTCACTCGGGCGTGTCGGACGAACGCGTCGCGGCCATCGCGGCCTTCGGCGCCGACATGATCCGGGTCGACGGCACCTATGACGATTCCGTGGTCGAAGCCGAGCGCCGCTGCGCCGAAATGGGCTGGATCGTCGTTTCCGACACGTCCTGGCCCGGATACGAGCGCATCCCGGCGCTGGTCATGCAGGGCTACACCTCGATGCTGAGCGAAGCGGCGGCAGCCCTTCCCCAGACCCCGACCCATGTGTTCATACAGGCCGGCGTCGGCGGCCTTGCGGCGGCCGTCGCGGGGCATTTCGACATCCTTTACGGCAAGGACCGCCCCCGCTTCATCGTTGTCGAGCCCGATCGCGCCGCCTGCATCTTCGAGACGGCGAAGGCCGGTCATCCCGTCAAGGTCGCGCATAACGAGCCGACCATCATGGCGATGCTCGAATGCTACGAGCCGTCGCTCGTCGCATGGCGCATCCTGTCGCGCAAGGCTGACGATTTCATGATCATCGGCGAGGATGACGCCGCCGCGACCATGCGACGCCTGGCGCGCCCGGCTGCCGGCGATCCGGCGGTCGTGGCCGGCGAAAGTGGCGGCGCCGGACTGGCGGGCTTCCTGAAGGCGGCAGAGGATCCCGAAATGCGGGCGCGCCTCGGCATCGACGCCCAGTCCCGCATCTTCCTCATCAACACGGAAGGCGCGACCGACAAGGGCCGCTACGAAGCGATCGTCGGCTCGGCACCCGAGGAACTGCTCGCGATGGCATAAGGTTGAGGCCGGGAGGCAAACCTCCCGGCCTCCCGATCATCGGAGAACAATGAGCGTGATTGGTTCGGCGTCCCGATAAGGCGCCAGATCGGTCTAGGCGGTTTCCAGCCCGCGCGACGCATTGGCGACCGGACTCTTTTTCAGAAGATCCACGCGCAAGGCAAAGCAATCCTTGTGATAATGGATGTTCGCCACATAGATGGCGACGCCTCCGTCATCGACCAGAACCAGCCTGCAATCGGCCGTCGGCTCGCCGAGGCCGATCTTCAGGAGATCGGCGGTCTCGGGATCGGCGACCCCGATGGTCAGCGTCTGGTGCGCATGAACGATCTTCAGATCCTTCATCTCGACGATGCTCGGCAGCGCCGCCGAATGGGTGAAGCGCTGCCGGTCGCGCGAGAACAGGTCCTGCGCCAGATGCAGGTTGACGACGGAGAACGGCTCGCCGTCATTGTACTGGACGCTGCGCAGGAAGGTGTACTCCGCCGCCGCCGTCCCCTCGCTTTCGTCGAGGTCCGGCAGGACGACGTTCTCCTCGATGTGGACGCGCTCGAGCACATTGTCCTTGACCAGCGAGATCATCGTTTCGAAGTCGTTCGCCAGGTTCAGCCAGCGATTGTGCTTGGGCTTGCCCGAAACGAAGGTTCCGCGCCCCTGCTGGGCGTCCACCAGTCCCTCGTCGCGCAGCAGTTCGATCGCCTGGCGGATGGTCACCCGGGCCACGCCGAATTCGGCCTCGAGCTCTTCCAGCGTCGAGATCTTGTCGCCTTCCACCCAATGGCCGGTCTCGATCCGCTGCCGCATCACCGAGGCGACCTGGATGTAGAGAGGGATCCTGCTGCGATCGTAAAGGGACGAAAGTTTTTTCATGGTCCATATGTACGGTAAATAGAATGAAAGTACCAGTGCCGGCTTCGGCACCTTAGCGGATTGCATTGAATTGATAATGAATTCCGCCCGGGCGCAACCGGTGATGGTCATTCCGCAGGGTTATGCAGTATTTGTGCACCGCTAATCACGGTCGACAGGGCGAACAGCGCCGCCAGACCGGCGGCGCATAGGCATCGAAACCTTGCCAGCCCGCTCTATTTCCGCCGGAAGAGCCGCGCGAAAAGCTGTTTGAACTGGCCGATGATGACCGAAGACATCAGCGACCCGGCATTGAACTCGGCGGCCACCGGAGCGGAATCGGCACTGCCGCCATCCGCCTGGTGCGTGAGCCTGGCCTCCAGGTTCTGGACGAACACGCCGATCAGACGGTTGGCGACATCCTGCACGAGGCCCGAACGGCTGAACTGGGCCAGCACCCCCGACAGGGTGAAGCCGATGGAAAGATCGACGCGCGTTTGCCCCGGCGCATCGGCTTCCTTCACCGCATAACGGATCTGCCCCCGCGTCGCCGAATTGCTGCGCTTGTCCTTGCCCGTCCCGTCAATGGTGCCGGTGCGGGTCGCCTCGTCCCGGGTGATGTCGGCAGCGCCGTGGAATTCGGCGGAGATTGGTCCGACCTTGACCTTGATCTGGCCTTCCACATGGCCGTCCTCGGGCGCCCCGTTCAGCGACGCTCCGGGCAGGCAGGCGGCGACTTCGTCGACCCTGCCGAAGAAGTCCCACACCACATCGGCGGGATGCGCCACGGTGAAGCTTTGCTCGAACGTGGTCTGCGGCTTCCAGTTGTCATCCTTGCGCGCGGCCGCGCGCGGCTGCTGGCTCGCAGCCTTCGCCACGGGGGCGGCAGACGGTTTGGCCGAACCGGCGGCGGCGCGCGCCGCCGAAGCATTGCCCGACCCGGCCGGGCCGAGCCGCGAGCGTCCGCCATCGGGAATCGCCGCGATGCCGCGCGCGCGCCGGTCGGCGATGACGCCCTGGATCGCCCGGACAATGCCCACATAACCTGTGCAGCGGCACAGATTGCCGCTCATGATGACGCGGATGTCGTGCTCGCTCGGCGCATCCATCCGCAGCACCACGTCGCGCGCGGAAACCAGCATGCCCGGCGTGCAGTAGCCGCATTGCAGCCCGTGCTCCTTCGAGAAGGCGGCGCGGAGTTCCCTGGCGATCTCGTCTTCGTCGAGCCCCTCGACCGTCGTCACCTCGGCCCCTTCGCAGGCCGCCGCGAAGGTGATGCAGGAGCGGGTCGGAACGCCGTCGACCAGGATCGTGCAGGCGCCGCAGACGCCGTGCTCGCAACCGATATGCGTGCCGGTGAGGTCGTTCGTTTCACGCAGGAAATCCGCCAGATGGGTGCGTGGCTCGCAGGCCGCATCGACCGGTTTCCCGTTGATTGTGAGATGGATCATGCTCATGCCGAACCTGCCTGCTGAATGGCGCGCCGCAATGCGACGACGTGAATCTGGCGATCGATCGGATCGCTCATGCCGCCGGCCTCGACCAGTTCTCCCGCCAGCCGGCTGTCGAAATCGCCGTTCGATCCCCTGGCCGCCCCCTCGCCCAGAAGCCGTCGCGCGTCGGGGACGATGATCGGCCGGCTTTCCGTCGCGCCGAAGACGGCGCGGCTGACGCCCCGCTCCGGATCGACCAGGAAGGCGCCGATGGCGTGGGCGAACTCGCCGGTCTTGCGGCAACTCTTGTAATAGCCCCAGCGGGCGGAAGCGCCGAGCTTGGGAACCGTCACGGAGACCAGCATTTCGCCCGGCTGGAGATCCGCTTCCAGCGCGCCCAGCATGTAGTCCTCGACGGCGACGCTGCGGCTCCCCCCCGGGCCTCGCAGCGTCACCGTCGCGCCCAGCGCCGACAGGATCGATATCCAGTCGGCCGAGGGATCCGCATGGGTGATGCTTCCGCCGATCGTGCCGCGGTTGCGCACCGCCCGGTAGGCGATGCCGCCCGCCACCGCCGGCAATGCGCCGCGCGTCACGTCCGGAACGCGCCGGTCCTCGATGTCGGCATGGGTGATGCAGCCGCCGATGATGATGGCGTCGGCGGTTTCCTCCACCTGCCGCAGTTCCTCGATGCCGGTGATATCCACCACCAGGTCGGGCTGCACCAGCCGCATGTTGAGCATCGGCCCCAGCGACTGGCCGCCGGCCATGATCTTCACGGTGCGGCTGTCGTCGGCGATCAGCGGCAGCACATCCGCCACGTCCTTCGGCCGCGCATAGTCGAAATTGACGGGTTTCAAACCAGTTCTCCCTGCGCGCCGGCGTTCACGGATGCGGCCCCATTGCTTGCCTTGCCGATCGCCTCGAGCACGCGGCGCGGCGTCATCGGCGTCTGCGTCAGCTCGACGCCCAGCCCCTTCAGCGCGTCGTTGACGGCGTTGCCGATCGCCGCCGGCGGCGCGATGGCCCCGCCCTCGCCGATGCCCTTGACGCCGAACTCGGTGTAGGGCGCCAGCGTCTCCATGTGATCGAGCCTTGGCGCCGGCACCTCGGTCGGTCCCGGCAGGAGATAGTCGGCGAAGGTCGATGCCAGCGGCTGGCCGGAGGCGTCGAAGTTCATCTCCTCGTAGAGCGCCGTGCCGATGCCCTGCGCCAGGCCGCCATAGATCTGCCCGTCGACCACCATCGGGTTGATCAGCTTTCCGCCGTCCTCGACGATGATGTAGTCGAGGATCTCGATGTCGCCCATCTCCGGATCGACGGCGACGACCGCCACATGCGCCGCGTAGCTGAACGTGCCGCTGTCGCGCACCGGCTTGTGGCCGATGGTCGCCTCCAGCCCGCGCGGATCGACGCCCTCCGGCAGGTTCTGCGGCAGCCGGTACCAGGTGTGGGCGATCTCGGCGAGGGACACGCTGCCGGAAGGCCCGACCACCCGGCCATCGACCAGGTCCACCTGGTCGGGCTTGGCCTGCAGGAGGTGGGCGCCAATCCCCTTGGCGAGCTTGGCGATCTCGCGCGAGGCGGTCGCCACCGCGCCGCCGGCCATGACCGCGCAGCGCGACCCCCAGCTTCCCGTCGAATAGGGCGTGTACTCCGTGTCGCCGTGGACCAGCTTGATCCTGGCGACATCGATGCCGAGGATTTCATGGGCGATCTGCGGCAGCGTCGTTTCCATGCTCTGGCCGTGCGAATGGACGCCGACGCGCAGCTCGAGGCCGCCATCGGGCGTCATGCGCGCCGTCGCCTGTTCGTGGCCGGGCACCATGGGAATGCCCCAGCCCGCGTAGACGGAGGTGCCGTGTGCACCCTGTTCGCAATAGATGGCATGACCGACGCCGATCAGCCGCCCGTCCGGTTCGCCCGCCTCCTGCCGGGCGCGGATTGCCGGCAGGTCGACCGCCGCCATGGCACGCCGCAGCGCTTCGGGATAGTCGCCGCTGTCGAAATGCTTCTTGGTGATATTGTCGAACGGCATCTGCTCGGGCCGCACCAGGTTCTTCAGCCGCACCTCGTGCGGTTCCAGCCCGGCCTCACGGGCGATGGCGTCCATCACAAGCTCCATCGCGTAGCAGACCCCGGTGCGCGCCACGCCGCGATAGGGCAGGATCGGGCACTTGTTGGTCGCCACCGACCAGGTGCGGCAGCGATAGGACGGGAAATCGTAAGGACCGGGCAGGATGCTCGCCACCTGCGCCGCCTCCAGGCAGGCGGAGAACGGGTAGGACGAATAGGCCCCCGAATCCACCGTCGCCTCACAATCGATGCCGAGCAGCCTGCCGTCGCGATCCGCATAGCCGGTGATGATGTAGTGATGCTCGCGGCAGTTGGCGCCCGCCGTCAGATGCTCGCGGCGGTCCTCGATCCAGCGCACCGGATGGCCGCAGCGCATGGCGTACCAGCTGAGGCAGATGTCTTCCGGCAGGAGAATGCCCTTGTAGCCAAACCCGCCGCCGACATCGGGTGAGACGATGCGGATCTGGTGCTGGCCGAGGCCAAGGCATTCGGCAAGCCCCGTCCGCACGATGTGCGGCATCTGGCTGCCCGTGTAGAGCACGAGTTGCTCCATCCGGTTGTCCCAGACGGCGACCGTGCCGCGTCCTTCCATCGGCGCCATGCTCTGGCGCGCGGTGGAGATCTCGCGCGTCACCTTGATCGGCGCATCGAGCGCCGCCTCGAAATTCACATCGACAAAGGTCTCGAGGAAGACGTTGTCGCCCCACTCCTCATGCAGCAGCGCCGAACCCGGCTTGCGGGCGGCAAGCATGTCGTGCACCGCCGGCAGCTCCTCCAGATCGAGTTCCACCGCCTCGACCATGTCCTCGGCCTCGGCGCGGGTGTCGGCGACGCACATGGCGAGCAGCTCGCCCACCTGCCGCACCTTCTCGAAAGCCAGAACCGGCTGGTCGGAGGGTTTGAAACCGGCAAGCCCCGAGACGGCGCGGATCGGCTTCACGTCCTTCAGGTCCTCGGCGATGACCACGCGGTCGCGCAGCGCTTCAGGCACCCGCACGCCGTTGACGCGCGCATGGGCAAGCGGCGACCGCGCGAAAGCCACATCCTTCATGCCGGGCAGCCGGATATCCGCGACGAACTGCCCACGCCCGCGCAGGAGCCTGTCATCCTCCTTACGCAGAAGCGAAGCCCCGACCCCCTGCCCGTCGGCTTTCCGGTCGGTGACGCCCTGTGCAGCCATGTTCAACTCCTCGTGGCTCTGAGAGATCCGGCGATGCGACCTCCCCGATCGGCATCACCCATAATTCATATCAGACTATATCTAGGATGATAGCAAGACATTGACCCGACGGTCGCTGCTGCAATCTCCCCGACGCGGTTCCGGTGCGGAAATGCGCTTCCGCACCGGCTTGCGTCATGCCTGCTTCACTTCGACGCAAAGCTGCGTGATCGACTGCTTGGCGTCACCGAACAGCATGTTCGTCTTCGGCGAGACGAACAGCTCGTTCTCGACGCCGGAGAAGCCCTTGCCGCGGCCGCGCTTCAGGACGATCACGCTCTTCGCGTCCTGCACGTTGAGGATCGGCATGCCGTAGATCGGCGAGCTGCGGTTGGTGCGCGCGGCCGGATTGACCACGTCGTTCGCGCCGATCACCAGCGCCACGTCCGCATCGGAGAAGCGCTCGTTGATGTCCTCCATGTCGAACAGCTTGTCATAGGACACGCCCGCCTCCGCCAGAAGCACGTTCATGTGGCCGGGCATGCGGCCGGCGACCGGGTGGATCGCGAAACGCACGTCGACGTCGCGCTTCTCCAGGAGGTCGGCAAGCTCGCGCACCTGATGCTGCGCCTGGGCGACGGCCAGACCATATCCGGGGACGATGATGACACGCCGCGCATAGGCCAGCCTCAGTGCCGCGTCGTCGGCATCGATCCCGACCATCTCGCCGGAAGCCCCACTCGTTGCCGCTTCCGGACCGGCCGCTTCGGCTCCGAAGGCGCCGAACAGGACGTTGGCGAAGGAGCGGTTCATCGCCTTGCTCATGGCCATCGACAGGATGAAGCCGCTGGCTCCGTCGAGCGCGCCGACGACGATCAGGATGTTGTTGTCGAGCGCGAAGCCCGTCGCAACGGCCGCCAGGCCGGCATAGGAGTTGAGCAGGGAGACGACCACCGGCATGTCGGCGCCGCCGATCGGCAGCACCATCAGGACGCCGACCGCCAGGCCGATCGCCAGAATGGCGATGAAGAAGGCCGTGTCATAGGGCGAGACGACCAGCCAGACGAGGCAAACGACGCCGATCGCGAACAGCGACAGGTTGAACACGTTCTGCCCGCGAAAGGTGATCGGCGCTCCGGGCAAAAGCTCCTGCAGCTTGCCGAAGGCCATCAGGCTTCCGGTCACCGTCAGCGCGCCGAAAAAGACCTCGAAACCGAGCGCAACCGTCTTGCCGTGGGTCAGCGTCCCTTCGTGGAACCCGTGCAGATACTCGCCGACGCCGACCAGCGTCGCTGCGAGCGCGCCGAAGGCGTGGCTGAAGGCGATGCGCTGCGGCATGGCCGTCATCGGCACCCACATGCCGAGCGGATAGCCGATCACGCCGCCGGCGACCAGGCCGACGATCAGCCATTCATAGCTGACGATGCGCTGATCGACGAGCGTCGCGCAGACCGCGACGAGCATGCCGAAGGCGGCCATCTGCATGCCGCGCCGCGCCGTCGTCGGCTGGCCGAGCGCGCGCAGCGCCAGGACGAACAGCGCCGCCGAGGAGAGATAAGCGAGTTGGATGCCGGTGGCGATCATGAGCTGGGTTGCTCCTTGGCTTCGAGCGGCGCCGGCTTGAACATGGCCAGCATGCGGTCGGTGATGAGGAAGCCGCCGACCACATTGGCCGTGGCGCAGCCGACGGCGATCGTGCCGAGCACGGTGCTCAGTACGCTCTGGTCGGCGCCGGCCAGCACCAGCGAGGCCACCAGCGAGATGCCGGAGATGGCGTTGGTTGCCGCCATCAGCGGCGTGTGCAGCAGCGGCGGAATGCGGCTGATGGTCTGAAAGCCGACAAAGCCGGCCAGCAGGAAGACGAACAGTTGGATGATTGCGGTGGACGTCATGGACGATCTCCAGGATTGCGCTGGCAGGCCAGGCGGCCGGCAGGAGGCCGGCCGCAGGCGCCGCCGCGTCAGTTGGGCTTCGCGCCGCCGAAGGCCGGATGGACGATGGCCCCGTCACGCGTGAGGTTGGTGCTCTTGACCAGCTCGTCGTCCCAGTCGATGGCAAGCGCCGGCTTGTCGCGGTCGATCAGCGTGGAAACGAAGCTGTAGAGGTTTCGGGCATAGAGGCTGGACGCCGTCGTTCCGATCTTGTCGATGCTGGAATTGCCGATGATCTTGATGCGCCGGCCGGCATCCACCACCTCGCCCGGCCTCGATCCCTCGACATTGCCGCCGCGCTCGACGGCGAGATCGACGAGAACCGAGCCGGCGCGCATCGTGTCGATCATCGCCCTGGTCACAAGGCGCGGCGCGGCGCGGCCGGGAATCAGCGCGGTGGTGATGACGATGTCCTGCTTCGCGATGTGCGCGGCGACCAGCTCGGCCTGCTTGGCCTGGTACGCCGCGGACATCTCCTTGGCGTAGCCGCCGGAAGCCTCGGCCGCCTTGAACTCCTCGTCCTCGACGGCGATGAACTTGGCGCCAAGCGACGCCACCTGTTCCTTCGTCGCCGGCCGCACGTCGGTGGCCGAGACGGAGGCGCCAAGACGGCGTGCCGTGGCGATCGCCTGCAGGCCCGCAACGCCAGCGCCCATGACAAAGATCTGAGCCGCCGGAATGGTGCCGGCGGCGGTCATCATCATCGGCAGCAGGCGCGGAAATTCCGCGGCGGCGTCGATCACCGCGCGGTATCCGGCAAGGCTTGCCTGGCTCGACAGGACGTCCATCGACTGCGCCCGGGTGATGCGCGGCATCAGCTCCATGGCGAAGGCGCTGACCCCTGCCCCGGCCATCACCTCGAGGGCGCCGTTGGCCTGGTGCGGATCCATCGTCGCGAAGAGCGCAGCGCCCGGCTTGCAGGCGCGAATGACCGTGTCTCCGGGGCGGCCGACCGCCAGGATGATGTCGGCGTCGCGAACCGCCGCCGCGGCGTCCGGCACGACACGCGCCCCCGCCGTTTCGAAATCGCTGTCGGAAATGCCGGCGGCCGCGCCCGCGCCGCCCTGCACCACCACCTTGCCCCCGAGCGCCTCGTATTTCCGGACCGTCTCCGGGGTGATCGCAACCCGTGTATCGCCGTCGGTCAAAACCGCAATATGCATGACCATGTTTCTCCTTGATGGACCCGGGGGCGAAGCCGGTAGCCGGCGCATCGCCCCCGGATGCAGCCTCAATCTGACTTAAACCTATCTTTCAGTCAACCTATTTATAGTAAGATAGAATCAATAAGCACAATCTGGCGATCCCCGCTGCAACGGAAAAAGGCGCCGCCGGGGGCGACGCCTCGGAGCGCCTTGGAGTCAGATGGAATCAGC
The DNA here is from genome assembly GCF_000300335.1 of Nitratireductor pacificus pht-3B. Taxonomy (GTDB): domain Bacteria; phylum Pseudomonadota; class Alphaproteobacteria; order Rhizobiales; family Rhizobiaceae; genus Nitratireductor; species Nitratireductor pacificus. The sequence goes on along the minus strand of NZ_AMRM01000001.1, from coordinate 199,920 downwards.
TGACACCCGTATAAACGCGCAAAAACAATGAGATAGACCCATTCAGCGTTTCAGTGAAACGCTGAACGGGTCCAGGCTTTGCAGCCTGCGAGAAAGCGCGGTCAGGACGCTTTCTGCGCCTCGCTGTTGCACCAGTCGTAGATCGACAGCGCCATCACCTTGATCGAGGTGATGTAATCGTCGATCGACACATACTCGTCGTTCGAGTGCATCACCGCGGTCGAGCCGGGACCGAAGATGACGGTCGGCGTCTCGCCATAGCTGTTGAGGAAGCGCGTATCCGCCGCGCCCTGCCGGCCGCTGATGGTCGGCTCCTTGCCGGTGATTTCCGTGTAGGTGCGCGACACGGTCTCGACGATGGAATGATCGCGCGGGATCTCGGAGGCTTCCGCGTCATAGCCGACGAAGCGGACGACCGGCGGATGGTCCTTCATCCACGGATCCTCGGCGGCCACCGCGGCGATCTTGTCGACCAGGCTCTGCTTGACGCCCTCATGGTCCTCGCTCGGCACGGTGCCGATCGATCCCTTGAGCAGCGCCGTCGCCGGGAAGGCGCTCGGATAGTTGCCCGCCTGGAAGCTGCCGATCAGGCACGGCAGCGAATCGATGGCGCTCGGATAGAGCGGATGCGTGACGGTCGCGACGCGCTCGTCCTCCAGTTCCTGCACGGCCTTGCAGATCTTGTAGCCCAGCTCGATGCCGCTGATGCCCATGTAGCGCTGCTGGACGCCGGCCGGCTTGCCCTGGACCTCGATCTCGAACCAGATGCGGCCGATGCAGGCGGGCTGCACGTGCAGGTCGCTGGTCTCGCCGGAAATGCCGGCATCCGCCTTGTAGCCGCGGATCACCGTGTCGAGCGTGCCGTGGCCGCTGACCTCCTCGTCGATGACGATGTTGATCATCACATCGCCCTTCGGCGTCAGGCCGAGCTCCTTCAGATACTGCACGGCCAGCACGTGGCTCGCCACGCCACTCTTCATGTCGCAGGAGCCGCGGCCGTAGATGCGGCCGTCCTTGATCGACGCCGACCACGGATTGTCGCTCCAGCCCTCGCCGTCGCCGACCGGAATCACATCCGTATGGCCGTTGAGCAGCAGCGACTTGCCGCCGCCCGTGCCCTTCAGCGTGGCGACGATGTTCGGGCGGCCTTCATAGCCGCGCGCCACCGGCCGGTAGCCGGGGTGCTTCTTCAATTCTTCCCAGTCGGTCTCCCACATGTCCACGTCGAGGCCGATCCCGGCCAGGTAGTCGTGCATGAACTTCTGGATGGCGGCTTCGTCGCCGGTCACGCTGGGAATGGTGACCATGTCCTGCAGCAGCTTGACGGCGTGGTCGCGCGAAGCCTCGATCTTGTCGATGATTTTCTGGCGGTTCGGGTCGGTCATGAAATTCTTCCGCATTCGAATGGACGGGTTCCGCCGCCCGTTGCCGGACGGCGGAAATGCTGGTCAGCGTGCCTTGTCGGCCTTCAGGCGGGGGATGATCTCCTTGGCGATCGTCTCGACCTGCTCGCGCTGGTACTTGTAGGGCACGAAGATGATCTTCTGGACGCCGGCGTCGATATGGGCGCGCAGCTGCTCGACGCACTCGTCGACCGAGCCCATGATCGCGCTTTCGCGCGTGCAGTCGCTGTGCTCCGGGAAGTCCCATTCCTTGTTGAGCCAATCCATCATGTCGGCCTCGACCGCCTGCTTCGACTTGCCGATCATGATCGGCAGCTGCGAGGCGTTCTTCAGCGTGTTGGGATCCTTGCCCGCCTCCGTCGCGAAGTTGCGGATCTTGTCCCAGGACTTCTTGAAGTCCTCGGCGCGGTAGAAATAGGTGAGCCAGCCATCGCCGACTGTCGCCGCCCGCTGCAGAACCTTGTCGACATAGCCGCCGATCAGGATCGGGATCTCCTTCTGGTGCGGCTTCGGATACATGACCGCCTTGGAGATGTTGTGGTTCATGTATTCGCCGCTGACCTGCTCTTCCGTCCACAGGCGGCGCATGATCTCCAGGTTCTCGTCCATCAGCTTGCCGCGCTTGTTGAACGGGATACCGACCGCGTCGAACTCGCGCTTGTACCAGCCGGACGCCATGCCCATGACGAGACGGCCCTCGGAAAGCTGGTCCATGCTCGACAGCTGCTTGGCGAGCGCCACCGGATTGCGCAGCGGCAGGACGAGGATGCCCGTGCCCATCTTGATCTTCTTGGTGCGGGCGGCGATGCCGGTCAGCACCGTCAGCGAATCGATGATCGGGAAGTTCGGCTCAACGCCGAGCAGCATGTGATCCCACACCCACACGGAATCATAGCCGAGTTCCTCGACCCACACGCCGTAATCGACGAGTTCGCGCGCGTCCGGCATTTCGGGAAAGGCTTTGAAATTGCGCGCGGCGACGCCGAACGTGTTGGACAGTTCAGTCATTCATTTTCCTCCAGAAAAGTCAGGCCCGAAGTCTCAGGCGATGAACAGGCGTTCGGAATCGAGTTCCCGAAGAACGCTCAGTTCGGTTTCGGTTGGTGGTTCGGTGATGGCGATCTCGTCATCGAAATCGAGCGTGAAGCCGGTATTGTCCTGGACTTCCTCGCGCGTGACGCCGGGGTTCAGCGCCAGGACCTTCATGCGCCGCGTGGTCTCGTCGAAGCCGAAGACGGCGAGCTCGGTGATGACGCGGAACATGCCGCCGGCCGGCAGGCCGCTCTCGCGGCGGCTGGTCCCGCCACGGATGAAGCCGGGGCTGGTGATGAAGTCGACATTCTCGACGAAACGCCGCTTCTCGTGCTTCATGGCGACGATCATGTTGGTCAGGCTCGAGATGTCGTTGCCGCCACCCGTACCCGGCAGGCGCGTCTTCGGCGCGGCCGGATCGCCGATGAAGGACGAGTTCAGATTGCCGTACTGGTCGATCTGCGCGCCGCCCATGAAGCCGAGATCGACATAGCCGCGCTGAAGCAGAAGCAGCACGTCAGAGCTGCCGAGCACCATGTTGGCGCGGCGCGTGCAGCGCTGGTCGTTGGTCGACGGCGGCAGCTTGCCCGGCTCGACGAAGGCGCCGACGACGCCGCCCTCGAACAGGATCGTCAGCCGGGGACAGTTGAGCCGCTGGGCCAGCGTCGCCGCCAGCAGCGGCGTGCCGACGCCGGCGAACACCACCATCCCGTCGCGCAATTGCCGCGCGCTGAGGATCGGCAGGATTTCGGCTGCGGTGTAGTTTCGCGCTTCAGTCATTGTAGATGCTCCGGCCCCGCTGGCTTGCCTCGAGAAGTTCCTCCATGCCGATCAGGGCGAGGTAGTCGTTCCACGACTTCGGTCCGTGGAAATACTTGTCGAGATAGGCCTGCATTCCCTCGATCGGGTCCGCATTGACCTGTTTCACATAGGCTTCCATGTGCTTCATCATCGGCTCGTAGAGGCCGAAGCACTCATGCGGCGCCGAGCCGTAGGGCACCTCGACCACCGCATCGACGCAGAAGAAAGGAATCTTCGTCTGGTCGGGCGCGCGGCGGATCTGGTCGTTGGACACGATCCGCTCCGTCGTCAGGATCACCCGGTCGGCGGCCAGCGCCAGGTCGATGTCCATGAACTGCAGGCCGTCGATCTGCGCATTGCCATAGGCGTCGCAGCGCTGGACATGGATCAGCGCCACGTCCGGATTGAGCGCCGGCACGAGCAGGACACGCTCGCCGGTGAACGGGCAGTCGATCTCCTTCGCCTCCGGCCGCTGGCCGAGCACGTCCGAGCCGAGCATCGCCCGCATGGGCAGGAAGGGAACGCCCATGCCGCCGGCGCGGAAGCGCATGCCGACGCCCATATGGCTCCATTCCTCGTAGTTCTTGCCCTCTTTCTCCACATGATGGCGCATCACCTTGGAAAGGCCCCACAGGATTCCCTGCGCGAACCAGCTCGTGATGATGTGGTCCGACACGCCAGAACCGAACAGCAGGTCGCCGTCGGTCGAGACGATCGCCCGCGAGCAGGACAGGTTCTTGCGGTTCTGCCGGATCAGCTGCCAGATCATCGCCATCGGCGTGCGCGACATGGTCGAGCCGCCGATACCGACCTTCATCCCGTCCTGGACGAACGAACCGGCCTCCTCCAGGGACATGACCTTCTCGCGCAGGCTCCTGTCGCGGCCCGCCATTTTCTCCCTGAGCCTGTCATAGGGCTCTACCTGGGCTTCAAGCACAAACACTCTCCTCTTCGTCCGGCGGAAAACCGCCACGTGTCAGTTCAAGCCGGCCTCGGCATTGAATTCGTTGATCAGATGGTCCCAGGCGGGTGCGTCGGCGGCGATGCCGTCCCAGAACGCCTGGTCCTTGCGCGCGTCGAAATCGTCGATGTCGACGCCCTGCTGCTCGACCCATGTGTAGTAGCCGAGGTTGAAGATGCGCCGCCGCTCGCCCTGGTCGAGTTCGAGTACGTGCTGCGTCGTCAGGCCGGCCAGATCGCTCAGGAACACCCGGTCCGCCTCGGCGGCACCGAACCCGTCGGGGAAGAACTTGCGCCGTGCGCCCTCGGCCTCGGTCGCGTACATGCGCGCGCTGTCCGTGGCGATGGTCATCACCACCTCGTCGGGGCCGTAATTCATGTGGCGGGCGAGCTTGATCGCCGCGGCGATGTTGGCGAAGCCAGAGATGCCCACCTCCGAGAAGGCCGCTATGGCCTCCGCGTCGAGGCCGGTCTGGCGCAGCACCGCGGCCCTGCCCTCCTCGCAGCTGAACAGCAGGTTGAGCCGGTCGGTCACCTGGTCCGAGATGCCGATCACGAAATCCGTGTTCATCACGTTGTGGATCAGCGGGATGTGCTTGTCGCCGATGCCCTGGATGTTGTGCTCGCCATAGCCGTTCTCCAGCATGGTCGGGCACTCCAGCGCCTCGACGGCGGCGATGCGCGTGCCGTGCAGCGCCTTCAGCCGGTCGCCGGCGGCGATGGTGCCGGCCGAGCCGGTGGCCGAGACGAAGGCGGCGAGCCGCGTGCGATCGGTCTTGCCCGGAAGCGCGGCGAAGACCGCGGCGCAGGCCGTTCCCGTCACCACATGATGCGCCATGTAGTTGGAGAAGGCCGAGAACTGGTTGAGAATGACGTTCTTCTCGTCCAGCGCCAGCTCATGGCACTTGTCGTAGATTTCCTTGACGTTGCTCTCCGTGCCGACCGTGCGCACGATGTGCGACGGGTCGGAAATCCAGCGCTCCAGCCAGTCATAGCGCTCGCGGCTCATGCCCTCCGGCAGGACGGCGACGCCGTCGCAGCCCAGGATGCGCGAGATCGCCACGCCGCCGCGACAGTAATTGCCCGTCGACGGCCAGATGGCGCGATGATGCGTCGGGTCGAAGCGCCCCGTCACCAGCAGGCTGACCAGCCCCGCATAGGCCGGCAGCACCTTGTGCGCGCCGATCATCGGGAAATGCGATCCGAGAAGCACGACGATCGGAGCGGCAACGCCCGTCAGGGCCGGCGGCAGCGTCACGCTCGCCGGAACATCCGTGCGGCTGCGCCGGTCCGCGGCATTGAACCAGTGGACGCGCCACAGGTTTGCCGGATCGGGACTGTCGGGATCGACGCCCTCCAGCCGCTCGAGGGCGCGGGCAGGAAACGGATCCTGGCCGGAAAGCTGGGCGAATGTCGGCAGGACAAGGCCGGAGGTCCGAACGCGCTCGACGGCGGAGCGCCGTATGGCGGCATCAACCACTTCGGCCCTGTCGGCAAATCCGTTCTGCGCCTGCGCCATCGCACCCTGCTCCAATCTTAGGCCGCCACTCCTCGGCAGCTAAGTCAACCTATCATACTAATAATAGTATGTCTACTTGATGATAAGAATCTTCGCAGCCCTCCCCGGCTGGGGAAAACCGGGCCGCCGCACATCCTAAGAATGTACGGCGGCTCTCTAAACCATTGGATTCAATGAGCTCTCTATTTCGCCCCGGAAGCTTCCCGGGACAAAAGGCTAATGGACGCCGCCAGCCTGAAGCGCCGGCTCTCCCGCCTCGCGGGTGCTTGCGGCGGCGAATGCGCGCTCGCGAATCTCCGCGCTGGCATTGCCGTAGAGCGTGTTGCGCAGGCGCGGCAGCCTGCCCGCCGAGACGATGATCCGCTCCATCTGCTGCGGGGTCATCTCCTGGCCGTAGCTGGCACCGGCGGACCGCGAAATGCTCTCATCCATCAGCGTGCCGCCGAGATCGTTGACGCCGGCGTTCAGGCAGTGCCGGACGCCGTCCGGCCCGAGCTTCACCCAGGACGCCTGGATGTTGGTGATGTGCGGGTTGAGCGCCAGCCGTGCGACCGCGTGCATCAGGATCGCCTCGCGGAAAGTCGGACCCGGCCGCGAGCGGCCCTTGAGGTAGATCGGCGCTTCCATGTGCACGAAGGGCAGCGGCACGAACTCGGTGAAGCCGCCCGTTTCGATCTGCAGGTCGCGCACCCGGATCAGATGCCGCGCCCAGTGCTCGTAGCGGTCGATGTGGCCGAACATGATCGTCGCCGTGGACCGCAGGCCAAGCCCGTGCGCCGTGCGCATCACGTCGAGCCATTGCTGGGTGTTGATCTTGTCGGCGCACAGCTGCGCGCGCACCTCGTCGTCGAGGATCTCGGCGGCCGTGCCCGGCAGGCTCTTCAAGCCCGCCTCCTGCAGGCGGCCGAGGAACTCGGCGACCGGCACGCCGAGCGTCTGCGCGCCCTGCGACACCTCGAGCGGCGAAAAGGCATGCAGATGCATCTGCGGCACCGCGCCGCGCACGGCCTCGCAGATGTCCAGGTATTTCTGCCCCGTATAGGAAGGATGGATGCCGCCCTGCATGCAGACTTCGCTCGCGCCGCGCTCCCACGCCTCGCTCACCCGGCGCGCCACCTCGTCCATGCCGATATCATAGGGCCGGCCGCGCAGATTTTCGCTGAGCTTGCCCTTCGAGAAGGCACAGAACTGGCATTTGAAGTAGCAGATGTTCGTATAGTTGATGTTGCGCGTGACGACATAGCTGACGACATCGCCATTCACCCGGCGGCGCAGGTCGTCCGCCGCCTGGCAGACGGCCGAGAAATCGTCGCCGCGCGCCCGGAACAGCCGCACGATCTCCGCCTCGCCGAGCGGCACACCGTCCTGCGCCTTATCGAGGATCGCCTGGATGTCGAACGAGGCCTTTGCCGGGGCGGCGGGCTTAACCAGCGCGGCGTCGGCGGCCGGCGGCGCCTCCTGCCGGCCGGGGCACCAGCCGTCGGTGCGCGGCCAGCCATCGGCGTCGATCAGGTCGTAGAGCGGCGTGCGCATCTTCTGGTCGACCCATTTCAGGGCATGGCGTGCATGGGACGGATAGATCGCCAGCCGCTCCGTCAGGAGCTTGCCGGCCTCTGCCGTCGCCTTTGCCAGTTCCTCAAGATGCGGCCACGGCGCTTCCGGGTTGACGTGATCCGGCGTCACCGGCGAGACCCCGCCCCAGTCGTTGATGCCGGCATCGACGAGCTGCTTCAACGCACCCGGGCTGAGATTGGGCGGCGCCTGGATGTTCATCTCCGGCTCGAACAGGAGCCGTGCCATGGCGATGGTCCACAGATGATCGTCGAGCGGCGGCGCCTCCACATTGTGCATCAGCGTGCCGGGCTTCGGCCGGAAGTTCTGCACGATGATTTCCTGGATATGGCCATGCGCGTCGTTCAGGTCGCGCAGCGCCAGAAGGGAATCGATCCGCTCCTCGCGCGTCTCGCCAATGCCGATCAGGATGCCCGAGGTGAACGGCACCGCATGCTCGCCGGCGAGCTTCATCGTGTCGATGCGCGCCGCCGGGATCTTGTCCGGCGAGCCGTAGTGCGGTTTTCCCTTGCCGCACAGCCGCCCCGAAATGCTCTCCAGCATGATGCCCTGCGAGATGGACACCGGGCGCAGCGCGCGGAAATCCGCGTCGTTGAGCAGGCCGGGATTGAGATGCGGCAGGAGGCCCGTCTCGCGCCAGACCAGGTCGGCCATCTCCGCCAGATAGGAGAGCGTCGTCTCGTGTCCCAGGGCCGCCAGCTCCTCGCGGGCGATCCGGTAGCGCAGCTCCGGCTTGTCGCCCAGCGTGAACAGCGCTTCCTTGCAGCCGGCCCGCTTGCCCGCCTCGGCGATCGCCAGCACCTCGTCCCGTGTCAGGAAGGCCTTCTCGCCCTTGCGCGGCGGATGCGCGAATGTGCAGTAATGGCAGACGTCGCGGCAGAGCTGGGTCAGCGGAATGAAGACCTTGCGCGAATAGGAAACGCGGCCGCCATGCGCCGCATCGCGCCGCTGCGCGGCCGCTTCCAGCAACGGCTCGAGGTCCGCGATGTCGATCAGGCTCAGCGCCTCTTCGCGGTCGAGCCGCCGGCCGAGCGAAAAGTCCTTCAGCAGCGTTTGCGTTGTCATGGCTGCAATTCCTCCTTCAACCATGCCGTTGCCGGCACGGGGTTGTTTTGCGCCAGGCGTTCGAGAAACGCCCGCGTGCGCGCTGCGGCACCGCCCTCGGCGCTGCAGAAAAGATCGGATGAAACGTCGATGTCGTGGCCGGCGCCTTCGAGATGAAGCACACGCGGCGTGATGCCGGCCGCCCGCGCCATGGCCAGATGCCGCGTGAAACTGTCCGGCCCGAATGCCGGCTCCATCAGGTTGGAGGGCCGAAGGCCCAGCATGTTGGTTCCGCCGTCGCGTAAGGCCGGCACCAGGACCACGGCATGCGCGTCGAGCGCCCCGGCGACCGCATCCACCTCCGCCGGACTGGCGAAGGGAACGTCCCCGGGCACGACGATCGCACCCTCGCAATCGCGGCCGAGAAGCCATTCCAGCCCCTGCCGGACGGCCTCGTTCGTGCCCGCTTCCAGCCGGTCGGGCACCACCGATGCGCCGATCCCGCTGGCGAGTTCCGCCGCCTGCACGTCGTTGGTCACCACGACGATCCCGCTCAGCCTTTCAGCGCCGACCAGCACGTCGAACACGTCACGCAGCATCGCGCCGGCGAGTTCCTGCCGTTCTGCCCTGCTCAGCAGCAGCGACAGGCGGGACTTTGCCCGGTCGAGCCGCTTGACGGGAACGATGGCCCAGTATCCGCTCACGTCGACACCGCCTCCACTGCCCGCAATGCAGCAGCCAGTTTTTCGGCAAAGCCCAGCGTCTCGCGGGCCAGCCTCTCACGGTCGTCGTCCGACGACATCAGGGTGGCGGTGACATGGGTCGGCCCGTCGAGGGCGCCGCGCTCTCCGGCATCGCCGGCATCGATCACGAGACCCGAGATCAGGCCGCGGTAATGATCGGCAATCGCCCTGTTGGTCGCGGCAACGCCGAGCTCGGCCATGATCTTGTCTGTCGGCCCCTTGACGGCCTTACCGCCGATGATCGGCGACACCGCGACCACCGGCACGCCCGCATCCTCGATGAGCTGCCGCATGCCCGGCACCGCCAGGATGGGATCGATGCTGAGGAAGGGGTTCGACGGGCAGATGATGATCGCCTGGAGATGCGGATCCCTGAGAGCCGCCCTCACCTGCGCGGTCGGCTCCGCCTTGCCGGCGCCGTCGAAAGCGATCTCGCGCACCATCGGCGCGCAGCGCCGCTCGACGAAGTAGCGCTGGAAAGGCAGCATGCCCTCCGGCGTCATCACCGTGGTGCGCACCTTTCCATCGCTCATCGGCAGGATTTCGGCGCGAATGCCGAAGCTGTTGGCGAAGGATCCGATGATCTGGGTCAGCGGGACGCCGGCGCGCAGCTGGCGCGTGCGCTCCACATGCAGCGCCAGGTCCCGATCACCGAGGCGGAACCAGGTTTCCGCGCCGATGTCCTCGAGGACGCTCATGAAATTCCAGCTCTCGTCGCCGCGCCCCCAGCCCAGCTCGCGGTTGGCGAGGCCCGAAAGCGTGTAGAGCACCGTGTCGAGATCGGGGGAGATGTGCAGGCCGAGATGCTCGAAATCGTCGCCCGTGTTGACGACCACCGTCAGCCGGTCGCCGAGGATGCGCGCCAGCCCGAACGCCAGCTTGGCGCCGCCGACGCCGCCGCACAGCGCCACCACGCGGCCCTTCTCCGCCATGTTCTTTGCTCCTGCGGTCATCGGAACATATCCCGCTTCCTGTCGCGGATGATCGCCGAGGCCGGCCGTGCCGGCGCATCGGAGCGAAAGCCGCGAATGAGTGCTGCGGGCACGGCCTCTGCCGCTTGCCCCATAAGCAGCGAGGCCGCCGAAGCCAGTTCGTCGGCGGTCGCGATCTCGGTCACCTTCAGCTCGCGGCCGAAGAGATCGACCGCGCCCACCCGGTCGACCAGCGCCGGAATGCCCGCAGCACCTATGGCCACCCCCACGACGCCATTGCGCCAGGGACGGCCGAAACTGTCGTTGATGATGACGCCGACCGAGACGCCCTGCTCCGCGTCGAGCCGCGCCTTCAGCGCCGCCGCGGACCCGTCCGGATCGCGCGGCAGAAGCAGAACGCGCCCGCCCCCATCGCCGTGGCTGATGTTGGATTCGTCGATCCCGGCATTGGCCATGACGAGGCCGAGCCTGTGCGCGGCGATGATGACGTGCTGGCCGACCTTGACCAGCTCGTCGGATTCGTTGAGCACCACCTGGACATGGCGCGCGTCCTTGCCGAGTTCAGCAGCCAGTTCCCGTGCCCTGGCCGAGGGCGTGACCTCGTCCAGATCGACGTAGCAGCCTTCGGCCTTGGACACGATCTTCTGCGCCAGAACCAGGATGTCGCCGTCGGCCAGCGCCAGCCCGTTGTCGCGCAGGGCGTCGCCGAGGAGCGCGGCGAGGTCGTCGCCGGGTTCGACCAGCGGCATCCCCGTCAGGGCGTGAAGGGAAACGGGCTGCATGATCTCAGGCCTGCGCGGCGTCTTCCAGGCCGGTGATGGCGATGCCGGCGCCAAGCACCTTGTACTGGCGGTTGATCCAGATCAGCACCGAGGTCAGCGCTTCGGCGGCAGCTGAGTTGGCCAGCGAGCCGCCGCCCACGCCGCGATTGGCCACCGCGCCGGCAAGGGCAATCACCTGGTCGCGGGCATCCTTGTCGTCGCTGAACACCAGCACGTCGCAATCGGCGCGGCCGCCCTTGTGCAGTTTTGCCGCGCCCACATTGTGAAACGCCGAGACCACCCGCACGCCCTCGCCCAGCAGCGCCTGGGCGATCTGCGCGGCGGAACCTTCCTCCGGCAGCTGAACCTTGGAGACTTTCGGCGGAACGAGCGGCACCGCCGCATCGACAAGGATCTTGCCCTGCACGGCACTGCGGATTTCCTCGATCGAGGCCGCGTGATTCGAGAACGGAACTGCAAGGATGATGATGTCGGCGGCTTCCGCGGCGCCGACATTGGTCTGCCCACGCACGCCGGCGCCGAGCTGCGCCGCCGCGTCCGCGGCCTTCTCGGCCGAGCGCGAACCGATCACCACCGAATATCCGGCACTTGCCCAGGCGCGCGCCAGGCCCGACCCGAGGTCTCCGGTTCCTCCGATAATGCCGATGACGGGTTTCGACGTTTCAGCCATGTGCTTCCTACCTCACTCGTTTCTGAACAGCGATCGGCGGCGGATGCTTGCGCAATCACGATGCCGTCGATCATTCTGATCAAAAGATACTATGTTTAGTAAGATAGTGCAAATAAAATTGCAGGATAGGCATGATTGTCCACCGACAATGGGCAAAGGCCCGAGAACCGTCTGCCGGTCTTCGGGCCGATGCATCGCAACGACGATAGTCGCGGCGCACGGCGCGCCGCGCCGGGGATCAGGCGTGCACGCCGGCTCCCAGATAGGCCTCCCGCACATGCGGGTTCTTGATCAGGTCCTCGCCCTTCCCTTCGAGCACCATCGTGCCGGCCTCGAGCAGATAGGCGTAATCGCACATGTCGAGCGCGGCGAAGGCGTTCTGCTCGACCATCATCACGGTGGTGCCCGATTCGCGGATGCCCTGAATGATCGAGAAGGTCTGCTCGACGATGTTGGGCGCGAGCCCCAGCGACGGTTCGTCGAACATGATCAGCCTGGGGCGCGACATCATCGACCGGCCGATGGCGAGCATCTGCTGCTCGCCGCCCGACAGCGTGCCGGCCACCTGCTTGCGCCGTTCCGCAAGACGCGGAAACAGGTCGAGCACCCGGTCGAGATCGTCGGCGATACCCTTCGCGTCGCGGCGCAGATAGGCCCCGATCTCCAGGTTCTCGAGCACCGACATCTCGCCGAACACCCGCCGCCCTTCCGGACAATGGGCGATGCCTTTCGCCAGAATGCGGCCGGCGGCCATGCTGGTGATATCCTCGCCGTCGAAGATAATCTGCCCCGAAGCTGCCGGCACGAGGCCGGAAATGGCCCTGAGCGTCGTGCTCTTGCCGGCGCCGTTGGCACCGACCAGAACCACGAGCTGCTTCTCGGGAACCTTCAGCGAGATCCCTTCCAGTGCCGTCACCTTGCCGTAGCGGCAGACGAGATTCTTGATCTCAAGCATTCTTGACACCTCCTCCCAGATAGGCCGCGATCACTTCGGGATCGTTCTGGATCTCGGAAGGCGTGCCGTTGGCGATGATGCGGCCATAGTTGAGGACGACGATGCGGTCGGAGATCTTCATCACCATCGGCATGTCGTGCTCGACGAGCAGGATGGTCGTGCCCTTGGCCCGCAGCCGGTTGAGCAGATCGATGAAGCGGCCGGTCTCCGAAGCGTTCATGCCGGACACCGGCTCGTCCAGAAGGAGCGCGCGCGGGTCGGCGGCCAGAGCCAGGGCAACGCCCAGCAACCGCTGGTCACCGTAGGGCAGGCTGCCGCCCAGCTCGTCGGCTTCATGCTCGATGCCGACGAGACGCAGGATCTCCCACGCCTCCTCGCGCAGCGCGGCTTCGGCCTTGCGCTCGCCCGGCAGCCCCATCAGCGTGCCGAACAGGCTCGGCGCCGTGCGCCGGTGCAGGCCGATCAGGACGTTCTCGAACACCGAGATCTTCTCGAACACGCTGGTGCGCTGGAAGGTGCGCACCAGGCCGAGACCGGTCACCTCATGCGGCTTCAGCCCGTCGAGCGACGTCCCCTGAAAGCTCACATGGCCCTTCGTCGGCCGCTGGAAGCCGGTGATGACGTTGAAAGCCGTGGTCTTGCCGGCGCCGTTCGGGCCGATCAGGCTGACCAGTTCGCCCTCATGCACCTCGAAGCTCATGTCCGAGATCGCCACCAGGCCGCCAAAATGCACGGCCACATGCTCCACCGACAGGATCGGCGCGGATGATTGGGTTTGTGCATTCATCACGAGTTGACCTTTCCTGAACTTGCCATCGCCAGCGAAGAACCGCTCTGCTCCATCTTGCCGCCGGCCGAGCCGTTCTTGCGCTTCGGCTTCGCGGCGCGGTTGAACCAGCGCTCGATGGCCGGAACGATGCCCTCGGGCAGGACGAAGACCACCAGGATCATCAGGACGCCGTACAGGATCCACTGAACCTCGGGGCCGACATAGTTGCGCAGGAACACCGGCGCGAGACCGAAGATCAGACCGCCCACCAACGGGCCGGCAAGCGTACCCTTGCCGCCGGTGATGACCATGATGACCATTGTCACCGTGTTCAGGAACATGAAGATCATCGGATCGATGATCTGGATGTAATGCGCATAGAGACCGCCGGCGAGGCCGGCGAGAGCGCCCGAGAAGATGGCCGCCAGCACCAGATACTTGGTCACGCTGATGCCGACCGACACCGCCAGGGTCTCGTTCTCGCGCAGCGCGATCATGGCCCGGCCGTAGGGAGACTGCACCAGCCGCTTGATCAGCAGATAGGCGAGCGCGATCAGGACCAGGACGAGATAGTAGTTCTGCGCCTTGCCCCACAGGGTCACATAGCCTGTCCACTCGAAACCGAGGGTCAGCGGCGGAATGCCCGGCAGGGCCAGCGGTCCGTTGGTCAGCTCGACCCAGTTGAGCGAGACGAGACGCACCACTTCCGCGAAGCTGATCGTCACGATGACGAAGTAGGCGCCGCGTACCCGGAAGGCGAGCTTGCCGATCAGGTAGCCGCACAGGCCCGCAGCCAAGGCGCCGAGGATCAGCCCGACGAAGGCGGGCCACGGCTCATGCGTGATCTGGAAGCCGAAGATCGACAGGCTGAAGCCCAGCGACGTCAGCGCGCTGACATAGGCGCCGATGCCGAAGAAGGCGACATGCCCGAGGCTGAGCTGCCCGGTATAGCCGAGCAGCAGGTTGAGGCTCATGGCTGCCAGCATGAAGATGCCGGCAACGACGAGGGTGTGCAGATAGTACTGGTCCTGCAGCCAGAGCGGAACCGTGGCGAAGAACGCGAGGGCGATAAAGGGAAAGACCTGTTTCATCCGACACGCTCCGCCCGGGCAAACAGGCCCGTGGGTTTGAAGAGAAGAACAATGATGATGATCACGAAGCCCATCGCGTCGCGGTAGCCGGACGAGATGTAGCCCGCGCCGATCTCCTCGGCGAACGCCAGGATGAAGCCGCCGATGGCCGCTCCCGTGATGTTGCCCAGGCCGCCCAGGATGACGATCGCGAACGCCTTCAGCGACGCCAGGTCGCCCATGGTCGGCGTGACCACGAACACCGGTCCGAGCAGCGCGCCGGCGGCCGCCGCCAGCGCCGAGCCGAAGCCGAAGGTCATCGTGTAGATGGCGTTGATGTTGATGCCCATCAGCGCGGCGGTGTTGCTGTCCTGGAAGGTCGCCCGCATCGCCTTGCCGATCTTCGTCCGGTTAATGACGATGTAGGTGGCGGCGATCAGGACCAGCGCAATGAGAAGCACCATGACGCGCAGCCACGAGACCGACACCGGTCCGATCACCAGCGGCGCGTCAGGCAAGGGCGAATTGATCGACTTGGCGATGCCGCCCCAGCTCAGATGTTCCAGGTTCTGCATGACGATCCAGGCGCCGATCATGATCAGCATCGTCGTATCGATGTCGGCTCCGCGCTTGGGGCGCAGGAGCGTGAACTCGATGATCGCGCCCAGCACCATGCCGGCGGCGATGGCGAACGCGATGGAGACGAAGAAATTCATGCCGATGATGGTGGCGAAGAAGTACATCATGTACGCGCCGAACGCGTACAGTTCGCCATGCGTGAAGTTCACGATCCTCATGATGCCGAAGATCAGGGTCAGCCCTATGCCGAGAAGGGCATATGTACCTCCCATGATGATCGTATTGACGAGGTGCTGCAGCAGCTGATCCAATACTTATCCTCCCTGCGTTCCTGTTCAAACGGCCCCTCCCGCTCACGGCACGCGGCCTGAACGCGAAAGGGCGCCTATTCCTCCAACGCAACGAAGCCTCTACGCTCCGTCACACAATCTACGGCATCTGAAAGAATCCCACAGCCAAGCCCCTCACCCACGGGTTTCCGCTTGACGTCCGGGGCCCCAGCGCCTGAACATCGCAGTCAGCACAAATCTTACGCAGCGTGCCGCGGATTTGTGCATATTGTTGTTATCTTCATATCGTTCCAATATTAATATCATTTCGAATTGGTATTGGCAACAAGCCAGGTGGACAGGCCCGCTTTTTTGGGCGCGAAGCGCGCGCCACAGCCCTGAACATCCCGCAATGCAAGGCAAAACACCCCCTGCGCGACAGGCGCGATCATCGCGCGCGGCGCTGCACGGGCAGACTGCGGATCAGGAATTCTGAGACAACGGGGTGAGAAACCTGGCCGGCCGGAGGCAAAGGCGCGGGAGATTCGCACGGCGGACCGGCCACCGCACTTCAAACGTCTTTCCGTCAGGCGTGATCGCCTGGCCTCAGCAGCGCGTCCAGGCCGAAATGACAATGTCGGCCGAAGGCTTACGGTGTTTTACAGTCAGGTAGGATTACCTGACACCCGCACCAACGCAGAGAAACAATGCCGCTGGCGCCGCCGAGGCATGAGTGCGGCCTTCTATTCCGGCCGCACCCGAACGTTGACCAGCGCCTGGCGCCGCTCGTCGGCGATCACCTTCACGGCTTCGGCGAGCACCGCCGGCAGGTCGGCCGCCTCCTCGACGGTTCGGGTCCAGGCCCGCGAGGCGGCCGCGACCATGGTGTAGTCCGGTGACGGCGACAGGCTCGACAGCGGCGTCTGGTTGGCGCGCGACGCGGAACCGTCCGGGTAGACCTCCAGCGTCGACAGCCTCACGGCATCCCACGCCCCGTTGTTGAGGATCACCGTCAGAAGCGGCAGGCCGTGCGCCTCGGCCACCTGATGGCAGGCGACCGGATTGGCGAACATGTAGGACCCATCGCCGACCACGCAGACAACGAGGCGTTCCCGGTCGGCGAGCTGCGCGCCCAGCGCCGCGGGCAGCGCCCAGCCGAGACCGCCGGCCGGCGTATTGCCGAAGAACCGGTTGCCGGCCTTCAGCGTGTAGAAGGGCGACGGCGCGCCGCGTTCGTTGAAGACGATGCCGTCGTCCCCCAAGATTTCGGAGACGCAATGCGCGACCCATGCCTTGCTGGCTGGCCCGCGACTTCCTGCTTCCGCCGCCTTCGCCACCTTGGCGCGGTAGGCTGCATGGGCCGCGACGGCAGCTTCGCGCCGCGTATCGCCCTGAGAGGGGTGCTCATCCAGCGCAGCATCGAGGGCCGCCAGCGTGCGGGCCGTGTTGCCGGCGATGGCGAGCGACGAGCGGTATGAGCGCACCGGCATACGGGCGAAAAGCGGGTCGGGGCCGATATGGATCACCTTCGCCGTCACCGCCGGCTGCGCCGCGCTTTCGATCCACGCGACCGGGGCATCGACCACGAGCACCACATCGGCAGCCGGCAAAAGCTCCGGCAGGTTCGGGCCGACGAGCATCGGATGATCGCTCGGCATGACGTTGCGGGTCGCGAACACTTCGCTGACGGCGATCCCGTGCCGCTCGGCCAGGGCAGCGAGAAGTGCGGCCACCTTGCCGGCCGGATCGCCGCGCTGGCAGACGATCAGGGGGTTCTTCGCCGCTGCCAGCCATGCGGCCGCCTGCTCCACGGCCTGCGGGTCGGGTGCCGCCGGGTTCGCCGCCACCTGAAGCGGCGTCGCCCCCTCGCCCATCGCCGGCGCTGGCTCGCAAAGCGGTTCGCGCGGCAGGCTGAGATAGATGGACCCGACCGGTTCCGACATGGCTATGGCGTAGCCGCGCGAAACGAGATTGCCCGCATTCTCCGCATAGCGGAGTTCGTAGTCCCACTTGACCAGCTCGCGCACCATGCCGCTCTGGTCGAACTGCTCCTGCCCGTACTGGATCGGCGTGCGCCGGGCGCCCGGACGATCATGTTCCGTCAGCGGCGTGCGGCCGGACAGCATGATCACCGGCACGTCGTCCGCATGAGCGTTGATGAGGCCCATGACCGCGTTGGCCAGCCCGACATTGACATGCACCATCGCCGCCTGCGGCTTGCCGGTCACCAGATAGTAGCCATGCGCCATGGCGACCAGCGCCGCCTCGTGCGGAACGATGACCGGCTTCGGCGCGACGGTGCCGCCCTCGCCGCGGCGCGCATAGCTCTCGATGATCGGCGCGAAGTCGCTGCCGGCATTGGCGAACAGATAGTCGACGCCATTGGCCTTCAGGCTGAACAGCACCGCATCGGCGCCGGTAGGGTTCTCGAGTGCATCGGTCATGAGGGCATTCTCTGCTTTCGCGGAAACGTTGCGGTAAACCGGCTGGAACCCGGCCGCGCTCGTGGTCCGACCGAGACAGATGGTCCCCATCCGTTTCGGCAAGTCAGCCCACAAGCTGTTGATCTGGTGGGGTGATCCGTCACGATCGCCCCACTAGTTCCCCATCATCGTCTGCGGGATATAGAGCGCGATCGACGGGAACAGGATCAGCAGGACCGTGCAGACCGCCATGGCGATCCAGAACGGGATGACCCCCCGGAACACGGTCGACAGGGGCACCTTGTCGGCGATGCTCGCGACGACGAAGACGTTGAGCCCGACCGGCGGCGAGATCAGCCCCATTTCCAGCACGATCACGGCAATGACGCCGAACCAGATCGGATCGAACCCTGCCGCGATGATGGCGGGGAAGACGATCGGCAGGGTGATGACCAGCAGCGACAGGCCCTCGAGGAAGGTCCCCAGGATGATGTACGCGGCCAGGATCAGGAACAGCACCCCGTAGGGACCGACATCCAGAGCCGTCAGCCCCTGGCTGATGAAGTGCGGCAGGTCGCTCAGCGCCAGGAAGGGCGCGAAGATATTGGCGCCGACGAGGATCAGAAACACCATCGACGTGGTGCGCACCGTCTGCATCAGCACGTCCTTCCACTGCGCCAGGCTGAGCCGCCCGCGGAAGAACGAGACGAACAGCGTCAGGATCGCCCCGATGCCCGCCGCCTCGGCCGGCGTGAAGAAACCCAGATAGATGCCGCCGATGGTGATGACGATGATGCCGCCGATCAGCGAGGCGCGCAGGCCGGCGCGGATGCTCTCCCGCAGGGTGAAGGGTTCCCCGGCGGGACCGTCGGCGGGGCGGATCGACGTGACGATGTAGATCGCGACGACGAACAGCGCAGTGAGCAGGATGCCCGGGAGGATGCCGGCCATGAATAGGCGGCCGATCGACTGCTCGGTCAGCGTTGCGTAGATGATGAAGCCGGTCGACGGCGGGATGAGGATGCCCAGGGTGCCGCCGGCCGCAACCGACCCGGTCGCCAGCGCATCCGAATAGGAGAAGCGCTTCATCTGCGGCAGCGCGACGCGGCCCATGGTGACGGCGGAAGCGATGGACGATCCGCTCAGCGCCGAGAAGCCGGCGCAGCCGATGACGGTCGCCGAGGCGAGACCGCCGCGCAGCCGTCCGATCCAGGCGAAGGCCGCATCGTAGAGGTCGCGGCTGAGGCCGGAGGCGCTGGCGATGTTGCCCATCAGGACGAACAGCGGGATGACCACGAGTTCGTACTGGGTCACGGTGGCGAAGGCCTCCGACGAGGCCATGTAGAACGCGGTGTTGACACCGCTCAGCGCAGCGATGCCGACGAAGCCGACCATGCCGATCGCGAGCGCCACCGGCACGCGCAGGATCAGGAGCACCGCCAGGCCGACAATGCCCAGGAGGCCATAAATCTCATTCGGCATCATCGTTCCCCGGCTTTAACTGCTTGACGATGTCGAACACGACCACGAGGGCATAGAGACCAAGGCCGAGCGACAGGGCGAAATAGAAAGGTGCATGGGGCAGCGACAGGAGCATCGTCCGCTCGCCGAAATCACCGGCTTCCGTGCCGCCGACGAAGCTGCGCCATGACAGGATGGCAAGGATGGCCAGGCTGATCAGGTCCGCCAGCAGAAGCTGGCTGCGCCGCAGCCAGGGCGGCAGGAAATTCTGCAGGGCATCGATGGCGATGTGGACGCCATGCGTCGCCCCGCTGGCGAAACCGCTGGCGGCGATTACCGCCAGCGTCATCACCATGATGTCGCGTGCGCCGAAAATCGGCGATCCGAGAGTTCGCCCCACCACATCGCAGAACACCAGCCCGGCCAGGAACAGGATCGCTATCCCGCCCAGGAGGCCGAACCCGTCGGCCAAACGGTCGGCGACCGTCGGCCTGGTTTCCTTCGCACGCATCATTGTCGTTATGTCCTATTTCTTCTTGCCGAGAGCCGCCGCGATGTCGGCGGCATTCGCCACGCCACGTCCCTCGGCGTCGGCGATGAGCTTGTCCGCGACCGGCTTGGTCGCCTCGACGAACTCTGCCTGCGCCTCGGCATCGAGCGTGATGATCTCTTTGTCGGCTTTCTTCAGGATGTCCATGCCCTTCTCGGCGTCCTGCGCATAGGAGGCAGCGGAATCGAGGCTGAGTTGCCGCCCGCTCATTCCGTCCAGCATCGCCTTCTGCGCGTCCGTAAGGCCGTTCCAGGCATTCTGGTTCATCACCAGGAAGAACGCCGAGGACGGGGTCGGCAGGCCGAGGGTCACGTGGTTCACCACCTCGTCGAGGCGGAAGGAGGGAACGCCGCTCGGATCGATGAACAGGCCGTCGATCACGCCGGTATCCATGGCGGTATAGATCTCGCTCGCCGGCAGCGGGACAGGAGTGCCGCCCCACGCCTCGATGATCGACGCCGAAACCTGGTCGGCCGTACGGATCTTGAGGCCCTTCACGTCGGCCAGCGTCTTGACCGGCTTGTTGCGGGTCATCAGCACGGCCGGCTCGCTGCCCCAGACGGCAAGCAGCTTGGCGCGCTCATAGTCCGGCGCGATATCCTCGATATTGTCCCAGATGGCGTTGGTCGCCTCGGCTGCGGTCTCGAATATGCCCGGCGACACGGCGAGCATGGTGCGCGGAAAATTCTCCGTCGTGTAGCCGGGCAGTCCGAACGCGATGTCCGTCACGCCCGTCAGCGCCGTTTTCCACTGCGCGGCCGGGCTCTTGCTCAACTCGCCCGACGGGAAGATGCGGAAGGTCAGTTCACCGCCAGCCTCGTCGGCCAGCTTCTTGGTCCACGGTTCCAGAACCCGCGCCTGCATGTGATGCATCGGGCTCATGAAATGCGACACCTTCAGCTCGGCGGCGCTGGCGGTCCCCGCCGCTGCGGCGAGTGCCAGGCCGAGCAATCCGGCGATTCCTGCTGCTGTACGTCTCATGTCTTTCCTCCCTGTTGTTGGTCCGGCGCCCCATGCGCCCCCGGCGGGCTCCCTCCCGCCGGGCATGTCGGTTTCGTTTACCGTGTCGCCGATGCGCCGCCGCGCAGCCCCTCGACGATCGCCTTTCCGTCAACGCCGGCGGCCTCGGCCGATTTCAGCATCGACTGCATCACCGTGTCCGACTTGGCGTGGAAATCCTCGAGCACCGCAGGCTCGACCTCGATGATCGTCTTGCCGGCCGCGCGCACCATGTCTAGCCCTCGCGCCGCCTCCGTGGCGTAGGATTCCGCCGCCGTCATGCTGAGTTCGCGACCCGTCAGCGCGTCGAGCGCGGCCTGCTGGTCGGCGGTCAGCCCGTCGAAGCTGCGACGGTTCATGACCAGGAAATAGGCCGAGGTGCTGGAAGGCAGGCCGACCGTGAAATAGTTGGCGACCTCGTGCAGCTTGAACGATTCGATCGTGCTGGCGTCGCTCATGATCCCGTCGATGACGCCGGTGTCGATCGCCGTGTACATCTCGCTGGCCGGCAGCGGCACGGGCGTTCCGCCGAGCGCCTGCACGATGGCCGCGCCGACCTGATCCGCGGTGCGGATCTTCAGCCCCTTCATGTCGTCCATGGTACGGATCGGCACATCCTTGGTCATGATGATCGCCGGCTCGGCGGCCCACATGGCGAGCAGCTTGGCGCGCTCGTAATCGGGCGCCAGCGCGTCGACATTCTCCCACATCGCCGTCGTCGCTTCGGCCGAGGAGTGGAACAGGCCCGGCGCGACGGCGAACATCGTGCGCGGGAAGGTCTCGCTCGTATACCCCTGCAGACCGAAGGTTATGTCCGCAACGCCGGTCAGAGCCGTCTTCCACTGGGCCGCGCCGCTCTTGCTCAGTTCGCCCGAGGGAAAGATGCGGATCGTCACCTCACCGCCGGTCTCGGCCGCAAGCTTGTCCGCCAGGGGCTGCATCATGCGCTTCTGCATGTGGTGCATCGGCGACATGAAATGCGCCAGCCGCAGCTCGGCGGCCGACGAGGCGGCGACCAGCCCGAGGCTGAGGGCACCGGCAAGGGCGACACGGATCGACGTGGAAAGACGCTTGCTCAATTTCAATCTCCTTGCGGCAGCCCGGACGGGCCGCCGGTATGCCGTTACTTTTCGCCCCAGTAGAGGCGCGAGGGGTTGGCGACGAGCAGCTTGCGCTGCAGATCCGGTGTCGGGGCGATCGACGGAATGAGATCGACCAGCAACCCGTCATCGGGAATGTGGCTTTTCATGTTCGGATGCGGCCAGTCGGTCCCCCACAGAACCCGGTCGGAATAGGTCTCGACCAGCCGGCGGGCAAAGGGAACGACGTCGCGATAGGGCGGCCCCTCGACCGTCAGGCGCTCGGGGCAGCCGACCTTGACCCAGAACTTCTCGTCCTCGAGCAGTTCGATGAAGGCGCGGAACGGCGCGGCATCGGTGCCCTCCGCGACATCGGGCCGGCCCATATGGTCAACGACCACCGTCGTCGGAAGGCCGCGCAGGAAGGGTGCGAGGTCGGGCAGGTCAGGCATCTCGAAATAGACCACGACATGCCAGCCGAGTTCGGCCACCCGTTCGGCGATGCGCTGGAAATCCTCGCGCGGCGCGGCATCCACCAGCCGCTTCAGGAAATTGAACCGCACGGCGCGCACGCCGGCGCGGTCCATCGCCCGCAGTTCCTCGTCGGAGATGGTCGGCGCGACCACGGCGACGCCGCGCGTGGTCTCGGGCTCCGCCTCCAGCGCATCGACCATCGCCGCATTGTCCTTGCCGTGACAGCTCGCCTGGACGATGACACTGCGCGCAAAACCCAGATGCCGGCGCAGGGAGAACAGCATCTCCTTCGGCGCGTCGGTCGGCGTGTATTTCCGCTCCGGCGCATAGGGAAAGCGCGCTGCGGGGCCGAAGACATGGCAGTGCGCATCGACCGCGCCTGCTGGCGGCACATAGGCCGGCTTCGAGGGGTTCGGGTGAAAGGTCGGCGGTTCGGCCATCATGTTCATCTTGTCCATCGTCATTGGGCGAACACCTCGCCGTCGAAGAGCTTGCGCGCCGTCCGCAACATTCCGGCTCTGGTCACCCTGCCCTCCCCGTCAACCGACAGGATCGCCGGGGTCGCGCCGGAGGGATGCTCGATCAGGAGCACCTTGTCAAAGCCCTCGGGCACCGCGGCGATCGCGGCCGCCGGCGCGCCCGGGAGGATGCAGGCCGTCGCGACGCTGACCGCGCCGAAGACGCCGATCGAGGCATGGCAGCGGTGCGGAATGAAGGTCCGCGTTGCGATCGCTCCGCCATCGCGCGGCGGCGCGACCATGGTCATCTTCGGCACGGATTTCTGCGCCACGTCGCCGAGATTCATCATCGGGCCTGCGAGCAGGCGAATGGCTTCGAGGCGGGTCTTCAGCGCCGTGTTGGCGTCGAGTTCCTCGCGGGTCTCGTAGCCGGTAATGCCCATGTCGCTGGCGGCGATCACCACCACCGGCATGCCGTTATCGATGCAGGTCACCGCGACGCCGTCGATCATGTCGAGCGCCCGGCCCGTCGGCAGCAGCGCGCCGCAGCTCGAACCGGCAACGTCGAGAAACTCCAGCGGCACAGCCGCCGCCCAGCCGGGAACGCCATCGATGCGCGCCGCGCCGCGATAGGTCACCCGACCGCCGGGCGTGGCGACGCGCGCCACCGCCACCTTGGCCGTGTTCTCCATATAGATCCGGACGCGGGTCTCGCCATCCGACGCCGGCACCAGACCGCGCTCGATGGCAAACGGACCGACGGCGGCAAGCATGTTGCCGCAACCCTGCGCGTCGGTCACCAGCGCCTGATCGACGAACACCTGCAGGAACAGATAGTCGACATCCGCGTCGTCGCGCGCGGAGGGTGAAACGATCGCCACCTTCGAGGTCAGCGGATCGCCGCCGCCCAGACCGTCGATCTGGCGCGGATCGGGCGACCCCATGACGCCCAGCAGAAACGCATCGCGTGCCGCCGTGTCCGCGGGCAGGTCGGCGGCGAGGAAGACCCCGCCCCGCGAGGTGCCGCCGCGCATCCACATGCAGCGCACGCCGTCAGACATATTTCAGCCCCTTCTGTTCCAGGCGGGGACGCATCGCATAAAGGTCGAGGCCGAGTTCGCCGGCGGCGAGCCGGGCGCGCTTGGCTTCCTCGTTCGCCTCGCGCTCGCGCGCCTTGGCGAGCACGTCGGCCGCTTCCGCGCACCGCACCACGCAGACCCCGTCATCGTCCGCGACGATGACGTCGCCCGGATGAACGAGTTCTCCGGCACAAACGACCGGTACGTTCACAGAACCGAGCGTTTCCTTGACCGTTCCCTGCGCGCAGATCGCCTTCGACCACACCGGGAAGCCCATCTGCGTCAGGTCGCGCACATCACGCACGCCGGCGTCGATGATGAGCCCAACGCCGCCACGCGCCTGCATGGACGTGGCCAGGAGATCACCGAAGTAACCGGCATCCGACGGCGAGGTGGTGGCGAGCACCAGAATGTCGCCGGCCTGCACCTGCTCGATGGCGACATGCACCATCCAGTTGTCGCATGGAGGCGCCAGAATGGTGACGGCGGAGGCGGCGAGCCGCGCGCCCGGATAGATAGGCCGCATGTAGGATGCCAGCAGCCCCTTGCGCCCCTGTGCCTCATGCACCGTGGAGACGCCGCATTTGCCGAGCCCCTCGACGACTGCCGGATCCACGCGCTCGATGTTCTGTACCACCACGTTCATGCGGAAAGGCCCCTAGAGCTCATCGACGGTGCGCGGATAGACGGACTGGAATCCCTCCGCGTATCTGGCGGCGCGGCCGCCCGACTGCCCGCCGGAATTGCGGCGGAAGTGATTGCCGCGGTTCTCGGCGACATTGGTATAGAAGTGCCAGAGGTGCTCCTGGCCCTCCATGCATTCGATGGCTGCCTTCTTCTTCTCCCAGACATCGGTGATGTCGAGGAAGGTGTCAGGCTTCCAGCCCATCTGCTCGGTCTGGTGCGGCTCGAACAGATAGAGCTGCGGCGCGCCGAGCACCTTCTCGCCGGGATTGTGTCCCCAGGCCTGCGCGATCATCCGGCATTCCATCGCGATCTTGGTCGTGTGCGAATGATCGAGATTGTACGGATCGTAATGGGAATGGCTGAGCATGAAGCGGGGCTGCACGGCGCGGATCACGTCGACCAGCCTGTACTTCGCATCCCGGTCGATCTCGAGCGGGTAGTCGCCGAGGTCGAAGAATTGAATATCGTGAACGTCGAGTGCCTTTGCGGCATTCTCGGCCTCGCGGCGACGCTCCGCCTTGACCTTGTCGAGGGTCATGCCTTCCGACTTCCACAGCTTCGCGGATTCGCCGCGCTCGCCATAGGACAGACAGACGACCGTCACCTGGTAGCCAAGCTTTGCGTGCAGCGCGATTGCGCCTCCCGCCCTCCAGACGAAATCGGCTGAATGGGCACTGATAACGAGAGCGGTCTTGTCTTGGGCCATTGGGCGGTCGCTACCTTGCTGTTGTGGTCTTTCAGCTTGCAAAGCTAGCGCCATTCACGCCGCATCCGCCAATTTGAATGTCGCCCCGGGCATGTCGAACTATTCATTTTACGCAATTTTGATTTCGGGCTATGGGAAGACGCGCCCTACGGCGCCATCCCATCGCCCGGAGGCCCGCATTGGACCCATACGCCGACATCCCGAACCTGAAGCACCTGCAGGCGCTGGAAGCGATCGCGGCGACGCACAGCATCACGCGCGCCTGCGATCATCTGAACCTGTCGCAACCGGCCCTGACGCAGGGCATCGCCAAGGTCGAGGCGCAGCTTGGCGTCAAACTGTTCAACCGGCGGCGAGGCATGGTCGCGACGGAGCCGGGCGAGATCTATCTGAAGCGCATCGGCCGCGGCACGCACTATCTGCGCCGCGCCGGCGACTATGCGGCGCGCTTCGCCGACAGGCCGCCGCCGCACCTGCACCGCCGCTTCACGCTCAGCCAGTTGCGGGCGCTGATCGCCGTGGTCGAGCACGAGAGTTTCCGGCTTGGCGCCCAGCAGCTCGCCGTGCAGCAATCGACCGTGCATCGCTCCTGCCGCGAACTGGAGGCGCAGCTGACCTGCGCCCTGTTCGAGCGTACCAGCGCTGGCGTCAAGCCGACCCGCCAGGCGGTGGAGTTCTCGCGGCTGACGAAACTGGCGCTTGGCGAATTTGCCCAGGCGCAAGCCGACATTCAGGGCTGGAAAGGCAGTTTTGCCGGACGTTTCGCCATCGGCTGCCTGCCATTGGCGAAGACGAGCCTGCTGCCGCGGGCGCTGATGCAGCTTGCCGAAGAATATCCGATGCTCGACATCACCGTGGTCGATGCTCCTTATGCGGATCTGTCCAAGGCGCTGCGGCACGGCGACATCGACATCATCATCGGCGCCCTGCGGCGCGCGCTGCTGCCGCCAGAGCTCGTGCAGGAGGAATTGTTTGTCGATCCGATGATAATCGTCGGGCGCAGCGGCCACCCGCTTCTGTCCGGGGGACCGGTGACGCCCGGGCGCCTGGCCGCGAACCCGTGGATCGCGCCGCGCGCCGGCGCGCCCGCCCGCGACTATTTCGACGGCTTCTACGCCGCGCTGGAACGTCCCGCAGGCGACGCGCACCCGATCGAAACCGGTTCGCTCACCGTGCTGCGCGGCCTGCTGATGAACAGCGATCGGCTGACCATCATCTCCGCCCGGCAGGTGGACTACGAGATCAAGCTCGGCCTCCTGTCGGAAATCCCCTACCCGCTCGAAGGCAGCGAGCGCTCGATCGGCATCACCATGCGCGAAGGATGGATGCCCGCCGTGCCGCAGCAGAGGCTGCTCGAGCATCTGAGAACGATTGCCGCCGAAACCTGAGCAGCCTCAGCTCAGGCATCCGGAAACGGCATCTGCGCACCCCGGTGCAGATGGTAGGCGTCGCCGAGGCCGGCCGCGCAATCCTGCAGGGCCGGCAGATATTGCTGGTGAAGCTGCCCGTCCGTGACCGCTCCCTTCAGGATGATCAGGACCAGGGCGCCGACCGGGCGATCCTGCGAGACCACCGCAACGCCCACTGCCCGTGTGCCCGCCATCGGTGCGTTGTAGTCGTGCATCGAGAAGCCATGCCTGCCGACCTCGGCAACCGCCCGCAACGTCGCATCGACAGTCTGGCGGACATCGCCGCCCTCATCCATCATCGCGCAGTGCCGGTTGACGATCTCGAGGCGCTCCTCCTGCGGCAGCGCCGCCAGGAAAGCCAGGCCGGCGGCCGAATCGAGAATCGGAAAGCGGCGCTGCTCGAACCGGCGCAGATGGATCGGCGCGGTATCGCGGTTCGAGGCCGCCGTCACCATCGCATCGGGTTCGGCCATCAAAAGGTCTGACGGCCAGCCGACCTGCAAGCCGAAGGCGTTCAGCCGCTGCCGCGCCTCCGTGAGAAACGGGTTCTCGATCATCATGGCGCTGGCCAGCCGCCGCACCTGCGGCAAGGGCTCGTAGGCCCCCGTATCGCTGTTCTGTTGCAGATAGCCGGCCGATTTCAGCGTCGCCAGGAGTCGGATCACCGTGGCCTTCGGCAGGCCCGTGAGGGTCACCAGCCGGGTAATCGTCGCCGGGGGGTTCTCGTTGACCGCGATGAGAATCTCGAGCCCGCGCAACAGCGACCGTACGCCGGTCGGCGCGGACTCTTCATCGGTATCGGTCATGCCAGCTCCATGCCTGCCGGATTGCGGCCAGATAAAGGGGGGAGAGTTTTCCAAAAGCCCGATTCTGTCAATTCGCCGTTCGTTCCGCCGTGCCTTGCCGGCAGACGCAACGTGGCTGGGTTTCCGATGGTCCATTGTGCAGACCATAGTTCATTTTCTTGACAGCGCAATCGCCTTGGCCTTTATTAGGGCTCCCTGCCACGGCTTGTCCGGGCAGGCCGTTGCGCCCGGCACGCCTGGCGCGGCGAACGCATCAACAGTCACCACACTGGTATTTCGAACAATGAAGAAAACGCGCATCGCCATTATCGGTGGGGGCCCGGCCGGGCTGCTGCTTTCCCACATTCTCGATCTGAAGGGGATCGACAGCATCGTCCTGGAACGCCAGAGCAAGGACTATGTGCTCAAGCGCATCCGCGCCGGCGTGCTGGAATATGGCACGATCAAGCTGCTGCGCGACATGGGCCTCGGAGAGCGCATGGACCGCGAGGGCCATCTCCACGACGGCACCCACATTGTCTGGCAGGGGCGCGACCCGTTCTTCATCGATACCGTCAAATACACCGGCAAGCCGATGATGGCCTATGGCCAGACGGCGATCACCGAGGATCTTTACGCGGCACGCGAGAAAGCGGGCGCGGAGATCATCGACGAGGCCGCCGACGTGAAGCTGCACGACCTGACGAGCGACAAGCCTTATGTGACCTATGTCAAGGATGGCAGGCAGGAACGCATCGACTGCGACTTCATCGCCGCCTGCGACGGTTTTCACGGCATCGGCCGCCAGTCGATCCCCGCCGACATTCTGAAAACCTACGAGCAGGTCTATCCGTTCGGCTGGCTCGGCATCATGTCGGAGACCCCGCCCCTGCCCGACATCATCTACGCCCAGCATGACAACGGCTTCGCGCTCGCCTCTCAGCGCAATCCCATGCTCAGCCGCTACTACATCCAGTGCGACGTCAACGCGGACCTGAACGACTGGTCCGATGAGCGCTTCTGGGAAGAGCTGAAGATCCGCTTTCCCGAAGAGCTGTCCAGTCAGATCGTCACCGGTCCGTCCATCGAGAAGTCGATCGCCCCGCTGCGCAGCTTCGTCGCCGAACCGATGCGCTACGGCCGCATGTTCCTCGCCGGCGATGCCGCGCACATCGTGCCGCCAACCGGCGCCAAGGGCCTCAACCTGGCCGTCTCGGATGTCTACTATCTGGCCCGCGCCTTCGAGACCCACTACGCGAAGGGCGACGACGCCTATCTCGACGGCTACTCGGCCATGGCGCTGCGCCGTGTCTGGTCGGCCGAGCGCCTGTCCTGGTGGCTGACCAAACTGCTGCACGTCTTCCCGCAGGAAACGCCCTTCGAGAAGAAGGTGCGCATCAACGACTACGATCACCTGTGCGTCTCGGAGCGTGCGCAGGCGGCACTTGCCGAGCAGTATATCGGCCTGCCGTTCGAGGACTGACCACGCAATCGCCACGCAATTCAACGCCGATGAATGCCTCTCCAGCAGAAATCAACGGCTTTCCGGAGATATGCATCTCGGCTTGTGCAGGAAATGAATAATGGAGCGCGCAATTCCAATTTCAGTTGCGGCTCCCCCGATGCCAGTGTGGAGCGACAGGTTCCGCTTCTGTGCGAACAAGGAGGCATTCATGTCATCATCCGATAAAGAGAGCGGCGGCATGCCGTCGATCAGCGAACGCATCGAGGAAGACAAGCGGCTGGCCCGCTCGCTCGAAGGCACCTATCTGTTCGACGGCAGCCGAAGCCAGAAGAACTATCCCCTCAACAAGATGTGCATGTCCCTGACGAAGTCGGACAACCGCGCAGCCTTCGCCGCCGACGAGGCCGCCTATTGCGACCGTTTCGGCCTCAGCGATGAATCGAAGCGGCTCGTGCTCGAACGCGACTGGATCGGCATGATCCGCTCGGGCGGCAACATCTACTACGTGTTCAAGCTCGCGGCGATCGACCATGTTTCGATGCAGCATGTGGGCGCGCAGCAGAACAGCATGACGCTGGAGGAATTCCGCGCCAAGCTCAACGCCCACCGGGATCAATAGGAGGTTTCCATGGCTGAAATCATCGCCGCCGTCACGACGAGCCACGTCCCCTCCATCGGCATCGCCATGGATTCCGGGATCACGCAGGACCCATACTGGAAGCCGCTGTTCGACGGCTATCTGCCGGCCAAGGAATTCGTCAAGGAACTGAAGCCCGACGTCACCATCGTCGTCTACAACGATCACGGTCTGGAAGTGTTTCTCGACCGCGTGCCGACCTTCGGCATCGGGGCGGCTGCGCAGTATCTGTCCGGCGACGAAGGCTGGGGCCCGCGCCCGATCCCGCCTTTCCAGGGCGATCCGGAACTGAGCTGGCATCTGATCGAGCACCTGGTGGCCCAGGAATTCGACATGACCATGTTCCAGGAAATGACCGTGGACCATGGTTTCACCGTTCCGATGAGCGTGTTCTTCGGCGGTCCCGCCGGCGAGGTGGAGGAATGGCCGACCCGCGTCATCCCGATCACCGTCAACACCATCCAGTTCCCGCTGCCGATGGCCGCCCGCTGCTTCAAGCTTGGCCAGGCGATCCGCAAGGCGGTCGATGCCTATCCGAAGGATACGCGGGTGCTGATCATGGGAACGGGCGGCATGTCGCACCAGCTTCAGGGTGAGCGCTCGGGCTTCATGCAGCCGAACTTCGACCGCATGTTCCTCGACAAGATGGTCACCGATCCGATGGCCCTGACGAAGATCCCGAACGGTGTCTTCATGAAGGAAGCCGGCCATGAGGGCGCCGAGCTCATCATGTGGCTCGTGGCACGCGGCGCCATGAACCTGGAGGTCGAGGAAGTGTACCAGCACTACCACGTCTCCGCGTCGCTGACCGCCGCCGGCCTCGCCTGCTACCGCAACAAGTAGACAGCGACGGACAGGGCGAAACCATGGTGCGGATCGCTATCGTTGGCGAAGGCGCGATTGCCGACACGCATATGCAGTCGCTGTCGCGCATCGCCGGGGCGGAGGTCGTGGCGCTGGTCCACGGCGAGGCGATGGCGGGGGCTGCCTTCGCTGAAAAATGGAACATCGCCGCGACCTCGCCCCATCTCGACGCCGTGCTGGAACGCGACGACATCGACGCGGTGATCGTCGCCAGCCCGTCGGCCCTGCATCCCGAGCATGCGACCCGGGCGCTAGATGCCGGCAAGCACGTCCTGGCGGAGATCCCCATCGGCCTCGACCTTGCCGCCTGCGAGGCGCTGGCGGCATTCGCCGGTGCCCGGCCCCGGCAGGTGGCGATGGCGGCACATACCCGCCGCTTCTCGCCGGCGCACCGCCATCTGAAGGCGCGGATCGACAATGGCTCCTTCGCGCTCCAGCATCTGGTGGCGGAAACGTTCTTCTTCCGGCGCACCAATCTCAACATGCATGGCGAGCCGCGCAGCTGGGTCGACAATCTCCTGTGGCATCATGCCTGCCACACGATCGACCTGTTCATCTGGCTGACCGGAGACCCAGAGCCGCGCGCCTTCGGCCAGGCAGGACCGCTGCATCCCGAACTCGGCATTCCGATGGACATGAGCATCGCGCTCAAGGCCGCCGGCGGCCCGCTGCTCTCGCTCGCCCTCTCGTTCAACAACCGGGGTCCGTTCGGCGGTTTCTATCGCTATATCGGCGACAGCGGGACATTCCATGTGTTCCGCGACGCGCTGGAGGATCACGAGCGCCAGCCGATACGACTGCCCGGCGCGGCCTTCCTCGATCAGGACCAGGCCTTCATCGACGCCATCAACGGCGCCCGGCCGGCGCAATCCACCATCGGCGACGTGCTGCCGGCCATGCGCGCCATCCATCGCATCGATACCCTTATCCAATCCTGAGAAACGAAACGGACCCACCATGCAGACCATAGCCTTTGTCGGATTTGGCGAAGCCGCGACCGCCTTCTCCGAAGGATGGGGCATACGCCGCCGCCGTCTGGTGAAGGCATTCGACATCAAGACCGACAATCCCATGGAGAGCGTGGCGGCGGCCAAACGCGCCGATTACCTGCGCACCGGCATATCGGGTTGCACGAGCTTGGCGGAGGCGCTGGAAGGCGCCAGCCTCGTCTTCAGCACGGTCACCGCCGATCAGGCCCTGAAGGCGGCGCGCGGCGCGGCAGCGCATCTTGAAGCCGGCGCGCTCTATTTCGACATGAACTCCTGCGCGCCCTCCTCCAAGCGGCAGGCGGCGGAAGCGATCGAAGGCGCCGGCGGGCGCTATGTGGACGTGGCGGTGATGTCTCCCGTCCTGCCATTACGCCATCACGCGCCGCTGCTGGTCAGCGGCCCGCATGCCACGGAAGCCCTGAGCGCGCTCCAGGGCCTCGACATGCGCCCGGCGCCGGCCGAGGGACCGGTCGGAACCGCTTCGGCGATCAAGATGATCCGCAGCATCATGGTCAAGGGCATCGAGGCGCTCGTGCTCGAATGCGTGCTGTCGGCAACCCGCGAGGGCGTCGACGAGGTGGTCCTGTCGTCACTCGAGAAGACGTTCCCGGGCTTCGGCTGGACGGAGCGTTCGGCCTACATGCTGGAGCGCGCCATGGTGCATGGCACGCGCCGCGCCGCCGAAATGGAGGAAGCCGCCAAGACGGCCGCCGATCTCGGCCTTTCGGGGCGCATGGCGCAGGCCACCGCCGAATGGCAGAAGATCGTCGGCGGCCTGCAGCTCGGCGATCCGGGCGAGAGCGAGAAGGACGATTACCGGCTTCTCGCGCAAAAAATCCTAGCGCGCCTCGACTGATCCCCTCTCCGCCTTCAGGGAAACGGCCCGGCTGATCATCCGGGCCGTTTTCGCGTCTAGAGTGGTTCATCGTTTCACAGAAACGCTGTCCCGCTCTATCTCTTGTTTTCCGCATTT
The DNA here is from genome assembly GCF_000300335.1 of Nitratireductor pacificus pht-3B. Lineage (GTDB taxonomy): Bacteria > Pseudomonadota > Alphaproteobacteria > Rhizobiales > Rhizobiaceae > Nitratireductor > Nitratireductor pacificus. Next base: position 167,782 of record NZ_AMRM01000001.1, on the reverse strand, counting down.
ATGCGAACGTCAGGTGATTCCACCTGACTGCAAAATGCTCTACAGATCCAGAACGATGCGGCCGTCGGCCGCCGCCGCACGCGAGCAGCACAGGATCATGCGCTTCTGGCGCTGTTCCTTGCTGAGGACGAAGTCCCGGTGCTCGACCTCGCCCGAGAGATAGCCGGCCGAACAGACGCCGCACAGCCCGTCCGAGCACTTCACGTCCACCGTATAACCCGCCTTCTCCAGCGCCTCCGTCGCCTTGAGATCGGCCGGCACCTCGATGACCGTTCCGGACTTCGCGAGTTCCAGCGTGAACGGATGGTTCTCGTAGTCCATTCCGTCGGGCACGGAGAAATACTCCCGATGCAGGGCATCTTCCTGCCAGCCCTTGGCCTCGGCCGTTTCGAAGATCGCATCCATGAAGAGCGAGGGACCGCAGGTGTAGAGATGGTCGCCCGGCCGGTAGTCGCCAAGCACGTCGGCGATGTCGAGCCGGTTCTCGTCGCTGAAATGGAAGCGGACGCGGTCGAGCCAAGGCACCTGCTCCAGCTCCGCGATGAAGGCCGCCTGGGCGCGCGTGCGGGCCTTGTAGTAGAGGATGAAGTCGGCCCCTGCCCTGTGCAACTCGTGGCCCATGGCGATCAGCGGCGTCACGCCGATGCCGCCGGCAAGCAGCAGGTGCCGCCTGGCCTCGGCGATGACCGGAAAATGGTTGCGCGGCTGCGAGATGACGACCGGAGCGCCAGGCTTCAGCATCTGGTGGATCTTCTTCGATCCGCCGCGCCCCTCGTCCTCGCGCAGGATGCCGACCAGATAGGTGTCCAGCTTCGCCGGATCGCCGGCCAGCGAGAACTGGCGGATGTATTGCGGCGTAACGGTGATGTCGATATGCGCACCCGCGGTGAAGGGCGGCATCGGCGAACCGTCGCGCGTCTCGATCTCGAACAGGTCGATCTTGCCGTCGGCGGAACTCCGCCACCGGCGCTTGACCCGCGCCACGATGACCGGCGCCGGGCCGGACAATCTGGTCAGGCCCGGTGTCAGGCCCTCGGTTTCGCCGCGCCTGACACGGTCCTGGTAGTCCTGCGGGTCGAGCAGTGCCTTGTAGGCCGCGATGCCGGCCTCCCGGTCGACCGGGCTCGGCATCGGCAGCGGCGGCGGAGCGAGCGGCGCCGGGTAGGCGGCAAGCGTCTGGTCCTCGTATTTCAGGTCGATGTGCCGGTTGAGATCGCGGCGGTTCGTCTCCGCCGCCTTCACGACCTTGCCGGTTCCGTCATTGGCGATGTCCCACCACCATTTCTTGACCGGGTTGATCTTGCCGCGCCCCACCGCGTCGTCGAGCCGGGCAATCAGCTTGGCGGCCGACGGGAAATTCATCGCCGCCCAGCGGAACGGGGCTTCGCGCACCAGCCCTTCGAGGTTCCACGGGCAGGTCTTCATGCAGCGGCCGCACATCGAGCCGCCGAGATTGGTCACCCGGTAGCGGGTGCATTTCTCGACATCCGCCTTCCAGATCTCGTAGCCGTTGAACATCACCTTCGGGCCGGACGAGATGGCGCCCGAAGGGCACTCCCGGGCGCATTTGTTGCAGGAGCCGCAGAATTTCTGCAGGCCGAAATCGATCGGCTGATCCACGTCCATCGGGAAATCCGTAGTCAGGATGCCTGTCTTCAGGCGCGGCCCGAGGAACGGGTTGAGGATGGTCTCGCCGATGCGGCTCACCTCGCCCAGCCCCGCCAGAAGCACGAGCGGCGTCTGGATCACGTCGCTGTCGGCCGCCGAATGGGCGGTCGCCGAGAAGCCGAGATAGCGCAGATGCTGCGCCACCACCCCGCACATCAGGCCGGCGCGCATATAGGTGCGCATCGACTGGGCGCTGGAAATCCAGTCATCGCCGCTGGCGCCGTCCATCGTCTCGTAGCCCTGGTCGATCATCACGGATACCGCCAGCGGATGCTGGACCTTCATCTCGCTGCCGTCCTGGCGATGCGAGTACCAGACCCAATCGGGCGCGCGCGAGATGCCGCAGATATCCGCTCCGAGGAAGTGCATCGTCGCCTTGATCAGATCGGCATTGCGTTTCGGATCCTCATAACCCTTGGCGCGCTCCGACGCTTCCTCGCCCCGCTGCAGCAGCGAATAAGTGTTGAGCGCCAGGCGCAGCGCCGCCGCGAGCGGCGCCTTGGCGACCGAATAGCCGTCCTTCGACGCCTCCATCGGCGCCTTGCCTAGATCGCCGAAGGCGGCGCGCAGGAAGAACTCGCTGCTTTTAGGCACCCGCGGAATCCGGTCTTCGTCGATATAGGTCGTCGTCTTCTCGACCCGCTTCAGCTTCTCGACGGGGTAGCGGCTGTCCTTGAAGTTGCGCTTTGCGAAATCGACGCTGTTGCGGGCGTTCTTGGGGCTGCCGTAGCCGACCCACCAGGCAGCGCCTTTGGCCCGCATGCGGTCGGCCAGGCCTTGCGCCCTGAGCGGTGCGTCCGGCTCCATCTCCAGCGTCGTCGTCACGGCCGCCAGGCCGAAACGCGGGCCGATGAAGGGGTTGGCGATCTCGCCGTCCTGCCCGACGCGCGCGAGGCCCGCTGACACGGCCAGCCGGTTCAAGTCGAAATTCGTCGTGGTGGCCGTGTGGCTGCGCGCCTCGTAGCCCAGCACCCGCAGATAATTCGCCATCACCGCCGCCGTCTCGGCGCTGCGCAGCGCCGCGCGCCACTCCTGCAGGTCGGTGATCCACTCCGCCCCCGGTTCGTCGATGCCGGGATCGCGCGGATACTCGACCAGGAAGACCACGGCATGGGTGTGATGATCGAGCGGCCTGTCGGCCAGCTCCAGCGCCCGGCCCATCTGGCGGATCACCGCGCCGGGATTGAACCGCAGCCGCAGCTTTTCCTCCGAATGCGCATAGGACGTGGTGCGCAGCAGCGGGTGCTCGACAGGCTCGGCCAGCCGGTGCGCATCGTCCAGCGCGCAGATGCCAACCAGCGCGCTGTCGAGGAAATAGCCGGCGGCCTTCATGTGCTGTGCGCGCTCGCGCGGGCTTTCGGGGATATCCGCGCCCAGCGGGTTGTGGTCGCCGTCACGCACGGCATCGAGCGCGCACATATAGTCGCTGACGGTCTTGCCGAGGTGCAGCGGGTCGTTGTCGAAGCTCTCGCGCAGCGTGCCGTTGCCCCTCACCCGCGTCAGGTCCGGCAGGTCCTGCGTGCGGCCCAGCCTCTCCGAGGGATATGGGCCGAGATGAACCGGGCGTTGGGCATGAGAAAAAAGGCGCATGAACGTCTCCTCCATGGATGCGCCGCGCTCCTTTGGCCTTCTGCCGCGCATCATCTTGATATAAAATGGACCAAGGTCCACAAATTCAAACGCGTAAGCAATACCCCTGCCGGCCATTTCAGGCCGGCAGGGGCGCGGATGTCGTCAGGCGCCGTTCAGCCAGCCGGCCGGCGCCGAGATCGAATGATATCCCTGGAACTCGAGCACGCCTTCGTAGCCCAGATTGCGGCCGATGCCCGACTGCTTGAACCCGCCGAACGGCCCCCGGCTGTCCTGCGCCGTGGGACCATGCCCGTTGATATAGGTATAGCCGGCCTCGAGCTGCCGGGCGATCGCGAGCGCCTTCTCACGGTCCTCCGTCCAGACGGAGGAGCAGAGGCCGAAGTCGCTGTCATTGGCGAGCCGCACGGCTTCCGCCTCGTCGTCGAAGGGGATGATCGGCAGAACCGGGCCGAACTGCTCGTCGCGCACGACGCTGAGGCCCGGCTCCGGCCTGAAGACCAGCGCCGGCTTCTGGAAATAGCCGCTTGCGTAGAGTTCCGCATCGGGCACGGCGCCGAACTCCTTCACCTCCGCGCCGGCGCCGCGCGCCTCGGCGATCATGCCCTGCACGATGCCGAGCTGCTTGCGGTTGTTCAGCGGCCCCATGGTCGTGTCCGGCAGCATGCCGTCGCCGACCACCTGACGGGCACAGGCGGCGGAAAGGCCGTCCACCACCTCGTCATAGCGCGAGCGATGCACATAGAGCCGCTTCAGCGCCATGCAGATCTGGCCCGTCGACATGAACGCCCCGAAATACATGCGCATGAAGGCACCGGCGTCGAGCGTCGCGTCGGGCAGCACGATGCCGGCGTCATTGCCGCCCAGCTCCAGCGTCACCGGGGTCAGGCGCTCGGCTGCCGTGCGCATGACATGCTTGCCGACCTCAATGGAGCCGGTGAAATTGACCCGCCGGACGAGTTCGTGCCCCACCAGCGCATCGCCGATCTCGCCGGAACTGCCCGTCACCACGTTGAGCACGCCGGGCGGCAGGAGCCGCGCCATCTTGTGCAGGGTGAGCGTCGGCGCCAGCGCCGAGTTCTGCGACGGCTTGACCACCACCGTATTGCCGGCGATCAGCGCCTGCGGCAGCTTGGCGCCGAGGATCGACAGCGGCCAGTTCCACGGCACGATCAGGGCGGCGACGCCGCGCGGCTGGCGCGTGATGATCGTGTCGAAGGGCGGTCCGGAAAGCGTCTCGTGGGCCTGCAATCGGTCCGCATAGGAGGCCGAGAGCAGGAAGCGGTCGCCGAGCCGCGTCATCTCCAGCCGGGTCTCCTTCAGGATCTTGCCGTGCTCGCGGCAGAACAGGCTGGAGCGGAAGGCGACATCGTCCTCGTCGGCGACGAGAACCTCGGCGATCTGCCTGAGCAACGCCGCGCGCTCTTCATAGGAACGCCCCGCCCAGGCCGGAAAGGCTGCATGGGCGGACCGCACCGCGGCATCCACATCCGCCACCGAACCCCGCGCCGCATGGCCGACGCACTCCTCGGGCCGCGCCGGGTTATGGATCGCGTAGGTGCGGCCGTTCTCCGCGGGCCGCGCCTCGCCGTTGATGAAGAGCTCGGTGGTGACCTGTTGCTCGGCTGATGTCACGAAAATCCTCCCTTGGCCGGTTAGGCGCCGTCGGGCGAAAGCCGAGGGCCACTCCATTTCCGGCAAAATCGCACAGTCGCCAAGTTGCGTCAACAAAAATGGACCAAGGTCCATAAATATGAAATAGAGAGATGGCCCCGAAAGCACCATCGCGGCGACGGCGCGGGAATGCTGCATCGACGGAACCGCTCAAGGCGAGGCCGGTGCAGAGGATCGGCGCGCTTCGGCCGGCCCGTTCAGTCCGAAGAGGCGCTCACAGCTTGGCCACGATTCCAGCGCCCCCTGGATTGCGTTCAGTTTCGTCGCGATGCTTGGTAATGTACCGGGACGTCACCCCGGCCTGGATCGTCCGTTTGCATCCGATGGGACGCATGCGATTCGGAAGAGCGCGCAGCTTTCCAGCACGTCATTCGGCCGCATCCGACCCGGCGCGGCACCGCATTCATCACAAGCTTTTGGGGAGAATGGTGGGTGATCACGGGCTCGAACCGTGGACCCGCTGATTAAGAGTCAGCTGCTCTACCAACTGAGCTAATCACCCGACCGTTTCGTTCGGCGCAGTGGCTGCGTCGACCGAATGACGCGCTCCTTAAACGGTTTCTGGAGCGCATGCAAGACACTCCGGCAAAGGAATGTGATTAAAACACCGATGCATCGCCCTGCCGCCCGGCCGGCGGCCGTCAGAGGAAAAGATGCCCCTCGGCAACGCAGACGGCCGCACCCCCGATCCGCGCGGCATCGATCGCGCCGCCGCTCAAATCGAGCTCAAGGCGGATGCTCGAGGGCCGGCCCATCTCCATGCCCTGCTCGATCAGGAAGCGGTGCGATCCGTCCACCGGCTGGTCGTGCTGCACCAGCGCGCCGGCGAAGGCGGCGGCCGCCGAGCCGGTTGCCGGATCTTCCACGATGCCGTCATCGGGAGCGAACATGCGCGCGTGGAACGCGTGGTCATGGTTGATCGTCTCGCGGCAATAGACATAGGGCGCGCCGGCGATGCCGCCCGCCTGCGGGGCCATGCGCCGCCACAGGGCCGCATCGAGCCGCGCCTTCCCGGCCGCGCGCAGATCGGAAACGGGAACGCAGACATAGGGAACGCCGGCGCTCCATGCGGTGATCCCGTGATTCTCGAAGCCGATCTCGTGATACCCGAGCCCCAGCGCCGCTGCGACCGCCTCGGGTTCGCCGCCGAAGGCGACCGGTTCAGGCAGACGCGGCAGATCGAACTCGGCAAAGCCTGCGCCCCCGCCCACGGTGACGGCGCAGCGCACCGCCCCAACCGCCTCTTCCAGCATCAGGATCGCCATGCGCCGCTCAGAAGCGCCCTCGCGCTCCGCCAGCGCCACCGCCGCGCCGACGGTCGGATGCCCGGCAAACGGCAGTTCCTGGCGCGGCGTGAATATCCTGAGCCGGGCGCTGTGGCGCGCATCGGCCGGCGGAGACACGAACACCGTCTCCGACAGGTTGAACTCGCCGGCGATGCGCTGCATCGACGCATCGTCCAGCCCCGCGCTGTCGAACACGACGGCGAGCGGATTGCCGGCCAGCGGCTTGTCCGCGAAAACATCGTAGATCCGGTATGCCCGCTTCATTCAAGCACCTCGCAAAGCCGCTGTCCGATCAGGCGATGTCCAGCGTCACAGCGACGGGACAATGGTCCGAAGCCTTGGGACGATCCCAGCCCACCCGGGGAAAACGCGGAACGTCCTGCCCCGGCGGAAACACGGTGCGCCAGGGCTGCCCGCCCCGCACGATGTCGGGCACGGCGCGCGCATTGTGCCGCGCCAGGCTGCGCGACAGGAGAAGATAGTCGAGCTGGCACAGATGCCGCTCGGCGGGGCCGCGCGTGTGATACAGCGTCCAGCGGTCCATTTCGGGTCGTCTTTCGACGATGTTCTCGCAAAATCCGCCCTCCGTCAGCACGTTGATGCATGACAGCTCCTCGCCCATGGGCTGGAAACGATAGCCTTCATGCTCGTCGCCGTCGATGACCACGCGCTCGCGGTAATCGTTGAGGTCGCCGCAGATCACCCAGCGCTTGTCCGCCGCCCTGTCGGCGCCGAACCGCTGTTCGATGATGCGGCGCACCGCACCCGCCTCGGCCATGCGCACCGGCATCGAAGCCGCACGCCCGTCGAGGCCATTGCGCGGCGGGCTCATCGCCTTGAAATGAACGACGAACAGGGTCAGCGGGCGGCCGCCGACCGTGATGTCGATTTCCAGGCAGTCGCGCCGGAAGACACGCTCGTGCGGCTCGATCCCGAGTTCCGCCAGCGCCGCGTTGTGCAGGCCTAGATCGGCGAAGGTCACATGCGCATGGCTGGTCATGCGGACGAATTCGATCGGCTGCCCGTGCATCGTCTCGCGGCGCATCATCACCGCCACGTCGATGCCGCGCGAATCATTGCCAGAGGTGGAGTATTTCTCCTGGTATCCGCTGCCCACCATCTTGAACAGGTAACCGTATTCGAACGCTTTCAGCGCGGCGAGATTGTCCACTTCCTGCAGGCAGAGGATGTCGGCGCGCGTCGCGGCGATCGCGAGCGCGGTCAGCTGGCGCGCATCGTCGGTCAGGGCGATCGCGCGCGCCCGCTCCAGCGCGCGATACTCCTTCTCGTCGGCGATTTCATAGAGGGCCAGCGCCCTGTCCTGATGGAGCTCATTGCGGAAACCGGAAAAATCGAACCGGTTCATCAGGTTTTCGATATTGAAGGTGGCGAGCCGCAGCGACATGCGCGGCACGTTACCCGGCCTTGCGTCAATTACAAGCCCAACCGGCATCCATCGGCGCATCCGAGGCGCCGATGCGCCTGCCCCTAGGGGCAACCGGATGCGGGGCGGGTGCGTTCATCGCCAGTTCATCGCCGGTCCGCATAGTATGATACAGTCATAACGGATACGGGCAGAAACCGACGGGGTTGAGAGGGCTTGAAAGTCAGGAGGTTGACATGAAACGCACGCTAACCACATTCGCCTGTTCGGGCCTTATCGCCCTGGGCTTCGCCTTCGCCGGCGCACCGGCAAACGCCAGCGCACTGAGCGCCGGCGGCGCATTGGTCAACACCGTCGACAAGACGGCCGGTCAGGGGCCGATCGTCAAGGTCGATCGCTACGAGCGCCGCATGCGGCGGCACTACCGCCGGGATCGCCACTGGCGGCGGCATGGCCCGCGCGCCGGATTCTACTTCGAGTTCGGCAGGCCTTCGCCCTACTACTATGCCCGGCCGCGGCCCGCCCGCCCCTACTACCGGCCGCGCGTTTCCCTCTCCCGCGCCCATGTGAACTGGTGCTACAACCGCTACCGGTCCTATCGCGCGATGGACAATTCATTCCAGCCGTATAACGGCCCGCGCCGGCTGTGCATCTCGCCCTACTACCGATAGGCGCGTTGGTTCCGGATGTGAAATGGCGCGGCCTGTCCGCGCCATTTCTGCATCTGGAAGGCAGAATGGCTCGTCGATACATTGAGTAAAACTGGGCTTTTCATACATCTGCGCCACTGTATTGTTTACGTATACAGTTTATGCAGGAGTATGTCATGAAGCTCATCGTGAAACTCGGCCTGATGGCCCTGCTCGCCGGTCCCGCCATCGGCCCGGCGAAGGCCGGAACCCTTCCGAGGATTCCTGTATCCGCGACGATGGAGACGGGCAGGTCCGCGGTCCTCCCCGTGAGCGAGCTGCGCGGCGGCCGTATGCGGCTTACGCTCGGCATCGGCGCCGCCCATGACTTCGGCCGCGACCGCTACCGCTATCGCAGCTATCGCCACTGGCCGCATCTGCGGAGCCGGTATGACGACCCGTTCTGGGACCGCCCCTTCCGCTACCGGCACTGGTCCAGGCACAGGTTCGACCGCTACGATCCGTGGTTCGAATCCGGAACCCACTTCTGGCGGCGCCACCACCGCCGCGTCCCGCACTCCCTGCGGCTGGAATGGCAGGAAGAGTTGCGTCCGCGCAGCCTCCGCGTCTATCCGAGCCTTCAGACACAGTCGGCGCACCGGACCTGGTGCTTCCAGAAATATCGCTCCTACAGGGCCAGCGACAACAGTTTCCAGCCCAACCGGGGCGGACGAAAGCGCTGCCAGTCGCCCTACGGCCGCTAAGTGCGTTTTGCAATCAGGTGGAATTACCTGACCGCACAACGCCCCGGCCCGTCCCCGCGCCGCGCGCGGCCTCGTGCACCCTGAACCGCGCGCGGTACTGGCTCGGCGTCATGCCCCGCAGTGCCTTGAACTGCCGGTTGAAGTTGGCAAGCGAATTGTAACCGACGGCCTCGGCGATGTGCTGGATCGGCTGGTTGCCGCCCGACAGACGGGCGCATGCGTCGCCGATCCTGAGCCGCATCACATAATCGGCGATCCCCGTCCGGGTGTGGCGCACGAACAGCCGGTGCAGACCCGAAAGGCTGAGCGCCGCGATGGACGCCAGTTCCTCGTTGCCGACGCCCCGCGCATAATGCGCATGGATATGCGTCAGGACACGGTCGATGCGCTGCCCGTCATCGCCCGAGGCGCCGCGCCCCACAGGGGCGCTGGCGAGCGGCCGCGCCTCGGCATCGTCGGCCAGCGTCATCAGGATGCCGATCAGCGCCAGAAGCCTTTCCGGCGCGGGCGCCTCGAACAGCGCCGCGATCCGCGGGCGCAACCTCTGCGCCACGTCCGCGCCGAAGCTCAAACCCGCCCCGGCCCGCGCCAGAAGCTGCGCGATCGGCGCCAGCTCGACGAACCCCTCGCTCAGGCGCGCCGCCCAATCGTGCCGGAACCACATCACGAGCGCCACATGCGGCTGCGCTGGATCCGGCCTGTCGCGCGAGGCCCAGGTATGCGGCAGGTTCGGCCCGATCAGCACCAGATCGCCGTCGTCGTAGCGGCCCACATGGTCGCCGATGAAACGCTGCCCGCGCGAGTTCAGGGTCAGCGTCAGTTCATACTCGGGATGATGGTGCCATTCGAAGGGAATGGCATCGTCGAGCTGCCGGTTGAGCATGCTCCACGATGCGCCGGGAACGGCCGGTAATCGCTCCAGATAGGGTTTCATCCAGCGCCATCCAATCAAGCAACGCCAGAATAATATTGGAAGAAGCGCTCTGAGTACAACATTCAACGGATGCGCCGGGTAAGCTCACAGGGAACAGACAGCCACGTCGGGAAACGAGGGAGGAGACCTTGCAAGCCAACGCCATGAAACGCGACACGCATCCCGCCAGCCGCCGCACGACCACGCAGCTACGCGACATCCGCAAGGAGCTGCCGCTGCGGGTGCTTTCAGCCGACGACTGGCAGCACTGGATCACCAGGGGCTATGTCATCGTCCGCCAGGCGGTGCCGCAGGAAAATGTCGAGCGGCTGGTCGATCTGCTGTGGAAGTTCGACGAGAAGAACCCCGCCGATCCGGAGACCTGGTACGCGCCGCAGCGGCGCGAGCACAAGATGAAGGAGCTGAACAACACCGGGATGCTGGAGATCTACAATCACCAGTATCTGTGGGACAACCGGATGGAGCGCCGCATCTACGACGCCTTCGTCGACATCTGGGACCGCGAGGATCTGTGGGTCACCATCGACCGCGCCAACCTCAATCCCCCCAAACGCGTCAGGGGGAACCCGCAGGGTTTCATCCACTGGGATGCCGATACCTCGCTCGACCCGCTGCCGATCGGCGTGCAGGGCGTGCTGAGCCTGAAGAAGCAGGACGGAGATGTCGGCGGCTTCCAGTGCATTCCCGAGCTGTTCGAGAATTTCGATGAATGGGTGAAAACCCAGCCCGAAGACCGCGATCCCATGCATCCCGACATAACGGGCCTGACCATCACCAACGTCGACATGGAAGCGGGCGACCTCCTGATCTTCAACTCGCTTCTGGCCCATGGCGTGCGGCCCAATCATTCCGATGGGCGCGTCCGCATGGCGCAATATGTCTCGATGTATCCGGCCGAATGGGAGGACGAAGCCGACCGGCTCGAGCGCATCCGCCTGTGGCGCGAGCTGGATCACCCGAGGCGCGACGCCTTTCCAGGCGACCCGCGCGACTGGGAGAAGAAGAACGCCAGGACGGCCAGCCTGACGCTGCTCGGCGAGAAACTGCTGGGGCTGCAGCCCTGGTGAGGTGAAGGCAGGCCGGCGCCGGCCCTCATCCTCCGCACTCACCCCTCGAAGGTGACCCCGATCTCCGTCAGGCTGCGCCAACGGATCCTCGCGCGGCGCGGCTTTCCGCCTCCGGCGATTTCCAGCATGAAATCCGCGGGCACCGCGCAGATGTCGCCGAAGCGGATGCGCGCGCCGGTTTCCGACTGGTCGCGCATGGTCCCGGCCAGCGTGCAAAAGCCGTCCTTCCAGCGCAGCCGCGCGCCCTTCAGCACCCTTCGCCGCAACGCGCCACGCCGCTCGGGAAACACCTTGCTATCCAGGCCGATTGATTTTTCCGTAATCGCCATCATGGTTCGCCTCCTCTGGTGAACACACCGTAGAAGCGAGAACCGTGCCAGCCCGATTGTACCGAAACGATACAAGCGGGCGGAACGCAAAAGGGCCACGACAATGTCGCGGCCCCGTTTGAAACCGGCAAGACCGGGGATCGGATCAGTTCTTGTCCTTGTCGACCAGCTTGTTCTTCGAGATCCACGGCATCATGCCGCGCAGCTTGGCGCCGACTTCCTCGATCTGGTGCTCGTCGTTGAGGCGGCGGGTGGCCTTGAAGCGCGCGGCGCCCGAATGCCACTCCTGCATCCACTCCGAGGTGAAACGGCCCGACTGGATGTCGTGCAGCACGCGCTTCATCTCGGCCTTGGTCTCGGCGGTGATGATGCGCGGACCGGAGACGTATTCGCCCCACTCGGCAGTGTTGGAGATCGAGTAGTTCATGTTGGCGATGCCGCCCTCATAGATCAGGTCGACGATCAGCTTCACTTCGTGCAGGCACTCGAAATAGGCCATTTCCGGCGCGTAGCCGGCCTCGACCAGCGTCTCGAAACCGGCGCGGATCAGCTCCACCAGGCCGCCGCAAAGCACCACCTGCTCACCGAACAGATCCGTCTCGCATTCCTCGCGGAAGGTCGTCTCGATGATGCCCGAACGGCCGCCGCCAACGCCGCAGGCATAGCTGAGGCCCAGATCGAGCGCATTGCCCGATGCGTCCTGATGGACGGCGACCAGGCACGGCACGCCGCCGCCCTTCTGGTATTCGCCGCGCACCGTGTGGCCCGGTCCCTTCGGCGCGACCATCAGCACGTCGATGGTCTTCTTCGGCTCGATCAGCCCGAAATGCACGTTGAGGCCGTGCGCGAAGGCGATCGCCGCGCCGTCGCGGATGTTCGGCGCGATCTCTTCCTTGTAGATGCCCGCCTGCAGTTCGTCCGGAGTCGCCATCATCATCAGGTCGGCCCAGCCGGCAGCTTCCGCCACCGTCATCACCTTCAGCCCGTCGGCTTCGGCCTTCTTGGCCGTCGCGGAGCCGGCGCGCAGCGCCACAGCCAGTTCCTTGGCGCCCGAATCCTTCAGGTTGAGTGCATGCGCCCGACCCTGGCTGCCATAACCGATGATGGCAACCTTCTTGCCCTTGATGAGGTTGAGATCGGCATCGCGATCATAATACACCCGCATACTCAATTCCTTTCCTGATCCAATTGACTCTCTATGTTCACCTTCGACCGCCTCAGACGCTGTCGCGGCCGGTCGTCTCGTTTTTTCGCACCCCGAAGAGCACGAAAAACTGGTCCACCGCCTCTTCTGCAAGGGCGGGATAATGTTCAGGCCGGCGCACACCGGCCTCGCCAAGAAGCATGCGGACATGAAGGTCGCGCACGATCAGGCCATATAATGTGTGATAGGCAGAATCGCGGTCGGGATAGGCAATAAGGCCGCGCTGCCTGCCGGCCTCCAAAAGCGCGCCGGCACGTTTATCAATACCATGCCGACCCCGCTCGATAAGGAGCGCTCCAAGCCGGCTGCCTTCCCGGCTGGCCTGTCCAATGGCCAACCGGTTGAGCGCCAGCGATACATCACCGCCGAGAACCTGCAAGAGGTCATTTGCGAAATCCACCAGATGCGCGCGGAAGCGGCCGAGATCCAGCCGTTCGCCACTATCGATCTGCGCGCGCACCTTGCTTGCCTGATGGGCGATCATGGCGGCCAGAAGCCCGTCGCGATCGCCAAACCATTTGTAGAGGCTCTCCTTGGAGCAATTGGCCGCTCGCGCCAGCCCTGCGGTCGTCAACGCCCGCTCCCCGCCTTCCAAAAGCAGCTGGAGCGCCTGATCGAGAACGGCCCGCTGGCGGGGCGTGAAGGAATGGGGATCGTCGAAACCGTCGTCCAAGGCGCTGTCCAAACAAGATCGTACCGTACGGTACGGTTCTGTCACAGCGGCCCGGCTATTTCAAGCCCGTCCTGGAAAAGAGAAATGTCGCGACGCGCGCCGGACGTCGCTTTGGAGCATCTGCAGTCACGCGAAATCAGCGGACGTCGGCGCAAAGGCGAAAAATCATCGAGATAGAGCGGTTCAGCGTTTCCATGAAGGGATGAACCGCCCTAGCGGCCGCAGCGGCGCATCTGCTCGGCGTAGCTGTTGGCCATGCTGGCGGCCTTCCGGGCGGATTTCTGCATCTGCAGGCTGTTGCGCCAGACGCCCCGCGAATACCCCGCGTGGCCGGCATAATAGGCGAGATAGAGATTGTAGGGATCGTTCAGCGCGATGCCGTTCGTCCTGTTGCTGGTCGCGTGATACCAGCCGACGAAATCGACCGCGTCGGAGAACCGGCTGCGCTGCGCGCCCCATTTGCCGGTTTCGCGCTTGTAGCGGTCCCAGGTTCCGTCGAGCGCCTGCGAATATCCATAGGCGCTGGAGGCGCGTTTCCAGGGTATGAAGCCGAGGATCTTCTTGCGCGGCGGGCGCGCCCGGCCGGCAAAGCCGGATTCGATGCGGATCGTCGCCATCAGCACGGAAGCCGGCACGCCATATGCGCGCTCGGCGCTCTTGGCGGCGCTATACCAGCCGCCAAACAGCCCCTGCTTCTGGTCGAACACCGAGCAGACATTGTTGATCTGGCTGGGCGTCGAACCACAGGCCGACAGCACCGACAACAACAACACCAAAACCACGACGCGCATCACGAACCTCATGCTCTGCGCCCGTGATTAATGGATAAAATCCTAAGATTCCTTATCGGCTCCGGTTAACCATCCCGTCAGCCCCCGCAGGCCGCCACGAAGCGGCGAACCGTCTGCGCCATACCGTGTTCCAGCGCGTCGGCCGTCAGCCCATGGCCGATGGAGACCTCCGCCAGAGCCGGAATGCGGCGCGCCAGCGCCGGAAGATTGGCAACCGTCAGATCATGGCCGGCATTCACGCCGAGGCCCAGCGCAATCGCCGCGTCGGCCGTTTTACCCAGACTTTCCAGCTCGATAGAGGCTTTTCCGGAATCGTCATGGCAAGCGCCGTACGGCCCCGTATAGAGTTCGACGCGGTCGATGCCCAGCGCCTGCGCGGCCGCCATCTGCGCCGGGTCGGGATCGGCGAACAGCGACACCCGGAAACCCTTCTTCTTAAGCCGCGCGACGATGGGAGCCAGAAAGGCGCCCTGCTCGGCGAAGTTCCAGCCATGGTCGGATGTCGCCTGCGCCGGTTCGTCCGGCACCAGCGTCACCTGCTCCGGCTGGTGCTCCTCCACCAGCGCCAGGAAAGCCTCGGTGGGATAACCCTCCATGTTGAACTCCCGGTCGGGGAAGGAATCGTCCAGCAGCGCCCGCAGCTCCGGCAGATCCGAAAAGCGGATATGGCGCTGGTCCGGGCGCGGATGCACCGTCAGCCCGTGCGCGCCGGCTTCCAGCGCGACGCGGCCAAGCCCGGTAACGCTCGGCCAGGGAAGGTCCCGCCGGTTTCGCAGCATGGCAACCGCGTTGAGATTGACGGAGAGACGTGCCGGCATGTTCTGTCCTGCTTCCTTGGTCGGGCCCGATGGTGTCCCGTGATGGTTTCACCTTGCTGCATAACCGGTCCCGCCCGGAACGGACAGGACCAATCGGCGTTGTGGTGGGGCACAAGCAGGGAGAAGATCATGCCCCTCAACGATGACCCGCCCCATGTCCGGCAGATCGAGACCGACCGGGACGATGCCTATGCCTTCGAACTCGTCGGCCACATCACCGCCGCCGACATGGAAAACCTCTACGGCCTTCTCGAGGGCGCCTACGAGATCCATGAAAGGATCGACGTGCTGGTCATCCTGCGCGGCTACGAAGGTTTCGACTGGCAGGCGGCCTTCAAGGAGCAGACCATGATCGGCAAGACCCATGCGCTGAAGCATATCCGGAAATACGCCTTCATCGGCGGTCCGGGCTGGATGGGGACGATGGTCGGCCTGTTCAAGCCGTTCCTCTCCATGGAGATGAAGCATTTCGGCCCTGACGAGATCGACCAGGCATGGGCCTGGCTCGGCGCGCGTCCCGTCGAGACCGCTACCTGACGATGGTCAGGCGCTCGGCGGCGCGTGTGATAGCCGTGTAGAGCCAGCGCTGGCGCGTGTCGCGAAACGCGAAGCTCTCGTCGAACAACACCACCTCGTCCCACTGCGAACCCTGCGCCTTGTGCACCGTCAGCGCATAGCCGTAGTCGAAATCGTCATAGCGCTTCTTGGTCTGCCACGGGATGTCGCTGTCGGGATCCTCGAACGCAGCCTTCAGCAGCTTGATCTTGGCGACGCCGCGATCGGGATCGTCCTCCTCCGGCGAGACCAGAAGATTGATACCCGGCTTCACCGTCTCGCGCGACGAGGTCATCACCTTCCACAGCGAGCCATTGAGCAGCCCCTTTGCCGGGTCGTTGCGCAGGCAGACCAGCTTGTCGCCGGCCTGCGGATAGCTGGCGTCGAAACCCTTCAGCTGGCGCAGGCGCTGGTTATAGCGCCGCCGCGTGCGGTTCGTGCCGACCAGCACCTGGTCCGCCTCCAGCACCATGTCCTGATCGACCTCGGATTTCGAGATCAGCCTGGCGGCGCCATAATCCCCCGGCTCGATCTCGCGCCCCTCGCGCACGTCGAGCGCCAGCCGGATGATGGGATTGTCGCGCGCCTGCCTGTGGATTTCCGTCAGCAGATGGTCCGGGTCGTGCTCGGTGAAGAAACCGCCGCCGGAAATCGGCGGCAACTGGCCGGGATCGCCCAGCACGAGGATCGGCGTGCCGAACGACATCAGGTCGCGCCCCAGCGCCTCGTCCACCATGGAGCATTCGTCGATGATGACGAGCGCCGCCCTGGCGATCGGGCTCTGCCGGTTGAGCGAGAAGGTCGGCGACATGGACGTCTTTCCCGTCACCTCGTTCTCCACCTCCTCCTCGCCGCGCGGCCGGTAGATCAGCGAATGGATGGTGCGGGCGTTGGTCGCCCCGCGCGAGCGCAGCACCTGCGCGGCCTTGCCCGTGAAGGCGGCGAACTGCACCTCGCCGTCCACGTGCTCGGCGAAATAGCGCGCCAGCGTGGTCTTGCCCGTTCCGGCATAACCGAAGAGGCGGAAGAGCTGCGTCTCGCCGGCCTTGAGCCAACGGGCGACGGCCTTGAGTGCCTGATCCTGCTGCGGGGAGAATTCCATTCTGGCCAGAAAGCAGATTCGCCGCTTTCTGGCCAGATGGGTTCATCCTTTGCACGATTTCGGAAACCTTTCGCACCGTCTCCTGCACCACCAGGCCCTGCAACGCCACCAGAAGTCGGCGACGCTGGGATGATGGCCCGGACCGACGATCAGCGGCGCTTCGGCAACGATCCGGTCGTCCACCTGGCTGACGAAATCGAGGTCGCGGGACCACAGGACGGCTTCCCCCTGCCGGTCGAGGACACGAACGGCAACCCGATAGGGCCGCCTCGCCTCGACGCCGCGTATGGGCGGCGAATGCAGGGCGTAGCGCGTGCTGCGCGGGGTCACCCGCTCGCGCACCGTGTGCGGCTCACCGCCGGCGGGATCCTCGAAGGATGCTTCGATGATCGAGCCGGAGGCAAGCGGCTTGGCCACCGCGGCCGAAAAGCCGTAGTGCATTTCCGATATGCGGTAGTTGTAGACGAAACCGCCCCCCAGCACCTGGAGCAACGGTTTCTCACCGGGATCCTCACGTGTCATCCAACCGATGGCGAAAAGCGCGGCAAGCAGCGCGCAGCTGGCGAGGACGATGCGTTGAGGCGTAACCGAGACGAATGAACGTGTCATCGTATCACCTCTTTGCTAACGCGGCGTCATATAGGCACATCGTGCGGACGATCGCCACCCGGCGCCAAGGCCGGACGTCTTGGGATCGCCCGCGGTGGCCGGGATGCGGAAACGAGGGGTGGTCGCCTCGAGGTCCCCATCTTGCTGCCGCTAGGACTCCATACCGGCCGGGAGGTGTATTCACCCCTGCCCGGCCGGCAGGGTTCAATATCTGCACCTCTGCGGATATCTGATGCACAGTCCCAGGCACGACCACGTCGTGCATCGGTTCCTGAAATTGGCGGCGTTGGACTCCTGGCCCGAACCGACGACCGGACCGCCCAGCGGGCCGGCAAGATCGGCAGCGCGGGACCACGGAACCACCTCTTTCCACTGGTCGGGTGCGCGGGTCCGCCCCCGCACCCCACGATCCGCACTGCTGGCGGGACGCTCAACGGACGCTTCAATGGTCGAATCGGAGGCCAGCGGCTTGGCGGCCGCGAAGCCATGGTGCATTTCAGTCATGCGGAAGTTGTTGACGAAACCGCCGTCCAGAACCTGGAGCAGCGGTCCTTCACCGGGATCCTCACGTGTCATCCAACCGATGGCGAGAAACGCGAAAAGCATCGCGCAGCTGGCGAGGACGATGCGTTGAGGCGTAACCGAGACGAATGAACGTGTCATCGTATCACCTCTTTGCTAACGCAGCGTCACCTAAGCATACAATGTGCCTGATTGCTACCCCGCGTTGAAAAACCCGACGCTGTCGGATCGCGGCATGGTCGATCGTCCTGCGAATGCGTTCATCAGCCGATGGACGAGGCCAGTATTGAGGAGGAACCGATGTTGAAGGCCAAGGAACCCCGCGCCACCGTCGCCGTAAGCGACCTCGCGAAGGCACGCGCCTTCTATGAAGGCAAGCTCGGCCTCGTGCCGAAAGCCCTCACGGACATGCCGATGGCGATCTATCCCTGCGGTCTCGGCGCGTTGTTCGTCTATGAGTCGGACACGGCCGGCAGCAACCGGGCGACAGCGGTCACGTGGATCGTCGGCGACGAGGTAGCCGAACTGGCAGCCGGTCTCGCCGCCAAGGGCGTCGCCTTCGAAAGCTACGACATGCCCGGATCGACCAAGGACGGCGACGTCTACACCATGGAAGGGATCAGCGTCGCCTGGTTCAAGGATCCCGACGGCAATATCCACGCCATCGTCAACGGATGAGCCCGGGTTGATCGACAGCTCCGGGCGTCCGGGCGGTTCAGCTCAGCATCGGCCAGAGGGTGGCGGCGAGCGCCAGCCCCATGGCGATGTTGAACCATTTGAGCCGGACCGGGTCGGACAGGAAACCGCGCAGGGCAACGCCGAACCCCGCCCAGACCGAAACGCTCGGAAAATTGACGATGACGAAGGCCAGCGTCACGAGGCACACCGTCAGGAAGGGCGCCGCGGGGTCGGTGTAGACGGCCATTGCCGTCAGCGCCATCACCCAGGCCTTCGGATTGACCCACTGGAAGGCGGCGGCGGCGAGGAAGGTCATCGGCTCCCCGTCGCCCTCGCCGCCCTGACCCAGCGCCCGCGACATGGCGATCCGCCAGGCAAGATAGAGCAGATAGGCGCCACCGGCGATCTTCAGGACCGTATGCAGCGCCGGGAAGGCCGTCAGCAACGTGCCGAGGCCGAAGCCCACCGCCAGAAGCAGCGACGCGAACCCACCAGCGATGCCCAGCATGTGCGGGATCGTCCGGCGAAAGCCGAAGTTCACCCCGGACGCCAGCAGCATGAAGTTGTTCGGCCCCGGCGTCACCGAAGAGACGAAGGAGAAGACCAGCAAGGCGAGAAAAACATCCGGCGACATGGCTTGAACCCTTCGAAGCGCGATCCCGAGCGCGGGCGGGGCCTCCCGCAAACGGGATTAGGTCAGCATTATTGACATGAAAATGCGGCTGCGCCACCGCAAACTTGTCTCATCGGAGCCGGAGAATTGTCTCCCGGCCGCGCGGTTACATGCCTTCCGGGCCGCGGTTCATCGCCGCAACGCCGGTCCTGCACACCTCGACCAGACCGAGCGGCGTCATGATGGCGATGAACTGCTCGATCTTCGACACCCGGCCCGTGATCTCGAAGATGAAATGCTCGGTGTTGGCGTCGATCACCTGCGCCCGGAATGCCTCTGCCAGCCGCAGGGCCTCGACCCGGTTGTCGCCCCGTCCGCGCACCTTGACCAGCGCCAGCTCGCGCTCCATCGGACGGTCATGACCGCGCTGGTCGGCGATGATCGACAGGTCCACCACGCGATGCACCGGCACGATGCGCTCGAGCTGATGCTTGAGCTGCTCCAGGATATGCGCCGTGCCGCTCGTCACGATGGTGATGCGCGACAGGTGCTTTTCGTGTTCGGTTTCGGAAACCGTGAGACTGTCGATGTTGTAGCCCCGTCCCGAGAACAGGCCAATGACCCGGGCAAGGACACCGGGTTCGTTGTCGACGAGCACCGCGAGCGTCCGGCGCTCGTTGCTCTCGGTTTCCTTGGTGATGAAATAGGCCGAACCGGTCGGCTGTAGCTGAGCGTTCATGGATGAATCTCTTCTCGCAAAAATTCGTCTAAAACGTTGGAATCACAGGCCCTAAAGGCTGCTATTACACCAACTGCCGGCCCTTCTCGTCGATCGCATTGGCCACCGCTTCGTCGCTCGCCTCGTCCGGCAGCAGCATCTCGTTATGCGCCTTGCCCGAGGGAATCATCGGGAAGCAGTTGGCCAGCGCCGCCACCCGGCAGTCGAAGATCACCGGCTTGTCGATGGAGATCATCTCGCGAATGGCGTCGTCCAGTTCGCCCGGCTTGTCGCAGCGAATGCCATGGCCGCCATAGGCCTCGGCCAGCTTGACGAAATCGGGCATCGCCTCCGTGTAGGAATGCGACAGGCGGTTGCCGTGCAGCAGCTGCTGCCACTGGCGCACCATGCCCATATACTGGTTGTTCAGGATGAAGATCTTGATCGGCGCATTGTGCTGGACCGCCGCGCTCATCTCCTGGATCGTCATCTGCACCGACGCGTCGCCGGCAATG
Source organism: Nitratireductor pacificus pht-3B (assembly GCF_000300335.1). Classification (GTDB taxonomy): domain Bacteria; phylum Pseudomonadota; class Alphaproteobacteria; order Rhizobiales; family Rhizobiaceae; genus Nitratireductor; species Nitratireductor pacificus. The sequence goes on along the minus strand of NZ_AMRM01000001.1, from coordinate 147,659 downwards.
TCGATCACCAGCGCTTCCGGATGCGCGATCTGGACGCCGAGCGCCGCGGGCAGCCCGTAACCCATGGTTCCGAGACCGCCCGAGGTCATCCAGTGGTTCGGCGCATCGAAGCCGAAATGCTGTGCCGCCCACATCTGGTGCTGCCCCACCTCGGTGGTGATGTAGACGTCGCGGTCCCTGGTCAGCGCATACAGGCGCTGGATCGCGTATTGCGGCATGATCACGTCGTCATTCGGCCGGTATGCGAGGGAGTCGCGCGCACGCCAGATGTCGATCTGGGTCCACCACGGTTTCAGGGCCGACTTGTCGGCCTTGGCGGTCGCCCGCCACAGGCGCACCATGTCCTCCAGAATGCGGCCGGCATCACCGATGATGGGCACGTCGACGCGGACATTCTTGTTGATCGAGGACGGGTCGATATCGATGTGGATCTTGCGGGAATGCGGCGAGAACGCATCGAGGCGGCCGGTGATGCGGTCATCGAAGCGCGCGCCGATACACACCATCACGTCGCAGTCGTGCATCGCCATGTTGGCTTCGTAGGTGCCGTGCATGCCGAGCATGCCGAGCCAGTTGGCGCCCGAAGCCGGATAGGCGCCAAGGCCCATCAGCGTCGAGGTAATGGGAAAGCCCGTCAGGTCGACCAGTTCACGCAGCAGGTGGCAGGCTTCCGTCCCGGCGCTGATCACGCCCCCGCCGGAATAGATGACCGGCTTCTTCGCCTGCGCCATCAGGGCTATCGCTGCCTTGACCTGCTCCATCTCGCCCTGCACCTGCGGCTGATAGCTGGTGCGCGGCGCCGTCTGCCGCGGCGTGTAGCTTCCCTTGGCGAACTGGACATCCTTTGGGATGTCGACGACGACGGGGCCTGGCCGACCCGTGGTCGCCACATGGAACGCCTCATGGATCGTCGCGGCCAGCTCGTTGACGTCCTTCACCAGCCAGTTGTGCTTGGTGCAGGGCCGGGTGATGCCGACCGTGTCGCACTCCTGGAAGGCGTCCGAGCCGATCAGGGTGGTCGGCACCTGACCGGTGATGCAAACGAGCGGGATGGAATCCATCAGCGCATCCTGCAGGGGCGTCACCGCATTGGTCGCGCCGGGACCGGAGGTGACCAGCATGACACCGGCCTTGCCGGTCGAACGGGCATAGCCTTCCGCCGCGTGCCCCGCGCCCTGCTCGTGGCGCACGAGAATGTGCCGGACATTGTCCTGCTGGAAGAGCTCGTCATAGATCGGCAGTACGGCGCCACCCGGATATCCGAAAATATGCTCGACCCCGTTGTCCCGGAGCGCCTGCACGACGATTTCGGCGCCCGTCATCTCCTGATGGGCCGACGCATCCGCTGCACGCTCTGACTCTGCCTTGTTCATCTGCTCAATCCGTTCCTTGTACCCGGCGAAGGTGGTTTAGCCGTCCCCGATGCTCAAAGGAACACCGGGCCAATAAAAAAGGCCCCCGAAGGAGCCTGTGTTCTGCGCATGAGTGGCTTCCGCCAGACGGCTACGCCGCCTTGCCCATGCGCCTTCCTACGATAAGAATGTTTCGTGTCATCATCGCGGTGCACAATAAGGTTGCTCCTGCGCAGCTGTCAACCGGCTTCAGCGGAACAGCATGGTGGCCGCCTTAACTCCCTCTCAACCATCCGGCCACACCCGCCCTTAACCCCGCTGCGCTAATGGTCGACTGGGGAAAAAGGGGTAGCCGATGTTTGTGGAAGGCGGAACGACACAGGGCGAGGCAACGTCTCAGGAGCGGCGCGCGATGGCGCAGCCGCAAAGGCGGCTGCTCGGCCACGTGGTTCACTGCGACGGCGCACGCGCCACCATCGCCGCCGACGCCGGGACCGAGGACACCACGTCCGGCAATCACTGGACCGTCGGCAAGATGATCTCGATCAATCTCGGCGCCACCCGCACCGTCGGCCTGGTCTACGCCGTCGAGCGGCCGGACCATCGCTGGATCGACGGCGAGGCCAATCCCATCGCAATCTCGGTGGAGCTGATCGGTGAGGTCCGCGACCGCGGCAGCGCTCCGGTCTTCGACCGCGGCATCACCGAATATCCGCATATCGGCGCGCCGGCGCACCGCATCCGCTCGCGCGACCTTCAGGCGGTCTACGATCTCGGCGGCCGCCATCCGGCCGTCATCGGCAAGCTCTCGCAGGATGAGGCGATCGACGCCTGCATCGCGGTCGACGACACGCTGAACCGCCACTTCGCGGTCGTCGGCACCACCGGCGTCGGCAAGTCTTCGGCCGTGTCGCTGCTCCTGCGCAAGACGATCGCCTCGCGGCCGGACCTGCGAGTCCTCATCCTCGACCCGCACAACGAGTTCGCCTCCGCACTTCCCGAACACGCCACCCGGATCGACACTGACACGCTCGACCTACCCTTCTGGTTGTTCCGCCTCGAGGAGTTCGTCGAGGTCCTCTTCCGCGGACGCGAGGCCGTCGCCGAGGAGGTCGAGCTTCTGCGCGACCTGATCCCGCTGGCGAAACACATTTACCGCAATCCGGCGTCGGGCGGGCTGCTGCGCCGTGCCGGTGACAGCACGTCCGTCACCGCCGATACGCCGGTCCCCTATCGCATGGCCGATGTCATCAAGGAAATCGACGAGCGCCTCGGCCAGCTCGACACCAAGGCCGAACGGCCGATCTACCGCAGCCTGCGCGCGCGCATCGAATCGGCGCTGAACGATCCGCGCTACCGCTTCATGTTCGCATCGCGGCTGATCGAAGACACGATCCACCAGACCGTCGGCAACATCTTCCGCATTCCCAGCCACGGCAAGACGGTCACCTGCTTCGAAATGGCGGGAATGCCACCCGAAGTCGTCAACTCCGTCTGTTCGGTGCTGGCGCGCCTTGCCTTCGACATGGCGCTGTGGAGCCAGGGCAAGCTCAAGCTGCTCGTCGTCTGCGAGGAAGCGCACCGCTACATGCCGGCCGATCCGCGGCTCGGTTTCGCGCCGACCCGCCACGCGCTGGCCCGCATCGCCAAGGAAGGCCGCAAATACGGCTGCTATCTCGGCGTCGTCACGCAGCGCCCGGGCGAGCTCGACCCGACGGTCCTGTCGCAGTGCTCGACCGTCTTCGCGATGCGGCTCGCCAACGATCAGGATCAGGCGATCATCCGTTCCGCGATCGCCGATTCGTCCGCCTCCATGCTGTCATTCCTGTCGGCCATGGGCCGCCGCGAGGCCATCGCCTTCGGCGAGGGTGTGGCGACCACCATGCGCCTGAAATTCGAGGAACTGCCCACGGAAGCCCTGCCCGGCAGGCTCGGCAGCGGCGGCAAGACGGACGATCTTCCCGGGGACGCCGACCGCGAGGTAGACATCGCCGCGATTGTCGAGCGCCTGCGCAGCACCGGCCGCGTCAGCCGCGCACCGTCCGCCCGCGAACTGGGCGAACCCGTCTCCGCAGACGTGCAGGCCGGCGACAAGGGATACAGCCCGCCACCCGCGGGCCAACCCTCCGCGCCTCTCATGTCCTCGCCTCCCCAGTGGCCGAGCAGCGAGCAATCCTCCGCGCGCAACGCCGGCAACAGTGCCGCGCTGGCCCAACGGAACCGCTTCGGCAACCGCTGAAGCAGGTTTGGTCGTTTTTTGTCAGGCACAATCACCCAACAGCCGCATAGACGCTAGAGCGCCGTGCGTCCATCTGGACGCACGGCGCTCTATCTATTTGTTTTTTCTGCATTTCTGCGAGCGTCAAGTGATTCCACCTGACTGCAAAATGCTATAGCAAACAGAGAGATGAAACGTTCAGCGTTTCGGTGAACCGTTGAACGGGCCTAGGCGCAGACGCGGTTGCGGCCGAGGCGCTTGGCCTCGTAGAGCATCTTGTCGGCGCGGCGGAAGAACTCCTCCGCGGATTCGCGCCCGTTCCAGATCGACAGGCCGACGCTGATCGTGACTCGGATGCGGACGTTCCCGGCATCGATCACCAGCGAGGAGACGGCCTTGCGGATGCGCTCGGCGAGCTTCACCAGCGCGTCGTGGCTCATGTTCGGCGCGACGATGGCGAACTCCTCGCCACCCATGCGCGACACCACGTCATGATAGCGCGTCATGTCCTTCAGGCAGCGGGCCACCTCGCGCAGCACCTCGTCGCCCATGTCGTGGCCATGCGTGTCGTTGACCTGCTTGAAATGATCGAGATCGAGCACCATCAGGCCGACGGGCTTCTCGATGCGGCCGAACTCCTGCAGATACTCGCGCAGGGCGTCGTCGAAGAAACGGCGGTTCTGCGTGCCGGTCAGGCTGTCGGTCAGGGCGGCATATTGCAGCGACTCCGAGCGGGCGCTGAGCGATTCCGTCATCGCCCGCAGTTTCCCCTCCTCCCGCGCCTGGGTTCGGATCAGCGGATAGATGAAGAACATTCCGAACAGGATCGCGGTGGCCAGCAGGACGCCGATGACGAACAGGATCTGAGTAAAATAGACCAGATGCCCCTGGGCTCCGGACGTAAAGGCGCCGCCACGCAAGTAGACATAGGCATAGATCAGCAGGGCGCCGGCGCCGAACACCAGCGACACGAAGACGAAAAACGCCGACTCTGCTTTGTGGAAACGCATTCTGGCCCCGAACGACACCCTTTCCGCTCTTCTCGCATAGTCTCACTTACGCAAGGTTAACCTGGGCCGCCTGAATGGCCCTATCACCCGGCTTTCAAGGGGCGAGACCGAGCATGTCCCGAACAGAATTCAACGGCGCCTCGCCATCGTCGAAAGCTACCCGCCGCCAGGCCGCTCCGAACTGGTTGCGGAACCAGGTCATCTGCCGTTTGGCATAGCGCCGCGTCGCCGCCTTCGCCTGGGTGATCGCCTCGTCACGCGACTGGGTTCCGGCCAGGAACGCGGCGAGTTCACGCACGCCGATGGCCTTCATCGCCGGCAGGTCGGGCGGCAGATCGAGGGCCAGAAGCGCGCGGACCTCGTCGAGCCCTCCCTGCTCGACCATCGCCTCGAAACGCGCTTCAATGCGCCGGGTCACGAGCGGGCGGGCCGGTTCGAGCACCAGGCAGCGACACGATGCCGGATCGACCAGCGACCCGCCCGACGCCTCCCCCTGCCAGGCGCTGAGCGGCCGTCCGGACGCTTCCAGCACCTCCAGCGCACGGACGATGCGCTGGCCGTCCGCCGGCTGAAGGGCGGAGGCGGTCGCGGGATCGCGTTCCCTGAGCAAGGCGTGCAGCGTCGCAGGCCCTTCCTCCGCCAGCCGCGCGCGCCAGTGATCGCGGATCGGCACGGGGACGCTCGGCATTGGCGAAAGCCCCTCCGTCAGTGCACGGAAGTAAAGCCCGGTGCCGCCGACGAAGATCGCCCGGCGCCCCGCGAGAACGCCCTCGTCGATCAGCGCCGACACCTCGCCGAGCCACCTGCCCGTCGAATAGGCCTCGCCGGGATGCACATGGCCGTAGAGCTGGTGCGGCGCCTGCCGCAGATCTTCCGGCCCCGGCCGCGCGGTCAGCACCCTGAGCACCGAATAGACCTGCATGGAATCGGTGTTGATGATCACGCCGTCCATCTCCCGCGCCAGCGCCAGCGCCAGCGCGGACTTGCCGCTGGCGGTCGGCCCGGCTATCAGGATCGCATCCTTCAGCCTCCCGTTCCTGTTCTCTGCTCCGGAAACGCTCATGTCCCTCGTCGCGACCCTCATTTCTCACCCGTCGACACGCGCCGTCAGCGCATCGGTTGCGACTATGGTCATGGAAGCGCTCGATGCAAGCGGCTTGGACTGGCTGTGCGAAGGCGTGGCCTGCGACATTCATCTCCCCGATGGGAAAGACGCCGGCGCTGCAGAAGAGACCGCGCGCCGGGTGCTGAAGGGAAAGCCGGTCGATCTCGCCGTTCAGGAGACTGCCGGCAGGCGCAAGAAAATGCTGATCGCCGACATGGACTCCACCATGATCGATCAGGAATGCATCGACGAACTGGCCGCCGAACTCGGCCTGAAGGATCAGGTCGCGGCCATCACGCGCCGCGCCATGAATGGCGAGATCGCCTTCGAACCAGCGCTCGAAGAACGTGTCGCCCTGCTTGCCGGGTTGACGACCGAGGTGATCGGCACCGTCATCGAGCGCCGCATCACCCTCGCCTCCGGCGGGGCTGCGCTGGTCGCCACCATGAATACCGACGGGGCCTTCACGGCGCTCGTCTCGGGCGGCTTCGAACATTTCACCGGGCCGATTGCAGCCCGGCTCGGCTTCCAGACGCAGCAGGCCAACCGCCTTCTGGTGGCCGATGGCAAGCTGACGGGCATGGTCGCCAAGCCGATCCTCGGCCGTGCCGCCAAGGCGGAAGCCCTGCATGCTTTCGCCGAGGCCCGTTCGCTCGACGCGAGCCAGGTGATCGCCGTCGGCGACGGCGCGAACGATCTGGACATGCTGGCGATGGCTGGCCTCGGCGTTGCGTTGCACGCCAAGCCTGCCGTTGCCGCCGAGGCGCGCGTGCGCATCGATCATGGCGACCTGACCGCGCTCCTCTACCTCCAGGGCTACCGCGAACGGGAATTCGTCCGATGACGACCATCGAAACGAAACGCCTGATCCTGCGCAACTGGCAGGAAGGCGACCGGGCGCTGTTCCACCGCATCAACGCCGATGAAACGGTGATGGAGTTTTTTCCGTTTCGCCGCAGCCGGGCGGAAGCGGATGCCCTGATGGACCGCCTGCGCGACGGCATCGCCGAGCGCGGCTTCGGCTTTGCCGCGGCCGAGATCCGCGCCACCGGCGAGACCATCGGCTTCGTCGGCCTGCACGCCACGGGAGACCTGCCTGCCCTCGGACCAGGCGTTATCGAGATCGGCTGGCGGCTCGCGCCGGAATACTGGGGCAAGGGCTATGTCACCGAAGCGGCGGCGGCCTGGCTGGAATACGGGTTCAAGACCCTCGGACTGGACGAGATCGTCAGCTTCGCGGTTGCGCACAACAGGCGCTCCATCGCCGTCATGCGCCGCATCGGCATGACCCGCGACGCGGAGGGCGATTTCAGCCACCCTTCCGTGCCCGACAGCCACCCGCATCTGAAGCCGCATGTGCTGTACCGCCTGTCGCGGCGGAACTGGCCGGCCACCTGACCGGCCCTGCGGTCAAATCGGACGGATCAATCCATCCGCAGCGTGACGAAACGCAGCTCGCCGGTCTTGGAAGCGAGCATCAGCAGGGCGTTGCGGCGCCCCTGGCTTTTGAGTTCCTCAAGCCGGTCGAGCGCTTCCTTCGGCGTTGAAACCGTCGCCTGCGCGATCTCCACGATCACGTCGCCGGGCGCGACGCCCTTCTCGGCAGCGACCGAATCCGCATCGATCTCGTTGATCACCACGCCCGAAACATCGGCGGAAATCTCGAAGCGATCGCGCGCCTCGTCATCCAGCGCCGCGAGATGCATGCCCAGAACGGAGGCAGACGAGACCGGCCCCTCCTCTCCTTCGGCAGCATCGTCCTTGGTTTCGGCCGAGGCCAGCTTCTCGCTGTCCTCCAGACGCCCGAGCTTGACCTGCACGGTCTGCTCCTCGCCCTTGCGGACGATCGTCACCGCCACATCCTTGCCGACGGGGCTTTCGGCCACGATGCGCGGCAGGTCGCGCATGTGCTCGATATCCTTGCCGTCGAAACGGATGATGACGTCGCCGGGCATGATCGACCCATTGTCGATCGGCCCGCCCTCGATGACGCCGCTGACCATCGCGCCGGCGGCCTTCTGCATGCCGAGGCTCTCCGCGATCTCGTCGGTGACCTCCTGAATGCGGACGCCGAGCCAGCCGCGCCGCGTCTCGCCGAACTCGCGCAACTGGTCGACCACGTTGACGGCCAGCGTCGAAGGGATCGAGAAGCCGATGCCGATCGAGCCGCCGGTCGGCGAAATGATCGCTGTGTTGATGCCGATCACCTCGCCGTTCATGTTGAACAGCGGACCGCCGGAATTGCCGCGGTTGATCGCGGCGTCCGTCTGGATGAAGTCGTCATAGGGACCCGAGCCGATTTCGCGGTTGCGAGCCGAGACGATGCCGACCGTGACCGTTCCGCCGAGGCCGAACGGATTGCCGATCGCCATCACCCAGTCGCCGATGCGCATCGCATCGGAATTGCCGAACGGCACCTCCTGCAGCGTGCGCTTGCTGGCGTCGACCTTAAGAACGGCAATATCCGTCTTCGTGTCCACGCCGAGAAGCTCGGCGTCGAGCTTGCCGCCGTCGGAGAAGTTGACGACGATCTCGTCAGCCCCGGAGATCACGTGGTTGTTGGTGACGACGATGCCTTCCTCGGCATCGATGACGAAGCCTGAGCCGAGCGACTGGGCCGGTCGCGGCGTCCGCTCCTCCTCGGGCTGTTCCTGGAAGAAGTCGTCGAAGAAATCCTGGAGGGGCGACCCCTCGGGCAACTTGGGCATGGGCACCCGGCCGGAGCCGGAACCCGCCGCCGAGCGCGATGTCGAGATGTTCACCACAGCGCCGGCAAGGCGCTCGGCGAGATCGGCGACCGATGCGGGCCCCTCGGCCATCGCCGGGCGGGGCCACAGGACGGGTGCCGTGCCCAGCGTTCCTACGGCGAGCATCAGGGCCATCGGAGCCACCCGCGTGGCGCGTAAAATCTTCAGCGGCGTCATTGAGGGCAATTCTCCAGGTGGCGTGTCGTTTCGCGAAGGCGCATGCGGATCATCTTAGGCTGTGGAAGGCGCGGTTTCCACGAGAACGCGCTTCACTTCTGCATGATCCGGTGTGAATGCGGCGTGTTTGCGGCCCGCCGGGCATTCCCCGGCGGGCCGCATGATTTCGATCATCCTCGAACGAGCCAGACGATCAGGACCCCCGCGATCATGGCGCCGATGCCGGCGCCGCGCAGCGTGCTCTCCGGCATCTCGATCACCTGTTCGGCGAGGCGCTTGGCCAAGCGGGGCATACCGCCATAGACCAGCCCCTCGACGACCAGAACCAGGCCGAGGGCGGCAATGAAATCGCTCATGCGACGCGCCCCCTACTGGTTGGCGGCTCCGCCTTGCGATGCCGCCCCGGAAGGCGCCGTACCCTGCGCATCGTTGAAGAAGCGGAAGAACTCCGAATCCGGCGACAGCAGCATGGTCGTGCCCGACGCGTTGAGCGCTTCGCGATAAGCGGCCATCGAGCGATAGAACTCGAAGAAGTCCGCGTCGCGCGAGAAAGCCTCGGCGAAGATAGCGTTGCGCTCACCTTCACCCTCACCGCGCAGGATCTCGGCTTCCCGCTGAGCGGCCGCGGTAATCTCGACCACCTCACGATCAGCGCGCGCGCGAATGCGGGCGGCCGCCTCGCGGCCACGCGCCCTCAGGCGCTCCGCCTCGGCAAGACGCTCGGCCTTCATGCGGTCGTAGGTCTGTTGCGAAACCTCGGCCGTCAGGTCGGTCCGGCGAATGCGCACATCCTTGATCTCGAGCCCGAGAGAAGCGGCGGCAGGACGCAGGTCCTCGGCCACTTCGCGCATCATCGATGCACGCTCTTCCGAGAGCGCCGCCTCGAAGCCGCGCAGACCGTAGACACGGCGGAGAGCCGCGTCGAGACGCGTCCTCAGGCGCTGCTCGGCAAGCTGAACGCTACCGGAAACCGCCTGGCGGAACACCCGCGGATCGCTGATCGAATAGGCGATGAACGCATCCACCTCGTAGAACTTGCCGCCCGAAACCTGCACGCGGATATCGTCCAGGTCGAAGCGCAGGATGCGGTCCTCGATGATCTGGACATTGTCCGCTTCCAGGAAGGCGAACGGCATCTTGAAGTAGAGGCCGGGTTCGGTCTTCACATCGACGATCTCACCGAAGCGAAGGACGATCGCCTGCTGCCGCTCGTTGACGACGAAGATCGCCGAGTAGAGCAGGAACAGCAGTACCGCGCCGATAAAGGCGAGAATGGGAAGTCGGTTGGACATCAGTTGCTCCCTCCCGCGTTCTGGCCAGCGCTCTGGTTCGGCTGCGGTTGCGGTCTCAGTTCAGGCAGCGGCAGGTAGGGAACCACGCCCGTGCCGCCATTCTGCTCCACGATGATCTTGTTGGAGCCGCGCAGGACGTTTTCCATGGTTTCGAGGAACAGGCGCTTGCGCGTCACGTCGGGAGCCTTGGCATATTCGTCGTAGACGGAGATGAAGCGCTGCGCCTCACCTTCGGCTTCCTGCACGACGCGGTTCTTGTAGGCGGCCGCTTCTTCGCGCAGCCCCGCTGCCTCACCGCGTGCCTGGCCCAGCTTCTGGTTGGAGTACTGGTTCGATTCTTCGACGAACCGGTCCTCGTCCTGCTCCGCGCGCTGCACTTCGTCGAACGCGTCGGCCACTTCGCGTGGCGGCGCCGCATCCTCGATCGACAGGGCGTTGACCGTCAGGCCGGTGCCGTAGTCGTCGAGCGCCGTCTGGATCGTCGCCCGGACGCCCTCCGCGATGCCTTGACGGTCGTCGCGGAAAATATCCTGAGCGGGCCTGCGGCCGACCACTTCGCGCATGGCGCTTTCCGCCACCTGGCGCAGCGTCTCGTCGGGATTGGCCACGTTAAACAGATAGGCCGAAGGGTCGGCGACCTGATAAGCGACGGAGAATTTCACGTCGACGATGTTCTGGTCGCCGGACAGCATCAAGCCGCTCGAGGCGCCGCCCCTGACCGCACCGATATCGACCAGCCGTTCGGCCACGGAGGCCTTCTCGACGGTCTCGACGGGCCACCAGTGAAAATGCAGGCCCGGTTCGGAAAGCTCCGGCTTCGGCTTGCCGAACCGCAGTTCGACGGCAAGCTCGTCCGGCTGAACCGTGTAGACGGCCTTGAACAGCCAGAGGCCCGCCAGCGCCACAAGCACCACGGCGATCATCGCCGGACTGGCCCGACCGCCGCCCGGAAGGGCGTTCTTCAGGCGATCCTGGCCGCGCCGGATGATCTCTTCCAGATCGGGCGGCGTCCCCTGCGGTCCGCTCGGTCCGCGCGGCCCCTGGTCCCAGGGACCACCGTTATTGCCGCCACCCCAAGGGCCGCCTCCGCCACTTTGATTATTCCAGGGCATTATTGTTCCTTTTCTCGATCCGGGTCAGACCCTTGGGCGGGCCAGTTCTCCCATCCGGTCAGTTATAGGTAGCGGCAGGACGGCTTTCAACGCGGCAGCGTGCCGCTTTCCCGTTGTTTTCTGCCAAATTAGGGCAATCGCCCAACATGCCTAACGCCGTTGGTAGACCACATAGCTGGTGGCGTAAACGTCCTTTTCGCCGGCGGGAACCGCCTCGCGGGAAACCTCGGCCCATCGTTCGGGGTCGATCGGCGGGAAAAACGCATCGCCGTCGAGCGCGGCATGGACATGGGTGACATGGAGGATGTCCGCCAGGGGCAGCGCCTCGCGATAGATCTCCCCGCCGCCGACCACGCAGACCTCCACACCCGGTTGCCGGGCTCCGGTCAGCGTCAGCGCCGCATCGAGCGAGGGCGCGCATTCGGCACCCTCCGCGACGAAACCGGCGTTCCGCGTGATGACCACGTTGCGGCGGCCCGGAAGGGGCCTGCCGATGCTCTCCCAGGTCTTGCGGCCCATGATGACGGGCTTGCCCATCGTCACCGCCTTGAAGCGCTTGAGGTCGGTAGAGAGACGCCAAGGCAGCCCCCCTTCCCGACCGATAACCCCGTTTTCGGCAATGGCCACCACCAGTGCGACGCTCATCGTGTTCCTTCCTGCACTGCGGGACCGCCCGAACCTAGACCGCGATCGGCGCGCGGATGGTCGGATCGGCGACATAGCCGTCCAGCCGGAAATCCTCGAACCGGAACGCGAACAGGTCATCGATTTCGGGGTTGATCCAGAGCGTCGGCAGCGGCTTGGGCGTCCGCAGAAGCTGCTCCCGCGCCTGCTCGAAATGATTTGCATAAAGATGCGCATCGCCCAGCGTGTGGACAAAATCGCCGGGCTTGAGCCCAATCACCTGCGCCATCATCGCCGTCAGCAGCGCGTAGGAAGCGATGTTGAACGGCACGCCGAGGAAAATGTCGGCGGACCGCTGGTAGAGCTGGCAGGAGAGCCGGCCATCGGCCACGTGGAACTGGAACAGGCAATGGCAGGGCGGCAGGGCCATATGATCGACCTCCGCCGGGTTCCACGCTGAAACCACATGGCGCCGCGAGTGAGGATTGGCGCGCAAGGCGTTCAGAAGATTCGCGATCTGGTCGATCCGCCGTCCGTCCGGCGCCGGCCAGGAACGCCACTGCGCGCCGTAGACGGGGCCGAGATCGCCATTCTCATCCGCCCATTCATCCCAGATGGAGACGCCGTTTTCTTTCAGATAGGCGATGTTGGTATCGCCTTTCAGGAACCACAGAAGCTCGTGGATGATCGACTTCAGATGGAGCTTCTTGGTGGTCAGGACGGGAAAGCCCTGCCCCAGATCGAACCGCATCTGGTAGCCGAACACCCCGCGCGTCCCCGTTCCGGTCCGGTCGTCACGGTCGACGCCGTTTTCCAGCACGTGGGAGAGAAGGTCGAGATACTGGCGCATGGCGAATCGCTTCAGACTGTCGGGGTGGCCCTATCATAGTCCAGCGCAGCCTGGCGAAAAACGTCTGCCGGAGCTATTGCACCGTCGGGTCCAGGACGAAAAAAGCTCCCGCCGGGCGGCAGGAGCTTTTCCGTCGTCGGATGAGGGGAGATCAGAGGGCGGAGAGTTTGCCCAGATGCTTGGCCACCAGATAGTAGAAGGTCACGCGGCTCTTCGAATTGTCGCCCGACATGCTCTGGCAAACCTTCTCGATCACCGAATCGCATTTGGCCGCATCGGTTTCGCCGAATTTCTTCATGCACCATTTCTCGCGGACGCGGTCGAGCTCGCTCTGGTCGCTGCAGGATACCAGAGATGAATCGCGGTTGCGCAAGGCGATACCGAGATGCTTCACGATCTTGTTGACGGCACCTTCATCGGCGGTTGCATCATACTTGCGCACATCTGCGAGATAGTCGGCCATGATTTCTCCCCTCGTTAAGGATCGCGGCTCGCCCCGGCGCCCTGCAAGCAGCAATACAACCTGCGCTTGCCGGAACGTCGCCATACTGGATATCGACATTCCGCAATGCTTGACGTCAAGTCAATCCCGAATTCCCTTTTCCCCCGAATGCCCCTTTTCTTGCCTTCGCGCGCTCACTATATTCGACGCGTCGGCTCGACCGACTATGGCGATAAACTGCCGGTGCAATAAACCATTCGGACCCGGGGGCAGTGCCCGGCGCCTCCACCAGAAACCGCAGGCTGCTTAGATGGAAAGGGCGGCTTCTGATGGGGGCGAAACAGGATCGACGAGGGTGTAAAGATCGGACTTTCGCTCGGCATTGTACCACCGTTATCGGGCTATCTTTATAGTTGCCAACGACAACTATGCGGAAGCACGTCTCGCTGCTTAATGCAGTGCGATAGCTTCAAATCAAGCCTTAGGCCGTCGCAGGTCTAAGCGGGGTTCGGAGGCACCTGGCAACAGAAGCCTCCACTTCTCTCCGATTTTCCGTCACCATCCATGCCGCCGGTCCTTGAACAGCCGACCGGAAAGTGGAATCCGGCTTTCAGTTGTTCCGATGCCCAGTCAATGATCTGGCCTGCCGCGGCGGCTTCGAGGAGAAGCGGCGGCAGGAAGAAGGGGCGGATAACCGCCCCTTTTCAAATCCCAGCTTCTGTTCGCTAGGTGTTATTCGGCCGGCGCCCGCTCGGCGTCGCCTGCCCGCCCCAGCGTCAGCTGGGTCAGCGCCAGCGCCAGGACGGCACAGGTCGCGATGCTGATCACCATCGGCAGCGGCCTGCCGTCGAAGAACAGCCCGGAGACGGCCATCGCCGTTGCGCCCGTGGCGAAATGCAGCGTGCCCATCAGCGCCGATGCGGTTCCGGCGATCGTGCCGTGATCGTCCATCGCCAGCACCGAAGTCGTCGGGATCACCAGGCCCAAGAAGCCGTAGCCGACGAACAGGAACGACGCCAGGACCCACAGCGACTGCTGCCCGGCCATCATCACGGCGAGCATCGCCACCATCACGGTCGCGTAGGACGCCACCGCGACCCGCACCACGCGGCGCAGCCCGAAACGCTCCGTCAGAACGCCCGTCAGCTGGGACATCGCGAAGAACGCCACCGCATTCAGGGAGAAGAAGACGCTGTAGAGCGACGGCGAAAGACCGTAGTGATTGATCAGGACGAAGGACGAGTTCGACAGGTAGACGAAGAAGCTCGAAATGCCGAACCCGCCGATCAGCGTGAGGCCGAGGAACTTGCGGTCGCCCATCAGGAAGCGATAGCCGGCGAGCGCGCTGCGCAGCGAACTGCCCCGCCGCTCCTCCACCGGCCTTGTCTCCTTCAGGGACGTGGCCAGCAGGAAGACCGCCAGGAGCGCGGCAACGGTCACCGACCAGAACACGGAGCGCCAGCCCAGCGCCTCGATGATCAGGCTGCCCGTCAGCGGCGCCAGAATGGGCGATATCGAGAACACCAGCATCAGCATGGACATCAGCCGCGCGGCTTCGGTTCCCGTATGCAGGTCGCGCACCACGGCGCGCGGCACGACCATGCCGGCGGAGGCGCCGAGCCCCTGCAGGAAGCGGAAGGCGATCAGCGTCTCGATGCTGCCGGCCAGCGCCGAACCGATGCTGCCGATGATGAAAAGCCCCAGCCCCATGTAGAGCGGCGCCTTGCGTCCGACCATGTCCGAGATCGGCCCGACGATGATCTGCGCGAAGCCCATCGACAGGAAGAACACGAGCAGGGACATCTGAACCGGCACGGTGCCGGCATTCAGGTCTTCGCCGATGGTCGGCAGGGCCGGGAGGTACATGTCGATCGCGAAGGGACCGACGGCGGTCAGGAGGCCGAGCACGACCGCGATGCGGAGGAAGCTGGTAGTCATGGTTTGCTCTTTCAAGAAAATGTCGCGACGCGGAGCGCCGATCCAAGGACGAGCGGGAAACAGACGAACCGACATCCCCCGTGCCGGGCCTGACCCCATGTCCGGCAATTTTTTTAGACAGCCTTGTCCAATTCGTCAATCAGAACTATAAATTTTTCCATGAAGCCACAGACTGTTCCTGACATCCTCCCGCCACGCGGCCAGATGGCCAAGCGCCTGTCCATGCTCGACGCCGGCGCACGCGTCTTCTGCAGCGAGGGTTTTGCCGGCGCCAACATCGACCTGATCGCCGCGGAAGCCGGCGTCTCGCGGCAGACCGTCTACAACAATTTCGGCGACAAGGAGAAACTGTTCGCCGCCGTGGTGGGCGAGATCACCGATCGCTGCACCGCGGGCGCCTTCGCGGTGCTCGGCACGTTTCCCGACCACCCGAAACACCTTGAGACCGATCTGACGGATTTCGCGATCCGCTTCATCCGCAACTGCATCTGCGATCGCGACGGAAAGTTCCTCCGCAAGCTGATCCACATGGAGGGCGAACGCCACCCCGAGCTGTTCGCCAGCTGGCGGGTCGGCGGCCCCGGAAAAGTCTGGTCGGCGCTCGCGGCGCGCTTTGCCCGCCTCGCCTTCGCCGGCTTTCTCGACATCGACGATCCGGACGTCGCCGCGCGGCAGTTCTTCTCCCTGATCTTTACCGATCTGCAGATTCCCGCGCTGTTCGGGGAGGTGCTGAGCGACAAGGAGGTGGCCCGTTCCGCACGCATCGCCGTCGTCACCTTCCTGCGCGCCTATGGTCGCCGGGAAGCGGGTGGCGAGACGCCCGGATGACGCGCTCGCGCGCATAAGCGGAACCCGCAGCGCCTTTTGCCGGTTTACCTGAGCACGGTCCTTGATTAGAGGTAGGATATCGTGACTCCAACCGGTTCGAGTAATGGCCGAAGACCGCATCAGATATGACATTCTCGCCCAGGACGCCTTGCGCGGCGTCATGCGCAAGGTGCTGGCCGAGGTGGCGCGCACCGGCCTGCCGGGCGAACACCATTTCTTCATCACCTTCCTGACCACGGCGCCCGGCGTACGCGTTTCCAGCCGGCTGCGCGAACGTTATCCCGAGCAGATGACGATCGTGTTGCAGTACCAGTACTGGGACCTGAAGGTCAGCGAGACCGGGTTCGAGGTCGGCCTGTCCTTTGCCGACGTGCCGGAAATGCTCAGCGTCCCCTTCTCCGCCGTGCGCGGCTTCTATGATCCCTCGGTCAATTTCGAGCTGGAGTTCGACGTCAAGCCCGACGAGGAGGTGCTGCCCGCGAACCTGGAAGCGGTTCCCGAGGCTTCCACCGCCGTGACGGAAGAAGCCGGCGCCAAGGACAAGCCTGTCGCCGCGGCGAAAAAGAAGAAGAGCACCAGGGTCACCGCGGACAAGAAGGACGAGGCGGACGACAAGCCCGACGGCAAGGGCGCGGAGGTTGTTTCCCTCGACGCCTTCCGCAAGAAGTGAGGCGTCTAGCGACGGGGTGATCGCATCCGGCATCCGCAGGGATTCGGGCAGACCTGCGACAGGAGAGTGAAGGCGAACCGGGCGGCGTTTCCATGAAGTTTCGCACCGGTCCCGCGACAAGGCCAAGGAAGGTGACGATGGGCGACCTGATCAACCTTCGCCAGCGACGCAAGCAAAAAGCGCGCGAGGACAAAGAGAGCCGCGCCGCCGAAAACCGCCTGCTGCATGGCCGCAGCAAAGCCGAAAAGAACCTTGAGGCCGCCCGCAAGGCCGCTTCGGCAGCGCAGATCGAGGCGCACCGCCGGGTGCCCCCCGATGGCGCCGACAGCCCATGACGCCCGTTCACAAGCACTCCGTCAGCATCCGCGGCCACCGAACCAGCGTGTCGCTGGAACCGCCCTTCTTTCAGGAGCTGGAACGCATTGCCGGCGCGCGGGGCCAGACGGTCGCGGCCGTGATCGCCATGATCGACAATGCGCGCGATGACGACACCAACCTGTCCTCCGCGCTCAGGCTCTTCGTCCTCGAACAGGTCAAGAAGCGCGCCGGAGACTGACGGAGCCTTGTCGCCGCGCGACGCGCCCTTTCTGCTGATTGCCCCGGTCGCCATGGCGGAGCCCGTCACTCGCCCTGCCCCAGAAGCTCCAGCAGGCGGTCGCTCGACAGGTTTTTCGCACGGAAGAACTCCGATACCGCGTCGCGTGAATTGGCTCCGTCCGAGGGCGCCTCTTTCGGCTGCCCGGCGGTGTTCGGCGCGGAAAGTGGCGCCCGCTCGACAGCTTCGCGCGTTCCCTCGGCGCGCTGGCGTTCCGCGCGCTCCTGCTCCGCCGCCCTGCGCTGCGCCTCCTCCTCCTCGGCCCGCGCCCGCTGCTCCCGCTCCCTCTGCAGTTCCATCTCCCGTTCGAGCCGCAGCCGCTCCGCCTCGGCCGCCTCGCGCGCATCGGCGAGCGCAACGAAGTAACGCGCCTCCCGGCGCAGGCGCTGCTGCTCGAGCAGCACGGACTGCATGCGCTCGACACGCGCCTGCTCCCGCTCCAGCGCGCGCTGGGTGAGAAACTGCGCCAAGGGAGCGGTGACGATCTGCGTCCGCGGCGCGTCGAACCCTCCGCTGGTTTCGAAGCCGACGGCCGGCTCCGAGCCGATGACCGCCTCGGTTCCCGGATCGAAAGCAAGCGTCCCGCTTGCCTCGAACCCCATCATCCGCAGATCGGCGGAGGCTTCCGCCGTGAGCGTCGCGCCGTCGCCCGTCAGGCGCACGGGCGGCGTACGCGCCACCCCGCCGGCGATCGTGTAGGCAACTTCCGTGTCGCCTACGGCAAACGCTCCGTCGCGAACCAGCGACGGGGCGAACGCCGCGGTGCGCTCCGCGTCGATGGCATTGCCGGCCTCGTCGGCCCGTTGCAGGATCGCCGCCAGCGCGCCGGGATCGAGCCCGTCGATCACCAGGCCGTTCAGCCCAGCCGAGCCGGAACCCGAAAGCGCCGCCGCCATGCCGTTCACCGTCTTGCCGCTGGCGCTGACGCTGGCCCGCGAGGTGATGCGCCCGGAAAGCCCGGCTTGGGGCAGCAGCGCGTCGAGCGCCGCCCCGTCGAGGCCGAGCTGTGCCGACAGAAGGCCCGTACCCTCATTGTTGCGCAAGGTGGCGAACCCATCGACCGTGCCACCGTAGATCTCGGCCCGAAGGTCGGAAAGCGCCAGTCCCTCGGCATCCAGCCGCAGTTTCATCGCGCCCTTCTCCGCTCCGGCCCAGAATCCCGCCCACAGGGTTTCCGCGCGCAGGTCCAGATTTGCCGAGAACGGGATCTGGACATCCTGGCTGAAGGGGACTTCCGGCCAGACGGCGCCATCCTCGCCGGAGAAGACACCGCTGCCCAGAACGAGTTCGGCGAACGGCGCCAGATCAAGGCGGGACAGTTCGAGCGCCCCTTCGAAACGCGGTTTCTCGCCATCGAGGGAAACCGTCAGGTCGCCCGATACGTCGCTGCCGGACACCATCCCTGTCAGGCCGGAAAGAACGGCGAGCGCTTCGCTCCATTCGAGTTCCGTGGAAAGGTCGACCGGCATGCCGAGGCCGAAACCGGGCAGCACCACCCCGGCAACCGCGAGCCAGGGTTCCAGATCATCGCTTTTCAGGCTCGTCCTGCCGGTCAGCGATGGTTCGCCCTCGGCCAGGCGCATGGTCCCCTCGAAGCCCGCCTGCAGCCCATCGCCGGTCACGTTCGCCTGCGTCGCGACGCTGCCGGCGAGCGAGCCGGCGGCGGACAGTTCCAGCCGCGCCTCGCCGGCGAGGCCGAGCGGCAGGGCCGGCAGGCCGGCAAGGCCGTAAAGCGCCGCCGCATCGTCATTGCGCGCCGTCACCGACATCTTGAAGTCGCCCGCAAACGGATCGGCACGCGGGCTCCTGTCGGACAGGGAAAAGCTGAGATCCGTGCCGCCCGCGGCGCCCTCGGCACTGATGGCCAGCCCGACCGTATCGTCGCCATTGTCCGCGGCGCTCGCGACGAGGTTGATCTCCGCATCCGCGAGCAGTCCGGGAAAGGCCGCCGTTCGCCGCGCGAGACCCGCCAGGATCGGGTTCTCCGGAAACCGCTCGGCCATGACGCCTGCGAGGCCCGACAGGTCCGGCGAAAGGATGGTGGCGTCGATCTTTCCGGTTGGCCCGCCGGCAAAATCCCTCACCTGCCCCGTCGCGCTGATCTGTGCCCCGGCCAGCCCGCCGAGGGTCAATCGGTCGATCTCCAGCACGCCGTCGCGCAGCCGGAGCGCGCTGTCGAGCGTCTGCGCCGCCAGGCCAGCCGCCGTCACGGGACCTGCCTTCACGTTGAGATCGACATCATGCCCGGCCAGCCTGTTGGTTCCCGCATCGCTGACGAACAGCGAGATGAAGGCACGGATGCCGTCGAGATCGAGCGCATCGCCGTCGAGCGTCAGGGCAAGAGACGGTCGCGCATTCTCGGGCTGCCGGCGCTCCAGACTGCCGTTGAAGCGCGCATCGCCGAGGATGAGCTCCAGCGCGTCGAAGCGCTGCGCCGTGTCAGACAGGGCCACATCGGCGCTGAAGCCCGCCGCGGGCAGGCGGCGGATCGCATCGTCCACGTCGCGCGCGATCCATGCGGCAAAACCCGAGGGCTGCGCGATCGCCAGCAGCACGGAGCCGTCGAAGGCGAGCTTGCCGCGTGTCGTCAGGAGCCCGCTTGCCTCGAAGCGGGTGCGCCCCGGCAGGGTGGCGGCCACAGAGCCGACCTGCCAGCCGCCATCGGCGGGTTCCGCCCTGAGCTGGATGTTGCGGATGGTGGTGTCCCCGGCGACGATGGCCGGCAGATTGATCGAGACCCGCCCGGGGATGGTCGGAGCCGGCAGCGCGGCGACGGCTTTTGCGAAGGCATCGAAGCGCTTCTGCAGGTCGATGCCGGCGATCGCGCCCTGCGCGCCCTCCTCCGGATCGAACCGCAATTGCGCGCCGTCCGCCGTGATCGAGAAGCGCGGCGTGCCGCCCAGCTCCACGCTTGCCTGACCCTCCGCATGGTAGGGCGCGTCGGCCGGCCCCGTTTCGAAGCGGAACTCCTCGATGGACAGGCGGTCATGCCGGAGGTCGAAGCGGCCGGACAGGCGATTGGTCGCCACCGTGTCGCGCAGCGCGAAGGTGGCGCCCTGATCGCCGCGCAGCCTGGCGATCTCCGCCTCGCCGAACGTGTCGAACAGGAAACCGCCGCTGTAATGCGCGACGCCGTCTTCCAGACGGGCCTGCCCGTCTGTCGATATCCTGACCGGCAGTTCGTCGGGCAGCGCCTCCAGGCGGACGCGCATGGTCCCATCGGCATCGGCCCCGCCGGTGGACACCGAAAGCGCCATGGGGATGTCGTCGACCGCCAGCGTCCCGTCGATGCGCCAGGGACCGGCCAGCGTCCGGGCGGAGAGGTTGGCGTTGATGCCGGTCAGCCGGTGCGCCCGCCCGCTCGCCGCGTGATGCAGCGCCACCGATCCATCGACGATGTTGACTTTCTCGAGCGTCACCTGGCGCGGATCGAACGGGCCGGACGGGCGCACGGCCCAGTCGATACCGCCGTCCTCCGCCACCGACAGTCGCGCGAACGGCCGGACGAGGCGCATGTCGAAGATCAGCACCTCGCCCCGCAGGAACGGCGCGAGTTCGGCGTCCATGGAGAATTCCTCCACGGTCATGCCCGGAGCCTCGGGCGTCTCGCCCGCCACCACCACATCGGTGAAAGTGAGCGAGGGAAACGGCAGCAGCCGCGCGCGCGCCGTCCCCTCGACGCTGACCTCGCGGCCGAGCACCCGCTCCGCCTCGCGCTCGAACGCGGAGCGGTAATGGTTCCAGTCGATGAAATAGGGCGCCACCAGCGCCGCCGTCAGCGCCAAGACCACCAGTCCACCGAAGAAAACAAACAGACGTGCCAGTTGCTGCTCCTAAAGTCTCGCCGATATCCGGCGGGCATCGAGGCCCATCATCGCACACATTCGGCTTATGAGCGCCTTGCGCCGAGGATCTTGCCGGGATTCATGATGTTGAGCGGGTCGATCGCCTGCTTGATCGCGCGCATGACATCGACCGCGCCGCCCAGTTCCTCTTCGAGAAAACGCATCTTGCCCTGCCCTATCCCATGCTCGCCGGTGCAGGTGCCGTCCATCGACAGCGCCCTTCTGTTGAGCCGCGCGACGAAAGCCTCCGCCTGCGCGATCTCCCGGGGATCATGCATGTCCATTAGGACCAGAACATGAAAATTGCCGTCTCCGACATGGCCGAGCACCGTCGCCAGCAATCCGCTCTCCGCGATATCCGCCTCCGTTTCGACGATGCATTCGGCAAGCCGCGATATCGGCACGCAGACATCGGTCGACAGACCGCGCGTGCCGGGCCTGAGCGTCAGGCACGCCCAGTAGGCATCGTGCCGCGCCTTCCACAGTTTGCTCCGCTCCTCCGCCACGCTGGTCCATTGGAACGGTCCCCCGCCGAACTCACCGGCGATCTCTCCGAAGGTCTCGGCCTGCTCCCTGACTCCCGCCTCGCTGCCGTGGAACTCGAGGAACAGGCACGGGCTTTCGGGGTAGCTGAGCTGTGCGTAGGCGTTGATCGCCTTCATCGCCAGCGCATTGACGAACTCGATGCGCGCCACGGGAACCCCCATCTGGATGGTGGCGATAACCGCCTCGCAAGCCCGCTCCACATCGGGAAACGAGCAGACGCCGCCCGAGATCGCCTGCGGAATGCCCTGCAGCTTCAGCGTCATCGAGGTGATGATGCCGAGCGTGCCTTCGGCGCCGATCATCAGCCGGGTCAGGTCGTAGCCCGCCGAGGTCTTCTTGGCGCGGCGCGCCGTGGTGATCGCCCGCCCGTCCGGCATGACCGCCGTCAGTCCGAGAACATTTTCGCGCATCGTGCCGTAGCGCACCGCATTGGTGCCCGAGGCGCGCGTCGAGGCCATGCCGCCGAGACTGGCATTGGCCCCGGGGTCGATCGGGAAGAACAGCCCCGTATCGCGCAGGTGCCGGTTCAGGTCCTCGCGCGTCACGCCCGGCTCCACCGTGCAGTCGAGATCCTCGGCATTGACCGACAGGATGCGGTTCATGCCCATCAGGTCGAGCGAGATGCCGCCGCCGGGCGCATTCACATGCCCTTCCAGCGAGGTGCCTGTACCGAACGGAATGATGGGAACGCGGTGCTCGGAACAGATCCGCACCACGTCCTGAATCTCCTCCACATTGGCCGGCGCGAAGACGCCATCCGGCAATTGCGCCGGAATGTAGCTCGTCGTATGCGCATGCTGCTCGCGGATCGAATGGCCGGTCATCAGTCGTTCGCCATAACGCTGGCGCAGAATCCCGAGCACCGCGTCGATGCCTTCGCCATTGCGGGCAACCTGTTCAAGTTCGGCCAGCGCCATGAATGTCCTCCAGTACGGTCCGTCCGGCCCGTCGCGTGCCGGCATCGCCGCTCACTTCTACCCGAAACCGCTGCCCTTATGCATGACCGGAAATGCCGGAAGCCGGAATTTTCCGGAAAAGATCACGGTGAAACAAAAAGATAGGCCAGGATAACGGTTCAATGAAGCCGCATTCTGGTTTAGGAACGCTTTGCTGTCCGCCAGGCCCAGAACCGGCGACGGCCAGGACCCTAAGCGGAATAAGGAAATGCCTGATCGCGCGCCACATGTCTCGGACCAGCTCTCCATCGAGCGGGACTGGATCGACTATAACGGCCATCTCAACATGGCCTACTATACGGTGCTGTTCGACCGGGCCGTGGATTCGGTCTGGGCCACGCTCGGCATGGGACCGCAATATGCCGCGGCCCGCCGGCTGACGACCTACACGGTCGAGATCCACGTCTGCTATCTGCGCGAGCTCCATCTGGATGACCGGCTGCGCGCCACGTTCCAGCTTCTCGACAATGACGCAAAGCGCCTGCACAGTTTTCAGGAACTCCGCCATGCCGATGATGGCTGGCTGGCGGCCACCTGCGAGACCCTGACCCTGCATGTCGACATGAACGGCCCCCGGGCCGCTCCCTTCCCCGGCGACGTTCTCGAGCGCATCGAGACGATGCGCGCATCGCACGCGGCGCTGCCCCGCCCGGAACAGGCCGGCAGTATCATCGGCATCAGCCGGCGGCGGGCCTAGCCGTGCTCACAGCGCGTATAGAGGCAGCATTCCGGCTGATCCAGCGCCTGCCGCGGGTGGTCTGGACCTGGGTCGAACCGAATCTCAACGCCTTCCTTGAGGCAAGGCTGCCGCTGATCTGGCTGCTGTCGCTGCTGCTCGGCCTCGGCGTCGCCGTGGCGGCGATCGTGTTTCGCGAGTTGATCGGCATCTTCCAGCTGTTCTGGCTGGGCACCAGTTCCGAGCTGGTCTTCTCCGCCGCCCAGTCGCTTCCCTGGTACTGGATCATGGCCGGCCCGACGGTCGGCGGCCTGCTGGTCGGCCTCCTGCTGACCCGGCTGGAGGCACGCCGCACCGGCGCGGTGGCCGACGTCATCGAGGCGCGCGCCCTGTCCGGCCGCAAGCTGTCGCTGCGCCAGGGCCTGCTGTCGGCCTTCGTCACCGCCCTGTCGCTCGGCTCCGGCGCCAGCGCCGGCCGCGAGGGGCCGGTGGTGCATCTGGGGGCCGTTCTGGCCACCGCCATCGCATGGCGCGCCAGCCTTCCCGAATGGGGCCGCCGCACCCTGCTCGGCGCCGGCGTCGCCACCGCCATCTCCGCCTCCTTCAACGCCCCTATCGCGGGTGTTCTCTTCGCCCATGAGGTCATTCTCGGCCACTATGCGATGCGCTCCTTCGTGCCGATCGTCATCGCCTCCGCCGCGGGCGCAGTGGTCTCGCGGCTCTGGTTCGGCAGCGCCGCCGCCTTCCTGGTGCCGACGCACCAGATCACCTCGTTCTGGGAGTTCCCGGCCTTCGCGCTCCTCGGCGTCACGGCGGCCGTGGTCGCGATCCTGTTCCAGTTTGCGCTGTTCGCCGCCGAATATGCAGCACGCGCCATCCACATCCCCCTGTGGACGCGGCCGCTGGCGGGCGGCATCCTCGTCGGCGGCATCGCCGTCGTCTTTCCGCAGGTGCTCGGCGTCGGCTACGAAATCACCGACATGGCGCTGTGGAACCAGCTTCCCCTCGCGATCATGCTGGCGCTGATCGTCGTCAAGACCGTCGCGACGGCGATCACGCTCGCCATGCGCTTCGGCGGCGGCATCTTCTCTCCGGCGCTATTGCTCGGCGCGCTGACGGGCGGCGCTTTCGGCATCATCGCCGCCTCGGTCTTTCCCACCATGGCCTCCAGCCAGGGGCTCTACGCGATCCTCGGCATGGGCGCGGTCGCCGGCGCCGTCCTCGGCGCGCCGATCTCCACCACAGTGATCGTCTTCGAACTGACAGGCGGGTACGAACTGTCGATCGCCCTCCTCCTGACCGTGGCGGTGGCGCACGGCATCAACCAGGCCACCCACGGGCACTCCTGGTTCCAGTGGCAGCTCGAAATGCGCGGCCTGTTCCTGGTCGAAGGCCCGCACCGGGCGCTCGGCCAGGTGACCCGCGTGATGGACTTCATGGAGGTGCTCGACGACGATGCCGAACCGGTGACCCACGATCCGGAAACCGGAGCGCAGGCCCTGAAACCGACCGATACGCTGGAAGCCGCGCTGCGCGCCTTCGACAAGGGCGGACACGACCGGCTGCCGGTCGTCGATCCCGCCGATAACACCCGGGTCATCGCCTTTGCCAGCCATGTCCGCGCCCTGCGCTCTTTCAACAAGGCGCTGGTCGAGCTCAGCGAGGAAGAGCACCGTTAAGCTTGCCTGATCAATGACTTGATCGGTGCCTCGCGGCGTAACGGCGCGTTAACCATGGCGGTGTTTGCACAACTTTAACCATGCCCCCTGCTTGAAGGCGGCCTGCCCCGGGCCGACGATTTTCGCGAAGGATGAATTCGATTCGTCGGCGCGAGGAAGGCAGTGTTGAACGCGGAAGCCAGGGAATTGTCGGAGACGCTCGCCCGGTCGGCCGAGATAAGCGACTATGATTTCTGGCGGGCGCTGAAATCGCTCGACGACGAACTCTACAGCCTCGAGCGGAAGCGGGAGCCGATCCCGATCGACCTGATCTTCATCCGCGCCATCGTCCGCAGCGCACGCCAGCAGCGCATCTTCTCCGGCTACGATCCCTACCCTTACGGGGCATACTGAGGCGCCGGCCGCGCCCCAGCCCGATGCTCCGTCAATGGTCTATCGTCCTTGCACCCCCGAATGGGCGCATGGCGGCCTAAGCGAGGGTCTCCTTCAGGAAATCCACCGTCCGCTGCCAGGCGAGATCCGCCGCATCCTTGTCGTAGCGTGCCTCCGACGTGTCGTTGTTGAAGGCATGGTTGACGCCCTCATAGACATGGATGGTGAATGTCTTGCCAGCCGCCTCCAGCGCGCTGCGATAGGCGTCGATGCCGGCATTGATGCGCTCGTCGAGACCGGCATAGTGCAGCATCAGGGGCGCCTGGATTTTCGGCACATCGGCCGCGTCCGCCTGCCGCCCGTAATAGGCGACGCCCGCGTCCAGCCCTTCTGCGTTGACGGCAAGCTGGTTCACCATGCCGCCGCCCCAGCAGAAGCCGATGGCGCCGACATTGCCGTTGCCTGCCTCGTGACCGGCGAGGAACGCCTCGCTCGCCACGCCGTTGCGCACCGTCTGCGCCGCGTCGAGACCGCCGATCATCTCGCGCGCCTTGTCCTCGTCGGCGGGTGTGCCGCCGTCCGGCGACAGGAAGTCGGGGGCCAGCGCGAGAAAGCCTTCCAGCGCCATGCGCCGGGCGACGTCGCGAATATGCGCATTGAGGCCGCGGTTCTCGTGGATGACGATCACGGCGGGGAGCTTGTCCGAGGCGCCCGCGGGCCGCGCCAGATAACCCGTCATGTCGCCACCGTCGCCGCGATAGGTGACATCCTCGGCCGTCAGCCGTTCGTCGTCCTCGGCGACCATCGCCGCCTGCGCGGAGCTCGCCGCCAGCATCGGCGCGATGACCGCGGCTGCCGCGCCGGACCCGGCCAGCATCGTCAGCCGGTTCATGAAGGCCCGCCGATCCAGCGTCAGATGCGTGTATTCGTCATAGGCGTCGATCATCGCCTGGGTGATTATCGGTTTCTTCTCCAGCTTCCCCTGCATCGCGAACACTCCCATTGCGGTTGTAGGTTCCCGCCGCAAGGCAAGGTAAGGCATGAGGCACGGACGTCCATTCACAGCCTCGTGAAACCGGTTCGCGACCGCCCGTGGCTTATCATTTGGGGCGATCCGGCCTATATCGGTAACAACGGAAACGTCGATGGTTGGCATCATGTGGTCGATTGGAGAACTGTCGGAGCGCGTGGGGGTGAAGGTTCCCACCATCCGCTATTACGAGCAGACAGGGTTGATAGAGCCCCCCGAGCGTTCCGCCGGCAATCAGCGCCGATATGGCAGGGATGCGCTGGAGCGGCTGGGCTTCATCCGCCACGCCCGCGACCTTGGCCTGGGCATCGAGGCGATCCGCGAGCTGATCGACCTCAGCGGCCACCCGGAGAAACCTTGCGAGAGCGCCGATCGCATCGCGCGCGAGCATCTGGTCGAGGTGCGCGCGCGCATCGCCCGCCTGAAGCGGCTCGAACACGAACTCGAACGCATCGCCGACAACTGCAACGGCGATGCGATCTGCGACTGCTACGTGCTGCGGGCGCTCTCTGATCACTCGCTCTGCGAAAGCGAGCATTAGATCGCCGGGCGTCCTCTCGGACGCCCGGCGATCTCGATCATTGACGGAACATCGGAACAACCGAAGACCGGATCCCGTTTCCGGTCCGATGCTCTCGACCCGTTCACCGAAGCGCTGATGCGGGCGTCAGGTGGTTCCGCCTGCCAGCAGGACGCTAACGAAGGCCTATTTCCGGGACCGCTGGATAAAGCGCAGGCGGTTGCCGAACGGGTCGATGACGCCGAGTTCCAGTCCCCATTCCTGCTTCTCCAGCCCGGGGCGGTTGTACTTGTAGTTGCGCGCGGCGAGTTCCTGGTGCAGCGCCTCGATGCCTTGCATGAAGACAACGGCATTGGCACCCGGCGTCGCATCGCCGGAATGCTCGCTCAGATGCAGCACGAGATCGCCGCGCGAGACCTGCATGTAGAGCGGTGCGTTGGGGCCGAAGCGGTGCTCCCAGTCGACCTTGCAACCCAGAAAATCCAGATAGAATTCCCGTGCCTTGGCCTCGTCGAAGATGCGAAAGATCGGGATGGCCGCCTCAAACGACATGGCCGCATCGTCCGCCGCCTTCAGTTTCGCGGCGAGAATGTTCCAGGTGTCGAAGCCGAATTGCCGGGCTACGATCTCCAGGGCCTCGCTCTGGGTGACGGTGACGTCCCGCTCGGCCAGAGCCGTGCGCATGGCTTTCGCCATCGCCTTGGAATCCATGAATGTACGCATGTTCCAGGTTCCTCTTCGCGGCAAAAGAAACGATCAGTGTCCGCGTTGCCGATGCCTTCGCCGCCCATGAAAGGAGCCTTGGAAAGGAATGAGGGCGCATTCGCCATGCTCCCCGAGGGAGTGCGGACTGCCGGCTGCGCCCGGCCGGTCGGGAAAGTCGGCGATTTCATCTCCGCCGTCAATACTCCCGGTTCCGCCTGCCGAAGCGCCGGCCGGCAACGCCCCCTTGGTTCCGCTCTCGCAAACCGGTACAAATGGAAAACATCCTTGGGCTTTGGAGCCCGAATCACCATATGCAGAAGCGATGTCCGGATTTCCTGACGATATTCCATTCTTCGACGAGGACGAGCCCGCCCGCGATGCGCCGGCTGTGCCAAAGCCATCGGGCATCGCCGCGCGCGCCATGGCGGCGCGGGCCGCCCCGGCGCGTTATCTCGATGCGCTGAACCCCGAGCAGCGCCTGGCGGTCGAGACAACCGAAGGGCCGGTCCTCGTCCTGGCCGGCGCCGGCACCGGCAAGACGCGCGTTCTCACCACCCGCATTGCCCATATCCTGGCGACCGGCCGCGCCTACCCGTCGCAGATCCTCGCCGTCACCTTCACCAACAAGGCCGCGCGCGAGATGAAGACGCGCATCGGCACGCTGGTCGGCGAAGCCATCGAGGGCATGCCCTGGCTCGGCACCTTCCACTCCATCGGCGTCAAGATCCTGCGCCGTCATGCCGAGCTTGCCGGCCTCAAATCCTCCTTCACCATCCTCGACACGGATGACCAGATCCGCCTGATCAAGCAGATCATCCAGGCCGAGGGCCTGGACGACAAGCGCTGGCCGCCGCGCCAGTTCGCCCAGATGATCGACGGCTGGAAGAACAAGGGCCTGGCGCCGAAGGAAATTCCCGAGGGCGACGCCCGCGCCTTCGCCGGCGGCAAGGGCCGCGAGCTCTACGCAGCCTATCAGGAGCGCCTGAAGACGCTCAACGCCACCGATTTCGGCGACCTCCTGTGCCTGCCGATCCGCATCCTGCGCGACAATCCCGACGTGCTCGCCGATTACCACCGCAAGTTCAAATACATCCTCGTCGACGAGTATCAGGACACCAACACCGCGCAGTATATGTGGCTGCGCCTGCTCGCCCAGCGGCCAAGGGCGGCGGGAAGCGACGGCAGGGTCAACATCTGCTGCGTCGGCGACGACGATCAGTCGATCTATGGCTGGCGCGGCGCGGAGGTCGACAACATCCTGCGCTTCGAGAAGGATTTTCCGGGCGCCGCGGTCATCCGGCTGGAGCGCAACTACCGCTCCACCGCGCATATTCTTGGCGCGGCTTCGCACCTGATCGCCCACAATGAAGGCCGGCTCGGCAAGACGCTTTTCACCGACCATGCCGATCCCGACGACGACAAGGTGCGCGTCCACGCCGCCTGGGATTCCGAGGAGGAGGCCCGCGCCATCGGCGAGGAGATCGAGGCCCTTCAGACCAGGAAGCACGCGCTGAACGACATGGCGATCCTGGTGCGCGCCTCCTTCCAGATGCGCGAATTCGAGGACCGCTTCGTCACGCTCGGCCTGAACTATCGCGTCATCGGCGGTCCGCGCTTCTACGAGCGGATGGAGGTGCGCGACGCCCTCGCCTATTTCCGCATCGTCGCCCAGGCAGCCGACGATCTCGCCTTCGAGCGCATCGTCAACGTGCCCAAGCGCGGGCTGGGCGAAGCCAGCGTCCGCCAGATCCACGACGTGGCCCGCATGCGCGAGATCACCCTGCTGCAGGCCGCCCGCGATCTGGTCGGCACCGAGGAGATGAAGCCGAAGCCGCGCGCCGCCCTGCGCAACCTGGCGGAGAGCATCGAGCGCTGGCAGGGCATGCTGGACAACACGCCGCATACGGAACTGGCCCAGACGATCCTCGAGGAGTCCGGCTACACCGACATGTGGAAGAACGATCGTTCGGCGGAAGCGCCGGGACGGCTGGAAAACCTGAAGGAGCTGATCCGCTCCATGGAGGACTACGAAAGCCTGCGCGGCTTCCTGGAACATGTGGCGCTGGTCATGGATGCCGAGCGGCACGAGGATCTTGATGCCGTCAGCCTGATGACCCTGCATTCGGCCAAGGGCCTCGAATTCGAGACCGTGTTCCTGCCCGGCTGGGAGGAAGGCCTGTTTCCGCATCAGCGCGCCCTCGACGAGGGTGGCCGCTCCGGCCTGGAGGAGGAGCGCCGCCTCGCCTATGTCGGCCTGACGCGCGCCAAGAAGAACCTGCATCTGTGGTTCACGTCCAACCGGCGCATTCACGGCCTGTGGCAGTCCACCATCCCTTCCCGCTTCCTCGACGAATTGCCCGAAGCGCATGTCGACGTGGCTGAGGACGGCGGCAGCGGCTACGGCGGCTATGGTGCCGGCGGGGGTGTTGGCCGGCCCAATCCCTATGGCAAATCACGCTTCGACGATGCAGAAGCCTTCTCCAACACCTACGCCACCCCCGGCTGGCAGCGGGCGCAGAAGAACCGCACCGAGGCGACCAGCCGCAACTGGGGGACGCGCTCCGGCCACCAGGTGGAGCGCATCGGCTATGGCGAGGCCGATTCGGGCTACGGCGCCGGCCGCGGCTCGGTGAAGGGACGCGTCATCGAGGGCGAGCTGGTGGCGAAATCGGTGTCGGAAACGCCCTCCGCCTTCCGGATCGGCGACCGCGTGTTCCACCTGAAGTTCGGCAATGGCAATGTCGCCTCGGTCGACGGCAACAAACTGACCATCGACTTCGACAAGGCCGGCCAGAAGCGCGTCCTGGATGGCTTTGTCGAGCGCGTCTGAGTGGACGACCCGCCCGCGTCCTCTAACCCACGTCCACGTAAACGCGGGGGATGGAACAACGCCGCACTCCCCGGAAACGGTCAGTCGCCCCGGGATCAGGGTTTGAAGTAAACGAACTTTCCGTCTTCGTTCTTCTCGCGCGCCAGGACGCCGGTGCGCGCATGGCGCGACAGCGGGCCGGAGAAGGCGTTCGACTTGTAGCGCGCGCCAAAACTCTCCTCGCAATGGCTGACGATATCGCTGATGGTGCGCGGTGCGGCGAAGAAATCGCTGCCGATCAGCTCGTTCAGCGCCGCCACGGCGCCCCTCGCGCTGTCCGTCGTCTTCTTCCTGCGCCCCGACCGTGCGCCGTGAACGATCTCCGACAGGCCCGGGCCGGCGATATAGCGCTCGATCCCGCTCTCGGAAAAATTGTGCCCCCGGCCCAGATTGTGGTCGAGAACGAGTTCCACGACGCGCAGTTGCACGGCTTCGGACTCGAACTTGTTTACCGCCTCCGAAAGCTCGATGAGCTGCTGCTTCAGCTTGTCGAATTCCTTGATCATTCACTTCGCCCCAAAACCTGCCGGAAGACATGTATAAACCAGCTGGCTGGATACATATCTCTATAGAAGTGAACAGGAAGTCAAGTGCCGCGGACATCGAGTATATGCTAAACGCGCCGCGTATCTCCCACAGTCCACATCATCCTGCATACACGCGATAATTGCAGAACTACAAGAACGCCCGGAAAAATCTATTCAACCGGAAAAGAATGAACCACTCACCCATAAGGCGAATCCACGAACGGAATATGCTTTTGTTTTAAAAAGGCAATACCCAGAATCGTTTCGAAACGCACACAACCTGATACACGCTATAAGCGTATAGTGCGATAACGATTTGGGGATAATGTTGCCATATCGTGCCCTTGTGGACGTATAGTCCACGCAATTGCCTCCAGCAATTCCCCTGCCCCCCCCCCCCCGCCAGTCACGACTGGCGGGAGTCCGCCGGGTCGGCCATACCCGCCCGTTGCGACAAGATGCAGCTTTGCATTGTGGGGCGCTTCCGCGCTATCGTGAACCATGAAGAGACAGCAGACTTGGCAGGCGAACGCATGGCTCAAGGCAAGCGCGGCAGTATTTGTCGCTGCGGCATTGACCGGGGTTGGGTTTGCCATGTGGCTGGAGAACGGCGCCGGCATATTCATCGCCATGGCGCAATCCGGCCTCGCCTGGTGCTTCTAGATCGCCATGCGTCCATCCGGACGCACAATGGACGATCCAACCCATTGATGGAGCATCGGTACAACCGAAAACCGGAGGCCAATTCTCGGCCCGATGCTCTGGCTTGATCCATCCCAATCA
Organism: Nitratireductor pacificus pht-3B; assembly: GCF_000300335.1. Lineage (GTDB taxonomy): Bacteria > Pseudomonadota > Alphaproteobacteria > Rhizobiales > Rhizobiaceae > Nitratireductor > Nitratireductor pacificus. The sequence continues at coordinate 116,191 of NZ_AMRM01000001.1, read as the reverse complement.
GCTTAGGTTCGTTGCAATGATGCGCTCCATTCTTGTCGGCATTCTCGCTGTCATGGCGGTCGGTATCGGCTTCCTGACGTTCCAGTGGTACCAGCAGCAGAACACGCCCAGATCCTTCGGCGTGCCCTTCGCGCTTGTCGACCAGAACGGACAGACGATCACCGAGGCCGCCTTCAAGGGCGGCCCCACCGCCGTCTTCTTCGGCTTCACCCACTGCCCGGAGGTCTGCCCGACCACCCTGTTTGAACTGGATGGCTGGCTCGACCAGATGGGCAGCGAAGGCGAGGACATCAAGGCCTATTTCGTGTCCGTCGATCCCGAGCGCGACACGCCGGAAGTGATGAAGGCCTATCTCGGCAATTTCTCCGACCGCATCACCGGCATCACCGGCACACCCGAGCAGATCGCGGAGATGGCGAAAGGCTTCTCCATCTACGCGCGCAAGGTCGATCTGGAAGGCGGCGACTACACGATGGACCACACCGCCTCGATCATTCTTCTGGACAGCGCCGGAGACTTTTTCGGCACCATCGCCTATGAGGAAAATCCCGACACCGCCCTGGCCAAGCTGAAGCGCCTGGCGAACGAAACCTGACCGCACGGATCCTCATGGGCCAGACACGCCTTTTCCTGACCGCGCCGCGCGCCGACGCGGAAGCGATCTTCAAGCTTCTCGACGCCCGTTTCGACGACCAGGGCCTGCCGATCAGCATCTTCGAGACGGACGAGGAGCGCGGCCTGTTCGAAGTGTCGCTCTACGCCGAAGACGATGTCGAGACGGTCGCCACGCAGGTTCGCGAAACGCTGGCTGCCCTGGGTACTGCGCCGGCACTGACCCTGGAGCCTGTTCCAGAGATCGACTGGGTCAGCCATTCGCTGGCCGGGCTGACGCCGGTGCGGGTCGGCCGCTTTCTGGTCCATGGAAGCCATGACCGGCAGTTGCGCCGGCCCGGCGACATCGCCATCGAGATCGAGGCCGGCCTTGCCTTCGGCACGGGGCACCATGGCACGACGGCCGGTTGCCTGCAGGCGATCGCCCGCGTCCTGCAGAGCGAGGCGCCCCGCCTGGCGCTCGATCTCGGCGCCGGCAGCGCCGTGCTTGCCATCGCCATCGCCAGGGCCGCGCGCATCCCTGTCCTTGCCACCGACATCGACCCCGTCGCGGTGGATGTGGCGAAGCAGAATGTACGGCTGAACGAGGTCGAGAGCCTCATCGACGCGCACACGGCCACCGGCTTCCATCACCGGGTCTTCTCCGAATGGCGGCCGTTCGACCTGATCGTCGCCAACATCCTGGCGCGCCCGCTGATGGGATTGGCGCCGGGCATGGCGCGGCATCTGGCGCCCGGCGGCTCGCTGATCCTGTCCGGCATACTGGAGCGGCAGCGCCGCTCGGTCATTGCCGCCTATAACGGCCAGGGCTTCCGCCACATCCGGACCGATGCGCGCGAGGGCTGGGTGACGATCCACATGAAGCGCTGACCCGCCACGGGCCCGGCAAAGAAAAACCCCGGAAACCAGCATCGGTCTCCGGGGCTTTATTCTGGGAACGCTCGCGATGAACGCGATCAGAACATGTGGGAAACGCTGCGGCTACGCTTCAGTTCGTCACGATTGTAGCCGTGGGCGCGCAAGGTCTCATCGTCGAGCATGAGAAGCGCGCCGTTGACGTAGCTTCTGACCTGCTTCTGACGTGCCTCGATCAGCGCATCGAATGCGCCACGGAAAAAGCCGCGCTTTCCTGCGGATTGGGCCATTTGAGTTCTCCTTGTGCGGGGACGGGCCGTCCGTCCTCCATGGCGCTGAAGATAAGCCTGCCTCCGCCGCTCAACCAGAGCCGTTTGCGCATGGCTACCATCTTATTTTGCATCGCAGCAGAAATGGTGCATTGCATCAAAATCAGCATTCCCCGGTGAAACAGATTTCGCTCCCCCGACCTGTGCTGTAGGGTCCGGGCGGATCAGAATGAAGGTTCAGGACCGCCATGTTTCAATCTTTCGAGGTGATATCCGAGCCCGCGCAGGGCATCGGCCGCGTCGCCGAACTCCGCCGGCTTCTCGTCGAAACCGGGCTCGACGGCTATCTGGTGCCCCGCGCGGACGAGCACCAGGGCGAGTATGTCGCCGCCGCCTCGGAGCGCCTGTCCTGGCTGACCGGCTTCACCGGATCGGCCGGCGTCGCGCTGATCCTGCGGACGCGGGCGGTGCTCTTCGTCGACGGCCGCTACACGCTGCAGGCGCCGGAACAGACCGATCCCTCGACATTCACCATCGAGAGCCTGATCGACAACCCGCCGAAGGACTGGATGGCCACCCATCTGCACAAGGGCGCGCGCATCGGCTTCGATCCATGGCTGCACACGATCGGCGACGTCCGGGCACTTGCGGCCTCGCTGGAGGGGTGCGGCGCCGAACTGGTGCCGGTCGAGGCGAACCTGGTCGACGCCATCTGGGCGGACCGGCCCGCCCCGCCGCTGGAGCCGACCCGTATCCAGCCTCTCGACTACGCGGGCGAGCCCGCCCTCGAGAAGCTTGCCCGCCTCGCCATGGTGATCGCCTCGGCCAATGCCGACTGCACGGTGCTGACGGACCCCTCTTCCCTTGCCTGGGCGTTCAACATTCGCGGCAGGGACGTGCCGCACACGCCGCTGCCGCTGGGCTTCGCGCTGATCAGGGCTGAAGGCCGTCCGCTGCTCTTCCTCGACAGGCGCAAGCTCGACCGCGAGACAGAAGCCTATCTGACGCAGCTCGCCGACCTGCATCCGCCGGCAGCGCTCGATGATGAAATCGCGCGCATCGGGCGGTCCGGAGCGAGCCTTGCTCTGGACCCGGCTCTTGCCGCCGAACAATTGCGCCTGCTGGTCGAGAAGGCCGGCGGCAAGAGCGTCGACCTTGCCGACCCGGCCCGCCTGCCCCGCGCCATCAAGAACGCTGCGGAACTGCGCGGCGCGCGTGCAGCGCACAAGCGGGACGGCGCCGCCATGGCGCGCTTCCTGTGCTGGCTCGACGCGCAGGAAGCGGGAACGCTGGACGAGATCAGTGTGGCGCGCAAGCTTGAAGCCTGTCGCGCACAAACGGGCGAGGACATGCAGATGCCGCTCCGCGACATCTCGTTCGACACGATCTCCGGCGCCGGCCCCAACGGCGCCATCGTCCACTACCGGGCCAACACGAAGACCAACCGCGTGCTCGGCAGGAACGAGCTGTACCTCATCGATTCCGGCGCGCAGTATGAGGACGGCACCACGGACATCACCCGCACAATCGTCATCGGCGAAGCCGACCGGGAGATGCGCGTGCGCTCCACGCGCGTCCTCAAGGGCCTCGTGGCGCTATCGCGGCTGCGCTTCCCGCCCGGCACGCGCGGCATGGACATCGATCCCTTCGCCCGCCACGCCCTCTGGCAGGCGGGCCTCGACTACGCCCATGGCACCGGCCACGGGGTCGGCTCCTATCTTGCCGTGCATGAAGGCCCGCAACGCATCGCCCGGACGGGCACGCAGAAGCTGGAAGCGGGCATGATCCTCTCGAACGAGCCGGGCTACTACAGGACCGGCAGCTATGGCATCCGCCACGAGAACCTGATCGTCGTCGAACCGCCCTCGCCCATCGACGGCGGCGAGATCGAGATGCATGGTTTCGAAACGCTGACGCTCGTACCGTTCGACCGGCGCCTGATCGACGTCACGCTTCTGGAAGACGGCGAGCGGGCCTGGCTCGACGCCTATCATGCCCGTGTGCGCGACGAGATCGCTCCGCTGGTCGACGGCGAGGTCGCGGCCTGGCTGGAACAGGCAACCCGACCGCTATAGCGTTTTGCGGTCAGGTGGAAACACCTGACGCTCACATAAGCACGGAAAAACAACGAGACAGACACGTTCAGCGCTTCTGTGAAACGTTGAACGGGTCCAAACGATCAGCCGATCAGGTGGCGCAGCAGGATCAGCACGGCTGCCGATGTGAGGAACATCGGCATCATGCCGCCGACGAGGAAGGCGACGGCAGCGCCCGTCGCCAGCGCGGCGAGCTCCGCCACGCCGCCGCTCATGGCGGCAGGCGCCACCAGCGTCGTCAGAACCGCCGCCGGCACGGCATTGAGGCCCGCTTCGACGCGCGGATGAATGCGCTCGAAGCGTGACAGGATCATGTGGCCGCCGATGCGTGTCAGGTAGGTCATGACCGCAGCAGCCAGGATGATCCATACGGTAGTGCTCATGGCTGCTCCTCCTGCCCGCCCGAGGTCGGCGCCATCACCGCCGCCAGGAGCACCCCGGCGAACGCACCGATCGAGACATGCCAGGGAGAGCCGACCGTCTTGTAGGCGATGATCGAGGCGACGGCGCTGACGGCAACGACGGGCAGCCACAGCGGACGCTTGTGGAATCCCATCACCAGGCCGAGGAAGTAGATCGGCAGCAGAAAGTCGATACCCAGCGCATGTGTGTCGGGCATCATTCGCCCGAACAGGGCGCCGACCCATGCCTCGGCCACCCATGTCACATAGACCGGCAGGGCCGCCCCCAGATACCACAGGAAGGAGATGCGCTTGCCCTGCTCCCCGCGGCGCTCCGCTTCCGCGAACATGGGGTCGACCAGCAGAAAAAAGCCGAGAAGCCGCTGCACCGGGCTCCAATGGGTGATCTTCCGTCCCAGTGTGGCTGAATAGAGCACATGGCGGAAATTGACAGCGAAGATCGAAACGACGATCAGCCACGGCGCGACCTTCTGACCAAACAGCTCGATGCCGACCATCTGGCTGGCGCCGGCGAAGATCGTGGCGCTCATCAGCATGGCTTCGAAGGCGGTCAACCCGTTGTCGGCCGCCAGCGCCCCGAACAGAACGCCGAACGGCGCGGCCGCGACCACGACGGGCAGGCTGTCCCGCAGCCCTTGCGCCAGTTCGCCGGGACCGGTGCTATCCTTCACGATGTCGGTGGCCATCATTCCTCCAGTGGCAGCTTTTCTAGGTCACGCGGGACCGGCAGTCACGTCAAATCCTTTGAGCCAGCAGTTAAGCGGGAATGATGCGTGCCGGGCGGCGCTCAGGCGCCGACCCGTTCGAACCAGGCATCCTCATCAATCACCTCGATGCCCAGCTCCGAGGCCTTCTTCAGCTTGGAACCCGCCCCCGGTCCGGCCACGACGAGGTCGGTCTTCTTCGACACCGAGCCGGCCACTTTCGCGCCGAGCCGTTCCGCCATCGCCTTCGCCTCGTCGCGCGACATCCTCTCCAGCGCCCCCGTGAAGACGATGGTCTTGCCGGCGAAGGGCGAATCCTCGGCCGGCCGCTCCGCCTCCTGGACCGAGACCTCCCCGGCCAGCCGCTCGACCAGCTCGCGATTGTGTTCCTCGCCGAAGTAATGGGCAATGGACGCGATCACCGCATCGCCGATATCGTCGAGCGCGTCCATCTCCTCCCGCGCCTGCGCATCGTTAACAGCGACGGCCAGCGCCGCATCGTGGAACTCGGCCCATGTCCCATAGGCGCGCGCCAGGGTCTTTGCCGTCTGCTCGCCCACATGGCGGATGCCAAGACCGTAGATCATGCGCTCCAGCGCAATCGTCCGGCGATCCTCGATCGCCGCGAAGAGATTGGCGGCAGAGACCGCGCCCCAGCCTTCCTTGTCCTTCAGCTTCTTCAGATTGCCGGCATCGCGGCCGGCCAGCGTGAAGATGTCGGCAGGGCTCTTCACCGGCAGGTCGGGATCGTTGAAGAAGAACTCGATCTGCTTCTCGCCGAGACCGTCGATATCGAAGGCGCGCCGCGACACGAAGTGGCGCAGATGCTCGACGCGCTGGAACGGGCAGGCAAACTCGCCCGAACAGCGCCGCACGACGCCCTCGCCGCCCGTGCCGATCCCCTCGCGCACCACAGGCGTCTCGAGCGAACACGGACAGGTGGTCGGAAAGACGAAGGCCTCCGCGTCCTTGGGCCTCTTCTCGGCAATGAAGCCGAGGATCTGCGGGATGACGTCGCCGGCGCGCTGCACGGTCACCGTGTCGCCAATCATCACGCCGAGCCGCTCGATCTCCTCGGCATTGTGCAGCGTCGCATTGGTCACCACGACGCCGCCGACCGTGACGGGCTCCAGCCGCGCCACCGGCGTCAACGCCCCGGTGCGGCCGACCTGGATGTCGATGCCCCGCAGGATCGTCGTCGCCTTCTCTGCCGGAAACTTGTGGGCGATGGCCCAGCGCGGGCTGCGCGAGACGAAACCCAGCCGCTGCTGAAGCGCCAGATCGTCGACCTTGTAGACCACCCCGTCGATATCGTAGCCGAGCGTGGCGCGCAGCTCCTCGATCTTGCGGTACTGCGTCAGCAGGTCCTCGGCGCTCTCGCAGCGCTTCATCAGCGCGTTGGTGTGAAAGCCGAACCGCGCCAACGCGTCGACCATGCCGGTCTGCGTATCGGACGGCATCTCCGATACCTCGCCCCAGGCATAGGCGAAGAACTTGAGCGGACGCGCTGCCGTCACAGACGCATCGAGCTGCCGCAGCGATCCCGCCGCCGTGTTGCGCGGGTTGACATAGGTCGGCTTTCCCTCGGCTTCCTGCCTCCTGTTGAGCGCCAGGAAGTCCGCATGCGTCATGTAGACCTCGCCGCGCACTTCGAGCACTTCCGGCGGCGCGCCTGAAAGGATGCTTGGAATGTCCGCCACGGCGCGCGCATTGGCGGTGACGTTCTCGCCTTCTTGTCCGTCACCGCGCGTGGCCGCCGAGACCAGCCGTCCGCCCTCGTAGCGCAGCGACAGCGACAGGCCGTCAATCTTGGGCTCTGCTGTCATCGCCACCGGCGCCTCGGCGCCAAGCTTCAGATAGCGCCGGATGCGGCCGACGAAATCGATCACATCGGCATCGGAAAAGGCATTGTCGAGCGACAGCATCGGCACCTTGTGCCGCACCTTGTCGAATTTCTCCGACACTGGCGCGCCGACGCGCCGCGACGGGGAATCGGCGCGCACAAGTTCAGGAAAACGCTGTTCGATCGCCAGATTGCGGCGGCGCAACGCGTCATAGTCCGCATCGCTGATCGTCGGCGCATCTTCGGCATGATAGCGCCGGTCATGCTCCTCGATCTCGCGCGCGAGCTGTTCGAGCTCGGCACGGGCCTGCGTCTCGCTGAGGGAATCGACGGGAGCTTTTGCGACTGGCATGGTGTTGAGAATCCGAACTGCACGACGGTGCAAGTTTAAACCATCGCCGGGCGAATGTGGGAACCGGTTTTCAGCCGAAATCAGGCTCCTGACACAGCTCAGGGCATCGGACCGGAGAGTCGAATCCGGTTTTCGGGTTGTTCCGATGCTCCGTCAATAACTTAGACGGCTGCACTGCCCTTGATCAGTTGCAGGGCGGCAGCACGCGCCTCGTCGGTCACGGTCGCGCCGGCCAGCATGCGGGCGATCTCCTCCCGGCGCGCGCCTTCGTCCATCACGGACACGCCCGTCGAGACGCGGTCCGAGCCGCCGCTCTTGGCGATCAGGTAGTGGGTGCCCGCGCGGGCGGCCACCTGCGGCGCATGGGTGACCGAGAGGACCTGAATACCGTCGGCGAGCCGCGCCAGGCGCTGTCCAATGGCATCGGCCACCGCGCCGCCCACGCCGGTATCGATCTCGTCGAAGACCAGCGTCGGCGCCGACCCGCGATCCGCCAGAACCACCTTCAGCGCCAGCAGGAAGCGCGACAGCTCGCCGCCGGAAGCGACCTTCATCATCGGCCCCGCCCGGGTTCCGGGATTGGTCCGCACCCAGAATTCCACCCGGTCGATGCCGTCCTCGCCGCGATCGTCGGCTTCGGTGTCGATCTCGACAATGAACGCCGCCCGCTCGAGCTTGAGCGCCGGCAGCTCGGCCATCACCGCTTCGCTAAGCCCCTGCGCGGTATCCCGACGCATGGCCGAAAGCTCTAGCGCGGCAGCGTCATAGGCCTTCAGCGCCGCCGCCGCCTGTTCCTGAAGCCCGGCCAGGCGCTCCTCGCCTGCGTCGAGTTCGTCCAGATCGCCGACCATGCGTGCGCAAAGCTCGGCCAGGTCGTCCACCTGCACATTGTGCTTGCGGGCCGCCGCGCGCAGCGCGAACAGCCGCTCCTCCGCCTCCTCGAGACGACGCGGATCGAACTCGGCGGCGCGGATCGCTTCATCGACACCCGACTGCGCGAGATCGAGCTGTATAAGCGCGGTATCCAGCGGCTCGATGATCACATCGAGCAGGCCCGGCGCGTCCTGCGCCTTGCGCTGGAGGCGCCGCAACAGGCTCGAAAGCTGCGGCACCGACGAGGATTGTCCCGAAAGCACTTCCTGGGCGTCGGCGATGTCCGAGGCGATCTTCTCCGCCCGCATCATGCCGGCACGTTCCTCCGCCAGCGTCGCCTCCTCGTCGGGGCGCGGATCGAGCTTGGACAGTTCCTCGACCGAGGCACGCAGGAAATCGGCCTCGCGGGCCGCCGCCTCCACCCGTGCCTTGTGCCGCGAAAACTCCTGCTCGCTGTGGCGCCAGTCGCGCCAGGCGAGCCGGACGCGCGCCAGCGCCTCGCCATGCCCGCCGAACGCGTCGAGCAGGTCGCGATGGATCGCCGCGTCGACCAGCGCGCGCTCGTCATGCTGGCCATGGATCTCGACCAGAGCGCGTCCCACCTCGCGCATCAGGGACACGCTGGACGGCTGGTCGTTGATGAAGACACGGGTCCGCCCGTCGGCGCTCTGCACCCGGCGCAGGATGACATCGCCCTCGTCGTCGATGGCGTTCTCGGCGAGGAGCCCGCGAACCGGATGAACGGCCGGCAGGTCGAAAACGGCGATCACCTGCCCCTGTGCAGCGCCGTGCCGCACCAGCGAAGCGTCGCCGCGCCCGCCGAGCGCCAGCGAGAGCGAATCGAGAAGAATGGACTTGCCCGCCCCGGTCTCTCCAGTCAGCACGGAGAGACCGCTCGAAAAATCCATGTCGAGGCGTTCAATCAGGACGATATCGCGGATCGACAGGTGGGACAGCATGGATGATCGCGCTAACCGCCCAGGATCGCCGATCCAGCCTTGGAGATCCAGGAACCGACATTCTCACGCGGCTCCAGCCCGCCGGACTGCAGCAGGGCGTAGGAATCCTTGTACCACTTGCTGTCGGGGAAGTTGTGTCCAAGCACGGCGGCGGCCGTCTGCGCCTCCGAAACCAGCCCGAGCGCGAAATAGGCCTCGGTCAGGCGCGCCAGCGCTTCCTCGACATGCCGCGTATTCGGGTACTCTTCCACGACGCCACGGAAGCGGCGCACGGCGGCGATGTATTCGCGGCGCTCGAGATAGTAGCGGCCGATCTGCATTTCCTTGCCGGCGAGCTGGTCGCGGGCGAACCGGATCTTGGTCTTTGCGTCCTCGACATATTCCGATTCGGGCCAGCGCTGGACGACTTCCTCCATCGCTTCGGCCGTACGGCGCGCCTCGCGCTGGTCCTGCGTCACGTCGCGAATCTGGCGGAAATAGCTGAGGCCGACCAGATACTGGGCATAGGCCGCCTCTTCCGAGGTCGGATAGAGCGAAACATAGCGCTTGCCGCTGTTGATCGCCTCGTCGAACTTCGCCTGCCGGTAGCTCGCAAACGTGTTCATCACCATCGCCTTGCGGGCGAATTCCGAATAGGGATGCTGCCGGTCGATCGCCTCGAACTTGGCGCTGGCTTCCTTCAGGCGGCCGGAATTGAGATTGGCCAGACCCTGATTGTAGAGCACGTCTGCCGGATCGGTCCGCTCGACATAGGTGGACAGGTCCAGATCCTTCTCCGCGTTGCAGGCGGAAAGGACGAGGGAAGCGCCAAGCGCGCAAACCGCCGCCAAGGCGCGTCTGCCCGTCACAGCCATACCGGCCCTGGTCATACCGGCATCGTAAGTTGAACGCATTTCGCCTCTCGCATCATGGAACCCGATGGTGGACCGCAGTCATAAAGCATATGACCGGCACGCGGCAACGCTATTGCCGGGCATTGCCGCAATTTTATGGCACGAATGCGCTGGGCACCGGCCCGATCGGCAAAGACTACGGTAAAACGGGAACAGCGCTCTGCCGCGGAAACGACAAAAACCGGGTCAGATCATCCAGGGCGCGTAGACGGGCGCATTGACGGCGACCATCTCGGCGCGACGGCCCTGCTCGCGGCGCGTCGTTTCGACGATCTCGTAGGCCGACCGGTCCGTCAGCAGGTGGCGCAGGGCAGCTGCATTGAGCCGGTGACCGCCGCGATAGGAGCGGAAGCAGCCGATGAAGCGGGCGCCGGCAAGAGCGAGATCGCCGACGGCGTCGAGCATCTTGTGCCGCACGAACTCGTCGGGATAGCGCAGGCCTTCCATGTTGATGACCTTGTGATCCTCACCGATCACCACGGAGTTCTCGAGCGAGGATCCCAAAGCATAGCCGGCGGCCCACAGCCGCTCGACATCCTTGATGAAACCGAAGGTCCGGGCGCGGGCGATTTCGCTGCGGAAGGTTTCGGCGCTCAGATCGAGGGAAAGCGCCTGGCGGCCGATGGCCGGCGTGTCGAAATCGATCTCCACCTCGAAACGGGTGCCGTCATAGGGGCGGAACTCAGCCCAGGAGCTGCCATTGTCGATGCGTACCGGCTTGACGACGCGGATATAGCGGCGCTTGACCTCGAGCGTCGCGATGCCCACCTGCTCGAACGCTTCGACGAAGGCCGCCGCGCTGCCGTCGAGCACAGGCACTTCACTGCCGTCGATCTCGATGGCGACATTATCGATGCCGACAGCCAGAAGCGCGGCCATCAGATGCTCGACCGTAGCCACGTGTTCGCCGCGCACATCGCCCAGCGCCGTGCACAGATCCGTCTGCGCGACCTCGGAGGCGAGCGCGCGAATCACGCGGCCGGTCCCCGCATCGTCGATGCGCTGGAACACGACGCCAGTGTCGGCATCGGCCGGAGAGAAATGGATGGAAACCGGCTTGCCGCCGTGAACGCCGATACCCGAGAGGGAGCAGCGAGATTTCAGTGTCGTCTGGTACTCGAGCAAGATGGTCCCCGTCAGCTCGTCTCAATGCCCGTGGCGGAAGTCTTCCCGCGCACAAGCTTCCAAGGTTTTAGGACGACACCCCCAAAAATGCGTCCCACGCCCCGCCTTTATCCGTGACGGAAGATAATGTCGCGAGAACCAGACTCCAAATCACGCTTTCTTACCCCGTGTTACGCAAATCGGAATTTGTAATTATTATATAAACAATTGTTTTATTTACATTTTCTTAAGAAAGAAGGGGCGCTGCTCCGCCCCTCCTGAAACAAACCGTTAACATGCGTTACCAGGTCAGTTGGCCTGGCGCCGCAGAAACGCGGGAATCTCCAGGTGATCGTCGTCCTGGATGCTCCGCGGCTGCGTGGTGAGTCGGCCGTGCTCGTCGAGCTGCCCCTGGCGCGGCGCATAGAGCTGCCCCTCGCTTTCGGACGCCCGGCGCGGCTGCGGGCTGGCCTGGCGCAGCTTCGGCTCGCGCGGCTGCTCCGCATAATTGTGTTCGCCGTCACGCCGCGACAGGCCGTGCGTCAGGCGCTTGATCAGCCCCATCGGCCCGCGATCGTCCTGTTCCGGCTGCGGATGCGCGTTCGATTCGATCTCCGCCTTCACCACCGGCGGAAAGTCCTCCACGCGCGGCATGCGGGGGGCGGCGGCCTGCGGCTCCCTCACCGGGGCGGCGGGCGCCGCTTGAGCGGGCGCCGGCTGTGCCGGTCGCAGAACCTGGGCGACAGGCTGCGGCGCGGGAGCGGCGGCCGCCGGCGTCGGACGGAACAGCGTGCTCTGCGGCTGGAAGCTCTCTTCGGCTGCCGGACGCGGCGCCGGCATCTGCGGAACGGAGCGCTCGGCGTCGCGGATCGCCTCGGCCACCGGATCAACGGCCACCGGCTGCGGCCGCGCGGCGATTGCCGCCGGGCGCGGGGCTTCCACCGGACGCTGCGGCGCCGGACGCGCCGCGCTCGTGCTGCCGGCGATCTCGGCGGCGGCCTTGTCGATGCCGGTCGCAACCACCGACACCCGGATGACGCCTTCCAGCTCTTCGTCGAAGGTGGCGCCCAGGATGATGTTGGCGTCCGGATCGACTTCCTCGCGGATGCGGGTCGCCGCCTCGTCCACCTCGAACAGCGTCAGATCGCGTCCGCCCGTGATCGAGATCAGCAGGCCGCGCGCGCCCTTCATCGAGCTCTCGTCGAGCAGCGGATTGGCGATCGCCGCTTCGGCGGCAGCCATCGCGCGCCCCTCGCCGGAAGCCTCGCCCGTGCCCATCATGGCCTTGCCCATCTCACGCATCACCGAACGGACGTCGGCGAAGTCGAGGTTGATCAGGCCTTCCTTGACCATCAGGTCGGTGATGCAGGCGACGCCCGAATAGAGCACCTGGTCGGCCATCGCGAAGGCGTCGGCGAAGGTGGTCTTGTCGTTGGCGATGCGGAACAGGTTCTGGTTCGGAATGACGATCAGCGTATCGACGCAGCTCTGCAGTTCCTCGATGCCGGCGTCGGCGGTCTTCATGCGCCGCTGGCCCTCGAAATGGAACGGCTTGGTGACGACGCCGACGGTCAGGATGCCCTTCTCGCGTGCGGCGCGGGCAACGACGGGCGCAGCACCCGTGCCGGTGCCACCGCCCATGCCGGCGGTGACGAAGCACATATGGGTCGAGGTCAGGTGATCGACGATCTCGTCGATGCATTCCTCGGCGGCCGCGCGGCCGACCTCGGGCTGCGAACCGGCGCCGAGGCCCTCGGTCACCGCCGCGCCGAGCTGGATCAGCCGCTCCGCCTTCGACTGGGTCAGCGCCTGGGCGTCGGTGTTGGCCACCACGAACTCGACGCCGCGCAGACCGGCATTGATCATGTTGTTGACGGCGTTGCCGCCCCCGCCACCCACACCGAACACGGTGATCCTTGGCTTCAGCTCGGTGATATCCGGCTTCTGCAGATTAATCGTCATTGTCCTCGTCCTTTCCGCCTTCGCCGCCGCCTCGCCGCTGCGGTCATGATTGGGGCGCATCCCCGCTAGAAATTGTTTCTCAGCCAGTGGCCGACCCTTTGCAGCCGGCCGCCAGTGCCGGTTGCGCGATTGAAAATGCCGCTCTTACCGCTGCGGCCACGGTTCTCGAATTCCGCCACTTGCGGGTAAATCAGCAGACCGACGCTGGCCGCGAACGCGGCACCCTTGGCCGCTTCGGGAAGTCCCGCCACCCCGAGCGGACGCCCGAGCCGCACATTGCGGCCGAACAGCCGGCGCGCTGCCTCCGGCAGCCCCACCAGCTGGCTGGCGCCGCCCGTCAGAACCACGCGCCGCCCTACGAGGCCGCCATAGCCCGAGCGGTGAATCTTGTCCCGGGCGATCTCCAGCGTCTCCTCGATGCGCGCGCGGATGATCCTCGTCATCACGGCCCGCGGCACCTGGATCGGCTGCTCGCTCTGATCCGCGCCCATCGGGTGGATCGAAACGATGTCGCGGTCGTCGCTCGACGACAGCAGCGCTGATCCGTGCATCACCTTCAGCCGTTCGGCGTCCTCGACGCGCGCCGAAAGGCCCCGCACCAGATCCATCGTCACATGGCTACCGCCCACCGGCAGGGCGTCGGCGAAGACGAACTTGCCGTCGGCGAACACCGAAATCGTCGTCGTACCGCCGCCCATGTCGATGCAGGCGGCACCCATCTGTGCCTCGTCGTCGACCAGCGCGGACAGACCGCTCGCATAGGGCGTCGCCACCATCCGCTCGACCGAAAGGTGCGAACGGTTGATGCAAAGCTCCAGATTGCGCAGCGGCGCGGCATCCGCCGTCAGGATATGCATCGCCACGCTCAACTCGCTGCCGACCATGCCGCGCGGATCGCGAATGCCCCGTTCCGCATCGAGGCTGAAACCCGTCGCCAGCGAGTGCACCACCTCGCGCTCCGTATCGAGCCCCTGGCGGGCGCCCGCAGCGAGCACGCGATCGATGTCGGACCGGGCGACCTCATGACCGCCAAGATTGATCGAGGCGGAGATCGTCTCGCTCTTGAGACGTCCCGCCGAGACATTGACGAGAAGCGACTCCACCGTCAGACCGGCCATCCGCTCAGCGGCGTCCACCGCCAGCCGGATCGCCTCTTCGGCACGGTCGAGATCCACGATGACGCCGGACTTCACGCCCTGCGACTGCTGATGCCCGATACCGATCACCTTGACGCGGTGCGTGCGCTGGCGGAGCGCTCGCCCCTCCTCGCTCGGCATCAGCCTGGCGATAATGCAGCAGACCTTGCTGGAACCCACGTCAAGAACCGTAATGATACCCGAACGGCGCGCGGCACTGTCTTTCCTGTCTGCTAACCAGTTCATATCCGCGCCCCGGATTTACGCTTCAAACCAAGCCGTTCACGCATCGCCGCCTCATGCGCCTCCGCGGCATCCGTCGAAAGGCCGATGGCCAGACGGTCGGGCAGACGCATATCGACCGAGGTGATGTCGCGCGACAGAAGCCCGTCCTCGCGGTCGAGCTGGGCCAGCGTCGCCAGCGTCAGCGCCTCGTTGCGTTCCGGCAGCTTGATCGTCACGCCGTTCTTCAGGCGCATGTCCCAGCGTCGCTCGCCGACGCGGATATAGGCGCGCACCTGCCGGGCGATGTCCGGATGCCGCTCCACCATGGCGATGAAATCGGGGCCCGCCTCGCGCGCGCCCATGCCAATGACCATCGGCAGCGCCGCGTAGCGCCCGCCGGCGAACGGCGCGATGACGCTGCCGTCCTTCTCGATCAGGGAAAGCTGGTTGCCCTGCTGCCAGATGGCGAAGGGCGTCTTTTCGGTGATGACGACTTCAAGCGTGGCAGGATAGACCTTGCGCACCGCCGCGCTTTCGACCCAGGGAAGGCCCGCAATACGCCCGCGCGCATCCTCGGCATCGAACCCCATCAGCGCGGTCCACCCGTCGAGACCCACTTCCTGCAGGACGTCGATCTCCGAGGTTTCCCGATTGCCGCTCACATGCACCTGCGCGATGGCGAAGCCGGTCCGCGCCGTGACGTCCTGAACGACCTGCGGAAAATGGCCGCCGGCGATCGTTCCATAGGTCGCGGTCGCCGCAAACAGGAGCGCGGTCATCGCCGAGGCGGCGTAGCGCGGCGCTTCCACCTCGCCCGCATTCACGCGCTGCATGAAGCGCGCAGGCCGGCGCAGCCAGCGCGGCAGAACGATATCGCCGCCGGCCGAAGCACCAGCGCCGAAACGTTTACCGGCCGACCGGAAATCTCCCTGCCGTGACGTCAGCGAGAACACGAGGCGTCCTCCACCATCCAACTCAACAATTCACCAAAGCCATACCCCGCTTCAGCGGCGATCTCGGGCACGAGAGACGTCGGCGTCATGCCGGGCTGCGTGTTGACTTCCAACCAGACCAGCTCGCCATCCGGGGATTTGCGATCATCGAAACGAAAGTCGGACCGGGACACGCCCCGACAGCCGATCGCCCTGTGTGCCTTGAGCGCCAGTGTCTCTATTTTTTGGTAAATATTTGGTGAAACTTTTGCCGGGCATTCGTGTTTTGATCCCCCCGGAGCGTATTTTGAATCATAGTCGTAGAAGGCATGTCCGACCGGCAGGATCTCGGCGACGCCAAGCACCTTGTCGCCCATCACCGCGCAGGTGAACTCGCGCCCTGGAATATAGCGCTCGACCATCACCCGCTCGCCATAGTGCCATTCCGGCGAACTGACGACCTGCGGCGGATGCGACTGGTCGTCCTTGACGATGACGACGCCGAAGCTCGACCCCTCATTGACGGGCTTCACCACATAGGGAGGTTCCATTGGGTGCGTCTTGACGATATCGAAGCGACTCATCACGCGCGCCTCGGCGACCGGCAGGCCGGCGGCCTTGCCGACGACCTTGGCCAGCTCCTTGTCCATGGCCAGCGCCGAAGCCAGCACGCCCGAATGCGTATAGGGAATGGCCAGATATTCCAGGATGCCCTGGATCGTCCCGTCCTCGCCGAAGGGTCCGTGCAGGGCGTTGAAGGCCACGTCGGGATTGAGCTCGGCCAGAACGTGCGCCGCATCGCGCCCCACATCGACCCGCGTCACGGCATAGCCCTCGATCTCGAGAGCATCGGCGCAGGCCTTGCCGGAGGAAAGACTGACCGGCCGCTCGGAGGAAAAGCCTCCCATCAGAACGGCGACGTGCTTCCTCTTCATGATCCGGCTACCCCTTCTTCCGGCCGCCCTGAAATCAGGGCAATAGTCTGCATTGGCCGAGCAAGCCTCCTTGCATGGGAATGCCCCCGACCGGAACGCCGCGACTCAAATCAGTGATTACTTATGAAGCCAAAGAATCAGAGGTTTGATTCCGTGGCAAGGCCTTGAGATTCCGGAAGATTCAATTTTCGTCGATTTTTACGAATTGTGAAGGCGACAGGCCCTCGAAACGCCTTCGGCGACGAAGATCAGAGCATCTGGCCGAGAAACGCGTCGATCTCATGGCCCGCGCGAAACGTCCCGACGCGCTTGATCTCCCAGTCGAGCCTTATGCCCGAATGCTCCAGCACGCGCGCCCGCACCGCCTCGCCCAGGAACTCCAGGTCGTAGCCGGTGGCCGTTCCCGTGTTGATCATGAAGTTGCAGTGCATCGGCGACATCTGCGCGCCGCCGATCATCAGCCCGCGGCAGCCGGCCTTGTCGACTTCCTTCCAGGCCGAGGTGCCGGGCGGGTTCTTGAAGGTCGATCCACCGGTCTTCTCGCGGATCGGCTGGACCGTCTCGCGATGATGCTGGACGGCGTCCATCTCCGCCTGGATCGTCGCGCGATCCTCGGCGTAGCCCTCCATCACCGCCGAGGTGAAGATCAGGTCCTTCGGCGCGGCCGAATGCCGGTAGGCGTAGCCCATATCGGCATTCGACAGGACGTGCAGTTCTCCCTTGCGGTCGAGCGCCCGCACCTCGACCACGCGCTCGCGCGTCTCGACGCCGTTGGCCCCCGCATTCATGCGTAGCGCGCCGCCGAGACCGCCGGGAATGCCATGGTAGAAATGAAAGCCGCCGATGCCCGCCTCCAGCGCTACGGCTGCCAGGCGCTTGTCGGGGATGGAGGCGCCGGCACGGATCTGCGTCGGCGACACCGTCTCCGCCTGGCCGAACCCCTTTGCCGACAGGCGCACCACGAAGCCGCGAATGCCCCCTTCGCGGACAAGAAGGTTGGAGCCGATGCCGACCATCGAGACCGGGAATTCTTCCGGAACGGCCTTCAGAAAGGCGGCGAGATCCTCCTCGTCGGCCGGCTGGAACAGCACCTCCGCCGGGCCGCCGGCACGAAACCAGGTGACCTTGTCCATCCCGGCGTCCGGCGTCATCCGGCCGCGCAACCCGGCAAGCCGGTCGCCCAGGCGTTCGAGGAGAGCCGCGCCGTTCATCCACCGTTCTCCAGTTCGCCGGGCAGCGCATAGGCCCATTGCGTGATGTTGCCGGCGCCGAGGAAGACGACGAAATCGCCCTCGCCCGCCTGTTCGCGGACGATCGGCGCGACGGCCTGCGGACCATCGATGAAACGCACGTCGCGATGACCTGCGGCGCGGATGCGCGACACCAGGGTCTCGGACGAGATTCCCTCGATCGGATCCTCGCCGGCCGCATAGACCGGGGCCACCAGCACGGTGTCCGCATCGTTGAAGCAGGCGGCGAAATCGTCGAACAGGTCGCGCAGGCGCGTGTAGCGGTGCGGCTGGGCGATGGCGATGATGCGCCCCGCGCAGGCTTCGCGCGCCGCCCGCAGCACCGCCTTGATCTCGACCGGATGGTGTCCGTAATCGTCGAACACGCTGGCGCCGTTCCAGTTCCCCGTCAGGGTGAAGCGCCGCTTGACGCCGCCGAACCCGGCAAGGCCGGCGCGGATGGCTTCCGCGCCGATGCCCAGCTCGTGCGCCACGGTAATCGCCGCCGTGGCGTTCGAAACATTGTGCCGGCCAGGCATCGGCAGCCGCAATCCTTCGAGCATCTCCGTCGCGCCGCTCTTGCGGTCGCGGATGGAGACGTCGAAGACCGAAGCGGCGCCGTCCATGCGGTGGTTCATGAAGCGCACGTCAGCCTGCGGGTTCTCGCCATAGGTCACAACGCGGCGATCCTCGATGCGCCCGACCAGCGCCTGCACCTCCGCATGATCGATGCACATGGCGGCGAAACCGTAGAACGGCACGTTCTCGACGAACTGGCGAAACGCCTCGCGCAGCCTGTCGAAATCGCCATAGTGGTCGAGATGCTCGGGATCGATGTTGGTGATGACCGCGATGTCGGCCGGCAGCTTCAGGAAGGTGCCGTCGCTCTCGTCGGCCTCGACCACCATCCAGTCGCCCTCGCCCATGCGCGCATTCGTGCCATAGGCGTTGATGATGCCGCCATTGATCACGGTCGGGTCGAAGCCGCCCGCATCGAACAGTGCCGCCACCATCGACGTGGTGGTGGTCTTGCCGTGCGTTCCGCCGATGGCGACCGCCTGGCGGAACCGCATCAGCTCCGCCAGCATCTCGGCGCGCCGCACGATCGGCAGGTGCCGTTCGCGCGCGGCGACGAGCTCGGGATTGTTCTTCCTGATCGCCGTCGAGACGACGATGACTTCCGCTTCGCCGAGATTGTCCGCCGCATGGCCGACGAAGACCGAGATGCCCTTCTCGCGCAGACGGGTGACGTTGGCGTTCTCCGCCTGGTCGGAACCCTGCACCTGATAGCCGAGCGTGTGCAGCGCTTCCGCGATGCCGCTCATGCCGATGCCGCCGATGCCAACGAAGTGCACTGTACCGATCGTCTCCGGCATCTTCATGCGCGGTTTCCTTCCATGAAAATTGCGATGGGCGTGCCGGACGCAATAGCCTCAGCGAGGTCGGCAAGCAACCGCGTCGCATCCGTTCGCCCGACGCTTTTCGCGCCGGCCGCCATCGCGGCAAGCCGTGCCCCGTCGCCCAGCAGCGCCGTCAGCTCGGCGGCAAACGCCGCGACGTCGATCTCCGCCTGCCGGCGGAGCAACGCCCCTCCGGCATCCACCAGAATGCCGGCATTGTGCCCCTGGTCGTCATCGAGCGCATGCGGCAGCGGCACCAGGACCGAGGGCCGGCCGATCACCGAAAGCTCCAGGACGGTCGAGGCGCCGGCACGGCTGACCACGAGATGCGCACCGGCCATGCGCGCCGGCAGGTCGCCGAAGAAGGGCGCCACCTCGGCCTTCACGCCGATTTCCCGGTAGCGCGCGCGCACCCGTTCCTCGTCCTCGGGACGCGCCTGATGCGTCACCGTCAACCGCGCCCGCAGCAGTTCAGGCATCAGCGCCATCACCTCAGGCATCGTATCGGAGAAGAAGCGCGCGCCCTGGCTGCCGCCGAAAACAAGAAGCCGGAACGGCCCGCCTTCCGCCGGCGCGTCATAAGGCGCATCGGCCACGTCGAGCACCGCCTGGCGGACCGGATTGCCGACCGGAACGATCTTGCCCGCATGGAGGCCGGCCGGTTTCAGGAAACCGCCGGCGATCGCCTGCACGCGGCCGGCCAGCGCCTTGTTGGCCCTGCCCATCACCGCGTTCTGCTCGTGCACCAGCGACGGCACGCCGCGCCGCGTCGCCGCGAACAGCGGCGGCAGTGTCGGGTATCCGCCAAAGCCGACCACCGCAGCCGGCTTGAGCTTCTGCAGCACTTTGGAAGCCTGCTTCACCCCGCGCCAGATTGTCCAACCGCTCTTCAGGAGCGCCAGCGGGTTCTTCGAGCCGAAGGTCGCCGCTTCCACCACATGGATGTCCTCGGCGGGAAAATTCTGCGCGAAGCGGGCGGCGCGCGCATCCGTCACCAGATGAACCGACCAGCCGCGCCCGCGCAGCTCATGCGCCAGCGCCTCGGCCGGAAACAGGTGGCCGCCGGTGCCGCCGGCGGCAAGAAGCATCGTCCCCTTGGCCATCTTACCTGGCGACGGCTTCATGGGCGGAAGGGGGCGCATAGGCGACGGGCCGCCGCTTCTCGGGCTTGCGCCGCGTCAGCGCCAGCACGAACCCCATCGAGATCGCCATGGCGAACAGCGAGGTCCCGCCATAGGAAACGAATGGCAGCGTCATGCCCTTGGCCGGGAGCAGGCGGACATTCACGCCCATGTTGATGATCGACTGGAAGCCGAACAGGATCACGAGACCGCTGACCGCATAGCGCGTGAAATCGTCGTCCTCGCGCCGCGCCTTCATCAGGCCGCGCAGGACCACGAAGGCGAACAGGGCGAGCAGGATGAGGCAGAGGACGATGCCGAATTCCTCCCCGGCCACCGCGAAGACGAAGTCCGAATGGCTGTCGGGAAGGATGCGCTTCACCGTGCCCTCGCCCGGTCCCCGTCCGAACCAGCCGCCGCGGATGAGCGCCTCGATGCTCATGTCCACCTGATAGGTGTCGCCCTCGCCGGTCAGGAAGCGGTCGATGCGGGAGGCCACGTGGGGGAAGGCCGTGTAGGCGAGGAACGCGCCGCCCGCACCCAGCGTCCCGAGCACGGCGATCCACAGCCATGGCATGCCGGCGATGAAGAACATCGCGCCCCACGTGCCGAGCACCAGCATGGTCTGGCCGAGATCGGGCTGCGCCACCAGAAGCGCGATGATGAGGCCGAGAAGCAGCATCGCGAAGAGATTGCCGGGGATTTCCGGCTGCCGTGCATGCTCGTGGAACAACCAGGCGCAGATCACCACGAAGGCGGGTTTCAGATATTCCGAGGGCTGCACGGAAACGCCGAAGATGTGCAGCCAGCGCCGCGAACCCTTCACCTCCATGCCGGCAAAGAGGGTCAGGACCATGAGCACCAGCGCCCCGGCGAGCATCAGCAGCGCCAGCCGCCGCACCTGACGCGCGTTGAGGAACGACACCCCGATCATGATCGCCACTGCCGGCAGCATGAAGATGATCTGCCGGGTCACGAAATGGAAACTCGGCAGGCCGATGCGCTCGGCGACGGCCGGGCTTGCGGCGAACGACAGCACGACGCCGAGCCCCATCAGCATCAGGAACGCTGCCAGGAACCAGCGGTCGATGGTCCACCACCAGTTGGCGACAGGGCTTCGGTCGGTCCGGCTCACCATGTCACTTGCTCCCCATCATCTGCGTGCCGGCGAGCGAACGCACCGCTTCGCGGAAGGCATCGCCACGCACTTCGAAATTTCTGAACTGATCGAAACTCGCACAGGCCGGCGACAACAGGACCACGGCCTCCGGCGCGGGATCGCCCGCCGCATCACGCGCCGCATGGTCAACGGCTGCGGCGATGGTACCCGAAATTTCGAAGGGCGTCGCCTCCCCGATGGTCGCAGCGAAAGCAGGCGCCGCCTCGCCGACGAGATAGGCCTTGGCGATGCGCGGGAAAAACGGTTTCAGCGCTTCGATGCCGCCATCCTTCGGCAGCCCGCCGGCGATCCAGTAGATGCGCTCGAAGCTCGACAGGGCGCGCTCGGCGGCGTCCGCATTGGTCGCCTTGGAATCGTTGACGAACAGCACGCGCCCCTTGCGCGCCACCTGCTCCATGCGGTGCGCGAGGCCTGGAAAGCTCCCGAGTCCGGCCTGGACCTCGTCCGGCGACAGCCCGCAGGCCAGACAGGCGGCGAGCGCGGCCAGCGCGTTCTGGGCATTGTGCGCGCCGCGCAGGGAGCCGACGCCCTCGAGCGAGGCCAGCGCCCTAGCCTTGCCGGCCTGCGCCCGCATCAGCGTCGTGCCGTCGGCGAAGAACCCGTCATCGAGTGGTCCCTGAACCGAGATGCGTTGCACGTCGCGCCCCGCCGTCTCCAGCTCATCGGCGATGCGCCGGCAATCCGCGTCGTCGACGCCGACGATCGCCAACCCGCTTTGCGCGACCAGCCGCTCCTTGATATCGGCGTAGTGCCGCATCGTGCCGTGCCGGTCGAGGTGATCGGGCGACAGGTTGAGCAGCAGCCCGACGCTCGGATCGAGCGTCGGCGCGAGATCGATCTGGTAGGAGGAGCACTCGACCACATAGTGCCGATCGGATCTGGGCGGATCGAGGGTCATCACGGCCCGGCCGATATTGCCGCCCATCTGCGTGTCGCGTCCGGCGGAGGCCAGGATATGCGCGATCAGCGCCGTCGTCGTCGACTTGCCGTTGGTGCCCGTGACGGCAATGAGCGGCGCTTCAGGCGCATGGGCGCGCCGTTCGCGGGCGAACAGCTCGATGTCGCCGATGATCTCGACGCCGGCCGCCTGCGCAAGCTCGGCGCTCCAGTGCGGGCGCGGATGGGTCAGCGGCACGCCCGGCGACAGCACGAACCCGGCGAGCTTCGACCAGTCCAGCATCCGCAGATCGCCGGTGGCGATCCCTTCCGCTCCGGCGCGCGCCACGCTCTGCGGGTTGTCGTCGAAAGCCGTCACCGCCGCACCGCCCTCCACGAGCGCGCGCGCCGTCGCGACGCCGGAACCGCCCAGGCCGAACAGGGCGACCTCTTTATTGTTGAAGGTGGTCGCCGGGATCATCGCAAATGCCCCGCCAGGATACCCCCCTCTGGCCTGCCGGCCATCTCCCCCTCACGGGGGGAGATGATCACGTCATGCACGAAGCGCGCGTTCAATTGACTGGCGAAACCAATGCAACCGCCCGATCTCCCCCCTTGAGGGGGAGATGGCCGGCAGGCCAGAGGGGGGTGTGACGTGCTCGGCATCAGGTATTCTACCGCAGCTTCAGCGTCGAAAGCCCGATCAGGGCGAGCAGCACGGCGATGATCCAGAAGCGGATCACCACCTGGCTTTCCGTCCAGCCGAGTTTTTCGAAATGATGGTGGATCGGGGCCATCAGGAACACCCGCTTGCCGGTCATCTTGAAGACCGCCACCTGGATAATCACCGACAGGATCTCGACGACGAACAGGCCGCCGATGATGGCCAGCACGATCTCATGCTTGGTGGCGACCGCGATGGAACCGATCAGGCCGCCGAGCGCCAGCGAACCGGTATCGCCCATGAAGATGGCGGCGGGCGGCGCATTGAACCAGAGGAAGCCAAGCCCCGCGCCGATGACGGCGCCGAGGATCACGGCCAGCTCGCCCGTGCCCGGCACGAAATGGATCTGCAGATAGTTGGCGAAGATGGCGTTGCCCGAAAGATAGGCGATGACGCCGAAGGACGCCGCCACCACCATGACCGGCACCGTCGCCAGCCCGTCCAGCCCGTCCGTCAGATTGACCGCATTGCCAGCCCCGACGATGACGAAGGCGGCGAACGGAATGAAGAAGATGCCGAGATTGATCAGGAAGTCCTTGAAGAAGGGGAATGTCAGCGACGAGGAGAACGGCGCCTGTCCCGCCCGCATGATGAACCATGCGGCGATCCCGGCGATCAGGAACTCCGCCAGCAGCCTGAGCTTGCCCGAGAACCCCAGATGCGACTGCTTGGTGACCTTCAGATAGTCGTCGTAGAAGCCGATCGCGCCGAAGCCGATCGTCACCATCAGCACGACCCAGACATAGACGCTGGAGAGATTGGCCCAAAGCGCGCAGGAACCGAGGATGCCCGACAGGATCATCAGCCCGCCCATGGTCGGCGTGCCGGCCTTCTTGAAATGGGTCTGCGGCCCGTCGGCCCGGATCGGCTGCCCCTTGCCCTGGCGCACCCGAAGCGAGTTGATGATCATCGGCCCGAACAGGAACACGATCAGCGCCGAGGTGATCAGCGCCGCTCCGGTCCGAAAGGTGATGTAGCGGAACACATTGAACACCGACACTTCATCGGCAAGTTCGGCAAGCATCATCAGCATGGTTCAGTCCCCCGTCGCCGCGCCCGGATAGGTGTTGAGAAAGGCATCGACGAGCCGGTTGAACCCCGTGCTTTTCGACGATTTGACCATCACCGCGTCACCCGGCCGGACCGCACCGACCACCAGGTCGCGCAAATCATCCGTCCGCTCGCGATACTCGACCGGCAGTTCCTTCGGCAGCGCGTCGGCGAGCGCCTTCATCTCGCGGCCCGCCAGGAACACCAGATCGGTGCCCGCTTCCGCCACGAGGCCGGCAATGTCCGCGTGTAGCTTCTGCGAATGGGCGCCGAGCTCGGCCATGTCGCCCAGGACGGCGATGCGTCGCCCGCCGGCCGGCACGTCCGCCTTGCCGAGCAGGTCGAAGGCCGCCGCCATCGATGCCGGATTGGCGTTATAGCTTTCGTCGATCAGCGTGAACGCGCCGTCCTTCAGCCGCAGGCGGTGCCGCTGGCCGCGACCGGCCTCGGCGCGGAACGATCCCAGCGCCAGCGCCACCTTGCCCAGATCAGCGCCGGCGAGCTTCGCCGCACCCAGCACGGCCAGCGCGTTCTGCACCATGTGTCTTCCGGGGGCGCCGAGCCGCGCCTCGATTTCCTCACTGGCGATCCTGACCGTCATGGTCGACGACACCGGCCCGAGTTCGGCATGCATAAGCCGCACCTCGGCCCGCGCATTCTCGCCAAAACCCCAGACATGCTTCACGCCGGCATCCTCGGCGAGCTTAACCAGCGTTTTCCAGCGCTTGTCGTCGCGGTTGATCAGCGCGTGCCCGCCCTTGACGACGCCCTCGAAAATCTCGCCCTTGGCCCGTGCGATCTCCTCGATGGTCTTGAAGAAACCCAGATGCGCCGCCGCCACCAGCGTGACGATGGCGACATGCGGGCGCGTCATCTTGACCAGGGGGCGAATCTCGTCGGGATGGTTCATGCCGATCTCGATCACCGCATAGTCGCAATCGGCCGGCATGCGCGCCAGGGTGAGCGGCACGCCCCAGTGATTGTTGAACGAGCGGTCCGCCGCATGCACCGCTCCGACGGATGAGAGCGCCTGGCGCATCATCTCCTTGGTCGAGGTCTTGCCGACCGAACCGGTCACCGCGATGACCTTCGCCTTGGTGCGCGCCCTGGCCGCCCGGCCGAGATCCTCCAGCGCCTTCAGCACATCCGGCACGACCAGCTTGGCCACCGCCAGCCGCCCGAGCGCCGGCAGCTTGCCTTCCGAGACGACGAGGACGGAAGCGCCCGCCGCCATGGCCGCCGTCGCGAAATCATGTCCGTCGAACTGCTCGCCCTGGATGGCGAAGAAGGCGTCGCCCGCCTCAAGCGTGCGCGTGTCGATCGAGATGCCGGAAATGCCATTCGGCGCCTGCCCGAGCGGACGCCCGCCGGTCGCCTGCACCAGCTCCTCGAAAGACCAGAGCGCGCTCATGGGCGCCGCTCCGCGAGCGCCGCGCGCACTTCCTCATGGTCGGAGAAATGATGCTTGGTCCCGGCGATTTCCTGGCCGGTCTCATGCCCCTTGCCGGCGACGATCAGCGTGTCGCCCTCGGCGAGCATCGCGACGGCGGAGCGGATCGCCTCGTGCCGGTCGCCGATCTCGACGGCGCCGGGCGCCGCCTCCATGATCGCGGCGCGGATCGAGGCCGGCTCCTCGGAGCGCGGGTTGTCGTCGGTGACGATCGCCACGTCGGCAAGCCGCGTGGCGATCTCGCCCATGATCGGCCGCTTGCCGCGGTCGCGGTCGCCGCCGCAGCCGAACACGACGATGACGCGCCCCGTGGTGAACGGCCGCACCGACAGGAGCACGTTCTCCAGCCCGTCCGGCTTGTGCGCGTAATCGACGTAGACCTGCGCGCCGTT
Source organism: Nitratireductor pacificus pht-3B (assembly GCF_000300335.1). GTDB lineage: Bacteria > Pseudomonadota > Alphaproteobacteria > Rhizobiales > Rhizobiaceae > Nitratireductor > Nitratireductor pacificus. The sequence continues at coordinate 90,597 of NZ_AMRM01000001.1, read as the reverse complement.
CTCCGCCGAGCCGACCAACTCGAGCCGTCCGGACGCACCCTTCAGATGTTCGAGCGCCTTGAAAACGGTCTCAGCCGGGGTTCCCGTGCCGATGGCCAGTCCGGCCGCCACCAGTGCGTTGGCGACCTGGAAATCGCCGGCAAGCGGCAGGTCGACCTCGAAGATCGTCCCGGCATGCTCGATCTCGGCGCGCTGGCGATGCCGCTCGTGCTCGACCCGCTTCAGGGAGAGGAACGTACCGTGCCGCCCGACCGTCCTGACATCCAGCCCGGCCGCGCGCGCCGCCGCCTCGGTCGGCTGCGACCATGGGTCGTCGGCGAAGATCACCGCCGGCGCGCCTTTCGGCATCAGCGTGTCGAACAGGCGCAGCTTGGCCCGGTGATAATCCTCGACCGTCGGGTGGTAGTCCATGTGGTCGCGGCCGAGATTGGTGAAGCCGCCGGCGGCAAGGCGCACACCGTCGAGGCGGCGCTGGTCGAGCCCGTGGCTCGAGGCCTCCATCGACGCATGGGTGACCCCGTCGCCCGCCAGTTCATCGAGCAGCCGGTGCAGCGCGATCGGATCGGGCGTAGTCAGTTCGCCATACTCGTCGCGGCCGGGTGCCACGACACCGGTCGTGCCGATGCTCGCCGCGGCCAGACCCGCATGCTCCCAGATCTGGCGCGTGAAGGAAGCGACCGAGGTCTTGCCGCTGGTTCCGGTGACGGCGACCATGGTTGCGGGCTGGCGTGGAAACAGGCGGGCGGCGCTGAAGGCAAGGGCCCGCCTTGCGTCTTCGACCTCGAGAACCGGCGCGCCGGGATCGTCCTTCAATGCCCCCTTCGGCGCCACGACGGCAACGGCGCCGCGGCTGACCGCATCGCTGGCGAACGCCGCACCATCGGCGCGCGTGCCGGCCAGTGCAAAGAAAAGATGTCCCCGTTCGACACGCCGCGAATCCGACGAAATTCCGGATATCTCCACCCCCGCGGGCACCGGTCCCGCTTGCGGCAGAATGTCTGCAAATTCACTGAACTTCATCGCGATCCGGTTTCTTCAATAACGTTCGCTCCACGGTGCACCGTGCCGACTCACTGCTGGGAGACCAGCAAAGCATCACTTTCATGACGGAATTTCGGCTTCACGCCAAGCAGCGGCGCGGAGCGGCGGATGATGTTGCTCACCATCGGCGCCGCGTTCAGGCCCGAAGTGGCGCCGATCCCCTCCCGTTCCGGCTTCGGCTCGTCGATGAAGACGAGCACCACATATTCGGGATCGTCGGCCGGAAAGGCGCCGATGAAAGCGTTGAAGCGCGTGTCGTTGGAGTAGCGGCCGTTGACGACCTTTTCGGCCGTTCCGGTCTTGCCGCCGACGAAATAGCCATCCACGTCCGAGCGACGGCCAGATCCCTTCTCGACATTGTAGCGGAACAGATAGCGCACCTCCGCGCTGGTCTTCGGCGAGATCACCTGCTCGGCGAGCGTGGCAGCCTCCGCCTCGCTGCGCGGCAGGAATGTCGGCGGGATCAGCTTGCCGCCATTGACCATCGCCACCGCCGCCATGGCGGTCTGCAGCGGCGTGGTTGCCATGCCGTGACCGTAGGAGATCGTGACGGAATTGATCTTCTTCCATTCCTTCGGCTCGGTCGGCAGCGCGACCTCGGGCAGTTCGGTGGGCGTGCGGTCGAGCAGGCCGACCTTCTTGATGAAAGCGCGATGCCCCTCTATGCCCACCACATCGGCCATCTTGGCCGTGCCGATGTTCGAGGAATAGATGAAGATCTCGGGCACCGTCAGCACGCGGCGCTTGCCATGGAAGTCGTTGATTGTGAAGCCGCCGATGCGCAGCGGCCGCGTCGCGTCGAACTTGTCCGTGATGCTGACCAGACCCGAGTCGAGCGCCATCGCCGTGGTGAACAGCTTGAAGGTGGACCCCATCTCGAACACGCCGGCCGAGACGCGGTTCAGCCGATCCTTGTCGAGCGCATTGACGGGATTGTTCGGGTCGTAGTCGGGCACGGAGGCCATGCCAAGAACCTCGCCGGTGCGGGCGTTCATCATCACCGCGCCGGCCGCGATCGCCTTGTAGCGCTCGAGGGCGCTGATCATCTCGTCGCGAATGATGTGCTGCACACGCAGGTCGATCGACAGTCGGACGGGTTCCAGATGGCCGGCCACCGCCAGCCCGGTCGCCTGGAGATCGGCAAGCCCCTGATCGTCGACGAATTTCTCGATGCCGGCGATGCCCTTGTTGTCGATATTGACCAGGCCGAGGATATGCGAAGCAGTCGGGCCGCCGGGATAGAAGCGCCGCTTCTCGGTCCGGAAACCGAGGCCAGGAATCCCGAGCCCCAGGATGTCGGCCTGCTGGCGCGGCGAAAGCTGGCGCCTGAGCCAGACGAAGCCCGCATCGCTGTCCAGCCGGCGATAGGCCTGCTGGTAGTCGAGATCGGGCAGAACGGTGGAGAGCTTCTCGATGGCTTCGTCGATGTCGACGATGCGCCGCGGCTCGGCAAAGAGCGAGGCGGTCTTGATGTCGGTCGCCAGCACCTCGCCGTTGCGGTCCACGAGGTCCGGCCGCGAGGCCGTCACGCGCGCCGCCGGCAGGCTCGCCTCGGGTTCGTCCTGCAGCGCCAGCATGACCAGCCGCCCGCCGATGGCGGCATAGATGCCGAACAGGACCGCCATGGCCATGACGACGCGGTTCTGCGCCCGCCCGCCGCGCGCCTTGCGCGCCCCGTCCATGACGATCGTCGCCGCTCCCGCCCGCACGGCGGCATCATCGAGACCGTCCACGTAACCGCCCGCCTCGCTCATGGCTGCACCGCCCCCGTAACGGTCTGGTCGTGCGCATCGCCGGCCGCGGCCATGTCCGTCATCAATCCCTCGATCGTCAGCGGCGCCTGCGGCAGGTCGCGGAACTCCGCCAGTCGCGGCGCCTCCACCGGTTCAAGCCCCAGTTCGTCCTGATAGGTCTCGGCCAGCCGCTGAAGACGGGCCGGCTGCGTCAGGAGGCTCCAGTCGGCGCGCAGGATGTCGATCGTGTCTTCCTCGAGCTGGGCCTGCGTCTCGATCTTGCGCAATTGCGTGTATTTCGCCTCGGCGTCGTGCTTGGTCTTGTAGGTGAAGGTCGCCGCCGCCAGCATCACGGTGATCAGGACTACATCGCTGGTTCGAAACATCGGATCGTCTACCTTTCACCAACAGCTTGCGGGCGCGGATACCGCGACAGGCCGACAAGCGCGAAATCCGGCTCCCCGGCCGGTGTGCCTGTCCGCACGGCCAGACGCAGCCTTGCCGAGCGCGCGCGCGGATTGCGCGCCGCCTCGTCCTTGCCCGCGATGACCGATTTGGCCGGCTTCTCGAAGATCGCCGCGGCGGCTTCGACCTCCGGGAGATGGCGCGACCCGCCCTGCCCGCCGGCCCGTTCGCTCATGAAGCGCTTGACGATGCGATCCTCGAGCGAATGGAACGTCACCACCACGAGGCGTCCGCCGGGCTTCAGTATCCGCTCGGCAGCGAACAGCGCCCGCGCCAGTTCGCCCAGTTCGTCGTTCACGAAGATGCGCAAGCCCTGGAAGACGCGCGTCGCCGGATGGATCTTCTCCTGGGGGCGGCGTCCGACGATCTTCTCGACGGCATTGGCGAGATCGAGCGTCGTCTCGAACGGTTTCTCGGCGCGCATCCTTTCCAGCGCGCGGGCGATGCGTCCGGCCTGCCGCTCCTCGCCCAGAATGCCGAAGATGCGCGCGAGATCGCCCGCCTTCATCGTGTTGACCACGTCGGCCGCGCTCAGCCCCCTGCCTTCCATGCGCATGTCCAGCGGCCCGTCCTTCTGGAAGGAGAAGCCGCGCACCGCCTGGTCGATCTGCATGGAGGAGACGCCGATATCGAGAACGACGCCATCCACCGGATCGCCCGCCACCGCGTCGAGATTGGAGAACCGGTCCTCCACCAGGCGCAGTTGCCCGCCCCAGCGGGCGACGAGCGGCTGGCCCGTCGCGATCGCCGTCGGATCGCGGTCGATGGCGATGACGGATGCACCAGCCTCGAGCAGCGCTGTCGTATAGCCGCCCGCGCCAAAGGTGCCATCTATGAAAACCGCTCCCTGATGTGGCGAAAGCGCATCGAGGACGGCGTCGAGAAGAACCGGAATGTGGCGGGCCGGTCCGCCACCGGCCTGGCTTTCGCCGCCGGGGCCCGCCATCATTCCGGCTGTCCGGCGGTAACGCCGGCATTCGTCGCTTGTCCAGCGGCTCGGGCCGAACTGGCCGCCTGCCGAAGCTTCAGCAGCCGCTCGCGCACCTGCTGCCCGTGCGTCTTCAAACGTTCCGGCTCCCAGATCTGGAAGAAGAGGCCGCGTCCGACAAAGGCCACGTCCGTCGTGATGCCCGTGTGCTCGCGCAGAAAGTCCGTCACCGTGATGCGCCCGTCCTGGTCGAGCTTCAGGAACGCCCCGTCGCCGTGAATGAAGAAGGACATGTCGTCCGCCGTCTGCAGGAACGGATCCTCCTGCGCGATCCGCTCCTCGTAGCGGTCGAGCAGGTCGAGCCCGCCCACATCCATTGCCGGAATATCCAGTGCCCGCAGGGCATAGAGCTCGGTGAAGCCGCGCTTCTGCACGACAGCCCGAAAATGCGCCGGAACGGAGACCCGTCCCTTCGAATCGATCCTGTTGATTGCACTCGACAGAAACCGGTCCATGACGCGTTGCGGCCATCCGGCCGACACCCCTTTGCATCTTTTCAATCGCCGCCGAACACGGCTCCTCGAACACCTGCCCGCTCCCCTGCAAGGGTAAGTTCCGACTGCCGTGCCGACCCCGAACCGGGAGAGACACGGACAGACCCCATACGCCGACCGCAACGAAACGCTGATTTGCTCTATGGGGTATCATGGGGCAATATGGGCGTCAACGGGATTAAACCTCACAAACCGCTGCATTCGAGGCATTTCCGGCAAGAGCCGGGGAACCGTATTTATCGTGCATTAAGGCTAACGAAGCGTTAGGAAGGCCGTCAGGCAGTCTGGATCGACCGCCGCCCCGCCACCGACGCCGCCCCTGCCGAGGAACCGATGCCCGACCGCCCCGACCGAATGCCCTCCCGCGCCGCAGAGCTTGCACATCTTCACGCATCCGGCCGCGCCAAAGGCGATCCGCTCGCCGCGCCGCTCGTGCTGAGTTCCGTTTTCCATCTGCCCGGCGATCCGGCGGGCGCACGGCAGTACGGGCGCTACGACAATCCGACATGGGAGGTCCTGGAAACGGCGCTCGCCCATCTGGAAGACGCCGAAAGCGTGATCTTTCCGTCCGGGATGGCGGCGATCTCGGCGGTCTTCTTCTCCCTGCTGAAGACCGGAGATCGCATCCTTTTGCCGGAGGACGGCTACTACACGCCGCGCGTCCTGGCGGAGCGGTTCCTGTCGCGGCTGGGTATCGATTGGGACACGCGACCCACAGCGGGTTATCTGGACGGCGGTTTCGAAGGATACCGGCTGGTCCTCGTCGAGACGCCGTCGAACCCAGGCCTCGATGTCTGCGACATCCGCGCGGTCGCCGATGCCGTTCATGCGGCAGGTGGCCTCGTCGTCGCCGACAACACGACGATGACCCCTTTCGGCCAGCGCCCGCTCGATCTCGGCGCGGACATCGTCCTCGCCGCCGACACCAAGGCGCCGAACGGGCACTCGGACGTGCTGTTCGGCCACGTCGCCAGCAGGAATGCGCGGGTGGTCGCCACCCTACGCGAATGGCGAAAACTGTCAGGCGCCATTCCCGGCCCCTTCGAGACCTGGCTGATGCATCGCGGGCTGGAGACGCTCGAGCTGCGCTTCGACCGGATGTGCAGTTCGGCCGAGACGATCGCCGCCCGGCTCGCCGGCCACCCGGCCGTGCGCCGGCTGCGCTATCCCGGTCTGCCCTCCGATCCATCCCACGCGCTGGCGAGCGGGCAGATGCTGCGCTTCGGGTCGCTGATCGGCCTCACGCTGGGCTCCGCCCTGGAGGCCGATGCCTTCATCGACGCCTGCCCGCTGATCGAGGCCGCCACGTCCTTCGGCGGCGTGCATACCTCCGCGGAACGGCGGGCGCGATGGGGCGATGCGGTGGAACCGGGCTTCGTGCGCCTTTCGGTCGGCTGCGAGCCGGTGGAGGAATTGTGGCGGGCCATCGAGGCCGCGCTCGGCGGGATCCGCCCAGGCGGTTCGACCCGTATGGGAACCTGAATCATTTTCGGCGGAACACGCCGCAAGACATTGAAAGATAAAGCGCCAGCCGGTCTGTAAGCCGGGTTCTGTATGGCCACGCCGCCCGAAAGCGGCGCAACGTGACGACCATTCCTCTGGGGCCGGTGTTACCATCGGCCTCAAGCAACCTACCCGGACGGTCGGGCCGGAAAAAGCCCTGAGAGTTTCCCCTCGCGCCGTCCCTATTCGGTCTTGCTCCCGGTGGGGTTTACCATGCCGCCGCCGTTACCGGAGACGCGGTGGGCTCTTACCCCACCCTTTCACCCTTGCCCCGCCAGCATTTCGGTTCCCGACATCGCTCCCCGGCGCAGAGCGCTTCAGGGGCGAACGAACCGAAAAACAGGCGGGGCGGTCTGCTTTCTGTGGCACTTTCCCTGGGGTTTCCCCCGCCGGACGTTATCCGGCACCGTCTTTCCGTGGAGCCCGGACTTTCCTCGCGAACAACCTTTCGGCGTCTGTCCACGCGGCCGTCCGACCGGCTGGTAAGGCGTATAAAGGGTTTCGCGCGACAAAACGCAACTCAAAACGCATGCGCCGCGCGCAAAACCCTCGCATCCCGGACACAGAGCATCGGAACAGCCAAAAAACCGGATTCCGGTTTTCGGTCCGATGCTCCGACGAAAAGTCTAGTGTCCGAGAATCCGCTTCACCTTCGCGCAGTAGCGCGAGGAGATCGGGTTCATGCGCTTGGCGCCATGGCCCGCATTGTACTTCAGGATCGTGCCGCAGGTGCTGCCGCCGCCCAGCTTGTGCGCCTGGGCGAGATACTTCATGCCGTACTTGATGTTGGTGTCGGGATGATAGAGCCCCTTGGCGGAGCCGCGATACCCCATCATGCGCGCCGTCGCGGGCTTGATCTGCATCAGCCCGATCTCGCCGGCCGCGCCCCGCGCATTGGCGCGATAGTTGCTCTCGATGCGCACCACGGCGTTGGCCAGCGAGGTGGGAACGCCATAGGCCGAGGCATAGCGCGCGATGATCGTCTGGTAGGAGCCGCCCTTGGCGCTCTTGGTGCTCTTCACGGTCTTGCCGCCCTTTGCGGTCTTGCCCTTCGCAGCCTTGCCCTTGCCGGACTTGGCAGTACCGGTCTCGACCGTCTTGCGCGTGGTGATCGACGATGTCGTGGTCCGGTCCACGCCGGCCGACTTTGCGGTCTGGCCGCCGCGAATGAAATCGCGGAGAGGGTTTGCCGCCTCTTCGCCGTCGGCGGTTTTCACGGCCGCCTTCTTGGCGGAGAAAGTCGCGATGGTCTGCGAGTAGTTGAACTTGTCCTCGGCATGAGACACAGAGGCAGTGGCGCCGGCAACGAGCGCTGCCGCGAGTAGGATTTTGATTTTCATTTCGACCCGTAAATCTGTAGCCGCGGCACCGTCGCCGGGCAGTTGTTTGGCATTAGCGAAGCCCGGAGCGACACCCCTCAGCCTCAACGCGGCTTGGTCTTTCGCAGGCGAAGGCGAGACAAAAATGGCGCATCAATTCAATTATTATGAATCTTCGTAATACTGTTCCGGAACAGTGCAGAGCAGCGGGTCAGGTCGCCCGGTCAAAGCTCCCGAGAGTGTCGAGTAATCTGCGCAATGTTTCGCAGCTCGACAGATCTGCAAGCCCATCCACACGGGCGCGCCGAAAATGTCTCTGAAATTCTTGCACGACGATCCGAGTCGCCTCGTCGTAGAGGCCCGTTTCCTCGACCCCGTAGCCATAGAGCGCCAGCATCCTTTGCAGGGCGGCAACAGCCGGCCCGCCGTCACCGGGGCCAAGTATCCGTCCGGGCGTGATCGGCGCCGGCGCGACCAGATGGCCGAGCCCCGCCGCCGCCAGCGCTTCCCACGGGAACTTCTCGCCCGGATCGATCTTGCGCCCCGGAGTGATGTCCGAATGCGCCAGCACCCGCTCCGGAGGGATGGCGTGCCGGCGGCAGATATCGTTCCCGAGCGCGATGACGGCCGCGATCTGCGGCTTCGGGAACTCCGTAAAGCCCAGGAAATGTCCCGGATTGACGATTTCGATGCCGATGGAGAAGGAATTGACGTCGTCGACGCCCCGCCAGGATCCACGGCCGGCGTGCCAGGCGCGATCGGCCTCGCGCACCATCTGCACCACCCTTCCGTCCTCATGCACGAGATAGTGGCTCGATACCTCGCTGCGCGGGTCGCATAGCCACGCCTGCGCGCCATCGCCGGTTTCCATGCCGGTATAATGAAGGATCAACGCATCGGGCCGCCCGCCGCCGCGCCGTTCCCCGAAATTGGGAGAGGGGCAGACATCTGCTCCGGCGAAATCGGGTGTGAAGCTGGCGGCGAAAGGAGCCTCGACGCCCGGATCGGTCACGCCCGCACCCTCGCCCTCTCGATGCTTTCGAATGCTCCGTTGATCGCCGCCAGCCGCGTGTTGGCAATCGCGAGGAACTCTTCCGGCACGCCCCGGGCGATCAGCCGGTCGGGATGATTCTCCGAAACCAGCCGGCGATAGCGCTTCTTGATCTCGTCGAACGGCGCGCCCCGCGCCACGCCGAGCACCAGATAGGGATCGCCCTCGCCGAGAATCGCGTGCCGCGACATCAGTTGCTCGAAGTGATCCTCGCCGATGCGGAAGATCTCCGCCACGCGCCGAAGGAAGGCCGTCTCTTTCTCGTGGATCACGCCGTCGGCCTTGGCGATATGGAACAGCGCGTCGAGGATGTCTTCCAGGACAAGGCAGTTCGGGCCTCCCGACCCGCACAGCCCGGCCATTTGGGATGCATAGGCCTCGAACCCAGCCACGTCCTGCTGCGCCAGCCGGTACAGCCTTGAAACATTGGCGCGTTCGTCGTTCGGCACCGAGAAGATCTCGTGAAAGGCCTGGATCTCGTCCGGCGTCACGACGCCGTCGGCCTTCGCCATCTTGGCCGACAGCGCGATGATGGCGATCGAGAACGCCACGCGCCGGCGCAGTTGCGGATCCCCCTCGAACACCGTTCTGAGGGCTTCTACGATGGCTGAAAGCGCGCCGCCGGGCGCACGGGTGATGAGATCTGCTAAGCGGGCCCAGAAAGTCATGCCGCTTTCTAACGGCAAATACCGGCAATTTCGAGCCGGCAGTTTCAGGAAAAAGACCCGACATGCCGGAACGCCGGGCGGGAACGCGTTCCCACCCGGCAGGTTCTGTCCGAATGTGCCCGCCAGAGGCGGGTTACAGACGCCTCGCGGCGCTACTGACTCGTGGTTCCGTCCTGGTTCTGCGGCATGGTGTCCTGCGTCTCAGGCGCGGCCGAAGGCGATTCCAGCGGAGCCGTGTCCTGCTGCGTGGGTTCGACGCTCTGCGTTGTCGTGTTGTCGCCTTCGCTGCAGGCAGCGAGACCAAGCAGCGCGAGACCCGAAACGGCAGCTGTCAAAAACGTCTTCATTTCCACTCTCCTTGCAAATTCGCATCTTACGAGGTCGGCATATCGCGCCTCGCCGTCAACAATGCGTCGGAGAAGATCAGGTTGCGTCACGATGAGTGACCATGCGTAACAATGCGGGGACCGGCCCTGACGCTAAAGGCTCGTCGCGCTGCGCGCCGCCTGGTCGTACTGGCCGGAGATCGCCCGCATCACCGCCGCGATGTTGGAGAGGGCATCCTCCTCGAGACCAAGCCGCCTGGTACTGGCGATCAGCAGCGCCTCGCGCACCTCGTGATAGCGTTCGCAGGCGGCAATGCCCGCGGCGGTCGCCTTGACGGTCTTCTCCTTGCCGCGCCGTCCGGTCTTCACCAGCCCGAGTGCCGCAAGCTTCTTGATCGCATAAGAGACCACATGCACGTCCTCGATCGAGAACATCATGCACAGTTCCGCCAGGGTCTTCTCGCGGTTGCGGTGATTGACCGCGTGTAGCAGATGAACTGCGACCGGCTGCAGGCCGGGCACGCCCGCCGCCGCCATGCAACGCACCATCCAGCGTTCGAAGGAATGGTTCATCACCGTCATGGCGAACTCGATCTCCGACAGCGCCGGCATGGCGCCGGCGGCCAGATGAGCCGCCGAAACGACGGGACCGATCTTCCGTTCGGCAGTCGACATGTTCACCTCGCGAGCATGGTTTGCGGCAACCACAACGCCAGTTGCGGAAACAGGATGATCAGCACCACGGCGACGATCATCATCAGGAAGAAGGGCAGCGTCATTCCCGCGACCCTGAGGATGTTGTGGCCGGTCAGCCCCTGAATGACGAACAGGTTGAAACCCACCGGCGGCGTGATCTGGCTCATCTCGACCACCAGCACCAGATAGATTCCGAACCAGATGATGTCGAGGCCTGCCGCCTCCACCATGGGCAGGATCACCGACGCCGTCAGCACGACGATCGAGATGCCGTCGAGGAAACAGCCGAGAACGACGAAGAACAGCGTCAGGGCGGCCAGCAGCGCATAGGGAGAATATCCCTGCTCGGCGATGAACTGCGCCAGAGCCCGCGGGATCCCCGTATAGCCCATCGCCACCGTCAGGACCGACGCGCCGGCAAGGATGAGGATGATCATGCAGGACGTGCGCGACCCGTTGCGCAGGGCTTCAAGGAAGGTCGCCCGGTTCAGCGTGCCGCTCAGCCAGGACAGGAGCAGCGACAGCGCGACGCCGACCACCGCCGCCTCTGTCGGAGACGCGAACCCGCCATAGATCGAGCCGATCACGCCGGCGATCAGCGCCAGGATCGGAAACAGCCGCCGCGTCTGCCAGAGCCTCTGCAGATAGGGAACGCGCACGTCCGGCTCGGGCATGCGCCGGCGGTTGATCAGCGCCCAGACGGCCGTGTAGCCCATGAACAGGGCCGCCAGCATCACACCCGGCAGAATGCCCGCGATGAACAGCCGAGCGATGGATTGTTCGGTCGCCGCGCCATAGACGATCAGGATGATCGACGGCGGGATCAGCAGGCCCAGCGTTCCCGAACCCGCCAGCGATCCGATCGCCATCCGCTCGTCATAGCCCCGCCGGCGCAGTTCCGGCAGCGACATCCGCCCGATCGTCGCCGTCGTCGCCGCGGACGATCCCGAGACCGCCGCGAAGATCGCGCAGCCGAGGATGTTCACATGCAGCAGCCGTCCCGGCAGGCGCCGCATCCACGGCGCAAGCCCGGCGAACATGTCCTCCGCGAGCCGCGTGCGGAACAGGATCTCTCCCATCCAGATGAACATCGGCAGGGCGGCCAGGTCCCAGGAGTTGATCGATCCCCAGACCGTCGTCGCCATCACCGCTCCGGGCGGCACGGACACCATCAGGAAGATCGCGGTCAGCCCGGCCGCCATCAGTGCCAGCGCCACCCACAGGCCCGCGGTCAGCAGGGCGAGAAGAAGGGCGCCGAGGATCAGCGAGATAGACGCCAGCTCCATCAGATTTCCTCCGCCGCGATATCCTCGTGCCCCGCATAGGACGGCGCGTCGCCGCGGATTGCGGCGCACAGATCGTCAATGAGCGCAATGGTGAAGACGCCGATGCCGGCCGCCATCGCCGCCTGCGGGATCCACAGCGGGATCGCGATGATGCCGAAGGACAGTTCGTTGAAGCGGTGGCTGTCCGCCGCAAGCTTGGCCGCGTAGAAAAAGAAGAAGCCGGACAGGGCCGTCGCTATCGCCAGGACCAGGATCTCGGCCAGCCGGCGCATTCCGCGCGGCAGCATGCCGATGGCCAGCGTGACGCGGATCTGCACCCCGCCGCGCAGCGAGCCGGCCAGCGCCAGGAACGAGGCAGCGACCAGCAGGAAACCCGCGATCTCCGCCAGGGACGGGACGAGGAACCCGTAAGGCGGCCGGCCGAAGAGAACCAGGACCGCGTCGGCGACCCGGCCTAGGACCTGCGCCAGGACCAGGAGCGCGATCAGGCACAGCGCCGCCATGGCGAGCCCTTCCGCCACGGCATACAGCCGATCGAGAGATTTGCGCATCGTCGTTTCTCCGCATCGAAGCAGGTGCCGCCCGCAGGTGCTGCGAACGCGCGGGACTGGCCGGGCGGCCGCGCGCCGCCCGGATACCGGTCGGGCCGGTCAGTTGCTGTAAGCGTCCAGAACGGCCTTGCCGGCCTCGCCCGCATTGGCGGCCCATTCTTCCGCCATCGTCGCGCCGAAGGCGGCCAGACCCGTCTTCAGCTCGGCGCTGGGCGTCGTCACGGTGATGCCGTTGTCCTTCAGCGCCTGGGTCTTTTCTTCGGTTTCCTTGACCGAAGCCTCCCAGCCGCGCGTCTCGGCGGCAGCTGCGGCATCGAGCACCGCCTTCTGCTGGTCTTCCGGCAGCGCGGCGAACGCCGCCTGATTGACGAACACCATGTTGCGCGGCAGCCAGGCCTGCGCGTCCGAATAATGCGACAAGAAATCCCAGACCTTCGAGTTGGCGCCCGTCGAAGGCGAGGTGATCATCGCCTCGACCCGGCCGGTCGCGAAAGCGGTCGGAAGGTCCGGCACCTCGACCTGGGTCGGCAGCGCGCCGGCAAGCTGCGCCAGCCTTTCGGTCGCGGCATTGTAGGCGCGCATCTTCAGGCCCTTGAGATCGTCCACCGTGGCGATCTCCTTCTTGGTGTAGATGCCCTGCGGCGGCCACGGCACCGAGAACAGAAGCTGCAGCCCCTGCTCTTCCAGCTTCGCCGCCAGCGCATCCCTGGACGCGTCGTATAGCTTGCGCGCATCGTCATAGCTGGTCGCCAGGAACGGGATCGAGTCCGCCTCGTAGATCGGATCCTCGTTGGACAGGCGCGAACCAAGGATCTCGCCGATCTGCGCCAGACCCTGGCGGACGGCGTTCTTGATGTCCGGATGCTTGAACAGCGAACCGTTAGAGTGGACCGTGATCTCCAGCCCGCCATCGGTGGCGCTCTTCACCTCGTCGGCGAACTGGACGATGTTCTGCGTGTGGAAATTCGTGTCGCCGTAAGGCACCGGCATGTCCCATTTGGTCTGCGCCGATGCGGAAACCGAAAAGCCGATCGCGCCGGTGAGGAAGCCGGTGGCAACGAACGCTGCCCGAGTAAAGTGGTGCATGTGAACTCTCCCATTTGATTGAGCTCCGGCGGGGTTCCCGTCCCGCCGCGCTGATGGCAGATTTGCACATCCGGACAATATGTCAACAAATTATTGACGTTTTATCCCGGACGTGGTTTTCATCTTGCATGGCTAATGCATGTCGCATTCAGATGGATCCATCTGAATGACAACGAACATGCATCATTTCAAAGTGTTACAGCGTCCTTCGCGCGTCTTGCAAGACGCGCGGCGCTGTAAGAACGAGGGAACAACCGATGACGCCTGGCAAATGGGATTTCTGGATCGATCGCGGCGGGACCTTCACCGACATTATCGGCCGCGACCCTGAGGGCAGACTGCATGCCCGCAAGCTGCTCTCCGAAAACCCGGAATCCTATGCCGACGCCGGCATACAGGGCATTCGCGATCTGCTTTCGGTAGCCGCCGGCGATGCCATTCCCTCGGCGCTGATCGGCGACGTCAAGATGGGCACCACCGTCGCCACCAACGCACTTCTGGAACGCAAGGGCGACCGGGTCGTCCTGCTCGTCACGAAGGGTTTCCGCGATGCGCTGAAGATCGCCTATCAGGCCCGGCCGGACATCTTCGCCAAGGAGATCGTCCTGCCCGAACAGCTCTATGAGCGTGTCATCGAGGTTCCCGAGCGCCTGCGCGTCGACGGCACCGTCGAGACGGAGCTCGACCTCGATGCCATCCGCGGTGAGATCGAGCAGGCGCGCGCCGACGGCATCGATGCGGCCGCCATCGTCTTCATGCATGCCTGGAAATTCCCCGAGCATGAGAAAGCCGCCGCAAGCCTTTGCCGCGACTCCGGTTTCTCCCAGGTGTCGGTCAGCCACGAGACCTCGCCGCTGATCAAGCTGGTCGGCCGTGGCGACACGACGGTGGTCGATGCCTATCTCTCGCCGATCCTGGCGCGCTATGTCAGCCGCATCGCCCGGGAACTCGGCGTCGGCGCCGATGGCCGTGCGCCCGGCCTCAAATTCATGATGTCGTCGGGCGGCCTTACCGCCGCCGACAAGTTCCAGGGCAAGGATGCGATCCTGTCGGGACCCGCCGGCGGCGTGGTCGGCATGGTCGAGACGGCGCGCCTCGCCGGCTTCGACAAGGTCATCGGCTTCGACATGGGCGGCACGTCGACCGATGTCACCCATTATGACGGCGAATATGAACGCGCCTTCGACACGGAGGTCGCCGGCGTGCGCATCCGCGCGCCGATGATGCGCATCCACACCGTCGCCGCCGGCGGCGGCTCGCTTCTGCACTACGAGGACGAGCGGCTGAAGGTCGGCCCGGATTCGGCGGGCGCCAATCCCGGCCCCGCCTGTTACCGGCGCGGCGGCCCGCTCGCCGTTACCGACGCCAACGTCATGCTCGGCAAGCTGCAGCCCGATTTCTTCCCGGCCATCTTCGGCCCTGGCCAGGATGAGCCGCTCGACGTGGAAACGGTGCGCCGGCGCTTCGCCGATCTGGCGGAGGAGATCGGCGGCGGACGCCCGCCCGAGGCGGTGGCCGAAGGTTTCATCACCATCGCCGTCGAGAACATGGCCAATGCCGTGAAGAAGATCTCCGTCCAGCGCGGTTATGACGTGACCGGCTATTTGCTGAACTGTTTCGGCGGCGCCGGCGGACAGCACGCCTGTCTCGTCGCCGACGCGCTCGGCATGGAGGCGGTGCTGATCCACCCCATGTCCGGCCTCCTGTCGGCCTACGGCATCGGGCTGGCGACAGTCTTCGCCTCGCGCCAGCAGGCGCTTCTGCAGCCCTTCGAGGAAGATTCTCTCGACGCCATCGGCGCCCTGTCGGAAAGCCTTCGCGCCGATGTCGGGGCCGAACTCGCCGACCAGGGCATCGCAGGCGACCGCATCGCCTGGCGCGCCAAGCTCGAGATCCGCTACGACGGCACCGACACCACCCTGCCCGTCACCTTCGAGGGGTCAATTACCGAGGCAAGGGCGGCCTTCGAGGCGGCGCACAAGGCGCAGTTTGGTTTCGTCTATGACGACAAGCCGATGGTCGTCGAGGCGGTCAGCGTCGAGGGTTTCGACGCCCGCGACGCCGCCCCCGACGAAGAGCGGCACGATCTCGGGGAAACGTCGGCGCCCGCCGACACGCGCCGGATCTTCTGCGACGGATCATGGCGGGACGCGAGCGTGTTCCGCCGCGCGACCCTTGCGCCCGGCAGCCGCCTCGCCGGCCCCGCCCTGATCATCGAAGCCAATCAGACCATCGTCGTGGAACCCGGCTGGCAGGCGGAAGTGACCGCCCGCGATCACGTGCTGATGCGCCGCATCGAGAAGAAGGCGCGCGCCGCGGCACTCGGTACCGAGGCCGACCCGGTAATGCTGGAAGTGTTCAACAACCTGTTCATGTCCATCGCCGAGCAGATGGGCGTGACCCTCCAGAACACCGCCTATTCCGTCAACATCAAGGAGCGGCTGGATTTCTCCTGCGCCGTCTTCGATCGCGACGGCGCGCTGGTCGCCAACGCGCCGCATATGCCGGTCCATCTGGGCTCCATGGACCGATCGGTTGAGACGGTCATACGCCTCAACAAGGGCAACATCCGCCCCGGCGACGTCTTCGCGCTCAATGCGCCCTATAATGGCGGCACCCATCTGCCCGACATCACGGTCGTCACGCCGGTGTTCGACGACCGGGGCGAGACCATCCTGTTCTACACCGCCTCGCGCGGCCACCATGCGGATGTCGGCGGCACCGCCCCCGGCTCGATGACGCCGCTGGCAACGACCGTCGACGAGGAAGGCGTGCTGTTCGACAATTTCCGCCTCGTCGAGGGCGGCCGGTTCCGCGAGCGGGAACTGCATACGCTGCTGACCGACCACCCCTGGCCGGCGCGCAACCCGCATCAGAACATCGCCGACCTGAAGGCGCAGATCGCCGCCAACGAGAAGGGCGTCGCCGAACTCAGGAAGATGATCGCCCAGTTCGGCCTGGAGGTCGTCGAGGCCTATATGGGCCATGTGCAGGACAATGCCGCCGAGAGCGTCCGGCGCGTGCTGGAGCGCCTGCCGGACGCGTCGGAATACGCCTATCCCACCGACAGCGGCCAGATGATCCGGGTCAAGATCACAGTCGACCGGCACAAGCGCCAGGCGGCGGTCGACTTCACCGGCACCTCGCCGGTGGAGAAGAACAATTTCAACGCGCCGGAGCCCGTCGCGCGCGCCGCCGTCCTCTATGCGTTCCGTGTCATGGTCGAGGGTGCCATCCCGATGAATGCCGGTTGCCTGCGGCCGATCGATATCATCATTCCCGAGGGCTGCATGCTGCGGCCGTCCTACCCGGCCGCCGTCGTCGCCGGCAATGTCGAGACCTCGCAGCACGTCACCAACGCCCTGTTCGGCGCGATGAAGGCCATCGCCAACAGCCAGGGCACGATGAACAACCTGACCTTCGGCAACGATCAGTACCAGTATTACGAGACCATCTGCTCAGGCTCGCCCGCCGGCCACATGAACGACGGGCGCGGCTTCGGCGGCGCGTCGGGCGTTCACACGCACATGACCAACTCGCGCCTCACGGATCCGGAGATCCTCGAGCTCCGCTTCCCCGTCCTGCTGGAGGATTTTCACATCCGCGAGGGATCCGGCGGCAAGGGCCGCTGGAGCGCCGGCGACGGCACGAGGCGCACCATCCGCTTTCTCGAGACGCTCGAATGCGCCATCCTCTCCTCGCACCGCACCCAGCCGCCGCGCGGCCTGGAAGGCGGCGGCGACGGCGAGATGGGCCGCACCGAGGTGCGCCGCCTCGATGGGCGGGTCGACGTCCTGAAGGGCAGCGACCAGACCGTGGTGCATGCGGGCGAAGCGGTGATCGTGACGACGCCCACCGCCGGAGGTTTCGGAAAAGTCTGAGGCAACAGCGATTGGCATCGAGCGGACAGGCATGGATCCTCGGGTCAGGCCCGAGGATCCATGCCGGAACGGCCACATCAAGCCGACGGCAGGCCTACGCCGCCAGCACCTCTTCCATTCTCGCGTAGCTCGCTTCCATGCCATGCTCCATGCCGGTGGCCAGCATGGCCGTTCGCGTCGCGGCGTCGGGCAGCGTCATGCGCAGGGTCATCAGCGTCCCCGCACCATCCTTCTCGAACCGCGTCTCGATGTGGTTGTCGGGCGTCGGGTCCGGCAGGTGCATGCGCTCCACGTGCACGATGCGGCTGAAAGGCTCCAGCGCGACATATTCGCCGGTGAGGTGAAACCCGCCGCCATTGCCGTCGGACCATTCGTAGCGGATCTTTCCGCCGGGCTTCGTCTCGTTGATGCAGACCGGCATGCTCCAACCGTCAGGGCCGGTCATCCATTTCTGCAGCAGCGCCGTCTCGGTGTGCGCCCGGTACACGCTCTCGGGCGACGCCGCGAAGCGGCGCGTCACCACCACATGGGTATCGCCTTCGGTCTTCAGGGTAAGCTGGCTCATTTCACGTTTCCTTCTTCTTCCTGTTCCATCTGGGCCAGAACCCCGTCCAGCCGGTTGTAATTCTGCTCGAGCGCCTGCCGCAGCATGTCCAGCCACCGGTCGATCTCGCCGATTGCCGATGATGCCAGCCTGCAGGGGCGTTTCGCGCCCTCTACCCGCCGCGTGATCAACCCTGCCGTCTCGAGCACCTTCAGGTGCCGCGAGACCGCCGGCTGCGACATGTCGAAAGGCTTGGCCAATTCGAGAACCGTCGCCTCCCCGAGCGCCAGGCGCGAAAGAATGGCCCTGCGGGTCGGGTCAGCAAGCGCCGAGAATGCTGCGTCGAGTGTCTGCATAAGTGCCCATCCTTTATATAAATCACTTGTTATATAACAAATCAATTAAATGCAAGAGGCTGGCGTATTTTTCTGCAACCGGGAACCTGGCCCAGCGGCCTGTCACGGCCCTGTCGCACCATTGTCATCGCGCCGTAACCGGGTCGGGGTAGCCCGGTCACAATGTCATTTGATGGGAGTCGCGGCATGACCGACCTTTCCGCAAACATCGCCCTGTCGGGCAAACGCGCGATCGGCCGGGCCGTCTATCAGAACCGGGCCCTGTCCAAGGCCGGCCTGTCCGAACGGCTTTTCGCGCTGCTCTTCTCCGGTCTCGTCTATCCGCAGATCTGGGAGGACCCGGACGTGGACATGGCGGCGATGGAACTCGACGAGACCCACCGCATCGTCACCATCGCGTCGGGCGGCTGCAACGTCCTGGCCTATCTCACCCGGCAGCCGGCGAAGATCGACGCGGTCGATCTCAACACGGCGCATGTGGCGCTCAACAGGCTCAAGCTCACGGCTTTCAGCGCACTGCCCTCGCATGCCGATCTGCTGCGCTTCTTCGGCGTCTCCGGCAACAGGAGCAATGCAGAGGCCTACCGGCGCTTCATCGCCCCCAGGCTCGATGCCCAGTCGCGCCGCTACTGGGAGAAGCGCGGCCCCCTGGGGCGCGCCCGCATCGAGGCGTTCAACGGCAATTTCTACAAAAAGGGCCTGCTCGGCTTCTTCATCGCGACGAGCCACGCGGTGGCCCGCTTCTACGGCGTCAACCCGGCGGACATCATGAAGGCCCGGTCGATGCGCGAGCAGCGCGTCTTCTTCGAGGATCATCTGCGTCCGCTGTTCGACCGCAGCCTCGTGCGCTGGGCGACCTCGCGCAAGGCATCCCTGTTCGGGCTGGGTATCCCGCCGGCCCAGTATGATTCCCTCATCACTGCCGGCAACGGAACCATGGCCGACGTGCTGTCGAGCCGCCTCGAAAAGCTCGCCTGCCATTTCCCGCTGCGGGAGAACTACTTCGCCTGGCAGGCCTTTGCCCGCCATTATCCCTCCCCCGACGAGGCAACCCTGCCGGCCTATCTCGAACGGAAGAATTTTGCCACGCTCAAGGCCGCCGCCGACCGCGTTGCCGTCCATCACGTCAATCTGGTCGATCTGCTCCGCGCCAAGCCGGCCCACAGCGTCGATCGCTATGTGCTGCTCGACGCGCAGGACTGGATGAACGACGATCAGCTTAACACGCTGTGGAGCGAGATCACCCGCACCGCCGCGCCCGGCGCCCGCGTGATCTTCCGCACCGCTGCCGCGCCGAGCCTGCTGCCCGGCCGGGTCTCGAGGGCGCTGCTCGACCAGTGGCGCTACGAGAAGATCCGTTCGCGCGAATTGTCGGCCAGCGACCGCTCGGCGATCTATGGCGGCTTCCATCTCTATGTGAAGAACGCCTGATGCCGGCGCTCGCGGAGGCTTCCGGCCATGCGCGCCTGATGGACGGCGTCTACCGCCGCCAGCGTCACATCTACGACCTGACCCGCAAGTTCTACCTGCTCGGCCGCGACGGCCTGATCGCCGGGCTCGACGTGCCGGCGGGCGGCAGTGTCCTCGAGCTCGGCTGTGGCACGGGCCGGAACATCGCCCTCGCCGCCGAGCGCTTTCCGGACGCCCGCTTCCATGGCCTCGACATCTCCCGCGAGATGCTGGCGACGGCCCGGCAGCGCATGGAGCGCGAGCACATTGGCGACATCGTCACCCTGGCCGAAGCAGATGCCGCCGCATTCGATGCGCAGGCACTGTTCGCGCGGTCCCGGTTCGACCGCGTCTTCATCTCCTACTCCCTGTCGATGATCCCGCCCTGGCGTGAAACGATTGCCGCCGGCCTCGACTGCGTTGTCCCCGGCGGCACGCTGCACATTGTGGATTTCGGCCGGCAGGAGCGCCTGCCCCTCTGGTTCCGCTCCGGCCTGCGGCGCTGGCTGGCCGCCTTCCACGTGAGGCCGCGCGATGCGCTGCATGCGGTTCTGGAATCGGAATGCGAGAAACGCGGCGCAAGCCTCCGGTTCGATTCCCTTTTTCGCGGTTACGCGGTGAGCGCCGTTATCCGCCTCCCCGGCTGAGGCCGTCACTCATTCCTGCCTGCCCGGCAGCTTCAGCAGGGCTTCCACCAGGGCCTGCGGCTTGTAGCCCAGCTTCGATGGCGTCAGCCCCATGCGCACCACGACCATGCGTCGCGACGGGATGATCGTCACCGTCTGCCCGTCATGACCGAGCAGCCAGTAGGCGTCTTGCGGCAGGTCGAAGCCCGCATCCGGGTGGGTTCCTGCCGGCGTCGTGGCGCGCGGACCGTGCAGCCAGACATGCCGGCCGTATTCGCCGCCGGAGGCGACCGTGGGCGTACTCATCCACGCGACCCAGCCTTCCGGCAGGATGCGCTCACCCTTCCACACGCCGTCCTGCAGCAGAAACTGGCCGAAGCGCGCCCAGTCGCGGGCCGACGCGAAGAGATTCGACGAGCCGACATAGGTGCCGCGCGAATCCGTCTCGAGCACCGCGGTGTCCATGCCGAGCGGCCGGAACAGAGCTTCATAGGGCCAGGCAAGCGCATCCCGGGGCGCCGAGAAACTCGCCTGCCAGATGCGTGACAGAAGCACGCTCGTTCCGCTCGAATAGCTGAACGCCGCGCCGATCGGGTCGACAAGCGGCATCCCGGCGACGAACCCCGCCATGTCGCTCTCCAGATAGAGCATGCGCGTGACGTCCGTCACGTCGCCATAATCCTCGTTGAACGCCAGGCCGCTCTCCATCCCGAGCAGGTCCGCCACAGTGATGTTCGCCCGCTCGTCATTCTCCCATTCCGGAAACAGGCGGTCGTCCTCGACCGACATCCTGCCGGCGTGGACGCGCGCGCCAATCAGCGCCGCAGTGACCGTCTTGGTCATCGACCAGCCGGTCAGGGGCTGGGTGTAATTGACCACCCCTTCGCCGAACCTCTCGCCGATGATCCGCCCGTCCTGCACCACCACGACGGCGCGCATGCCCGGGCCGGTCAGCCTTTCATCGTCGAGAATCTCCGACACCAGCGGAAACTGCGAGACGTCGATGCGCAGGCCCTCGGGCCACAATGCAACGCCGAGCGGCTCCTGCGGCGGCAGGTAGAAGCGCCTGCCCTCCGCAGCGGACACGTTGCCGTCGGGCACCGAGGTGCATCCCGTGGCGCCGCGGAAGACCGCCAGACCCTCGCCGAAAACGCCGAACAGTCCTGCATGAACCGTCGCATCGGCGGCATCCACGCGCACGCGCATGAGCTTCAGGAGCGGGTGGCCGGGCGCCTGCACATCGTCGCGCAGCACCACCTGGGGGTCTCGTCCGGCAATGAAGAGGTTCGAGCAGACCGTTTTCGCCGCGAAGCCCGAACCGAGGCGGATCAGCGCGGGCGGAGCAAAATACAGCCACAATGCGCCGGCAAGGAGCACGGCAACAAGCAGCGCCGCAAGCCATTTCAGGCCCGAGTAGATCCTGCGCATCATGTCTCTTTCACTGGTTCGGGCCTGTCTCGGCGGTTCAGGCCAAGGTGACGGGGCCGCCGTCTTCAATTATTTCTGCCGCTAACGCCATCGCTACTGATTCGTCCGCCGGGGGCCAAAACCGATCATGCATCGATTGCTGATTGCCAGTCTATCCGCTTTTCTTTTTGGTTGTTCCACGGTCAGCTACGACTTATCCGACGTGGCGCCGACGCCGCGCGCGGAAGCGCCCGGACCAGCCTCGCGTCACGTCGGGCCGCGCTTCGGCGACACCGACCCGCATGAGTGGGAGCGTGGGGCGCCATGGCACTATGCCGTTCACGGCACCGACGTTGCGAAATACCAGCAGGAGATCGACTGGGCGGCGGCGCGCCGCGGCCGGATTTCCTTCGCCTTCATCAAGGCGACCGAGGGCGGTGACCGGGTCGACGACTATTTCGCCCGCAACTGGAACGCCGCCCGAGTCGCGGGCATTCCGCGCGGCGCCTATCACTTCTACTATTTCTGCAGGCCCGCCATCGAGCAGGCGCGATGGTTCATCCGCAACGTGCCGCGTGATCCGGCGGCCCTGCCTCCCGTGCTCGACATGGAGTGGAACCCGCAATCGCCGACCTGCAAGCTGCGTCCGCCGCCCGAGACCGTGCGTTCCGAGATGCGCGTCTTCCTGCAGGCGGTCGAGCGCCACTATGGCAAGCGCCCGATCATCTACACCTCCATCGATTTCTTCGAGGACAACCAACTCAGCCGCTTCCACGGCTATCCATTCTGGCTGCGCTCCGTCGCCGGTCATCCGGATGACAAATATTCCAATCACCCTTGGACGTTCTGGCAGTACACCGGGACAGGCGTTGTCCCCGGCATCACCGGAAAAGCCGACATCAATGTCTTCAACGGCGATGCGGGCACCTGGAAGAAATGGCTTGCAGCCAACACCGGCCGCTAAGGCCGCAGTACACAAGGAGAGTGCACATGCACACCAGAACGATCGCGCTCGGCGCGCTGCTCGCACTTGGCCTGGCCACCGCGGCGCAGGCGCAGCAATGCGGCGGCGATTTCGCCGCCTGGCGCAGCGCCGTGAGAGCCGAGGCCGCCAATGACGGGATCGGCGAGCGCGGCCTGTCGGCACTCGAGGCCGCGCGGATCGACGAGACGGTCCTGCAACGCGACCGCGCGCAGGGTGTTTTCAACCAGACCTTCATCGAGTTCTCCGGCCGCATGATCAATGATTACCGGCTGAAGAACGGCGCCGCCAATCTGAGCAAATATGCCGACACCTTCGCCCGCGCCCAAAGCGAGTTCGGCATACCCGGTCCGGTTATCGCCTCCTTCTGGGCGCTGGAGACGGATTTTGGCGCGGTGCAGGGCGACTTCTCGACCCTGAACGCGCTGGCGACGCTGGCGCATGACTGCCGTCGGCCCGAGATCTTCCGGCCGCAGCTCGTCGCCCTTCTCCACCTGATTGACCAGGGTTGGATCGGCGCCGACGTCACAGGCGCCTGGGCTGGCGAGATCGGCCAGATGCAGATGCTTCCGTCCGACTACTACACCAAGGGCGTCGATGGCGACGGGGATGGCCGTGTCGATCTCAAGGGCAGCGCGCCCGACGCCATCCTGACCGCAGCCAGAAACCTGCAGTCCCTCGGCTGGAAACCCGGGCAGCCCTGGCTTGAGGAAGTTCGCGTTCCCGACCAGATGCCGTGGGAGAAGACCGGCCTGGTCAACCCGCTGCCGCGCTCGGAATGGGCCGCCATGGGCGTCACGCGCCGCGACGGCAGCCCGCTCGAGAATGACGCAATGCAGGCCGGCCTGATCCTGCCCATGGGGCACAGGGGACCGGCTTTCCTCGCCTTCGAGAACTACGACATCTATCTCGAATGGAACCAGTCGCTCATCTACACGCTGACGGCGGCCCACCTCGCGGCGCGTCTTGACGGCGCGCCGCGCTTCGACCCCCGGTCGCCGGAACAGGGTCTCGCACCCGAGATGATGAAGCAGTTGCAGCAGAAACTCGCCGGGCGCGGTCACGACGTCGGCAAGATCGACGGCATTCTCGGCGCGGGAACGCGCGGCGCGGTCCGGCAGGAACAGCTTCGCCTCGGCCTGCCCGCGGACGGCTGGCCAACGCCGACCCTGTTCTCGAACCTGTAACGTCGTTTTGGCGCTCAGGCGAAATCGCTCGACACACGCCTGACCACGAGCGACAGGAAAATGAAGCATCGCGCCCGATCAGGGCGCGGCGCTCCGCTCCTTGTCGGTGGCGGCCTCCGTTTCCGGCTTGTCGGGGTCCTGAACGGTCCCGGCAGCCGGTTCCGCGACCTCCTGCGCCGCCGCTGATTTCGCCGCCTTCTCCTGCGCCCGGCGCACGCGCCATTTGCGCAGCGTCATGCGCCCCGCCCGGTAGCGCGCGCGCATCCACCACAGCCCCTCGCCCACATTCTCGATCTCGCCCGCATAGGCCTCCGACAGGGCCTCGCGATAGGATGAAAAGCCCTTCGCCGCGACATCCTCGATACGGCGCATGATCGACATCCAGGCCGGCGAGACGAGCAGCGAAATGGCGGTCACCGCGATCGCCAGGCGGTAACCGTCCTGCCCCAGCGCGCCGGCGGAGAATCCCGCCGCCGCCAGCACGAAGGAGAACTCCCCGATCTGCGCCATCGACAGGCCGCCGATCAGTGCCGTGTTGCGGTCATGGCCGGTCGCACGCAGCAGGAACACGTTGAGCAGGGTCTTGGCCGCGATCACCACCAGCGCCGCGCCCAGCACCACCCAGAGATTGTTCCAGATGTAGGACAGGTCGAACAGCAGGCCGATCGACAGGAAGAACACGACGACCAGAACGCTCTGGATCGGTTCGATCACCGGAATGATGCGCGCCCTGAGCGTCGAGTTGCCGACCACGATACCGCCGACAAAAGCACCATAGGCGGGAGACAGGCCCAGCACGCCCGACAGCGCCGCAGCGCCGAAACAGACGCCCATGGCGCCGAGCGCCAGGATCTCGACATTGTCGGCGATCTGTGCAGCGAAAGGCGCGCGCAACTTGCCGCGCCGGCCGAGCCACCACAGCAGCCAGGCCAGGAAGCCGACCGCCAGCGCCACTTTGGCGGCCACCGCGAACAGGCCCGCATCCTGCCCGCCGAGCGCCGAAACGATGATCAGCATCGGCACCACGGCGATGTCCTGCGCGATCAGGACGGCGATGGCGATCCGCCCGGCATCGCCGCGCAACTCGTCCATGTCGTCGAGCATCTTCATCGCGACGACGGTGCTCGACAGGCCGATGATAAAGCCGAAGATCAGCCCTTCCGCCATCCCGGCTCCGGTTGCCCAGGCGAGCGTGAGGCCGATGCCCAGCGCCACGGCCAGTTGCCCGGTCGCCACCAGCACCGCCGGCTTCAGGCTGATGATGAAAGCGCGCAGCGACAGCTCCATGCCGATGAAGAACAGCAGCATCAGCACGCCCATCTCGGCAAGCGCGGTCACGCTGTCGGAATTGCCGATCAGCCCGAAGCCCGTCGGGCCGAGCACGACGCCGGCGAGGATGAAACCGACGAGCGGCGGCTGTTTCAGGCGCATCAGGCCGAGGCCGAGCGCGATGGCCATCAGGATGACGAACGCCATCTCGGTCAGGGGAACGGCGTGCGCTTCTGCTTCCAATATCGGTCCTTTCCGTTTGCCGCCTGGGTGGCTCGCACGATCCTAGACCGCTTTTTCGCCTCATAGAAACGCCTGAGCGGTCCATTTGCCTCGTTTTTCCGCGTCCGTCTTCGTGTCAGATGCTTCCGCCCGGCGGCAAACGCGCTAGTCGGCCATGGTTTCCAGGCTGGCGAAGCCTTCCGGTGCCTTGCCGGCGTCGAACGGTGTCGTCACCTCGACGAAATGGTCCGGGTAGAACCCGTTGAAACGGGTCCTGAGCGCCATCGAATAGGCGCCGATATGGCCGATCTCGATCCAGTCGCCCGTATCCACCGTCTCCGGCAGCCAGAACGGCCGCGACAGGATGTCGACCGAATCGCAGGTGGCGCCGCAGACCCGGAACGGCACGATGGCGCCCGCATCGCCATTGCGGTTGCGGATGGCCGGGTCGGAGATGAAGCGTGCGGGAAGCGTGATCTTGCCGGTCCAGGAATCCGACAGCGACGCCCAGATGCCGTCATTGATGTAGAGCCGCCGCCCCTTGCGCAGGAGCACGCGGACGATCAGCGAGAAGGCACGGGCGACGATGACCCGTCCGGGTTCCGCCACCAGCGGCAGTTCGTCGAATCCCCATTCCACGATGTCCTGGCGCAGCCGCGCCATCAGCGCATCGAGCGTCGGCATGTCCGGCTTCTTGCGGTTGGGGTCGTGGCCGTATTCCGCCGGGAACCCGCCGCCGACATCGAGGCCGGCGAGCGCCACCCCGGCCCTGTTGCGCACCCAGTCCGCCGAAGCCAGCGCCCGTTCATAGGTGTCAGGGTCCTGGATCTGCGATCCGACATGGAAGCACAGCCCCACCCTGTAGCCATGCCGGTCGAGCCGCTGCAAGAGTTCCACGGCCTGGGCGGGGCCGGCGCCGAATTTCTTCGACAGTTCATAGGCCGCGTGGCCCTTGGTCTGGATGCGGACGAAAACGGTCAGTGTGCCGGGGTCGATGTCGAGCGCGCGCACCACGCGCACCAGTTTGGCCACCTCGTCCTCGTGATCGACCGCGATCACGCGGATGCCGTATTCCTCGAGCGCCAGGCGGATGTCCGACTGCGCCTTGACCGGGTGCATGTAGAGCATCTCCGCCCCGGGGGCGACCGCCCGGACCGCGGCGAACTCGGCCGGCGACGCCACGTCGAAGGCATCGACCCCCGCATCGGCCAGCGCCTTCAGCACCAATGGCTCGCCATTGGTTTTCACCGCATAGGCCGTCTTGCCGGGAAACGCCTGCATGAAACCGCGCGTGTCCTCCCTCAGCACCTCCGGTCGGAAACAGTAAACCGGCTGGTCCGGACGGAGCTTCAGGGCAACGTCGCGGGCGGTCTCGAAAATCTGCATCTGCATCTCCGGTTCGCGGGCGAATGGACGGCGTGAGGCTGCCCATCGAACCTAGAGAATTTGTACCGCATGTAAATGTTCCCGCATCAGGGTTTGCGCTGCACCGGAGGCACGCGGCATATTTCGGGTGGCCCGTTCGTCCGCCGGGGCGTATTGGGTGTTGGGCAGAGCGCCGGCTGGGGCACCGGCGCATCTCGCAGTCAGAGGGAACCACCTGACGTCCGCATAAACGCGGAAAGACGAAGAGATCGGCACATTGTGCTTTTCGGTGAGACCTTGAACGGGTCTGGAGGAGGCAGGAATGACGGCTCACGCCAAAGCGCAACCGCCGATGCACCAGACGGCGCAGCAGATGTCGTTGCAGAACTGGGCGCTGGTGATCCTGCTCGGCCTCGTCTGGGGCGGCTCCTATTTCTTCGGTCGGGTCGCCGTCGCGGAGATGCCGCCGCTCGTGCTGGTCATGTACCGGGTCAGCATCGCCGCCCTGGTCCTGCATGCCTGGCTCCTGCTGCGCGGCCCCTCTTTCCGGCTGGCCCTGCCCCACGCCGGCAGTTTCGTGGTTCTCGCGATCCTCAACAACGTCATCCCCTTCTCGCTGATCTTCCTCGGCCAGACGGAGATCGGCGCCGGCCTCGCCTCGGTGCTGAACGCGACGACCCCCTTCTGGACGGCGATCCTCGCCAATCTCCTGACCGCCGACGAGAAGCTGTCGGGACGCAAGATCCTCGGCATCCTCTTCGGGATTGCGGGCACGGCGATCATGATCGGCCCCGGCCTGCTCCACGGCCTCGGCGGGCCGATCTGGGCCAAGTTCGCGCTCATCGGCGCCGCCTTCTCCTACGGACTGGCCCTGATCTTCGGCCGCCGCTTCCGCTCCGTGCCGCCGCCCATCGTCGCCGCCGGTCAGCTGACCGCCTCGAGCATCATCATGGTGCCGCTCATTCTCGTCGTCTATGGCTTCGGCGGCGTGGTTTCCTTCAGCACGGAAATCTGGGCTGCAGTCGTCTCGCTTGCAGTCATGTCCACAGCCTTCGCCTATCTGATCTATTTCCACGTGCTCGCCACGGCAGGTGCCACGAACGCGTCGCTCGTCACCTTCATCGTGCCGGTCAGCGCCATCCTGCTCGGCGCGGTGTTCCTGCAGGAACGTCTGGAGAGCTTCGAGTTCGCCGGAATGGCGCTGATCGCGGCAGGCCTCGTCACGATCGACGGGCGCCTGTTCCGCGCCCGCTGACGGCAACCGCGAGCGGCTTGTCGCTCAACTTGTTAACACAAAGTGAATCGGCCCGATTGCCCAGCAAATTCAATCGATACAAGGCGCGCGGGGAGAAGTTTTCCTCAATCCTGCTGCGGCGCAGCATAAAATGCGCTTGCCGCGCCAGGCCTCGCCACTAGAATCCGGTTTCTTAGAAAGCAGAGGAGGCTTTGCCATGGGACTGACACGGCCTGTCAATGCACTGATGATTTGTGCGGCATTTGTTTTCATCGGCGCCCTTGTCATGGGCGTCCTGCCATAATCGGCCTCGACGCTGCGCCCAGAGCGGCAGCCACGCAGAAATTCCGATTTCAATGATGAAAAGGGCCGGATTTCCGGCCCTTTTTTCATGCTGCGGCGGATGCCGCCTTCGCTTCGGAGCTGCCGGGCCGGATGCCGATCATGTGGCAGACGGCCAGCGCCAGGTCCGCCCGGTTCATCGTGTAGAAGTGGAACTCGTCGATGCCCCGGTCGATCAGGTCGATCACCTGTTCGGCTGCCACGGCCGACGCCACGAGCGCATGGATCTGCGGTTCGTTCTCCAGCCCGTCGAACCGTTCGGCCAGCCAGCCCGGCACATGCGCCCCGCAACGGCTGGCGAAATTCGCCACCTGCGCGAAGTTGTGCACCGGCTGGATGCCGGGAACGATCGGGATGTAGATGCCGGCGCGCCGAACCCGCTCGACGTAACGCTCGTAGAGATCGTTGTCGAAGAAGAACTGCGTGATGGCGCGCGTTGCGCCGTTGTCGACCTTGCGCTTCAGCATGTCGATGTCGGTGGCGAAATCCGCGCTTTCGGGGTGCTTTTCCGGATAAGCCGCGACGGAGATGTCGAACTCGCCCTGACGGCGCATCGCGCCGACCAGCTCCGCGCCGTTGCTGTAGCCACCAGGGTGCGGCTTGTAGGCTTCGCCCACGCCGGCGCTGGAATCACCGCGCAGCGCCACGAACCGCCGCACGCCCAGCGCCGCGAATTCGCCGATCACATGATCGACATCCTCGCGCGAGGCATCGACGCAGGTCATATGCGCGGCGGGGGTGAGCGTGGTTTCCTCCAGGATGCGCCGGACCGTGCGGGCCGTGCGCTCACGCGTCGAGCCGCCCGCACCATAGGTCACGGAGACGAAGTCCGGCGCGAGCGGCGCGAGCCGCGTCACCGTTTCCCAGAGCCGCGCCTCCATCGCCTCGGTCTTCGGCGGAAAGAACTCGAACGACACGCGGAGCTTGCCGGCCGTGTCGGGGCGGCGGGAAAAATGCGATTGCGGCATCAAGCCGTCTCCTTCTGAGCCGCCGCCGGCACTGTGCCGTCGGCAATCTGTATGCGCCGGTCGCGCACGAGCCACAGCTTGACGGTCAGCCCTCTCTCGGCGTCGCCGCGCGGCGCGAATTCCATCGTGTCCGTCAGGTCGAGTTCCGCTTCGTCCAGCCATTCCGCCACCTGGCCGTCGGCAAGACCGAGCCGCATGTGGGCATGCTCCTCGCGCAGGAACTCGTGCCCGTGCGGGGCGAAATCGACGATCACCAGCCGGCCGCCCGGCCGCAACAGCCTGGCCGCCTCGCGGATCGCCACGCCCGGCCGGTCGATGAAGTGCAGCACCTGATGGATGGTCACGAGGTCATGGGCATCGCGTTCCACCGGCGGGGCCGCGATATCGCCCAGCCGCACCTGCGCGTGGGCGATGCCGGCGCGCTCCAGATTGGCGCGCGCCACCGCCAGCATCTCGCGTGACAGGTCGATGCCGACCCCGCGCTGATAGAGCGGCGCGAACACCTCCAGGAGCCGTCCGGTCCCGGTTCCCAGATCCACCATGGACTGGAAAGGCCGCTTTCCGACGAGCTTCTTCAGCCCGTCCTCCACGGCCTTGTCGGAGACGTGCAGCGAACGGATCTGGTCCCAGCTTGCCGCGTTGCGCGAAAAATACTCCGCCGCCCGCTCCTCGCGGCGCCGCTTGATCGAGGCAAGCCGTTCCAGATCGCGATCGATCACCGGATCCGCCCTGTCGAGCCGCGTCACCACGCCATCGACGAATTCCCGCGCCGCATCCGAGTCGGACAGCCGGAAATAGGCCCAGGAGCCTTCCTGGTAGCGCACGATGAGCTGCGCCTCGAGCAGCAGCTTCAGATGCCGGGAGACGCGCGGCTGTGACTGGCTGAGAATTTCCGTCAGGTCGGTGACCGTCAGGTCGCCCTGCGACAGCAGCACGAGAATGCGCAGCCGGCTCGTTTCCGCCGCCGCCTTCAATGTGTCGACCATCTGGTAGAGTTCGATTGCCGGGCGCGTCAGCATGCGCTCCTCCTGAAACATATAAAGATATGCTTATATCGTTTCCGATTGCTTGGCAAGACGGATCGGGCCAGTCTGCTTTCCTGTGCCCGCCCCGCTGGAGCGTTTCCAGCCGATACAGCATCAATTCGACGCCGGATGATGCGATGAAACAAGGACATAAAGCGTGGCGAGCGAATCTGAAAGAGTGTGGGACGCCCTAGAACAGTTCATCGTTCCACGGAAACAATGAACTGTTCTATCTCATTGTTTTTCCGCATTTATGCGAACGTCAGGTAGTTCCACCTGACTGCAATATGCTCTAGACAATCAGGAACCTGTCCGTCCATGAAACGCGCCTCCACTGCCCGACGCCGCGCCGTCGACAAGGCCCTGACCCTGCTGTTGCCCTGGGTGCCCTTCGCCGATGCTGAAGCCATTCGCGCCCATGTGGACGACCGCAAGCTGCGCACCCTGCCCCCCGCCATCGCGGTATGGCTCGCCACGATCAGCCATGTGCGGCACGTCCACACGCAGTACGACGCGCTGCTCGACGAAGGCTACGAGCGCGACGCGGCCCGGCATTTCGTGGTCGATGAGATCAATGCCGTGCTGACCAGGTGGCGCGCAACCCGCTTGCTCGATCCGGAGGTGGACGACATCGGAGACGATGCGTGATCGCGTTGGTGTCTTTCGGGAGCCACTGGCAGCCTTTGAGTATGCTGCCATACATCCAATCTACGCGCGTTTGCGGACGCATATTGGAGAACCATCGGTATGATGCATGAAGAGCTCAAACCGACCGAACAGGCCGCTTTCGACCGGGCCAACCGCGGCATTGAATTGGGCGTGGACGCGAAGCACGCGCAATCCCTTGAAGAATGGCGTGCCGCCACCGAGATCGTCGGCTCTGGAGACGTTCGCGAAGATCTGGCGCAGTGGGTAAAGTCCGGATATGGCGCGGCGCTTTACGACACCGGAGCCTATGCGGAAGCGATCGAGATCGCGCTTGAGACGCTGCAATGGTCGGAAGCACAGCGATCCGTTCTGTCGCTGCTGACCGTCGCCCGCTCGCAACTGGCGCTGGGCTACACGGACGCGGCAAAGCCCTACCTGCAAAAAATCCATGAGCGCATCGGCGCCGACATCTACGAGCAGTTCGAAGACGACAAGCACGCGACCATCCGCTCGGCGCTATAGCACCTCTCGGTCCGGTGAAACCACCTGATGCCCACATGGACACCGATAACAAGGAGCTGGACGGATCGGCAATCGTGAGCGACCGGTGGCGTCGCCACCACCATTCATCCGTCACATCATGCGCATCAGCGCCCCGCCGATGGAGTAGCCGGCGCCGAAGGCGCACAGGAGCCCATGCTCGCCCGGCTTCATGTCCTCGTGGTTTTCCTTCAGCGCGATGATCGCGCCGGCGGCGGCCGTGTTGCCCAGCCGGTCGAGCACCATCGGCGCGCGGTCGTGGCCGACCTCGCCGCCGAAGGCGAGCTTGAGGATCATCGCGTTCATGCGCGCATTGGCCTGGTGCAGCCAGAACCGGCGCATCGTTTCCGGCGTATGGCCATGCTCGGCGAGGAAATCGACGATGAACTTGTGACCGGCGACGGTGACGTCCTTGAACACCTTGTTGCCGTTCTGCTTGATCAGGTTTCCTTCCATGGCGAGATAGGAAGGATCGTCCTGCGCCAGCCGGCTCATGAAGCCGAAATTGGTACGGATGTTGTTGGAGAACTGCGTCCAGCTGCGCGTGTCGACGATCTCGAAACGGCCCGGCCGTTCCTCGTTCGCGCCGAGCGCCTCGATCAGCACCGCCACAGAGGCGTCGCCGAAGATGAAATGCGTCTGCCGGTCGCGGAAATTGAGATGCGCGGTGATCAGTTCCGGCGTCACCACCAGCACGCGCCGGTGCGCACCCGCCTTGACGAGATTGGTCGCCACGTGCAGGCCCGCCAGCGCCGAGGAGCAGCCCAGCCCCATGTCGAAGCCTGCCCCGCCCGTGCCGAGCGCCTTCTGGATCTCGATGGCGATCGCCGGATAGGGCCGCTGGTGATGGGCGGAGGCGCAGATGACGAGATCGACATCCCTGGCCGCGACGCCCGCATGGTCGAGCGCCTTCTGCGCCGCAGCGGCGCCGAACTCGGCCATCACGGACAGGTCGTCGTCGCCCCGCGCCGGAATCACCGGCGCCATGCGCTTCGGGTCCAGAATTCCCTCGCGTTCATAGATATGCCGGCGCCGGATGCCCGACGCGTGTTCGATGAAAGCGGCGTCGGATTTCGCCAGGGGCGGCAGGCCCCTGGCCTCGCGTGCGGGGTTCTCCGCATCGATCCAGCTGTTGAAGCTTTCGACCAGCTCTTCGTTCGAGATCGAGGCCTCGGGTATCTCGACGCCGAGGCCGCCGACGCACACGCGCGTCATCGCATTCGAATGGTGCATTGCGAAATCGGAAACCTCGCGCTCGCTTGTGCGCCGTAACATGGTCCCTACCCGTGTTGACCCTCAGTGCGGGTTTACGCCGTGCGGAAGCAGAGTCAAGACAGCACCCTGCCGACGCCGTTCACGGCGCAATACTAACCGTAACACCCTAAGAGAATACGAACGTCGATGAAGGCCGGTCCGGGTTACCGCGTCAGCCTCTTGTACGTCACGCGCTTCGGATTGACGCTCTCCGGCCCGAGGCGACGGATCTTGTCCTGCTCGTAATCCTCGAAATTGCCCTCGAACCACTCCACATGGCTGTCGCCCTCGAAGGCCAGCATATGCGTCGCCAGCCGGTCGAGGAACATGCGGTCGTGCGAGATGATGACGGCGCAGCCGGCGAAATTCTCCAGCGCGTCTTCGAGCGCCGCCAGCGTCTCGGTGTCGAGGTCGTTGGTCGGTTCGTCGAGCAGCAGGACGTTGCCCCCCTCCTTCAGGAGCTTGGCCATGTGGACGCGGTTGCGCTGGCCGCCCGACAACGTGCCGACCTTCTGCTGCTGGTCGCCGCCCTTGAAGTTGAACGAGGAGCAGTAGGCGCGGCTGTTCACCTCGTGCTTGCCGAGCTTGATGACGTCGTTGCCGCCCGAAATCTCCTCCCAAACGGTCTTGTTGGGATCGAGCGCGTCGCGGCTCTGGTCCACATAGCCGAGCTTGACGGTCTCGCCGACGCGGATCGCGCCGCCGTCGGGCTGCTCCTGGCCGGTGATCATGCGGAACAGCGTCGTCTTGCCGGCGCCGTTGGCGCCGATCACGCCAACGATACCGCCAGGCGGCAGCTTGAACTCCAGATCGTCGATCAGCAGGCGCTCGCCATAGCCCTTGCTCAGGCCTTCCGCCTCGATCACCACATTGCCGAGGCGCTCGCCCGAGGGAATGATGATCTGCGCATCGCCGGGCCGGCGGTCGGCCGCCGACTGCACCAGCTCGTCATAGGCGCGGATACGCGCCTTCGACTTGGCCTGCCGCGCCTTCGGGCTTGCCGCCATCCACTCGCGCTCGCGTTCCAGCGCCTTCTGCCGCGAGGCCTCCTCGCGGCCTTCCTGCGCCATGCGCTTGGCCTTGGCCTCCAGATAGGCGGTGTAGTTGCCTTCGTAGGGAATGCCGCGGCCACGGTCGAGCTCGAGGATCCAGCCCGTCACATTGTCGAGGAAGTAGCGGTCGTGGGTGATGATCAGCACGGCGCCCGGATACTCGCGCAGGTGCTTTTCGAGCCATGCCGTCGTTTCGGCGTCGAGATGGTTGGTCGGCTCGTCCAGCAGCAGGAGGTCCGGCTGGCGCAGCAGGAGCTGGCAGAGCGCCACGCGGCGCTTCTCGCCGCCCGACAGATTGTCGATGGTGGCGTCGCCGGGCGGGCAGCGCAGCGCTTCCATCGCCATCTCCACCTGGCTTTCCAGGTCCCACAGGTTCTGGCTGTCGATCTGGTCCTGCAGCGCGGACGCCTCGTCGGCGGTCTCGTCGCTGTAGTTCATCATCAGCTCGTTGTAGCGCTCGAGGATCGCCGTCTTCGCGGCGACGCCTTCCATGACGTTGCCCATCACGTTCAGCGCCGGGTCGAGCTGCGGCTCCTGCGGCAGGTATCCGCAGGTCGCGCCCTCGGCCAGCCAGGCCTCGCCGGTGAACTCCTTGTCGAGGCCGGCCATGATCCTGAGCACCGTCGACTTGCCGGCGCCGTTGGGACCCAGAATGCCGATCTTGGCGTCCGGGTAGAACGACAGATGGACGTTCTCCAGGACCTTCTTGGCCCCATACGCCTTGTTGAGACCGGCCATGTGATAGATGAATTGGCGTGCCACGAAAAACTCCGCGCTCTGGTGTCGGTTGTCGCCGGGCTATGTAGGCGAAACCGGCGCGGGCGGCAATGCGGCGAACCGGCCTTTTCCGATCCGCCCGGCAATCGTGGCCCGGCCAGCCTCAGGGCTTGACGTAGGTATAGCCCTGCTGCTGCAGATGGCTGAGTTCAGCCACACCCGACGGCACGATCTCGTCCTCGAACACTTCGAAGAGATCGGTCTCGGGATTGATGTCGCGGCCCTGCAGCGTGTTGTTGCAGACGAGGAAGGTCACGTTCTGGGTCTTCAGGCTCGTCACCTCCGACTGAAGCGCCTGATCCGTCTTGGCCGCCCGCAGCAGCTCGACGCCATTGCCGTGCATCACCACCTTGACCTCGATCTTGTCGCGCCCGACGGCGTTGATGTGGTTCTGGACGTTGCGCAGCGCGCCCTTGTAGTACTTGCTGTCCTCGCCGCCATTCTGGTTGATGTGATAAACGACCTTCTGCACGTCATACCGGTCGTTCGCTCCGGCATGACCCACAGTCAGCATTGCGAGAATGGCGGCGGCGCAGGCGAGTGCGAAACGCGTCAACATGAAATCCCTCCCAGGGTGCGGTTGCAAGAAATCGGGCGCCGGTCGGTACCCGAAGCGTCAGGCTAGCACGAAAGCCGGCTACACATTCAAGCATCTTCATAATTAGATGTATCGGACGTCCGCAAATTTCCTTCCCCGCAGCGCCCGCATCTGAAACAACTGTTCTTGTTTTCCTGGCAACGTGAGGCGGCATGGGATTCGAGGATCAGACGACGCTTTCCAGTCCGACGGGCGCCAAGCTGCATCTGCTTCACAGGACGGCGCCGGCCGGCGCCCGCGGCGTGGTGCAGATCAACCACGGCGTTGCGGAGCACGCGATGCGCTATGCGGCCTTCGCCGATTTTCTGGCGCAGCGCGGTTTCCACGTCTACGCGCATGACCATCGCGGACATGGCAGGACGACGGCGCCGGGCGCGCCGCTCGGCCATATCGGCCCCGATGCGACCGCCGACACGCTGCTCGCGGACGTCGCGGCCGTGCACGACCACATCGCCGCCGAGCATCCCGGCCTGCCGGTGATCGTCTTCGGCCACTCGATGGGCGGCATGATCGCGATCAACTTCGCGATTCGATACGGCCACCGCCTCGCAGGGGCCGCCATATGGAACGCGCCGCTCGCCACCGCGCCGGAGGCGCTGGCCGGCAAGGCGGTGCTCGCATGGGAACGGTTTCGCCTCGGCTCGGACGTTCCCTCGAGGCTCCTGCCGAAGCTCACCTTCGCCGCCTGGGCGCGCGCCTTTCCCGAGCGGCGGACGGAGTCCGACTGGCTATCCCGCGACTGCGCGGAGGTCGACAAGTACATCGCCGATCCCCTTTCCGGCCGGGACTCCTCCATCGGCATCTGGACGGCGCTTT
Source organism: Nitratireductor pacificus pht-3B (assembly GCF_000300335.1). Classification (GTDB taxonomy): domain Bacteria; phylum Pseudomonadota; class Alphaproteobacteria; order Rhizobiales; family Rhizobiaceae; genus Nitratireductor; species Nitratireductor pacificus. The sequence goes on along the minus strand of NZ_AMRM01000001.1, from coordinate 54,848 downwards.
TCGATCTCAGCCTGAAAGCCGGCGGCCATGCCGCGCTGGAGGCTGCCCGCAAGTCGCTTCCCTACATGCTGGTCGCCGGCAGCGCGGATCCCTCCACAAAGGGCGGCAAGGTCATTCGCACGCTGGAAACACGGCTCAGGCGGAACGGCTTTTCGAATCTCGAAACAACGATCTACGAGGATTTCCGGCACGAAACCCTCAACGAGGTCGGGCGCGAACGGGCCATGGAGGACTTTGTCGCCTGGGCCGAAAAAATCATCAATTGATGCCAAAATAATGCGGTGAGCGCATCTGGAAGGCGCCGGGACCGTTTGCTACCTCAAGGCAGGTGAATTTGGAGGGCTGCGGGCGACCATGACCAACCCACCCCTGAAGGGCATTCGCGTCATCGAGCTGGCGCGCATTCTGGCCGGCCCCTGGGCAGGCCAGGTCCTGGCCGATCTCGGCGCCGACGTGATCAAGGTCGAGAACCCCGACGGCGGCGACGACACGCGCAAATGGGGCCCGCCCTTCGTCGAGGGCGCCGACGGCGAGAACCTTTCCGCCGCCTATTACCACGCCTGCAACAGGGGCAAGCGCTCGATCGCCCTCGACTTCTCCCGGCCCGAAGAAGCGGAGAAGCTGAAGAAGCTGATCGCCACGGCAGACGTGCTGATCGAGAATTTCAAGCTGGGCGGCCTTGCGAAATACGGCCTCGACTATGAGAGCCTGAAGGCGATCAATCCCCGCCTCGTCTACTGCTCCATCACCGGCTTCGGCCAGACCGGCCCCTATGCGCCGCGCGCGGGCTATGACTTCATCATTCAGGGCATGTCGGGGCTGATGTCGATCACCGGCGCGCCGGGCGGCGAGCCGCAGAAGGTCGGCGTTGCGGTCAGCGACATCTTCACCGGCCTCTATTCGGTGATCGCCATTCAGGCGGCCCTGCGCCATGCGGAAGCGACCGGAGAGGGCCAGCACATCGACATGGCGCTGCTCGACAGCCAGGTGGCGGTGCTGGCGAACCAGAACATGAACTATCTGATCTCCGGCAACAGCCCTGTGCAGATGGGCAATGCGCATATGAATATCGCGCCCTACGAGGTGCTGCCGCTGAAGGACGGCCACATCATTCTCGCCGTGGGCAATGACGGCCAGTTCCAGCGCTTCTGCAACATCGCCGGCCTCGACGACCTGCCCGGAGACGAACGCTTTGCCACCAACCCCGCGCGTGTCGCCAACCGTGCAGCGCTCCGCGAGCGCGTTGTTGCGGCACTGGCCGGCCGGGAGAAGACGGAATTCCTCGAGAAATGCGACGCCAACGCGGTTCCGGCCAGCCCGATCAACACGATCGAGGAGATGTTCGACGATCCGCAGGTGAAGGCGCGCAGCATGCGGCTTTCGCTGGATGACGGGCACGGCACGGCGCTGCCTTCGGTGCGCTCCCCCATCGCCCTTTCCGAAACCCCGCTTTCCCATGAACGGCCAAGCCCCCGCCTTGGCGAGCACACGGCAGAAATCCTGCGTGAAATCGGAGACGACAGCGAATGAAGACCGGCGGCCAGCTCATCGTCGACAGCCTCGAAGCCAATGGCGTGGACCGCATTTTCAGCGTGCCGGGCGAAAGCTATCTGGCCGTGCTCGACGCGCTTCATGATTCGAAGATCCGCAACATCGTGTGCCGCCAGGAAGGCGGCGCGGCGATGATGGCGGACTGCCACGGGCGGCTGACCGGCCAGCCCGGCATCTGCTTCGTGACGCGCGGCCCCGGCGCCACCAACGCCTCGCCCGGCGTCCACATCGCCATGCAGGATTCGACGCCGATGATCCTGTTCATCGGCCAGGTGGCGAGCCACGCGCGCGAGCGGGAAGCGTTCCAGGAGGTGGATTACCGCGCCTTCTTCGGTCCGATCGCCAAATGGGCGACCGAGATCGACGACGCAGCGCGGATCCCCGAGATCCTGACGCGCGCCTTTGCGGTCGCGACCTCCGGCCGCCCCGGCCCGGTGGTGATCTCGCTTCCCGAGGACATGCTCACCAGCATCGTCGATGCGCCGGCGCCCAGACCCTTCACACCGGTCGAGACGCGGCCGGGCAACGCGGAGATGGAGGCGCTCGCCGCCCTCCTGAAGGACGCCGAACGGCCCTTCGTCATTCTCGGCGGCTCGCGATGGAACGAGAAAGCCGTCGCCGACTTCCAGAAGGCGGCGAAAGCCTGGTCCCTGCCCGTAGGCTGCTCCTTCCGCCGACAGATGCTGTTCGATCACCTGCATCCCTGCTATGCCGGCGATGTGGGCATCGGCCCCAATCCGAAACTCGCGGCAGCGGTGAGGGAAGCCGACCTCGTCCTGCTCGTTGGCGGCCGCTTCGGCGAGATGCCGTCTTCCGACTACACGCTCATCAAGAGCCCCTATCCCGACCAGAAGCTCGTGCATGTGCATGCCGACGCCAATGAGCTCGGCCGTGTCTACAGCCCGACGCTGGCCATCAACGCATCGTCGGCAGCCTTCGCCGAGGCCTTTGCCGCGCTCGCGCCAGGCGATACCCCCTGGGCGGCGGAGACCGAACGGCTGCACCAGTCCTATCTCGCCTGGTCTACCCCGCCGAAGACAGGCCCGGGGACAGTGCAGATGGGACCGATCATGGAGCATCTGGAAAGCGTCCTGCCGGACGATGCGATCTTCACCAATGGCGCCGGCAATTACGCCACCTGGGTGCATCGCTTCCGCCGCTTCCGGCGTTTCGCCACGCAGGGCGCGCCGACCTCCGGTTCGATGGGCTACGGCACACCGGCGGCCGTGGCCGCCAAGGCGCTCTTCCCCGAGCGCGAGGTGATCGCCTTCGCCGGCGACGGCTGCTTCATGATGAACGGCCAGGAATTCGCCACCGCCGTGCAGTACGATCTGCCGATCGTTGTGGTGGTGGTGAACAACGGCATCTACGGCACGATCCGCATGCATCAGGAGCGTGAATATCCCGGCCGCGTTTCCGGCACGGCGATCCGCAATCCTGATTTCGCGGAACTGGCCCGCGCCTATGGCGGCCATGGCGAGACGGTGGAGAAGACGGACGATTTCGCCGGCGCCTTCGAACGCGCCCGGGCGAGCGGCAAACCGGCGATCATCGAGATCAAGCTCGACCCCGAAGCCATCACCCCTGCGAAGACGCTGACGGATATCCGCGAGAAGCGTTGAGGTTCAGTCCTTGCGCCGTGACGAAGCAACGGCGCCGATCCCGGCGCCGACAGCCACGCCAATGCCGATACCCATCGCGACATCGTCAAGCGCCGTGCCGATCGCTGCACCCATGCCTATGCCGACAGCCATCCATAGTGCCATAAGGGTCTCCTTTCCCTTCACGTAGGAAGGCTTGCCGCCTATTTTAACCGGCACGAACTGAGATGTGCCTTCTCGTCCACACGCTCCTCGTTCTGAGCCTACCAAATTCGCCGAAGGGCGACGGATGGTGAGGCTGAAGGAAACGTTGGAGAAGCGGCTGGTCGTTTGCGCGTTTCCGATATCCGAGGCGCAGGCCCCTCATCCCCCTACCGGGACCTTCTCCCCGCTTGCGGGGAGAAGGAGCGCGTCATCGAGGGCGGCGCATGATTGGATTGCGTTGATCAGGCAGCGTCGAAATCGAGCACCAGCTTCTGCGCCGTCGGCCGGGTCTGGCAGGCGAGCGTGAAGCCGGCCTCCACTTCCCACGGCTCCAGCGAGAAATTCACCGCCATCTCCGACTGCCCTTCCACCACGCGGCAGCGGCAGGTGCAGCACATGCCGCCAGCGCAGGAATAGGGCAGCTCGATGCCGGCCCGATGCGCGGCGTCGAGCACCGTGCCATCGGCATCGTTCATGGCGAAGCTGCGCCGCACGCCATCCAGCACCACCTCGATCGCAGCACCTTCCTCGACGGCCTCCCGCGCGGCCTTCGAGGCCTTGCGCGGCGCCGGAGCCTCGCCCGACGGCGTGAAGCGCTCGAAGCGGATGCGGTCTCGCGCGACGCCCATCGCCTCCAGCGATGCCGACACCGCGTCGATCATTTCGCCCGGTCCGCACAGGAAGACGCCGTCGGCCTCCAGCGGCGCGATCAGCCCGCCGCCGGCAAGCTCAGCCACCCGCCCGGCATCGATGCGGCCGTTGAAGATGTCCACGTCCTGCGCTTCCCGCGACAGCAGGTGGATCAGCGTGAAACGGCCCATATAGCGGTCCTTGAGGTCGTTCAGTTCCTCCAGGAACATGATCGTCTCGGTCGAGCGGTTGCCGTAGACCAGCGTGATGGTGCTGTCCTTCTCATGCGCCAGGACGGTGCGGGCGATGGACAGCATCGGCGTGATGCCGGACCCGGCGGCGAACAGAAGATAGTCGTGCCGCTCGCCCTTCAGCGCCGTGAAGCGGCCCTGCGGCGGCATCACGCGGATCGTGTCACCGACCGAGAGCACATCGTTGACGAAAGTGGAGAACCGGCCGTCTGCGACCTTCTTCACCCCGACGCGCAGGACGGCGTCCCCGGGAGCCGAACAGATCGAGTAAGAGCGCCGCGCCTCCTCACCGTCGATATCCGTCGCCAGCGTCAGATACTGACCGGGCGTGAAGGCGAAGGTGTCGGTATGATCGGCCGGCACCTCGAAGGCGATCGCCACCGCATCCGGCGTCTGCCGCTCGATGCCGACAACCTTCAGATCGTGGAAACGCGGGGCCATGGTCACCTCAGATGCATTTGAAATAGTCGAAAGGCTCGTGGCAGCTTTCGCAGCGATAGAGCGCCTTGCAGGCCGTCGAGCCGAACTCGGAAACGCGCGCGGTCTCCGGTGAACCGCAGCGCGGGCAGGTCACCTCCGTCTCGCCGAACAGCGCGCGGATGGAGTTCGACGCCTTGGCCGGCGGCGCGATGCCGTAGGCGCGCAGCTTCTCGCGCCCCTCCTCGCTGATCCAGTCGGTGGTCCAGGCCGGCGCGATCACGCGTTCGACGCGCGGTTCGAACCCCGCCTCGCGCAGCGCCGCTTCCACCGCCAGCTCGATGGCAAGCACCGCCGGGCAGCCCGTATAGGTCGGCGTGACGCGGGCGACGGCGACATCGCCCTCCATCTCGACGCCGCGCAGGATGCCCAGATCCTCGATGGTGACGGCCGGGATTTCCGGATCGACCACGGAAGCGGCGGCCCGGTAGGCGCGCTGCCGGCGGAGATTTGCGCTGATACCCCCCTCTGACCTGCCGGACAGCCGCTCTCCCCCCTTGAGGGGGAGATGGCCGGCAGGCCAGAGGGGGGTGCGAAGGGGCACCACCTTCTCCACGCGCCCGCTCACCAAATCATCCCCGGATAGGTGCGCTGCATGTGCTGCAGCTCCGCCAGCAGGAAACCCAGCGCCTCGCCGTGCCGGCCCTGCCGGCCGCCGGTCTGGCCATGCTGCGTCTCCACCCAGGCCAGCCCCGCCTCGGCGAAGATCGGCCCGACGATCGCATCGAAGGCCGGGCGCAGCGTGGCGGGATCGGGCGCGATGCCGGCCTCGGCCATAGCTTTTGTCACCGCGTCGCTCTCGAACAGCTCGTCCACATAGGGCGCCAGCGCCTCGACGGCCGCCTTCATCCGCCGCGTGCTTTCCTCGGTTCCGTCGCCGAGCCGCACCACCCATTCGCCCGCGTGGCGGATGTGATAGGCGACTTCCTTCTCCGCCTTGGCGGCGATGCCCGCCAGCCGTTCGTCGCGCGACGAGAGCATGCCCTGCCACAGGGGCTGCATGAAGGCCGCGAAATGGAGCTGGCGCAGCATCGTATGGGCGAAATCGCCGTTCTCGCGCTCCGCCATCAGGCAGTTCACATAGTCACGCTCGCGCCTGACATAGGCGATCTGGTCCTCGTCGCGCCCCTTGCCTTCCACCTCGCCGGCATACTGATAGAGCGTACGCGCCTGGCCGATCAGGTCGAGCGCCATGTTCGGCATGGCGAGGTCTTCCTCAAGCATCGGCGCATGGCCGCACCATTCCGAGAGCCGGTGGCCGATGATGAGGTGATCGTCGGCGAGCCTGAGCAGGAAGGCCGTCAGCGCCTCGCCGGAAACGGCAGCAGCAGCGGCCATCACATATGCCCCACTTCGTCGGGGATCTCGTAGAAGGTCGGATGCCGGTAGACCTTCGTCAGCGCCGGCTCGAAATTCTCGTCCTTGTTCTCGGGGTCGGACGCGGTGATCGCGGCGGAGGGCACGACCCAGATGGACGTGCCCTCGCCGCGCCGCGTGTAGACGTCGCGCGCCGCCTGCAGCGCCATCACCTCGTCGGCGGCATGCACCGAGCCGCAGTGCTTGTGCGCCAGCCCGTTGCGCGGGCGGATGAAAACTTCCCAAAGGGGGATCTGGTTTTTCGTCATGTCGCTCACTCCGCCGCCATCTTCGCCGCCGCACGGCGGGCTTTCCGTTTCTCCGCATGGGCAAGTGCCGCCTCGCGCACCCAGGCGCCGTCGTCCCAGGCCTTCTGCCGGGCCGCGATGCGCTCGCGGTTCATCGGGCCATGCCCCTTCACCACGCGCCAGAACTCGTCCCAGTCGATGGCGCCGAAATCGTAGCCGCCCTTCTCCTCGTTCCACTTCAGGTCGGGATCGGGAAAGGTCAGGCCGATGAATTCGCCCTGCGGCACGGTCGCATCGACGAATTTCTGGCGCAGCTCGTCATTGGTGAAGCGCTTGATCTTCCACTTCATGGATTGGTCGCCATGCTGGCTGTCGGCATCGTGCGGGCCGAACATCATCAGCGAGGGCCACCACCAGCGGTTCAGCGCATCCTGCGCCATCTCCTTCTGCTCGGGCGTGCCGCGCGCCAGCGTCATCATGATCTCGTAGCCCTGGCGCTGGTGAAAACTCTCTTCCTTGCACACGCGGATCATGGCGCGCGCATAAGGGCCGTAGGAACACCGACAGAGCGGGATCTGGTTCATGATCGCAGCACCATCCACCAGCCAGCCGATGGCGCCGATATCGGCCCAGGTCAGGGTCGGATAGTTGAAGATGGAGGAGTATTTCGCCTTGCCCGAGAGCAGTTCCTCGGTCATCTCTTCGCGCGAGACGCCCAGCGTCTCTGCGGCGGAATAGAGATAGAGCCCGTGGCCGCCCTCGTCCTGCACCTTGGCGAGCAGCGCCGCCTTGCGTCTGAGCGACGGCGCACGCGTGATCCAGTTGCCCTCCGGCAGCATGCCGACGATCTCCGAATGCGCGTGCTGGCCGATCTGGCGAATCAGCGTGCGGCGATAGCCTTCCGGCATCGGATCGTTCGGCTCGATCTTCTCCTCGGCGTCGATGCGCGCCTGAAAGGCGGCGAGGAAGGCCTCGTCCTCGGTCGTCTCGGTCTTCGCGCCGATAAGCCCTTGGCTGTACATCGCTTCTCCTCCATGCTCGCTGATGGCTATGGCTTGCCGGCTCAATATGTAACAAAAATATCAGAAGATAGCAATATTTCGTAACACATTATTCAACACATCGGAGAGGACATGACGGAGACCATCACGCCGGCTGCGGCCCTGAACGCCGCGCGCGATACGCTGGGGAGCGTATTCGCGCCATGGATCAACGCGCTTCGCCTCGAAGCGCTGGCGGCGACGGCCGAGGGCGGCGACTTCCGCCTGCCGGAGAACCGCGATCTCGCTCATGCGGGCGGCGTCATCTGCGGCCAGGCGACGGCATCGGCCGCCGACACCTGCGCCGTGGCGGCCATCGCCGCCGCCAACGGCCGCTTCCGCCCCTGCACGACGGTCGACATGACGACGCATTTCATCCGGCCGCTGAAGCCGGGGCCTGTCTCGATCCGCGTCGATCTCCTGTCGAACGGCCGCCGCATGGCCTATCTGCGCGTCGAGATGCGCGCCGAAGGCGACACACGCATCGCCTTCACGGCAACGGGCGCCTATGCGTATCTGGACGGATGAATGGCGCGAGCATGTGTGATTGGCTGCATAAGCGTGGATAAATCCGAACAACATCTCTCCCCCACCGACTGCGAAACCAAGGCAATCGATTGAATCCACGTCATTTCTGATCACCGCGCGTATGATCTGGAAAATTCCGGCACGTTGTTTGTCCCCCTCGCGGCATCAGCCTTCATCCTACTGGAGGATGCCACGAGGCTGGGACGATGACGAACGGATCACTGACGAAGAATTGGCGGACGTCGGTAAGTTGGCACACAGAGCTGAAGGCACAACTCGCCGAAACCACGTTTCGATTGCAGGCCCTTCGCCTGCGACTACTTCTTACGGACAAATACAACTTCAACCCCAGCCAACCGCGTGTGCCAAGAGGGCATCGTTTCGGAGGCCGGTGGACACGACCTGGAGGAACTTGGAGTACCGCAATAGACGGCGCAGAGATCATTCTTGCCAGTCATGAGCCCGACAGACCCCACATTCCACAACGCCGCCCAGAGAGAGCGCGTGACCGCAACCGGGTTGCCCGACGGATTGCGCGCTACATCGGGAGATACATCGACAATCTGTCGCAAGCGCAGATCGTCGCCATACTCCTCAATGCGGGCTGGTTGGCGAATGAAGCTGGTTCAACCATATACTCCTACCTCGACAAACCAAGGACATTGGGCGAACTTAAGGAGCGCGCGAAAGCTCCATTGCCTGGCTACGACGTTCATCACATCGTCGAACAAACCCCGGCATACAAGGACGGCTTCTCTCGTGAACAGATCAACGGAGATGACAATCGCGTGCTCATTCCACGCTATAAGCATTGGGAGATCACTGGGTGGTACGGCACTTCTAACGAAGAATATGGCGGACTTTCCCCTAGGGAGTTTCTTCGAAAGGCCCCGTGGGGCGAGCGAGTAAAAATTGGATTGCATGCACTTGAGAAACATGGAGTGCTCAAGCCATGAGCAATTCTCAACCAACCGCAAAACTGACCACAGAAGAACTGGTCGACCGCTTCGCTGCAATCGGCATTGCGCAGGACGAAGCGCTTCTCGACAACGAGATCGCAAAATTCAACCGTCTCTATCGAAAGAAGGTCGCCATAGAAACCGAACTGCGTGACCGCCCCGGAGACCAACGCCGTCAACTCATGGCGCTCTACGACCATCCCAACATGCAGGTTCGCCTGAATGCCGCCAAGGCGACACGCGCCATCGACATGAAGAAGGCGCGTGCGCTCCTCGAAGCCATAACAACATCGAAGCACTATCCCCAGGCCGGCGATGCAGGGATGGCACTCGTCGCCATGGATGACGGCACCTACAAGCTGGATGGGCATCTTCCGCCGAAGCCACAGCGATGATCCGGCCTCAACAGCTGGTCTCCAGCTACTCCCTGCCCGTCCAGTTCACATCCTGCCCGTACAGCGGCACGGTCGAGATTGCCATCTTGGCCGAGCCGTCCTGCACCTGGCGGGCATGGGAGAGATAGATCAGCGTGTCGTTCTTTTCGTCATAGATGCGCTTGACGACGACCGACTTCCAGATAAGCGACTGGCGCTGCTTGAACACCTCCTCGCCGTCCTCGCCGAGCTCGATATCGCCGATGACGATCGGCCCGGTCTGGCGGCAGGAGATGGAGGAGTTCGACGGGTCCTCGAACCAATTGCCCTTCTGCAGCCGGTCGATCACGCCCCGGTCGAAATAGGTGACATGGCAGGTGACACCCTCCACCTGCGGATCATGGATCGCCTCGACGATGATGTCGTTGCCCAACCAATCGACGCCAACCTCGCCGACTTGCTCGGCGAAGGCGGGGGTGGCGAGGACAGCGGCAAGCATGAGGGCTGGCGGGAGAAAGCTGCGGCGCATTGAAGACTCTTCTGGTTGCAAAACTGCAAAACAAGGCCGTCTTAATATGGGGCCGCCTTCCGCGATTGGAATGGTTTGCGGAAGAAGTAATCCTGAGCCGGATTTCACTCCGGTTCGAACGAACAGCCTCCTGAAAGCTCACAGCTAGACCAGAAGACCGGCCTGAATCTCCGCCGTATCGAAATAGAAGGGCGTTGCCTCAATCAGCAGCCCGTTCTCAAATCTCAGCACCTCGGTGAATGGCTGGGTTATCGACACACCTGTTGCCCGTAGCGTGAGATGCAGTGTGCAGGACACGTAAAGTTTGTTCAGAGAGCCACAGCAATTCAGGTCTTCGACCCCCATCTTGCTGTATGCTTTGCTCATTTGTTGCATCAAGCCGGCAACGCCGTCCAATCCTTTCCAATCGCCGGGGTACGGGACCGATGTTGGCTCATGAACGACAACCTCCGGATGAAAGGCTCTCGCCAGTATTGCCATGTCCTTCTTCTCCGATGCCATGAAAGACGTTTCTGCTTCGAACATTCTTTTAAGAATCTGCATCGGTGAAAGGCTGTCTTCTGGTATGGGCTGCATTTTTTCCTCGGCGTTTGATCATGACGAGGCGGGTGTATATTTTGCGCCAAGATGGCACTGCCACCCGTTTCATGCCGTCAACCCGAATGTCGGGGAGAAGGACGGCTTGGTCGGCCACTCGAGACACAACGCTATAAGTCCGGAATTCGTCCCGGTAGGCTATCCACCCTCACCCCAGACACAGCCCTTCCAGAAACCGCGCCGCGTCCTCGAAGCGCCCCTCGCCGCCGCGCCTGTCGCCCAGCACGGCGCGCTCCTGCACGTCGAAATCGGCATAGTGCTGCGTCGTCGCCCATATGGCGAAGATGAAGTGGTACGGGTCCGACGGCTTCAATTTGCCGGCGCGCATCCAGTGGGCGATGACCGCCGCCTTTTCGTCGACCAGCGCCTTAAACTCGCCCTCCAGCGTCAGCGGGATACGCGCCGCGCCACGATGAAGGGGCGGTCGTCCCCGCCTTTCGTCGCGTGCCATTCGACGGCGCGGATCTCCAATCGGGCCGCCTCCATCTGCGCCTCCAGTTCCTCCAGCCGGAACGAGGTGACGTGCGGCGCAAGGCCCAGCGCCCGCATCGCCGGCAGGAGCACCCAGCGCAGCAACGGGTTCATGTCGCCGAGACACGGCGTCTTTGAAATGAAGATGCCGTCCTCCGCAAGCAGCGCCTGAACGCTGCGCAGCGTGCCCGGCAGGTCCCGCACCAGATGGAGATAGTTGAAGCCCAGAACCACGTCGAAGCGCCCGGCCTCGGCGGCGATTTCCTCCGCAGTTGCCGCACGAAAGGAAAGAGCCGGGGCGGCTCCCGCCTCGGCGCGCCGCTCCTCGGCGATGCCGATCATGCCGGGGGAGATGTCCGTCGCCAGATAGGATTGTACGCCCCCGGCCAGCCGGAGCGCCGTCGTCCCCGTCCCGCAGCCGAGTTCCAGAACGCGGTGGTCTGCGCCGAGCAGGGCCGCCGCCCGCTCCAGCGTCCGCTCGTAGCCTGCCCGGTCGGCAATCGCCGAACGCGCATACCGCCGTGAAGTCCGGTCCCAGAACCGGGCGTCGCTCATTGCATTCATCATGAAAAGCTCCGTTCCCGGCACGGATTAACATATGCGTGAGAAAAGAAAATTGCCGAAAATTGCAGCATCTATATACATAAATGCATGAAGACGATGGACTGGAACCACCTCCGCGCCTTTCATGAAACCGCATCCGCCGGCTCCCTGTCGGCCGCGGCGCGGCGTCTCCGTCTGACGCAGCCCACCCTTTCGCGGCAGATCCAGGCGCTCGAAGCGGAGCTAGGCGTGCCGCTGTTCGAGCGTGTCGGCCGCCGGCTGACGCTGACTGAGACCGGGTCGGACCTGCTCGACCACATCCGCGTGATGAACGACGCGGCCGATGCCGTGGCCCTGGCGGCAAGCGGCCGGGTGGAAGAGGTCGGCGGGCGGGTCCTAATCTCTGCCACCGACACCTATTGCGCCTATATCCTGCCGCCCATCGTCGCGCGCATCAGGGCCGAAGCGCCGAACGTCTCGGTCGCGCTCGTCGCCGCCAACGAGCTGAGCAACCTGCACCGCAGGGAGGCCGACATCGCGATCCGCCATGTGCGCCCCGATCAGCCCGGCCTTGTCGGCAGGCATGTGCGCGACACCGAGGCACGCTTCTATGCGTCGCGCGACTGGACCGGCCGCAACGCCCCGCCGCGGACGGTCGCCGACCTCGCCACGGCCGCGCTGATCGGCTTCGGCGACACGGAGCGCTTCTCGGCCCATCTGCGCGCCATCGGCATCCCCATGCGCGCGGAGGATTTCCGGCTCATGGCCGATTCCTCGGTCGCCGTCTGGGAGATGGTGAAGAGCGGCATCGGCGTGGCGGCGATGCTCCGCGAGATCGCCCAGCGGACACCGGACCTCATCAAGCTTCTGCCGGACATGCCGCCGATCCCCGTGCCCGTCTGGCTGGTGACCCACCGAGAGCTGCAGTCCAGCCCCCGCATCCGGCTCGTCCACGATATTCTCGCGGAAGAGCTGGCGAGACTGTAGGCCCCTTGTCGCCTACTCCAGGAACAGCCCTTCAAGAAACCGCGCCGCGTCCTCGAAGCGCCCCTCGCCGCCGCGTTTCTCGCCCAGCACGGCGCGCACCTGCACGTCGAAATCGGCATAGTGCTGCGTGGTCGCCCAGATGGCGAAGATGAAGTGATAGGGATCGGCCTTCTTCAGCCTGCCGTCGCGCATCCAGTGGGCGATTACCGCCGCCTTCTCGTCGACCAGCTCCTTCAACTCGCCCTCGAGCGTCGGCAGGATGCGCGGCGCGCCCTGCAGCATCTCGTTGGCGAACAGCCTGCTCTCGCGCGGAAAGTCGCGGGCCATCTCCATCTTGCGGCGGATATAGGAGCGGATTTCCGTTCGCGGATCGCCGGCCTCGTCCATCTCGCGGAGCGGCGCCAGCCAGTTCTCCAGCAGCCGTTGAATCAAGGTGGCAAAGATCGCCTCCTTGTTCTTGAAATAATAGAGCAGATTGGGCTTCGACATGCCGGCCGCCTCGGCGATCTGGTCGATGGTCGAGCCGCGGAACCCGTGCTGCGCGAAAACCTCCAGCGCCGCCTCGCGGATCAATTCGCGCTTCTCGCGCTGGATGCGGGTGCGCTTGCGGGGAACCTGCTTGTCCATCAGGCGGCGGCTCCGGGATGGAAAAGGGCATGCGCGCGGCATCCGTCCGCGTGCCCGCTCTGGCCCACCTGATTAGTCCACCGTGGAATGCGCGCCGCGCGAGACATTTCCCCTACTATCCCCTTGACCGCCCCCATGGCGGTGTTAACGTTTGTCCAAACGGTCAAAAATTGCGTAGCATAACTATACGCGAAGTACCAAGCATTGACCGGGACAAGCCGAGCGAAACAAAAAATCAGGGGAAGCTTGGTCATGCTCGACAGGCTCAACAAGAGGCCGAACGACTTATCCGCGTTCTGGATGCCGTTCACCGCCAACCGCCAGTTCAAGCAGGCGCCGCGCATGCTGGTGGCCGCGAAGGACATGCACTACACCGCCGAGGACGGCCGCAAGATCATGGACGGCACGTCCGGCCTGTGGTGCGTCAATGCCGGCCATTGCCGGCCGAAGATCACCGAGGCGATCCAGCAACAGGCAGCCGAACTGGACTATGCGCCCGCCTTCCAGATGGGACACCCCATCGTCTTCGAATTCGCCAACCGGCTCGCGGCGATGGCGCCGGAGGGCATGGACCATGTCTTCTTCACCAATTCCGGTTCCGAATCGGTCGACACCGCACTGAAGATCGCGCTCGCCTATCACCGGGTGAAGGGCAACGGATCCCGCTTCCGCCTGATCGGCCGCGAGCGCGGCTATCACGGCGTCAATTTCGGCGGCATCTCGGTCGGTGGCATCGTCACCAACCGCAAGATGTTCGGCACGCTTCTGACCGGCGTCGATCATCTGCAGCACACCCACCTGCCGGGCAAGAACGCCTTCACCCGCGGCGAGCCGGAGCATGGCGGCGACCTGGCCGACGAGCTGGAGCGCATCGTCACCCTGCATGATGCCTCGACCGTCGCAGCCGTCATCGTCGAGCCGGTCGCCGGTTCCACCGGCGTGCTGATCCCGCCGAAGGGCTATCTGAAGCGCCTGCGCGAGATTTGCGACAAGCACGGCATCCTCCTGATCTTCGACGAGGTCATCACCGGCTTCGGTCGCCTCGGCGCGCCCTTCGCGGCCGACTATTTCGGTGTCGTCCCCGACATCATGACCACCGCCAAGGGCGTCACCAACGGCGTCATCCCGATGGGCGCGGTCTTCGTCAGGAAGGAGATCCACGACGCCTTCATGAACGGCCCGGAACACCTGATCGAGTTCTTCCACGGCTACACCTATTCGGGCAATCCGATCGCCTGCGCGGCCGGCCTCGCCACGCTCGACACCTATCAGGAGGAAGGGCTGCTCACGCGTGCCTCGGAACTGGCCGACCACTGGGCCGACGGGCTGCACTCGCTGAAGGGCGAACCGCATGTGATCGACATCCGCAACATCGGCCTCGTCGGCGCGATCGAACTGGAGGGCATTGCCGGCGAGCCGACCAAGCGCGCCTTCTCGGCCTTCATCAAGGCGTTCGAGCGCGGCCTGCTGATCCGCACCACCGGTGACATCATCGCCCTGTCGCCGCCGCTGATCATCACGAAGGGCCAGATCGACGAACTGATCGATCATGTCCGCGAAGTGCTGCGCATGATCGACTGAGGCCCGCGGGCTTTCCGGTGCCGGCGCCCGCCGCCGGCATCCACACCGAACGAGGATCGAAGGGGGAAATCTGCCGATGGCCGCACCGGGCGAAAACTTGAGGATCAACGCCGACCGTCTCTGGGATTCATTGATGGAGATGGCGAGGATCGGCCCGGGCGTCGCCGGCGGCAACAACCGCCAGACCCTGACCGACGCGGATGGCGAAGGCCGCGCCCTGTTCAAGAAGTGGTGCGAGGAGGCCGGCCTCGAAATGGGCCTCGACGCCATGGGCACCATGTTCGCGCGCCGCGAGGGAACCGATCCGGACGCCCTGCCCGTCTATGTCGGCAGCCATCTCGACACCCAGCCCACCGGCGGCAAGTATGACGGCGTGCTCGGCGTGCTCGGTGGGCTGGAGGTGATCCGCTCGCTGAACGATCTCGGCATCAGGACGAAGCATCCCATCGTCGTCACCAACTGGACCAACGAGGAGGGCACCCGCTTCGCCCCCGCCATGCTGGCGTCCGGCGTCTTCGCCGGTCAGCATGACCTCGAATGGGCCTATGACCGCACCGACGCCTCGGGCAAGCGTTTCGGCGACGAACTGGAGCGCATCGGCTGGAAGGGCGACGAGGAAGTCGGCCAGCGCAGGATGAAGGCGTTCTTCGAGCTGCACATCGAGCAGGGCCCGATTCTCGAAGACGAGGCGATCGACATCGGCGTCGTCACCCATGGCCAGGGCCTGTGGTGGCTGCAGGTGACGCTGACCGGGCGCGACAGCCACACCGGCTCTACCCCCATGCCCAAGCGCCGCAATGCCGGCCTCGGCATGGCCCGCGTCACCGAGCTGGTGCACGAGGTGGCGATGGACTACCAGCCGGACGCCGTCGGCGCGATCGGCCATGTGGAGGTCCATCCCAATTCGCGCAACGTCATCCCCGGCAAGGCCGTCTTTACCATCGACATCCGCTCGCCCAGCGAAAAGGTGCTGAACGAGATGCGCGCCCGCATCGAGGCCGGCATCGCGACGATCTGCGACGCGCTCGACATTGCCTTCGAGGTGGAGCCCGTCGGCCATTTCGATCCCGTCACCTTCGACGAGGGCTGCGTCAGGGCGGTGCGCGGCGCCGCCGAACGCCTCGGCTACTCGCACCGCAACATCGTTTCCGGCGCCGGCCACGACGCCTGCTGGATCAACCGTGTGGCGCCGACGGCCATGGTCATGTGCCCCTGCGTCGACGGGCTGTCGCACAACGAGGCGGAGGAAATCTCCAGGGAGTGGGCGCAGGCCGGCGCGGACGTTCTGTTCCACGCCGTGGTCGAGACGGCGGAGATCGTCGAATGAGGCATGCGCCCGCGCGCGAGGCGCGCCGATGATGGCCAGGTGAGGCAGGGATGGACGTCGAGGGCCTTCTGCAAAGCGTGATCCGCTTCTCGAACTTCATGACGTCGAGGCTCGTCGTCTCCGGCGTCGTCTTCTACGTCGCCTCCGGCTTCACCGACATCGGCAGCACCACCGAGGGTTTTCTGCCGGACGCCGACCTCCTGAACCAGGTCGTGCAGAACTACCAGACCATCTTCGATGTCCTCGGCGTGTCCGACTTCGCCCTTCTCCTGATCTTCTTCCTCTTCCTGACGACGATCCACCTGCTCTACGTGGCCTTCAACCGCATCGGAGAATACCTGCCGCCGGCCATCATCCCGCTGTCCGGCTGGGAGGCGGTCGACGATGTCACCCTTTCGGCCTTCGACATCCTGCGCGAGGCGCGCGGCGAGGAGCACACGGACGAGGAGAACCAGCGCCTCTACGAGTTCAAGAAGAAGCTGCGCGAGATCGAGCAGGCCACCGAGGCGAAATACCACAACGAGATCGAGGGCGTTTCGGCCGCCTTCCGCATTTCCAAGACCTTCATCCTCTTCGCGCTCGGCGCCTGGCTCTACGCCCTCGCGTCCGGCCGCTACACCGGCGACATGAACATCCTGCTGGCGATCCTCGGCCTTTCGGTGCTGACGGCGCTCTATACTGCCTTCGCCATCTTCCGCGCCAATTACGAGCGCACCGCGCTGCTGCGGCAGGAGGTCATCGGCCAGTTCCTCGAATTCGCCCGCATCTGGGCGCCGGCGGGCCACCAGCAGCGCGTCGAGGCCGCATGCGCACCCTCGCGCGACCTGAAGCCCGCCCGTTTCGCCATCGTGGTGCCCGTCTACGGCACGCTTGACGAACTCTTGGGCGACGTGCGCCGCTGGCGCGGCAGGCTGAGCCGCCGGCGCGCCGCCGTGGCCGCCCGTGTGGCCCAGGCCGCAATCCAGAATGCTGCCCAGAACGCGGCCCAGGGTGCCGCTTTGAGCCAGGCACCGCTTGCCGCTATCCTGACCGAACAAAGAGACGACGAAGTCGCACCGACAGGGGAAACGAATGTCAAAAGCCATAAGAAACGGAACCATCGTCACCGCCGACCGGACCTGGCGGGCGGACGTTCTGATCAAGCATGACAAGATCGTCGGCATCGGCCACGATCTGCATGCCGACCACGAGATCGACGCCACCGGCTGCTACGTGATGCCGGGCGGGATCGACCCGCACACCCATCTCGAAATGCCCTTCATGGGCACCTATTCGAGCGACGATTTCGAAAGCGGCACGCGCGCCGCGATTTCCGGCGGCACCACCATGGTCGTCGATTTCTGCCTCCCCTCGCCCGGCCAGTCGCTGCTGGAGGCCATCCAGATGTGGGACAACAAGTCGACGCGCGCCACCTGCGACTATTCCTTCCACATGGCCATCACCTGGTGGGGCAAGGAGGTCTTCAACGAGATGCCGCTAGTGGTCGAGAAGGGCATCACCTCCTTCAAGCACTTCATGGCCTACAAGGGCGCGCTGATGGTCGACGACGACGAGATGTATTCGTCGTTCCAGCGCTGCGCCGAGCTGGGCGCCCTGCCCCTCGTCCACGCCGAGAACGGCGACGTGGTGGCGCAGCTTCAGGCGAGGCTCCTGGCGGAAGGCAATGACGGGCCGGAGGCGCACGCCTATTCGCGCCCGTCCGAGGTGGAAGGCGAGGCCACCAACCGCGCCATCATGATCGCCGACATGGCCGGCACCCCGCTCTATGTGGTGCACACCTCCTGCGAGCAGGCGCACGAGGCCATCCGCCGCGCCCGCCAGAAGGGCATGCGGGTCTATGGCGAGCCGCTGATCCAGCATCTGGTGCTCGACGAGAGCGAATATGCCCATGCCGACTGGGATCATGCGGCCCGCCGCGTCATGAGCCCGCCCTTCCGCAACAAGCTGCACCAGGATTCGCTGTGGGCCGGTCTCCAGGCCGGCTCGCTGCAGGTGGTGGCGACCGACCATTGCGCCTTCACGACCGAGCAGAAACGCACCGGCGTCGGCGACTTCACAAAGATTCCCAACGGCACCGGCGGTCTCGAGGACCGCATGCCGGTGCTGTGGACCTACGGCGTCAACACCGGCCGCCTGACGATGAACGAGTTCGTCGCCGTCACCTCCACCAACATCGCCAAGATCCTCAACATGTACCCGCAGAAGGGCGCCATAGTCGAAGGCGCGGATGCCGACATCGTCGTCTGGGACCCGAAGGCGGAGAAGACCATCTCCGCCAAGACGCAGCAGTCCGCCATCGACTACAACGTCTTCGAGGGCATCGCCCTGACCGGCCTGCCGAGGACGGTGCTGTCGCGCGGCGAGATCGTCGTCGAGGACGGTGTTGTCAAACCAAAGCCCGGCCATGGCCAGTTCGTCGCCCGCAAGCCGCATATGGCCGTCAACAAGGCGCTCTCGCAATGGAAGGAGATCACCGCGCCGCGCAAGGTGGAGCGCACGGGCATCCCGGCGAGCGGCGTATGAGCGGAGCGAGGCCCCAGTGAACGCCAACCCAGCCATAAGCCAGGAAATGGTCACTCCCAACCCCACCAGCAACGTCGTCGAGGCGCGCGGCCTCGGCCTGACCTTCGAGACGAATGACGGGTCGGTCCGCGCCCTGTCGAATGTCGACCTCACCGTCGGCAAGGGCGAGTTCGTCTCCTTCATCGGCCCCTCCGGCTGCGGCAAGACCACCTTCCTGCGCGTCATCGCCGACCTGGAACAGCAGACCGAGGGCGATATCCGCGTCAACGGCATGACGCCGGCGGAAGCCCGCCGCAGCCGCGCCTATGGCTATGTCTTCCAGGCGGCCGGCCTGTTTCCGTGGCGCACCATCGAGGACAATGTCGCCCTGCCGCTCGAGATCATGGGCTATTCGAGGGCGGAGCAGAGGGAGCGCGTCCACCGCACCCTCGATCTCGTCAACCTCGCCGGCTTCGAGAAGAAATTCCCCTGGCAGCTCTCCGGCGGCATGCAGCAGCGCGCCTCCATCGCCCGCGCGCTCGCCTTCGACGCCGACCTGCTCCTGATGGACGAGCCGTTCGGGGCGCTCGACGAGATCGTCCGCGACCATCTGAACGAGCAGCTTCTGGACCTCTGGGCGCGGACGCAGAAGACCATCTGCTTCGTCACGCATTCCATCCCCGAGGCCGTCTATCTGTCGACCCGCATCGTCGTCATGTCGCCACGCCCCGGCCGCGTCACCGATGTCATCGAATCGCCCCTGCCGAGGGAGCGCCCACTCGACATCCGCGAAACGCCAGAATTTCTCGAGATCGCCCACCGCGTCCGCGAGGGCCTGCGCGCGGGGCATTCCGATGAGTGAGCGAATGACGGCCGCAGGCGCTCCTTCGCGCCCCCCTCTGCCTTGCCGGGCATCTCCCCCACAAGGGGGGCGATCGGTGGCAGCAACGGTCTCGCCAATCGTTGAAGGAAATGCAGGAGGTAGAAGCAGCCCGATCTCCCCCCTTGAGGGGGAGATGGCCGGCAGGCCAGACGGAGGCATGGAGAGACGCCATCCCGAAAGGCCGGCGCAATGAGCCTCGCCCTCACCACCGCCCCCGCCGCACCGTCCCTCCTCCACCGCCTCGCCGCCGGCAAGACGCTGCCGGTCCTGATCGTCCTCGCCGCGCTCCTTGCGCTCTGGTACGCGTTCACCGTCTATCTGAACGCCCCCTGGCAGGTCGACGCCTACGAGCGCGCCGGCACGACATGGACCACGGCCGACCTCGTCCGCGACACCATGGCCCAGGAGCGCCCGGTGATGCCGGCGCCCCATCAGGTGGCGGCGGAAATCTGGAAGACGACGGCCGGCACGCGCATCACCTCCAAGCGCAGCCTGTTCCATCACGCGTGGGTGACGCTCTCCTCGACCCTGCTCGGCTTTCTCATCGGCACCGTGCTCGGCGTTCTGCTCGCCGTCGGCATCGTCCACAACCGGGCGATGGACAAGTCGGTGATGCCCTGGGTCATCGCGAGCCAGACCATTCCCATCCTCGCCATCGCGCCGATGATCATCGTCGTGCTCAACGCCATCGGCCTGTCCGGCCTCCTGCCGAAGGCGCTGATCTCCACCTATCTGTCCTTCTTCCCGGTCGTCGTCGGCATGGTGAAGGGTTTTCGCAGCCCCGAGGTCAACCAGCTCGACCTGATGCGCACCTACAATGCCAGCGGCCCGCAGACCTTCTGGAAGCTGCGCTGGCCGTCGGCGCTTCCCTATCTCTTCACCTCGATGAAGGTGGCGGTCGCCATCAGCCTGGTCGGCGCCATCGTTGGCGAATTGCCGACGGGCGCGGTTGCCGGCCTCGGCGCGCGGCTGCTCGCCGGCTCCTATTACGGCCAGACGGTGCAGATCTGGTCGGCCCTGTTCATGGCCGCAGCACTTGCCGCGCTGCTGGTCGGCGTGATCGGGATCGGCCAGCGCCTGGTGATGGCCCGCATGGGAGAAAAACCATGAACTGGGCGCTGACGGGAGCTTTCCTCTTCTGGGCCTGCGCCTGGGCGCTCAACGAATGGCTATCGCGCCTCACGCCCCGCTCGACCGCCGGCAAGCGCGCGCTCGGCATTGTCGTGCCGGCCATCTTCGGCATCACCCTCCTGGTGGTCTGGGAAGGCGTCGTGCGCGGCTTTGAGATATCGCCAGTGCTGCTCACGCCACCCTCGGCGATCTGGACCCGGCTGATCAGCTCCATTCCCATTCTGTGGGCTGATTTCCAGCAGACCTTCATGAAGGCGGTGCTGATCGGCTATGCGATCGGCTGCGGCGCCGGCTTCCTGACCGCCATCGCCATCGACCGCTCGCCCTTCCTGCAGCGCGGCCTGCTGCCGCTCGGCAACTTCGTCTCGGCGCTGCCGATCGTCGGCGTCGCCCCGATCATGGTCATGTGGTACGGCTTCGACTGGCCGTCCAAGGCCGCCGTGGTCATCATCATGACCTTCTTCCCCATGCTGGTGAACACCGTGCAGGGCCTGTCGGCCTCCAGCGCCATCGACCGCGACCTGATGCGCACCTATGCCGCGTCCTACTGGCAGGCCCTGTTCAAGCTGCGCCTGCCGGCGGCGGCGCCCTTCATCTTCAACGCGCTGAAGATCAACTCCACCCTGGCGCTGATCGGCGCCATCGTGGCGGAGTTCTTCGGCACGCCCATCGTCGGCATGGGCTTCCGCATTTCCACCGAGGTCGGACGCATGAACATCGACATGGTCTGGGCCGAGATCGCCATTGCCGCGCTCGCCGGTTCGCTGTTCTATGGTGCCGTCGCGCTTCTCGAGCGCGCCGTCACCTTCTGGCATCCGTCCATACGCAATGGCTAACCAAGGCCGTCGACAGAGCGGCCCAATCACAGAGGGAAGCGTAAGATGAAACAAGCAATGACTGGCATACTCTCCGGCGCAATCATGCTCACCGCCGCACAGGCGCTGGCCGCCGACGACGTGACCCTGCAGCTCAAATGGGTCACGCAGGCCCAGTTCGCCGGCTATTACGTGGCGCTCGACCAGG
The DNA here is from genome assembly GCF_000300335.1 of Nitratireductor pacificus pht-3B. GTDB lineage: Bacteria > Pseudomonadota > Alphaproteobacteria > Rhizobiales > Rhizobiaceae > Nitratireductor > Nitratireductor pacificus. The sequence continues at coordinate 33,428 of NZ_AMRM01000001.1, read as the reverse complement.
GTTTCTACGAGGAAGAGAACCTGAATGTCGAAATCGTGCCGGGCGGTCCCGACGCGGCCCCCGTGCAGATGCTGGCCGGCGGCGGCGCCGACGTCATGGTCGACTGGCTGCCCTCGGCGCTGGCCGCACGCGAGAAGGGCGTTCCGGTGGTCAACATCGCGCAGCCCTTCGCCCGTTCCGGCCTGAACATGGTCTGCCGCAAGGAGACCGGCATCGAGAAGCCCGAGGATTTCAAGGGCAAGACGCTCGGCACCTGGTTCTTCGGCAACGAATATCCGCTCTACAACTGGCTGTCGAAGCTCAACCTGCCGCGCGACGGCTCGCCCGAGGGCGTGACCATCCAGAAGATCGGCTTCAACGTCGACCCCCTCCTGCAGAAGCAGGCCGACTGCATCACCGCCATGACCTACAACGAGTACTGGCAGGTCATCGATGCCGGCCTGACGCCTGACGATCTGGTGGTCTTCTCCTACACGGATGAGGGCGTCGCCACGCTGGAGGACGGCCTCTACGTGTTGGAGGAAAAGCTCGCCGACCCGGCCTTCGCCGACAAGATGGTGCGCTTCGTCAGGGCCTCGATGAAGGGCTGGCAATGGGCGAAGGAGAACTCCGACGAGGCGGCGATGATCGTGCTCGACAACGACGCCACCGGCGCCCAGACGGAAAAGCACCAGAAGCGCATGATGGGCGAGATCGCCAAGCTGCTGGGCGACACGGCGAAGCTCGACGAGGCCGCCTACCAGCAGACGGTCGACACGCTGCTTCAGGGCGGCTCCGATCCGGTGATCACATCGGCCCCCGAAGGCGCCTTCACGCATGCCATTACCGACAAGGCGATGTAGGGAGGCGGGAACAGGCGGGTTCCTTCGCCTCCCTCCGACCCCTGAGCTTGGCGAATGGGGGCCATCGCATAAGGCGGCGCGGTACCCCCACCCCTTACCCCTCCCCTCAAGGGGGAGGGGGATGATCGAGCGCAGCACCTTTCTTCCCTCCCCCTTGAGGGGAGGGATCGAGGATGGGGGTCGCAGGCGTAGCCGGCTGCAGAAACCACATGCAATACCACCCCTCGAAGAGGAAGCTCATATCCGGCAGGCCTGAGGAAAACCGAAGGAGCGCCGGCGCTCACGCAGCCAGCCTGCGCCGCTCCGCCTCGCGGTAACCGCCAGGCGTCATGCCCGTCTGGCGGCGGAAGAAGCGGTTGAAGTAGGCCGGGTCCTGAAAACCCAGCGAGTAGGCGATCGCCTGCACCGGCGTCGGCGTGAAGATCAGGTCGCGCCGCGCCGCCTCCAGCAACCGGCGCGAAACCAGTTGCGAGACGCTCGCCCCCGCCTCGCGCCGCGCAAGCCGGTTCAATTGCGCAACCGACACGCCGACACGCCCCGCATAGAAGCCGACCGGGCGATGTTCGCGAAAATGCGCCGCGATCAGGGTTTCCAGCGCCTGCATCCGCGCGCCGTCGCGCGTTGCAGCCCCCCGCCCACCCGGCATCAGGCGCCGGCTGGCGCGCGCCAGCCAGACGATCGCCTCCACCACCAGGGCGTCGAGCAGGAGGTCGCGCCCGACATCCCGGCGCGCATTCTCCGCGTGGATGCGCCAGAACAGGTCGTCGAGCCGCGCGCCCTCCTCCGCGGCGGCGTCTCCCAGCGGGATGATCCGCGTTTCGGCAACGAAAGCGGAAAGCGTCCTGTCGGCGGCGGCCGGCAGCGAGAGCCGGTCCGCGAGCACGGTCGTCACCAGCCCTTCCGAGCCTTCCGCGAAGCGAAACCCGTGCGCCGCCCCGGACGGAATGAACAGCACGCAGGGCGCGGCGAAATCTCTGTCCGCGCCACCGCCAGAAACCAGCGTTCCCCTGCCTTCCGTTACCCAGAAGATCTGGAAAAGTGCCGAGTGCCGGTGCACGGCGATTTCCCAATTGTGCAGCCCGCTTCGCACCGACAGCGTTTCACAATGAAGCCAGAAATCCTCGGATTCTTCTGATTTTTCTTGATAAAGACGATAGTTCGGTATCGCTCTCTTCATGATACGCCGTTCCGGATATGAGCGAAATGTGCAATCCTTTGCTAAAAATGTCCATTGCCGCGCGACGCTGGAGTTTTCACTCTAGCGGCACGTCAGGGAGGACTTCGCGAACGTGCGTACACAGGTCGCCATCATCGGTTCGGGCCCCGCCGGGCTTCTGCTCGGTCAGCTTCTGACCAATGCCGGCATAGACAACATCATCCTCGAGCGCTCCTCCAAGGCGCATGTCCTCTCGCGCATCCGCGCCGGCGTCCTGGAGGAAGGCACGGCCGCCATGCTCGACGAGGCGGGTGTCGGCGCCCGCATGCACCGCGAAGGCCTGCCGCATGACGGTTTCGACCTGACCTTCGACAATCGCCGCCACCGCGTCGATCTGCACGGCCTGACCGGCGGCAAGCGTGTCATGGTCTACGGGCAGACCGAGGTGACGCATGACCTGATGGACGGCCGCGAAGCGCTCGGCGCCGTTTCCGTCTACGAGGCGGCGGATGTCCGTCCCCACGGCTTCGATACGGACCACCCCTTCCTCACCTATGAGAAGGACGGCGTGACCCACCGCGTCGATTGCGACTTCATCGCCGGCTGCGACGGCTATCACGGCATCGCCCGCCGGTCGGTGCCGCAGGCCGCCATCGAAACGTTCGAGCGCGTCTATCCCTTCGGCTGGCTGGGGATCATCGCCGACGTTCCGCCGGTCGGCCACGAACTAATCTATGCCAACCACCCGCGCGGCTTCGCCCTATGCTCGATGCGCTCCACCACGCGCAGTCGCTACTATGTGCAGATTACCGCCGAGGAGCGCGTCGAGGACTGGCCGGACGCGCGCTTCTGGGACGAGGTCCGCCGCCGCCTGCCGGACGAGACGGCGCAATCCATGGCGACCGGCCCTTCCGTGGAGAAATCCGTCGCCCCGATCCGCTCCTTCGTCGCCGAGCCGATGCGCTTCGGCCGGCTTTTCCTGGCGGGCGACGCCGCCCACATCGTGCCGCCAACCGGCGCCAAGGGCTTGAATCTGGCTGCGAGCGACGTCCGCTATCTGTTTGATGGATTTCGCGAATTCTACATCGAGAAATCCGCCGCCGGCCTCGACGCCTACTCGCAGAAAGCCCTGGCGCGGGTGTGGAAGGCTGAGCGTTTTTCCTGGTGGATGACCAACACGATGCACCGCTTCCCTGACCAGGGCGCCTTCGGGCAGAAAATCCAGCACGCCGAGCTTGACTACCTCTTTCAATCGCGCGCCGCCTTGACCATGCTGGCGGAAAACTATGTTGGGCTGCCCTTTTGAGCGGCGGGAGATGAACATGCCGGAAGACAGGAAAAGCGAACGCCACCGGACCGGCATGGCCACCCGCCGCGCCGTTCTGGGCGACGACTGGGTGAACGCCGCGGAAGCACGCAAGACCGATTTCGACACGCCGTTCCAGGACCTCATCACCGAGGCCGCATGGGGCCATGTCTGGTCGCGCCCCGACTGGACGAAGCGGGAGCGGTCCATCGTCACCATCGCCCTTCTCGCGGCGCTCGGCCAGGACGACGAGCTGGCCCTGCATGTGCGCGCCACGGCCAACACCGGCGCCAGCGCCGAGGACCTGCGCGAAGCGATGCTGCATGTGGCGATCTATGCCGGCGTGCCGGCGGCGAACCATGCCATCAAAATTGTCCGGAAGACGCTTTCCGCCATGGAAGGAGGCGAACCATGAAAAACGAGAAGCCGGAAACCGGCGCTTTCTTCCAGCGCGACCGCGCCTGGCATCCGCCCATGCTGACGCCCGGCTACAAGACTTCCGTCAGCCGCGCGCCGCAGCGCGCGCCGATCTCCTTTCCCGGAACACTGTCCGAGATCACCGGCCCCGCCTTCGGCCATGCCATGCTCGGCGAGCACGACAACGACCTGACCCAAAACTTCGCCCGGCCCGGCGAAAGCGCCATCGGCCCACGCATCATCGTCTACGGCCGTGTGCTGGACGAGCGCGGCATCGGCCTCTCCAACGTGCTGGTCGAATTCTGGCAGGCCAATGCCGGCGGCCGCTACCGGCACAAGAAGGATGGATATCTCGCCCCGCTCGACCCGAATTTCGGCGGCTGCGGCCGCACCATCACCGACGAGGAGGGAAACTATTCCTTCCTGACGGTCATGCCCGGCCCCTATCCCTGGCCGAACGGGCAGAACGACTGGCGGCCGGCGCATATCCACTTCTCCGTGTTCGGCCATGGCTTCGTCCAGCGCCTGGTTACACAGATGTATTTCGAGGGCGACCCGATGATCTGGCTGTGCCCCATCGTCAACACCATACCGGACCGGGCCGCCGTCGAGGGCCTGATCGCCGCGCTCGACATGCAGGCCACCGTGCCGATGGACGCCCGCGCCTACAAGTTCGACATCGTCCTGCGCGGCCGGCGCTCGACCCTGTTCGAGAACCGCATGGAGGGGAACTGATGGCCCAGAAGCTGACGCGGCTGAAGGAAAGCGCCTCGCAGACCGCCGGCCCCTATGTGCATATCGGCCTGACGCCCAATCTCTCCGGCATCACGGGCGTCTATCCCGAAGACCTCGGCACGCGTCTGGCCGGCGAAAAGGCCCGCGGCGAGCGGATCCGGGTCGAGATGCGCGTCTTCGACGGCACCGGCACGCCGGTGAAGGACACGCTGATCGAACTCTGGCAGGCCGATGCTGACGGGCTTTACAATTCGCCGTCCGAGGCGCGCGGCGCGGCCGACCCGCATTTCGCCGGCTGGGGACGCGTCGCCTCGGACATGGAAACGGGCGTCCTCACCTTCGAGACGATCAAGCCGGGCCGCGTCCCCTTCCCCGACGGCCGCATGATGGCGCCGCATATCAGCCTCTGGATCGTCGCGCGCGGCCTCAATCTCGGCCTCGCCACCCGCATGTATTTCGCCGACGAGGAGGAAGCCAACGCAAAGGACCCGGTCCTGACGCGGATCGAGCACCAGAACCGCGTGCCGACACTGATCGCCGGACGCAACGGCAACACTTACACTTTCGACATTCACCTGCAGGGAGATCGCGAAACGGTGTTTTTCGACATCTGATCGGGCATAGTGTCGATCTGCGGTTCCGGTCCCGCGGCGGAAAAGCCGGGTGGGCCGGCGCCGCTCATTGAACGCAAGGCAGCATTCGCAATGACCATCTCGCCCTTCGACCACCCGATCCTGTCCGGCCTGCTGGGCGACGAGGCGCTGGCCGCGCAATTCACGGCCCGGGCGGAGATCGATGCCGTTCTGCGCTTCGAACGGGCGCTGGCCGAAGCCGAGGCGCAGGAAGGCGTCATCCCGCAGGCGGCGGCGGAAGCGATCGCGGCGCGCATCTCGGGTTTCAGCCCGGACATCAATGCACTGAAGGCCGGAACCGCGCGCGACGGCGTTCTGGTGCCGGCGCTGGTCGTGGAACTGCGCACAAAACTGCCGCAAGCCCATCGGGCGCATCTCCATTTCGGCGCCACGAGCCAGGATGCCATCGACACGGGCCGTGCCCTGCGCTTGAAGCATGTGTGCGACATCCTTTCCGAACGCCTCGCCTCCCTGGCACACGGCCTCGCCGCGCTGGAGGCGCGCGACGGCGCGAAGCGGGTCATGGGGCACACGCGCATGCAGGCGGCGGTTCCCGTCACCGCCGCGCGCAAGATCCGCGTCTGGCGCGAGCCGCTGGAACGCCACAGCGAACGGCTGGACCGGGTGCGCAGGGAGATCGAGATCCTGCATTTCGGCGGCGCGGCCGGCACGCTCGACAAGCTCGGGGCCAAGGGGCCTGCCGTCGCGCGCCGCATCGCGGTATCGCTCGGCCTGTTCCCCGTCGATCATGCCCGCCACTCCGAGCGCGACGGCATTGCCGACTTAGCCTCCCTCCTGTCGCTGATTACGGGCAGCCTCGGCAAGATGGGTCAGGACATCGCGCTTGCCGCGCAAAGCGAGATGGGCGAGATCGCGCTTTCCGACGGCGGCGGTTCGTCGGCGATGCCGCACAAGAAGAACCCGGTCGCCGCCGAGACGCTTGTTGCGCTCGCCCGCTTCAACGCCACCCTGCTTTCCGGCATGCATCATGGGCTGGTGCACGAGAACGAGCGCTCGGGCGCCGCCTGGACGCTCGAATGGATGCTCCTGCCGCAAATGGTCGTGGCGACGGGCACGGCATTGTTGCGCGCGGCCGAGCTAACCGGCGCCGTGACGTTTCAACCACTGGCGCGTTAAGGCGTCGCACGTCTCTCCGAACAGGCTGCACTCCTGAATTCTCCACCCGCAGGTCAGCTCACCCTCTCCCCGCTCGGGGGAAAGGGTGAGAACAGGAATATGGGGCGAACAAGCTGAAACGCTCAGCGCAGCTTGAGCGTCTTCCGCACGTTCTTCGGGGCGATCTTGGCGACCTGCGAGCACTTGCCGTAGACGGTGCCGTTGCTGTCCGTCGCGTCCGTATAGGTGCCCTTACAGTCGAGTTCGAGCACCAGACAGGGGCCGGCGCCCTTGCAGACCGCGCCGCCATGCCCGTCGGGCAGCGTGCCGTTGGCGCTCGCGCTGCCAGGCAGGGCGAGACCGCCGACGATGACGAGAGCGGTGAAAAGGCCGGTGTGAAGATGTTTCATGTCATTTTTCCTCTGAATCAGTCCCTATGGCCCTCCGTCGCGATGGACGGAGGAAAGGTTCAAAGGAAAAAGAAAAAAGTTCGGAGCGGACGGCCACAGGCAACCGGGACGTCGATGCCGCCCCGGTCATCGTCACCGGCTACATGGCGTTCATCGTCAGGAGCTCATAGGCGGCCACCTGCTCGCCCTCCTGGTTGTAGACGCCGACATCCCAGCGCACCTCGCCATACTCGTCCTTGCGGCGCGTCTTCTGCTTCACCGTCAGACGCACCTTCAGGCTGTCGCCCGGCGAGACCGGCTTCATGAAGCGCAGATTGTCGAGGCCGTAATTGGCAAGCACGGGTCCCGGCGCCGGTTCGACGAACATGCCGGCGGCGAAGGACAGGATCAGATAGCCATGCGCCACCCGGCCGGGAAAGAACGGATTGGCCGCCGCCGCTTCCTCGTCCATATGGGCATAGAACGTGTCGCCGGTGAACTCGGCGAAATGCTCGATATCCTCAAGCGTCACCGTGCGCGGCCCGGCCCACAGCGTTCGCCCGGGCGTCAACTCGCCGAAGGTCAGGCGGAATGGATGCGGCTCCTTCTCGACGGTCGAGCCGCCCGCCACGTAGCGGTTGGTGATGCCGGCGATGATGTCCGGGCTGCCCTGGATTGCCGTGCGCTGCATGTAGTGCATCACGCCGCGCATGCCGCCCATCTCCTCGCCGCCGCCAGCCCTGCCGGGGCCGCCATGCACCATGTGCGGCAGCGGCGAGCCGTGGCCTGTCGCCTCCTTGCCCGTGTCCCGGTTGGCGAAATAGAGCCGCCCATGGAAGGCGCCTGCCTCCAGCACCGCCTGCCGCGCCACTCCGGGGTCATGCGTGAAGACGGAGGCGACCAGCGATCCCTCGCCGCGATTGGCGAGCGCCAGCGCATGGCCGAGATCGCGATAGGGCATCACGGTCGAGACCGGCCCGAAGGCCTCCACCGCGTGAAGCTTCTCCGCGCCGTCCGGGTCGTCGCAGGAATAGAGCATGGGCGGCACGAACGCGCCCCGTTCGGCATCGGCCCCTTCCACCCGGAAGGACGCGGGATCGCCGAAGACGCGCCGCGCCTCCGTTTCCAGAATGGCGGCCTTCTCCAGCACGTCGGCTTTCTGCGCCAGGCTCGCCAGCGCACCCATCCGCACCTTCTCATCGCGCGGGTTGCCGATGACCGTCTTTTCGAGCCGGGCGGACAGCGCCTCGATCACCGCGTCGCGGCTTTCGCCCGGCACGATGATGCGGCGGATCGCCGTGCATTTCTGCCCGGCCTTCGCCGTCATCTCGCGATGCACCTCCTTGATGAAGGCATCGAATTCCGGCGTTCCGGGCGCCGCGTCGGGACCGAGGATGGAGGCGTTCAGCGAATCCTGCTCGGCGATGAAGCGCACCGAATTGCCGATGATCTTCGGGTTGGCCCGCAGCATGGATGCCGTCGAGGCCGAACCGGTGAACGACACCACATCCTGCCCGGTCAGCCGGTCGAGCAGGTCGCCCGTCGAGCCGGCGACGAACTGCACGGCGCCTTCCGGCAGCAGTCCGGATTCGATGATCATGCGGAAGCACGCCTCTGCCACCCAGGCCGTCGCCGAGGCCGGCTTGACGATAGCCGGCACGCCGGCGATCAGCGTCGGTGCCAGCTTCTCCAGCATGCCCCAGACGGGGAAGTTGAAGGCGTTGATGTGAACGGCCACGCCGCGCAAGGGTGTTGCCACATGCTGGCCGACGAAACTACCGCCGCGCGACAGCTGCTCCAGCGCGCCATCGACGAAGACCTGGTCGTCCGGCAGTTCGCGCCTCGCCTTGGACGAATAGACGAACAGCGTGCCGATGCCGCCATCGATGTCGATCATCGAATCGGGCTTGGTCGCCCCCGTCTCGTAGGACAGTTCGTAGAGCGCCTCGCGCCGGTCGTTCAGATACTGCGCCAGCGCCTTCAAGGCGAATGCCCGGTCGTGGAAGGTCATGGCGCGCAGGCCCGGCCCGCCGACGCTGCGCGCGAAATCAGCCATACCTGCAAAGTCGAGCGCAGCCGAGCCCAGTTCGGCGACCACCTCGCCCGTCACCGCGCTTTTCAATGGCTTCACCCCATCCGTGGGACCGATCCACCGCCCTTTCGCAAAGCTTTCAAGCCGCAACACGCTCATTCGAAACTCCTGTCGTTCAGCGCACCCGCCCCGGCAGTCGGGCAAAGCCGCGGAAGCGCACACGTCCGGTGCGCTCGCCCTCGCCCGTCAGCCGGTAGTCGGGAAACCGTTTGAGAAAATGCGAGATGCCGACGCGGCCTTCCATCCGCGCCAGCGAGAAACCGGCGCACAGATGCGGGCCGCCGGCGAAGGCCAGGTGCCTGTTCGGCTTGCGCGACACGTCGAGCCGGTCGGGGTCGTCGAACTGGCGCGGATCGCGGTTGGCAGCGCCGATGCACAGATGGATCGGCGTGCCCGGCTCGACCGTCTCGCCATGGAACTCCACCGGCTCCACCGCCATCCGGTTGCCGAGCTGGTTCGGGCTCTGGAAGCGGAGGAACTCGTCCACCGCCGTGCCGATCAGTTCCGGGTCGGCCAGGAGCCGCGCCTTCTCCTCGGGCCAGTTGTGCAGTTCATGGAGCGCGTTGCCGATGAGGTTGGTCGTCGTCTCATGCCCGGCATTGAGGATGAAGATGCAGTTCTGCAAAAGCTCCACCTCGGAAAGCTCCTCCCCCTCATTGCCGTTGATCAGCCGCGTCAGGACATCGGTCGCCGGGTCGCCCGGATGGCGCCGCCGGTCGTCGGCGATGTCCTTCAGGAAGGCCTTGAAATCGGAAACGGAGGTGTTGCCGCGCCTGTGCTGATCGTCGCTCAGGACCGGCTCCAGCGCGCCAAGGATTGCCAGCGACCAGTCGCGCAGCGGCTCGCGCTCCTCATGCGGGATGTCGAACAGATTGCCGATCACCTCGATGGGGATCGCGGCGGCGAAGTCCTCGATCAGGTCGACATCGCCCTTCTCCTCCATGCGGTCGATCAGCCCGTCGACCAGCGCGATCAGTCCCGGCTCGAGCGCCGCCAGGGCACGCGGGGTCAGCGCGCCCATCATGATCTTGCGCACGCGCGTGTGGAGCGGCGGATCGTTGAACACCAGGCTTGTCGTGTGGTGCTCGTAGAGCGGCGTGTCGCCGAACTTCGGCAAAAACTCCGCCTTCTTGTCGGAAGAGAAGGTTTTCGTGTCGCGATAGATGCGGTCGAGATCGGCATGGCGCGACAGCATCACCGAGCCGTCGGCGAAACGCTTCAGCGGCGCGTATTCGAGCAGCGCATGGTAGATCGGAAACGGGTCGTCCACGAAGCCCGGCGGCAATGCCGTCAGCTCGAACCCTTCCGCCAGCGCCCCCTCCTCCTCGGCTGATCGACCATCCGCATGCTTCATTCTCGCCTCCCGGAAGCCGCCTCTGCCGGCGGCGATCCTCAACAACAGTATTATTGACCGACCGGTCGGTTTATGCAACTCTGTTTTCATCGACCGGCCTCGGGAGGAGCCTAAATGTCACAGATGCAACTGTCTCCACAGCAGATCGCCGAGCGCAGCGCCGAGGCGATGTGGGCGCGCGACGACGCCTCGAAATGGCTGGGTTGCGCCCTCGATGCGGTCGGCCCGGGCACCGCCACCCTGTCGATGATTGTGGAGAAGCATCACACCAACGGGCATGATATCTGCCATGGCGGGTTCATCTTCACGTTGGCCGATTCCGCCTTCGCCTTCGCCTGCAACGCCTACAACCAGCTTGCCGTGGCGCAGCACAATTCCATCACCTTCATCGCGCCGGGCAGGCTCGGCGACCGCCTGAAAGCCGAGGCCCGCGAGGTCGCGCGGTTCGGCCGGTCGGGCATCTACGACGTGCGGGTGACCGACCAGAACAACCGCCTGATCGCCGAGTTCCGCGGCAATTCGCGCACCATCGAAGGCAGGCATTTCAACGACGAGGCCTGAGCGCAGGCAGGATTTCGGGAGAAGAGCATGAAGGACCTGACCCCCAGGAAGGAAGATCTGGACCCGATCGAGATCGCCTCGCGCGACGAGATCGCCGCCCTCCAGCTCACGCGGCTGAAATGGTCGCTGAAGCACGCCTACGAGAACGTGCCGCACTACCGGAAGAGTTTTGACGCCGCCGGCGTTCATCCCGACGATTTGAAGCAGCTTTCGGACCTCTCGAAATTTCCCTTCACCGTGAAGTCCGACCTGCGCGAGAACTATCCCTTCGGCATGTTCGCCGTGCCCCGGGAGAAAGTCGCCCGCATCCACGCCTCCTCCGGCACGACCGGCAAGCCGACCGTCGTCGGCTACACCCACAACGACATCTCCATCTGGGCCGAAGTGATGGCGCGCTCGATCCGCGCTTCCGGCACGCGGCCCGGCGACGTGGTGCATGTCGCCTATGGCTACGGCCTCTTCACCGGCGGTCTCGGCGCCCATTACGGCGCAGAGCGGCTGGGCGCCACCGTGGTGCCGGCGTCCGGCGGCATGACGGCCCGCCAGGTCACCCTGATCGAGGATTTCGGCGCCCACACGATCATGGTCACGCCATCTTACATGCTGTCGATCCTCGACGAGTACCGCGCGCAGGGCCTCGACCCGCGCAAGAGCCCGTTGCAGGTCGGCATTTTTGGCGCCGAGCCATGGACCAACGCCATGCGCGCCGAGATCGAGGACGCATTCGACATGCATGCCGTCGACATCTACGGCCTGTCGGAGGTGATGGGCCCGGGCGTCGCCAATGAATGCGTCGAGACCAAGGACGGGCTGCACATCTGGGAGGATCATTTCTATCCCGAGATCATCGATCCCGAGACCGGCGCTGTCCTGCCGGACGGCGAGAAGGGCGAACTGGTCTTCACCTCGCTCTCCAAGGAGGCCTTCCCCATCGTCCGCTACCGCACGCGCGACCTGACGCGGCTTCTTCCCGGCACGGCGCGCTCCATGCGGCGCATGGAGAAGATCACCGGCCGTTCCGACGACATGATGATCCTGCGCGGCGTCAACGTCTTCCCGACGCAGATCGAGGAGCAGATCCTGGCGGTCGAGGGCCTCGCCCCGCATTTCCAGATCGAGCTGACGCAGGAGGGCCGCATGGACGCGATGACGATCCATGTGGAGATGCTGTCGGCGGATCTCGGCGACGATCTGCGGACGAATGCCAGCCGCCAGCTCTGCGACCGCATCAAGGACGTGGTCGGCGTCACCGTGCGCGTCAACGCCACCGCGCCCGGCGGCGTCGCCCGCAGCCAGGGCAAGGCCGTGCGCATCGTCGACCACCGACAGAAGGGGTGAGAGAGCCCGCCATGCCGAGCATGCATTGCCCCCCTCTGGCCTGCCGGCCATCTCCCCCTCAAGGGGGGAGATCGGCAGTCTTGATGACCGGCCCTGACCCTGATGGGCGCCGAGCCGACGTTGATCACGAGACGATCTCCCCCCCTGAGGGGGAGATGGCCGGCAGGCCAGAGGGGGGTATGCCTTCATCCGCCCCCAGGCTGCCCTCCTGATGGCCCGCACCCGCGCCAAGGACTATGACGACAAGCGCGACGCCATGCTGCATGGCGCGGCGGCGATCTTCGCGCGCGACGGCTATGACCGCGCCTCCATGGCGCAGCTCGCCGGCGAGTTGGGCGTCTCGAAGGCGCTGCTCTACCACTACTACGCCTCCAAGGAAGCGCTGCTCTACGACATCATCGCCACCCATCTGCAGGAACTCGTCGAGGCGGTCGAGGGCGCCGATGATCCCGATGCGGCTCCCACGGCGCGCCTCGAGGGCCTGGTGGCAGCGCTCCTTGAAGCCTATCGCGACGCCGACAACGAGCACCGCGTCCAGCTCTCCGGCCTGCGCCTTCTGCCCGAAGCCCAGCAGGAGGAGCTGAAGGCGCTGGAGCGCCGGCTGGTCGCCGTCTTCGCCGAAGCCGTGCGCCAGATGAACCCGGCGGCGTTCGATGCAAAACCCCTTCTGAAGCCGGTGACGATGAGCCTGTTCGGCATGCTCAACTGGTTCTACATGTGGTTCCGCGAGGATCGCGGCATCAGCCGCGCCGACTATGCGCGCCTCGCCACCCATCTTCTCGTGAGCGGCGTGAAAGGGCTGGCGTAAGCCGCTTGCCCGCGCCCGGCATCCCGTGGCATGTGAAACCCATGGATGCGCCCAACGACACTGCCGAAAACGCCCTTGCCGGCCTGATCGACGGACTGCACCGGCGCGGCCGCCTGCGCGTCTGGTCGCTGGTCATCACCGTCTTCGGCGATGCCGTCGTGCCGCGCGGCGGCGAGGCGCCGCTGTCCGGCCTGCAGGAGGTGATGGCGCGGCTCGGCGTCGAGGCGGGCGCGCTGCGCACCGCCATGTCGCGCCTGGCGGGCGACGGCTGGGTGGTGCGCGAACGCCGCGGCCGCAACTCCTTCTTCTCGCTGGACGAGCATGGCCGGCATGCCTTCGATCTCGCCACCCGGCGGATCTATGCGGCGGGCCCGCCTGCCTGGGACGGTTCCTGGACCGTGGCGATCGCACCGCCGTGGAATCCGGGAGCGCGCGACGAGGCCCTTCACGAACGTGGCTTCCTCAAGATCGCTGCCGGCATCCATCTCCTGCCCCGGACGCTCGGGGTCGATGGAGACGCCACCTTCGACGACCTGCTGATCATTCACGGCGCCAGCGCCGAACACCCCGAAATGCTGCGCACGCTGTGGCCGTCGAACGAGATCGCCGATGCCTACGCCAACCTGCTGACGACCTATGCGCCCTTCGCCCGGGCGCTTTCCCGCGCGCCGCTGAACCTGCCGCTCGACGCGATGGCCGCGCGCACCCTGCTCATTCACGACTGGCGCCGGATCGTCCTGCGCGACCCCGGCCTGCCCAAGGCGCTGTTGCCGCAGGACTGGCCGGGCGAGAATGCGGGCCGAATGGTGCGCGACATCTACCGGCAGCTCGCCCCTGTCAGCGAAAAATGGCTCGACGAGACCGGCCTGCCCGCCCCCGTCGAACCCGTTGCGTTCAGCGCCCGCTTCGGCGGGCTGGGCTAGATCGTCCTTTGGCGTCCGAAAGGACGCACGGCGATCTAACCGCCCGAACCAGCCGCCAGGATGATGAATATCCCGCCGGTCAGTGCGGCGTTGGATATCACGCCGTTGATCCTGTTGACGCGGTCGATGCCCTGATGGTCCCAGAAATTGTGGAACAGCAGCGTCGCCGCGAAAAGGAAGGCAACAAGCCCGACCAGCGCGATATCGGTCCAGAAGCCGGCGATCAAGAGTGCGCCGGCAACGGTCTGCATGACAATGCCTGCAAGGAGGGCGGCCCGCGGCAGCGGCATTCCCCGTCCGGCAATCACGCCGGTCAGGAATGGGATGTTGCCGAGGTTGCGCAACCCGGCGACGAGAAAGGCGCCGCCGAGCAGGAGACGCCCGGCGAGTAGAAGCAAGGGCATATCGAACGCTGCTGGCATTCCACTCTCCTTTTATTGCGCGTCGCAGAGGGTTGTTGACGCCGGCTCAGGCCGCGGCAGTGTACGTCTCGCTGACCGGATGCACGGCGCGGAACGGGACACACAGCCGGTTCCAGACATTGATGGCGGCCACCAGGACCGACAGCTTGACCAGTTCCTGCTCGGAAAAATGCTCAAGCGCATGCGCGTAGAGCGCATCGTCGACGGGTCCGTCGGCAAGCCTCGTCAGCTTCTCCGTCCATGCGAAGGCCGCCCGCTCGCGCTCCGTGTAGAGCGGCGATTCATGCCAGACCGCCAGCAGATGGACGCGCTGCTCGCTTTCGCCGTCCTTGCGCGCCTCGCGCGAATGCATGTCGACGCAATAGGCGCAGGCGTTGATCTGCGATGCCCGCAGCTTCACGAGATGGACGAGGCTGTGTTCGAGGCCCGAGGAGACCGCGGCATCGTTGAGCGCCAGGATGGCGGTCATGAGCTGAGGTTCGGCTTTCCAGAAATCGAGACGCTGTTCCATGGTCTTTCCTTGCATGTTGCGGTTGAAGAATTCAGGTCTGCGGGCGCTGGTGGCGCTCGACGAAGGCGCAGCCGAAGGCGATCGCGCGCGGATCCGCTTCCGCCTGGTAGCCGCTGATAATCGACACGAGCGTCGTCTCGCGCAGCACCGCGCGATAGGCCTGTTCGGCCTTCAGCATCGCGACATTGATGCCGCAGGGCTTCACATAGGTTTCCGGCTCCAGCGCTCCGGGACCGCGCTGCCGGATCTCGGCGCAGCGGAAGGCCGGCTGCCGTCCCTCGATCGCAAACAGCACGTCGAGCAGCGTGATCGCCTCCGGCCGGCGGGCCAGGCGATAGCCCCCATGCGGACCGGAAACCGATTCGAGGATGCCGGCCGACGCCATGGCCTTGAGATGCTTCAGAAGATAGCTCGGCGAGACGCCGTGATACTCCGCCAGCGCGCTGGCGGGCATCGTCCTGCCCTCCTCCAGCTGCGCCAGAAGTGTTGCGCAATGAATGGCCGCCTCGACGCCTTCGCTCAGTTTCATGTCAGCTCCTCATTCATGGATGTTTTGTATCCTGGATAAATTTTATCTTCAATATGCCACCACGTTTCTGCTGACAGATACCGACACTTCCGATGCAGCTCAGCCCAGCTTCGCCAGCAGCGTGGCGAGCCGTTCGGCCTCGGCCGCGTCGAGGCGGTCGCCGACGATCTCGGCAATGGCAAGGCCATAGACGTCCCACATCCGTTGCCGCAGGGCGCGGCCCTGATCGTTGACGTGCAGCGTCTGCCCCCGGCGATCGTCGGGACAGGAGCAGCGCTCCACCAGACCCGCCTTGTGCATGCGATCGATGAGACGCGAAAGATTATACTGCTCGAAGAGCAGCGCCTTCTCCAGCGCGAACGGCCGCAGGCCGCATTCGCCCGCCTTTTCCAGCTCCCAGAGCACATCGTACCAGGCGAGCGGCGGCAGGTCCGCCGCCTTCAGCCGGGCCTCGACGTCGCACATCGCCACGCGGTGTGCGCGGGCCAGGGAAATCCAGGCGGCGACGGCGGCGCTGTCAGGCTTCCGGGTCATGGATGGAGAGCTCCTTTTTTAATGCAATTGCATTGATATTGACATGCGCGGCGACATCCCCAATATAGATGCAGTTGCATCAATATCAATCCGCAGCTCCCCGGAGACATCCATGGCCGAGAAACCGATCCTCATCTCATTCGACCTGTGCCCCTATGTCCAGCGCGCGGCAATCGTGCTCGCCGAGAAGAACGTCGCCTTCGAGCGCATCGACGTCGACCTCTCCAACAAGCCGGACTGGTTCCTGAAGATTTCGCCGCTCGGCAAGGTGCCGGTCCTGCAGGTCGGCGGGGAAGCCCTTTTCGAAAGCGCCGCCATCGTCGAGTATCTGGACGAGACCGAGGCGCCCCGCCTGCACCCCGCGGATCCGCTGACCCGCGCGCGCCATCGCGCCTGGATGGAGGTCGGCTCGTCGATCCTCTCGGATATCTGGACGATGGAGACGACGCATGACCGCACCGTCTTCGGCAACGCCCTCACCGCGATCGGCACAAAGCTGAAGCGCGTCGAAGCGGAACTGGGCGACGGCCCATACTTCGCCGGGACGGACTTCACCGTGGTCGATGCCGTCTTCGCCCCGGCGTTCCGCTATTTCGACGTCTTCGACACCATCGCCGACTTCGGTGTCTTCGATGGCCTGCCGAAGGTCGTCAAATGGCGCGAGGCCCTTGCGGAGCGCCCCTCCGTCCGCGAGGCCGTCATCTTCGACTATGAGGATCGTCTGCGCCGTTTCCTCGAGAAGCAGGGCGGCGTCATCCTCGACTGGCGCAAGGCCGCCTGAGGCGGAAGCGCGCCGATCCCTCGCTTCGGCGCATCAGGTCAGGACAGGTGACCGCTTCAACCGAGCGACAAGCTGCCCTGACCCGCCGGTCCAAGCCCAGGACCGTTCTGCGCGCCGAACGGACCGCCGCCGCTACTTTGCTGCCGCCGCCATCGGGTTGTTCGGATGCGTCGTCCAGTTGGCGTAGTCCGCGGAGACGGTCGCGCCGGTGCGCTTGTCCAGCGTTCCCGCAGCCAGCGGCACCATGTCGATGCAGCCATCGACCGGGCAGACATTGACGCAGAGGTTGCAGCCCACGCATTCCTCTTCCATCACCTCGAAATGCCGCTTGCCGTCGACCATCGCGGTGATCGCTTGATGCGAGGTGTCCTCGCAGGCGATGTGGCAGCGCCCGCATTTGATGCACATGTCCTGGTCGATGCGCGCCTTGGCCACATAGTTCAGATTGAGATGCTGCCATTCCCTGAGATTCGGTGCCGCGCGGCCGATCACGTCGTCGAGCGACGCATGGCCCTTCGCGTCCATCCAGTTCTGCAATCCCTCGATCATCTCCTGCACCACCTTGAACCCGTAGGTCATGGCCGCCGTGCAGACCTGCAGATTGCCGGCGCCGAGCGCCAGGAACTCGGCCGCATCGCGCCATGTGGTGATGCCGCCGATGCCTGAAATCGGCAGGCCCGCCGTCTCCGGGTCGCGGGCGATCTCGGACACCATGTGCAGCGCGATGGGCTTCACCGCCGGCCCGCAGAACCCGCCATGCGACCCCTTGCCGTCAATGGTCGGCTCCGGCGCGAACGTGTCCAGATTGACGCCGGTGATCGAGTTGATCGTGTTGATCAGCGACACCGCATCGCTGCCGGCCCGGTGCGCCGCGCGCGCCGGTTGGCGGATGTCGGTGATGTTCGGCGTCAGCTTGGTGATGACGGGCATGCGCGTCGTCTGCTTGCACCAGCGCACCACCATCTCGACATAGTCCGGCACCTGGCCGACCGCCGATCCCATGCCGCGCTCGCTCATACCGTGCGGACAACCGAAATTGAGCTCGACCCCGTCGGCGCCTGTCTCCTCGACCAGCGGCAGGATCGCCTTCCATGCCTGCTCCTCGCAGGGCACCATCAGCGACACGACCAGCGCCCGGTCGGGCCAGTTCTTCTTCACCTGCTTGATCTCGCGCAGGTTGAGATGCAAGTCGCGGTCGGTGATCAGTTCGATGTTGTTGAGGCCGAGCAGTCGCCGGTCGGCGCCCCAGATCGCCCCGTAGCGCGGCCCGTTGACATTGACCACCGGCGGGCCGTCCTCGCCGAGCGTCTTCCAGACCACGCCGCCCCAGCCGGCCTTGTAGGCGCGCTCGACATTATAGGCCTTGTCGGTCGGCGGCGCCGAGGCGAGCCAGAAGGGATTGGGTGACTTGATGCCGGCGAAAACACTGCGGATATCTGCCATGGGTCCTGCTCCTCAGCCCGCCAGCGCGCGGTGAATGCTCTCGGCGCCGTCCCGCCCCTGCGCGACGGCCGAAACCGTAAGGTCATCGCCGCCCGCGATACAGTCGCCACCTGCCCACACCTTGGGCATCGACGTGCGCCCCTCGCCATCCACCTGGATGCGGCCGCCGGTCAGAGCGACCGCAGCGCCGCTGCCGTTCAGCCCAGCCGCATCAAAACTCTGCCCGATGGCCTTGAACACCTGATCCGCCTTCAGCGTCAGCGTCTCACCGGTGCCCGCCAGACGGCCGTTCGACAGCACCGTGTATTCAAGCTCGATACCGGTCACCCTGCCGTTCTCGGCGATGACCCGCTTCGGCTGCAGCCAGTGGCGGATGGCGACGCCCTTCGATGCCGCGAGATCCTGCTCGAATTGCGAGGCGTTCATCTGCTCCTGTCCGCGGCGGTAGCAGATGGTCACCTCCTCCGCTCCGAGCAGTCTCGCCTGCACGGCGGCGTCGATGGCCGTCATGCCCCCGCCGATCACCACCACGCGGCGCCCGATGGGCAGGCGTCCGAGATCGTCCGCCTGCCGCAGCATGGCGATGTAGTCGACCGCATTCTCGACCCCGTCGACATCCTCGCCTTCGGCCCTGAGGGCGTTGACCCCCGCCAGCCCCATGCCGAGGAAGACGGCGTCATGCGCCCGCGCCAGTTCCGCGAGCGCGATGTCGCGGCCGAGCGCCTTGCCGCGCTCGATGGTGATGCCGCCGATGGCGGTCACATAGTAGACCTCGGCCTGGGCGAAACCGTCGGGTGTCTTGTAGGCGGCGATGCCGAACTCGTTCAGCCCGCCGGATTTCTCACGCGCCTCGTAGATGGTTACGGCGTGGCCATGCATCGCGAGCCTGTGCGCGCAGGCAAGGCCGGCCGGCCCTGCACCGACGATCGCCACCGTCTTTCCGCTCGCCGCGCCGCGCTGGTAGAACTGCCGCTGCGCCTGCATCGCGGCATCGGTAGCGAAACGCTGCAGCCGGCCGATCTGCACCGGCTTTCCCTCCGCTTCCTCGCGCACGCACGCCTCTTCGCAGAGCGTTTCCGTCGGGCAGACCCGGGCGCACATGCCGCCCAGGATGTTCTGGTCGAAGATCGTCTTGGCCGAACCCAGCGCATTCCCCGTCGCGATCTGCCGGATGAACATCGGGATGTCGATCGATGTCGGACAGGCCGTCATGCACGGCGCGTCGTAGCAGAAATAGCAACGATCCGCTTCCACCCGGGCCTCATGGCCATCGAGCGGCGGATGCAGGTCTGCAAAGTTCTTCTCGTAATCCTCGCCAGGGAGGCGGCCGGCGGCGATGCCGTCCGCATAGAGACCATCAGCCATTCCGTATTCCCCTTGTTATTGCGGGGAAGGCTAGCGCAGAATTATTTTTTTATCAATCGGTCAAATTTTTTCCGAACGAAATCTTGAAACAATAACATGATGTTAGAACTCATGTATTTTGAATCCCACGCAGAATGCAAACGCCGGGCCCTGAAAGGCCCGGCGTTGCCACGGATTGCGCGCTCCGCGTCTCAGTAAACTTCGATCGCGGTGATCTGATCGTTGTAATGCTGGGGGAACCGTCGAATGTCGCGCCGCACGGTCTGGCACCAGCCGCCGAAATTCTCGTGTTCGCAGACCCGTGCCTGGGCGCCGCCCTCGAGGCGGATCGACGAGATACGGTCGTTCCACTGCTGCGGCAGTCGGGCGGTGCCCTCCCCCCGATCGAAGCAGATTCTGGCGCCCTGGAAATCGGCATGCTCGTAGAAGCAGGCGCGGCTGAAGCTCTCGCCGCCACCCCAATCCCCACCGCCACCGCCGCTGCCGGCGCTCAGCACCCGGTAGGACGAGATGGCGTCGTTGCGCCGGCCGCGGAACTCACGCACGTCGTCGCGCAGCGTTTCGCACCAGCCGCCGAAATTCTCGTGCTCGCAGACCTGCACGGAGGCGCGGCGTCCGACACGGATCGACGAGATGCGATCGTTCCAGAACTGGCTCACCAGCCGGGTGCCGTCGCCGATCCCGGCGCAGAAGCTTTCTCCGCGGAAGTTCGCGTGTTCGTAGAAACAGACCTCGCGCGACCCCGGTCCGCGCCGCCCGCCATCGTAATCATCGCGTCCCCCGTCATAACCGGGACGGTCTCGCCCACGATCCCGGTCGCGCTCGGCCAGTTCGTTCAGCACGAAATTGAACAGTTCCAGGCCGAGGATCGCGCCCATGTCGGAGATAGGCCGGTCATCGTAGTTCGGCCGCGTGTCGCGCAGATAGCGCGCTGCCACCCAACCCGCCCGTGCGGCGTAGTTGATCTCGCACCATTCATAACCGTTCGTGCAGCGCAGAACGGAAACCCGCGCCCCCCGCGGAACCAGCAGCACCGGCCGGTACCGGGTTCCCGGCCCCTGCCGCATGTTGAGGTCGGTCGTCGCGACAGCCTGTACTTCCCTGGCCTTGGCCGGCAGGCCCAACAGGCCTGTCATGCCGATCGCCAGAAACACCAGAAGCGACAGCCTTACGGAATTCGAGCGCATTTGGTTCTCCTGTTTTGCGCAGATTGGCAAAGCCAAGATGGCGCAAAAATGACCAATGCTCCATTAAAAGGCCGACGACCGACGTTTGGACGGGCCGCATGGGGCCGGCCCGCACCGTTCAGCGCGGCTTCCTGCCGAAAACCTTGACGTATTCGGCCACACCGCCCTTCGCCAGCGCCTTGGCCTGGCGCACCCAGTCCTCGCGCTCGATCCGGCCCTTGAAGTTCAGATGCGCGTCGACCCAGGCACGCTCTGCCTTCTTCCAGCCGGCGATCTGCGCATAGGTGTAGATGCCGAGCCCGTTCAGCGTCGTCTCCAGCTTCGGGCCAACGCCGGAGATGAGCTTGAGATCGTCGGGCGTCTTCGGTTTGCGCATGCCAGCGGGCCGGCCGGCCTCGCCCGCCTTCGCCGCCTTTCCGGCGGTGGGCGCCGAGACCAGGCTTGCAGCCGCCGAACCGCGCTTCACCGCGCCCCGTCCTGCCGTGCCGGCGCGCTTGCCGCCGGTCCTTGCCTTCGCTGCATCCGCCTTGCCGGGCTTCTTCCGCGCGTCGAAGCTGATGACGGGCTCCATCGCCGCCAGCGCCGCATCGTCCAGCCAGCACAGGCTGTAGTGCCCCTCGCCCAGATCCTTGAGCGGCGGCACCTCGCGCTCGCACTTGCCGCCGGGCACCCGGTCCTTGTAGCCGCAGCGGGTCTGGAACGGACAGCCGGACGGCGGGTTCATCGCCGAGGGGATGTCGCCCTCCAGAACGATGTGCTTCTTGCGCACCGAGGTGTCGGCGATCGGGATCGCCGAGAGAAGCGCCTCCGTATAGGGGTGATAGGGCGGCGCAAAAATCTGGTCCGTCGTTCCCTGCTCGACGATATGGCCGAGATACATCACCACCACCCGGTCGGCCAGGTAGCGCACCACCGACAGATCGTGGCTGATGAACAGCATCGTCGTCTTGTTCTTGCGCTGGATGTCCATCAGGAGTTCGGTGACGGCCGCCTGCACGGAGACGTCAAGCGCCGACACCGGCTCGTCCGCCACCACCACCTTGGCGTTGCCGGCGAACGCGCGCGCCACGCCGATGCGCTGCTTCTGCCCGCCCGAAAGCTGGCGCGGCATGCGGTTTGCGAAGGCGCGCGGCAGCTTCACCAGGTCGAGCAGTTCCAGCATGCGGTCCTTGCGCTCGGCAAGCGTCCGGCCGACCTTGAACTTCTCCAGCGTGCGGATGATCTGCGAGCCCACCGAATGGCTTGGATTGAGCGTGTCGAACGGGTTCTGGAACACCATCTGGATACCCGCGACGGTATCGGTCGCCCGCTCCTCCACCGGCGTCGCCTCGATGTGCTCGTTGGCGAGGGTCACCTCGCCCTCGGTCGCCGTCTCGAGCCCGAGCAGCACCTTCGCCAGCGTCGACTTTCCGCAGCCCGATTCACCGACGATCGCCACCGTCTCGGATTCGCGCGCCTCGAAGCTGACATCCTCGTTGGCCTTGACCGTCCGCACGTCGCCGCCGCCGAACACCGAGCCCGCGGCCACCTCGTAGTATTTCTTCAGATTGTCGATGCGCAGCATCGGCCCGCCCGGCTTGACCGGCTCGCGTTCATCGAGCGCGCCTTCCGGCAGCGCCTGCCAGTCGATCTCGTCGAAGCGCACGCAGCGCGAGAAATGCCGCTGATGCCCCGACACCTCGAGCATCGGGATCTCCGCCACGTCGCAGACGCCCGCCTTGAAATGCTGACAGCGCGGGCCGAAATTGCAGCCTTCCGGCCGCTCGTGCGGCAGGGGCAGCTGCCCGGGAATGGCGATCAGCGGGCGCGCGTTCTTGTCGGCACCGGGCAGCGGGATGGAGCGGAACAGCCCTTGCGTATAGGGATGCCGCATGCGGTCGAACACGTCTTCGATACGGCCCGTCTCCACCGCTTCGCCCGAATACATCACCGTGATGCGGTCGCAGGTCTCCAGGATCAGGCCGAGATTGTGCGACACGAAGATCATCGACGTGCCGAACTCCTTGCCGAGCCCCTTGACCAGTTCGACGATGCCCGCCTCGACCGTCACGTCGAGCGCCGTGGTCGGCTCGTCGAGCAGCAGCAGTGCCGGCTTGGACAGGAGCGCCATGGCGATGACGATGCGCTGCTGCTGGCCGCCGGAAAGCTGGTGCGGGAAGGAGCGCATGATCCGCTCGGGATCGGGCAGCCGCACCGCGCCGACCATCTCCACCGCCCGCTTCCAGGCTTCCTCCTTCGACACCTTGTCGTGGATCAGCGGCACTTCCATGAGCTGCCGGCCGATCTTCATCGCCGGGTTCAGGCTCGCCATCGGCTCCTGGTAGATCATCGCGATCTCGTTGCCGCGGATGCGCCTGAGCTCTTCCTCGCTCATCTCGGCCATGTCGCGACCCTTGAACTTGATCCGGCCGCCGACGATCTGGCCGACATTCGACAGGTCGCGCATGATGCCGAGCGAGACCGTCGACTTGCCACAGCCCGATTCGCCGACAATGCCCATCGCCTCGCCGGGCATGACCTGACAGGAAAAGTCCATCACGGCCGGAATTTCGCCCGCCCGCGTGAAGAAGGAGATGGACAGGTTCTCGATCTCGAGAATGGGCGCGCCGGCCTTCTGGCTGCGCGTGATGCTGATGGCTTCGTTCATGGCGTCGCTCTCAGTTTATTCCCTTCGGTGGCGCGGCACGGCGGCCCTGCCCTAATCCTTCAACGATTGCTCGCGCAGTGCGTCCGCCAGGAGGTTCAGCCCCAGCACGAACGACATCAGCGCAAAGACCGGCGGCAGCGCCGGATGGACGCTGGCTCTGAGCAGCCGGCTCGATTCCTTGATGCCGGTTCCCCAGTCGGGGCTCTCCGGCGCCAGCCCGAGGCCGAAATAGCCGAGCGTGCCGAGCAGGATGGTCGTGTAGCCGATGCGTAGACACACATCGACGATCAGCGGCCCGCGCGCGTTCGGCAGCACTTCCCACAGCATGATGTACCAGGGGTTCTCGCCGCGCGTCTGCGCCGCCGCCACATAGTCGCGCGTCTTGATGTCCATCACCAGCCCGCGCACGATGCGGAACACGCCCGGGCTCGAAGCGAACACCACCGCCACGAAGATGTTGAGCTGGTTCGAGCTGATCGAGATAATGCCGAGCGGGTCGGCGTCGAACACCAGCCCCGCATAGACCCAGCCGCCGATGACCAGCGTCAGCGCGAGCTGTATGGCCAGAAGCTCCGGCCGGCCGCGGAAGCGCGTGTAGAACAGCAGCGAGAAGAAGACGATCGGAAAGATGAAGAAGAACCCGGCCATCCATTGCGGGATCGGCGTCTCGCGAATGCCCGGCGTCACCAGGAGGTAGAACAGCAGGATTACCGGGAAGGCCAGCACCAGATTGGCGAGGAACGACAGGATGCTGTCCACCCGCCCGCCGTAATAGCCGGCCGGCAGGCCCAGCGTCGTTCCGACCATCAGCGCGAACAGCGTCGCCGCCGGCGCGATGATCAGCACGATCTGGCTGCCATAGACCATGCGCGAGAAGACGTCGCGCGCCAGCCGGTCGCCGCCGAACAGGAACGCCTGGCCGCTGCCGGGTTCGATGGCGCCGGGCAGAATGCTCTTCATCACCGGGAACTGCGCCAGCGGATCGAAGGGCGCGACGGTGCCGGCGAAGATCGCCGTGAACAGCCAGAACAGGCAGATCATCACGCCGGCGACGCCGACGCCCGTGTCGAACAGCTGCCCGTACAGGCCGAGACTCTTCTTGAACCGGAGGCTGAGCACCAGAATGATCGCCAGGGCGGTCCAGACCGGCCAGAACCGCGCCAGTGCGCCGAGGATGATGCCGAAAGCGCCGATATACTCGATGTCCATCGCCTGTCCCCTACTGCACGCGAATGCGCGGATTGAGATAGGCATAGCCGACGTCCGATATGAGCTGCGTCGACAGCACCACGAACACCGATACGAGCGAACAGCCGAGCAGGAGGTCGATGTCGTTGTTGCTCGCCGCCTCCACCAGCGTGAAGCCGAAGCCCTGATAGCGGAACATCACCTCGACGATGACGACACCGGTCAGAAGCCAGGGAAACTGCAGCATGATGACCGTGAACGGCGCGATCAGCGCGTTGCGCAGCGCGTGCTTGACCACCACCGCGCCGAAGCCGAGGCCCTTCAGCCGCGCCGTGCGGATATACTGCTGCGTCATCACCTCGACCATCGAGGCGCGCGTCATGCGGGCGATGTAGCCGATCCCGTACACGGCCATGGTCATCACCGGCAGGGTGAAATTGTAGAAGCTGATGCCCTCGCGCGTCGCCGTCGCCGCCGAGCCGTTCAGCCAGCCGAGCCAGGAGGCGAAGATCACCGCGAAAATGACGCCGGAGACATATTCCGGCGTCGCCGTGGTGGCGATCGAGGCCACCGACAGGGTGCGGTCGGTTCGGCTCCCCTCGCGCATGCCTGCCAGCACGCCAATCAGGAGCGACACCGGCACCATCACCACCATCACCCAGAACATCAGGATGCCCGTCGCCCCCAGCGCCGGGAACAGTTTCTTCGCCACGGGCACCTTGAACTTGGTCGAGCAGCCGAAATCGCCCTGGAGGATGCCCGAATAGCGCGCTTCCGCAGGTTCGTCGCAATAGGCGAAACGCGGCACGGACGCGCCCGTCTGCGGATCGATGTTCGGCTGTTTCTGCACGACGCCCAGCCACTGGCCGTAGCGAACGAAGAAGTTCTGCCGGTAGCCGTTCTTCTGCAGCCAGCTTTCGAGATCCTCCTGGGAGGAGCGCATGTCGAGCTGGCTGATGGCCAGCTTCTTCAGGTTCGGCTCCAGATTGACCAGGAAGAAGACGACCAGCGTCAGACACAGCATGGTCAGCGCCATGACGCCGAGACGCCTTGAAACGAAGCTTAACACGGTTTCCCCTTCCTCCTGTGTCGGAGGTTGTTATTGGCTGCCTGCGCAAAAGGGGCCCGGAGGGCCCCTTCTTATGTTCGGATCAGGCTTCGTCCAGCCAGACCTTATCGAGATCGATCTCGAAGGTCTGGTGCATGCCGTGGTTCTTCACGGCCGGAACCGAATGATTGTAGAGCTTGCGCCAGTATGGCTGGATGATGATGCCCGCGTCCTGGATGTGCTGCTCGATGTCCTTCATCACGCCGCGGCGCTCGTCCGGATCCGGGATCGCCAGGGCCTGTTCGATCTTGGCGTCGAGGTCGGGGTTGGAATAGGCGGATTCGTTCCACGCCTCGCCCGTCCGGTAGGCGAGCGCCACCACCTGGATGCCGAGCGGCCGCATGTTCCAGTTCGTCATCGAGAAGGGATACTTCGTCCAGTCGTTCCAGAAGGTCGAGCCCGGCAGCACGGTGCGCTTCACCTTCAGCCCCGCCTCGCGCATCTGCGCGGCGATGGCGTCGCCCGTGTTCTTGTGCCAGTCCTCGTCGACCGAGATCAGCTCGTGCTCGAAGTCCAGCTGGCCGGCCTCCTCCATCATCGCCTTGGCCTTCTCCGTGTCGCGGGCGATCTTCGGCAGCTCGGCATATTCGGGATGGATCGGGCAGACATGGTGGTTTTCCGCCACGTCGCCGGCATTGTCGTAGCCGAGCGCCAGCACCGTCGCGTTGTCGACGGCAAGCTGCATCGCCTGGCGCACCTTCTGGTCGTCATACGGCTTGTTGTTGACGTTGGTGCGCGCGACGATGGTCGTCGCCGTGGTCACCTCGGACTTGACCAGGTCGAGGCTGTCGAGAATGTCGATGAAGTCGGCCGTCGTCTCGTAATTGGCGTGAATCTCGCCCGACTCGAAGGCGCTGACGGTGGCCGAGGGATCGGTGCCGTAGTCGATGAACTCGATGCCGTCGAGATAGGCCTCGCCGCCCCACCACTTGCCGTCCTCGCGCTTCTTCAGGACCACCCGGTCGCCGACCGCGTAGGACACCAGCTCGAACGGCCCGGTGCCGATCGGGTTGGAGACGAAGTCGCGGCCCGTCTCGTCGAAGGTCGGGTGCACGATCAGGGCCGGGTAATCGGCCAGGCCCGGAATGATGGAGATGTCGGGGCTGCTCAGCTTCAGCTTGATCGTATAGTCATCGACCCGCTCCACCGCGCCCTCGCGCACCTTCTTGGTCTCGGCGTCGACGATCGACGCCAGGCGGCTCGGCATCGAATTGCCTTCCGCCGTCTGGTCGCACCAGCGGTTGATGTTGTAGATCACGTCGTCGGCGCCGAACGGGTCGCCATTGTTCCAGGTGACGCCCTGGCGCACCTTCAGCACATATTCGGTCGCGTCTTCATTGACCTCCCAGCCTTCGAGCAGCCGGCCCTCGAAGGTAAACTCGCGCGTGTACTTGACCAGAGGCTCCAGCGTCTGGCGCATCGCGTTGGCGATCTCCGACCAGTCGGCGGTGCGCGGGTCCTTGTTGTCCTTGACGAACATGGCGATCTTGATCACGCCGCCCTTCTTGGGCTCCTGCGCCAGGGCGGGCGTCGGCGCGGCGAGGCCAAGCATGCCGTATGCTGCTGCGGTGGAAGCGCCGAAGGCGCTCGCCAGGGCGAGAAATTCGCGGCGGTCCATCCTTCCGGCCCGCGCCTCGGTCGCCAGCGCCTCGATACGGCCCGGCACCTTGTCGCCATTGCTCTTGAAAAACGTCATCGACGCACTCCCATTGTTCCCGTTAACGGTTCTTTTTTAGCATTTCGCATCCGGACCCCATTGTCAAAAAAACGCAGGAACACCCGGAACTGTAAGAGTTTGCTCCGTTCTGGCGCCATCCGATGACGGATTTGCGACAGGACTGACGCAAAAATGATACCGGAAGCCGATTCTGCAACAGCCGGATGCCGTCCCTCCTGACAGTTGATGACTCCGGGAGGCCTTCTCCGATGCCACGTCATCGCCGATTGACGCTCCGGGACCGCCTTGCTAAGCCGGGATCACGCTTGAGGTGCTCCATCGGTGCCGTGCATCGCACCGGGAGAAAAGGGAATGCGGAACGGCGCCGACAGAACGCCCGAGCCGCAGCTGCCCCCGCAACTGTGAGCGCTGAGGTTCCCCGATTGCCACTGGGCCGCAGGCCTGGGAAGGCGGGGAAACCGTTGAAGCGTCAGCCAGGAAACCTGCCTCGAGCCGTCACCTTCCGGATGCGGGACGCTTCCGGAGCTGTGCTTCTCGCAGCGGTGACGTGCCGTCATCGCTGGCGGAAGGCGACCGGGCGCGAGCGCTTTGCCCCTCCAGCAGCAGTTGAACCTTTCTCGCTTCCTGGAGGAGCACGAATGCATTCTCGAACACCCTTGTTGCCCACCTTCATCGGCGCCGCCGTTGCGCTGAATGCCGGCATCCTGCCCGTTCTGGCGCAAAGCACGGTGCTCGACACCATCGTCGTCACCCCCAATCGAACGCCGACCGAAAGCAGCAAGGTCGGGTCCAGCGTTACGCTTGTCGAGCGCCAAGGGATCGAAGCGCAGGCGCTTCCCCTCATTGTCGAATATCTCGATCTGCTTCCCGGCGTCTCGATATCGTCGCCCGGCGGCGTTGGCGCCGAGGGCAGCCTGTCGGTGCGCGGCGCGCCGCGCCGCTACGTCAAGACGCTCTACAACGGCATCGACATTGCGGACCCGACCAACACGCAGGTGCAGACCTCCTATCAGTATCTGCTGACCGGCGGGATCGAGAGCATCGAACTGCTGAAGGGCTCGCAGAGCACGCTCTACGGTTCCGACGCCATCGCCGGCGTCATCAGCCTGTCGACGCTGGGCGACATCGACCCCGGCGTCACCCACATCGTCCATGGCGAAGGCGGATCCTTCGGCACGTTCGGCGGTGGCTACGGCCTCAGGGCGGCGAGCGAGCGATCGAAGCTGGCGCTCAACCTGAGCGGTTTCCGCACCGACGGCATTTCGGCCGCCGCCTCGGGGAGCGAGCGGGACGGCTACGAGAACGTCACCTTCGACATCAATGGCGAGCACGCCTTCTCGGATGTCTTCTCCGTCTTCGGCTCGGCGCTCTACATCGACGCGGAAGCGGAGTTCGACAACGACAGCTACTTCTTCCCGGTCGGGGTTTTCAATCCACCAACCGACAATCTGACGGCCACCAATCTCAGCAAGCAACTGGCCGGACGGGCCGGCTTCAACCTCGCGCTGCTCGACGGACGCTTCCGGAATACGTTTTCAGTGCAGACTTTCGATCTGACGCGTTCGATTGCCGGAACGATCTTTGATGGAACCTATCAGGGCAGGCGCTACAAGATTGACTACCAAGGCGCCTACGATGCCGCCGACTGGTTGACGATCCAGGCTGGTGCCGACTACGAGAAGCAGAAGGCCCTGTTCCCCGAGGGCGCCTTCAACCCCGAGATCAACGCCGACTTCAATATCGCCGGTTTCTGGGGCGAAGCCATTGCAACCCCGGTCGAAAACCTGACGCTAACCGCCGGCATTCGCCACGATGAACACAGCGAGTTCGGTGGCCACACCACCTATCGCGCGACCGGTTCCTATCTCTTCGTCGATACCCACACGCGGTTCCACGCCTCGCTCGGCACTGGATTCCGAGCGCCAAGCCTCAACGAACTGTTCGGCCCGTTCGGAGCGGATCCAAACCTGACGCCCGAAACCAGCTTCGGCTTCGACGCCGGGATCGAACAACGCCTCCTAGCCGGACGCCTCGTGGCTGATGTTACCTATTTCCAGATGAAGATCGATGATCTGATCACCTATTCGGGCGGCTACACCCAGCTTCCGGGCACCACGCGCCAGCGCGGTGTCGAGACATCAATCACCTATGCCGTGAACGATTGGCTGGAAGTCGGCGGCGCATACACCTACACAAGCTCCTTGGACCAGAATGGCGACCGCCTGACCCGCATTCCGCGCCACACCATAGCGCTGCGGGCCAGCGCGCGCCCAGCCGAAAAGTGGCTGCTATCGGCAAGTGCCAAAGCCAACATCGATACGCTCGACGGCAATGATTTCGAGCTTGACGACTACCTCCTCGTCAACGCCAAGCTCGCCTACAAACCGACGGAGGACACCGAACTGTACGTGCGCGCTGAAAACATCCTCGACCAGGACTATCAGACGGCGCGCGGCTTCAACACGCCGGGCTTCTCGGTGTTCGCCGGCTTCAAGGCGAAGTTCAGGCCATGAGCGGAACGGGCCGGAGACATGGACGATCCTGGCCCGGCCTCATCTTGCTTGCCGGCGCGCTTCTCTGTGGGCCGGCGTCCGCCTCCCCGCCGGCCCGCGTCATGTCGCTCAACGTCTGCACCGACCAGCTCGCCATGACGCTCGCCGCGCCCGGCCAGCTCGTCTCCGTCTCGTTCCTCGCCCGCGAACCCGGCCTTTCGATGCTGCATGAAGAGGCGAAGAACTACGGCGCCAATCGCGGCCTCGCGGAGGAGGTCTTCCTTCAGAAGCCGGACCTTGTCGTCACGGGCACCTACTCGCTGCACAACACCACCGCTCTGCTGCGGCGCCTCAGCTTCGCGGTCGAGGAATTCTCCTTCGTCCAGACGCTCGACACCATACCGGACGAGGTCCGCCGCATGGGCGCGCTGCTGGGGCAGGAAGACAAGGCCCGCGCTATTGCCGACGGTTTCGCGAAGGAACTCGCCGACATCGAGCGCCGGCAATGCGACCGGCGCCCGACCGCCGTCGCCTATGAGCAGAACGGCGTTGCGCTGGGCAGCGAAACGCTTGCCGATTCCGTCATCACCGCTGCGGGCTTCGACAATCTGGCCGCCGATCTCGGCGTCGTCGGGATGTCGCCCTTCCCGGTCGAGCAGATCGTCGCGCGCAGGCCCGATGTCATCATCACGCGCGATCCCGCCGGCGCCCCGACCCTCGGCGCGGAAATCCCCCGTCACCCGGCGATCTCCGCCCTCCCCGACACCCGCGTCGGCGCTTTCGTGCCGGAAGGTTCCTGGTCCTGCGGCGCCCCCGCGGTGATGGAGGCGGTGCGGGCGCTCGTCCGCCTGCGCGAGGAGATCGCCCCCTGTCCCGAACCCGGAGCGCCCCGATGAGGCCCCTCGCGCTGAACGGCGCCCTCGGCGTGCTCGCCCTGTCCCTGTTCGTCCTGTCGCTGCTGGTGGGTCCGGCCGATCTTCGGCTCGGCGAGAGCGTTTCCGGCCTTCTGGCCGGCGGCAGCGAAGCGGCGGGCATCATCATGCGGGAGATCCGCCTGCCGCGCGCCCTCCTCGGCCTCGCCATTGGCTTCTCCCTCGGCCTCGCGGGTGCGGTGCTGCAGGGCTTCCTGCGCAATCCGCTTGCCGAGCCGGGCATTATCGGCGTTTCGGCCACCGCCGCCCTCGGCGCCGTCGCCATCTTCTACTCCGGCCTTGCCGGCACTTCGCTCTATACGCTGCCGGCCGGCGCGTTGGCCGGCGCGTTTGCGGCCGTGCTCATCCTGCTCGCCATCGCGTCCCGCCAGGGCTCCACCCTGACCCTGATCCTCGCCGGGGTGGCGCTCTCCAGCCTGTCGGGCGCCCTCACCTCGCTGGTGCTCAACCTGTCGCCCAATCCCTTCGCCGCCTACGAGATCATCTTCTGGCTGCTCGGTTCGCTGAAGGACCGCTCAATGGAGCACGTCGCGCTCGCCGTGCCGCTGATGGCGCTCGGCTGGCTGCTGATCGCCCTGTCGGGACGCGCCATCGACGCGCTTTCCCTCGGTGAGGACGCGGCGCAAAGCCTCGGCATCCATATGGGGCGGACCCGGTTTCTCATCGTCGCGGGCGTGGCGCTGTCCGTCGGCGCGGCAACGGCGGTGGCCGGCACAATCGGGTTCATCGGCCTCGTCGTCCCGCATCTCCTGCGTCCGCTGACCGACCGCCTGCCGAGCAGCCTCCTCCTGCCCGCGGGTCTCGGCGGCGCGGCCCTGCTTCTCGCAGCCGACAGCGCCGCACGCCTGATCCTGCCGGCGGGCGAACTGAATGTCGGCGTCCTGACGGCCCTGATCGGCGCACCCTTCTTCCTCTGGCTTGTCATGCGCGCGCGCCGGGAGATGCTGTGATGCGGCTCGCGATCGACGACATCGGCGTGGTGCTCGGCGGGCGGCCGGTCGTCAGCGGCGTCTCGCTCGCCATCGAGCCCGGCCGCGTCGTCGGCCTTCTCGGCCCGAACGGCGCCGGCAAGTCGACCCTCATGCGCGCACTCGCCGGCCAGTTGCCGTTCATCGGCAGGATGGCGCTCGGCCCGCAGGATCTGGCGACTGTCGGCACCGCCGAGCGGGCCCGGCTGATCGCCTATCTGCCGCAGACCCGCACCATCGGCTGGCGCCTGAAGGTGCGTGACCTCGTCGCGCTCGGCCGCCTTCCCTGGCGCCCGTTCGGCCGTCCCGCCTCCGCCGGAGATCGCGCAGCGATCGACCGCGCGATGGCGATGATGGATGTGACGGCTCTGGCCGAACGGATCGCGACGGAACTTTCGGGCGGCGAGCAGGCCCGTGTCCTGGCAGCCCGGGCCGTCGCCCAGGAGACGCCGGTGCTCGTCGCCGACGAACCCGCCTCGGGCCTCGACCCCGCCCACCAGATCACCATGATGCAGGCGCTGCGCCGCCTGGCCGATGAAGGCCGTACCGTGCTCGTCTCCCTGCACGACCTGACCCTGGCAGCGCGCTGGTGCGACGAGATCGCAATGTTGATGGACGGTGCTCTCGCGGCGGCCGGTCCACCGGAGACGATCCTGACGGATGCGCGGCTCGCGGACGTCTACGGCGTGACCGCACACCGCGCGCACGACGCGGGCGGCCTCATCCTCGCCCCGGTCGACCTTGTCGGCCGGGATGGGCGTCCATGACGTACGAAGGATGATCCCGGCTGCGGAGTGAGCATCCGACCGGATGCCCCGTTTCAGCGGCGCGCCATCGCCGCTTTCGCATTGATCAGCCCGTCTCCGAAATCATCGTCCCGTCCCGGCGGACCGAGATCGACCGAGGTCTCGGCGAGCAGCGCCGCGAGCGCCAGCGGATCTGTCTCGACGCCGCTGCGCATCAGGTTGGCGATGGCTCCCGAAACGATGGCCGCCGCGAAGGACGTGCCCGTGACGGCATCCATGCCGCCGGGGATGGGCGCCATCACGTTCACGCCGGGTGCCGCCAGATCAACGTAGCGGCCGCGATTGGCCTCGCCCATCAGCGCGTCATGGACATCGGTCGCCGTGACCGCGATCACCCCGTCATAGGCGGCTGGATAGCCGAACGGCGCGCCCGGCCCGTTGTTGCCGACAGCCGCCACCAGCACGATGCCGCGCTCCATGGCGTTGCGGCATGCGGCGGAAAACAGCGGGTTCTCCGGGCCGACGAAGCTCATATTGACGATGTCGGCGCCTTGCTCCGCCGCCCAGTCGAGCGCCGAAAGAAGCACGTCCGTGCTGGAAACCCCGCCTTCGAAGGCCCGTGCGTGCAGGAGCCGCGCCCCGGGCGCCATCCCCCGGAAAGGCCCGTGCCCGACGATCAGGCCGGAGATGGAGGTGCCGTGCGCGCGATCCTTCACCGCCATGTCGGGCAGCGCGTCGAGTTCCGCCGCCACCGCGCCGGCGAGTGCCGGATGCTCCGGATCGAGCGCGGTGTCGATGACGGCGACGCTGACATTCGCGCCGCTCGCCTCCGCCGCGTCGAGCGCGATGCGCTCGAAGGCGTAGCCGACCACGCCGGACGCCTGCTGGAGCTGGAAAACATGGTTCGGCACGCGCGCCGCGAGCCGTCCGTCGCCGGCAAGCTGCGCCAGCACGAAGCCGACCGGCCGGCCGTCGGGAATGCCGAAGCGCACCACCGTGCGGCCGAGAAGATTGGAGACGCGCGCCGAGCGGACCTCGAGGCCGAACTGCTGAGCGACCGCAGCTGCCACGCCGTCCCCGCCGTCGAGCGTCACCAGCACCTCGTCGGGAACGAAGGCGCCGGAGATCGCGCGTGGCGCCGTCGCGGGTCGCGGCGGAACGGCCGACGGCGCGGACTGAGGCGCGCCGCTGCCCGGTCCGCCGGTTGCGGGCTGTCCACCGGCGGGGG